>CAYWRK010000005.1:0-209324 GCA_964461065.1 uncultured Nitrospiraceae bacterium
TTAAAACAGATTCCCCGGAGAAAAGTAAAGACATGGAATACAGGATCATTGCAAGGGATGGAGAAAGACGCAGGGGTGAGGTCGTCACTGCGAGAGGCATCATTAATACACCTGCTTTTATGCCTGTCGGAACGCTCGGCACGGTAAAAGCAATGTCTTCTGACGAGCTAAAAGACATAGGCGCGGAAATAATTCTCGGCAATACTTATCACCTCTACCTGCGGCCCGGCCTTGACGTAATTTCCGCTTTGGGAGGCCTGCACGCGTTCATGAACTGGAACCGCCCCATCCTCACGGACAGCGGCGGCTTTCAGGTCTTCAGCCTCGCATCATTCAGGAAAATTGAAGCACACGGAGTGCAATTCAGATCGCACTTGGACGGATCTCTCCATTTTATCGGTCCTGCGGAGGCGATGAAAATCCAAGGTGTGTTGGGATCCGACATTGCCATGGCCTTCGATGAATGTATCCCCTATCCGGCGACACATGAATATGCAGCAAAATCGGTCGAGGTTACCAGCAGATGGGCTCAGGAATGCAAAAACCATCAGAATGTAGGGCAGGCCCTTTTCGGCATCATACAAGGCGGCATGTACAAGGATCTGAGAAGAAAAAGCACAGAGGATATGATCAATATCGGATTTGACGGCTATGCAGTAGGCGGAGTCAGCGTCGGAGAACCCAAGGAAGAAATGCATGAGATCATTTATTTCAACGCTCCCCTGCTTCCGCAAGACAAGCCGCGTTATCTGATGGGAATAGGTGACTTTGTTGACATGCTTGCGGCAGTTGATGCCGGCTTTGATATGTTCGACTGCATAATGCCAACCCGGAATGCCCGGAATGGAACGCTTTTTACCAGCCGGGGCAGAATCAGCATCAAACGCCAGGAGTTCAAGTTTGATAACGGGCCCCTTGACCCTGACTGCGGATGCTACACCTGCAGGAACTATTCAAAAGCGTATCTTCGACATCTGTTCCTTGCACGGGAGATCCTCTCCATGCGTCTGAACACGCTGCATAATCTTTATTTTTACCAGGATTTTTTCAAACAAATGCGGGCATCGATCGAGACAAAGACATTCGACCACTTCAAAACAGCGTGGATAGAGGTATTTCGCAGAGACACCTCAGGCAGCGTATCAGCAGAATAGCCTTATGACATTAATCATAACATTCCTGCGTGCGTTCGTGAGATAATAGACCAACAAAAGGAGGCTACCATGGAAATACTTGATCTTAAAAAACTCATTACGTTTTACCCTGACAAAATCGGCAGGGAGATGCTTACAGACAAGCCTGAAATGCGGGTTGCGCTTATGTGCCTCGAGCCAGGTCAGGAACTGAAACCACACAAGGCACCTATGAGATTACTCATGTATTGCGTTGAAGGCAGAGGAACGTTTATTATAGGGGAAGAAGAGATTGAGGCCGACGAAAAGACCTGTCTTCTTTGCGACCCGATGGTGCAACACGGGTTTAAGGCTGACAAAGGCAGCAAGCTGGTAGTTATGGCAGTGGTAACACCTGTCGATTAATACACTTTATGAGGAGGTTGCAATGTATTTAGTCAATGTCAACATGGATTGCTGCACCGGCTGTGGAGAATGCGTAAACATCTGTCCGGTCCAGGTTTATCAGATGGGCTCCAACGGCAAGACTGATCCCTTTCAGGCAGGAGAATGCGTTGGCTGTATGAGCTGCGTTGAAGTCTGTCCTGACAAATGCATCGAAATCAAAGAAATGTAAATTGTTGAGCATGAGGGGGGCACATATCCCCCCTTTTCTCTCATTGACTGTCTTTAACCTTGCGCGGCTTCTGCATTTAGACTCTATCAAGCGTCTGTATGAATTCAGCAAGCCTTTCCCTATCCTGCTCTGTCATATTCAGAAATTCGATACCCACATCGCAAAGTTCGGAAGCCGTGTCAGAAAGATTAAGACGCGAGGCGACCCTGCCCTCGAACTTTATGAAGCGATTACCAGGGAGGGCAATTTCCATCGGAAACCGTGCTTCACATTCAGACTTGCAAGCCGTCTCTATGAGCATGCCCCCAAGGCTGATTTTCTTAACCCTGTACTCTTCAGGAACGTGCAGCAGCATTCTCTCCTTTCCATCAGCATCAGCAGTAACAGACCAAGCATCATCAGCCTGGGCACATCTTGACGATGCAATAGCTTCTGCCAAATACTTCAATACATCCTCAGAAACATTCGCAAGTTTGATTGCTGCTTTGTAAAATGGGATGGCATCCCCATCAGAACCTTGCCGGATTTCGGCCAGAGAGGACCATAACACAGTCCCTCTCAGCGCAATATTATTATCTCCCTCGTGCAGCTTAAGGGAATACTGGCTTCCCAAATTAAGCCTGATATCAGCTTTTAGTGTGATCTCATCTGAGGATATGTCCAAAAGCGTAACTTCCGCAGTGCGCGACATTCTGCCGCCGATAGACATGAGATCCACTGAATATCGTTTATAGCGTCTTTTTTGTTGAACATTGCCTTCAATCATTCTGCATTCCTTCCTTGGCATCCTCATGCTGTAGTACTTAATTATAACACTCTTGAACGCTTCCAAATTTCAAGGTTGCTTGATCTGCATCCAAAGGATAGACAGAAGGCTCAGGAAATGGTGCGGAGGGTGCCCTTAGCATACTCCTATCCATAGCCAATAATTATCTCCTGTCATCTTCCATAGTGCTTTTTGTACAATATCGAATGCCGATAGAAATTCAGGGCCAGCTTGAGCGCATCACCTTCCATAGCGAGGAAAATCATTTCACGATCGCAAAGATAAAGGTGAAGGGCCAGAGAGATCTGGTTACGATCGTCGGCAGTCTTTTCTCTGTCAGTCCTGGTGAGGTCGTCAAGGTCACTGGATCATGGGACAGGCATCCGAAGTTCGGCGAGCAGTTCAAGTTTACCTCCTGCGAAGTTGTTGCTCCTGCAACCCTGCATGGCATCGAAAAATACCTGGGGTCAGGCCTGATCAAAGGTGTAGGCCCGGTCATGGCAAAACGGCTTATCGAAAAGTTCGGTATTGAAACGCTCGACATTATTGAACATCAGCCTCAGCGGTTGAGAGAGGTCGAAGGTATCGGGGAAAAGAAGCTCGATATGATCACGGCCGCCTGGCAGGAACAGAGAGATGTCCGTGATGTGATGCTTTTCCTCCAGAGCCATGACGTGAGCTCTGCGTACGCTTCAAAGATCTACCGCCAGTATGGCAAGACCTCGATCGCAATCGTAAAGGAAAACCCTTACCGGCTTGCAACAGACATCTTCGGCATCGGCTTTAAGACAGCAGACAGCATAGCAGCAAAGTTAGGCATTCCGAAAGATTCTCCCATGCGCGCAGAAGCAGGCATCCTTTATGTGCTCCAGCAGTTTGCTTTGAACGGCCATGTCTATTATCCGCACGACGGACTTATTGAAGAATGCCGCGAAATTCTGAATATCAGCGCTGAAACCATAAAACAGGCGATCGCATCCGTTGCTGCGGAAAAAAGAATCATAATTGACGAAGAAGCTGTGTATCTTGCAGAGTTCTATGTCGCTGAAAAAGGTATTGCAGAAAACCTCCGAGAACTGAATAAAACACAGCGCAGGCTTTTCATGGTAGACCGGGACAAGGCACTTGAGACTGTGCAGAAAAACTTGAATATCACGCTGGCCGAAAACCAGGCAAAAGCGATCAGCGAATCTCTTGATGCAAAGGTGATGGTCATCACTGGTGGTCCTGGAACAGGAAAGACGACCATTATTAAGGCGATCATTACGCTTCATGCACTCTCTGGCATGAGCATCCTCCTTGCAGCCCCCACCGGAAGAGCAGCGAAGAGGATGTCAGATGCAACCGGCCATGAGGCAAAGACCATCCACCGCCTGCTTGAGTACAGCCCGAAAAATGACGGTGGGTTCAAGAAGACTGAGCAGAACCCGCTCAATGCTGATCTGATCGTGATCGATGAGACCTCCATGGTCGACACGGTGCTGATGTATCACCTGCTCAAGGCAGTGCCAAAGCAGACTACGCTTATTCTTGTCGGCGATATTGACCAGCTGCCTTCTGTCGGAGCAGGCAATGTGCTGAGGGATATCATCGACTCAGGGCAGGTGCCATGCATCAGGCTGAACCAAATCTTCAGGCAGGCGCAGAAAAGCCTTATTGTTTTGAATGCACACAAGATAAACAGCGGCGACATGCCGATTACACAGGCTGAAAATGACGCAGATCAGGACTTCTACTTCATCTCGTTAGAGGAACCTGAGAAGGTGCTCGAAAAGATCCTCGAACTCTGTGCAAAAAAGGTTCCCGAGAAGTTCGGCTTTGACGCGATTAATGACATACAGGTGCTCACCCCTATGCACCGGGGCGTTGTGGGCGCGTCCAATCTGAATGTTGAACTTCAGAAACATCTTAACAATGCGACTGATGAGCTTCACCGCGGCGGAAGGGTCTTTAAGATCAGGGACAAGGTGATGCAGATACGGAACAACTATGACAAAGATGTTTTTAACGGCGACATCGGCAGGATCGCATCCATCAACAGAGAGGATCAGGAAGTTATAGTTGATTATGAAGGAAAGGCAGTGGCGTATGACTTCTCTGAACTTGACGAACTGATCCTCGCGTACGCTATCTCTGTGCACAAATCGCAAGGCAGCGAATATCCTGTTGTGATCATGCCGCTCCTGACGCAGCACTACATGCTGCTCCAGAGGAACCTTCTCTATACTGCGGTCACCCGCGGCAAGAAACTCGTTATCCTGATCGGCACAAAGAAGGCAGTCGGCATCGCGATCAGGAACAACAAACCCTCAGAGAGATATACCAAGCTGAAGGAACGGCTTATGGAAAGACAGGGATAAAGTGCCGCTTTCCCTGTTGGGTATAATGGTTACAAGAAAAGGGAACATTATTCAATGATCTATGATTCAGTCAATAATTTCGCCATGTATCTTTGCCAGCATCCCCATTTTGCTGACGTCCTCGCCTTTCTGGAAAACCATAATGACACCATACCTGCATTGCTGCCGGGCTCATATGACATAAACAGCGGCGGCGCCTTCGCATCAGTCAGCGAATATGAGTCAAAACCCTTGAGCGAAGGCTTTCTGGAATATCACAGAAAGTTCATTGACATCCAGTTGCTTATACAAGGCAGGGAAAAGATAGGCGTTGTAGATAAAGACAGGTGCAGGGATCTGGGATATGAAGAAGAAAAAGATATGGGGAAATTGGAGGGGATCGCAGATTTTATAACACTGGATACGGGCAACTTTGCCATCTTCTTTCCGCAGGATGCACACATGCCGCAGCTCTCCTGTTCTGATCAGCGGGAAAAAGTAAGAAAGGTGGTGTTCAAGATACCGGTATTGGACTGACTCATCCACGACTGCGCCGCATCAGCCGGGCAAACCAGTTCCCGATCCTTGAGCCGGGATAGGCACGGTCCAGATCGCCCATGACAGCATCCCAGGCAACTGCCGAGTGAGCGCTAAGCTGGGAACGCAGCGAATGATGATGCCGCAGCACCACGCCTATACCATCAAGGATCTCTCCGGAAGTCGCCCCTGCGCGGACCGCATCGACAAGCATATCAGCCACACCAGACTGATCGTTCTGCCGCAATTCTGTTACCAGTGTCCCGAGGTCTGGCCACCATATTTTAAGCTCAGCGTCTGTCACGAATCACTCCGGATGATATCTTTTGTCAGAGAGCGTTTTCTCAGACTTTTCAATCTGTCGGTCTTGAAAGCGGGACAGCGCAACAATACCTACTAATGCTCCGAGAAGTGCCAGAAACATGTCTGATTGTGTATCCCACGGATCGCCCTGAGTGCCGAGGAATTCCTCTGCTCCTTGACCAAGCGCAAGTGCTGCCCACCACTCGATCAGTTCGTACCAAGAGCTGATTGCCATGGCTACACATATTGAAAGAAACCCTGCTATCTTTCGGCCAGAAACATATGATCCACGTAGAAAAATCTCCCGGCTGATTAATGCCGGTACAAAGCCCTGCGCAAAGTGGCCAATCTTGTCGTATGGATTTCGAGTGAGTGACAGCAGATCTTGCAGCCAGAACCCCAGGGGAACTCGTGCGTATGTGTATGCTCCACCAACAATCAGAATTGTCGCATGAACAAAGATGAGTCCATACAGCATCGAACTGAGTGGGAACCGTTGATACGTTAAGGACAGAACGGGAATTGCGATCAAAATGGGTGCGATCTCCATGAGCCATGTTGCACGGTCAAACGGCCTGATTCCGGATATCAGAAGGATAATGAAAAGAATGAGTCCGAATAAAATCAGAATCCTTTCACGTGTCAAAATCATAATTCACTCCGTAATTGCTCCTAATCTTAAGGTATCACCTGGAATATAAAATCATCTGCGCTCATTGCGTTTCCTGCGCAGCCGTACGCCTGTCCTCCTGCATATGGGTCTCCCGATGACATCATCCAGGTCAGAACGCCGTCACCTTCTTTTGGAGTTATCCATTCTATCACCCAACGCTGCCCTGCTTGCACGGGGACCTCATTCGGCAGTTGAAAAGTTATGTCCAGCAACTTCCCAGTTGTAACAGGCCCTGCCACGGTTGCACGGGCTTCATCGGTGACTCTCCCCTGGGGACTTTCCTGCCGCAGCCTGACCGTGGCGGTGAACCCTTTATCGGGGAACCTCCCCCCAGCCCTGAGCCGTAAAACGATTGCTGTTATTTTTGGCTGCGACGCGAGAAAGCTCTGGTACAGGCTACCGCCTCCGACTCCGCACCCCATGCTGGTACCCGTGACCGCAGTATTCTGGGCCCTGCCTGATGGCAGTTTAGTAGCGCATCCGAAGAGCAGCGCGACAATACAAAGCAATGTAGAAACTATCTTTTGCCGACGATTAAGGAATGTCGTCAAGAAAACTTCAGCCATGATATCCTCCGATCATGTGAGAGGAATGAGCAACTTCGTCTGCCAACGTCAGGGGTGTGCTATTCCTTCAGGTGCGGTTTTTCTTAAGTTTATGGGCAAATAGCGGTCGCGTCAAGAAAAATCTCCAACAAAAAAGGGAAGGCATTACTGCCTTCCCTTTTTATATTGCTGTCTTCTGTATACGGCTTAGATGTCGTAATACAGGAAGAACTCGTATGGATGAGGACGGAGCCTCAAAGCATCAACTTCATTCTTTCTCTTGTAAGCAATCCAGGTATCAATAGCATCCTGGGTAAAGACATTGCCCTTAAGAAGGAACTCATGATCTGCCTCAAGCGCATCAAGCGCCTCATCAAGGCTGCCCGGCATGGTCGGCACTGATGCCAGCTCTTCCGGTCCAAGATCGTAGATGTCCTTATCAAGAGGCTCCCCTGGGTGGATCTTGTTCTCGATGCCGTCAAGACCTGCCATCAGCATTGCTGAGAAGGCGAGATATGTATTACAGGACGGATCAGGGAACCTGACCTCGACCCTCTTGGCCTTCGGGTTTGCCGAGTAGGTCGGGATACGGATTGATGCAGAACGGTTTCTTGCAGAGTATGCAAGGTTAACCGGAGCCTCGAAGCCGGGGGTGAGTCTCTTGTATGAGTTTGTTGTAGGATTTGTGAGCGCTGCAAGGGCATGTGCATGCTTCAGCACGCCACCGATGTAGTAAAGAGCCATCTCGCTCAGACCTGCATATCCATTGCCTGCGAAGAGGGGCTTGCCCTTCTTCCAGATAGACTGATGACAGTGCATGCCAGAACCGTTATCGCCAAAGAGCGGCTTGGGCATAAAGGTTGCGGTCTTGTTATGCCTGCGTGCTACATTCTTGACGATGTATTTGAAGAGCATGTTCTTGTCTGCCATCTTCACGAGTGAGTCAAAGCGCATGTCGATCTCTGCCTGACCCGCGGTTGCAACTTCATGATGCTCACGCTCGACATAAATGCCGACCTTCTGCATCTCCATACACATCTCTGTCCTGATATTCACCTGACTGTCTGTCGGCGGTACAGGGAAATAACCTTCCTTGTGCCTTGGCTTGTAACCGAGGTTCGGGCCTTCGTCGCGGCCTGAGTTCCAGATGCCTTCCAATGACTCGATAAAGTAGTACCCGCTGTGTGCGTTCTGATCGAACTGGATACCGTCAAAGATAAAGAACTCTGCCTCAGGGCCAAAGTATGCAGTATCGCCAAGGCCGGTGGACTTGAGGTATGCCTCTGCCTTTTGGGCAATGAAACGGGGGTCTCTGGTGTACTGCTCCTTGGTGATCGGGTCAACAATGTTACAGATAAGGCTGATGGTCGGATACTCCATGAACGGGTCCATGAATGCGGTCTCTGCATCAGGAACGATAAGCATGTCCGAGGTGTTGATCGCCTGCCAACCCCTGATGGATGAACCGTCAAAGCCGAGACCCTCTTCGAATACTTCTTCCTTCAGTTCTGCAATGGGTACTGCAAAGTGCTGCCAGATACCGGGAAAATCAAGAAACTTGAAATTCGCCATTACTGCCTTGTTCTCCTGCGCCATTTTGATTACATCTTTTGCTGTCATTGCTCCTCCTGTATTAAGTAATGAGTTATGGGTAATGAGTAATGAGTTAAAAACTGATCACGCATCACGGATTACTGATTACGACCCTTACACTGCAGTTTCTCCCTGCTCGCCGGTTCTGATCCTTATAACCTCTTCTACTGCATACACAAATATCTTGCCGTCGCCAATCTTTCCGGTCTTGGCAACCTTCTCAATGGTATCTACAACCTTTGCCGCAAGACTGTCTGAAGTTACGATCTCAAGCTTGATCTTGGGGATGAAATCAACGATGTACTCAGCCCCGCGATACAGTTCTGTGTGCCCCTTCTGCCTGCCAAACCCTTTTACTTCGGTCACGGTCATACCCTGAATACCGATCTCGTTCAGCGCGTCCTTCACCTCATCCAGCTTAAAGGGTTTAATGATCGCCTCTATCTTCTTCATATCTCACCTCCTTAAATAGCTTTTAGGCTTGCAAGCCGGCCAGCTTGTCAGCCTGCAAGAAAGAATGTCTTATAGAATCTCTGCGCCCGTGCAGCATAGTCTGCGTTATATGCTTCAGTATCCTGCTCGATCTTAGTCATATCTACAGGCTCGTTTTTCAGCCAGTCAACGATCATCTGCTTGGTCACCTCGATATGGAACTGGAACGCGTAAGCGTTATTACCATACTTGAAAGCCTGGTTTGGGTAAAGGTCAGACTGAGCAAGCCGCTCCGCCCCTTTCGGGATATCAAAGGTCTCTCCATGCCAGTGGAAAACCTTGCAATTCCTTCCCTCTGTTGCAAGATGCGCCATGCGCTTATCAGGCATGCCCGCATCTTTGAGCTCTATGTTATACCAGCCAATCTCCTTCTCTGTGCCAGGATAGACCTTTGCACCAAGCGCCTTTGCCATAAGCTGCGCGCCGAGGCAGACACCAAGGACCTTCTTCCCCTCTTTCATGAACTGCTCTGCAAGTTTCATCTCGGCAGTCAGATAGGGATACTTATCTTCTTCGTTCACGCTCATCGGCCCGCCAAGCATGACCAGAGTATCATACCCAGCAGCAGAATCCATATCATGGCGCGCAAGGTCTATAGTCGTATAGTGCATATTGTTATGCACAAGAAAATCCTCGATCGTGCCCGGACCTTCAGTCGCATTGTTCTTTAATATCAGTATAGCCATATCACTATATAATTAAAGGTTAAATGCAATATATTTGCCATTATCTTTTTTCTTTAAAAACAAGCTGTTATTACTTCTCATCGCTCAATGTCTGCCTGATAAACAGGCAGACATGTGCAAAAAACAGGCATGGGGCCATGCAATCAATAACTCACTTCAGCATCTGGATCAGAAGCATGATATTCAGGACAGAAACAATCACTGCCGAAGTCCACAATAATATTTTGTCCCTGCCCGAGTTTGAGAACTTGCCCATCACGTTTTTGGACGAGGTGAGGGAAATAAGAGAGAAGATGGTCCAGGGAAGCTGTAGGCTCAAGGCGATCTGGCTCCAGATGATACCCTGAAAAGGGTCATTCAGAAAAAAGACTATGGCGAGTGCGCCAACAAAGGTGATGATAATGCCGATTCTCGAATGGGAGTCTGCCATATCAAACGGCTCCCGCAATATACCGGCAAAGATACTGCCGCCTGCCATGGCAGCGGTTATGGATGAAGAGAAGCCTGCAAGAAGAAGGGCCAGGGCAAAGACCACGCCGGCTGCATTGCCCAAGAGGGGCCTGAGCGTTGCCTCAGCCTGGGGCAGGTCCGTTACCAGAGTGCTGTTGGCAAAAAAGACCGCAGCAGCTACCAGTATTATGGCGCTGTTGATGGCCCAGCCCACAAGCATGGCTGCAAGGGTATCCACGAACTCATACTTGAGCTGCTTCTTGATCACGTCCTCGCCTTCGATATTCCACTGCCTGGACTGAATGATCTCTGAGTGAAGAAAGATGTTGTGCGGCATCACAACCGCACCCAGCACGCTCATGATTATCGGCAGAGAACCAACAGGCATTACAGGAACAACCCAGCCCTTTACAGCAGCCCCCCACTGCACCGGCACCAGGCTCAGTTCAAAGATAAAGGCAAGTCCGATAAGGGAGACAAAGCCGATGATCCATACCTCAAGCTTTTTATAACTGTTCGTGATCAGCATTATACAGGCCAGAACTGCAGTGATAGTTGCTCCCACCGTAAGCGGCAAACCAAAGAGCATATTCAGGCCGATAGCAGCACCCAGGATCTCGGCAAGGGCGGTCGAAACAGAGGCCAGCATGGCGCTGGCAAGGAATATCCTGCTTGCAGGTTTCGGAAAATGTTTTGTCGCTGATTCAGAAAGGCAGAGTCCGGTGGCGATACCGAGGTGTGCTGCGTTGTGCTGAAGCACAATGAGCATAACAGTAGAAAGCGTAACCATCCAGAGCAGCGAATATCCGTATTGCGAGCCGGCAGCAACATTAGAGGCCCAGTTACCAGGGTCGATAAACCCTACGGTCACCAGAAATCCCGGGCCTATATATTTGAGAATCTCCAGTGCCCCGAGCCTTGGACTGTGCTTGCCAAATATATTTTTCAGGGTCATTCTGATATTCTACCGCCTTTTGCTACAGAGTGTGCATCAACCAGTCGATATAGTGTATTATTTCATAGTTTTACGGAATACCATGACCATCATAAAAAACAATAAGACCCTTGAACTGACAGCGCTCTACGAGATAAGCAAGCTCCTCGGTTCATCGCTTAACCTGAAGCAGAACTTCAGAGGAGTGATGCGCGTTCTTTCAGAGTACCTTGATATGAAACGCGGCACCGTAGCTCTCAGAAATAATAACGAGGTCTCGATCATTGCTGCACATGGCATGTCAGAAGAAGAGATTAAGCGCGGCAGATACAAGCTTGGCGAAGGGATCATTGGCCGCGTTGCAAAGCTCGGCTCACCTATTGTTATCCCGAATATCGGCGACGAACCGCTCTTCCTGAACAAGACAGGTGCCCGTCAGATGATCAAGAAGGAGAATATAGCGTTCCTCTGCGTGCCGATCAAATTCAAACACGAGGTCCTCGGCGTGCTGAGCGTTGACAGGCTCTTCGGTGCAAAAGGCGTCTCCTTTGAAGAAGACCTGAGACTTCTGAAGATCATTGCATCTCTCGTGGCCCAATCCGTCAAGCTCCATCTGGAATTGGAGAGGGAGCGTGAGGCCATGCAGGACGAAAAAGACCGCCTTAAACACCAGCTCAAGTCCAGATACAAGGTTGAAAATATCATAGGCCAATCAGACAGCATGCAGGAGGTCTTTGAGGCAATCCACCGCGTTGCACCCTCTAAAGCTAATGTGCTTCTGCGCGGTGAAAGCGGCACCGGAAAGGAACTCGTTGCCAAAGCCATCCATTTCATGAGTCCGCGCGCAAAGGGCTCTTTCATCAAGTTCAACTGCGCATCCATTCCCGAGGGGCTGCTTGAGTCAGAGCTTTTTGGTCATGAGAAGGGTTCATTCACCGGAGCTGCTGCATTGCGCAAGGGAAGGTTCGAGCTTGCTGACTCAGGCACTATCTTCCTGGACGAGATCGGCGACCTGCCCCTTTCGCTCCAACCCAAGATCCTGCGGGTGCTTCAGGAAAAAGAGTTCGAACGCGTCGGAGGGGAGAAGACGATCAAGGTCGATGTCCGCCTTGTTGCGGCAACGAGCAGGAACCTCGAAGACCTGGTAAAGAATGGCGCGTTCAGGGAAGACCTGTATTACCGGCTTAACGTCGTGCCTATTTATCTGCCTGCGCTCCGCCAGCGGCGAGAGGACATTCCGCTGCTGCAGGAATATTTTCTCAATAAATATAACAAGGAAAATGCCAGGAATGTGCAGATCACTCCCGAGGTCCTGAACATCATCATGAACTATGACTGGCCCGGCAATGTACGCGAGCTTGAGAATACGATCGAGAGACTTGTTGTCATGTGCGGGGGCAAGGCTGCAACCAAGGCTGACCTGCCGATCAATATACGGGACCACTCCTTCAAGTCAAAGTTTGCAGCAGAGATGAAGGATGCTCTGCCTACGGCCATTGAAAATATCGAAAAGACAAAGCTGATCGAGGTGCTTACACGGACCGGCTGGAACCAGGCAAAGGCAGCACGCATCCTCGGCATCACCCCGCGCCAGATCGGTTACAAGTCGAAGAAATACAATCTTAAACAGCCTTAGCCGTTCATTATTTCCTGTCGGTTTATTGTCATGGCCAGCCCTGAAATATCACATACACCTGAGAGAAAGCGAGATGAACATTGATCCCTTATATTGATTACAGCTTATGCACAGGCTGCGGCGCATGCGCAGAGCTATATCCTTTATTCTTTGAGATGAGAGATGAAAAAGCATGGTTCATAAATTTCGAAAAGTTTATGGATTCAGAACACAGGAACGTCATGTAATCCTGCCCCTTCCGCGCTATTGTTATCGAGTAGTACAAACCTGCCTGATAAACAGAAATAGATATTGACGAACAGACAAAAGAGCGCTAAGATGAAATCAGAACAGGACATAGGAAACTCTGAACCGGAGGTTGAGCGGTCGGTGAGTTAAACACGGGAGAAGATTCCGATGTTAACGTCAAGGACGGCTCCCCCGCAGAACACAAATCAGCCTTTGGTTCGGAGCTTAAAAGCATTCTGGAGCCATAAAAGGGCTTTGGGGCACTGTCAGAAGTAAGCGCTCTCGGACAACATCAGAAGAGCAGGGACTGCCCAAAGAAAGAAGCCTGGATATGGCTCTTTTTATTTTTATTATTGCTGCGTAACGCCCTTTTTCTGAGGCATTTTCTTTGCCGGTTCGGTTGTTTGCTGAATATAACCTCCATCAGTTCTGCATTCTTATTGAGTTGAGTATTTTATTTCACGCAATTATTATAACTATTGAATGAGCTAAACCAGCGGGGCAGACATAACATGATAGAAATTGAAGTCAAAATACTTGAAATTAATAAAGAGTCTGTTGAAAATAAACTAATTGCTCTCGGGGCAAAGAAGATCTTTGACGACGATATCCATGCTATATATTATGATCTTCCCGGTAATGAGCTGAAAAATTCCGGAAAAACACTCAGACTGAGAAAAGAAGGCGCAAAAGTCAATCTTACGCTTAAGATGCATAGGGAAAACGCATGGGCAAAAGAGCAGGCAGAACACGAAGTTGAAGTCTGCGGGTTTGGCGAGATGAAAATGCTCCTTGAAGGCCTCGGATATGCTCCGTGGCTCGTTATGCAGAAGCACAGAACGAGCTATGAACTCGCCGATGGCACGCACATTGAGTTCGACCGTTATTGCGGTCCGCACGACTACATTCCGGAATTCCTCGAAATTGAGGGCAGCGATGCAGAAACCATTTACCGCTGCGCTGAAGCTCTGGGCTTCCGCAGACAAGACTGCCGGCCCTGGGATGTCACAGAACTGATTGAATATTACGCAGACAAAAAAACAGATATTAATAGATGAGGGCCATTACCGACAGACAGTTTCTTCTTTACATGCCCCCTGGTATCTGATAGGGTAACTGAATTATGATTAGCGTTCGAAATATGCAGACAATAAAATTAACCGTGCTTATTTTCTTTCTTTTGATTCCCATGGTCATGGCGTCCTGTGCTACCTTTAGTTCTGAAAACGCAGTGCAGAATTCAGCAGCACGCTACAAAATGGGGGTCGGCTATTATAGCGAAGGCAAAGTTCAGCAGGCATTTGTAGAGTTCCAGCATGCCTACGAACTGAACCCTCAAAACAAAGAGGCTTTATATGGAATAGGCATTATCTACCTGCTCGATTTTGACGAAACTCTTAAGGCAATCGATTTCTTCCAGAGGGCAGTAATGATCGATCCTAACTACTCTGACGCATATAACAACCTGGGATTTGCCCATGATAGAATGGGCAAGTTTGAAGCTGCAATTCCCTTTTACAAAAAGGCAGTATCGAACATGTTCTATGCCACGCCTGAAAAGACATTTGTCAATATGGGAAAAGCCTATTATCGGCTGGGCAAATTCGATGAAGCTGCTTTAGCGTACAAGGAGGCGATCAAACGCGCTCCCAGCTTTGACCTTCCCTATATGGGTCTTGCCCTTTGTTATAATGCCACGGGCAAGTATGGCGACGCTTCGGCTGCACTTTCTCATGCCATCGGCCTGAATCCTCAATACAAGGGCAACCTCAAAAAAGCTGCCGAGGATTTTTTGGTACGCAAACTCGGTGCATCAACCTTTGACCAGAAAGACTTTGCTGACTACCTTGAAATATTGAAGTACTGATCTTTTTATTGTTTTTACCCCTAAATCCGTCTTTAACTTATTGACATTTTCTTTTTGTCTCCTGTATGTTAAATAGTTCGGGGCGTAGCGCAGCCTGGCTAGCGCACCTGCCTTGGGAGCAGGGGGTCGGAGGTTCGAATCCTCTCGCCCCGACCAATATTCCCCCATGCAGAACGTTGCATAACCTCGCGCCGTTCTCCGTCAAAATCGTCTACAGAAAGTATTCACTTCATTGCAAAGTAAACATGCCAAGTGGTAAGCTAAAATTTATTATGAAGGCTTTATCGCAAGTCCTCGTTACAGGTAGCTACAGGTGAGCAGCCGCGGAAATGAGCAGCCGCGGGCATTGGATGAAATTTCCAGGCTCCGCCGCCGGATAGTTGAGCTTGAGGCAGCCCTGCTGGCCGATGAGCGCGTCATTACTTCCATACAGAAGACAGAGGAAGAAAAAAACAGAATAGAGTCTATTCTGGACGCTATCGGTGATCCAGTCAGCATCCAGGATACTGCATTCAAAGTTCTCTATCAAAATGAAGCACACAAGAAATTTGTCGGAGCCCACCCCGGAGAGCTTTGCCATCAGGCATATGTTAATCGTGACACTGTCTGCGAAAAATGTCCTGTCGCCTTGTCATTCATGGATGGGAATATCCACACGGCTGAGAAGCCGGGAGCGCCGGAAAAGGGGATATTGAGCGTTGAGATTACGGCCTCTGCGCTCAAAGATTCCCAAGGCAGGATTATTGCCGGCATCGAAGTTGTTCGAGATCTTACGCCACGCAGAAAAGCAGAAGAAGCACTACGTCAAGCAGAAGAAAAATTTCGGAGCCTCGTTGAACATTCACTCGTGGGCATTTATATTTTTCAGGACGGGTCATTCCTCTACCTCAATCCGAAGGCGGCTGATGTATTTGGTTATACCCAGGAGGAGATTGCAACAATACCCCTGTCAGGGTTCATTGTTGAGGAAGACCTATGCACTGCAGAACGAAATATTCAGAGCCTTCTCTCAGGAGAAGCTTCTGTAACCCACGCCTTCCTCAGAGGCAGGCGAAAAGACAGCACGATCATAGAGATAGAAACCGAAGGAACAAGAACAGAGATTGACGGCAAACCTTCTATTATCGGCACATTTCTGGACGTTACCGGGCGCAGAATAATGGAAAAAGAAATGTGGAAGATCCAGAAACTTGAGTCTCTGGGTGCTTTTGCGGGCGGCATTGCACATGAATACAACAATATCCTGACTGCCATAATCGGCAATCTTGCCCTTGCTAAAATGTATGCCAAACCAGGATTTGAGGTGTATGATGTAATTTTTGAGGCAGAAAAAGCGTCGTTGCGTGCAAAAGATTTGACCGCGCAACTCCTCTCTTTTGCAACAGGAGGTATTCAACTCAATAAAGTCGTATTCGTTCAGGAACTGCTAAGGGACCTTGTCAGGCTCTCAGATGATTCTAGGGGCATCTCCTGCGAGCTATTGTTCCCGGACAGTCTTTGTGCTATTGAAGTTGATGAAGGTCAGGTGAGTCAGGCAATTGCTACTCTTTTAAGATACGCTCAACAGGTCACTCCCCAGAATGGCAGCATTAAAATATCGGCTGAAAACACGATCATAGGCCATTCGTCGGTTCTTCCGCTCAGCGAGGGCCACTACGTAATGATAATAATAGAAGCCCAGGGGTGCGGCATCCCTGAAGCAGAACTGCAGACGCTGTTCGATCCCTTCAGTTCTGCAGACAGAATGAGGAGCGGCCTGGAATTTGCCAGTGCGCTTGCCGTAGTTCAGAAACACCGTGGTCATATAACCGCTGAGTCTCACTTTGGCATGGGCACAACGTTTCGTCTGTTTCTACCGGCCATGCAGGAAAAACAGCAGCTTACCACCGAGACATTCTCAGTCCATCCTGCAAAAAGAGGAAAGATTCTGGTTATGGATGATGAGGAAATCGTCCGCGTTGTGGTTCAGAGACTTCTCCTCCAATGCGGATTTGAAGCAGACCTGACAAAGGACGGCGCTGAGATGCTCAGACTTTACCGGGAAGCGAAAGAAGCCGGAAGACCATTTGAGGCAGTAATCCTTGACCTGGTCATACAAAACGGCATGGGTGGTCAGGAGGCTATGAAAAATCTGATCGAGTATGATCCTGAGGTGAAGGTCATAGTTTCAAGCGGCTATTCTAACGACCCAATCATGGCCAATTTTAGGGACTATGGCTTCAGCGGTTTCCTGCCAAAACCCTACAAGCTTGATGAACTAAAACGGGCGATGAAAGATATTATTTACCGATCATAACGGCAGCACGTTCACAACAAAGAAACGTGTGGTTTGCTGGATCATCTGGTTTATATGTACAAGCTTTCTCTTGTTATGATTTATTTCTGCTCTCGCGAGCAATTTTGTCCAGGAGGCCGTTGATAAAAGAGGCTGCCTCCAGCGACGAAAACTTCTTTGCTATTTCAAGCGACTCATTAATCGTTACCGCAGGAGGAATGTCATTGCGGTAAAGGAGCTCGAAGACAGCAAAGCGCATGATATTCCTGTCGACGGAGGCCATCCGATCCATCTTCCAGTGTTCTGCAGCCAGCCTAATCTTCTCATCGATCTCCTCAAGATGGGTAAGAGTTCCGTTTACAAGCTCTTCAGAAAATTCCTTGATATCCTTATGCTCCTTCTTTGACGGGTCAAGATCTTCCACAGCACGGAAATCAGACCTGTGTCCGGTAAATTCGTATTGAAAGAGCATCTGGAGGGCAAGTTCCCTGGCCTTGCGACGGTTCATAAGGAAGCTATAAGCTCACAGCATTCAGCTATCAGCATGGAAAATAAAATGCAGAAAACAAGATCTGTTTATTCATCAAAATAATCTCACTAATAGTTCATTTGCTTAAAGCTGAGTGCTGACAGCTTAGAGCTTTTTGAACACCTGCGCCATTTCAATGGCAGTAACAGCAGCGTCGAATCCCTTGTTGCCGCTCTTGGTCCCGGCCCGTTCAACCGCCTGTTCAATGGAGTCAGTGGTGAGCACACCAAAGGCGATCGGCACACCCGTATCAAGCGAAACTGAAGCAATGCCTTTAGAAACTTCCGCAGCAACATAGTCAAAATGAGGGGTTGCCCCCCTGATGATCGTGCCAAGACAGATCATGGCATGATAAGAACCCTTTTCCGCAACTTTCTTGGCTGCAAGAGGGATCTCAAAAGCGCCCGGCACTTTTATGACATCAATATCTTCATCCTTTGCACCGTGCCTCACAAGAGCATCAACAGCACCATCGAGTAGCTTGCCGGTGATAAAATCATTGAACCTGCTCACGATGATAGCAAACTTCAGCCCCTTTGCCTGTAATTCACCCTGGATAACTTTCATGGTTTCCTCCTGTTGCTTTTATACGTTGCTCAGCATATGCCCAAGCTTCTTCTTTTTTGTCTTGAGATAAACGAGATTCCGCTCATGGGGATTGATCTCCATAGGTACCCGCTTAACAACCTTGAGGCCGTAGCCCTCAAGGCCGACGATCTTCTTTGGATTGTTGGTCATAAGCCGCATCTTGCGCACGCCGAGATCAACAAGGATCTGGGCTCCGATACCATAATCTCTCAGGTCGGGCTTGAACCCAAGTTTGAGATTGGCCTCAACCGTATCGAGTCCCTTGTCCTGCAGTTCATATGCCCTGAGCTTGTTCACAAGTCCGATACCACGGCCTTCCTGACGCATATAGAGTATCACGCCCTGGCCTTCCTTGCTGATTATCTTCATTGCCTTGTGCAGCTGTTCTCCGCAGTCGCACCTCTTCGACCCGAAAACATCTCCGGTCAGACACTCAGAATGCACCCTCACGAGAACCTCATCATTCTTACTAATCTCGCCTTTCACCAGGGCAAGATGCACATTTGCGTCAACATCATTCGCATAGGCAATGACTGTGAAATCCCCGTAGTCAGTCGGAAGAACGGTTATCGTTTCGCGGCGGACAAACCTCTCGATCCTTGTCCGATACTTGATCAGGTCCTTTATCGTAACAATCTTCATATGATGATGCTTGGCGAACTCCATCAACTCAGGAACCCGGGACATGGTCCCATCTTCATTCATTATCTCGCAGATGACGCCGGAAGGATTCAGTCCTGCAAGACGTGCAAGGTCAACAGAACCTTCGGTCTGACCTGCCCGCTGGAGCACACCGCCGCGCTTTGCTCTGAGAGGGAATATATGGCCCGGCCGGGCAAGGTCCTCATGCGTTGATTTCGGGTTGATCGCAGCCAGTATCGTCACTGCCCTGTCTGCTGCTGATATACCCGTTGTCACGCCCTTCTTCGCCTCAATCGAAACCGTAAAGGCCGTACCAAAAGACGACGTATTTGCCTCAGACATCATCGGCAGTTTTAATTCCTCAACCCTTTCACCCGTCAGTGAAAGGCAGATAAGCCCCCTGCCGTGTTTTGCCATGAAATTGATTGCTGCAGGGGTTACCTTCTCCGCTGCCATGCAGAGATCACCTTCGTTTTCTCTATCCTCGTCGTCAACAAGGACGACCATTTTACCCTTTATAATATCTTCGAGAGCTTCGTCTATGGTATTGAATTTATGTTTTTGTTGCATCATTGCTCCTTAAACTTATAATATGCATTCAGTAAGTCAGTATCCAGAATCCAGGAATAGAAATATAAACACCTTCATCCTGACTTCTGTATTCTGAATTCTATGTTCTGTCTTTACGCAAATCCCTGTTCCTTTAGTGTCTGCATGAAGTTTGAATTCTGTCCTCTTTTCAGATACTTTGCCACATACTTACCCAGGATATCGACCTCAACGTTCACCCGGTCACCAGGTCCCTTGAACCCAATCGTTGTCATTAGTGCAGTGTGGGGAATAATCACGAGCGAAAATCCGTCCCGCATCACATCAACAACGGTCAGGCTGATGCCGTCAACAGCAACCGAACCCTTCTCTACGAGATAATCAGCAATCCAGGGCTCTGTCTCTATGACAATCTTATAAGCTTCGCCTTCCAGACTTTTTGAACGTATCCTGCCTGCTCCGTCAATATGTCCTGTTACAAAATGGCCACCCAGCCTGTCGTTCAGACGCAATGCAGGCTCAAGATTTACTCTGTCCCTGGTCTTGAGTTCTCCGAGATTTGAAGATCTCAGGGTCTCATCTGAAACATCAAAGGCCACAGTATTTCCCCGAACCTCAACCACAGTAAGGCAGGTGCCGTTTATGGCTATACTGTCACCAAGCCCTGCCTCCTTGCTGATTGCCTGTGCATCAAGAAAAAGCCGTGCACCCTTGCCTCTCTTCTCAAGGGAAACAATAGCTCCCAATTCAAGGACAAGACCGGTGAACAATCAATACTCCTCATAGAGATCAAAATCAAATGTCTTCTGATAATATCCCCAGAAGTCTACGGTGTCCTTCCATGTTGCCTTTACTTTCACAATCTTGTTATCGAGAGTCACCGAAAGATCAGCCTCGTTCAGCCTGATGCCGAGCTCAGCAGCGTCCTTCACAACATTCTCCCGGATTTTGACGATATCACCTATCTCTGTCTTCAGAAAATCCCGTGTATGAGCGCCAAAGGTATAAGAGCGATAGTATGGTTTGCCGAAAAGCACGAGACAAACCATAATGGCACCAAGAAGAAGAAATCCGAACAATGTCTTGATAAATCCCTTTTCTCCCCGATTGCGCATCATTTAACGAGCCTCCCTATTCTGGTAAGATGGTTCCATTTTTTTGCCGTATCCCAGGACCAGTAAATGACAACTGCCTTGCCTTTAATCTGTTTCAGATCAACCGGCCCCCAGAATCTGCTGTCATAGCTCTGATCCCGGTTGTCTCCCATAACAAATACTTTTCCCTGGGGAACGGTAAGAGGACCAACGTTGTCCCTCTTGTCCATACTTCTCGGCCTGATCATATCATCCTTGCGGACAGCAAAAGGTTCGCTGACCTGCTGGCCATTCACATAAAGAACCTTATCCCTGATTTCGACGACATCGCCGCCAACCGCTACAGCCCTCTTAATGAAATCTCTCTTCGGATCCTCGGGATATTTAAAAACAATGATATCATTCCTCTGCGGCTTATAAAACCCGGGCATCCAGAAGAGGTTGATATCGGTAAAGGGAATATCAATAGGAGTTCCAAAGACAATTTTATTTACGAGTATATGATCTCCGATCTGGAGTGTTTCGAGCATTGAGCCAGAGGGAATCTTGAAGGCCTGGACCGCAAACGTTCTGACCACAATGGCAATCAGGAGCGCTATCAGTATTGCTTCGATATTCTCGCGGATTACCGACTTTTCGTTTCTCCCCTTATGACCGCGCTCCGGCCTCAAGGAAGAGTCATCTGTCACTGCCGTATCCTCATGCAAGGTATTTTCGCTCATTTCACTTTCAGTATCGCAAGAAAGGCTTCTTGCGGCAGTTCCACTCGTCCCACCTGCTTCATCCTTTTCTTGCCCTCCTTCTGTTTGTCGAGCAGCTTCCGTTTCCGCGAGATGTCACCACCATAACACTTGGCAATAACGTCTTTTCTCATTGCCCTGACCGTCTCGCGCGCTATGATCTTGCCGCCGATGGCAGCCTGGATCACAACCTCGTACATCTGCCTTGGGATGCTCTCCCGCAGCTTTTCCACAAGCTGCCGCCCCTTATAATAAGCCTTGTCCTTGTGAACTATCAAGGAAAGGGCGTCCACGATCTCACTGTTCAGCATAACATTGAGTTTTACCAGATCTGATTCCTTGTATCCGAGAAAATCATAATCCATGGAAGCGTATCCCTTTGAAAAGGACTTGAGTTTGTCATAAAAATCCCAGAGTATCTCGTTCAGGGGAAGTTCGTATTCGACCTTGATCCTGTCCTTTCCGACAAAATGAAAACCCTTCTGCGTACCTCTTTTCTCCTGGCAGAGATCAAGGATGGGACCGATAAATTCCTTCGGAACAAAGATGGTTGTCAGCACATAAGGCTCTTCGATGATCTCGTATTGCTCAGGAAGCGAAGCGGGATTTTCGATGAAAACAACTTTTCCGTCTGACAACGTGACCTTGCAGACAACTGTCGGCGCAGTGCCCAGAAGCGAAAGGCCGAACTCACGCTCAAGCCTCTCCTGGATGATCTCCATATGAAGCAGACCTAAGAAACCACATCTGAAGCCAAAGCCGAGTGCCAGAGAAGTCTCCGGCTCAAAGGTGAAAGATGAATCATTGAGCCGGAGTTTGCTCAGCGCATCTCTGAGGTTTTCGTACTGATGCGTTTCGGTCGTATAAAAACCGCAAAAAACCATCGGCTTGATATCCTTGTACCCGGGACAGGGCTCGGTCACAGGCTTGCTTGCATCCGTGATAGTGTCGCCGATCCTTGTGTCAGCAACATTCTTTATGCTCGCGATGATATAACCGACCTCTCCTGCGGTAAGCTCATCAACCGGCGTCATTTTAGGGCTGAAAATGCCGACCTGCAGAACATCAAACGTAGTTTCTGTTGCCATAAGCAGGATCTTTTTGCCGGCCCTTACCGTTCCGTCAAAGAGCCGCACCAGCATAATGACTCCCTGGTAATTGTCAAACCAGGAATCGAAGATCAGCGCCTTCAGGCTTTTATTATCGTCGCCGGGAGGTGCCGGGACCTTTTGTACAATCGCTTCAAGGATCTCCTTGGTTCCGATGCCTTCTTTTGCACTTGCAAGGATCGCATCCGAGCTGTCGATGCCTAACGCATCTTCTATCTGCTCCTTTACCCTTTCTGGATCAGCGCTCGGAAGGTCGATCTTGTTTATGACCGGGATCATCTCAAGGTTGTTGTCAACGGCAAGATATGCGTTGGCGAGTGTCTGGGCCTCAACACCCTGGCTTGCATCAACAATAAGAAGAGCTCCTTCGCAGGACGCAAGGCTTCTTGAGACTTCATAGGAAAAGTCCACGTGGCCGGGTGTATCGATAAGATTCAGGATATATTCTTTGCCGTCATCAGCCTGATAGTTAAGCCTGACCGCATGAGCCTTGATCGTGATACCCCGCTCACGCTCGAGGTCCATCGAATCCAGCACCTGAGCCTGCATCTCGCGTTTAGAGAGTGCGCCGGTAAATTCAAGCAGCCTGTCAGCAAGCGTGGATTTGCCGTGGTCAATATGGGCGATGATAGAAAAGTTGCGGATATTCTTCAACATGTATCTTCTTATTACTGCTTTCCTGAGGTTTCCATAAAGATAAGGCTTGCCGCGCCGACAATGCCTGCGTCGTCGCCAAGCGAAGAGGGAATGATCTTCACCGCATCAAAGAGCTCTTTGAATGCCCTGCGCGATGCCTCCTTGATAGCCTCCTGCACATAAATGTTCCACGCGCCTACAAGACCGCCGGTAAGTATGATCGCCTCTGGGCTCATGATATTAATTATGTTGGCTATGCCAACACCGAGGAAACGGCCGGCATCCTTGAGTATCTCGCGCGACAGCGCATCTCCTTCGAGTGCTGCCTTGTATATATCCTCAGGCGTGATCTTGTAAATACTTCCCTTGCAGCATTCCTTGAGAATACTTACATTCTCCTTTTCGAGCATGATCACAGCCTTTGCTATCATGGCCCGGGCCGAGGCATAGGTCTCGAGACAGCCGATATTGCCACAGGGACACTTTTCTGCATCTGCGTTTATACTCATATGACCTATTTCAGCCGATGCATCAAGCAGCTTTCCTTTATGAATAATGCCACCCCCGATGCCTGTGCCAAGGGTAAGAAGAACAAAATTATCAAAACCTTTTCCGGCGCCTGCAGTTTTCTCTCCCAGGGCAGCTACATTGGCGTCGTTTTCGATCATTACCGGAACATTGAACCTGTTTTTTATCTCCCTTACCAGGTCAATACCTTCGATGGCATGCAGGTTGGGCGAAATAAAAACCCTGCCACGCTTTCTGTCGATCAGACCGGCAACGCCAAGACCGATCCCCACGACTTCAGGCTGTTTTATCTCATCGATTGCAGACAATATTGCATCAAGCACCGGTTCTGTTGACGGCTTCTTGATCTTGCGAGCAATCTCGCCGTCTTCCGAGACAAGTGCGACCCTGAGGTTAGTCCCTCCAAGGTCAATACCTATGGCATATTTTTTCGTCGCAGTCATATTGTTATGCAGTCATCACGTGGAATATAAATGAAGTCTTGAAGTCTATCACAAAATATTCCTTTGAGTAAAGGAAGTTACAGGAAAGATTCCCTTGACCTTTTCATATCACAGTCAATAGAATACGCATATATGAAACAGGACAAAACTTTATTTGAACTTCAGTCAGAGGTCTGCAAGACCCTCGCAAGTCCCAAGAGGCTTGAGATTCTCAATGCTCTTAAAGATGGTGAAAAGACCGTTACTGACCTGGTCGATATCTTAGGCGTTCCCAAGGCCAATGTCTCACAGCACCTTGCAGTCATGAGACACAGGGGCATTCTTAGAACACGCAGGGATGGCGTCAATATCTACTACACTGTTGCCAATGCAAAGGTGATCCAGGCCTGTATCCTGATGCGTGAGGTTCTTACTGAGCAGATGCATGAAAAATCAAAGCTCATCGATATAGTATCAAAAACCTAACCTCTTTATTTGATCCTTTTACTCCACGCCCTTGCCCCACGCAGAAACTATGGTAAAATAATGCATATTTAATGTGGCGCGATGCTGAGCAGCTCATTAATATGTGCCGCTGGACAGATAAGGAGTTATATCATGGGAGAAGAAAGCAAGATAAAAAATGGACAAAACTGCTGACCGTCAACGACTGATGCCGGTGAGCATCAAGACATAGTCCAGCAACCTCTCTTGTCGAAACACCAGAATACCGAGCACTGCGCAGTCTGCGGTTGTTCTCTTTCGTATCTTCAGCAGGCCATTGATGTCAGCTGTTCATACTGTGGGAAGATAGAGCAAGGACATATCCGTTGTCCTCACGGGCATTATGTTTGTGATCCCTGCCACAACCAAGATGCGATGAAGGTCATTGAAAAGATAGCATTCAGTACAACTTCAAAAGCCCCTTTTGAGATTTCAGATCTAATGATAAGTTTTCCGGGACTTCCGATGCTCGGTTGTCAGCACGCTTACATTGCAGGCGGCGCATTCATGGCAGCCATAAAGAACGAAGGCTCAAGAGGTATCACGGACAAAGATGTTGAAGAGGTCTTTCAGCGCACGCAAAAACAGGCACACGGCGGCTACTGCGGTCTTACCGGAGTCTGCGGTATTGCCCCTGCCCTTGGCGCCTGCTTTGCGATACTGACGGGGTCGAAATGCGGCACTGATGAGGCGCAGCGGATCACCATGGAAGCGGTCACAAGGGTATCCATGGCAATAGCAGCGCTTACCGGGCCGAGCTGCTGCAAGGCATATATCTGGACCTCTCTTAAAGTAGCGGCAGAATATCTTACAGAAAGTCTCGGGATTATTCTTCCCGCGGATAGAAATATTCCCTGCACCTATTCCCTTAAGCATCCACACGGCTGCAGAACAACAAAATGCCCATACTTCGCCGGTCCAAATGCATTGCAGCGACCATTGAGTGTGAGCGCTTTCGTTTCACCATTCACTGACATATCCAAAGGAGGAAATATCATGGAAGACAGGCTTGCCTCTCTCCTTCAAAGGGCCCTTGAGCTAGGGGCAGACAAAGCGAAGATAATTGATACTGCCTCAGTCGTTGTTGAGGAGTGGGTAAGATGGAAGTGTCTCTATGGCTGCGCTTTTTACGCTAAAGATGGATATCATCCTCCCTGTGCGCCTGATGCGGAGAGCACAAAGATGGTGATGAGGGAATACAGCAAAGCTATTCTGCTGAACAGCACAAAAGGAAAGGCCCTTACCGAGGCAGCAGTCAGGCTTGAAGGTGAGGCGTATCATATGGGCTATTACAAGTCCTTTGCCATGACAGCCCTGTCCTCCGGGCCTGAAGGCTCCACCTGACCATCGGGTGAGGCTGAGACTCCGGGTGAGTCTCAGAGCGAAGGTCATAAGAAGATGAGAATACGGCCGCTCATGGAGGCATGCGGTATTGATGTATTCAAAACAGCAAGGAACAACGGTTTTGAGATTGACACCAAGAGAGAGACCTATGGGAGATGGAATTACTTCGCGCTTGTCCTTATTGAGTGAACCTGGCAAAAAGAGGTTCGGCTTCAGGCAAATTAATATATCGTTGAAGGGGGTGATACCATGGAACAGAAAGCTATTATCTTTGGCAAGTCAAGTTGACCCTTTTCCATGAAGGCAAGGTCTGCCTTTGGAGAGAATGCCATCTATGTTGAAGTGCTGAAAGACAAGTCGAAACTGAAAGAGATGCTTGCCTATACAAAAGGCGTTGCACAAGTTCCTGTCATCGTAGAAGGCGAGAAGGTCACCATTGGTTACGGAGGGTCTTGAGCGCTCTAAGCGCCGATGGTTCATCGGCATTATATCTGCATGACTCCATAGAGAAATGCATCGTTATTATTACTGGACGGAGTCACCTTAATGGAATTTTCCGCTTCTTTTTTAAAGAGATGAATTTTTGTAATGATGTTTTTTATGTTGACTAATATATGCAAGCATGCTAATGTTTGCATATATTAGTCAGACAACAGGAGACAATCGAATATGAGATCCATTATGCATAGGGTAGAAGTCCTGAAGACCATAGCGCATCCTGTCCGCATCAGGATCCTTGAAGAATTGCTGAAGGGTGTAAAGTGCGTAAGTGACTTCGAAGACTTTCTTGAGATAAGCCAGCCTAACGTTTCCCAGCATCTATCCCTGCTCAGAAGGCAGGGACTAATTGACCATTATATGGATGGAAGGCTCAGATGCTACTTTCTTAAAGACCCGATCATCCCTGACCTGCTTGAGGTTTTGAAGAAAGACTATATCGAAGAACTGCCAGCACCGGCCTGCTGTCCTGTGACGAAAAAAGGGACCTATCCGGGAGCGAGGCACAGATAAAAACTATCATTTTGTATGAGGAGGCACCGTATGGGCTCACACACCATCAAGCTTTATGTAAATGACCCAATGGGCAAGCGTTGACAACAGAATCTTGAAGCAGCCAGGAAGGCTGAAACGGAATTCAACGCAGCAGTAATCATCATCAGCAAATCATCACAGGATTATCTCAATGAGAGCAATCCTCCACTCTGTCCCTCAGTAGCAGTCGATAATAGTATCGTTGTACAAGATGGCATTATTGCCTATGAAGACCTGAAGTCCGCCCTTCTCAAGGCAGGATAAGCATGGATATACCGTTTCTAATCACGCTGCTGTTCTTAGGTCTTGGCGGAGGTTTTCTTTCAGGTCTCCTCGGTCTGGGCGGAGCGATCTTCATGATCCCCCTACTCCTTTATGTGCCTCCATTACTTGGCGTTGGGCTTCTCGATATGAAACAGGTTGCTGCCGTCAGCATGGTTCAGGTACTCTCAGCCTCACTCACAGGGCTGATCGTTCACAACAAGAACCGCTTTGTGAGCAAGTCCATTCTCATCTATATGGGCACAGCCAATGCAATCGGCAATCTTGCCGGGTCGCTTGTTTCCGGACAGGCCAAGAGTTCTCTTCTTCTCGCCATATTTGCAACTCTTGCGGTTATTGCGGCAGTGGTAATGTTCGTTCCTAAAAGAGAGCAGGGTCAGGACATTGCCCCTGAAGACCTCAGATACAATAAAGTCTTTGCAACTCTCGTCAGCCTGCTAATCGGCTGTTTTGGCGGCATGGTCGGGGCACCTGGAGCATTTATCTATATCCCAATTATGATTTATCTTCTCAATATCCCTACGCGTATTGTCATAGGAAGCACGCTTGGTATTGTCTTCATGGGCGCAGTCACCGGCACCATCGGCAAAATGATGACCGGCCAGATCATCTGGCCCTATGCAATTGCGCTTGTTATAGGAACGATACCAGGCGCACAGTTCGGCAGCACTATAAGCAAGAAGGTGAATACAAAATATCTCAGGCTTGCAATTGCCGTGATCATAGCAATCACCGGCCTGAGGATGTGGTATCAGATAATAACGGGGCATTAATAATATTTCTGGGGGAAGTCCAACTAAACGAGGAGGTCTCATGAGAAAAACATTTACCATACTGATTCTGGCGCTAATCTTTGCGTTGAGTTCATCCACAGGGTTGTATGCAGCTGAAAAAGTAAAAACTCCGGATCAGCTCATCACAGAGGCAAAAACTAATATCAAGGAAGTCACCGTCGCAGATGCAAAGAAAATGATGGACAGTAAGCAAAATGTGATATTCCTCGATATCAGGGACAAAGAAGAATTCGACAAGAACCATCTGCCGGGAGCTATTCATATGTCACGCGGCTTGCTCGACTTTCATGTGAATGAAATCATCGCCGACAAGAATGCAAAGATCGTTGTGATATGAATGTTCGACAAGAGGTCGCCGTTGGCGACCAGGTCGCTCAATGTCCTTGGTTACAAAAATGCAGTCAATCTGAAAGGCGGGATGAAAGCCTGGGAAGCAGCCGGGTATCCCTACGAAAAGTAAGAACCATGAACTTCCCCCAGAGAAGCTTACATGGTAATAATAAATAAACAGTTTTAATCAAGGAGGCAGTATGGATATCAAACTCACCAGTCTTTCCAGTTGCGCAGGTTGAGCGGCAAAATTCAGTCCTCTGGACCTGTCCCACGTGCTGGGGCAGCTGCCTGCTTTAACTGACAAAAATGTTCTGGTTGGTGCATCTAATGCGGATGATGCCGGAATATACAAGATTACTGACGAAATTGCGGTCGTCCTTACAACAGATTTTTTTACTCCGATTGTAGACGATCCGTATTGGTTTGGCGCAATTGCAGCAGCTAATTCTCTCTCTGACGTTTGGGCAATGGGAGGAAAGCCGACGGTTGCACTCAACATCGCCATGTTCCCGAGCAGTCCTGAGTTTTTTCCTTCCCTGCAGAGAGTCATGCAGGGCGGCATTGACAAGATGACCGAGGCTGGCGTATCGATAATCGGAGGCCATACGATCAAAGATAAAGAACCGAAATTTGGTTATACCATCATGGGTCTTATCCATCCCGATAAAATACTCGACAATTCAAAAGCAAAACCTGGAGATGCCCTGATACTCACCAAAAAAATTGGCACAGGTATTGTCTCCACCGGGGTAAAAGCCGGCATGTGCAGCGATGCCGTTATTGAGGAGTTTACCCTGTCTATGGCGACTTTGAATAAACGGGCAGGAGAGATTATGTGTGAGGTCGGGGTAAGCACGGCAACAGATATTACGGGTTTTGGACTCATTGGTCATCTGAATGAGGTACTTACTGCAAGTAAATGCCAGGCTCTTCTTCACTCAAGCCGCGTTCCGTATTTTGATGAAGCAGTAAGACTTGTCAAGGATGACATTGCTCCCGGCGGTACATTAGGCAATCTCAAAATATATAACCAATATGTCACATGGGCGGATGATGTGCCTGAATATGAAAAGATTCTGATGAACGACGCACAGACCTCAGGTGGCCTGCTTATCTTTGTCCCGGCAGGAAAGAAGGAGCAACTGATCACTGCCTTGCGGAAAGAAGGGATCCTTGCTGCGTACATTGGAGATGTTCTTGACAGCCAGTCAAAAGATGAAAAGCACGTTATTGTAGAGCGCTGAAAAATCATGGCGTTCTATCTATTCTTATGGGCAGCCGGCTCAATAGTCGGCTTCTTCTCAGGGCTGCTTGGCATAGGGGGGGGCATACTCATGTTTCCGCTGCTCCTTTACGTGCCAGCCCTTCTCGGGATGGATCCGATAGGCGTCAAGAACATCACCGGTCTGACAATGATACAGGGATTCTTTGCATCCCTTACTGCCATGTTTTTTTATAACAAGCATAATCTTGTCAGCAAACCTCTTGTTATTACCCTTGGACTCTCGCTGTTTTTATCTTCCCTTGCCGGATCCTTTGTATCAAAGATTGTTCCGGACGAGCCACTGCTATTTATCTTTGGCGCACTTGCATTTGTTGCATCAATAATGATGCTTATACCAAGAAATTATTCAAAAGATGAATTGACAGAGGATAAAGTAACATTTCATAAATCAACGACTATCTTCATAGGTGTTTCTATCGGATTTCTTATCGGATTGGTTGGACAAGGGGGAGCATTCATTATAATTCCGCTCATGCTATACGTCCTGAAGATTCCGCTCAGGGTGGCGCTGGGTAGCACTCTTGCAATTGGGCTCTTCTCATCTTCAGCAGGCCTTATCGGAAAAGTAGCCACGGGTCAGGTACCTTTTCATATGGCAGCGGCATTACTTATTGGTGCAATCCCTGCAGCACGTTTTGGCAGTATCGTTGGTAAAAAGACTAAATCAGAACATTTAAGATGGCTTCTTGCCGTGATCATTAGTGCCACGGCAATCAAGATCTGGTCGGATATTTTCAAATAATACGAAAGCGAAAGCAACGAATATTTGCGTCTTCGTCGCAAGATGAAAATGTCCAAATACAAATATGATCGGCAGTATCAGGGAGGATTATGTCAAATATTGTAATTTTAGGAGGCTCGTTTGGAGGTCTTACCGCTGCCTTTGAAATGAAAAGGCTTTTAGGTGCAGCAACAGAGGTTACGGTCATCAGCGAGGATAACAGGTTCGTGTTCCTGCCTTCGCTGCCGTGGCTGATCATGGGATGGAGAAGGCCTGAGGACATCACGCTCAGTATCGCCGAAATCCTCAAATCTAAAGGCATCCAGTTTATTCATGAAGCTGCCGCGGGGATAGATCCTGAAGCATCAAAGGTCAAGACTGCAACAAAAGAGTTCTCATACGATCACCTCGTCATCTCAACAGGGCCTCATCTTTCGTTTGATGAGATACCCGGCCTCGGCCCGGACAAGGGATACACTGACTGCACCTTCACGCTTGATCACGCAGTCAAGACAGCCCTGACATGGAAGAAGATCCTCGAAGACCCTGGACCTGTTGTTGTCGGATCTTCCCAGATGGTCAGCTGCTTCGGCCCATCCTATGAACTCGCCTTTGAGATGCATGCAGAATTAAGGAGACTGAAGATGCGTCACAAGGTGCCGATCATCTATCTCACATCAGAGCCTTACCTCGGCCATATGGGAGTCGGCGGCCTTGGCAATTCAAAGCGTTTCTTTGAGCATGAATTCGCAGAGAGAGATATCAAGCCAATCATCAGCCAGGCTATTGAAGAAGTGACTCCCGGTGAGATAAGGCTGAAGGATGGAACAAAGATACCGTTTAAACTCGCCATGATAGCTCCGCCGTTCAAAGGCGTGTCTGCTGTAGCACCCTTAGGCAACCCAAGGGGATTTATCCCTGTTGACAAGAACTACAGGCATACCAAACACAAAAATATCTTTGCGATCGGCGTGGCTGTGGCAATAGCGCCTCCTGAAGCTACCCCCATACCCACCGGCGTTCCCAAGACAGGCTTCATGACCGTAAAGATGGCAAAGACTGCGGCAGCAACGATCTATTCTGATATAAAAGGCACACCACCGCCCCCCATGGACGAATTGAGTGTTGTCTGCCTGATGGATATGGGCAACACTGCTGCTTTTATGAAGGCCTCGCCGGTACTGCCACCCCGTCAGGATTCATTTACAAAAAAAGGGATTTGGGCTAAATGGATGAAGGTCGGATTCGAGAAATACTTTCTTTATAAGATGAAGAATGGCTTGAGCAGTTTTCCATAAAGGAATTTGCATGAAATCGAGGGACTGCTTTACGAATAATCTCACCCCCCAACAGCTGATTGAGCTGGATGCATGTACCGGTTGTGGAGAATGCCTTCAGTTCTGCCCGGTGCAGAACGTTAAAAGTGATCCTGCCATCTCACCGCCAGAAAAGATCCGTGTCTTTAAGGAATTTATAAGAGCGACCGAGGGGCTCAAGGCAAGGCTGATGGGACCTGACAAGATCGATAGTCGGCTCCTTGAGGATTTCACAAAGGCTGTATTTGAATGCACGACCTGCGGTGCCTGCGGACAGCACTGCGCTGTTGGCATCTTCACACAGCGTCTCTGGCCCGTGCTGCGAAAAGAGATGGTCAAACGGGGAATCGGCCCTATCGGTGGACAGGCAAAAATGCCTGAGGCGATCAAAAATACCGGCAACCCTTACAATATGCAGGCAAAGGACAGATACAGCCCATGGTTCCCGGACAATGTGAGGGTGGAGGAGAGGGCTGATATCGCATACTACGCAGGCTGTACTGGCGCATATTCGGCGCAGCCCATGGTAAAGGGCGATGTCCTTGTGCTGGATGCCATAGGCGATCCCTTCACCATGCTGGGGCCTGAGGAAGAGGTCTGCTGCGGCTTTCCGCTTTTTATTTCAGGGCAGCATGACATGCTTGAGGATCTGGTCAAGAGACTTGTTGGAGGGTATAAGGCAAGGGGGGTAAAGCTGCTGCTTACATCGTGTCCGTGATGCGTTAACATAATGGCCCGTGATTGGCCATCAATATACGGACAGGAACTGCCTTTCAGGATCAGGCATATGACGCAATTCGTTTCAGAGGCATTGAAAAATGGAAAACTGAAACTGAAAAAAGAACTGAACGAACGTCTGATCTATCATGACCCCTGCTATCTGAGCAGAGGAGTCGGCATAATCGAGGAGCCAAGATCCGTGCTGAAAAGCATTAAGGGCATAGAGCTCCTCGAATTTGACAGACACGGTCTCGACTCGAGCTGCTGTGGTGCCGGAGGAGCTGCTCGCAAGGTTTTTCAGGAGAATGCAAATGCAATGGGGAGATTGACGATTGACGAAGCCGTAGCAAAAAAAGCAGACCGTCTTATCCTCAGCTGCCCCGCCTGCTATGCGCAGGTAAATGAGGCGATGCAGGGACATGACAAGCAGATTCGTATAACAGATATTATGGAATTGATCGCAAGCCAATTGGAATACAACAACCTCAAAGGGGTTTAATCGGGCATGCTAAATCCTGAGACAAGAAACGAGTCCCAATATGAATAAGAAGATCTATCTCGATTATAATGCAAGCACGCCGATAGCACCTGAGGCTGTTGAGGCCATGCAGCCTTACCTGACAGAGCATTATGGCAATCCTTCCAGTAATCACTGGGCAGGCATCCCGGCTAAGGATGCAGTTGAGCGAGCTCGCATGCAGGTTGCTGACCTGCTTGGTTGTGACCCTGCAGAGATCGTATTCACGAGCGGCGGAAGCGAAGCGAACAATCATGCACTTAAGGGCGTATTTTTTGCGAACAAGGCAAAGGGTGACCATATTATCACTTCTGCCGCAGAGCATCCGGCAATCCTTAATCCCTGTCATTTTCTGGAGAGGCTCGGGGCAGAGGTCACCGTGCTCCCTGTTGACCGCTTCGGCAGAGTTGATCCCGATGAAATATGGCGTACGATCACATCCAGAACGATCCTTATTACCGTGATGCATGCCAACAATGAGGTAGGAACGATCCAGCCGATATCCGAAATCGCAGCAATAGCACGAGAGGCAGGAATTCTATTCCACTCAGATGCTGCCCAAAGTGTCGGAAAGATCCCTGTTAGAGTGGATGAACTCGGTGTGCATTTGCTTTCGATCGCCGGCCATAAGCTCTATGCCCCGAAAGGTATCGGAGCTCTTTACATCAGAAAAGGGACAGAAATCGAGCCGCTTATCCATGGCGCTGGTCACGAGAAAGGAAGAAGGGCAGGCACCGAAAACGTGCTTCTGTCTGTAGCCCTTGGAGCAGCCTGCAGAACTGCTCAAGAATGGATTGGCATGCCACGGGTAAAGGCGCTGCGCGATCGCTTCTGGGATAGATTGCAGGAAACCTTCGGGCACAGGGTATCCCTTAACGGCCATCCGACTGAGCGGCTTCCGAATACCCTGAACATGAATTTTTTAGGACGGGCTGGTTCAGATATTTTGCATGGCATACCATCAGTGGCCGCATCCACAGGTGCTGCATGCCATGCCGGCTCAGTGAATCTCTCACCTGTTCTCGCTGCAATGGGTGTTCCTTTGGAAGAAGGAATGGGGGCAGTCAGGTTTAGTCTCGGCAGATCGACCACTTGGGAGGAGCTCGAAACAGTCCTGAATCTGCTCCGCACTACTCTCTTTGCGCCTTGATGTTTTTTGATTCGCTACCATCTTTAACATTACAAGTGAAGTTCACGAGTTCACGGCTTCCGGTCCCCGGAGTTTTCATTTCTCCTTAAAAAGCGGTAAAATCTGGCTAAGATGAAAGAACCTATCATGATCACCTGCCCGCATTGCGGCAAGGAAACACCAGAGACAGCTGCATGCCGGAACTGCGGCAAGCATATCGAATCACTGCAGGGATTGGAAGTCCAGTATAAGGATTTCAAAGGCACGGAGATGCTGGATATCAAGATGGCCTCTCATGGCCGGCATGACACTAAGAAGCCTGCAGAAAAGATAGAATTACCCTCAGACAATGGTTCTCAATCAGAAAAAAAACAAACAGGGAATAAAGCGGTCATTTTCTTTTTGGCCGCAGGCGTGATCATCCTTTCTGCGCTCACCTGGTATTATCTGCTCAAATTACTCTCGAAGTTTTAAATGCGCTGTTTCAGCCACGGCTATCGGTCAAGCACCATTTTGACCAACTTGAATTGCAAAGAAAGAACCGGGCAGATGATAGGTCTTCTCCATCTGCCCGGCTCCCGTGTACCAGACCCTTCACTTCAGTAATGCTGAAACTCCGGTCTGGTTGTGTACTGTACTCCTCCCCTAAACTCTTTTCTATTTAAGTTCACTTTATGACATCTCTGGCCCAATGTCAATTCCGTAATTATAATTCTTAGGCAGGATAAACCTGTCTCTTGATAGGTCAGACACCCTGAAAACATAATAGCTAAGGCGCCATGTTTTTAGGGCCTGTTGACAGCAGTTCTGCTGCCGGATACAATCACCGGACATGAAACGAAAAACTTCCACTGACATGACAGCAGCCGAGCATTTCAATAATGCCCTGACCAGCCCAGAAAAGTTGCTTTTGGCATGCATTAAGACACCTGCCGGCATTCAGCTTTTTCTTGACAGCCTCGCGTATGCCTCGGAAACGATCTACCGGTCCCCTCTCAGAGTACTGCACGAGCGGACCTGCCAGTGCTTTGACGGTGCGGTCTTTGCCGCTGCCATGCTCAAAAGACTCGGAAACCCTGCCCTGATCCTGAACCTGCTTCCGAACAGCCGTGACGATGACCATGTGCTCGCACTCTTTCAGCAGGAAGGACACTGGGGTGCAATCGCAAAATCCAATTTTTCCGGGCTCCGTTTTCGCGAGCCTGTGTACCGCGACCTGCGCGAACTGGTCATGTCCTATTTTGAGCATTACTACAACCTGCATAGGGAAAAGACCCTCCGCGGATATACCCGTGCACTCGATCTGAAAATCTTTGATAAGCAACTCTGGATGACAGATGATAAAGCTATGCATCTTATTGCAGATAAGCTGGACAGTGGTCAAAGGTATGGGATCCTGACTTCGGCCATGGTCAGAAGACTCTCTCTGTTGGATGAACGCTCCTGTTCAGCAGGACTGCATGGCGCGAATAGGGCCGGCCTGTCCAGACCGCAGCAGAAGAAGAACTGATAGAGAAACCATTCCTCTCAAAGACGCCAATCCAGTATAATGGATGCTCAATTATCTAAAACCCCGAAGTCAGCGGGCAAAAAAGGAGAATACTATGAAGCGCACTAAAGGATTATTGGCAGTTGTTGTTCTGGTTGCATCAGGACTTATCATGACCGGATGCGGCAAGAAGCCGGAAAGTTCTGCCCCTGCAGAGAAACCGGCTGCAGCAGCGAAGGGCGTTAATATGAAGGAAGGCAAGTGGGAGATTACCTCCACAGTCGAGATGAAGGGCATGCCTGCAGGCATGATGAAGCCCCAGACCTTTACCACCTGCCTCAAACAGTCAGACTATGTGCCGAAGAATGCGGACCAGAAGGACTGCACCATGAAGGATGTTAATGTCAGCGGCAACACTGTGTCGTGGGAAGCAGTATGCAAGGAAGCAAGCGGTAAAGGCACGATCACCTATGCTGGCGATACCTATGACGGCCACATGGAGATGACCATGAAAGAAGGCGGCAAGGATATGAATATGAAGATGACCATGAAGGGAAAACATATCGGCCCCTGCGACAAGTAGCATTAAAAAGATTGAAGACCGGCCCGGAGAATATCCCGGCCGGTTTTTTATTCTCTGGATCTCTCTGACAGGTTGCAAAGAGAGCATCTAAATCGTTATATTAACTCTCCCGCAAGATATAACATTGGGGCTGTAGCTCAGTTGGGAGAGCGCTTGAATGGCATTCAAGAGGTCGTCGGTTCGATCCCGATCAGCTCCACCATATTTATCAAGGACTTACAAGTTTGCAACTTTAGATTCAGCAGGCACTGTAGCCAAATTGTAGCCAGACATGCTTCGATCATAAATTTCCACCGCCTTGACCTTGTGACTGGGGGCAAGGTGTGCATACCGCAGAGTCATTTTTATATCAGCATGGCCCAACAGTTCCTTTATTGTCACCAAGTCTACCCCTGCCATGACAAGCTGTGATGCAAAGGTATGGCGAAGGTCGTGAAAATGGAAATCCTGAATTTTGGCCCGTCGTAGCGCCGTTGCAAAACTCTTCTTAACCTCTTGATATGGCTTACCGCTTGTCGGATCGAAAAAAACATACTTCACATCCAGTCTTCTTTGGATACTCTGCAAGGTATTTCTGAGCGTCGCATTAATCGGAATTTCTCTGCGCTCCCCATTCTTTGTGAGAGACAGCAGAATAAAACCATGCTTGAGATCAACATTGGTATCCCACTTTAGGCCCAGGATTTCCTGCTTTCTCATTCCTGTGTTGAGAGCGGTAATTACGATAGGTCTTAAATGAGCATCACAAGCTTCTATCAATTCCGTGCACTCTTCCTTGGAAAGATACCGAAGACGTTTGTTGTTTTCTTTGAGCATTTTAATTTTCGGGATATTGGCCCTGCCAATCATTTTCCAGTCAGCAGCCTTCGTGAACATGTGAGCAATAACAGCAAGAAATCGGTTGATAGTTGCCGGCTTATTCGGCACATTTTGAATTTTACCATCTACCATTTTTTGATGTTTTCCTGCCTTCAATTTTTCTGACTGTAATTTTTCAAGCTCACGTACGCTTATCATCGACAAGCTATAATCCCTAAAGCGCTCTTTGAGTTGACTGATTATATAGACCTTGAAATTGGATCTATATCTGCCCTGCATCCAATGTTCATACTCTTCAGCCAATTCCTGAAAAGAGGGATCAGATTTTATCTCCTGTTCCTTGAACCATCTGCCCTCAACAACCTCAGTTTTGGCCTTGGCATAAATATTTTCTGCCAGTCTTTTATTGGCAGTTCCTGTTGACCGCTGGATGCGGCCTTCACTTGTGTTAATCTTGAACCAGTAAGTTTTACCTCTCAGGTAAAGCCCCATTTAATTGCCTCCTTTCGTGGGGCTACTGGTAACGGTTTTGGTAATTTGATTATAACCGCTACCAGTATTCTTTTTACAGCTGGCAATCCATTTTTCTATATCATCAAGATCAAAGCGTAAGGCTCCATTGAGCTTCAGAAAAGGGATCTGCCTTAACTCTGCCCACTGGTAAAGAGTCTTGGGTTTTACTTTGAGCAGTTCTGCGAGTTCTTGTATTGTTAGGAGTTTCATATGCCACTCTGTCTTATTTCTGGTTTCTAAATAGATATATATTTCTGTCCGAAATCGCAGAACCTGTTGATATTTCAAAAGAATCGGCAGAAATCATATAAGAGTCCTATTGATATTTTTGATAGATCTTCTTCTGTAAAGTGTCCCCTGATCAGTTCTTCAAAAACCTTCAGCTTGTTCTCATCCAGGAAAAGAAATATAAGCTTTGAGTATTCTGCCCCAATGCACTTAATGGCATTGCTCAGTTCATACTCTGCCCTGTTGGTCACTGAGATCTCTACAGCAAGCCTATTACCGTCTTTCCGAAGTCCTATATCAACTGATTCTTTGGTCCCAGGGATTAGCTCCTCGATCACTGCAACATACCCGGTGCTTTCGGCATGAAGCCCGATTACTGATTGCCAATACCGATGCATTGGGCCGCCCTTACCACTATCAAGGTTCGGACTCAACGCCTCGAAGCCCTTCGAAGTCAAGATAAGGAATTTGGCAATACGTGATCCTGAACCCAGATGTGTCGTCATTTCCTCTACAAGCCCCTTTTCTTTCAGCATTCTTTTGAGCTTGTCTCCCATGTAGCCACTTAGTTTCTGGTTTCTGTAGATACTGGTTACGGAAAGGGTTGGATTCTGGAACAGGCACTCCAGAAACAACCGCTCCTGCGCTGACAGAAACAATTCTTTTTGTCTGACTGAAGCTGTCTTCGACTCTGTGTTCACGGATTTGCTTTGTGTAGTTCTATGGCTTTCGTTTTCCGGTCTTGAATATCTTGCACGCGACTCTGAAATGATTTCATTAGTCCAGTTGACGGCCGGCGGATTAGGGACCTTTACTGTTTTCATATCGAAAACAGAAGTACCCATTTTTACATAGGTCTCGCCGCGATTTAGATTTCCTAATGCTTCAGCTTTTACTTTCCGGGAAAAACTTCTTTCGAGAATCATCTGATCAGGTGGATAATCTGTATTGAATGCCACTAAGACAGCAGCATTCAAAATATGACGCAAAATATCGCCGGGCAGATCACTGGGTGATTGATTGGCCCCTATAATATGGAGGCCGTATTTTCTTGTGGCTGAGAGTATATATGCACAGCTTTGAGATAATAGTTCGTGCAGTTCATCCACGAAAATGTGAAAATCAGGATACTGTTTCTCTTTTTGTCTCATCATCGCCGATACAGAAAATTGCGACAGAATAAGTTTGCCAAGCAGCTGGCTGTTTTTCTTTCCAATACGCCCGTGACCGAGGTTGGCCAGAAATATTTTTTTCTGGTTCATAATATCGAGAAAGTTTATTTTGCTCTCCGGACTGCTCAGAAGTGGGGCGATAATACTATCCGGGGCTGTTAAGATCGATAATTTATTCGTCAAAGCCGTTACAATCCCTCTTTTCTCCATAAGAGGATATTCCATGTCCCAGAAGGTGTGGATTCGCTCGTCCTGAATATTCTCAAGAAAATTGGCACGCCAGTTCTTGTCAATGATTATTCTTTCAAGATCAAGGATTGTTGCATCTTTTCTTTGGAGAAGCGTAAGAAGTGCAAAGTTCAAAGAATGCTGGATATTCACTCCGAACGAATCTTCAAATAGCAGCTGAAGAAAATCCATAAGATCTGCCCTTATTTGTTCTTTGGCAATCTTAGAGCCATCATGCTGCAAAGGGTTAAGCGCGACAGGGTAAGCTATGTCAGCTGGATCTATCAACACAACATCTTTAATTCTATCTTTGGGAATTCTGGGCAATAGGTCATTTTCTAACAGTCGCCCATGAGGATCAAGCAATCCACAACCGTCACCATTGATTATCCTCTGAAGAAGTAAATATAGCAGCAGCTCACTTTTTCCGCTCCCAGGGGCACCACATGCATATAGGTGTCCATTCGACAATTTCAATGAATGTTTTACCAGCTTATTTATTCCACGATGAGTATTCATTCCCAGTATAGGACCGCTTGACTGAAATTCCTCTGGCACTGGGTAGGACTTTATAGCCTGTCCGATGGCAGAAACTATGTCGAGGGTCTCTGCCGTTGGCAGGTGGACAAAACTGGCAAGCTCGGTGAGATTGAGGATAGATCCATGTACAAACGTGTTGCGGGCTTGGAGACTCTCAACCGGATATGTTCCAGGAATGGCAATCAGCCCGGTTTCGTTATTGTCGAACTGCTTCAGAAACTGCTCCATAGCAGAAAGCAAGTCCCTGTCAGTAGCCCCAAGCCTGAGACTTACTGCAAAGAGAGGCTTGGAGATCTTTCTGTCTACAAGCTTCGGCAATCCCGGAAGGTCCCCAAAGGGAGACTGGGATGAATCATAGGGACTCCTTGAGGCCCTTCTCATGTTGTCTGGCCAGTCATGAACTATAGGTGTGAAGAGTACCTGAAAGACTCCTCTTCTGCCTTGTTCAAGATCAGAGAGCGGTCCAAAGAGCATCCTGAGGGGATCAAGAGATTGGTCGGTAATCTGAGACAGCACAAAGAATGCCGAACCCCTCAGGCGATAGGCCTTGGCAACGGATAATGCGCCCATAAGGTCTTTCCCTTCAGAGACATCAGCTGACGGTAGCTGAGCCCTCACTAAAGGGACGGTGCGGGAGATCAACTCTTTTGAAAGGACAACCTGAAAGCCAATACGGCTGTTCTCACCGATAACCTCAAATGCAACTGGCTGATTAGCGTGCAGTGAAAGTAGAAACTGTTCTGCAGTCTCGGAACCGTTTTTATCCTCCCGTGACGGTTTGATCCGGATAAAGCCAAGGGGAGAGGTCTTCTTTTCGGCCCTGTCCCCTATTGGAGAATGTCTGTCATTAGTCTGTCCAAGGAGGGACTCAAAAAAAGATGACCGCCTGACCTGGAGATTGAACGGCGTAAAGGAGGGCTCAAGGGAGACCGGCCGGTCAAATACCCGGTCCGAGCCCTGGCCGGCTGCCATCTCTTTCAGGATCAACCTTCGTCTCTCGTTAATAATGCCCATACTTCTCCTCAGATCAGTATGGAGGTCTCACAGGACGGACATGTGAGCCAAAGGAACTGCTTTCCGCACAAAGGACAGGGAGAGAATATATGCCTTTCCATGGGAGAAATATATCCGCAACCACAGCGATATTGGCCGGTAAGATCAATAGCCGTATCACAGGCTGGACAGACAGCCTCGGGAATGAGGGCCTCCTGAATCCACCGTGAGATCGGAATGATCCGAAAAGTGAGAAGATCAAATGAGATCAAGAAGAATGAGAACATCATGAGGTCTCTGCTCTGCATGCCTTCACCAAGCTTCATTCCAAGAAAAGCGACTGACCACAGGCCAAGATGATAAAAAAATGAGATCATCCGTCTTCTACTCCTAATTCCGGCCATTGTCATTCCCTCCAGCGCATTTTCTGGGATCGTACGGCAGCGCCACCCTTTCTCTCTGGCTTCTGCCAGAGGATCGCCGCCAAAGTCTTGGCGCTCCAGAGGGTTATCCCCTTCATAACTGTGAACAGAAAGGGGACCCAACGCTTTATCAATATGAAAGAAAAAATTAAAATGACTATAGGGACAACGAAACGCATTTCAACTCCACGAAAAGAGAGTTGCTGCAGTAGAAATATGGCGACTGCGATAAGGACGACCCACTTCAATGCTTTTTGCATGTTTCCTCCTCCCGAACACCTCGGAACCCCTGTCCCGAGGTGTTCGATTATTTGTTAGTCTGTCACAACTGCAGCTGCTAAAAGCGGGGCCGTCGCAAGGGCTCCCAGAAAACCACTCCTGTTACTTGCCGGTGCTGTCAGCATCTTTATCAGGGGCATATGAAACCTTACGGAACGCCTTCTACCCGAGTCGATTACAAAGAAGTCCACATTCCTGTTGCCGATGGAGGCAACGGCATACTCCCTGCTGTTCGCAAGGTGCCGGGGCAGTGCAGTATCCAAAGCCTGCTCTTTCACCTCTTTCCAGCGCTCACCCGAGGGTTTGTCCTGAACCATGAGGGGATACTCTTTTTTATCCCAGATGATGTTCAGCGGGCCTCCCTTGATATCCTCCGGTTCTCTCTCCAACAACCCAAGCCTACTGCTGGTGAGCGCTGAGATCTTTTTTCTCATGGTGTGAAGCGTGTCGGCATTGAGGAGGTTTGACCTGATTCGGCTCGAACTTTGCGGTTCGATAAAGGAGCTCAGCACATCAATCAGCCGTATAGACGATGCCCTGCTGTCACGGTCGCTGCTGACCAGTGTTCCTGCCAGCCCTATCACCGGCCCATGGGTGCCGATGCCCCTGGCCAGCAACTGCCACTGGGTCGGCAACTCGGCCTTCCGGAGAACCTTGGCCATGGGTGCGACCGTATCGATGGCAAGCACGACCCTGTCGGCGTCAATCTTATCGACAACCACCTCACAGGGCTCTCGGTACCCGCATGCACGAATACCATGATCCTGCCAACTATCCACCAGGCGGTCTGCCCGGTCTTCCTTGGGGTCTGCGATCAGGACCTGATCATAGTCCGGTCCTGTTTTCAGCACCTCTGCCGTAATGGCCTGACCTCCGCGGTGCGCCCCTGCCACAAACAACGTTTGCTTTTTCATGACGTTCCTCCTATTCATTGGTTTTTAGGTTGCATGCTTCGGTGATGCTCGCCTTCACGCCCCATTGCGCAAAGACCGCTCGCCAAAGTTTCAAGAGCCGGTCATAGTTTTCTGTTGTCATACGGGTTGTCTGTTGGGGTGAATAGGGGTGAACTCCGCAGGCGAGAATCTGAACCGATGGTTTGAAGACTGGCCGAATCATGTTCTTGCCAAGCCAGCGGATGAACTCCCTTTCTTCAGGGACGGTTTTTTCGAAGTTGTAGTCCCTGTTCTGCTGCCGAAGGTCAGAAAGGATATACAGGAGTGTTTCTCCACGGACGGGAATCCGGAGAGATGAACGATAGATTGCCTCCACAATGGCCGAACCAAGGATGGTCGGAAGGGAGTCGGTGGCAACAGACAGTTTTTTCAATACATTGTTCTTCCATCTTTTTTTGTGTACGCTGACCGGTCCGGGAAAACGCTCCGGATATGTTTCGGAAAAAAGGACAGTAGTAGTATCAAGTCCCTGGTCTATCATGAGGACCTCAAAGACACCTCCGCCAGCTTCATCAGCTTTGCTGATCCAGTAGTTTCCGGCAGCACGAAGAATATCTTTTGTGCAGGAGATTTCGCCTGCCGAGGAGCTTCGGTCACAGAGTGTAATGAGATTGAACCCGCTCTCTGCGTGGACTTTATTACAGCCGGACAGGGTAAAAATCAGTGCAAGCAGGATCATGCCAGTGACCTGGAGGCTCCTCTTTAAGTGCTTCGGCAGGGATGCCCCCTGCGCCCGGCTTCCAGACCAGAAGTTGTAGGCATAACGCATCTCGGCTACATAGGCCTCAACATAGCGTTGATGGGTCTCCCAATCTCTCTTCAATCTCTCCTGTTTATCGAGGGCTTTTTGATAAAATTCGACATATTCCTGAGTAAGCCTGTCGAGTTGGCCTATGTGCTCAGTCCTGGCACTGTTGGCTTTTTCAAGGCGGACTACATATTCTGCTTCCTGATCGTTTTGACGCCTTAGAAAGCTGTCAGTACTACCTACAACCTGAGATGCCTCTTTCCATTGCCTGCGATAATAGGCTCCGACAATCGGGAGAAGAATACCCATAATAGTAAAGAAGAGTGGCATAACCCAGTTGTTAATATCAGCATCGAGCCGGGCCTGAAGCTGGATAAACCTCATCTGCCCGATGAGGACATTTATCCCGATGAGACAGATAGCCCAGAACCACCGATGTGTTGAGTGGAGCGCCTTGGCAGCGAGCCACAGGTTTGCGATAAAATAACTTGCCGATGCAAAAAGTGCTGTCAGAAATATAAACGGATATTTTTTTGCCTCTGAAACAATTTTCATCGAGTCGAGACCGAAAAGATCCGCAAAAAAGGGCAACATGATTCCAATCTCTCCCAGTGCTATCAAAGAAACAATAAGCCGGTTTCTGAAGGCCTCATCTCGGGCAATATGATAATCGCCTGTGTTTCCAATTAGTTCTATCCGTTTATCGCCCGGTATCTGAATGGCGTCGTTAAGATCCCGAAACTTCATCTCTTCCCTGGAGATCTCCTCTTGATTCCAAGCAGCTTTTTGCTGATGCTGATTAGCATAGGTATCACCCATCCTTCTCCTCAGCTCAAGTTCATCAGAGATACTGTCCTCAGACTGGGTGAGTTCAGTTTTGGTCAGCGACCCATCATCCTGAACTGAGTAGTAATAGGGGGCTCTCCCTTCCGGGGCATTCTGATCAAGAACAGGGATCTTTGTTTCAATAAGGTCTTTGATCAGCATACCGCTCATTTGTGACAGTTTAGCTTCGACATAAATTTTGGCCTTCGTGAAACAATTCATTAGAGAATCTCCTTTCCTCTGTTTGATTTCTAATTTAATTAAAGCATCAATCAATGAGGGCAAGGAGTAATATGATGGGTAACAGAGTAACAATCTATTCGATAGGGTTCTGTCGACTGTTATGAATGCTTTATGGCACAGATTACGACCAGAAATCGTTATGTTCTAAACTGTGTTTCTGAAACTTAAAGGATGCAATGTGCAGGGTGTTTTACAGAATCTGACGCGAGATGGGAAGGTTAAAGGTTAATGGTATTAGCCATGAAGCGTATCTTAGGGTCCTTCCAATATCCAGCCACCTTCGTTGTCTTGATTATTTTTGACGGCTTTTAAATAAGGCCCCAATTTCAGTTTTCTTCTAATAAAGCGATCAATATAAGCCTTGACCTGATTCATTGAAAAAACTTCGTCATGACCGCCCTCACTATGGTCGGCCCAATATTTACAGATATTTTCTCGCGTAATACATTTTCCTGGATTATCAAAAAAATATTTAATAGTTAGAAAACCTCGCCTGCTTCTAAATTGTGCTATCCTTTTGGGGCCTTTATGGACGAATACCGTATTGCAACTCGAATCATATTCAGCAACAATATCTTTATAGATTGCTCTATCGGGCCTATCCTGAAAAAGTGATTTTAGTATGTTCAGTGTTCCCGCTTTCTTTATTTCAACAACCGCTCGACTAAGCCAGCTTGATTCTTTAATTATTTCATTAAATGTTTGGATCGCAATTGATAGTTTCTGTGCCTGCTTGATCATATCGGCTTCAGTGAGACAATTGAGTAACATGCTCATTAAACCCATAAAATATTCCGGGGAAGTTTCCATCAGCTTTGTTATGTGGTCTTTCTCTTTACTCTCATCACGCAGCCTACCAAAAAAACATTCGTGATATTTTTCAATAGCCTGAGAGTACCGTTTAGATTCTTGATATAGCACTGCCCAATCTTTAGCAAAGGTAATTTCATATTCAGCGGGGATATGAGATTTCGATACGTGTGTCAAGTATCTTTCAGCGGCGTCATAATTTCCAGAACTTATAAGCAATTTGATCGAATATGTGATTAGCTGATGATACATCTCATTGAAACACTTATGAGTTGCCGCAAGATTCACGGCTTCCGCGAAAGTCATATTGGCGGCATCCATGTCCCCAATAAGAACAAGTACTGCGGCCTTCCATGTCATATTTTCTATCTTGCACATCGTATGAAGTCTTCTCTCACTATCCGATATTTGGGGATTATCAAGATACTCATCGCACAGTGCAATGCACTTATCAAAATTATTTAATGCCTCATAATAATTGCCTGTCTTTGAATGCGATTGCGCAATTAGGGCGTGAAGGGTAAAATTCAATGGGGGCTTACTTTTTTCGAGAGCCCTTTGCAAAAATGTCATTTCCCTGACGTGCTGCCCGCACTTGCCATAAATCTGCCCTTTTAGAGCCAATCCATGGACTTCAAATTCGCTTCTGCCGAGTTGCCTGGCGAGAATAATCCCTTTATCTGCAAATTGCTCAGCTTTTGCCAACAGTTCATCTAATAAATAGAAAGTTCCCCTGTTGAGAATCAGGTAGGCTGATTCTTCTGACTGCGTTTCTTCTATCAGTGGCAGATTTTCATCGATGAGTTCCTTGAAAATGTCACAATAAAGTTCCTGATTATCACTTGACTGAGTCTTCATCATAAAAGCTCTAAGAAATGCAAGCTTCTCAACACCTGTCAAGCAATCCATCTGCGTTCTAGCCTCGGATATTATATCTTCTCTCTTGTCGTTCATGTCGTAGTCTATTTTATCATTATTTCCTGTGGACACAGAGGATAAATTAACAGCGACATTCTTGCCATGGATAAGGCACCAAGGATAAGCCCTCTTGACAGATCCTGAAGCTCTGCTATAGTGAAGGCAGCTCAAACAAGGACCAAAGTGCAAGCAAAAGTATTAGGGGAAAACTTTATGCGTTTTACGATGGTGATAGCTTCGGCTAATCGCCAAGCAGTGGTTACCTAATGGCCACGTTTGCACAGTCACCATCGTATAGTGTGTAAGGTTTTTTTGTTTGGCCTACAATGCAATAACGTCGGTTTTCAGGGCTTCCGTCTATAACCAAAAACTCTGCAACTTCGATTCCCCCACCTTCAGTTGGATAGTCTTTCGTTGAGGATGCGTTAATAGCGGACAGATCAATCTCCGGGCAACGCTGGCGAGCGCCCCGGCCTCCAATCTGTCCGGTAGGTCTATCCAAACCGCTGAAAAAAGTATTGCTCCAAAAAATATCTCTATTCTTTCAATTTCTTATAAGAAGTATTGGAGGAAAAACGCGCCTATGGAGAATTTAATTATAAACACGACAATGAAAGGAGGTGTCAACCATGGTTCAAGGTAAAATCTGCCCACAGTGCGGCTATTACATGTACGCCTTATCCGAGGAAGAAGAACCGTCTGGGATATGGATTGTTTACGAATGCCGGAATGAACGCTGCAAGCTTCGGGAAAAGACATACGAAGATCGCGAACTGACATATCATCCTATTCCCCATAATATGCAAACTCTATGAACTCATTAAAAGAAAATATCGCCGCGTTCCAATTTCAGCAACCAGCAAGAGCATATCGGGCCGGATGGGAAGTCCTTGCCGATGAGATGACCGGATATTTCGGCGAGAACTGCTACTGGCTCTTTCGAAGACAGGCCGAATGGAAAATCCGGGACGCGTACAGGATCTGTCAGGGGAAACGGATCAAGTCGTTCCGATACTTGATGGGTATATTGAAAAATGTATAGAAATGAGGCGAAGATATACCTTGCAATATAACGGTGCTCCGGTTAATATACAGGCATGGAAGATTTGATCGGTCGTATTCAGGCGAAGACTCTGGATAGTTATCTGAAGAAGTTTCCTATTGTAGCGGTGCTCGGCGCCCGGCAGACCGGGAAATCAACCCTTGTCAAAGACCTCCTGCGGATGAAGCGGAAGTATCTCACCCTTGATGACACTATGAATGTTATGCTGGCAGAACAGGATGCAGAATCTTTCCTGGGACAGGACTTGCCGATCACAATTGACGAAGTGCAAAAGGTTCCGGGCCTCTTCCCGGCAATGAAGAAGATTGTTGACAGCAAGAGGACGCCCGGTCAGTTTCTCATTACCGGGTCAGCAAATATAACGATGCTCCCAAAAATATCCGAGACACTTGCAGGAAGGATCGTCTTTATTGAAATGCACCCGATCACAATCATGGAAGCGTTAAGGGGAGACCTTGCTCATCCGGCTATCGGACATATTGTGAAGGCCAAAACTGCAAAACAATGCTGGGACATCCTCAACAGCATGAAGCCGCCGGAATTTTCGATTGAAAAATATATTGTCAGGGGAGGATTGCCTCCGGCATACCTGGAAAAGGACAATGAGGCTCGGCAGGCATGGTTCAAGGGATATGTTCGGACCTATCTGGAGCGGGATGTCCGCGACTTATCCCGAATTCAGAAACTATACGAATATCAGAAATACCTGTCCCTTCTTGCATTCAGGTCGGCCCAGATTTTTAATAAAGCCGAGGTTGCGCGTGACTGCGGCATACCGTATACGACGGCAGGACATTTCTTTGATCTGCTCCTTGCAACATTCCAGGTTTTCCTTGTTGAACCGTATTTCAGAAACATAGGCAAAAGGCTGATAAAGTCTCCGAAAATAATGTGGAGCGATACCGGACTGGCAATGCATCTTCAGGGGCTGAACTCCTGGGAGGATGCAGTAAGGCTTGGCAGGGATGCATTTTTTGTTGAGAACAAGATAGCAATTGAGCTGAAATCGTATCTGTCCATATATGAACCCTCTGCGAAGTTATTCTTCTGGCGGTCCTCAGGCGGGGCCGAGATAGATTTTCTTATTGAAAGAGGAGACCAGATGATTCCGGTGGAAGTCAAATGGCGCAGCACAGTCTCCTTGAAGGATGTTACCGGCATGCAAGTCTTTTTACAGGACTTCAAGAATGAGGCTCACTGGGGGATTGTGTTATACAAAGGCAAGCAACTGCTGAAGATTAAGGAGAATATTTTCCTGGTTCCCTATGAATACTTCTTTGCATAAGATTAAAATATTCTATAAGGATGGGGTAAATGGTCGAGTTAAAGGTAAAAAGTAATTTTTCAGCTGCACACCATCTTAATGGATATGAAGGTGATTGCAAGGATACTCACGGACACAATTTTGGTGTTATCGTCTTGGTTAGAGTTGATAGGCTCAATGAAATCGGAATCGGTAAAGACTTCAAGGATCTTAAGAAGGATATCGAACATTTTCTGAAACAGCTTGACCATAAATATCTGAATGATCTTACTCCGTTCAAAAGTCAGAACCCAACAGCAGAGCATATTGCCATATGGCTTTTCAATTCGCTGAGTGACAAAATAAATTCTGAAAGTATAAAGGTTCATAGCATAACAATCGAGGAATCAGAAAAATATTCGGCAACATATTATGGTGAGTAGGCCCTATCAATGTTAAAGGTGAATGAAATATTCAAGAGCATTCAAGGAGAGTCATCCTATGCTGGGCTCCCTTGCACTTTTATAAGGCTGACGGGGTGCAATCTGAGATGCACTTATTGTGATACTGAATATGCCTTCTATAATGGTAGGGATATGACCGTAGCAGACGTCCTTTCTGAGTTGGATAGAATCAAAGCAAAAAAATCGCATCATGTAGAAATAACCGGCGGGGAACCTCTTCTGCAGGAGGATGTATTATCACTATCAAGCGCTTTACTCGATATTGGTCATAAAGTATTGATTGAAACTAATGGCAGCATTGACATTAATAAAGTAGATCGTAGGTCCATAATTATCATGGACATCAAGACTCCTGGAAGTGGGATGTCTGACAAGAATGACCTGGGCAATATTGAAAAGCTTTTTGAGAAGGACGAAGTCAAATTTATCATTACTGATAGAGAAGACTATGAATGGTCCAAGAATCTCTTGAAACAATTTAACTTCCTTTGCACAGTATTATTCTCGCCTGTCTTTGACAAGCTTTCTTCCGAGATGCTTGCTGAGTGGCTTATTGCCGACGAACTGCCTGTTAGGATAAATATGCAACTTCACAAGTTTATATGGGGCGAGAAGGCTCTTCATAGGTAATGACAATGACCCAGAGTGAGAAAGCAAGAGCAGTTGTTTTGTTGAGCGGTGGACTTGATTCATCAACTACCCTTGCCATAGCCATAGCAGAGGGTTTTGAGTGCTACTGCCTCAGCTTCGATTATGGGCAGCGGCACAGGCATGAATTGGAGACCGCCAAAAAAGTTAGCGACATGCTGATGGCCAAGCAGCACTTAGTGATTAAGTTTGACCTTAGAGCCATCGGCGGATCTGCGCTCACAGATAATATAGATGTGCCGGAGAATAGATCTCTTGGAGAAATGTCAGGGGACATTCCTGTGACTTACGTCCCGGCAAGGAACACAATCTTTCTCTCTTTTGCCCTCTCTTGGGCAGAGGTTCTCAAGTCGTATGACATTTTCATAGGAGTCAATGCCCTCGATTACAGTGGTTATCCTGACTGTAGGCCTGAGTACATAGCTGCCTATCAGGCAATGGCTAATCTCGCCACTAAAGAAGGAGTGGAAGGAAAGCACGTTAAAATTCATACCCCCCTCATCAGTCTCAAAAAAAGTGAGATCATACGAAAGGGAGTTGCACTTGGGGTAGATTATACGATGACCCACAGCTGTTACAACCCTAATCCAGCGGGACTAGCGTGCGGAAAGTGTGACAGCTGTCTTCTAAGGAGACAGGGATTTGAAGAAGCGGGGATAAAGGACCCAACAAGATATGCCTAAATCTAAAGAACATTTAGTCGACGTTCAGAGTCAAATGTCTTACACTGACATTGCTATAGATAAGGTCGGCGTCAAGGATGTTCATTATCCAATAGTAGTGCTTGATAAGCGGAATAAGGAGCAGCATACTGTCGCCAAGATCAACATGTACGTTGATCTGCCTCATTATTTCCGTGGGACACACATGAGTCGTTTTATTGAGATACTCAATGAATACCGAGGTCTCATAAATGTTTCGAATATGGGGGACATCCTTTCAAAGATAAAGAGCAAATTGCAGGCTGACTCAGCCCACATGGAGGTTTCCTTTGCATACTTCATAGAAAAAGAGGCTCCTAAGTCGAAGGCAAAAAGCTTAATGAGTTATAACTGCAGATTTCTCGCAACTAAGAACTCGGATGAAGACTTTATTCTAGAGGTTGAAGTTCCTGTAACGACATTGTGCCCTTGTTCAAAAGAAATTAGTGCTCAGAGCGCTCATAACCAGCGTTGTATGGTCAAGGTTCAAGTTAGGTGGCATAAGGATTTAATCTGGATTGAGGACCTTATTGTAATGATAGAGCAGTGCGCAAGTGCCCCAGTTTTTTCCCTCTTGAAAAGAGAGGACGAGAAATATGTAACTGAACGTGCCTATAAGCATCCCATGTTTGTTGAGGATTTGGCCCGTGAGATAGCCAGCAAGTTAAAGAAGGACAAGAATATACGGTGGTTTAGAGTGGAGTCAGAAAGCTTTGAAAGTATTCATAATCATTCAGCTTATGCACTTATTGAGAGCAAATAAACAGATCTGGATCACATAGACAATACTGTGTAAGCTTCCAGAATAGTAGAGTTTAGTTTTGATAAATTCTTTTACCCGCTCTCTCCCTAAATCTTAACATCAGCATGTTAAGCAATTAATACCTTTTTTAATTATCTTATTATTGTAATTAAATTATAATTCATAATTCTTATATATTGCATTAATTGATGTTATTGTGATATATATATTGCAATTAATTACATAGTTAGGAAATTATCGTGAAGGCTATTATTGTTACTACATGCACAAATAGAAAACGTTATAAACCTAAGCCTAAACTATGCGTGAGTGGACTTCCCCGAGGGGAGCAGGCTCATGTCACCAGCACCTGGTTACGGAATGTTTTACTTGATCGGGAATTAATACCTGCTGAGACTCTCTATTGTGGAAGAGGGTTTGCGGAAGCAATTCAAGCTTCTCGGCAAATAAACGCTGAACTGTGGATTATTTCAGCTGGAATGGGCCTTGTTCATGGGAAAGACATGATTCCTTCTTACAATCTTACAACTTCTGATACTTCCGACAATATTAAGAAGAAGATAACTGGACTCTTTGATTATGGCCTTTGGTGGTCTTCCGTGAATATTGCGCGGAAAAGATCTCTTGCGGGGCTTATTACTGACAATCCTAAATATTCTGTTTTCATAGTCTTGAATCAATCATATGCAAGGTTGGTTATTGAGGATCTTGTTCGACTTCCAGAAAAGCATATTGCACGGCTTCGTATATTTGGCCTTACAAAGACAGAAATTCTTCCTGAGAAATTGATGAACGTTTGCATGCCCTACGATTCGAGACTCGGTGATCTCGTATCCGGTATTCCTGGCACCATGTCAGACCTCGGGCAGAGAGCCCTGCGCCATTTTGTCACAAATATCTGGCCCAAAATGCAATCTTCTGGGATTCAGGAACACGCACATGCTGTTAGATCGTGTCTAGACTCAATGGAAAAGCCACACATTCCTGTACGCAAGAAGATACCTGATCATATGATCCAAAAAGTAATGCTAATGCACTGGGATCACGCTCAAGGCAGTGCCAGTAAAATGCTCAGAATATTGAGAGATGAAGAAAACATCGCCTGCGAGCAGAAGCGATGCCAATTACTATTTCACTCACTAAAAGAGGAGGTAATACATGGCGGGTTTAGTCAAAGAGCACCTCGTCCTCAGGGCACTAAGAAGCAAACAAGCAGATGAAATAGATGTGTTTTCCTTTTTCGTGCCCGGCGAGTTTATCGTTCAGATAGCTGATATTAGTAGGCTTCACCATGATGAAGTTCAGAGCCTACATGGATTTCAGCGCAAGGAAATAAAAAACCATGTCAATAGCATTGTTGAATATCTAGATCAAATTAAGGTGCTCTTTCCGAATGCAATTATTCTTGCATTCAGCAAAGAGATCGAGTTCAAGCAGTCACGAGGGCGAGATCCCGAAGGCCTTACAAATATAGCAGAAATTGGAACGATCTCAATACCGCTTAGGACTGAAGGTCAGCGAGTAGCATGGATAGTTGATGGTCAGCAGAGATCCCTTGCCCTTGCCAAGACCAAAAACAAGAATATCCCAGTTCCGGTTGTGGCCTTTGTAGCACCCGATCTTGAAACACAGCGAGCACAATTTATTCTTGTCAATAAGGCAAGGCCTTTACCCACGCGACTTATCAATGAGTTATTACCAGAAGTGGACACACACCTCCCGCGTGATCTAGCAATTAGGAAGATCCCGAGTGAACTATGCAATATACTTAACCGAGATCCTCACTCACCGTTTCATCAACTGATTCGGCGCTCCTCCCAGGACGAGGGAGAAAAGGGTGTTGTTGTAGACACCGCTCTGATAGAAATTATCAAAAAAAGTGTCAACAATCCCCTCGGCGCTCTTTCCCAATATAAGGGATTTGGGGATGAACCATCTGACCTAAACGGCATGTACCGGGCCTTTATAATATTCTGGAACGAGGTTAGAACTGTATTCAATGATGCCTGGGGCTTGCCGCCGACCAAAAGTAGGCTCATGCACTCAGCTGGCATTAAGGCAATGGGTACTCTAATGGACCGGGTTATGAGCAGGGCTCAAGCCTCTCCCGATCCAGCAAGAGAAATCAGATCCTCCATCCAAAAAATAGCGCCTCATTGCAGGTGGACATCGGGAACTTGGGATGGTATAGGCCTAAAATGGGACGAAATCCAGAATGTAAACAGCCATGTTAGGGCACTTGCCGATTACCTTGTTAAGCTCGACTACAACGCGAAGACGGTATCCCTGTGAAATTTATTTTTGCGGACTGTCTGGACTACATTGATCCAGGCTATGATTTCCTGCATGATGAAAATAGCAGTGGGCGAAAGCCATACTGGGACGATCAGTTTCCCCACGAATATCTTGACACGTCGCCCTATGACGGGATACTTGTTTCTAGAGCAATAGTGGGAGATCATAAGATAAAAGGAAAATACACTGATGCCCAGTCAATGAGGTTTAGGCGTGAAGGGGCAAGGACCTTTTTGCGCTACAACGGGACAAAGTTTAACGACAAACCCATTTTCGGTGATTGTGGAGCATTTCAGTATTCGAATCTTCCTGCTCCGCCCTATACCCCTACAGATACAATTGAATTTTACGAAGACGCTGGCTTTACTCATGGGTTCTCGATTGACCATATCATCTTTGAATTTAATGCCGAGTTGATTGGCATGGAAGGCGGTTCCGAGAATGCTAGGGAACGGTTTGAGATTACCTTAAGTCTAGCAGATGAATTTATTCAAAAATGCCATTCCTGGAAGTCCAGTTTTAAGCCTATCGGAGTAGTGCAAGGCTGGTCGCCTGGAAGCATGGCCGAAGCAGCCAGAAGACTTGTCAGCATGGGTTATGACTACCTTGCCATAGGAGGACTCGTTCCACTCAAGGTTCAAGACATCCATATCGCCATTCAATCCGTGATGGAGGCAACAAGTAACCGGCCAGACATAAAGCTTCACCTGCTTGGGTTTGCCAAGGCCGACAAATTGCACGAGTTTGCACGATACCACATTTCGAGTTTTGATACCTCATCGCCTTTGATTCGAGCTTTTAAGGATGATCTGCAGAATTACTACCTATGTCAACCAGATGGGAGCATGGATTATTATACTGCGATTCGAATTCCTCAGGCATTTGAAAACTTTACACTGGCCAGAAAAGTGCGTACTGGAGAATGTAGTCAGGAAGAACTCTGCAAGTTCGAAATAGGAGCACTCAGTGCCCTACGCGCCTTCGATAAAGGAGAAGGATCATTGGAGACGACTCTTGATGCGATCATGGACTATTCTAAACTCCTCCTTTGGTCAAATAAATCTAGTGTTACTTCTAATGAAAATCGCATAAATAGATACCGTGAAGTTTATCGCCGGACGTTGGAAAATAAACCATGGCAAAACTGTCATTGCAGGGTCTGTAGGGAGGCAGCGGTGGAGGTCATAATATTCAGGGCGAGCAACCGCAATAAGCGTAGAGGAATTCACAATCTTGCTATGTATCATCAACACGTTAAAAAGATCAGGGGGGATGCCAGTGCATTTTGAATATCATGCTATTTTCCCGAAACAGAGTCCAGACCATACTGTATTTGCTTTCGTGGCCAGAGCTGTTGACATACTATCATTTGCAAGGATTGATCGGATTGCAAGGCGTGATAATCGCTCAATTAGCGGTTTCCAGCGACCGCAAATTGCGTCTCACATTAAGGAAATCAGACAATATCTTTGTCAAGATGACGCGATTCTCCCCAACCCTATTGTAATAGCCTTTCTTTCCGGCGTAAAAGTACATCACACGCATAACAGTTCAGGACATATCAGAATTGATATCACCGACGGGCCTATCGGTTTTGTAGTCGACGGACAGCAAAGACTGTCAGCCTTATCGGGACTAGAAGAAAAAAACTTTGAGGTTTTAGTAACAGGCCTATTGTGTGTTGATGAAGAGGAGTTACGTAAACAGTTTATCCTCATTAACAACACAAGACCGTTACCAAAATCTCTTATTTATGAACTTCTCCCCACTGTGAGGGCATTGCCAGAACGACTTTCATCTCGTTCAATAGCGGCCACACTTGTGGAGAGACTTAATTTCGAGGAAGGCTCATCCCTCCAAAATGCAATAAAAATGCATACAAATCCGCTTGGATTTATTCAGGATACCGCCGTACAGAAAATGATCATGCACTCCCTATCTGACGGCGTTCTGCGCAATTTAATTCAGCAAGAAAACGGATTGGATCGTTGCTATTCCATGATTAATAACTACTTCAAAGCGATACGCAAAGTTTTTCCGGATGCCTGGAATGGGAGAACCCCAAAGACGTCCCGTCTAGTGCATAGTGCCGGAATCATAGCAATGGGATATGTTATGGAATATCTTCACAGTTCAAGAGGCGCAAGCCTCACAAATGAATTTGCCCAGGGGATAGAAATGCTCAAGGGTAAGACTTCATGGACAGATGGTTATTGGGAATTCGGTCCGGATAACCGAAAACCTTGGAACGCAATCCAATTTATTCCGAGAGACTACATGGAACTTAGTCAATACCTTATAAGAATTTTAAAGCAGCCTCAAAATGGTTGATTGCTAAGAGGCTAAATACTGCCTGTTTTCTAAATAAAGGTGTTTGCATTGTCTGTTTATGGCTGCCCCTATTTTTTCTGCCAAAACTTGACCACCCTCTAACAACTTCTTAATATTTCATGGTTTTTTTCTATTGTGGTATCCTATGTCATCATGTTTTGTATTTCATCTGAGCAACAAGAGTGGGGTATTGGAAAACTATTGCATATAGATGGTTCAAGTGCTCATATTGAGTATTTTCTTGCACCAACCATTGAACAAAAGACCTTTATTGTAAATAAGTCATCGATAAAACAGGCAATTCTATATGAAAACAAAAGAATATATTGGAATGACCCTAATTCAGCTTTTTGGCGTGTTGGAAGACTTACGATATCGGATGAGCATCACGTACAGGTACAGTTTCCAAATAAAGAAGTAAAAGTTTTGCCTATTGAGGAGGTTTTTGTCCGTTGTGCTAAACCCATAGAAGACCCGACCTTGTACCTAGCTGGCTTTGTTACGGAGACACCGTTGTTTGCTCAGGCTCGAACCAAATTTATGCGTTCTATGATTGCTCAAAGAGGCTTATGTCATGGGATGTCTGCACTATTGTCATCTTCAATTGCTTTAGAGCCTCATCAGTGGCAAGTAGTGACCCAGGTTCTTAGAGATCCTGTCCAAAGATATTTACTCGCTGACGAAGTTGGATTAGGGAAAACAGTTGAAGCCGGCATTATTATTCGCCAGTATTTATTGGATCACCCTAATGATGGCTCAGCTATAGTCGTTGCCCCAGAATCATTAGTTAAGCAATGGCAGCGCGAACTATCTTCAAAATTTCATCTATCATCGTATTTGGATAGCGGAGCCCTTCAAATTGTATCGAGTAAAGAGTTTGAACAGTGCCACACATCATTATTCTCACTAGGCATGTTGGTAATTGACGAGGCACATCATGTAGTTCTTGGAGTAAGATCGGACATAGAGACAAATGTATATATAGCAATCAAGAAAGTTGCACATAAAGTTAATCGCCTTCTTCTATTGTCAGCGACTCCCGCTCTTGGGAATGAAATGGGCTTTCTAGCTCTTCTGCATCTTCTTGATCCGTCGATCTATTCACTGACGGATTATGCTTCTTTCAAAAGGAAATTAGAAAATCGCCAGGACCTTGCTCGAATTGTTGCTGCCCTTACCCCTGATAATTTTTATTTTATGTACGAACATATCGATCAATTGCTATCTCTCTTCTCTCAAGATGATTTATTGACCCATCACACTACTAACTTGCGCACTCTTCTTGAAACAAACCCAAACGAAGTTAATCCTGAAATTGTTAAGGCAATCATGGTTCTCCGATCACATATTTCAGAAACATATAAATTACATAGGAGAATCCTGCGTAATAGACGAGCAAGTGTATGTGGCATAACACCCCAGCGAACTGGGCTTATAGTAGACGAGCATAGCGCGGATCACGAAATACTTCTTGCGGAAAAACTCGAAGCATGGAGAACTTATATTGCCAATTATTTTTACAATCGCTATGACAGTAACGAGTATAAAGCTTTTGCAGAACTTCACTGGAAATATATTGGTTATTTTGTTAGCAACCCAAGTGCCTTAGCTGGATCTGTAAAAAAGCGAATTGAGAATGAAGGGGATATCATTGAGGGGCAAAAGTGTCCATTGATAGATGGGGAAAAGCAATACTTGAGTAATATTCTTGTGCATGCTGATAGCCTTACAATAACACAGACCAAATTTCAATCTATATTAAACGTAATCATAAATATGCCAAAGGACGAGAAAGTTGTAATATTTTGCTCTGATACCAGTGTCGCCGACAGTCTTTTTGAATTTCTACAGAAGTCTGACGTTATTGGCAGCAATGTTTTGAGGCATTCGCCTTCAGAATATGAATGGGAAATATTTCAGACAAGTAAAGAGTATAGATATCTTATATGTGACTATCGGGCTGAAGAGGGTTTAAATTTGCAGGGGAATGGAAGACATGTCCTTCATTATGATTTGCCACTCTCACCCAATCGCATAGAACAACGGATGGGACGTTTAGATAGATATGGCTTTGGTAATGTAAAGTCTATTACCTGTTTATGTCTTGATAATAGCTATTGTGCTAAGTGGTTGAAATGCCTTGATGAAGGCTTTAACGTATTTAGATTTTCTATTGCCAGCCTTCAATATTTGATAGATGACAAAATGATGGAACTCCGATTCAAAATAATGTCTGATGGATATCAAGCTATAGACGACCTCCGAGATGAATTAATGGGGGATGATGGTCTCATAAAATGTGAATTAGATCGAATAAAACAGCAAGATGAACTAGATGCTCTTTCTTATGAGACAAATGATGAATTTGAAAAACTGGAAGAATATGATGCTCAATGGGAGAAAATAACCTCAGATATTGATGAATGGGTAGAGAAACGTATGATATTTGGCAAAGTGCCATACCATATTGAAAAACCTTACCCCCCTGATTTTGTATTTCGCTATGAATATCTAATGAATAATGGACCTAGGACATTAATGCCTGTTGATGACTTCTTCTATAATTGCAAGAACGCTATCGATTTTGAATTAAAGCATAAGTTCAAAAAAAGAATGACTTATCCATACACTTTCAGAAGAGAAACCTCTTACATGAGAAAATTAAGAATACTTCGCTTTGGTGATGATTTTGTGACCGGTATAATGGATGTTGCTAAAAGAGATGATAGTGGGACTAGCTTTGCCATGTGGAGGTGCAACCCTGATAGAAAAGCTGCAACACGAATGTTTTATCGTTTTGATCTAATTGTTGAGGCAAATCTCTTTCCAGCCAAACATTTTCTAGATACCTCAGGAGAATCCGGTCAATACGCTACAGAAGAGGCATTCCATCGTTTGGGAGATCTCTTTTTGCCACCCATGATAGAAACGGTTTGGCTTAAGGAATCCTTTGAGGAAGTAGAAAGAGAGGATACTATAGAAATTCTCAACAGAGACTATAACAAGAAATTTGACAAAAACATTAATGCCGACCTTTGGAAATGGTTATTGTCATCTTTTCCAGATTTACCATACTGGGTCAATTGGAGTGATAGATGCGTGGATGCTCGGCAAAATGCCGAACAGGTTCTGATAAACAGAGACTACTTCAAGGAAAGTTTGGCAACATGCATGAAACACGCGCTGGAGATTAGCCAAAGACATCTTTCCCAGCTTAGGAGTAGATGTATTAAACTAAGCGGTCATGAGTATAACCAAGAAACTATGAGACTGCAGTGGCAAGAGAAACTGTATGAATCCATTATGGAGGGAATAAGAAATCCTGCTATTAGTGTTGCTTCAACGGGGATTATTTTTCTTTCAAAAGAAAATATTAGGAGATTTTTTTAAGATATGTTTATGGGTTTCACCGAATTACGTGAGATTTTAATGAAATGGCCCATAGATATTTCAGGCCAAGCTGAATCCGCCGATGGTAATTTAAGAAGGATCATGAAGATATTGAGAAATCCCGATGCGATGGTTAAATATAAAAAGGATTTTCAGGTATTGATTCGTAATGTGCTAGGAACCCAGAAGGCCCGCGACGGTATTGCATCGCTCACGGTTTATGCGAGTAATGGGTGGCCTACGGCAGATGAGTGGGCTGAAGTGGGAGTTGCCACATCTGCCATTAGTAATCGTTATAGACTTGAGGTAGAGCCATGGTCTCCCGAATGGTTATGCGATAATACCAAGGATATTCTGCACGATATATATCGTGCAGATAACTGCCGTCACTTAAATCCAGTTTCAGGCGATCCGGCTATGAGAAGAGCAACAGGATTTGAGACTTACTCGTCACATGGGCAAAGAAATGCAGTCAGAAGCCTACTATTTGCACCTCTTGGTTCAACTCTCTTAGTCAATCTGCCCACAGGATCTGGGAAGAGTCTTGTTGGATACATGCCTTCGTTATTGAATGCAGGAGAAGGCAATATGACACTTTTTATTGTCCCTACCGTAGCTCTTGCAATTGACCAGGCTCGGCAATTTCAAGAGATCTTTCAACAGTCTGGCCGGACATTGCCCCCCATACCACTTTGTTGGCATGGGGGGCTCAGTAAAGATGAAAGATCTACTATTAAAGATAACATAAGAAGCGGCCAGCAGTTGATTCTGTTCTGTTCGCCTGAGTCAGTCTGTACATCATTGAAACCTGCCTTGTATATTGCAGCAGCAAATCGATACCTTCGATACTGTATCATTGATGAAGCCCATATTATATCCCAATGGGGAGATGCTTTTAGACCCGCATTTCAGGCAGTTGCAGGTGTCCGCCTTGGATTGTTTCGCGAATGCGGGGATCGCCCCTTTACGACCGTGCTTATGACAGCTACGCTTACAGATGATACCTTGCGCTCACTTGAACCCCTTTTTAATTCACCTCGCGGATTTCAGATTGTCTCCGCCGTTCATTTGCGACCCGAACCACGCTATTGGATTGCTAAAGCTCAAAATCGCGATGAAAAAACTCGATTTGTTCTTGAAGTTCTTCATTATGTTCCGCGACCTTTGATATTGTATGTTACGGAAAGGGATGATGCAGAAAAATGGTTTGCAACAATCAGGCAAAACGGCTTTTGTCGCGTAGCTTGCTTTCACGGCAATACACCGGCAGCAGATCGTGAGAGAATCATTAGTCAGTGGCGAAATGAGGAACTTGACATTGTGGTGGCCACTTCAGCGTTTGGTTTGGGCATAGATAAGTCTGATGTTAGAACGGTTATTCATGCGTGCGTTCCAGAAACACTGGATCGCTTTTATCAAGAGGTAGGTCGCGGAGGAAGAGATGGAAAACCTTCTCTTTCTCTTCTTATCTATACCGAATATGATTTTGGCATTGCAAAGGGTATGAATAAACCGAAAATTATCAGCGATGAACTTGGAAAGAACCGCTGGAGTATGCTCATGAACAACAAAAAAAATATTATTGATGATCTGATTTCATTAAACATTGAAACTGTGCCGGCACATCTTAAACAACAAAGTGATGAAAATAAAAATTGGAATTTACGAACGATTCTCCTTCTCGCTAGAGCACAAGTTCTTCAACTTGATGATGTTAGGCCTGAAAGCACCAATCATATTGAATTAAACCAATCGTTAACAGAGAATGATACGTTCTTCAATCAGGTAATAATAAGAATTCTTAATCCTAGTCATCAAAATAATAGTGTATGGGAAGGACCAATTGCTAATGCAAGAAATCAAAGTATCGAAAGTAGTAGCAATAACTTTCGCTTGCTTAAGCAGGTTTTAACTGGAGTAACGTCCATGGAAGAAGCACTCTTTGAGTTGTATAGAATTGATAGGCTTCATATAATCCCTACAAAAAATTGTGGGGGGTGTCCAAGTTGTCGCCAGAATAGTACACAGCAGGATTTTATTGAGCCAATATCATTACCCATAAGGAAATTGAGGGAAATCGACTTGTCAGCGTGGAATTCATGTTTTCCTCAAGCGAAGCTTAATCCACTTTATATCTCGTATGTTCAAGAAAAGCTTCTTTGGCCACAACATTTCGCAGTCTTAACTAAATTTCTCATTAATCAATTTGGAGTGCGAGAGTTCCTGTTTCTAAACAAGCGAATCCTAAAGGAATACCATGCGATTATGGCAAACAAATTCTTGGCTCAAGGGATATACCCTTTGACAGGACTTATAGGAGAAGTTGAGTTTGCTGACGTAGGTATGCCATTGCCTTGTCTATCACTTCTTTATCCTTGGAATAACAAAGCGTTGCCCGATCATCTCCTAATAAATATGGTTGAGAGACCCCTTCATATAATTATGTTCCCTGAATGTGTGGAGGACAGATTTACTATGGGGCGCCGTTATGTTGATGTTGCTACGAATCATATTAGATTTGACGACTTACTTTCGAGGGTAAAACAATGGGAATACTGAACAGGCCAAGTGATGGACTTTTTAATGTCCTATCTATCGTATATGGAACGCTCACGATGAAAGGTTCTTTATCCAAGGAAGACTTAATTTCTGCGTGCACGCCGGGTATCATAGACAGCACTCAATTGAATAATACACTTAATCGTTGGACTCAGTTAGGTTTATTCGTTGAAGAGGAGGGCAAACTTGCGGTTGGAGGTAGCTTCCGCATAAAGAAGAAAACAGATTTCAGACAGGTGATGATTGGACTTCCCAAAATCCTTCGCATTATCTTACTACATGATACCAACAATGAAAACTTTTGGGATTCTGAAAATAGCCGAGCAGCTGATTTCACGCGCGGTATATCTTGGCTGCTTGCGCAGGATGTTTATACATTTGATTCACGCAGCTTTGATGTTGTTCAGAACCTAGAACTTGCTCAGATAGGTATCAATAATAGAGTGCTTCAAAATGACACAAGGTGGGCAGGACTCAGGTCATGGGCACGTTATCTCGGCTTTGGCTGGGAGTCAAAGTCATTCACAATTGATCCTACTATGGCAATTCGGGAGTCGCTCGATGAAGTATTTCAGAAATCAAAGCAAATGTCTATTGTTGCATTTGTTGACTCCCTAAGTGCTGTGATGCCGGTGATTGATGGTGGAACATATCGGAAGAAAGTTGAAGACAATTTATTGCCAGTTCATTGGAATAAGCCGCGGGAAAACTGGCTTTCAACTAGTCTTAGTCGAGCGCTTAAGCGCCTTCACGTTTCAGGCCAAGTCAAGCTTGAGGTTCGGGCAGATGCGGGAGAAATACGCACCCTCACCGGACAGGACGGCAAGCAATGGGAACAGGTAAGCCATATAGTGAAGGTTGAGGGAGGATCCCAATGACTCTTCTTTCATTCTGGCCAACAATCAACGAAATAAATGAATGCATAAAACCAGAAGCTGAAACTGCCCATGAAGCATTGCTATTGGCAGTTCATCAAACAATCCCTATACAAAAAAAGAGTGTAGCTGGTGGGCATAGTTATGACGCCTCAGAGGCTGAGTTAGTCGACTACTTTTGCACCCCTAATTTACCGACGGGCACAATGATTATGCCCATTATAGGCTCATCTGGCAGCGGCAAATCACATATCATTCGATGGCTTGAATCTCAGCTAAAATTCAGAGATACGAGTAAAAAGTTTCATATTATTCGTATACCCAAAAGCGCAAGCCTTAGAAGTGTGGTTGAAATGGTTCTAGAGCCACTACAGGGAGAGCAATATGATAAACTTCGCAACGATCTTCAGACGGCTGCAGCTGAAACTACATCAGAGACTGCAATTATTCAGTTGCGCGCTGGAATTGAGAATGCGCTTAGAGATAAAGAGAATGAATTAAAGCATGAAGAGAGATCTCCTCAAATAGCATTAATGATCGGACATACAATAAATTTACAAGTATTATTTAATGATGCTGAACTTGTCCAACATTTTTCAAAGAAAGTGTTTCCAAAGTTAATTACAAGAGCGCTCAGCGGACGAATTGCGGATGCAGTTGACGCTGATGTTTTGCCTCAGTTTGAACCGGACGATTTGAAACTGCCATCGGATTTGGAAATCAATCATGCTGCTCACCGAGTTCGCTTGTATTACCAAACGCAATTGTCGACCGCTGATGGTAGACAGTTGGCTGCCAGTATTCTTAACAGTGTTTTGGATAGAGCCATCGGGTTTGCATTCCAACTAAGCGGATATTTGGGTGGAATGACACTCCAAGACCTAGTACTTCAAATAAGAAAGCAACTTTTAAGGGAGGACAAGGAACTTATTCTTTTAATAGAAGACTTTGTTGCCCTCGCCGGTATTCAATCAACCATCCTTGAAATGGCTATTAAAGAAGCAATTCATGACGGCAAGAAAGACTATTGCGTAATGCGCACAGCAATTGCTGTAACAACTGGGCTGGCTGGAAGAGAAACTATTCGCACAAGGGCACAGTTCGAATGGGAAATAAAGGAGAATATTTCGTCACTAGAGCAAATTGAAAGCCTTGTTGTTGACCTTGTGGGTTCCTATTTGAATGCTGCGCGCTATGGATACATACAGACAATCAATATTTATGAACGCATACGTTTAGATAAGGATTGTGAGGAACTGATTGGATGGCTAAAACCCTTTGCATCTGAAGAAACTGATTCTGATACAATTGATATGCTTAATGTTTTTGGGAAATCTTCTCGTGAGCATTGGTTGTTTCCGTTTAATCGCCAAATGATTCGTCAGTTAATGGAACGATATCTAAAAGAAGGCAATTCTTTAACATTTAATCCTCGAACAGTCATTAATAGAATCCTTCGCGATACCTTACTTCTTCGTCATGACTTTGAGATACAAGCCTTTCCTCACCCCGATTTTGCACAGGGTACAGCGAGTGCCTGCGCTTTTGTTTCACAATTTGTTAAAGAAAAAGTGCAGCAAGACGAACGCGAGAGGTATAAATGTTTTCTTTCATTATGGGGTGGTAATCCCAGTGACAAGTCTCAACTTGAGGGCATATTTCCATTGCTTTTCAAAGCCTTTAATTTAAAAAACATCTTAGAGGGAATTCCTATAACTTCCTCGACTCCTGCTTCAAAGCCTGAGCCAGTTGTTTTTCCACCAACTCAGCCTGGCCAATGGCAGGATTTGCTCGAAAGGTCGGAAGCTTGGAAAAGCATGCTTGAAAAGTGGAATCAAGGAACTCAAATGCCGCAACCGGATGCCAACAAGATCAGGCAACATCTTGAATGGGCGGTTAGTAGTTATATCAATTGGAACCAACTATGCATGTCTGATCGAAAAGTCCCATACACTCTTTTTTCCATACCGCATTCCAGAGGAGATAGAGGAGGGCCAATTAAAATTGCTGAAGATAATAGTGACTCTGAAGGAAATCTGCGAATGGCGTTAACAGCTCTCTTCCGGTACGAGGAGGCGAAATACTCCTGGAACTATCCAGGAGGAGAAAATGACGTTCCATACTATGCACACCTCCTTGAGGATCTTGCAAATAAAGCTGTTCAGTATATTACGTCCAGTGTTGAATCCGAACTTGTACCACTTATTCAGGGCCTTTATGTAGGGAGTCATGTTATTGGAGCATCATCTGTTAGTTCTAAAAATGCCGATAAAATTATTGGCACAATCACCTGTGCTCTACCACCCAAGGTTCTTTCTAAAGGCCTGGATGACTCCTGGGACATATTTACTGAAAGGGTATATGCATCGTGGAGTAACCTCCAAAAGGCTTTTTTTGAGCGATGCGCATGTTATCAGGGTTCTGGCAGTAAAGAGTTCGGGGTACACTATCCTATGCTTGCTTCGATAATAAGCCGAATCTCTTTTTACGAAAAAATCGAGCCAGTCTCGATTATAGTTGATTTGCTGCCGGCAGGCGGAAAAGTCGAGCTAAAACCCGTGCTTCAGCAGTTAACAAATGACAATATTTTTAAAAGCAGAGTTAGAAAACTCTTTGAACATGTAACGCAATTGACAACAGATATTACTAAGTACCTTGGTAACAACTTTGATAAGTCGGCACTACTCGAATCTTTAAAGGCGAATATTAAGACTACGGCAGAGGCAGGATTGTGGCCAGACAGAGTAAAATCTCTAGACGAATTAAAGACGTTAGCAAGAAATTTCGAGGAATCATCTATTAAAGATACCATTGATAAAATTCGGACGTTGAATACTAAGTATCAAGAGGAGCAAATACCCTCATATGTTCCTGTTTGCGGGCTAATTAATGCTGCCGACTTAACAATAACTAAGGCATTTCTCTATGACTTTGATCAATTTTTATCAGCACTACAGAAAAAACTAGATTCCATGATAGAGCAACTTGAGGAGAATGATTATGCAACGGCTACAGAAGAAGTGTTGCAGCAACTTGAGCAGTTGGGCAAAAATCTTCAAGCATTATCTGGAGAGAGACAATGACATTTCTTGATAAATCCAACGATATTAGTGAAAAGTTAAGAAGGATTCAAATACTAAAAAATGGGGCAGATGAGGCTAGGGCCTTAAAGAATGATGCGCTGGATTGCAGAAATCGAAACGAGGCTCTAAGTTCGTTATTGAATATCATTACAATAGCTAAGAAACGACAAATACTTTTAACTGATTTACCTGGATTCGGAACATTGGTCGGTGATATTGGTGCGTTGAGGGAGAGATTTAAGGAACAACCTAAAAGAGAGACTCTTGTTAGAGGGAACAGGCTAAATCGAATTTATGTCAAGGTCCAAGCGATACAGGAATCTACCAGAGAGATTATCAATGAAGCATGGCGTCGATATTGTGAAATAAACTTTGCGTTGCAGAGCCCAGTAGAGCTTGAAACTACTGTCGCTCAAACTGAGGAGAATAAAAAGCTTCTTGCAGAATATAAGGCTATATTTCAGACAATGCGTCCGATGTTGAGTTCATTGCCCGATGACGACTTTGCTTTTGATAATTTGAATAAATTATACAAGCAACTAAAGGCTATATTGATCAGTATTGACTTTAACGTCCCGGAAGAGGTCAAGGTATTTTTGAAGTCAATTGCCGAAGCTCAGGGAGCGCCACTTTCGTATCTAATTAATCCAGTTGTTATTGAATGGTTGCAAAACCATGATCAAATGGAACGTTACAAAATTATTAGGAAGATTTAAACATAATCGTGGAGGGTTGGATTGCCTGACATAACAACTTTTCTTCTTGCCTGTCTCGAAATGTTTGAGCATGAAGAGACTAAACTCCTATCGTGGGGCATCGTTGATTCTGCTTTTGATGAAAGCGAAGTTTTTGATCTTATCTACCCACTCCTAAATGAGGCAATAGGAAATGGGTTGAACAACTTTAATTCGGTAGAAGAGGTTGTTGAGGAGTTGTTGAGGCGAAACTTGCTGTTTTCATTTTTGAGGGAAGATAGTAGGCGTTACCGCTCACGTATGGCAGAGACCGTCCGCCTAATGAATCGACTACGCCAACTATTTCCCAAGCATGAGGGAACATCAAAATGGAGACATGCTTCAACTCTTGTTGCTGATTTTCGATTTATTCGCCGCTCTCGTCACTATCCTAGACGAGATAAAACTTCAGATGAATTACTTCACATTGTTTTATCTCAGGCATCAACTGTTTCGCAGCAGACTGTCATTGAGCGGTTATTAAAACGTGGCGAGGACTTCCTTTATTCTGGATTTCAGTGTAGGGCATCTGCAGATATCCTCGAAGCCTTGACTCAAGGAAAATCTCATGGCTCAATTGTCTGTGCTGGAACAGGTAGTGGTAAGACGCTTGCGTTCTATATACCGGCGCTTTATCAGGTCGCTGCGCGATTGTTGAAGGACGGACCATCGAGTCAATGGGTAAAGGCGATTGCTATATATCCACGAAATGAACTACTCAAAGACCAGTTTTCAGAGGTTTATTCTGAGGTTCGTCGCTTAGATGATCTTCTTACTGCCCAAGGAAGCAGAAAAATTAGGATTGGGGCATATTTTGGTCCAACACCATGGTCTGCCGATAATATAACTGTTGAGAGCAATGGATGGAAGCAAGTTGCTCATGGGTACGCCTGCACATACTTGAGATGTCCTGACCCCGACTGTGGAGGAAATCTCGTATGGCGTAATGAGCATCGAACTCAGGGACTTGAAAGGCTTACATGTGATCGAGGGAATCATGTTGTTTTGGAAGATGAGATTGCTCTTACACGAAAAACTATTCAGGACAATCCACCGGATATTTTATTCACTACAACGGAAATGTTGAATCGACGCATGTCAGATTCGTTCAGTAAACATATTTTTGGACTTGGAAATAGAGCAAAGCAAGGACCTGATATCGTCCTGCTGGATGAGGTTCATACTTATGCTGGTACGCATGGTGCTCAAGTAGCATACCTTCTTCGAAGATGGAGATATCTGCTTAGGAAGAATATCGTTTTTGTGGGGCTTTCTGCTACGCTTCGTGAAGCTAAGTCATTTTTTGCAGATATCACTGGTCTTAGAGTGAACCAGGTTAGTGAAATAACTCCCCATCCAGAGGAACTAGATGCTGAAGGTGCTGAGTATTTGCTTGCACTCAGAGGTGATCCCGTTTCTAAAACATCTCTCCTTTCAACTACTATTCAAGCCTCTATGCTGATTTCACGCTGTCTTGAACCCAGAAGGTTATCTACTAACGGTGGCATCTATGGATCTAAACTGTTTGTCTTTACGGATGATATTGACGTTACAAACCGGCTTTATTTTGATATGCTCGATGCTGAGGGACGCGACAGTTGGGGAAATCCTGATCTGCGATACCATTCAAAAGGAGGACTGGCCTACCTGCGAGAGTCGAGTCCGAATATTATTAGATATGAGTATGGCCAGGATTGGCATATGTGCGAATCGATTGGTCACGACCTTAGGACTCGCATGCAAGTCGGGCGTACGAGTTCTCAGGATAGTGGGGTGGATATGGTTGCTGATATAGTGGTTGCTACTGCATCGCTCGATGTTGGATTTAATGACCCTGCTGTAGGCGCAATTCTACAACACAAGGCACCCAAGGAAGCTGCTCAATTTCTTCAAAGAAAAGGGCGTGCTGGTAGAACGAGAATTATGCGACCGTGGACAATCGTAGTATTGTCTGATTACGGTCGTGATCGGCTTGCCTATCAAGGATATGATCAACTGTTTGATCCAGAATTAAATCCCAGACATTTGCCCATTCATAATCGATATGTTCAGCGCATGCAATCAGTCTATGCGTTGATTAATTATCTCAGTTCTTTGCCGGCTCTCCAGAATCCCGGGGGACATGTTTGGCGAGAGCTTAGCCGCAAGGCTACAAAGGAAACTGAAAAATATCGACATCAACTTTTGGCAGGGGCAATACTATCGATAATTCAGAGTGAACAAGCATTTAATGACTTCACACAGTATTTGAAAAATGCGATGGATATAGATGACGATACTCTGATATCACTTCTTTGGGAGTATCCAAGACCACTAATGACCTCAGTAATGGCGACGACCCTTCGCCGTCTTAAATCAAATTGGAGTAAAGACGGGGAAGTGGGTATGGATTATCAGATTAGCGACAATCCACTGCCCGAGTTCGTGCCGTCTAGTCTATTTTCTGATCTTAATTTGCCTGAGGTTTGTATTCGTGTCCCATCCCAGACTAGGGGTACAGAACCGCAGGACTATATGATGCCAATTTCACAGGCAATGAGAGAGTTCGCACCAGGCAGGGTATCGCGAAGATTCGGCATAACTCATGGCGGAGTTAGGCATTGGCTTGTACCGCATGCGCTGACAACCGACTTAAGCCAGAGCATCGAAATAGCCAATATTGGTGAGTATTATCGAATAGGATTTTATAATTATATAGATAATCAGATTATACGTTCCATTCCTGTCTACAGGCCAGTACTCTTCAGGCCGTCCGTTCCCGAAATGGAGATTAGCGATACATCGTATGCAAAATTGATTTGGAAGACCGAAGTTGTTCCGGCCGAACAGGCAATTCAAATTGTTACACCACACGGAAGCGGCTGGGAAAATATCATTAAAGAAACTTGCTTCTACTTGCATAATCATCATAACGAACTCGAAGTCAGACGCTTCGCAATCTCGTCAGAAGCAAATATTGTTATGAAGGGTGACGACAATCCAGAGCGGCAGTTTTCTTTTACAGATCAAGGAGAGCCGGTAGCACTGGGCTTCACACTGTTAGTTGATGGCTTAGTTGTAAAAGTAAGCGTCCCTGACGATCTCTGGTCTGACACAAATGGTCATCTATCTGCAAAGTGGCGCTCTCTTCGGACACAGCGCTACATGGAAACCATTATAGCTGACGATTTGGTAGTTAGGATTTCAAATGTGTTTGTACGTGAGTGGCTTGCTAGAATATTTTATTCGGCTGTCATCTGCACTGCTAGCGAAGCTCAAATGTGTCTTATGGATGCCGCGGTTGCCGTTCGAGATAATGAGAGTTCACTGCAAATGGAAAATGTTCTTGAAAATCTCTTTCAATCGAGTTTTGTATCGGACGGTGAAGCTTCGAGTGATCGCGGAGAGGAGAAACTACGTCAGAGCCTCCGGGAATATATGGCTGACGAAGCGATTCGCCAAGATCTCTATGATGCTGCACGGTACCTTTGGGAACCTATTGATGATGTGTGGCAATCTTGGTTATCACAGAAATATGTAGCAACTATTGCAGCTGCGCTTCGACAGGCAATGGAAAGTCTCTGCCCGGATCTTGACATGGACTCTATTACTATCGATCTTGAGCAATACAACGCAAATGCTGATTCTGCGACAGATGAGATATGGATAACGGAGACTTCTGTCGGAGGGATAGGAGTGATTGAGGAACTCTCTGAAAGAATTAGTAAAGACCCGCGTAACTTTTTTAATATCGTTCAGAGTTCACTAATGCCTTCTGACTTTGAGGAAGTCGACGCCCAACTTGTAAGGTTTATAAACCTTTCTCTGGATAATAATACTGAAGTTCCCGATATACTGGATAGATTAAGAAACGCCAGCAACTTCAAATCAGCTGAACTAGAATTTGCGATACTTCGAAACCTACTTTCAAAAAATGGTTTTGTCCTGTTTCATGCATTTATGTCAGCGCTTAATAATAGGATTCTCAAGCCGGGAAGCAGTAGGGGGTCTGATGCCTTTATCCAAATGGCTATCAAGCGTTGGAGTGATATTGAGAAAACCTTGCAGATTGAAATCGACGTAAAGGTTTTTTCATATATTCTGAGCACCGACCAGGACACTGATATGGCTGATCTTGTTGATCCCCAAGTATATGAAGACATGAGAGGGAATCGTACGGCATGGAGATATAACCTGATTTATGGATTGTTATGGCCTAGAGGAGCGACCCTGAGGCAGGAGGCTCTTCCTATCTATTCAATCTATAGTGCCATTCCCGCTACAGACCGCTTACTGGTTAAAGATACCCTTCATAGAAATGTCCAAGAATTAAGCATAGTAGACCCCAGTTGTGAAGAGTTGTGTCTCGATTGTCTGGCTCTCCATGGTATTGTTCGGGTAATTTGCGGTGTAGGCACGGGGGATCTTTTGGTTCTGAAGAAACTCTTTAATTTTCTCATGACAAATCCAGTGGAGACTGATTATATGCTTCTTTATCCCCGTATCCGAGAGGTTAGAAAAACAATTGAGGCAATTGTAATCGAAATCGAACTGATCGAGGCAGTTCAGTGATTAAAACAAGGCGTATTTTCAAGACGGCAACAACTGGTCATGATGAAATCAAGGAACTTCTTCAGTTTATGTTCACAGGTGAACTGCTTGCCCCTGCAGAGGAACTTTGGCTTGTGTCACCCTGGATCAGCGATGTTGTCATCATTGATAACCGCTCAGGTCTTTTTTCATCTCTCAACCCATCGTGGGGGTTTCGTGAAATCCGTCTTTCAGAAATTCTAACTCAACTACTCTCCATGGGAGTTCGAGCGGTAATCGTTACGAGACCTGGTGAATCTCAGCGTTTTCTATCGCAACTTAGATACCAAGTTGATAGTATTGGGCTTCTCAATTCGCTTACAGTCATTCTTCGTGAAAATCTGCATATCAAGGGAATTCTCTGTGGTAATTGTCTCCTTACTGGATCTATGAACTTCACCTACTATGGATTAGAACTTAATGACGAGCAAATTACCTTTGAAACGGATTCAGAGGCTATTGCAGGCGCTCGCATAGAATTCCGTTCATACGGGGTATCATCGTGAAATTTCCCATCCTTTATCAGGAACTTCTGAACAGAGTCTTGGCTGCTCCTAATCGATTGACCTGCGACATCATGGATGCGTCTTCACAATCGGACATTGACGAGTTAAGGCTGGAAACTATACGGTGGATTGAGGCAATGTCGTTAAAGGAGGACATTCCGCTTCTCATTCCATACTATACTGAAAATCATTTCGTTTGCTTTGCCTGTTGTCGGGAGGTTAGTCAGACTGAGCAGGTTAGAGAGGAATTGACTTCTTTTCTCGATGGTGTTCATGCATCAATCACGAAACCGGAGGAATCACAGATTCTCGATACAGTTGAAGACCTTATCCGTAGCCAGTTTGAGTCTCGATATACAAAGTTGACTATTAGACCAGATCAGGAAAGGGGCTTTCTTGAAGCAATTGCCATTTATCGACTGTTACTGATGCGGAGACCATCGCGAACCGCGGTTGGTTCGCGACCGGATGGTCGAATACGATATGATTTTGAGCAGGCATTGCTTGCCAACAATGAAGAAAGTGCAGACAAGTGTATCGATGAGTGGAAACGGACAGGCCGATTAAGCCAACAAAACCTCTGCTTTATTATTATTCGTAAACTCGGAGCACTCGGCAAGTGGTCTCAAATCGTACATAATCCGAATCACCTTCGGGCCATCATGGATCTTAGGTTGCCGGCCAGAATTCAGTCCGACTTACTTGAGGCGATTTACCAGGTGTATCTGATGGGTTACGAAATTAGGGGTGACTTTAACGGTCTCAAGTCGGAGTTTGAACATAAGGTAAAAAACCAATATGGACCACTTTTTAAGACACGTAGGGGCATTCGAGCGAAAAATATCATTAAGCTGTTTCTTCTCTGCGAACTCACTCGTGCGAAACCTGATGTTGTTGCTTGTACAGACCTCCTTAGTTATTACGATCCTAATGAAAGTGGCTACGAATATTTTAGTGACCTTGTCAAAAGTCTTAAGTATGCTGAGCAAAAGCCTGACGATAAAAGCCTTCTGAGTACCGCTTCAGCAGCATTCGATGACGGCGCGTACGATGACGCCTTCAACGCGTATCTTAGATGTACTGTAAGCAAAATAGTACTTGTCAGAATACTCATGTGTGCTGACTTCATTGGATCTCAGGAATCATTGTATCGTGCCTGGACGGTCTGTGAAGGACAAGCAGACTTAGTAAGGGAATTGCCAAACAAATGGAATCAATTCCATGAAAGCCTGAAAAGGCGTTTCGAAGGTGCTGTCGGACAGATTTCGGACTGGTATTCATGGATTGAGTATGTTTGTGGTGGTGGCGATTTGGAGCAAGCGCGCAAGATTGCGGAGAGGGGTGTTCTTGAATGGAATGTAAGCAACATTTCATCTGCACCGCAAAAGACGCAGGCTTTTGCCGACTTATTGATTAAGGCTTGGGAAGCAGACCAGTCTATTATGCAAGAAATTTTTCCCGCATTGTATGAGGCATTTGTAACTGATCCAAAGCGTGAATCGAAACTTCTTCCTGTATTTAGTGCTCTGCTTTTTCTTCTTGCTTACACGGATACATTATCATCTGATGAACTTGATCTTGCAAAAAACTTGGCGAGCACGTTACTGAAATATGAGACACAAGTCAAAGAATACCAAAAGACTGTTGCATTCTTGAGCGATATTTGGAAAAAGAAACAATCATTGCATTATTTAGACTGGGGATTGGATGTCGTCGAGTTGTTTGTCTTGTACCCTGCCGCGGACTTTAATGCCACAATATCATTCTTTAATGGCATTCTTCAATTGGCGGCGCAGAAAAAAAACTTTCTCAGCGAAGGGCAATGGGCTATCCTCGAACTGTTGGCAGTAGATTACGGACTTTCAGATCATGTCGCATCCATTCGTCCTACAAGACAAGCTATAGAAAAAGATAAAAGCCATACAGCGTTTCTTAATGGAAAGAAAATCGGCATCTATACACTTGAGGAACCCGCTGGGAAACGAGCAAAAGATGTCATTAAAAAACTTTACCCCGGAGCTAAAGTCGAACTCAATCATGATCATGAGGCTACTCCAGCGCTTATTAGTTTGGCAAAATCAGCGGACTTTTTTATTTTTGCTTGGAAAAGCAGCAAACATCAGGCATTCTACTGCGTTCAGGATAATATAAAGAATAAAGAAAACCTGCTTCTTCCTGCGGGTAAAGGTACAACTAGTATCCTAATATCCTTAAGTGAACTTGCGGCGCAGTAAGTTCCTCCTCATTTTATCCTCATTTCGCCCCCTTGACAAATTTCCCAGTTGTGCTATTGTGGCAAGTTAATCATTAACCCAAATGTTATGTCTCAGGAACAACCCCCTAAGACAAAAACAGGAACAAAAAGAAAACAAACAGTCCCGATGGCCGAAAGGCTCATGTTCTTTAACAAGCAGCATCCAAATGGATGCATCCGAACCGAACAGGTCGAGATGCTCGGACGGCCATTTTACCGGGCAACAGTCACCCCGGACATTGCCAATCCGGCGAGATATTTCACCGGCCATGCACCGGCAGTCTCAGAAACTGGAGCTATATTCCGAAAAACATGCCTTTTAGCGGGGGCGGAGGAATCTGCAGTAGCCTTGGCTCTTTCACTGGTCGTATCCGGTAACGCAGAACAAAAAAACGACAATCAATCCCATGAAGTAAAAACCGGCGTTTGTCAGGAATGCGGACGCATCTGGAGGAAGACAGGGGATGACGAAAGCGGTCTCCTCGGGACCTGCCCTGAATGCCGGATCAAAAAACGGCTTTTCTCAAGATTGAGGGTTCTGTAATACCTATAGGACGAAGCGGGGGAAAGTGTTTTGATTTTTCCCCGCCCATCGTCGTTTTGATAACCCCCAAAATCCTGTCAAGAGCCACGTGAAATAAAATCCCCTCTTCTGCAGTATGTACTAAGACGTATTCAAAACCCTTTTATATAACCCCCTTCTAATACTCTGATTGCCGGAGCCAATTGATTGCTCTTGACACTTAGGGAACTTCATTGTCTGATTCCACACCGACGCACGTTTGCGCCTTTCCTTCATTTTGTCTCCGGCAATCAGGGTATTAAAAAACCAAAAGGAGGTGAAAACCATGAGCAAAGAGATCGCAACCAGTGATCTTGCCCTGATTTTGGCAGGCAACAGAATCAAGCTCGATTGCGGACATTTCTGCACAGTCGGCCATAACCTGGCCAACACACTCATCATCGTATCAATAGGCGGTGGAAGAATCCAGACCTATTGCCACAGCTGCTATTAGGAGGAAGTATGCCAAAAGTTCTTTTAGAAAATAACCGCACCACACGCTTCAAGGTAATCAAGGCAGTCTATGAGAAGCTGACAGTTCAGGAGGGAACGGAGCACTATGTTTCAAAAACCATCAGCGATGCTCAAACAGTCTTTGCAATGTTCAGCTTTTTGCAACAGGAGACAAAGGAGCATTTTATTGCACTGCACCTGGACGTTAAAAACAGAATACTCTGCATAGACAGGGTATCAGCAGGGACGTTGACCGGTTCTCTTATCCATCCGAGGGAAGTATTCAAAACCGCATTACTCTCTTCAGCAGCCTCAGTGTTGCTGATCCACAACCACCCATCAGGAGACCCTACCCCAAGCCGTGATGATATTTCGATAACTGAAAAACTCAAAGGAGCTGGAGATCTTATCGGGATTGCGGTATTGGACCACGTGATCATAGGAGATGGATATGTATCACTCAAAGAAAAGGGATATCTATAAATTCCCAAAAAGAAAGTGAGGTGAAAATGTATAGCCCCAAAATATCCGAGCAGTACATTCCGTTTCTCTACAGAAGGTCTAAGGAAATGAAGATTCCTATGACCAGGTTAGTCAACCAGATCATTCACAAGGCATTGGAGGATGCAGTCGATGACACGAACAGAGCTGTCCCGGTTGGTGCGCAAGTTGTACCACCGGCGAAGGCTTGCCGGTGAACTGCCCGATCTTGAGTTCAGGATAGCGACGTATCTTGAGGTAAACAATATCTTAAGACTATCTGTCTCAGGTTTTCGGGTAGAGGTAAAGGAAGAGGGGCTTCTTATTACAGAGGCCCCCAGAATTGATGAAAACCAGCTTTCCCTAATCCCAGACTATTTCTGTCTGGAAATCCACTGAAGGAGGTCGCAACATGTCATTACTTGTTCACAGAGGAGGACAGATCGTAACAAGGGACGACCTTGCACTTGTCCCGGTACCAGAGGCAACGGATAGCTATATCCCGGTGCCTCACAACAACCTTGCGGATACGCTTTCGACCATCGGAAGAGATATCCTCAAAGGTTTCACGCTCTCAAATGAGCAGTACGCCCTGGCAAGAGACGGTCAGCAGATGTTCGGAGTCCTGGCATTCAGGAACGACCATACAGAGCTTGGGCTCTCCATAGGGTTCAGGAACTCGTATGACAAGAGCATGGCTATCGGTATAGCCATCGGCGCCCAGGTATTCGTCTGCGATAATCTTGCCCTTACAGGAGACATCACGATCATGCGGAAGCATACCGCAAACGTCTGGCAAGGACTGGAAGACGCAGCAATCTCGACGCTGTACCGGAGCCAGCAGAACTTCAGGAAAATCGTTGAGGATTCCGTGACACTGAAGGGAAGGATGATCGACAACACCGAGGCCTTCAAGATGATTGGTCTTATGTTCGGACACGGTATTTTGACCCCGAGACAGTTGCCGGTCGTAAAGAAGGAATGGCTCACCCCATCCTATGACGACTTTAAGGCCCGGAATATGTGGAGCTTCTACAATGCCTGCACCGAGGCACTGAAATCCTGCCCGCCACTGGTGATCATGGAAAAGCATATTTCGCTTCATGCCGCGATCACAGAGAACTGAGGGGCTTATGAACCTGTATATCAAATATCTTCAGTTCATAGGGCAGACAAGAAAGCACGAGAGAATGGTGAAGGTATGGCTCTCAAACGGAGGCGTCGTCAAGATAGCCCCATGCTACGAGGGCTGGCAACAGTACAACGCAACCATCGATGAAAAGAAGGTGGCCATGCCGATAGCTGAACGTTTCAATGACTGGCTCCACGGCGGCGCATTCCCATATTAGGAGGTAATCTTATGGGCTGGCCATACGATAATCTGAAGAATGAGGAACTGCAGCGGCTCGCAATCGTCCGTTTCGGAGATGAACTGAGGCCATTAAGAGAGATCGGCAGACAGGCCATTATCGAAGAACTGAAAGCCGACGACAGATGTTCAGAACAAAATCAGACAGAAAGGACTTATAACAATTCAAGGGGAAGGCAATGACTTTCCCCTCTTTTTTCAAAACAGAGACATTCCTATATATAGTGGTATATCTGCACCTGTGCGTAATACCACCCATATATTTTTAATAATGCCCTCGGCCAGATGAAATCGGCCCGGCAATGCTTAATTTAATAGGGACAGAGGGAGACCTGGTGAGTGAACTCATGATGTTCAACTCCCCAGTTCGGAACTTTAGACGCAGGACATCATAAACTTCCGAACTGGGGAGTTGCCCCAGGCCCCCTCGTCCCGTATATTTTTTTATGTATATATCACGGACCACCATCCGGAAGTTTATCGATGCCATAGAATGGGCCACCGCCCGTAACATTATCATCCTTGCCAATGGCAGATACACGACCAGCGGAGTTGCTGTCATAAGAACCGAACTCGAAAAGATGACTAAGACCAAGAGGGTAATGCGTCTAAAGAAGCTGCATGATCAGGGTGCCCATGCGGTCTATGGCAGCCCATGCACAAAAAAGAAGGATGTGGGTAATCACCACTTTCTTCATGACAACCAACTGAGGGACTGCCTTGCCAAGTTTCTGCATGACAGAAACCTTGAAGGCATTGAAAGACTCTCGGTCAGCAAAATCGAGCCAAATCCAGATGCACACCTGGGGAACCTCTATTTCGAATTTGACAACGGTCATATGAATGACGATCAGCTTATTGAAAAGCTGAAGAAGAATTATTCAGGCCATGGGGCCTATCGAGTGATATTTATCATGAGACACCGATACGACGATCCGGAAGGGGAGCAGAAGAGACTTGATAAATTATTTCATATCGTCAAAAATACGCTGTATCGAAAGCCTAATCGGATTTGGGCAAACACGTACACCGGTTTCCTTGAGACCGGAAGGCTTTATAACTATCGCATGGAGGAGGCAGTTTTATGAATGAACTAATATTCCCCCAAATGACCCCTGTTAGTGCAAAGGTTTTGATCTTGCTTCCAATATTTTTTCTGATCGGCTTTGGGCTCGCTTATATAATTGACAAAGCCAATAAAGGGCCTAAATTCGGACTTAAACTTTATCTCGGGAGTGGATTTCTGGTTATGGCAGCGTTATTTATGGCAATGGAAGACTTTATAAAGATAAAGCATTATGTCGTCATAAATCGGGCAGTTGAATTCGTATCTGATGGACTTTTTTTATTGTTTTGTGGTTTCGTAGCTTTTATTTCTATATTTTTTGCTCAATCCACGAAGAAATAGCGGCTTATAGGAATCAGGCGTTACCTTCTCTTCACATTCATTGGATGAGTGTTGCGTTATTGTGAGACCTTGAATCAGGCGCTGCCTCACTAGGCAATTCTGACTTTCCCCGCCTTTGAAAGATACCACCCTCTTTTCAGATTACATCCTGAGTTCTTTTCTTATCTTCCAATAGCAGTAGGAGCCCGGAGCAAATCAGAATAGACCTGGTTCCTTCCGGGGTCCTACCAATATTTTCGGTCACCATGCCGGAATTACGGTCATCATTAATGTCCACAAACATGGGCAGAAACTCTTCTACCGTCTCGGTAGATAGCTGTATTGTGATGGGGACTGCACAGCGTGATGACGGTTGATGTTCGAACCGGTGCAGGGTAAAGCATCGACCCAAAGGACCGATTTTCTTGATCCTGGCCGCCCATAAGGGCGGCCGGGTCATCCCGATATTCTGCTAATTGAATATATACATATAAAGTTCTTTCCCCGGACTATTTCAACTTATTTCCGTTGTTAACCCTGTTCCTTGAAGGAGCCTTATCCGGCTCTCATTAATAACAATCAACTCAACCAAAGGAGGAGACATGAAGTATCTGGAGACGTTGCAGGCAATTGATACCATGAAGGCGTTAACCCTTATCGGAGTAGAGGGAGGGCAATCAGGGGCTTATGTCCACTACCCCTGTACCAAATGTGAGGAAGGAAAGGCTGTAATCAGGGCTTATGGAGACAAAAAGAATGTCTGGTATTGCCCCGGTTGTAAGGGATCAGGACAGATAATATCCCTGCTTATGGAATCAAAGGCCATTAGCTGGGACGAAGCCAAGGCTCTTTTGACCGAGAAAGCAATCACCTATCCTGCTTCCAAGATTGAAAAGCCGATTAGCATTTCCTATGCCCTGGAATACGACAAGTATCTGGAGCTTCAGGGAATTTCTGCGGAAACGGCCGGTTCCCTTGGTATTGGCAGGCCAAAGGGCAAGACTATGCTGTCAGGCTGCATCGCCTTTACTGTATTTGATGAGCTCGACAGGAAGATAGCCTACTATGGGGTCAGGATAAAGGATGGAAGGCCGGTTTTCCATAATTCCTTTAACCCGGAACTCTATCTCTACAACTTCAGCCGCATTGATACAGAACAGGAAGTCCAGTTCACCACCGATATAGTGGACTGCGTGAAACTCATCTCTCGCGGACAGCAGGCGGTATGTAATTTCGGGCTTCCCTATCTTTCTTCTGCCCACTTTGCACTGCTCAACAAGTGCAAATATATCTCTTTCTCTTATGAGATTAAGAATCTTGAAGAGATAGCCGTGCAGGCAGTCAAGAACTTGCAGACTTTCGTCAGGATTTTGAAAGGCAGTTGAACTTTATGAGGGCATTCTTAACAAAGATGCCCTCTTTTTCTTATTCCGAGAATTCTTCGACACATACGCGATACTTCTTCTCGGTTTATTACTTCTTACTCACGTATATCTGGACTTGCACCTATTCGATTTACAAAAAAGAGTTATCTAGTCTTGATAATATTAAAAGTCTCAATTGTCTCGCTTTTTTCATATGCGTTTTCGATATACCGGGTAGTATCGGCGAGAAAATCTTCTTCGTCTATCAAAGAAATATACGATCCGTTAAGCTTATCTACTGTTTGGCACCGTTCGCATACATATTTTGGCTCTTTTAAATTGAACCGATTATTACTTATGATCGGGTATAGTTTGCTATTGTCAATCGTACGGGGCTTACATCCGTCTTCATAAGAACTATTTCCAGCTAGCCAGCCATAGCCACCATTGTATTTCATTATTACACCAACGACTCCGTTTGTTCTTGATGTCTTGTCCTGCCTTGTAATCTCTTTAAGCGAATATTCGATTTCCCAGTCTATCCACTTGCTTTCCCGTAGGCGTGGCGATATCACAACGATCGTTACAGATGTGCCGTACATCATGTCCCTTAAGTTCTTTTTTATGTTCTCCGTTGATGTATCCGTTAAATCCGGAGAATTGCTTGTTTCTCCTTGATAATAGGTAGCATCATCACCTAGAGCCTTTATAATCTTGTCTCTCACCCCCTGCGCCTCACCGTATTTGTAAGATATAAATGTCTTTCTTGCCATTCGCCCCCCCTTACTATGATTTAAGCGTTATGCTCTTCTTCCCCGCAGCCGAATCTCTTCCATGGAGTAACAAACACCCCATTCAAAAATCTGGATCTCACTTGGCTAAGTTGTTCCGTTGCTGCTCGACTGCCAAGGTCGGCCAATTCTCCAATTTCCTGAGGTGAATCCAAACAATAGGTTCCTGGCACTGTTACGGTGTTTACCCGCAGGAAACGTGGCTCTCCTACCAGTTGACGAGTCAGCTTTAGCGATGATTCTTGTTGAACATGCATGAGCAGGTCCAGTATTTTCTTTTTCCAAAACCACCCAATTATTCCGGCTTGCGTTTGTTTTCGAACGGTGAATGGTTCTTCAGTCGTACCCACACTCAGCACATCAATTCGCTCAAGAGGGATACCAAGAAAGCAGGTCGCTTCAATTACTCCGGCCATTGCGGGGGAATTAGCCCACACGCCGCCGTCGAAATAGCTACTCTCAGTTACCATGTTCGCAATTCTTGCCGCCGTGAAGAAAGTTGGTGCAGCTGCGGTTGCAAGTGCAGCGTGGGCGGCCTGTGTGTTAGCATCTATTATTAGATCTGGGTGATGCGGCGTCCGGAAAACATGAGAAGCACCTCCTACGGCATGATAAGCCGGAATTACTAAGCGACAATAAGAGTCTTTCAGATATTTTGTTTGTCCACTATCATAATAGGCGTTTTCTAGTTCTTGCAGTAATACCTCTTGGGCAAATTTGGGTTTGCAAATGTGTTTAAGAATATGCCAAAACTTGCTTCGCAATCGAGTTATTGGAAAAATTGTAGCCCCCTTCTTCTTATAGAAGTCGAGCATCTGTTCTCCTGATAGACCAAGCCCTAATCCGATTGCTAAAATCCCACCAGTCGATGTGCCGGCTATGAGGTCAAAGTGATCAATTATTCTGAGTCCTGTCTGCTTCTCCCAGGATGCCAGCGCGGCAGCAGTGAAGGCTCCCTTCAGGCCCCCTCCATCCAGAGTTAGGATTCGAAAGGACAGACCATCTAATCCCCTTCCGCGGACAAGAGGGAGGCGTTCTAATTGGTCACATACCTCGACTGCAACACTTCCAATGTTCTGTTCTGAGGAGAGCCTACGATTCTTTTCCAAATCTAGACCGTTATTAAGTCGAGCGAGAATGTGCGGATTATTTTCTACGAACTCTTTGGCAACTCCGCCTAGACCGCCCAGAAGAAAACATGGCAATCCCCGTTTCATCGCCAGTCCAAGCTCAATGGGAACGCCAGCTTTACCTGCAACTTGGTGCCACCATTTGCCTCCAACAACGACAATTGCATCACAGCGTGCCACCATCCAGTTTCGAAGGATTTTCAAGCTCTCATCTCGGTCCCCGCTTGCTTCAGGTGTTTCGTCTACAATTGCTGTCTTTCGCCAGTCGTCTAGCGGCACCATGGTCGGATCTTTGGACCAAAGTCTGGAAACTACGAGCATTAATACGTCTTTCTTGCCGCCTCCTTGCTGGTAGCGAGCTGACTCTTCCAATAGAACTGGCGTGAAACTTGGGTGGCCTCCATGAATTATGTGGCCACCGCGCTCAAATACCCGCCGGGAGAATTGGCGCACAAAATCAAGGATTGCTGCGCGCTCTTGCTCAGTAGTAAATTGTCCCTCCGGAACTGATCCCGACAGCCAAATACGGGCGCCGCAAAGCGGAGTAGAATTATATTCCCTCAAGATATCGTCAGGCATATGACTTTCCCGTTTCCATTGCTTATTTAGTATGATAAGCCAATTGCTTTGAAACGGACAAGGATCTTTTTAGATGTAACGGCCATAGAATGCTGAATATTCTTTTCCCGGATCAGCGTAGGTGCCAACGATTTCTCCTCTTAATTTGAGCCTGCGTACACGAAATTCGGAAATATCACAGCGTATTGATTGCTTAATAACTGGAGAAATACTTAGTTGATTTTGCATGAATGTTGGTGCTAATCTTCCGAATGAACTAGTATCGAGAGGGGGCAAATGTCAACATTCAAAATCAGTGAATTACGGGAACTGGGCCATAAGGCTACCTATTTTCAGAAGTCCGCTTTAACCATTCTTAACGAATCTGTAAAAGCCCAAACGACTACTAGGACCTACGACATTTTCCTGTCGCATTCTTTTAAGGACGCTGAATTAATACTCGGAATCAAGGTTAAGCTAGAGGGGTATGGGCATTCGGTATATGTCGATTGGGTAGAAGACCCTCATTTGGACCGCTCCAGCATTACCCCGAACACGGCGGCGACTCTTCGGGAGCGTATGTGCTGTTGTCGCTCTCTGTTCTATGCGTCAACAGAGGCAAGTACTGACTCTAAATGGATGCCCTGGGAATGTGGGTACTTTGATGGAAAGCTTGGCCGTTCGGCCATTCTGCCAATCACCGAAACGGGTATAGATGCCTATCGAGGAAGAGAGTTTTTGGGAATATACCCTTATGTGACGGAAGATACCATCCAAAACTCCACAAAAAAAATTCTTTGGGTGAACCGAGCAAGTGACATATATTGCAGATATGACGAGTGGCTCAATGGCAAAGAACCGTATAAACGTTAATATGGCATGGTGGATGGTAGGCGGGCACATAAGATTCTCAAGTCTTATATCATGCGGAAAGAAAAGGAAGATCGATGCATATTGATGTAGCCAAATTGTAGCCGAATGTAGCTCCGGGGACAGAAAATACAGGAAATTATAGAAAAATACAGAACCCTAAAAAGTCTTTATATTCAAAGAGATATCACCAAAACGTTACCAGTAGCCAATCTGTTAATTTGCCCCTGAATCGAATGGCATTCAAGAGGTCGTCGGTTCGATCCCGATCAGCTCCACCATATAATTTCAGGTCTTGTCTCTGCCTTACCGCTTTATTTCACCAGATCGTCCCGACTTGTCGGGATCTGCTCCACCATTATAATCATTCAGAGCTGTTATTGATCTGCCTAAGTTCAGTATAAAGCAGCACCTCCTCCTTGGCGTGGCCTGGGTCATTATATATTGCTGGATATTTTCTAAAAATCTGAAGACAACTGCCCCAAGCGTCGGGCAGTGCATGATATATATCATGGCAGCATTCCATTGGGCAGCTTATGCTATGAGCAGAGAAGAGCAGCAGAGGAGGATGTGATGAAAGAACTGAACGTTATTGAGATCATACCAAAGGAGAGGCACCCGCTTATCTTCAGCACTTTTGATGCACTACCTGCAGGCGAGGCCTTTCTGCTGGTCAATGATCATGACCCGAAGCCCCTCTATTACCAGTTCCTCCATGAGAGGGAAGGCCTCTTCGCATGGGAATATATCCTGCAGGGACCTGAACTCTGGAAGGTGAAGATAACAAAGAAATAAGGCAAAGCAGGGCTTAATCTTTTAAACGTTTTCTTAGTTCCGTGGTGAGCATGGGTTTCATCACAAATACATCCTCTGCAAACTCATCAAACTTCTTCATCAGAAGCCACTCTTTGTCCTTGCCTGACATCTTTACAAGCGTAAAGCCGCCTTTAAGCTTTTTGCCTTTTAGCAGAAATTCGAGCCTGCCTTTCTCAATGCTTCCAACAATAAGTTCATAGTCCCCGCTGTCCCAGATGACGACCGCGCCTGAGCCGTAATGTCCTTCAGGGATGATCCCTTCGTAACTGCCGTATTCAATGCTGTGGTCTTCGACCATGATCGCAAGCCGCTTGTCCCTGGGGTTCATGGACGGCCCCTTGGGGATTGCCCAGGATCTCAGGACCCCGTCCATCTCAAGCCTGAAGTCAAAATGAAGGCGAGTCGCATGATGCTCCTGAACAACGAACTTCAACATAGTTTTCTCATATTATCGGCACGTTCCTCTTATTACGGCATTTCCAGCTTTATCTTTGACCCTCTGAACATCTCCCGTCCCTGTTCCTTTTCTATTATCACTTTGAGACAGGGACCATATCCTCAGGCAGTCTGTTTTCAAATAGTATCTTTCCCATGCACCCTCCTCTGCTGGTTCCAGCCTATCCTGTTCTGGCTCTATTGTAAAGCATCACCTCCCCCAGAGCGTGTCCGTGGTCCTGAAATAGATTCTTCAGCACCCTTAGTTCTGTGCTATGATGGTCAATGATTCAGCCTTAAAGGGGGTATGGCCTATGAGCAGCAAGATCATCTACGAGCGATTCCTCTGGTTCGAAAGACAGGTCAAGAAGGGGAAGTTTCCTAATACTACGTCCCTGGCCAATAAGTTCGAGATGTCCACCAAGACAGCACAGAGGGACATAGATTTCATGAGAGGCCGCCTTGAATGCCCCCTCCAATACGATATGACCCGGAAAGGTTTCTATTACGAGGATGAGACCTTTTCTTTGCCCGTCATGCATATGTCTTCTTCGGAGTTCTCATCTCTGATCCTTGCAAGAAAGCTGCTTCTGGATATTAGCGGCTCTATTGCAGGGGACCTTGAGAAGGCGGTCCAGAAGATAACCTCTGTCATCGAAAAGCATACCGAGTCACCTGACACCATAGAACGCTCCGTATCGTTTCATGTTATCCGTCATTCACCTATCAAGGAGGATGTGTTCAAGGCAGCTCTTGAGGCATGTATAAAGAAAAGGTCTCTTTCTTTCAGATATGCATCACCTGCACATAAGGATAAGACCGTGAGGACTGTTGATCCTTATCACATCTTCAACTACATGGGGAACTGGCATCTGATGGGGTACTGCCATCTTAGGAAATCGATACGAGACTTCCACATGGGCAGGATCGACAACCAGAGGATCGAGGACGATACGTTTATAGTCCCCAGGAGCTTTGATTTCAGCAAGTATTTTGATTCATCGTTTGGTCTTTATAAAAGTTCGACAAAGCATGAGGTGACGGTGCGTTTTCAGCCATCTCAGGCCATATGGATCAGAGGACAGATCTGGCACAAGGACCAGGAGGAGAAGTGCCTGGCGGACGGATCGATTGAGCTGACCTTCCCGGCCGCTGACTTCACGGAGATATCCAGGGAGATCCTGAGACTCGGATCTGGTGCAGAGGTTATCAAGCCAAAAGCGCTCAGGGAGCTGATCAGGGCAGAAGCCCAGAGGATATGCGAGACGTATGAGTGATCGGCCATTGAACTGCCAGCCAATGCTCAGTCCAGAGTTTTGCGGTACACCCCGAGGCCGAGGCCAATCACTGCCAGCATGAAGAGAAGGATTGGCCAGATATTCGGCCAGACTTCAATAAAAGAGTTGCCCTTCAGCAGGATCCCGCGCACGATCCTCAGAAAGTGGGTCAGCGGCAGGACTGTCCCTACCCACTGCGCCCACTCGGGCATGCCGCGGAAAGGGAACATGAAGCCCGAAAGTAGTATCGAGGGCAGAAAAAAGAAGAATGTCATCTGCATCGCCTGGAGCTGGTTGCGCGCGATTGAAGAAAAGGTTATGCCGAGCGTCAGGTTAGCTGCAATGAAGAGCGACACGCAAAAATAAAGAAGCAGGATGCTGCCATGCATCGGGACCTTGAATATGAGGACCGCGGCAGCAAGGAGCAGAGTCACCTGGATCAGGCCGATCATGATGTACGGGACAATTTTCCCAGTCATCACCTCGATCGGCAGCGCAGGCGTTGCAAGAAGATTCTCAAAGGTCCCCCGCTCCCTCTCCCGCGTCATTGCAAGGCCGGTCATCAGGATCATGGTCATGGTGAGGATCGTCCCGAGCAGACCCGGCACAATGTTATAGGATGTAATGCCCTCGGGATTATACCGGCGATGTACCCGGATGTCTATAGGGTTAGCAGTAGGAACGAGCGGCCGCAGCGTGCCCTGGAGATCACGGGAAAGAGCGGTACGGGCAACGCCTTCAAGCGCAGCGATCGCATTGCCGGTTGCTGTCGGATCCGAGGCATCAGCTTCAACAAGGAGCGTCGGCCTTTCTCCGCGCACCAGCATTCTTCCAAAATCATCCGGAATGGTCACCACAAACTGCACCTCTCCGTGTGCCATGAGCTCTTCGGCCTCGGCCTTGCCCGGCACCTCATGGTCAATGCGAAAATAGCCGCTGTTCTTCAGTCCCTCGAGCAGGGTCCTGCTGTACAGGCTGTGGTCAGCAATTACAGCTGCTGAAGGCAGATGCTTGGGATCGGAGTTAATCGCATAACCGAAGAGGATCAGCTGCATGATCGGAATGCCGATGATCATGCCAAAGGTCAGCCGGTCGCGCCTCAGCTGAATGAATTCCTTCACAATAATACCGATCCAGCGTGACCACGAGAGTCTGAGGTTCATGGCAAGGTTCATGGCAGTTTTCTCAGGTGTTGTCCTCTGCTGCTGTTTCCATAAGACTGATAAAAACGTCCTCAAGGCCAGCACGGATCGGCACCCAGCGATGAGTATTATCTTTCAGTTTATCCGCAGCAGTCGCGTTGAGTGCGTCAGCATCATGCCCGGTGACATGCAGGGTGCTGCCGAATGCTGTGATCTGTTCAACGCCCGGCAGACCGCGGAGCTGTATTGCATAATGAACCAGGTCAGGACCGGTCACCTCAAAACCGGCAAGGGCCTGTGAATCAACCACCTCCTGCGCAGTTCCCGAGACCAGCAGATTGCCGTATGCAAGATACGCCAGGCGGTGACAACGCTCAGCCTCATCCATATAGTGCGTCGAGACGAGCACCGTAATACCGCTGCTGGCGAGTTCATTGATCTCATTCCAGAAATCGCGCCTTGCCTTGGGATCGACCCCGGCTGTCGGCTCATCCAGCAGCAGGAGTTTCGGATGGTGAAGCATGCATGAGGCGAGTGCAAGCCTCTGCTTCCAACCGCCCGACAGAGTGCCGGCGAGCTGGTTCTGACGTGATGTCAGTCCGAGTTTGTCGATAGCATTGGCAACGGCCTGAGTGCGGTCCTGCATGCCGTACATCCTGGCGATAAAATCGAGATTCTCCCGGATCGTGAGATCCTCCCAAAGAGAAAAACGCTGGGTCATGTACCCGACTTCGCGTTTGATGGATAAGGTTTCTCGGACAATATCAAAGCCGAGGCAGGTGCCGCTTCCCGAGTCCGGGGTCAGCAGTCCGCATAAAAGCCTTATCGAGGTTGTCTTACCGCTGCCATTGGGGCCGAGGAAGCCGAATATCTCACCGCGCCGCACCTGAAGTGAGAGGTCACGCACTACATGTTTTTTACCGAAATATTTATTCAGACCTGCAACATCAATAACAAGATCCGATGCCATGCTGCTGCTCACTTCAGCTCTGCGTCCACTGGCTGGCCAGGATGGAGCCGCGAAGCATCTGCTTCATCAGGCAAGGCCTCTATAAGAAACACGAGCCTTGTGCGCTGGTCGCGGCTGTAGATGACCGGAGGGGTATATTCAGGCTGACGCGAGATATAATTGACCTTTGCTGTAATTGCCTTGCCGCAGCCGCTGCAGGTGACTGAGACAGACTGTCCGACCTTGACTGAACCCAGGACTGTCTCGGGAACAAAAAACCTGACCTTGATATTTCCGGGCGGCAGAAGGCTGACCACAGGGCTCCCGGCCTGTACCCACTCACCCTCAGAGTAATACGTATCATGTACAAGAGCGGCCGCAGGTGCATTGATCTCACGCTGCTCCAGACGCCAGCTGCTCTGTGCAAGCACTGCCCGTGCAGCCTCTGCCTCGGTGCGTGCAGCCTCGATCTCCTTTTCCCTGCCCAATGACTGTTGCGCTGTACGCAGCTGTGCCTTTGCCTGAGCTACACGCGCTGTATTTGTGGTGTTGCTTGTACGCACCTCGTCGAGCTGCTCCCGCGAGATGTACCCGGCAGCAAAAAGTTTCTCGTATCGCTGAAGCTGCTCCTGAGAGAGAACAAGGGCTGCCTCTGCCTGGGCTATGGAGGCAAGGACTGCATCGATCTCAGAAGGCCGGCGGCCGACAACAATATTGGCAAGACGCGCCTCAGCAGACCGCAGTCTTGCGTCAGCCTCATGCTGTCCTGACCTTTCATTTTCCTGCTCAAGCGCAAAAAGCGGCGCATTCACCCTGATCTCCTGGCCCCGCTGCGCCCATCGTTTCTCCAGGCGGCCGGAAGTCGGCGCTGCAACCAGGACAAATTCTCCTTCAGCATAGCCCTGAAATATTGATGCTGTTTTTTTCTCGCAGCCAGAGAGCACTGCCAGAAGATAGACTGCAAGAAGAGTGAACAGCAACATATGCTTATTGTATTTCCTGTCAGGAACATGCGGCAGCAGCAGGCAATTAAGGATCGTTTTCATGGTATTAGCTTATCAGGAATCAGGTCCTTGCACAATAATTAACCGCCTCTGTCCGGCAGAAAATCAGAAGACTCACCGCATCTGTCAGAGGTATAATGAACCATGGATGTAAGCGCTGAACTGAAAGCTTTCTGCCGGTCCTTAGGCGCTGACCTTGTCGGCATTGCAGACCTCGCTCCTTTTATTAAGCAGGGCTGGCCCACCCTGCCTTCTGATCTGCTTCGTCCCTTTACCCGTGCAATATCCGTTGCGGTCAGGCTTGATGACACGATCATGGACGCCATCACCAGCCATCCCACGGCCGCATATGCAGAACACTACCGGGCTGCAAACATTGATCTCGATCGTCTTACTGCAGGAATCTCTGCATGGATTATGAATAGGGGTTTCAGGGCAGAGGCAGTTCCTGCATCAAAGATTATTGACATGGAAAACCTGCTCGGCGCTGTCTCACACAAGGCCATAGCACGCATGGCAGGGATCGGGTGGCAGGGCAAGAGCCTGCTGCTCGTCAGCCCTGAGTTCGGCCCGAGGATACGGCTGGCCACGGTGCTGACCGATATGCCGCTCTTCCCTGACGGGCCAATAGAGAGCCGGTGCGGCGCATGCACCGAGTGCACGGATGCATGCCCTGTTCAGGCGATCAGGAACGTTACCGCTGTTGACCGTTATGCAGACAGGGAAGAGGCGCTCTTCTTTGATCGCTGCGTTGAGAGGACCTTCCAGAACAGCCAGCTGCCTGGCATAGGCGCGCGCATCTGCGGAGTGTGCGTCAGAGCCTGCCCGCACGGAAGACCCCGCAAGCTCGTTGGCTGATCAGCCGGAACCTTAACAATAATGACATGCTGCCGGTTCTGTGATATAAATGAGTCAGGATGAGATGATAAAAACAGTATCGAACCGTCGTAATAGAGGAGGAATTATGAAGCAGCATATTTATGGTGCTTCAATTTTGCTTGTCTTCATTTTCGTGTACGCGCCATCAGTTCAGGCTCAAAATCAGGAAGTCGGCGGATATACTGTTTTTCTGGGCGGATCAGACGAGGAGGGGAAATGGAACGAACAGAAAGTATAGGCAGCGGGGAACTCTTCGACTGTATTGTCATCGGCGGGGGCCCAGGCGGTCTGCAGGCCTGCATCCATTTGGGGCGGTACAACTTCCGTGTGCTGCTGTTCCATATCCAGGGAGGCCGGACAGGGTATGCAAAACATATCGAGAACTACCTTGGCCTTCCGCTCGTATCCGGCCCGGCTCTTCTGGAGACCGGCCTTGCACAGGTCAGGAACTTCGGCGTTGTTGTTGAGAACACAAAGGTAGAGCGGATCACCGGACAGGAAGGGGAGTTCGAGGTGCTGGCTGGAGATATGACCTACCGCTCCCGGTATGTGATCGCTGCCTCAGGAGCAAAGGAGACGCTGGCACCTTTCAAGAATCTTGCCCGCTTTTTCGGCCATTCCTATTACACCTGCATGATCTGCGACGGGTACCGCACCAACAACAAAAAACTGCTGGTTATCGACCGCACTGTCAACGGCGTGCGTATGAGCGTTGGCATGAAACAGATGTACACCAGGGATGTGACCTTTGTTGCCCATGGGTTCACGCTCAATCAAGTTTACAAGACGCTTCTGGAAGATGAAGGCATCGGCCTGATAGAGGGGCGACCAGAAGAACTACTGGGAGAGACAAATCTCGAAGGGGTAAGGATGGCTGACGGAAGTGTCATCCCCTGCGAGGTAATTCTCGGGTGGGGTGGTATCTCACTCAACGATGGCTACCTTGAGGAACTCGATCTTGAGCGCGACACTGAGGGGTTCAAAATCATGACGAGGGGAGCGGGTGAGTCGAGCATTCCCGGCCTTTTCGTGCTGGGTTCGCTCCGCACCGGCCACTCACAGGCGATCATCTCAGCCGGCCAGGGAGCCGAGGCTGCCATCGAGATCAGCACACGCATCGTCGAACTCTGACAGGCCGCGTGAAACGACACGGCAGGCAGCCTCTGCATCAGGCCTCCCTCAACTGGAAAGCTGGGGGAAATCAGCCAACACTGCGCTGAAGCAAACAGCCATCAGCATTAATCAGATCGCAATGACACGAGGTGAAAATCAGATTGACGAAGAATTGACACGACGCGACCAGGTATCAGTTATAATAAACCTGGAAAAATAGTCCGGCCATGAATCTGAATGAATCAATCATATCCTCTTTCTTTTTTCACCTGATCCTGTTCCTGCTCGTGATAGCTGCAGTAAATTTCACGGCAGGCTTCCCTGGCGGCACCGGAAAGATCCTCCCGGTTGAACTTACGATAGAAAAAAGCGATGATCAGCCTTCATTCCATATAAAATCCGAGGCAGAGCCGCTCCAAGATTTGAACCAGATTCTGGATGAAAAGATGAACATGCCGGATCAGAATAAAAACAATCCGCCGAAGGAACAGGAAACATTACCGGAGCCTGAAAACAAGGCCGAAGCCAGAGCTGAAAGTGTCTTGCCGCAGCCCATCAGAACAGAGGGATTTACAAGCCCAGAGGCATATCACCAATTCATCATGCTTCACAAGAAAATCTTCAGCAAGCAGGCTGGGGGTAGAGTAAATGAACTCATAGGTGAAGCTCTCAGGGTCAACAAAGGTCAATTCTACGGCGGCACTGCCATCGTCAATCTGAAGTTTGGAACTGGCGGCAAATTGAATGAGGTCCATGTCGATACTGCATCACCTGACCTGAAGGCCTTCCTTGATGAGATAAACTGGGTCGCTGTGCCGTCACCGGCAGCATACTCGCTTGGATACGTCGTGGTGCGGATAGAATTTACCATACATGAGGGCTATATGAGTTTCACTATTAGCACACTGTAGGGAATGTTAAGATAACAATGAAATAAGTCACAGGTCGGCTCGGTCTGTGAAGTGCTGCATGACTTGGATTTAAACACTCTAACGTTATTGGAATACGGCATGCACCGCTTTTTCCCCAGGCTATTATCCTCATCTGCGCTTTCGCTTAACCCCTTTAAGCACCGCTTTTTTCCCACCGAACCCAAGGCGCTGCTCCACAGCAAAACCTGCAGCCATAAGTCCGCGCCTCACTTCTCCGGCAACGGTATAGGTAGCACAGGTTCCACCTGAAACGGTCTTTTCTCCAATCGCCAGAAGTAGTTCAGGACGCCAGATGGAAGGGTTCTTCTTCGGGCCATGACCATCCAGAAACCATGCATCACAAGGCATGGTGAGCGCATGGACCATTTCGATCGCCTCACCGATCCAGAGATTCAGGGTCAGGATGCCAAAAGGCCGCGCAAACTGCATCTGGTGCCACCCTGGGCTGGTGGTGTCAAGACAGCTGTACGTCTGGACAAGCAGATCCATAAGCGGACCGACCTGAGGCCTGAATCCTTCGAGAATTGACGCCATCCGCGCAGAAGTTATCGGATGCAGTTCAACGGAATTATAGGTTATAGACAGATCGGTGACGCCGCTTTTATCAAGAAAATCGATAAAGGCAATAAGCAGTCGTCCTGCACCAAAGCCTGTTTCTCCTATTCTGAATTCTTTGCTCCCTGATCCCATCGCTGAAAAGATATCCATGAGGCCGCTGCCATGAAAAAAGATATGATTTGCCTCTTCGATAGCACTGAACACATCAAAGTACCGGTCATCGTAATGTTCATTCAGAAGATAGGGAGGGATCAGCATAATCATGTATCCTGTGAGATCTGATTTATCAGTCCAGCAAAGATAGCGTCTCTTCTGTGGACAGATGGCATTCGGTTCTCACTGAGCAAAGCGGTCCTTATGTGCCTTCTCGATCGTTCGCGTGACAAAGGTCAGCCCGGCAGCAATCACCAAAACCACGGCTGCGATTATATACGCATCATTGTAACTGCCTGTGCCAGCGCTCTTCTTCGCCGTTTCGAACAGCTTCCCTGCAAAGAGCGGAAATATAAAACCGCCAACACCCCAGGCAGTGAAGACGAGCCCGTAATTAATGCCGAAGTTCTTCAGGCCAAAGTTATCTTTCACTGCAGAAGGGAAGACCGAGAGGCAGGCCCCGTAATTGAACCCCAGGAGCATCGAAACAATAATAAAGGCGATCATGCCGGTAAGACCGGTACGAAGTATCATCATGAGGCACGCTTGGAACAGGAATATGATGCACATAGTCCAGAGGCGGCCGATCCGGTCAGAAAGCATTCCGGCGATTATCCGGCCGGCAGCATTGCCGACCGCCAGCAGGGCAACGAGTATGAAACCTGCTTCGATTTTTCCAAGCTTCGCTATAGTGGTTATGTTTCCTATTATCATGAGGCCCGCGCCTGCAGCAAAGGCATACATAGCCCAGAGAAGATAAAAGAGCGGCGTTCTCAGGATCTCACCCGGCCCAAGGTTTATTGCTGCCGCATCGGCAGCCCGATGTCCGTGGGGGATCACGTCAGGGGGCAGATAGCCCGGCGGCGGGGCAACCAAAAGTTGTGCGAGGAGCGTGACAACGATCAGAAAGCCGATCCCGAAATAGAAGAGCGTCCTATGGATATTGCGCTCTTTTAGGGCAAGCAATTGTGCTGCCGCATCCTTCCTGACAATATCCTTTTCCTCGAGTTCCCTGGCTACAAAGGTAACGTCGAGACCACCGAACTCTGCCTCAGAGACCATGATAATCTCCCGGGCCTTCTCATATTCAGCATCTGCCAGATCCTTGGCCCGCGCCAGTTCAACCACTTCAGGCAGCGGCTTTCCGGTGAGGCTGAATCCGGTCAGATGGTTGGCTACCGGCGAGATGTATACTGAGGCAAGGCCAAATCCCGCGACCACAAGGCCGGCGATAAGCCCGGTCTTGCGTGCAGAGAACCACTTGACTGCCGGAGGTGTTGCCGAAGCATATCCCAAGCCGATGCCGGCTCCTGCGAAGATGCCAAAACCGATCACAAACCAGAGCACAGTGACGGCATAGGAGGCGATAATGCAGCCGATACCAGTCAGGATGCCGCCGGCAGTGGCAACCCACCTCGGCCCGATCCTGTCCTGCAGACGGCCTGCGGGAACCATCACAAATGCAAAGACAATACAGGCAATGGAGTAGGGAAGTGCCTTGTCAGAATCAGACCAGCCCCACTCTAACGGAATCGCTTTTTTGATAACACTCCAGGTGTAGAGCACGCCAAGGGCAAGGTTGATGCCAATGCCTGCGAGCGTCACAGTCCATCCTTTATTCTTCACGGTTGTATTCCTCTTTCGTTCTGATCTGTCGTGTAACGTTGTAAGTGCGGCAATGATAACAGAGAAATAGTTATTGCGTCATGTTCTAATCCAGGTCATCCTCTTTCCGCAGGGTATTGAGGTATTCATCCCATTCAATGGGAAGCATATGCTTTTTCTTGTTATTGCATTCCTTGCAGGCAGGCACACAATTCCCCTTGGTTGATTTTCCGCCTCTGACAAGCGGCACAATATGGTCCATGGTCAGTTCCTGCACTGGCAGTGTCATACTGCAATAATAGCAATGGCCTTCTGCAAGCCTTCTCTTCCACCATGGAGAGTGCCTCATCTCACGAGCCTTGGCACGCTCTTTTTTGATCTCAGCATCGCTCACTTCCGAGATAAAATAGTCCATAGTTATCGAATTCTCCCCCAGTTCACGCTCTGATTTCTGCCATTATGCTTTGCATGATAAAGAGCCTGGTCTGCTTTTTCTATCAGCTCTTCCTTTGTCCGGGCATCAGAAGGCACAGTTGCAATGCCGATGCTCGTCGTGACCTTCAGCGTCCTGCCGTCGGAAGAGTACGTCTCTGCCATGATTGCCTTTCTCAGCCTCTCCGCAATATTTCTTGCGCCAACGCTGTCCGTGCCCGGCAGAATAACCACAAACTCCTCACCACCATACCGGGCTGCGATATCGATATCCCGGATCTCCTGCAGTAGAACCTTTGATACACCCTTGAGCACGAGGTCTCCCACCGGATGGCCGTAAGAGTCGTTCACCTTTTTGAAAAAATCTATATCAGTCAGCAACAAGGAAAGCGGTGTTTCATGCCGCTCAGACCGCTTGAGTTCCTCAGTCAGTTTCTGCTGGAAGACCCTGTGGTTGCAGAGGCCGGTAAGACCGTCAGTTGTCGCCATCCGCTCGATCTCTGCATGCATCTTGGCGTTGGCGATCGACGTTGCCGCCTGGTTGCACATGACCTCAACAAGACTGATCTGCCTGCTGTCAAGAAATTCTTTCTGTTTCGACAACATTCCAAAAACGCCGATCAGCCCGCCTTCGAAAAAAAGCGGCACTGCGATCACTGAGCGCGCCTCCTCCGTTCTGAACTGCGGGGGCAGCACCTTCATAACAAACTGCTTAATATCGCTCACATACTCCTTATGTTTATTCTCTATGGCAAGACCTGCCAGAGTCCCCCGGAAATCTATCTCCTTCGGCCCCCCTGAAATTTCGTTTGGAAAATGCTTAACCTGAAAGCCTTGCACTCCATACTCAAAAAAGAATGAGTTTCCGGAGAACGCCTGTTGGGAATAATGGCACAGCTTATTGATCACGTCATCATAATGGATTGACGTGGCAAGACTTGAGCTAAACTCCTTGATGATCCTGAGTGCAGTTATATCATGTTTGATGATATTGTAAACCCTCTCGCGCTCCAGTATCTTTGCGATCTGGCCGGAAAACATTTTGACGGTCTTCTGCTCGGGTTCGTTAAAGGCGTGGTACCGTGAGGTGTCAACTATGAGAAGCCCCACTGGTGTAGAGCCTTCCATCACCGGTATTGCAATGATCGAAAAGATCCTGATGTCCTTGATATATCCAACTTCTATCGTCTTCTCATTAATCTCGCCAGAGAAATATGGTTTTCGTTCCCTCAGGCAGTTCGCAATAACTCCCTTACCGGTGATGATCACTTTGCCCTTGTCGTCTGTAGAACACCTCAGGGAAAAGGTATCGCCATGGGACTCAAAAAAGTGTGCGGAATCGGCAAAAACTGCATGTTTTATGGCATGGAGCAGCTCCTGAATCTCCTCATTTGCCTTGATCTTTGATGCAAAGTAGTGAGAGATAAGCTCATCGCTTCCGAGGGACTCCATCTCAGTATCCTGCGTTCTGTCTCGCGCACCGGCCTTAATCTTCTCAAGCTCGCCGACAGCCGTCTCCTTTTCGCTGCGCAATATTCCAAAAATAAATGAGGCAACAACTGACGTGAGGATCAGAAAAAGAGAAAATGCCGCTTCTCCTGCAATGTTTTCCCTGGTTATCGTGAATGACCCTAAGGCATTGAAAGGTACGAGGATTGAAAGAGGAATAATAATGTTCATGCGGTAAAATCTGGTCATGGTGATGATAAAGGGAAAGTAAGCAAGCTTGAGCCACGACAAACCTGCAACATCTATTATGCCAGCATACAGGAGAAGGACTGAGTAGAGGAACTCGATAGCATATTCACGTCGTCCCGCAAGCAGATGCAGTGTACCACAGGCAATAAGAGTAACAACAGTGAACGGAAACCAGAATATGGGAAATTGGACAGGATAATAGGGCCTAAGGAGCAGGCCGGCCCAGGCAGCAACAAGCAGGAAGACAGATGCTCCCCTCAGCCAGTAGCTCTTCCCTTTTTTGTCTCCTCTTCCCGAAAATATTTGTTGTAGAGGACTTCCCATTCAGCGCTACCTTCTATGAGTTTCTTTGAGAATGACAGAAGCTTTTTTCTGACAATCTGGTCAATCTCCTCGCCGATCTTGAGCTCGCCGACGATCGTGCGCTTGACCTCCTTCCGAATAGTTGCTTCCTCATCCTCATTCATATCGATGATGTCAAGATCGTAAAGCTTGTTCAGAAGGATATGGCTGAGATGCGAAATCTTGTCTTCAGAGAGCATCATAGAACCAGATTCCTTTCCTTCACCAATTTCTGTTTTGTAAGCTCAAAAAGTTTTCGGTAGTCCATACGGTTGCGCTCGATATCAGTCTCGTGCTTCTTCAGGAGTTCCCTCACCTCGTTGCTCAGTCTGTCCTCAAGCATGAGTTCATCGAGGATGATCGCATCCGCCCGTTCAATCAGTTTTTCAACCGGTATCTTTGGCGTGATCATCTCACGGGCAATAAGGTTCTCGATGATCCTTTTCGCCATGATCGGAACCCATGATTTCGGTATGCGCATCTTATCTCTCGATAAAGGAAATGAGCGCTATGCTCCTTGCCCTCATGATTGCCTCGCTCAGCACCCTCTGGTGGAGCGCACACGTTCCGGTCATACGGCGGGTAAGGATCTTGCCTCTCTCCGTAAGATAGCCTCTAAGGAACTTAACATCCTTGTAATCTACGAAATCTACCTTTTCAGAGCAAAACCTGCAGAACTTTCTTCTCTGGAACCTTTTCTGTGGTGCTGCCATAGTATCTCCTTTTTCTTTTGTACAGTTGTTATTTTTTTAGAACGGCTCAAGGTCCGTTGTCTCGTCCGGGGGCGCAAAGTCTTCGGAGGCACCACTGTCGTGTGAACCCGCATCATCCTTCTTGCTGAGGAAACGGACTCCCTGCGCAACGATCTCAAACCGGGACTTCTGCTGGCCGTCAGTCTCCCAGCGCTGCTCCTGAAGCCTTCCTTCAACCAGAACAGACTTGCCTTTTGCAAGATATTGCGCGGCTGTCTCGCCCTGTTTGCCCCATACGACAACATTTATAAACAGCGTGTCGTCCTTCATGCTGTCGCCGGACTTGTATCTTGTGGTAGAGGCAAGCCTCAAGGTGCATACTGGCGTCCCCTTCGGTGTATATCTGAGCTCGGGGTCTTTAGTGAGATTGCCTATGAGTATGACCTTGTTAAACATCTAGTCCTCTTTCTTTGGCTGCACTGCATCTACTGCAGCTTGAGCTGCAGCCTCTGCAGCAACTTGGGCAGCAGCCTCTGCAGCAGCCTGGGCAGCTTCAAGTGCCTTGACCTGCTTTGGCCCGAGCTTGATCACCATGTATTTGATGACCGAATCAAAGACCTTGTAAAGCTCCTCAAGCTTCTTGATAGTTGCTGCCGGGGTCTTGAGCACAAAGAACACATAAAAGCCTTTCTGCTGCTTCTTTATCTCATAGGCAAGTTTTTTTCTGCCCCAGAGATCTGCTTTGAGTGCTTCGCCGCCAGAATTGGAGACAAGGTCTTTGATCTTCTCAACAGCGGCATTGATCTCTTCATCAGAGAGTGAGGCGTTAAGGATGACGACGTTCTCGTAGATGTTCATGCAAACACCTCCTTATGGATTGTTCTCCCGAAAGTCAGGAGATTAAAGCCCTTCCCCAGGGGAAGAGCAAGGAGCTTATTGTTATAACACAGGCTGCAATAGCAGGTCAACAAATGCAATCCCGGTGAGAGCCTTTTTGGTCTTTGGCTGAGGTTTTGATTTATAATGAACCATGCTCACCGGAATACGGGAAAAAGTTCTTGCAGGCAAACGAATCACCGAAGAAGACGCGTTGCGCCTTTACGAGACTGATGACATCTTCACCCTCGGAGCGCTTGCATCCCATGTAGCGGGAAAGAAAAACGGCAGGAAGGCCTATTTTATCCGGAACAGGCATATCAACCCGACGAATATCTGCGTGAATCGCTGCAAGTTCTGCGCTTTCAGCAGGTCGCTTGGGCAGGAGGGCGCATTCGAGCTCACGATCGACGAGATCATCGGGAAGATAGATGAAGGGCAGAACAGAAGGGTCAGGGGACAAGGGGCCAGTGGAAAGAAAGCATCAGTCGCTCATCGCCCATCACCCATCACCCATTACGGATTTTCCGAGGTTCACATCGTCGGCGGCCTTCATCCTGAATGGCCTTTTGAGCATTATCTCACGATGATCTCTGCCATAAAAAAACATTTTCCAAAACTCCATATCAAGGCATTTACTGCAGTCGAGATCGACTACTTCTCGAAGATCAGCGGACGGTCACTTCATGATACGCTTACGGTCCTGAAGAAGAACGGACTCGACTCTATGCCAGGCGGCGGCGCAGAAATCTTCAGTGAAGACATACGAAACCAGCTCTGCCCTGAAAAGATCCCTGGTGATCGCTGGATTGAGGTGATGGAAGCAGCGCACAGGGTCGGCATCAGGACAAATGCAACCATGCTCTACGGACATGTTGAAGGCCTTGCTGACAGGGTCGATCATCTCTCGCGTCTGAGGAGTCTGCAGGATAAGACAAAGGGGTTCCAGGCATTTATCCCCCTTGCCTATCATCCCAAAAACACAGAAATGCAGGGTAGCTATACATCCGGCCTCGACGATCTCAAGACAGCAGCAGTAAGCCGTATCTTCCTCGATAATTTTGCTCATATCAAGGCCTACTGGATCATGTTGGGAGAAAAGATCTCTCAGCTTGCACTCATGTTCGGGGCTGACGACATTGATGGCACGATCATTGAAGAAAAGATAACCCATTCAGCAGGGGGCATGACAGGCGAAAAACTGACTGCAGAGCAGCTCGTTAACCTGATACAGAAAGCGGGCAAGATCGCTATTGAGCGGGACTCATTCTATAAGACCATCAAGGCATATAAATGAAGGTTTATCCGGGACAAGAGAGAATAAGCAGAAAAGAGGCCCTTGCATTATTCAAAAATGCTGACCTGCTCGGACTTGGCATGTGGGCAGACAGCATCAAAAAAGCGCTCCATCCTGAAAATATCTGCACCTTTATTGTGGACAGAAACATCAACTACACAAATGTCTGCATCAATAAGTGTAATTTCTGCGCGTTCTGGAAAGATGTTGATGATACAGATGCCTATCTCCTCGACAAATATACTATCTTCAGGAAGATCGAAGAGACGATCGAACTCGGCGGCACACAGATACTTATCCAGGGCGGCCTCCACCCGGCACTTGATATTTTTTATTACTGTGATCTTCTTTCCTCGATCAAAGAGCGTTTCGATATTAATATCCACGGCTTTTCACCTCCGGAGATCTGCTATATTGCAGATGCATCGGACCTGACCATAAGAGAAACTCTGGGAATTCTGAAGTCTGCGGGGTTGGACTCAATCCCTGGCGGCGGCGCAGAGATACTGTCTGACAGGGTGAGGGAAGTTCTGAGCCCGAAGAAGATCAAGTCCTCGCGCTGGCTTGAGGTGATGGAAGCAGCTCACCAGCTCGGCATGAGGACTACAGCAACCATGATGTTCGGCAGCATCGAGACAGCTGAGGACATCATTACCCACCTTGATGCCATCAGAGAGCTCCAGGACAGAACAGGCGGGTTCACCGCCTTCATCCCCTGGTCCTTCCAGCCGGGGAATACGGTACTGCAGGCTGAGAGCCTAGAGCTAAGAGTCAAGAGCAGGAAACAGAAGTCTGGCAGAAACAACTCTCCACTCTCCGCTCCAGGCTCTACGCTTATGCCGGCTACGGCGGTTGAATACCTTCGAGTGCTGGCGCTTTCAAGGATTTACCTAGAAAACATCGAGAATATTCAGGCTTCCTGGGTGACGCAGGGCTTAAAGATGGCGCAGGTCGCTCTTCGTTTTGGTGCGAATGACTTCGGTTCGACTATGATCGAGGAGAATGTCGTAGCCTCCACCGGCGTAAGCTATGCAGTCACGATGAATGATATCATCAGTTCCATTCGTTCAGCAGGCTTTGTCCCTGCCCAGCGCGACACGTATTACAACCTGCTCCGTTTCTTCTAAAGTCTGCAGGGTTTTGATCCGATAAGGGTAGTATGAACACCGGCAACGTCTTTGGTATAGCTGTCAGCGCACTCAGCGCATATCGCACCCGCCTGAATGTCACGGCAAACAATGTGGCGAATATGAACACTGAGGGATTCAAGACATCAGAGGCAACGATGAATACGGTGCCCGGCGGCGGGGTATCCGCGTCAATCAGGCAACTCGCTATCCCTGAAGTTGACTTTGCAAAAGAGATGGTTAATCTCATCACTGCCGAGAGCGGTTTCAAGGCCAATCTGAAGACCGTGCAGACCCAGGATGAGATCACCCAGAGCATACTCGACATAAAGGCTTAACTGCTCCCTTTCCCATCACTAAGCTTCACGTCTTTTCACATCACTGATAATTCTGAGATCCGCTCAAACACTGAGATGATTTTACCCGTTCTCTCTGCTGACAAGCCATTCCCCTCTATGTTTAAATACTATGTACAGTCTTTGTATCCGGAGGAACCATGTCTGAGACAGAAAATATATATGACGTTATGATCATCGGCGGCGGACCTGCAGGCCTCTCCGCAGCCCAGTATGCATCACGATCCAAGCTCAAGACTATTGTCATAGACAAGTCAAAGACCGCAGGTGCCCTTGCATACACCGGCCATATCGAGAACTATCCTGGCGTACCTGGCCCTGTTTCAGGCAGGGAACTGCTCGACCTGTTCAGGAACCAGGCAACCACATTCGGCGCGGAATATGTAGAGGCGCAGGTTGTTGGCGTTAATCTTAGCGGCGAGGTCAAGGAAGTCTTTACCATGGAAGGCTGTTATAAGGGCAAAAGTGTGATCATAGCAACAGGCTCAATGGGCAGAAAGCCTTCGATCAAAGGAGAAGCGGAGTTCTTGGGCAGAGGGGTCAGCTACTGCGCTGTTTGTGATGCTGCTTTTTTCAAGGGAAAAGTTGTCTGCGTGATCGGCAGTTCAGAAGAGGCAATCAAGGAAGCAGGATACCTCACCCGCTTTGCAGAGACCGTTTACCTCATCTCTCCAACACCGAAGCTGAAGGTCGAAGACCACCCTGCCCTTGAGGCAGAGAATCTCAAAGTGCTGCTCAGTCATACGGTCACATCCATCGAAGGCGGCGACGCAGTCGAAAAGATCAACCTCGTTGATGCGGAGAAGAAAGAATTTCAGCTTAGCATGGCAGGTGTATTTGTGTACATTCATGGCAGCAAACCAATCGTAGACTTCCTCTATGGTGCAGTGCCTCTCACTGAAGAAGAATGCATCGATACAAACAGGATGATGGAAACTTCCCTTACAGGCGTATTCGCTGCAGGCGATGTGATATGCACGGAGGTTCGTCAGGTCGTAGCAGCTGTTTCAGACGGCGCAAAGGCAGCCCTTTCTGCAGAAAAATTCCTGCACCACAGGACCAAGACGAAACTCGACTGGGGGAAATAATTGAAAGTATCCGTTATCGTATCAACGTATAACAGTCCTGCGTATTTAAAAAAGGTGCTCGATGGTTTTCGTTGCCAAAAAAGATCGCCTGATGAGATCATTATCGCAGACGACGGTTCAGGGAAAGATACCGAGGAGTTAGTACGTAAATCATCCGGTCTGTTCAGTTTTCCGCTACTACATGTCTGGCAGGAGAATCAGGGCTTTCGGGCAGGGAAGATCCGCAACAGCGGCATAGCCAGATCTACCGGCGATTACGTTATCCTCCTGGATGGCGACTGCGTTATCAGCCGGAACTTTGTATCAGATCATCTTTCGCTTGCTGAAGAGGGCTATTTCATACAGGGCAAAAGGGTCCTGGTAGATAAAGAGGCCATGGCATGTTTTGATTATCATCATGCCAATTCATTAATGACCCTTTGCAAAATGGCCTTGGCCGGAAGGCTTTCCAATGTCCACCATCTGATACGCCTTCCTGTTACCCTAACGGTCAAGAACAAGAAGCTGGTTGGGATAAAATCCTGCAACATGAGTTTCTTCAAAAAGGATGTGCTTGCCGTAAACGGCTTCAATGAAAATTATGTCGGGTGGGGGAATGAAGACTCTGATCTTGCCTGCAGATTTATAAAATACGGACTAACAAAGAAAACCTCCCCCTTCCGGGCAGTCTGCTTTCATCTCTGGCATCCTACAAATAAAACCATAGGGAACCTCAACAAAAAACTCCTGGACGATACAATCCATGCGGATATATACTTTTGTGAAAATGGCATTCTTAAGAAAAATTGATGCGGATACGCTTCTCCGGGCGGGATATTTGGGCATGTTTTTTTCCCTCCCGCTGGCAACATCTCCGACAGTCATATGCGGTGCTTTTATCCTTGTCATCTGGATCTTTTCAGGCAAATTTGTCACAAGCATTCGGGCATTTTACAAGTCTGACCTTATGCTCCCTGTCAGCATTATCGTGATCGTCCCATGGATAGGACTCCTCTACTCCCCTGTGCCCTCATATGGACTCCCTATTGCCCTTAAAACCCACTATTGGTTGTATGCCATAGCCCTTGCAGCACTCCCGTATAAAGAACAACAGCCTGACCTGCTTATTCGGATGTTTCTTGCCGGACTTTCAGTCAACAGTGTCATCTCAGTTCTGCAGTTCACAGGGATCCTTTCTCTCAAAAAAGGGCTTGCAACCGGCCTGCTCGGAGGAAGTTCGCCGCATATCACCTATTCTCTGCTCCTTACAACCGGTATACTCCTTGCATCCTTCTGCATTCTGAAATCAGAATCAAGAAAAGAGAGCCTGCTGTATGCATCGCTCATGCTCCAATATCTTTTTACCATCGGATATGTCGGCGGCAGGAGCGGCTATATCTCCCTGATTATATTATCTCCTTTTGTCGTGTACAATATCTTGGGACAAAAACATATTATAAAGATAATTGCCGTGAGTGTAATTGCTGCATCCCTTCTGTTCATTTCTCCGGTCATACGTTCGCGATTTATACAAGCCAAAGAAGATATTGTTCATTACCGTGAGGGTAATAGTAATACCTCTATTGGGTTGCGGTTTCAAATGTGGGGGATTGCAGTATCCGAGATAAAGAAGAACCCATTGATAGGAATCGGCACTGGCGGCTTCAGAAAATCATGGGAACGCTACAAAGAAGATCCTTCGCTGCCCTTTCATGACCATCCCCATAACAGTTTTCTCCACATGATGGTGAGTTACGGCATAGTTGGTTTTGCAGCCTTCTGCTACCTTCTCTTTCTCTTGCTGAAGAAAGGCTGGAAAGGCCGGCATTCAACGCTCGGCTTCTCTGTATTCGCGTTTACTGCAGTCTTCATCATCGGAAGCCTGAGCGATACCCAGGTGCTCACCTTTGCAACAGCCACAGCCTTTTCTCTTTTTGCAGGACGATCAGAGGCTATACATGCATTCTGAGAAAAACCATTTCTCCGTTGCGATCATCACCAAAAACGAGGAGAGAAATCTGCCGGACTGCCTGAAAAGCGTCTCCTTTGCAGATGAAATAATAGTTGTCGATTCCGGGAGTACCGATAAAACGGTCGCAATCGCACGTGATTTTGGGTGCAGGGTCTTTGTAGAAGATTGGAAAGGTGACGGTCCCCAAAAGAACAGCGCCATTGATAAATGCAGCCATGAATGGGTCCTTATCGTTGATGCTGATGAAAGAATTCCTGAGGAGACAAGAACTGAGATCAGAAAGCTCATTGACAAGGACCGCGGCGCAGATGCATACAGCTTTCCGAGAAAGAACTACTTCCACGGCAGGTGGATCAAACACTGCGGATGGTGGCCGGACAGAATAATACGTCTCGTCAAAAAGAGCAAAGGGCGCTACAGGTCCATAACCCACGGCATATGGGCCACAAGCGGCACGCTGGCCAGGACTGATGTGCCGATAGAACATTTCAGCTTTTCTTCGTACTCTGACATGCTGAAAATCATGGAAGGACGATCTACGGACATGGCAAAGGAGCTCTTTGACACAGGGAGGCGCATAAATGCCATTACTCCATTCGTGCATGGACTCTCCATGTTTATGCAGGTATATATATTAAAACAGGGCTTTCTCGACGGTTTAGATGGTTTTGTCATTGCGATCACCAGGGCAGGAGGTTCCTTCCTGAAGTATGCCAAACTCCTTGAACTGCAGCGCAATCGTACCGCTGCCCGCTGAGCTTTCGGAATCTACGGAAATATGCCCTAATGGAAACGGTTTCGTGTGATCTGTGCGGAAGCTTAGACTGTCGGCCCTATCTGAGGGCTAAGGATCATATCAACAAAATAGAGGGAGTATTTACCGTTGTCCAATGCAGGGCATGCGGTTTGCTGTATACCAATCCCCGGCCCTGCAGAACGGAAATGTCTGCTTTCTATCCTGCTTCCACCTCTTATTATGTATACACCGAAAAAGACCTTGAGCCGATGAAAGTCCTGAGCGGAAGCTACAGAGCAATGCTGCAGCATTATAAGGGTTATCCCGGCATAACAAAAAGTTCTCCTTTCCTCAAGGCCCTTCTGCTCCCTTACTATCTGATCAAAAGACATAAGTTCGCGATTGAAGCGATACCGGATTATGTCCCGGACGGCGCCCTGCTTGAGATTGGGAGTTCTTATGGCAAATTTCTGCATGGAATGAAAAGTATGGGGTGGAAAGTACAGGGGATAGAAATGAGCAGTGAAGCGGCTGCTGCCTGTAAAAAAGTCTTTGATATCGATCTGCTCTGTCAGGATATGGATAGCGTTTCCTTTGGGGAAAATTCATTTGATGTCGTTGTCATGAGGATGGTCCTCGAACACGTCTTCTCGCCTGCAGAAGCACTAAAAAAAATAAGCAAATGGTTAAAGCCTGCCGGCAAGCTCATATTGGTATTGCCGGATATCTCGGGGGCCGAGGCCAGATTATTCAAAGGTTTTTTCTATGGTCTCCACCTGCCTAACCATTTATATCATTTTTCACCCAATACAATTTCAAAGTATCTGGTCAAATACGGCTTCACGCTGCAGGGGATCCTGCATCACGGGACGGACAGGGACTTTATCAAGAGTCTTGATAATGCCGTGGATGAAAGAAGACACCTTTTCTGGCTGAAGAATCTGACCAAAGGGATTTTGAAGCCTTTCCTTAAATGCCTGATTTGCATACTGTCGGCAACCGGCAGAACAAGCAGAATGACAGTTATTGCGTCAAAAAAGGAGATATGATAGATGAATGTCTTATTCCTCTGTCAGGACCTGGACATGCCGAGCAGCAGGATCAGGGTCACCAACCTCGTTCCCGAGATACAAAAAAAAGGGATCTTCTCCGAAGCCAAAGTCTATCCGAAAAGCATCTCCGATAAGATGCTCCTCTGGAGGGACCTCAGAAAATTCGATGTCGTATATCTCCAGAAGAAACTGCCCTCAACCATTGAAACAAAGCTGCTCAGATCTTTTTCCAGACTGCTTATTTTTGACTTTGATGATGCCATTTATTACCGCGATGATTCACACGCTTCATTTGAAAGCAGATCAAGATTGTCAAAATTCGGAAACATTGCCAAAGCAGCGGACATGGTCGTCGCCGGTAACAGGGTGCTGGCTGACTATGCCGAAAGGTTCAATAATAATGTTGTCGTGCTGCCTTCATCCGTAGAGACACGAGGAATCCCCGTCAAAAAACATGTTGGCGGAAGCGGGGATATCGTTATCGGTTGGGTAGGCGGGAAGGCGAATCTTCGCCATTTGGCAATGCTGTCGGAAACATTTCAAAAACTGGCCGGCATCTGTCCGATCCGGCTAAGAGTGATCAGCAGTGACGTAATTAGAATACCTGGCGTGCAAGTCGACTTCGTGCCCTGGAATCTTCAAACACAGGATAGAGAGATCGCCCTTTTAGACATCGGCGTCATGCCCCTTCCCCTGAACAAATGGAGCGAGGGCAAGTGTGCCTACAAAGCGCTGCAGTATATGGCCGCAGGAGTGCCTCCGGTCGTTTCAGATGTAGGCATCAACAGTGAGGTCGTTGAGAATAACAAGGAGGGACTTGTCGCATCGACACCAGAAGGTTTCTATGATGCAATTCGATCTTTAGCAGGCAGCGAGCAACAAAGAATCACATTGGGAGAGAATGCCAGGATTAAAGCAGAAACACATTATTCTGTCGAAGTCATCGGAAAGAACCTTGCAGATCTGCTCCTCAGAATGGCCGATAGGTAGAATAAATCTGGCCAATCGCGGCACCGGACTCTGCTGCCTACATTTTTTTATAGAATTCCGACATCCTCACCAGGACATCAAGCAACTGGGCATTCTTTTGCCTCAGCAACTCAGCCGGGGCTCTGATAACAGCATAGTCCCCCTTGTTATGCACGGTAAAGGAACCCATATTGTACATCTCGGTTGAGTAGACAATCTTGATATCTTTGTCGATCATGACAGCAGTATCCCAATTGGCTGCCGTGATATAGGCATGGCTTTCATCCCGCAGCAGAGAAAACCCGTGGGAGTATTCCCCCGGAGGAGAGACACATCCAAGGGACTCCATCAATGTCGGGACGAGGTCATGATGCGAGGTAATCCTCTGAACAATACGTCGGCCGATACCCGGGTAATGCATAACAAAGGCAGTCTTCAGCTGGTAGTCATCAAAAGATGATGTGTGGCCCCAAAAGCCATTTTCAAAGAACTCCTCTCCATGATCACCGGTGATAACGACAATCGTATTGTCCAGCAGGCGTTTCTCTTGTAAAGACCTGATTACCTTCCCCATAAGATGATCCTCATAGAAGACAGCGTTTTTGTACATGTTCCTGAGCATCGGGACCTTTGACTTCTCCATGTCACTGAAATAATTTATATCCCCTTTGATAACCGGACTGAACCTTGTATATTCGTCCGGAAAAACAAAAGGCTCATGAGAGGAATTGTAGTATAGAAAGGCGAAGAACGGCCGCTGAAGATCCCTGGACTCGAGGTAATCCTCAAAGTCCTTTGTCAAAAGCTCATCACGTTTCGGTATTGCGGTTTCAGCTTTATAGGTATCCTTTATACTGTCGGGAATCCTGATAAAAGCGGTCTTCCTGAACTCAGGGAATGACAGTCGTGTGCTCGAGAGGATGGTGAAATCATATCCTCTGTCCATCAGGGTATCCAAAAGCACCGGGGACCTGCGCTGGGCAAGAAACGTGTGCCAGTAAGACCCATGAATCCCGTACAGCAGCGAAAACATGCCGAACCGCGTGCCATTTCCTCCGCTGTAGTGCTCGGCATATACAATGTTTTCATTTGCAAAAGCAGAGAGGTTGGGCATTACCCCGGCATCAAGCATATCGAAGCGAAGACCGTCGAGGACAACAATGACAATGTTGTAATTATGGCCGCGGCCCGGATCAATAACAGGCTGCTTCAGGGGATAATTCAGGGATGAAGCCGAGGGTGAAAACGCAAACCCTTCCTCCCGATTGACCTGCATATGAAAGACCCTGGCGGCAAATTTCCTTACGGTCAAGGGCTGATACAAAGGGTAAAGCTTGGCGTTGCCCGTAATGTCGGTTATATTGAAAAGATCACCATAGGCATATAGTCCTTTATCCGCAGCAACAAACAGCAGACAGACAGCAAAGGTCGATCGCGATATCCTAATCGCCCGGGCAAGCATCATCGGGGCCATGTTTCTGTAGTGCCCTGCAAGATATGTGTTCGTAATAAACTCCGCAGATAAGATCACCGCCATCCAGAGAAAAAGCGCTGCTATCGTACCGCTTCCAAGGACCACGGAATCCCTTACCCCTTCAGAAGTGATCACATTGAGCACAAGAGAATTCGCATGATAGCGAAAGATAGAATAGAGTTTCGTATCAACGAGCAGAAGTGTCTGCAACAGAGTAAAAAGCACTATTCTGAGAGCGGCCATAATCTTCCGGGGAAGAAAACTGGTTAGCAGCAGTATGATCATTCCTGCGGCAAGATTGAGCAAAAAATAGTGACCTGCAAATGATACTAGACTGACCGTCAGTCCAAATAGGGTGCCATGCTTTGCCCCGAAAGCAAACAGCGGGTAAGAGATACCCATGGATAGAACCGTATTAGCCGCCACAACCGGGAACAGTGAGGAAAAGAACAGCGGAGGGATTCTTTGCTTTTTCATTTTTCTGTTCTTACAGGAAGGAAAATGTTACGCTTACACATGCGTTATTATACTAAAAAGCACGGCCCGAAATATCGCATTCAGTCCTGTTTGGCGAACACTCTATGCGGGTTGCAATAATCAAGAGCAACTACACCCCCTATGGCGGCGGGGAGAAATATACGACACGCCTGATCAATGCCTTTGTGAAAAGAGATATTACCGTCGATGTTGTCACCGCAGAACCTGCACGATGGGAGTTGACCTCCCCGAACGTCAACTGGATAACCCTGAGGCAGTTCAAACGCAATAATCTACTCAGGCTTCTCTCTTTTAATGCCTCGGCGAGCAGGCACTTTAAAAGCACCCCATACGATTGTGTGCTCGGCATGGACCGCACGGATTATCAGACACATCTCCGTGCCGGTGGCGGATGCCATGCAGGATGGCTCGACAGAAGATGCGCAGAAACCTCATATCTCAGGTGCCTCAGCTTTCGTCTTAATCCCTTTCACCGTATGATGCTCAGAATAGAAAAAAGGGCTTTTGTTGCAGATACATTAAAAAGGATCTTTTGCAACTCATTTCTTGTGCGCGACGAGATGATGAGGTACTATCCTGCGGCAGCCAGGAAACTCACCGTTATACACAACGGGGTAGAATGGGGTGAATTCTCCGGAGCCTTCGAGCAGGGGATCAGTGGAAGGGATATGCTGCGCAGAGAGCTTTCGCTGCGCGATGATATATTTTACTTTCTCCATGTGGGGAGCGGTTATGAGCGTAAGGGTGTAGCAAAGGCAATAGAAGCGCTAACCATGCTCCCTGAAAAGACAGGGCTGATTATCGTGGGAAAGGACAAACATGAACAGCGGTACCGAAAGCTGACCAACAGGCTTGGACTTTCTGCAAGAGTCAATTTCTGCGGACCGCAAAAAAACGTTATTCCTTTTTTTCAGTCAGCCGACGCCTTCGTCTTACCGACGATCTACGATCCTTTCTCCAACGCCTCGTTGGAAGCAATGGCAATGGGACTCTATACGGTAACCAGCAATGCTAACGGCTGCGCAGAGGTTATTCAAAAAGGAGCGGGGGATGTAATCAGAGACCTGAGAAATATCGAATCTGTTGCTGAGTCCATGAGGACCGCAATGCAGGAGCACCTGTCAAAAGCAGAAATCAGGGAATCGGTAAGGCATCTAGACTTCGAAAGACAATTAGGCAAGATAGTCGACGGATGTCTTTCAGCAGACATGCATTATTGAAGACATGAGATCCGGTTACTTTTCTGCCCGCGCCCGCCCAACTATTCTATCCGATCACAAAGCTTGTCTTTCTTTTCGCCCGACAGCTATCTGCTGAACTGGAGATCATAAAGATCCCGGTAGATGCCTTTTTGTTCAAAGAGCTCCTGATGGCTTCCGGACTCAACAATCATGCCCTTGTCCAAAACAATGATTCTGTCCGCTCTTTTCACCGTGGAAAGCCGGTGTGCGATCACTAATGTCGTCCTGTTTTCCATGAGGTTTTCAAGGGCCCTTTGCACCATCATCTCCGAAGAAGTGTCAAGAGATGAAGTCGCTTCGTCGAGTATAAGGATAGGCGGATTCCTGAGTATGGCTCGGGCGATCGAGAGTCTCTGACGCTGCCCACCGGAAAGTCTCACCCCCCTTTCACCGATCATGGTATCGTATCCCTGAGGAAGCTCAATAATAAAATCATGGGCGTAAGCAGCTTTTGACGCTGCTATCACATCTGCCATATCTGCGCCGGGTTTCCCGTATGCTATGTTGGCAAAGATAGAGTCATCGAAAAGTATCACTTCCTGACTGACAATGCCAAACTGGGCCCTTAGTGAGTAAAACGTTGCCGACGATATATCCGTCCCGTCAATAAAAATAGCGCCTTCTGTCGGCACATAAAATCTGGGCAGCAGATTAATAAGAGTAGTCTTGCCGCCGCCGCTTTTCCCGACAATGGCAATTACATCACCCTTCTGTACATGCAGGTCTATATTCCGCAGCGCTTCATGTTTGGCCTGCGGATACGAAAAGGAAACCCCTTTAAAATCGATGTCTTTCGAAATCGGCTTAAGTTCCAGCGCGCCTTCCTGTTCCTTCTTCTCCGCCAATAAAGAATATATTCTCTCGAGTGGACCGCGCGTCTGCTGTATGCCTACATTTACCTTGGCAAGTCTCTTTGCAGGTGTATACACCAGGAAAATGGCGGTCAGAAATGAGGTAAAGTCCCCGATTGTTATGACATTCTGGGTAATGAGTCTGCCACCATACCATATGACAACTCCAATGCCTATCCCGCCAACTGCCTCCATAATTAGTGCAGCAAATTCAGAGACCCTGGTTGCACGCATATTTTCCCGGTAGAAATCTTTGTTAATATGTCTAAAGCGCTCCAGATCATCTGCCTGCCGGGAAAATGCCTTTATGATCTTAATGCCCGAAAAACTTTCATTCAGAAATGCCGTGATAATAGATATCTTTTCCTGTGTGCGCCGGCTGATGAGCTTTATTCTTTTTCCTAATCGCCCAACGACATAAAAGGCAGACGGCAAAACCAGAAGCGCAATAAGAGTCAGGTCCCATCTTCTCCAGAAAGCGACAGCAGAAAGCGCGATTACGGTTGTGCTCTCAATAAACAGATCTTTCACTGTCAGCGATATGACTCCCTGCAAAATAGAGGTGTCGTTTATTGTTCTCGATATAAGTTCTCCGCTCGACGTTTTGCTGAAATATCCTATCGGCAGATCCAGTATGTGAGCATAAAGAATATTTCTTAAGTTCATTACCATCTTCTGCGCCGCAGATTTCATGAGATATTCATGAAAGAAAAGGAACATCCCTTTAACCAGAAAGATAAGAAATATTGCAGCAGGGAGCAGCCACAGCAGCGTGGTGTTCTTTTTGATAAGGATGTCATCCATCATCGGCTTTACTAGCCAGGCAAGAGACGCATTAAGCCCCGAGACAATGACACTGATTATCCCGGCAAGGGCAACCCTGTGCCAATAAGGTTTTACGAGCTGAATAATCTTTTTATAATCTTCCAATTAATGCTCTCTCCATAAGGTCAACTGCAACAACTATTACCGTCACGTTACAATATTTATGCGGCGAATTCAGGACTACTGTTAAAGCGAACGCTCAGTAGTGCCCGCCGACCAGCGTGGCGGTGATAGCTCCGACAGCGACTTTGGTCTGCATTTTGACAGGGATCCTCTTCTGGTCGTCAGTCAGCCAGATGAGCATTTCGCCTTTCCGGTTGAATATACCTTCTGATTTCATCAGGGGCTTGATGACTATGGTCTCCACATCCCCCAAAACCGTGTTTATCTTTTCCTTTCTCAGAACCTGGACCTCAACGTTCCAGAGCTTATTGCTGTCAAAGATATCCACATAGGCAGGTTTTCCAATCTCAAGTTTCAAAGTCCTTACATAATAGAGGACAGAAAGAGGATCAAATACATTTTCAGGAACAGGATATTCTTTCCGCTCCCTGCCTTTCTCAAGATGATCGATGAACTGCGCTATATGCCTGGTGTGGTCAAAAACGATCTCTTTGTCTCTTCTGTGCTTGCCTTCCCTGATCTTCAGCCTGTAGTTCTTTGTCTGCCCCATGAATATCTGGGACTTTCCTTTTGAGAGAACTGCCTCCACCTTGTCGTCAACCGTATAGAATACCGATACCCACGCCGCAGAGTTCGCTGTAGAAATCACCCTTACCGTCTCCTTTTCATCCACCACCTCAAGAACAGCAGTCCCCGCCTTCACACCTGTCCAGGCGAGATCAAAAATGAGTTTTTCCGGGACCGAAAAAGCTGATGTAGTCGCTGGCAAAAACAAGATGATACAGATAATGTATGCGGCCAGAAAAAACCCCGCCGCAGCAATTATCCGCGGAGATTGCACCTCTCCTGCTTTATATTCAGCTTCAGTCTTCATGATATTCATAACTAGGTTAACACTATAATTTAAAAAAAGTTTTTGGTATAGTAATACATGCTTATTATTCCTGCAATAGATTTGAAGGACGGCGTCTGCGTGAGGCTCGAACAGGGGCGGAAAGAGGCCGTCACGGTCTATTCCCGCGATGCCGCGGGGACTGCGAGAAAGTGGGAGGCTATGGGCGCAAAGGTCCTCCATGTTGTGGACCTTGACGGCGCTTTCACCGGCAGCCAGCAGAACCTCAGCAAGATCATGGATATCAGGAAGAATGTCAAAATGATAATCGAGGTGGGCGGCGGCATCAGGGATATTGTCACTGTTGACCGGCTTATTTCGGCAGGCATCAACCGCGTGATCATCGGCACGTCAGCCATAGAAGACCCCGCCTTTCTCATTGAAGCATGCAGGAAGTTTCCCGGCAAGATCTATATCGGTATCGACGCGAAGGATGGTAAGGTGGCAGTAAAGGGATGGGAAGAGGTAAGTACCATCGGTGCCATCGAACTGGCAAAAAGGGTCGAGACCGTCGGCGTAGGAGGTATTATCTATACTGACATTGCCCGTGACGGCATGCTCACTGGTCCGAATATCCCTGCCCAGGAAGAAATGGCAAGGACCGTAAAAATCCCTGTCATTGCGTCGGGCGGTATCGCAAACATCGAAGACATAAAGAACCTTCTGAAAATACCGAACCTCTGGGGCGCGATCACCGGAAAGGCAATCTATGCCGGTTCCCTCGACCTCAAAGAAGCAATAAAACTGACAGAGCAGAACGCGTAATGCGTAATTGCCCGCAAAAGATCATGCATTTTATTTTTGTCATTTCACTCTTTGCGATTTACTATTCACGATTCACCCATTACGGTCTTTCCCATGTTAGCTAAACGCATAATCCCCTGCCTTGACGTAAAGGACGGCCGTGTGGTAAAGGGTGTGAGTTTTGTCAATCTCCGCGATGCCGGAGATCCGGTTGAAAACGCAAAGTTCTATGACGAACAGGGAGCTGACGAACTTATATTCCTCGACATAACCGCTTCCCATGAAAAACGTAAAATCATCCTCGATATTGTTGAAAAGACCGCTGAAGATGTATTTATGCCGCTGACGGTCGGCGGAGGAATCAAGACCATTGAGGACATACGCGATCTTCTTAATTCTGGCTGCGACAAGGTTTCAATCAATACGACCGCAGTGAAAGACCCGCATTTCATCAGCCGCGCTGCAGAGAAGTTCGGCAGTCAATGCATTGTGGTAGCGATCGACGCAAAAAGGGTTGCTGACAACATGGACAAGGCAACCGGTGAAGACTGGTTTAATGATGATTCGATGAAGGACGTAATACTCGATATGGATGCCCATACAAAAGAAGGTGCTAAACTCACATGGGCAATCTCGACCCATGGCGGTCGACAGATGAAGCTTATCAATGCCGTGAAATGGGCGAAGAAGATGGAAGAGCTTGGTGCAGGAGAGTTCATGCTCACATCCATGGACAAGGACGGCACCAAGGACGGTTACGATATTGAACTGACCAGGACCATTTCCGAGGCTGTCTCAATCCCGGTCATTGCCTCAGGCGGCGTCGGCAACCTCGAACATATTTATCAGGGTCTTACTGCAGGAAAGGCAGATGCAGCTCTTGCAGCCTCGATCTTTCATTTCAGGGAATATTCGGTAAAGGAAGCAAAGGAATACCTCAGAGAACGAAACGTACCGATAAGAATTTAAACAGCGTCCCCCCTCTTCTCACAGTCAGTGAATATCCGTCAAGATATCTCTGCTTTAATCAAATAGCATTTCTTGATTGACTCATTCATCCCGAAGGCTGCATAGCGTTTTTCTCTGTGACACCCGCAACTCAACTCAACTGGTAAGCCGTGAAATGTGTTGCATTTAAGTAGAACCCAACAGTCATAATCTGCAACTCGTCTTAAGAAGTGTAATTGTTACAGTCGTGCTATAGCTTGATATTACAAACACGGAGGTATTACCCTCTCCGTTTGTAATATTGTAATGGGCATATCAATTGCTAAAGAACTGATTGCCACATGTAGTAAGTATTGAGACTGCCTGCGGGGAAAACAACCGTGTATACAGTGATGCTCGCGTTTGGAAGTTGCGATCTTTCCATTTCCATGAGTTTTAGTTTTATGTCACCGAGTGTATTAGAACGCCATGGTACAAGCCCTTCAGGCCGTTGTCCCGTTGAGAGTGCTTGAGAGATGGCATCCCTTGTAAAGGTATTAAATGTGCCTCCGTCAGGATTCATGATATAGATGGTGTTGGGATCTGTCGACAGAGAAAATGCATTGTAAATATCCACACGGGCTGAAAATGGACCGAGTCCAAAATACACTTGAAAAATCGTTGAAGCGCTTGGATCTGCGAGGGCAAGAGGCGCTGCCTGATCAGGCACAAAACTCATATGCGGCTCCATAACTGGGAAATAAACGAAACCTTCATGCCCTGTGGGTACCGGCATGGCTGCTGTGTATGCATTCCAATAGAAATAGACCGCGCCCTGGTCGGTGTATCCATTAGCTTCGGCCCGGGGGGTACCGCTGATTATGGTATCCCCGGATATCGCCACTCTGAAGCCAAACAGATCACCCGCCAAACCGTCCGAGGCTGTGAGTTTTCTGACCTCACCCCAGAAGGTGCCGTAGGGGTTCCGGGTCTCAACACGGGAATAGACATAGGCTGCCCCTTGGGTTACCTTCCCATTTATATTCTTATTGTAGGCACCGACAACGATGCTATCTCCTGATATCGCTACCGAGTATCCAAACTGGTCGCCAACGGCCTGATCTGAGGCCATAATCTGTCTGCCCACACCCCAACTACCGAGATTGTAGATATATGCGGCTCCTGTGTTTGAAGCGTATCCAGGTGCTCCAACGATAATGGTATCTGTGGAGGATATTGCTACCGAATTACCGAAATAATTATTAGCCCCTCCGTTTTCAGAGGTCATCTGCTGGATTTTACCCCAGTTGTCATTCCCGCCTTCATAGCGGCCAAAGAGATAGACCATCCCCTGATCAGCTCCAGCAAAAGTGTCGGTTCCCTGAGCGCCAACAACGAGGGTGCCATTCGGGGAGAGCGCCACCGAGGTGCCGAACATATCGCCGTACGTCACTTGTGCAAGGACAATCCGCTTATTCTCTCCCCAGTTATTGGTACCACCAAGATTTCGGTAATAAATATAGGCTGCACCGGTAAATGAGTCTTCGCCCTGTGCGCCCACAGCTATCATGTCACCACTGATCGCGACGCTGTATCCGAAGTAACCGTTGTTACTATAGGTTGCTGAAGATCTAAGTGTCTTGACTAAACCCCACTTGTCAGCCCCTCCCTGATTGCGAGAATAGACATAGGCCGCTCCCTGGTTTATGCCACGCGAAGATTCGTAGCCGTCGCCGACTACTATAGTGTCGCCGCTAATCGCTACAGAATCGCCAAATCGATCGCCGAATACAGTCCCGGGGCCGAAAATCGCATGAATTACTACCCAACCGCCAGAGAAGCGTTGCAGAATATAGGCAGCTCCTCCGAAACCCCGATCCGCCTGGTTAGATCCGACAACCGCGAAGTCTCCATCTATCGCAACCGAATAGCCGAACAAAGCGCCACTCGTGTTTCCGCTGGCATTCTTTGCCGTCTGTACCCAATTGGAGTCTACCCACTGCGCTTTCCGGACCTGCGTCAGGATTGCAGCACTGTCAGACTCTGATAGCCCCTGCAGCTCCTTGTCCGTACCGGCAGAAGCCGGATATGAAAAGGTGAAAAGCAGTAAAAGAGTGGCAATTAATACTGTTGAGAGGCTGCGCCAGCTTGATCTGAGATTCATAAGCAAATACCCTCCATGTTTGACAGTAGAACTTGCTGCTATAGAGCAGATATCTGAAAATATATATTATGAATGCCTGAAATACAAGAGAAATGATGATTATGTCAAGCCAGAGTAGAGGTGTTCGGTATTCATGCAGGATTAGTTTTTCAGGCGCATCACCTGAGGGCAAAGACCTTGCCTGCGATGATTATATTACAGTGCAGTTGCTACAGTCCCTGCGTTGACTACTGATAGGACTGCTCATCATTCTGTTATGTCACAAGTCTGCGCCTTTCAGGAAGCAAGTGCAACTGTGAATGTCCGAAAGAAGGCAATACGCAGTTAAAGATTCCCGAACCTATTGGAGTATAATTTTGCATTCGTGCAAAGATATGCTTCAAATAACTTATATCTTCTGCGGCACCTTGCTCTTGTCTCTGCGCTCTATCTTGTATTGGTCAATCGTAGGCTGATCAGCAGGCGGAACCATGAGATACCGAACATCGTCCCCATTCCATATCTTCACCTTAACCTCGGGCAGATGTTTTCCGTCTGAATAACGTGCACAGAGTGATGCAGCGGTCCTGGTCATCGCTTCATCCGCATCGCCCCTGATCACCGATATAGGGCTGGCGTGGTCCTCTGCCTTCAGAAAGGTTCCCTTTTCGCCAAGGATCATAAGAATGGCATTGTTCTCTGCTTCATCCCTTCCGACGATCACCTTGCAGGTATCTGACAACCTGAAATGCCTGCCAACGCGAAGCAGGTTCAGGTCGTCAACAGAAGGGTCCTTATCATAGGCGAGCGATTCGCTCAAGCGATATGAATAGTTCGGCTCTGTCAAAAGGCAGCCGCTTGCCGGCAACGGATAGTCAGTCAGGCCGAACTCTGCAGCAAGCGCCATCTGAGGTTTTCTCGTACGGCCGCCGAAGCCGTACAACATATCTCGGTTCACAAGCCCCTCCTGTTCGGCAATGGTAGGCTTGAGCAATTTTGCAGTAAGAGGCCTGAGAATGCGGCCGCGCAGGCCTGTTTCCCTATCAATAATATCGAGTGCATCCCTGCGCTGGCTCATCGGTCTCTGTCCCAGCACCTCACCGGTGATGATAAAATCCGCATTAACGATATCCATGAACTCTTTTGCTTCCCTGAGCATCAATATCCTGCAGTCCATACAGGGGTTCATGTTCTTACCGTGGCCGAATTTCGGATTCTTGACGATATTGATGAACTTATCTGAAAGATGGCAAAGCTTTACTTCAAAGCCGAACTGCCGCGCTGCAGCAAAGGGATTCTTTGAGCATGACGACTTGTCAGTGATGTCGCAGCCGAAGTGATTAAGAAAAGTTACAGCCTTCACCTCAATCCCCTGCTTCATCACAGTGAGAATCGCAAGCGTGCTGTCAAGACCGCCTGAATACAGGGCAACAGCTTTAACTGATCGTGATGGGTGATGAGTAATGGGTGATGGGTCAGCAGTTAAAGACATTAATTGAAGGATTCCAGCAGCTGTTCAGGGGTGGCAACGGCAGTGCCAACCTCAGCAACAACAATGCCTGCCGCATGATTAGCGATCACCGCAGAATCTTCGAGGCTTGCGCCTGAGGCAGTGGCAAGGGTGAACGCAGATATGACCGTGTCGCCCGCGCCGGTAACGTCATAGACCTTGCGGGCAACAGTCGGAATGTGGGTAACCTTCTTCTTCTCAAAAAGGCTCATACCTTGTTCGCCTCTCGTAATAAGCGCAGCAGTGAGCGACAACTTCTTTATAAGGGCCTCGCCTGCTTTGTTCAGCGAACTATCGTCAGTGATCTCCATACCTGCCCCCAGCGCTGCCTCCATCAGGTTTGGTGTAATAAGCGACACCCCTTTATAAAAATCAAAATGGCCGACCTTGGGATCCACTGCAACGAACATGTTCTTTGGTTTTGTCTTTTTCAGGATGCCTCTGACAAGTTGTGCGGTGACCATGCCCTTTTTGTAGTCAGATATGATCACTGCGTCAAAGTCATTAACTATGCTGTGGATATGGGAAAGGATGCCTTTCAATATCCTGCCATCAACATATTTACTGTCCTCGCGGTCGAATCTGACCACCTGCTGATTATGGGCAATAACGCGTGTCTTGACCGTTGTCGGCCTGTTCTCCGTGAAAAGACCGGCGCAATCAACACCCTTCTGTTCAAGAATGCTTTTCAGTGCCTCTCCTGCAATGTCCTCGCCATTGATGCCGATTACTGCTGCATGAGCGCCTAACGAGACTATATTGTTGGCAACGTTCGCAGCGCCGCCAAGCAAAAAGTTCTCCCGTGTCACCTCAACAACCGGCACAGGGGCCTCCGGAGAGATGCGGTTCACCTTGCCCCAGATGTAGTGGTCAAGGATAATGTCGCCGATGACCAGAATCTTCCTATACTTAAAATCATTAATGATTTTTTTATAATTCATCGTGTAGTATCATACCTCAGAGGCAAGGGAAAAAAGAACTCAGCCCGGGCAAACAGCGATAATCCCTCCCGATGGCAAAACACGATACATTGCCCAAGGGAATAAAGGAGAAAGATTCTCTTCAATGTCAAATTTTTGTATCAAATCCATGAGCAGTGATGATCTCTCCCAATATGCAGACAAGATAAAAACACCAGCAGAGGCCCTTTCTGTGGTTCGGTCCGGCGACACGGTATTTGTCGGAACCGCATGTGCCACCCCGATCACACTTCTCCAGGCCCTGGAAAATATAGACGGAGATCTCTCTGATATCCAGCTTATCCATTTCCTGACAACGGGAGCCGTACAGCATACAGAGGGCATTCCTGAAACGCGCTTCAGACACACGTCATTTTTCGTAGGGAGTGATACCCGTGAGTGCATAAAAAGAGGTGATGCAGACTATACACCTATATCCATCTCCCGGGTTCCGCAGTTGATCGAAAACGGCAGGATAACTTTTGACGTTGCCCTGATTCAGGTGTCTATGCCTGATGAGCACGGCTTTGTGAGCCTTGGAGTATCTGTTGATATCACCCGAATGGCTGCCCACAAGGCAAAACATATTATTGCAGAGATTAACCCCAACATGCCCAGAACACTCGGCGACACATTTATCTCCGTCGACGAAATCAATACTCTTGTCCTTGTAGATACAGCGATTATAGAGTATAGCCATCTGCCGATGCATCCGGTGTCGGAATGCATCGCCCGTTTTGTCTCCCGTCTGATTGAAGATGGGGCCACCCTCCAGATCGGCCTCGGCAGGATACCAAACGAGCTTTTAAAATATCTCACGGACAGGAAAGATATCGGCATCCATTCGGATGTCATCACAGAACCCATTGTCGATCTAATCAAAAAGGGTGTGATCACCGGAAAAAGAAAGACTCTCCATAAGGGAAAAGTTGTGGCAAGCTACTGCCTGGGGACACGACGGATGTATGATTTCATCGACCGAAATCCGATGTTTTCGTTTCATCCTCTTGATTACATCTGTGACCCTTCTATTCTTGCAAAAAACAGCAACATGGTATCAGTCACGCAGGCCTTTGCTATAGACCTGACCGGTCAAGTATGCTCGGACCAATTCCAGGGTGAGTTCTATAGCGGTGTTTCGACCCAGCCTGACTTTATCCGCAGTGTTGCCCTTTCACCCAAAGGTAAGCCAATCGTATGCATTCAGTCCACAACAGAAGACGAGTTCATATCCCGTATCCGGCCGCAGCTGCTTGAAGGCGAAGGAGTCACCATCCCCCGATCAGACATTCATTACGTTGTGACTGAATACGGCATGGCCTATCTGTTCGGCAAATCGATCAGGGAGAGGGCCCTGGCCCTCATTGAGATTGCCCATCCGAAGTTTCGTCCGTGGCTGCTCGAAGAGGCAAAGCGGCTCGGTTATATCCGATCTGATCAGACCCTCAAAAGCCTCATCGCATACCCGGTCGAGGAAGAAAGAAGGGTTACCGTTAAGAACGGAGACGCGCTGCTGCTGAGACCGGCCAGAGCCAGTGACGTCAGAGGCCTGCAGGATATCTTCTATAGCTTGAGCGAAAAAGATGTTTACACAAGGTTCTTTTCTTATCTCAAGGCCTTATCCGTTGATAAGGCTGAGCATCTCTGTAATGTTGATTACGAGACAGAAATGGCTTTTGTGGCTTCAATGGGAGAGCGAGAAAATGAAAAAATTGTCGGAAGTTCCTGTTATTTTCTTAACCCAACCACAAATCTGGCGGAAGTTGCATACATGATCCTTCCTGATTGGCAAGGGATAGGACTGGGAACTCTCCTTCAGACCCGGATGGCCGAGTATGCCGGCTCAAGGGGGATTCGGGGCTTCACTGCTGAAATCCTCGAACAGAACGTAAAGATGCGAAAACTCGCTCAGAACAGTCCAAATGTCAGCATGACTAATACCGAAGGCACCTTTGAAGTCACTATGCTATTTTAGCTGCATTGGAGGCATCTTTCGGAAGAAGTTACCACACAGTCGCCCGGCAACCGAAGCAACCGGGCCTCTTCGTCCCTTACAGATTTATATCTGAATTGAAGTTTCTGCGGGTATAGCCGCGTCTGGCTCACGGTCTTTACTATGATCGCGCGCTATCAGCATATATATCGAGGGCACCACGAAGAGCGTGAAGAGAGTGCCGACAAACATGCCGCCCACCAGCACCAGACCGATAGAATTACGGGCTGCTGCGCCAGCCCCAGTGACCAGGGTCAGCGGGAAATGGCCGGCAATGGTTGCTGCAGTGGTCATCAGGATCGGCCGCAGCCGGGTCATGGACGCTTCGCGTACTGCCTCCAGTTTGGAACTGCCCTTGAGCTGCAGCTGATTGGCAAACTGCACGATCAGTATCCCGTTCTTCGAGACCAGTCCCACCAGGGTCACCAGTCCGACCTGTGAGTATATGTTGAGCGTTGTTGTCCATCCTCGTGTCCAGAATGGGGTGTTTGGGTCAGGTATCTTCAGGAATGTGAAGATCAGGGCGCCGAACATGGCGAGCGGCACTGAACCTGCCAGGATAACGAAGGGATCGCGAAAGCTGTTGAACTGGGCTGCCAGCACCAGGAATATGAGGATAACGGCCAGTCCGAAGGCAGACAGAAATTTACTCCCCTCTGTGCGCAGTTGGCGCGATTCACCGGTGTAGTCAAGCACATATCCCTTAGGCAGGATCTTGGCTGACTCGTCTTCCAGAAACCGCAGGGCCTCATCAAGCGGTCGGATCGCTACGCCGCTGATCTTCACTGCATTGAGCTGCTGAAAGCGATTAAGCGTGCGCGGCACGACCGAATCCCGCAGTGTGGCAATAGTGCTGAGCGGGATGAGGTTGCCGTTGGGGCCAGTGACATGGATGTCCTGAAGCTGCTCAGGGTTAAGGCGACCGATACGCTGGATCTGCGGTATGACCTTGTAGCTGCGTCCTGCGATGTCGAATCGGTTTACAAAGCCGCCGCCCACCATGCCACCCAGGTCTGTGCCGATCTGTGCCAGATTGAGGCCGAGGGCTGCCACCTTATCGCGGTCGATGATGAATTCAGACTGGGGCTGATCGATCTTGACATCGATCACTGGTGGAAAGGCGAACATACCGCTCTGCATTGCCTTCATCTGCAACTTGCGGGCGAAGTCAAGGATCTGTTCGGTCTCTGCAGTCGAGGCCAGGATAAACTCAACCGGGAACTGTCCGCCGCCAGGGAGTGCGGGCGGTGTGACCGGGAAGATCTGGACTCCTGATATGGCCTGGAGCTTCTGCTGTATTTCGGGCATGATCTGAAAGACGTTGCGTTTACGTTTATCCCATGGCTTGGCGACCATGCCGCCGAACCCAGTATTGGGGAACGTGATCTGGAAGGTGAAGTCTGTCTCCGGTATACTCATGAAGGTCTCATTGACTGCAGCCGCGTACCGGCTGTTCTGGTCGAGGGTTGAGTTGGCAGATGCGTCCAGGATGCCGAAGATAACCCCCTGGTCTTCAGTAGGCGCCAGTTCTCTGGCAGACATGATGAACATCGGTACTGTCAGCAGTGATACGACAATCCAGACTGTGTATACAGCGGGCCGTGCTTTTAGGGTCGCGTCAAGCCGCCTGCCGTACGCGCCCTTTAGGCGGTTAAAGTCGCGGGAGATGCGGCCCGCTAATCCATGCTCTTCGATCCCGGACTTGAGCAGACGCGCTGACATAAGCGGTGAAAGGGTCAGGGCTACAACACCTGAGATGGTGACTGCACCGGCCAGGGTAAAGGCGAATTCGCGGAAAAGAGAACCGGTCAAGCCGCCCTGCAGACCTATGGGAAGATATACTGCTGCGAGGGTGATTGTCATGGCGATGATCGGCCCGACCAGTTCACGCGCTCCGATCAGAGCTGCCTCAGTGGGTGATCTTCCCTCGCCCAGATGGCGCTCCACATTTTCTACAACAACAATGGCATCATCGACCACCAGACCCACTGAGAGGACCACAGCCAGCAGGGTCAGCAGATTGACCGTAAAGCCGAAGGACTGCATCAGGAAGACCGCGCCGATCAGGGAGACCGGTATTGCAACGATCGGGATGAAGACCGACCGGAAAGAACCCAGGAAAAGAAAGATGACGACCACAACTATCAGCAGCGTGTCGCCAAGGGTCTTGAGTACCTCTTTAATAGCATTCGTAATATAGTTGGTCGCATCGTATGCCACGCGGGACTGCATGCCGCTCGGCAGGTCTCGCTGCATGGCCTCCATTTCAGCCCGAACCCGCTTGATGACATCAAGAGAATTGGCATTCGGAAGAGGCCATATGCCCATGAATACTGCAGTCTGACCGGAAAAGCGCACTTCAGCATCATAATTCTCAGCCCCAAGCTGCACGTCTGCAATCTCGCCTAACCGCACGATGCTGCCATTTTGCTCCCGCACTGCCAAGTGCCTGAATTCATCGACAGTGCTCAGGTTCGTGTTGGCGGTCATGTTGACCTGTATGAACGAGCCCTTGCTCTGGCCGAGGGCAGACAGGAAGTTATTGGCAGTCAGAGCCTGGCGCACTTGTGCCGGGCTGATGTTAAGACTGGCCATCCGATCAGGCTTGAGCCAGATACGCATGGCAAAGGTGCGGGCACCGAGAATATCCGCCCGCTGCACACCTTCGATCGCTGACAGACGCGGCTGGACAATGCGCACCAAATATTCGGTAATTTCGTTCTGTTTGAGCATGTCTGAGGTGAAACTGAGATAAGCAGAGGCGAACTGACTGTCTGCAGACTCGATGTTTATGATCGGCACCTCAGCTTCAGGGGGAAGATCGCGGCGGACCTGATCGACCTTGGAGCTAATCTCTGACAGGGCCTTGGTTGCATCATAGTTGAGCTTGAGCCTGATTTTGACGGTTGACAGGCCGAGACTGCTCTGAGACTCCATATATTCTATGCCGTCTGCTGCAGCGATAGCACGCTCCAGCGGTGTGGTGACGAACCCGCGCACGAGATCGGCACTGGCGCCGATGTATGCTGTGGTGACGGTCACTGCTGCGTTCTCACTACGCGGATATTGACGAACATTGAGGGAGTTGATCGCCTGAAGACCGGCAATGATAATAAGAAGGTTCACCACCAGGGCAAGAACCGGGCGGCGGATAAAAAGATCAGTAATGTTCATTGACGGAACACAGGTCAGTTGTTCTCAGGTTTGGGAGATCGCTGAAAGTCAGGTGCGAGTTTGTTATCGATCACCACTGACTGGCCATTGCGCAGCTTAAACACGCCGGTGCTGACGATAGTCTCACCCTCTTTGATCCCTGTGGTGACAGCCGCAAAGTCGCCGCGTTTTTCTGCAAGACGCACGAACTGCTGGCGTAGCGTTTTGCTGCCTTTGCCATCTTTGCTCTCCTCGACTACAAAGACCGAGTCGCTGTATGGGGCGTACATTACTGCGGTGGCAGGGATGGCCAGCACCTTCTGACGGGCCGGCAACCCTATCGAGACATTGACGAACATCCCGGGACGCAACTTCATCTCCTGATTAGCGACCACGGCCTGCACCTTTATGCTCCGGGTTTCAATATCGATCTTGGGATTTATGGTTGTGATCCGGCCCTGTACGGTGATGCCCGGCAGGGCATCGCCTGTGACCTGCACCAACAGGCCCTGACGTATCTGCTGGAGTTGCTGTTGCGGCAGCGTGAAGTCGACATACATTGGATCGAGTGACTGCAGTGTAACAATCGGATCGCCCTCGCGGAGTATCTGGCCCAGGTTGACCTGGCGGATGCCGATATGGCCGCTGAAAGGCGCACGAATTGTCTTTTTGGCGATGGCGGCACGGATGGTTTCGGCCTGGGCGCGGGCCTGCTCTGCATTTGCAACTGCAATATCACGGTCTGATTTTGAGATGATTCCCTTTGCAAGCAACTGGTCCGCTCTTTCGAGGCTCGTGACGTAAAGATTCACCTGGCCGAGGACACCAGGAAGCTGTGCCTCTTCAGAAGTGGTATCCTGACGCAGCAGAATGTCGCCCTTCTTTACTGCTGTGCCTGGCTCGAAATCGATCCTGACCACTTTGCCTGACAGTTCAGCCGACACTGTGACGCCCTGCACGGCGTTCAGCGTGCCGACAGCGGTCAGAGCAGTATCCCAGGTCTCAGACGTAACCGTTGCTGTGGTTACAGTTTCAGGCGGAGGGACGAACTTTTTGCCCTGGGCTATCATTGCCCGTATCTGGAAGGTCTTGATGCCTCCGAGGATAACAATGAGAATGACCACGCCGATGAGGGCGAAAGCAATGCGTTTTTTCATAGGGATTATTATAACAGACAATAGTCTTGAATCGTATTGAATCCATCTGAATCCGGCGCATAATTATCCAACACAAAATACTTCGCAGTATGCTGCTTGGCTTGCTGCGAGCAAGCAGATGAAATCAGCTATGCGTCGCGGTGATACTCCTGAATTGATTTTATATTGATCTTCTTCTTCTGGAGCTGTTCGATCGCAGTAACAACAGCCTTTGCGCCTGCGACAGTGGTGGTATAGGGCACACCATACTGGAGCGCGCTTCTCCTAATCGACATGGAATCCATCTTTGCCTGCGCTCCGCTTACCGTGTTTATGACAAAGACGACCTCTTTGTTCTTGATGAGGTCAACAATATGCGGCCTGCCTTCGGTAACCTTATTGATCACCTCAACATCGTGTCCCTTTTCGTTAAGGAACTTTGCCGTGCCTTTTGTTGCAATTACTGTAAAACCTGCGGCATAGAGCCTGGTCACAAGATCACAAATGCCAAGCTTATCCTTGTCCCTGATGCTGATCACGATCTTGCCGGTCAGGGGGAGCTTGTTGTTGCTTGCTGCCTGGGCTTTTGCATATGCCCTTCCAAAATCATTGTCTATTCCCATTACCTCGCCGGTTGACTTCATCTCAGGTCCGAGGATGGTGTCAACGCCCGGAAACTTATCAAAGGGGAATACTGCTTCCTTGACCGCAACATGCTTTATCTGCACCTCAGTTGTGACGCCAAGCTCTTTCAGGGTCTTGCCGGTCATAATCTTTGCAGCGATCTTTGCAAGCGGAACGCCGGTTGCCTTTGAGACAAACGGTACAGTCCTTGAGCCGCGAGGGTTCACTTCAAGGATATAGATCTCATCCTTTTTTACGGCGAACTGCACATTCATAAGGCCGATAACGCCCAGTTCAAGGGCAAGCTCTTTTGACTGTCTTTTTATCTCATCGATGATCTCTTTGCTTAGGGAATAGGGAGGCAATGAGCAGGCAGAGTCGCCTGAGTGTATGCCTGCCTCTTCAATATGCTCCATGACCCCGCCGATGATCACATCTAAGCCGTCAGAAAGAGCGTCAACGTCAACTTCGATGGCATCATCGAGATACTTATCAACGAGGATTGGATGCTTAGGAGATGCCTTGACTGTGCGCTCCATATAATTTCTGATAGAGTCTTCATCATACACGATCTCCATTGCCCTTCCGCCCAGAACATAGGACGGCCTTATCATGACCGGGTAGCCTATGATGTTTGCAGCTGCCACAGCCTCTTCGACCGACATGACCGTGTCACTCTCCGGTTGTCTCAAGTTCAGCTTGTGAAGAAGCGCCTTGAAGCGCTTTCTGTCTTCAGCCCTGTCGATCGCATCAGGAGATGTGCCTAATATCTTTATGCCCTCTTTTTCAAGGGGCACGGCAAGCTTGAGCGGTGTCTGGCCTCCGAACTGAACAATTACGCCGATCGGCTTTTCTGCATCGAGGATATTGAGAACGTCCTCGATGGTGAGGGGCTCGAAGTAGAGCCTGTCAGCAGTATCATAGTCAGTGCTGACGGTCTCAGGATTGCAGTTGACCATGATCGTCTCGAATCCGAGTTCCCGCAAGGCGTACACAGCATGCACGCAGCAATAATCAAATTCTATGCCCTGTCCGATCCTGTTCGGGCCGGAACCGAGGATAACGATCTTCTGTTTGTCTGTGGGTGCGGCCTCGGAGTCAAAAAAGCTTTCAGGCTTGTCAGCTTTCAGGCTATCAAGCTTGTAGAATGGTCTTTCATACGTTGAATACAGATACGGCGTATATGCTGCGAATTCTGCAGCGCAGGTATCAACCATTTTATACACAGGTCTGATGCCGTGCTTTTTTCGCAGATTTCGTATCTCTGCTTCACTGCTGCCAATAAGCTGCCCCAGTCTTCTGTCAGAAAAGCCGTACTCTTTTGCTTCGCGAAGAAGTTCGGGTTTCGCTGATAGCTGACAGCTGATGGCTGACCGCTTTATCTCTTCCTCGAATTCGATGATCTCCCTCAGATTGTTCAGGAACCAGGGATCGATCATCGAATGGTCATAGATCTCCTGTACTGTCATGCCTGTGCGCAGGGCCTGCGCAACATACCACATACGCTCGGCACTCGGGATCTTCAATTTTTTCTTGATCTTCTCGACATCTCCGGCTACTTCCTCAAGACCATAGCTGTCGTTTTCGAGGCTCCGCAGGGCCTTCTGGAGAGATTCCTTAAAGGTCCTGCCTATGGACATTGCCTCACCTACGGACTTCATCTGTGTGGTGAGCAGCGGATCAGCTTCAGGGAATTTTTCAAAGGCAAACCGTGGGAACTTTGTGACCACATAGTCAATGGTCGGTTCAAACGATGCCGGTGTCTCACGCGTGATGTCGTTCCTGATCTCATCAAGCGTTAGTCCTACTGCCAATTTTGCCGCGATCTTGGCAATAGGAAAGCCTGTTGCCTTGGATGCGAGCGCAGAGCTGCGGGAGACCCTGGGGTTCATCTCAATAATGATCATGCGGCCTGTTTCCGGATTGATCGCAAACTGGATGTTCGAACCGCCGGTATCAACACCAATCTCCCGTATGATTGCGATCGAGGCATCACGCATGCGCTGATATTCCTTGTCTGTAAGGGTCTGGGCAGGGGCAACGGTTATTGAATCACCGGTATGCACGCCCATTGGATCAAAGTTCTCGATCGAGCAGATGATCACCACGTTGTCTTTTGTGTCGCGCATCACCTCAAGCTCGTATTCCTTCCATCCGAGACACGATTCCTCTACCAGGATCTGGCTTACCGGGCTGAGCTTCAGACCTTTATCAAGCAGTTCTGTGTACTCCTCGATGTTGTACGCAATACCTCCGCCTGTGCCGCCGAGCGTGAAGGCAGGCCGCATGATCGCAGGAAAGCCGATATGGTCGATCGCCGCAAGCCCTTCCTGAAGTGTAGTGACGGTCGCGCTCTTTGGAAGATCAAGGCCGATCTTAAGCATGGCCTGCTTGAACAGTTCCCTGTCTTCAGCCTTTTTGATCGCATGCAGTTTTGCGCCGATAAGTTCTACCTTATATTTTTCAAGAATGCCGCCTTCCGCGAGTTTTACAGCCAGGTTGAGTGCGGTCTGGCCGCCCATGGTCGGGAGAATGGCATCAGGCCGTTCTTTTTCTATGATCATCTCGAGGATCTCGACGGTCAGCGGCTCGATATAGGTGACATCAGCAGTCTCAGGATCAGTCATAATCGTGGCAGGATTGGAGTTGACCAGCACTACCTTGTATCCTTCGTCACGCAGGGCCTTGCATGCCTGGGTGCCGGAATAGTCAAACTCGCATGCCTGGCCGATCACGATCGGGCCTGAACCGATAAGCAGTATTTTTTTGATGTCTTCTCTCTTGGGCACAATTACCTCTCAGATATATTCATTAGATTTTTGTAACTAATCAGGTTGTTTAGCCTTTAGTCTTTTAGGACAGACTAAACACCTATCTGCCTACAGACTATCCTCCTGAGCAGTCACCGATTTTCAGAAATTCCTTTACCTCGTCATAAACAGCAATCACATCCTGCATGCTGCTGTCGGCAAATATCGTCCTATCTGTCGCGTCAGCACTCCTGAGCTTGAGCGCGTAAAAGACCTTTTCTTCTCCGAACCCCGGTATCGCCGCGTTATGCTGCGCAGAGATCTTCTGAACAAATTCTACGCCGTCACGGTTTACAACCTCTGTCTTCTTCGTATCTATCCAGAGGCCTGTAATCTTTGCGATTGGAATTGTTTCGAGAACCTTTTTTCGAATACCGTGCCGGATTATTATGGCCTTTGCTTCTGCCCTGTCGATCACGGTCTCAAGAAATTGTTCCCTGAAAACATATTTTCTGAAGAGCGGGAAGGTCCCGATGAACAGGACCATGGCGACCGCGTAAAGGACGATCTCCTTCCCAAAGCTCATTACCAGAAAAAAGTAGGCGATTCCTGCAAACGTAAAGGATGCGAGCCAGGATGAAAACTCCCTGTTGTAAACGCCGCTATGCAGCACGCTTCCCTGGTCAGCAATAAAGTTCGCTGTTTTGAAAACAAGCCTTGAACTGTCCTTTGACAGACTGTATGTGCCGGTCTCTTTTTCAATCAAGCCGCACCCTGTTCGATCATCTTCCTGAACTGCGTGAATATATGCGTTGAATCATTGGGGCCCGGCCCTGCCTCGGGATGGTGCTGAACCGAAAAGACCGGAAGTTCAACGTGACGCATGCCCTCCTCGGACCCGTCGAACAGGTTCCGGTGCGTCAGTTCCACTTTGCCTTTGAGACTGTTGATGTCAACGCAGTAATTATGGTTTTGAGAAGTTATTTCGACCTTTCCCGTTGCAAGGTCTTTTACGGGATGGTTGCCGCCGTGGTGCCCGAACTTCAGTTTGTATGTTCTGCCGCCCAGGGCAAGCCCAAGGATCTGGTGGCCGAGACAGATACCGAAGACCGGAAGCTTGCCGATCAGCTTTCTGGCGCTCTCAATGCCGTATGTTATGCGCTCGGGATCGCCCGGCCCGTTGCTCAGAAGCACTGCATCAGGCTTCATATCGAGCACAGCTTCGGCCGCTGTCTGAGCTGGCACAACCGTTATGCTGAATCCCGCATCAGCAAGGTTTCTGAGAATGTTCATCTTTATGCCGAAGTCGTAAACAACGACTCGTGATGAGTGATGGGTGATGGGTGATGGGTGTTCCTTTAACTCATTACGCTTTACAGATGACGCATTACGGTCTTGTTGCCATTTCCAGCAGCCTGCTTCCCACTCATAGATCTTCTTTGTGGAGACTTCCTTCACATAGTCAAACGATGAGATGCCGGGATGTGCCTTAACCTTTTCCAGAAGCGCAAGCGGATCTGCGCTGTCAGTAGAGATGATGCCCATTTGGGCGCCATGATTCCGCAGATGGCGTGTGAGTGCCCTGGTGTCAATAGCCTGTATGCCGACGATATTGGATTTCTTTATATATTCAGTGAGGCTTGATGATGATCGCCAGTTAGAGGGAAACTCGCAGGCCTCTTTTACTATGAACCCCTCTGCCTTGATGCCGCCCTCTGACTCAATATCCTCTTCATTCACGCCATAGTTGCCCATCTGCGTATAGGTCATGGTGACGATCTGTCCCTTGTATGAAGGGTCAGTGAGGATCTCCTGATACCCGGTCATTGAGGTATTGAAGACCACCTCGCCGATCGTTTCTCCTTCTGCGCCAAAACTTTTTCCTTCAAAGACTGTGCCGTCCGCAAGGACGAGCAGTGTTTTTACTCCCATCGGTATATCCTTCCCTTTGCAATGGTAACTGCAGGCCGCGCCTTCAAGACCCAGCCGTCAAAAGGTGTATTTTTCCCCTTTGATCTGAAGCCCGCTCCATTGACTGTATATTCTGTTTTTGTATCGATAAGAGCGAGGTCTGCATCGGATCCTGGACTGAGTGATCCCTTTGAGCCTGAAATGCCGAGGATTCTTGCAGGCGCGCCAGACATCTTTTCGACCAGCTGACTCAGGGTCAGTACCTTCTCATCCACGAGCCTCATGCTCAGGCCGATGGAGGTCTCAAAACCTGAAATGCCTGAAGGTGCGTTATCAAATTCGCCTGATTTCTCATCTTTATGGTGCGGAGCATGGTCTGTTGCTATTACGTCAATGGTGCCGTCATGGAGACCCTGCCTGATCGCCTGAACGTCCCTCTCGGTGCGTAAGGGAGGGTTGACCTTTGCGTTGGCATTATATCCGCACACTGCCTGCTCAGTGGCTGAAAAGTAGTGCGGGCAGGTCTCTGCAGTGATCTCAGCAATACCCCGCTTCTTTGCTGCTCTGAGGAGTTCGACGGATCCAACTGTTGAGACATGGGCTATATGGAGTCTGCCTCCGGTGAGTTCTGCCAGTGCTATGTCCCGCGCTGTCATGATCTCCTCTGCCTGTGCAGGGATACCTTTCAGCCCGAGGGTGATCGCAAGCAGGCCTTCGTTCATTACGCCTCCTGCAGCAAGGGACATGTCCTCAGCGTGGGATATGATGAGCGCCTTCCTGATCCTCGAATATTCGAGGGCCCTGCGCATCAGGAGGCTGTCCATGACAGGTCTTCCATCATCGGAAAAGGCAACACAGCCGGCGTCGTACATCATGCCGAGTTCTGCAAGTTCATCCCCTTTCTGCCCCTTGGTGATAGCGCCGATCGGGAAGACCGTGCATGAGCCTTCCAGTATGGCCTTCCTAAGGATGAACTCAGTGATCCCGGGGTTATCGTTAACCGGATTTGTATTCGGCATGCAGCAGACCGAGGTGATGCCGCCTCTGACAGCTGCTTCAGTGCCGGTTTTTATGGTCTCCTTATATTCGAACCCGGGCTCTCTCAGGTGCACGTGCATATCAACAATGCCGGGCATAACGATCAGGCCGGATGCATCGACAGTCTCGTCATATTTTCCGGCGCCGGGTTCTTTGTTGCCCTTTGCCGCTTGCCGCTTGCCGCTTGCCTCCTGTGCATATATTTCCTTGATCTTTCCATCTTCAATCAGGATGTCACAGATCTCATCAATCTTCTGCATCGGGTCTATGAGGTGCCCGTTCTTTATGTATATTTTCATGCTTTGACTCCTGAGACCAGGTAGAGCACAGCCATGCGCACGGCAATGCCGTTGGTCACCTGATCGAGGATCACCGAGCGGCTGCTGTCAGCTACCTCTGAGGCTATTTCGATGCCGCGGTTCATGGGGCCGGGATGCATGATGATCGCATCGTCTTTTGCCCGGGAAACCCTGGCAGCAGTGAGCCCCCAATTTCTAAAATATTCGTGAGTTGAAGGGAAGAAGCCTTTGCCCTGCCGCTCAAGCTGGATCCTGAGCATCATGATCACATCAGCACCCTCAAGTCCTGCATTCATATCAAAATAAACACTTACACCGAGATCCTTCAAATTGTCAGGTACGAGCGTCGGCGGACCGATAAGCCGAACCTTTGCGCCCATCTTGATAAGGGCATAGATATTTGATTTGGCGACCCTGCTATGGAGGATGTCTCCAACAATGGCTACTTCAAGACCCTTAATACTGCCTTTCTTCTCTTTAATCGTGAAAAGATCAAGAAGAGCCTGCGTAGGATGTTCGTTTGTGCCGTCCCCTGCGTTGACCACAGAGGCATCAATGTTCCTTGCCAGGAAATGCGGCGTGCCAGAGCAGTTATGCCTGATCACGACAATATCCGCACCAAGCGCCAATACGGTTTTGGCTGTGTCGAGAAGGGTTTCGCCCTTTACCACGCTGCTTGTCGATGTTGCAATATTGATAACATCAGTGCTGAGCCTTTTTGCAGCAACCTCAAAGGATGTGCGTGTCCGCGTGGAAGGTTCATAAAAAAGGTTTACGGTTGTCTTGCCCCTGAGCGCAGGCACCTTCTTAATGTCCCTGCCCAGGACATCTTTGAACCCTGCTGCTGTTTCAAGGATAAGTTCGATCTCTTCAGTGCTGACATCCTTGATGCTGATAAGGTCTTTGGATCTGAGGCTCATTCGAGCACCACTCTGTCTTCCTGCCCGTCCTCAATCAGCTCAACCTTTACGGTCTCGTTCATCGAGGTGGGGATGTTCTTCCCGACATAATCGGCCTTGATCGGCAGTTCCCGGTGGCCTCTGTCAACAAGCACGGCAAGCTGTATTGCTGAAGGCCTGCCGAGGTCCATGACCGCATCCATGGCAGCGCGGATCGATCTACCGGTAAAAAGTACATCGTCCACGAGCACAACCTTCTTATTATTGATCTCGCAAGGAACCTGGGTCCTGCGGACCACAGGCTGGTCTTTCCGGACATTCAGGTCATCGCGATAGAGGGATATATCAAGAGTGCCGACCGGCAGTTCGCTTCCTTCTATTTCCCTCAGCTTCTCGCTCAATCGTTGCGCTATGTGTACGCCGCCGCGCTGAATGCCGACAAGGCAGATAGTCTTGATGCCCTTATTCTTCTCTATGATCTCATGGGCCATCCTGGTGACAGCCCGTTCCATATCTTTCTTGTCAAGGAGTTCTTTAGACATGATGAATACCGTAATAAGAAGTAAAAGGCAAGAGGCAAGGGACAAGGGGCAAGGGGTGAGAATTATCGGCAATTGAAAATAAAAAGGTAATAAGTGCCTGTGGTCTTAATAAAGTGAAAGAGAAGGGTTTTTTATAGTGAATGCAGCTCACGCTGACTCCTTTGCTTTTTAGCCTCACAGGGCTATTTTTAAAGCGAAAGTATTAAACCACAGCAAATAAAACGATGTCAACTTACCGCAGCGGTATGTCCTCGGGAGTGTGAATTACCTCTACTTCTCAGTCAGCATCGAGGTGCCCGTTTCATTCGATCCGTAATGCTGCGGCTGACCAGACCACGCTGTTTTATGCTGCCGGTGCGGCAACGGCCTGTTTTGCCTTCTTTGCAGCAGCTGCTGCGAATACTTCCTGTGCATTGAAGGTCCCGTCAATTGCCTGTGTTGGGCATTTGGCTGTGCAGATGCCGCAACCGATGCATTTTACCTGATCGATCGAATGTTTCTTCTTCAATTCACCGGAAGGAGCATCAACAGGGCATACCTTGGTGCAGATCTGGCAGCCAATGCACTTATCGGTAATAAAAGCCTTAGGACGCACTGGCAGAAGATCCTCAATAGCCTTTGTCGGGCATTTGGGTACGCAGAGGCCGCAGACCTTGCACTTGCTGGTATCGATACGCGAGAAGTTATTTTGTACGGATGGAGCATCAAACGGACAGACCTTCACGCATGCACCGCAGGCAATACAGCCTAAGTCGCAGTTCTTTCTTGTATCTCCGCCTTTATCCCTTGAGTGGCAGGCAACAAGCACCATCCTGGATGCCGGAAGAACTTCAATGACCTTCTTGGGGCATGCCTGCTCACACTTCCTACAGCCTGTGCATTTGGTGATGTCAACGACCGGAAGGCCTTCATTGCCCATATGCATGGCATCAAAGGGACATACCCTCGTGCAGGTACCGTATCCGAGACATCCATTAGCACAGGACTTGTCTCCTCCTCCTGCAAGCACTGCAGCCCTGCAGTCAATAACGCCTTCGTATACGAACTTCCTTCTTGATCTGCTGGTCGAGCCCTGGCACATGATACGCGCAAAGAACGGCTCTCTTGCATCCGCCTTTTTCCCGGTGATCAGAGCAACCGATTCAGCCCCTTTTGCCCCTGCAGGAGTACAGAGATTCGGCGCAACATCAGGGTTCTTGACCACAGCCTCGGCATACTGCTCGCATCCCGCATATCCACAGGCTCCGCAATGCGCATGGGCAAGAACATCCAGAACTTTCTCTACCCGCGGATCGACCTGCACTGCAAATCTCTTTGCGGCAATGGCAAGACCAGCGCCAAAGACAGTCCCGAGACCTGCCAGGAAGATGAGTGTCCATTTGACAAGGGGAACAATATCGATTTTCTCTTTAGCCTCAATCCCGCCGCCAACACCTGCAAAAGCAGCACCTGCAAAAAGGAGGATAAAAAAGACGGCAGTCAAACCAGTCTTTTTTCTATTCAGTCCTGTAGGCATAGTTATTAACTCCTTATTTTTCAGTGCCTCTTTCGGCACTAATTACTGATCACGAATTACTTATTACGGTCTCTTACAACGTAATGAGACCTGAAAATCCGGTGAATGCAAGTGCTATCAGGCCGGTGATCACAAATGCCATAGGAAGACCCTTGAATGCTACGGGCACATCTGCAAGCTCAAGTTTCTCACGGATGCTTGCCATGATTACGAGGGCTAGTCCGAACCCTAAGCCTGAACCAAGACCAAATGCAAGGCTCTGCAGGAACGTGTATTTTTCGCCTACGCTCACCAGAGGAACAGCAAGGATGATACAGTTCGTCGAGATCAGGGCAAGATAGATGCCGAGCTTGTAGTAAAGTCCGGGAGAAACCTTTCTCATGATCGTATCTGATGCCTGGACTATGCCTGCGATGATGCCGATGAAAACAATGATTTCAAGGAATGTGATCCCAAGAGGCTCCATCACCTTATTAAACACGACCCAGCTGAGCGCTGCACTGATCATCATGACCGCAGTAAAGGTGATGCTCATGCCGACCGCTGTCTCCATCTTTTTCGAAACGCCGAAAAAGATACAGAGACCCAGGAACCGCGTAAAGACGAAGTTATTAATGAGCGATGCAGAGACAATAAGCTCAAAATATTTAATGAATTCGCTTTCCATTGTTATCTCCTTCTAATGCGAAACAGCGCCTCTCTTCATATACCGGATATCGATCCAGTTGAAGAGGGCCATGAGTATTCCTACTGCAAGGAACCCGCCTGCAGGCAAAACCATGATCAGGACAGGCTTTGTATTAATAAAAGTAAAAACATGCTGGGTCGAAAGCCCTGTCGGAATAGTAAGCGTTCCTTTGCCGACCAGTTCCCTGAAGAAACTGATCACGGTAAGCGCAAATAAGAATCCGACACCCATGCCGAGCCCGTCCACCATGGAAGGGACTATGCTATTCTTTGACGCAAACATTTCCGCCCTTGCCAGGATCGAAGCAAAAGCAACGATCAGTGCAATATAGAGCCCTACCTTGGCATATACATCCGGAACAAAAGCTGCCATAAGCATCTGGGTTATCGTGACCCACCCGGAAATAACAAGCATGAAGATCGGCAGTCTTACCTTGGGCTGTATAATCTTTCGCATCAGGGAAATGGTAAGGTTCACCATAGTCTGGACAAACAGAACTGCCAAGCCCATAAATATCCCGTTCTTCAGGTTGTTCGTAACCGCAATCGAAGGACAGAGGCTGAGCGCGAGTTTGAAAATCGTGTTCTCCTTAACAATCCCGTTAAGAAACAGGTCCTTGAGGCTACTTGTGCTGCTCGACATTAGCATTGCCTCCTTCTTTAATCGTCTTTATAAGAAATGCTACACCGTTTTTCACCGCATCTTCAGAAACTGCTCGGGTCGATATGGTTGCCCCTGAGAGGGCCTGAATATATTCCGTGGTCTCGGTCTTCAGAACCTTCAGGTGATCAATGTCCTTGCCCGTGAACTGGTTCTTGAAGGAATCGGTTTCAATCTCATCTCCCAGTCCAGGCGTTTCGCCATGGGCAAGGATATTGATTTTCTGTACCTTGAAGTCCTTGTCAACAGCGATAAAGGTATTGATATAGCTTGAGTACCCTTTGCCAAAAGACTGGATAACATACCCAATCGTCTCCCCGCCTTTTTTCGCAATAAAATATTTGGCATGCTTGTCATGGATCGTCCAGTCACCCAATTTTGCAACGTCATCGGCAGCGGGCATGAGCTCTTTCAGAGCTTTTTTCTCTGCTTCTTCATTGTTACGGAAGATCTTGGGCGATGCATTCGCATACACAAAGGCAAGAATGAACCCGCCTATGAGGTACACGATCACGAGGTTTAAGGTTATCTTGAAAATATCCTTGCCGGTCATTACTTGCTCTCCTTTGCCTTTTCCTGCTTCACGGCACCGAAGACCTTTGCCTGGAAGCTGCGGTCGATCAGAGGAGCAAAGCAGTTCATGATAAGTATCGCGAACATGACGCCTTCGGGAAACCCGCCTTTAAGCCGGATCAGCATGGTCAGAAAACCACAGCCAACCCCAAAGAGAATCTGACCACTTCGGACAGACGGCGAAGTAACATAGTCGGTTGCCATGAACCAGGCGCCTAACATCAGGCCGCCGCTCAAAAGGTGAATGATCGGATCGCCTGCCATAAAGATCATCTTGCCGGTTGCAGGGTCCTTGCCCCCGAATACATATGCCATCACTGCAACCGTAGCAAGAAATGACACAGGAATATGCCAGGTTATATATTTCTTGTAAAGGAGAAATAGGCCGCCGATAAGAATTGCAATGGCTGACACCTCGCCGATCGAGCCTGCCCTGTTACCGGTCAGGAGATGCATATACAGATTCATCTTGTCACCGAACACTTCTATAAGTTTGGCTATGCCTTCTTCCTTTAATATGCCGAGCGGGGTCGCCGTTGTTTTTGCGTCCAAGGCAAAAAATGCGACAGCTGGCTCGTTCCAGATGGTCATTGCCTTTGGCCAGGATAAAAGCGCGAATGCCCTTCCGATCAGCGCAGGATTAAAGACGTTGAAACCAAGGCCGCCGAAAAGCTGCTTGGTTATGACGATCGCAACAAACGATGCGATGACTGGAACATGAATAGTGAATGGCGAGACTGACCAGAGTGATGCCGGCATATTCATGCCAAGGAGCAGGCCCGTAAGAAAGGCGCTGCCGTCGCCAACAACCGACTTCTTGCCTACCATTTTCAGATACCACCACTCTGAGACCATACAACTGATGACGCAGAGTGCCGTGATGAAAAGCCCCTTCAGGCCAAAGAAATAAACACCCGCAAGCATGGCAGGCATAAGCGCTATGCTCACGGTCCACATGATGCGGCTTGTTGTCTCGTCGCTCCTTACATGGGGACTTACTGATACGATCAATTGTTCTTTTTTCGTGGCCTCCATCTATATCTCCTTACGGCTTTACCATAGATTTCGCTAATCTTACGAGCTGAACGATCGGCCTCTTTGACGGGCAGACATACGCACAGGACCCGCATTCAAAACAGTCGAACAGATTATATGCCTTTGCCTCTTCATAAAATCCTTTTTCCGAGAGCACGCTCATCATGGAGGGCATCAGGCCCATAGGGCATATGTCAATGCATCTGCCGCACCGGATGCAGGGGCCGAACTCCTCTGTATGCGTAACGATATCTTCCGGAATGACCAGGATGCCGGACGTGCCTTTTGTTACCGCAACATCAAGAGAGGAAAGGGCAAAACCCATCATCGGGCCGCCTGAAATAACCTTTGCAACACCATCCCTCAATCCGCCGCAAGCTTCAACCAGATCGCCGACCTTGGAACCGATCCTGGCCATAAGGTTCTTCGGCTGCTTTATGCCTTCACCGGTCACGGTCACGACCCTTTCGATAAGGGGCTTGCCGAACCTTGCCGCCTCATAGATCGCAAGCGCTGTGCCCACATTCTGGACAACAACGCCGACATCCATAGGAAGCGCCCTGGGCGGAACTTCGCGGCCGAGCACTGCCTTGATAAGCATCTTCTCAGCGCCCTGGGGATATTTCACGTGACAGGTAATAATACTGATGTCCGGTTCTCCAGCTGCAGCTTCTTTCATCTTTGCTATTGCATCGGGCTTATTGTCCTCTATGCCTATATATCCCTTCTGCACGCCGCGAATCCTCATCGTGATCTTGAGTCCTTCTATGATCTCCCGGGGCTTTTCGAGCATGAGCCGGTAGTCTGCCGTAAGATACGGCTCGCACTCTGCGCCGTTCAGAAGTATCGCATCAATGGTCTTTTCCTTGGGAGGTGATAGTTTAACAACAGTCGGAAATGCTGCGCCGCCCATGCCGACAATGCCTGCGGCCTTAACCTTTTCCTTGAGCTCATCCGCTGAAAGACTCATATAATCAGGATTGTCCTTGAGCGCTGCCCATTCCTCCCTGCCGTCATTCTCGATAACAACAGAATTGATCATCCTTCCCATGGCATTCGGAAATTCGCCAATCGCCACCACCTTGCCGGAAACAGAGGCATGAACAGGCGATGAGACAAAGGCTGATGCTTCTCCCACAACCTCTCCTTTCTTCACTTCCTGGCCGATCGTTACGATAGCGTTACAGGGTGCGCCGATATGCTGACTGAGAGGAATAATGACGATCTTGGGGGCTTTTACATCAATGATAGGTGAGTTGGCAGCTAATTCCTTCTTATCAGGCGGATGTATCCCGCCCTTAAACGTTGCTGTGCCCATTATGAAGATTTCCTCCTTGGGATTTTGGGAGAACAAAAAACACTATTTGATACCATGATAGGACAATATCTGTCAAGCTTCCCCTTATTTTTTTATAATAATAACTTATATCCGCAGCAACCCTGATTTACAGTTCTGCATCTTTCAGCACAATCAGGTCAAAAACAATGTCGATTAGCCTGCTTCGCACCACTCTCTGGCATTTTGGAACATCCTGAGCCACGGCGATGCTGTTAATTCCCTTTTCCATGTCTCAGGCATATATGCCCACTGCCATTTCAGAAACACACGCTCCGGGTGAGGCATAATGGCAAGATGCCTTCCATCAGGCGAACAGAGTGCTGCAATGCCTTCCGGTGAACCGTTAGGGTTAAAGGGATAGGCCTCAGTAGGATTACCGTTGTCGTCAGCATAGCGCGCCGGAGCAAGGCCTTCGCGAAGGACCCTCTCCTTTATCGCGCTGTCCGGGAAATAAGCATGTCCTTCACCATGAGCAACCCAGACGCCAAGCACAGATTCCGCCATGCCCTTAAGCATAATCGACGGACTTTCGAGAATCTTCAAAGACGAGAAGCGAGACTCAAACCTGCCGGATGTATTGTGAATAAACCGCGGCTGGTCTTTGTTGTCTATGCCCTGCCAAGGCACCCAGCCAAGCAGAGCAGAAAGCTGGCATCCATTGCATACACCAAGGCTGAACGTGTCCGGCCTTTTATAGAAGGCCTGGAACTGCTGGTAGATATCCTTATTGAACCGTATGACGCCTGCCCAGCCCTTTGCAGAATCAAGCACATCTGCGTAACTGAAACCGCCGACAAAGACTATTCCCCTGAAATTCTCAAGCCTAACCTTCTGTGCAAGGAAATCGGTCATGGTCACATCCCAGGTCTCGAATCCTGCCTGGAAAAAGGCTGAGGTCATCTCCCTGTCACCGTTGCTGCCTTCATCACGAATAATAGCAACTCGGGGCTTGACTGTCCCTTCAAGAAGCTCTGCTGGCGTATCAGCAGGAACAAAGGAAAGTTTGAATGTCTGGCCTTTTCTGTTGTACATGGCTTTCTTCTCCTGCTTTGCAGATGCAGGATTTCTCTGGAGTCCGTCTAACTGGTGGCTCGTCTCTTCCCATATCCCCCGAAGAATCCTCATATCCTCGTTCAGGACCAAGTCACCATGAACCGCAATAGTGATCGTCTTTTTTCTGGAGGTCCTGCCGATGCACTGATAAGGCAGCCCTTTTTCCTCCAGGATCTTTTTGATTGCTCTTTCATGTTTCGGCAGGTACTCGATCGCCATGCCGAGTTCTTCAGCAAAGAGCAGAGATATTGCTTCCTCCTGCCCCTTGCCCCCTGCCCCTTGCCCCATTTTTATCTCTATCCCACAATTGCCCGCAAAGGCCATTTCAAGAAGCGTTGCAGCAAGACCGCCGTCGCTTCGGTCATGGCCTGAAAGGATCAGCCCTTTATCGATACATTCCTGGATTGCATGGAAGCCGTTTTTTAACAAAGCAACGTTATCAACATCAGGTGACGCATTGCCGACCTGGCCATAGCACTGCGCAAGAGCTGATCCGCCTGTTCTGGCCCTGCCATTGCCGATATCAATGAAAATGAGCCTACTCTTACCCGGCTGCTTTATATCCGGCGTTATGACCTTATTAATATCCGGACAGGTCGCATACGCTGAGATGACCAGGGTTCCGGGTGATTTGACGATCTCGGTCGTGCCATCAGCATTCGTGACCTTTGCTGCCATGGAGAGGCTGTCTTTACCGCCGTCGATCGCAATGCCGAGGCTGATCATGATATCCCGCATAGCAATGGCTGCGTCATAAAGATCAGCGCCCTCACCCGGGAGCTTCGGCGCCCACATCCAGTTGCCGGAACATTTAATATCTTCAAGGCTGCTTATCTTTGCCCACATGATATTCGTGACAGCCTCTGCCACAGAAATCCGAGCCATTGCCGCCGGATCAATGAGTCCTTTTAAGGGCTGTTCGCCGATCGAGATCGCAGCACCTGTTGTTCCAAAATGGCTCTGTGCTATGACTGCCACATCTGAAACCGTAAGCTGGAGCGGTCCTGCGCACTGCTGCTGTACGATAAGACCGGTAACTGACCGGTCAACCTTATTCACGAGAAATCTTTTTGAGCCGACAGAAATAAGCCTGAGTACACGGTCAAGGGCATCCCTCACCGTAAGCCCTTCAGGAAGTGCAAGAGGGCTTCTTTCTCGCTTTATCCTGTCAAGTATAAAGATCTTTTGCGGCATACTGCCGAGGATCTTTTCGAGGTGAAGGTTGACCGGCGTGCTGCCGTCTGTCTCGTCATGAAGCACAATGTATCCATCCCCCGATATCTCTCCGATAAAGGCGCAGGGGACCTTCTCTCTTCTGCAGAGGCTGAGGAACTCCTCTGACCTATCAGGACTGATCAGCAGGGCATTCTGCTCCTGAAACTCTGCGCCCCATATTTCGAGCACGGAAAGCGTAGCGTCTCCAAGCTGGATCTTTCTGATCTCTATCTTGGCGCCCGCAGGATAGATGATCTCCTTTACCACATTGCAGTTGCCGCCTGCTCCCTGGTCATGAATGGATACGATCGGATTCATGTCGCCAAGCTCAACACATGCCCGGATCACCCGGTTCATCTTCTGCTCCATCTCTGCATCGCCACGCTGTACAGCATTGAAATCGAGTTCAGCAACATTCTGTCCCTGGATCATGCTTGAGGCTGCGCCGCCACCCATGCCAATGCGGTAAGCCGGACCACCGACCTTGGTAACGAGCATGCCTATTGCAGGCTCGTTCTTTTCCGAGTGGCTCGCATCCATCTGGCCGACACCTGCAGTGAACATGATCGGCTTAAGCCATTCTCTCCGTTCACGATCCGGCAGTCTCAGTCCTAATGAACGGGTGAACCCTTGGATCATAGGCTCGCCGAACTTGTTGCCATAATCTGATGCACCATCGCTCGCCTGGATCTCAATGGTCAGAGGGCTTGCAAGGTTTGAAGGGTACGCAAAGGAAATATCTTCCCAGGGCAGTTCGTAGCCCGGGATCCTGAGATTCCCTACGCAGTATGCTGTTGTTCCTGCAATAACAAGGGAACCTGTGCCTGTTGCCTGCACATCTCTGATCCTGCCTCCTGTTCCTGTTTCTGCACCGGGGAAGGGAGCAACACCGCTGGGGAAATTGTGTGTTTCTGCAGTAAAAATAATGTTATAGTCGCGTTTCACCTTATGGAACCGCGATACATTACCCGGCATTTCAGGGATGATCGTATCAATCTCATATCCTCTGATCGCACTCGAGTTATCCTTGAAAGCAATGACACTGTTTCCGGGTTTTGCATCAAGGGTCTGCTTGATGATCTTCATAAGATTGCCGGATACTTCTTTCCCGTCAACAACCAGCCTGCCCCTGAAGAACCAGTGGCGCGAGTGTTCGCTGTTGGACTGGCTCAGATCAAAACATTCCACATTGGTCGGATTCCTGCCGATATCCTTCACAAAGAGATTAAAGTAATAGTCAATATCCCAGTCATCGAGACCCAGTCCCATCTCTCTGTTTATCTTCTCAAGCGCAGTTCTTCCCTCCTCAACCAAGGGAATCGATATGACCTGCTCTGGTGTTATTCCTGTTTCAAAGGTTTTGAGCTGTTCAGGGTACACGCACTCTGTCATGCGGTCATGCAGGCCTTCAGAGAATTTCGTTATGCCTGCCGGATCAAGTTTCTTTGTTGATTCTATCCGATAGCGGCGGGACCGCTCTATCCTCGATATCTTATTAAGCCCACAAGAATGGCACACCGCAACAGCATTGGTTGACCAGGCAGTAGTAAAGCTCATGCGCGGGCCAATCTCTAAGAGACAGAGATAAGTGACGGGTGATGAGTGATAAGATAAAAAACTATTCTCGGAGTATTGATCGGGTTCGAAGGTCTCGCTCAGGAGCCAGCGAAGGAGTTCCGATTCATCAGAGGTCAGGGGAGAGGAAACATCGATATAGAAGCAGAACTCTGTCTCGATATTCCTGATGGATCCGGAGATAGTCTTTCTTGCCTGGGAAAGCAGGCTTTTCTTTTCCGCCTCCGAAACAGCCGGAGTTTTATATCTGCATAGTAATGACACGGCTACCCCTTTTTGTCATTGCGGCCTGTCCGCAATCCTTCGGAAAGATTCCCGACAAGCGGGAATGACTGAAATCAAAATGACAAAATAACACACCCAAATGCTTTTATGAAAATCAGGCCTTACCAAACACTCTCTTGAAAATATAGTCAATATTTCTGAAATAATTTTTGAGGTCAAAAATGTCATTCAGCTCTTTAGGCGAGAGGTATTTCTTCACATCTCTGTCCTTTGATAGAAGTGTCTTGAACTGTTTTCTGGTCTTCCAGCTCATCATCGCATTCTTCTGGACCAGTGCATATGCATCCTCACGGGTCATGCCTTTTTCCGTAAGACTGATCAGCATATTTTGTGAGTTATACAGGCCATAGCTCCTGTTAAGGTTCTCCATCATCCGCTCCGGGTACACCTGGAGTCCGGAAAGAATGCCGGTCAGTCGGTTCAGCATATAATCAACAAGAATGGTGCTGTCCGGAATGATCACCCTCTCAACAGAAGAGTGCGATATGTCCCGCTCATGCCAGAGTGCAACATTCTCCATGGCAGCAAGGGCGTTTGTTCTTACCACGCGAGCAAGACCAGAGAGGTTCTCGCATCCGACCGGGTTGCGTTTATGCGGCATTGCAGACGAACCCTTCTGGCCTTTTGCAAAAGGCTCCTCTGCCTCAAGCACCTCTGTTCTCTGCAGATGCCTGATCTCTATCACAATCTTCTCTATGGATGCAGCAATGATCGCAAGCGTCGAAAGGTACTCAGCATGCCTGTCCCTCTGCACCACCTGGGTCGCAATCGGTTCAGGCTTCAGGCCAAGCTTTTTGCATACCTTCTCCTCAATGGCTACCGGGATGTTAGAAAAAGTTCCGACAGCACCCGAGAACTTGCCGATGCTGATCGTCTTCCGCGCCCTCTCCATTCTCTCAAGGTTCCTTTTCGCCTCCTCATACCAGAGAGTGAACTTGAGTCCAAAGGTCATGGGCTCAGCATGCACGCCATGGCTCCTGCCGATACAGACCGTGTTCTTATATCTAAAAGCCTGTTCCTTTAAAACCGCGATGAAGCCCTTAAGGTCCTTGATGATGATGCCTGCAGCCTCCCTCATGAGCAGAGATTGTGCTGTATCCACAATGTCAGAAGAGGTGAGGCCTTTATGCACATACCGCGACTCAGGCCCGACCTTCTCGGCAACAGAGGTGAGGAATGCAATAACATCATGCTTCACAACTGCTTCGATCTCGTCGATCCTGCCTACATCAAAGCCGGCCTTCTGCTTGATGACCGCGAGCGCAGCTTTTGGTATCTTGCCAAGATCTGCCCATGCCTCGCATGCAGCGATTTCTACGTCAAGCCATTTCTGGAACCTGTTCTGCGGCTCCCAGAGTTTTCCCATCTCTTTTCTCGTATATCGTTCGATCATGGTGCTCCCCTTCGGCTATGTTATCTGATGCTGTTCAGTATTATTCAAACACAGTTAATGAAGGGCTGTATTTTAACAATATCGGGAACTTTTTTCTCTTTCCTTCTGTCTAACCCATCAAAGACCAACACTGAAAGGAGAAGATCATGAAAACAGCAACGGCAGTTATTTTGGGAATCCTTATGGTAGTGATGGCAGTTCCGGCATCTGCATCAGGGGGCAACAATGTGGATCTGGAGGTTATCTCGGACAGGGGCAGTCTGTTTCAGGTTATCCCGCACAAAGAGTACAGCATTGGGACTACTGAGGTATTCAAGCAGTATCTGGAAGCGCGGAAAGGCGAAAACTACAGTCTGCTGATCAGGAATCATTTATCTGAGAGGATCGGTGTTGTAGTCGCTGTTGACGGCAGAAACATCATCACTGGCAGAAAGTCGTTTCTGTCCAGCAGCGAGATGATGTACATTGTCCAGCCTTATGGACAGGCACGACTCGATGGCTGGAGGACCAGCGATGAAAAAGTGAACAGGTTCTACTTCACCAGCAGCGCTGAATCCTATTCTGTCAGGACTTTCAGTGATACATCTGCCATGGGCGTGATCGCTGTTGCCGTGTTCAGGGAAAAGCAGAGACCTGTTGTGCTCTATGAACATGAGAGGTCACTTGGCAAGGCTCAGGGCGCACCTGCACCTTCAGCAGCCAGAAGTGAGACGAAAAGGGCTGCAAAAGATGAGGCAGGCACAGGCTTCGGCAATGAGCATTACTCGCCGGTTGTAAAGGTCGAGTTCGAACCGGAAAGTATTCCTGTCGAAAAGTTCCTGGTGAAATATGAATGGAGAAATGAGCTATGCAAGATGGGCATTATTCAATGCAGGCCTGAGGCAAGGAACCGCTTATGGGATCGCGATGAATATGCGCCCTATCCCCCGGGTTATTACATGCGTTAAGAAAAGATATTGAGAGGTGCGACTAAGTGGGCAGGTCAACACACATGATAGGCATGATTAAGAGAACTCTGCAAATTAAGCAATGTGTTAACCTGCCCCTTATTTGTATCGTTTTTCACAATTCAGAAAACTCATCCGGATATTCAACTATTCCAGCAGCATTCTTCAAGGCACCCGCTTCGAATTCGATTGCCATTAAGGCTTCCTCAGGCACTTCAAATGGAGCCTTGATATTCCATGTAATGGCAGGAACAAAGCCAAACCTCGAGTAGTATTTGGAATGCCCAAGCACAATTGCCGAACCATATCCGGTTAGCCGTGCTATTTTCGTTCCATCCTGAATAAGTCTGCCACCAATACCCATTTTTTGAAATTCGGGAGACACCGACAAGGGCGCAAGAGCTAATGATTCTGTTTCCGAGGAGTCTGATCGGATCGCAACCGGAAAAAACAGAATGTGTCCCGTGATATAGCCGCGATAATCAGCCACAAGAGACAGCATGGGATTATACTTCCTATTACGTCTTAGTTTTTCTACCAGCATTGCCTCGTTCTTCTGGCAGAAAGCCATTTCCAAAAGTCTCCCAACCTGCACAAAATCATCAGGGGTTTCTCTTCTTATTGTTAAGTCTAACATTATATTAACGATACACTACAGATAATCGATTTTCTACATAGATTTCAATAGCAGCAGGCTGTAACCATTACCGAATGATCGTCTACAACCATATTCCGCAGTAATTATGGACTGTATTCAACAGGCACATTAAAGAGCGCTGTCCTGACTGCTGACTATCGTTCATAACAGCTTGATGGCTTGTTCGCCTGAACTCTTGCTATAATCCCCCATGCGTTTTATCGCCGACCTGCATATCCATTCGAAATATTCCCGCGCAACCAGCAGGGACCTGAATCCGGAAAACCTCTGGAAATGGGCACAACTGAAAGGTATCTCTGTTGTCGGTTCCGGTGATTTCACGCATCCCCAGTGGATCAAAGAACTTGAGGAGAAGCTCGCGCCTGCAGTCAACGGACTGTTCAGTCTAAAAGAATCTTTCAGAACAGATGAGATACCTAAATCCTGCAGAGCTGACGTCTCTTTCATCCTCTCTGCCGAGATCAGCTGTATCTATAAGAAGAACGATAAGACCAGGAAGATTCACACAGTTGTCCTTGCGCCCGGCTTTTCAGCGGCAAAGAAGATCAATGCACGGCTCAAACAGATCGGAAATCTGCATTCAGATGGCAGGCCAATCCTCGGGCTTGATGCAAAAGAGCTTCTGAAGATCGTCCTCGATATATCGCCTGATGCAATGGTCATACCAGCCCATGCATGGACGCCACACTTTTCGGTCTTCGGCGCTGCATCAGGCTTTGACAGTCTTGAGGAATGCTACGAAGAGCTGACGCCCCATATCCATGCCATCGAGACAGGCCTCTCCTCTGACCCGCTCATGAACTGGCGCCTGTCAGCGCTCGACAACATAACGCTCATATCGAACTCTGATGCACACTCTCCGTCAAAATTGGGGCGCGAGGCAAATGTGTTGAATACGGAGATTTCTTATGGCGCTATCACTGATGCGCTCAAGACGCGGAAGGGTTTTTCTGGAACCATCGAGTTTTTCCCCGAAGAGGGCAAATACCATTATGACGGCCACAGGGCCTGCGATGTGAGCTTTACGCCAAAGGAATCGATCAGGCATAGCAACATCTGTCCGGTCTGCGATAAGAAGCTCACGATCGGCGTCATGCACAGGGTCGAAAAACTGGCAGACAGGGAAGAAGGCTTTCGGCCAAAAGACGCGCCTCCCTTCCATTCGATCATCCCGCTTACCGAGCTTATTGGCGAGGCATTGAGCGTTGGCCCGACCAGCAAAAAGGTGGCAGCCATGTATTTCAATATGCTCAGCACTCTCGGCAACGAGTTCAAGCTACTCTTAGACACCCCTCTTCAGGAGATCGAAACAGCAGGTTCTGCAAAGATAGCCGAGGCTATTGCAAAGATGCGTTCAGGAGATGTTTCGATCGCGCCCGGTTTTGACGGCGAATTCGGCAAGGTTCGGATATTCGAGCGATTCGAAAAGAAAGAGCCAAAGGGCCAGAAACCGCTTTTTTAGACTTTTGTATTTTCACAAACTTCTTCCCTTTTCTGCTCAACGCGATATAATGAAGTTATAACCATGTAATCCCAAGGAGGTCTGTCATGAAACCATTTCTCCGCGTTATTTTCTGCATACTCTCAATAGTCCTTCTCACTTCCGTTGTCAATGCAACTATTCGGACACAAGCTGTCGAATACAGCGATGGAGATGCGATTCTTGAGGGGTATCTCGCCTACGATGATGACATGCACCACAAAAAAATGCCCGGCGTGCTGGTCGTTCATGAATGGATGGGACTCGGCGCATATGAAAAGGGACGTGCAGAGCAGCTTGCTGCCTTAGGATATGTGGCTTTTGCTGCTGATATCTACGGTAAGGGTATCAGGCCGAAGGACGGCAAAGAGGCCGCAGAGTTTGCAGGAAAATACCGCGGCAACGACCGTAAGGTTCTCCGCTCACGGATAAATGCAGCGCTTGACGTGCTGAAAAAACAGGCATTGGTTGATCCAAAAAAGACCGCTGCCATCGGATACTGTTTCGGCGGCACAACGGTGCTTGAACTTGCGAGAAGCGGCGCAGACACTCTTGGTGTGGTAAGTTTCCACGGCGGGCTGGCCGCATCGGCCGACACAAAGAATATCAAGACCAAGGTGCTGGCACTGCACGGCGGTGATGACCCCTTTGTTAAAGCAGAGGAAGTGCAGGCATTCCAGGATGAAATGCGCAAAGCAGGCGTTGACTGGCAATTCGTGAGCTATGGCAATGCTGTTCATAGTTTCAGCAACACGGCAGCAGGCAATGACAACTCCAAGGGCGCTGCATACAATGAGAAGGCTGATAATCGCTCCTGGGAGGCAATGAGAAAATTCTTTAAAGAGATCTTCGGAGAAAAGAAATGAATACGAATATGAAATATCTCATCCTCTATGCCCATCCGAACCCCAAGAGCTTCAACCATGCCATTCTGGAAACAGTTCAGGCTGAACTGCAAAGGGCTGGGAAAGATGTCTCTGTGCGTGATCTCTATGCCCTGAACTTCAACCCTGTGCTTTCCGCTAATGATCTTGCAGGCATGATGCAGGGACAGCTTCAGCCTGAAGTGAAGGCTGAGCAGGAATTTGTCGGCGCAGCAGATCTGATCGTCGTGATCTATCCGCTCTGGTGGTCAGGCATGCCTGCAATCCTGAAGGGATATATAGACCGAGTCTTCACTGAGGGCTTTGCTTATAGCATTGTTGGCCCTGATCTTAATGGCCTGCTCCTGGGCAAGAAGGTGCTGCTGATCACCACGACCGGTGCACCGCAGGAGATGTATGAAGCATCAGGCATGTTCAAGAGTATGGCCCAGACCACAGGCGAAGGCATATTTCAGTTCACTGGCATGGAGTTGATCGAGCATAAGTATCTCTGCGCTATTCCGTATGTGACTGATGAGGACAGAAAGAAGATGCTTGAAGAGATGAAAAGCTTGGTTCAGAAAAGACTGCTGTAAGCTCATACGATCCTTTTGGCGGGTACAGCCTCATCGTTCCCCGCCAAAAGGTTTCCTGGTCAGGGCTCTCTTCTTTAGTTATGCCTGCCTTGCATTGAACTACCGTCGGGCTTTACCGCTGATATGATTGATCTCAATTTTGAAGACTTTTGTGGCCTTGTCTTTTTGCTCAATATAGAGCTTGCCCTCTTCTATGAAATCCGGGCAGTATTTCTCTAAAAGCCATAACAAAGCATTATGCCGTTCGGTTCCGTTCAATTCTGATGCAACGCCAAAGACCACAGCACTTTCATATTCAGTGGAAAACTTATCCGGCAAGACCTTTGTATCACCAACAACACAAAAGGAAACCTTTGCATTGTATTCGATATTGTCGAGTTTCTGCCCGCTGATTGCACAGTGGAAATATATGCCGTCATTTTTGTGCACATAACTCAACGGCACGCCATAGGGTTGGCCGTCTCTGCCGATAGTCGATAAGACCCCGTATTCCGCAGAGTCGAGTATCGTTTTTGCCTCGCGGATAGTTATTTCACGGTCACTTCTCCGCATGGTTCTCATTCGATATTCCTTCCCATCGACCCGGAATCATGCCGCGAGTCGTTATGTATTCCCCGTCCCTGACTTTTCATCCTTTTTCCCGAAGAGCATATTTGAAACTATCATGCCTATGCATATGCCGGTTGCAGAAGCAATATAAAATGAGATTGCAGGGATATACAGTAGCCAGTGCGCGGTGCCAAAGCCTGTCAGCCATATACCAAGCCATATCATCGACCCCCCTACAAAAAAGAAAAACCTCATGGCATTGCTGATCTTGTACTTTTCCATCATCATCTCCTCCATCTCTGTTGAGTTTTCAGAAAATAACCTGTAATACCTCGTCGATCTTTTTCAGTGTACTGATGATACCGGCCCCCTGAGAAGCAGTCATCGACGACAGGTCAGCCTTGTCCAACATTTTCGAGATGGCGTCAAATGCGGGCTTCACGCTCATGTCATTGTCCATGGAAAAAACAAAGGTGGCCTCAAAAGTTTCGGAGAGCGGCGATTCTTCAGGCCTTGCAGAACCGGCCTTCTTTTTGATCATTTTCACTCGCTGTCTAAAATCCCTCAGCCGCTGCGCCGCTGTCTCCATCGCCTCATCAGAGTAGTTGAGCTTCTTTCGGTAGTGGCTTGACATCAGGAAGAACCGAATCTCCGCCGGAGAATAGCCCTTCTTCATCAGCATGTCCGTGTACAGAATATTGCCCTTGGACTTGGACATCTTCTGGCCGTCAACAAAAAGATGTGCGCCGTGCATCCAAAACCGCGACATGGGATAGGGCTTGATCGCTTCCAGGATCGCAAGTGAATAGTCATGATGACGGTAGAGATTATCGATACCGCCGCAGAAGGCAGAGAGCGTTCCCCTGAAATGGCGCAGCACCATGCTCGGGTCCTGCACATTCCATGACGGCCTGCCCTCACCCAACTCAGTATCCCAGCAGGCCTTTTCGCTGATCTCGCAACCATGCCAGAGGATAAAATCGCCATAGTTCCACTGTATGCCGGGGTATGTGTCCTTATGAAACCGCCGCTTCTTCTTCGGCCATTTCGACATATCCAAGCCGAAAAGCTTACCGAATCCGCGCACCTTGAGTGGATCAAAGTAGATATTACCTCCATGATAGTATGCGATCTCTTGTTCGATCAGTTTCTTGATGATCAAAACAGATTCATCGACGCATTCTGATGCACGGGGCATATAATGAGGCACCTTCATATGCAGGAGCTTCAGCTCTTTGATGAACTGGGCTATGTTGCGGTCAGTAAGCTTCTTTACCGAGGTCTTATGCTTTTCCGCCTCTTTGATCGCCTTGTCCTCGATATCAGTGACCGCCATGCCGCGCTCAACCGTAAAACCTGAATACTCAAGGTACCGGACAAGGATATCTTCGAACAGAAAGGTCCTGAAATTCCCGATATGCGCGCGCTGGTACACCGAGGGGCCGCAGGTGAAGATCGTTGCTCGTTTATTGTCAGCAGTCCTGAATGGCTCAAGCCTTCTGCCAAACGTATTGAATAATCTCAACATAGATAGTTCCCTCTTCGTAAAGTACGTTTATTCGAACGTTGACACAAATATCAGTAACGGTGGGGCAAGCCGGTGCGAAAGCACTGCCTGCGACACCTCAGATGATGGAACCGAAATCAATGAGGCATATGTCACAGCGGCATTAACAGCGAACTGTCCGTAACCAGTTCTCACAGTAAGATAATGTCGCATTGCAGGGCTTTTCAACAGCTTTGCCACTCCGTTTAATGCAACGATAAGGTTTATTCAACCTTCAGATGCTTCCATGTTCCTTTATGAAAGCGCGCTGCCATTAGTATACCCTGTATGCACATCGAAATTACCATGGCCAGCCAGACTCCTGAGGCACCGTAATGCAGGACGAGTGCAAAGAACCATGCAAGAGGAAGCCGGATGAGCCACATGCAGATGCCGATCACCTTCAATGTGCCCCGCGTATCTCCTGCTCCCTGCAGGGCACCTCCCAGGATCGCGCTCATGGCCATAAATGGTTCTGAGAGCATATTGAACTGAAGATACCGAGTTGTCTCCTCAAGCACATCCGTATTCCGCGCAAGCAGAGATGCAAAATACCTGGCATTCACGAAGAAGATAAATGCCATAGCGCTTATGAAGAAGACGCCTGAGAGGGCGATCTTCCATCCGGCCTTTTGAGCTCGTTCAGGGATTCCTGCCCCAAGGTTCTGGCCAATAAGCACCGATGCTGCCATATTCAGTGCAAAGGCCGGAAGATAGATGATCCCCTCGATCCTCAGGCCGTTCGATATTGATGCAAGTGCCGTAATGCTGGTATCACCGAGCCTGCCGAGTATATTGTAAAGGACAATGCTGCCTGCATTCCAGGTGATCTGGAGCATTGCAGCAGGCCATCCTATTCGTATTATCGATCGAATCGTCTCCCCCGATGGTTTCCACTCGCCGTTAAAAAGCCTTCTCCAACTGCCCACTGCAAGGAAACTGAGATTCATCAGCATGCCAATCATCAGTGAGATTGCAGTAGCTGTTGCTATCCCCTTATATCCCAGAGCAGGAAAGGGGCCGAGGCCGAAGACAAGGCAAAAGACAGCAACAATGTTGACCACGGTCACAACAGACATGGTCACAAGTGGTTTCTTTACCTCCCCGCTTGCATTGAAGACCGCATTGGAGATAATAAGTATGTAGTTGGGAGCCAAAGCGAGTACAAAGATCCTGAAGAAGTCCCCGGCAATTGTCTCGATATCATGCGGAACGCCTGCAAGGGCAATGATCTGCCGGTACATGAGGAATCCGGCAGTTGCAAGGCTGACTGCACAGACAAGGCTGAAGAGCAGGGACTGTCGTGCAATATGCAGCGCACGCTCCAAGTCATTGGCGCCGATAGCCCGTGAAATGAGCGCAAGGGTTCCGATGCTGACCGCATTGGCAACGATAACCACCAGAAAATAGAGCTGACTGATGAAACCTACAGCAGCCTGGATCTTTGGATTGATAAGGCCTGCGACATATATGTCTGTAAACCCGACGATAAAATTCAGGACCATGATGATCAGCATGGGCCATGAAAGCTGCCAGATGTTTCTCCAAAGACTTCCGGAGATGATGCTTTCGTGCTGCGTCTGCGTGACTGACATATAGCTATTCTACCAACAGAATGATATCAATAAACGGCAAGAAGAAGAAAGAACGCAGGTTGTCTAATATTTGTGGCAGGCCAGACAGAGTTTTTCAGGGGTTATTCTGAGCATCATCCCATTATTGTTCGAATGCGGATCGTGGCAGGTGACGCAGGTTACCTTACTTTCGGTCAGGGGCAGGCCAGGGACCGGCAGAGGAGCAACAACATCGACCTTGTGTTCAGCAGAACCCTTGCGGTCAGGATGGCAACTGATGCAGAGCTTTGCAACCGGCTCTTTCAATGCCAGCATGCTGCCAGAGCCATGAGACACATGACAGGTTGAGCAATCCTTCTTGATCTCGGGCACAACAGTTGCCGATAAGGCTCCGGCTGCGCCAAGCAGAAGCATGACAAGAATCAATCCCTGAAGCAGGAGGAATGATGTAGGATGCCGCATAGTCTTATCCTATCACGAAGTCCCGGATTTCGGGCTTATTGTGAAAATCTTTGCAGAAAAGAATATCGAGAGAGTCTTATTTATTCTTCGAGCGTTATCGCGTCAACAGGGCAGTTCTCTTCAGCAGCCTCGCAGCAGCCGGTATAGTCGCAGGCTTCTTCGTCGATCACCTTTGACTTGCCGAGCATCGGATCAACATGAAAAACAGCAGGACAGATCTCTTCACATCTGCCGCAGCCGATGCAGGCTTCTTCATCAACTATAACTTTCATGGCATTTCCTCAGTGACTGCAGCCGCAAGAAGCGGAAACATGATCTCATGATGACCGGTAAGAGCAAAGTTCTGGCCGCAGTTTATGGTCGGTCTTTTCAGCACATTCTCTCTGGGTCGGTAGTGCTGGATGAAATCCATATTAACGGTCGTGATCTTCTCGACCTTGTTGCCAAGATTGCGTGCTATATTCAGAGCCTTTAAAAAGACCTCAGGCAATATGACTGCAGAGCCGAGATTGATATAGACACCCCCCTCAAGATCAGCAATAACAGAAGCAAGAAGCCTGAAATCGTCCATACTTCCTTTGCCCAGAGCAGCACCATCAGCCTCAGGATGCATATGAATGATATCCGTGCCCAAGGCAACATGAACTGTCATCGGGACGCCGAGCTCATCGGCTTGCCCAAATATGCTTTTCTCCCGAAACCTAAACTTTCCCTTGCTGATATATTCGCCCACAGACCTGCCGATGCCATATCCCTTTTTCACGCCTTTGTTGATCGCAAGGTTCAGCCCCCTTCCCGTGTCCTTTGACATGCCGAATGTTCCGGAACAGAGTTCACGCGCAACATCCTCTGAGGTGTGACCGACCATGGCGATCTCAAAATCATGGATTACACAAGCGCCATTCGTGGCAATAGCTGTGATGATCCCTTTTCTCATAAGATCGATAATGATCGGGGAAAGGCCAAGTTTTATGGGATGTGCACCCATGCCGAGGATGACCGGTCTCTGATCCTTTCTTGCCTGCACAATTGCAGAGACAACAGATCTGAAGTCGCGGACAGCAAAGAAATCAGGCAGCTTTTCGAGAAAATTTAAAAATGAGTCGCCCCGCTCCGGGACACCGGCAAAAGAACTGACCGACACTTTGCTCTTCCTTCCGGAGAGTGAATAGGTCTTTACTGATTTCACTGATATGGGTTTGTACCTTTTCATAGGATAAATTGTAGCATAGAAGCTTTAGGGGTTGCATACAGCCATTTCCTTCACCTTCATTGCTTTAACATGGTGTTTTATGGTATAAAAAAGGACTTTTCGATCAAGGAGGACAGCACATTGGCAGCAAAAGCACCGGTAAAAAGAAACCTTTCAGCAGAGAAGAGAGCACGGCAGGCAGAAGCAAGAAATGTCCGCAACAGGGCGGCAAAAAGCACGGTCAAGGGTGCCACAAAGGCTGTTGAGGCGTCGGTCAAGGCAAACGACAAGGATGCAGCAGCAAAGACTCTACAGGCTGCGATCAAAACTATCAGCAGCGCGAAATCAAAAGGCATACTCCACAGGAACACCGCTTCACGCAAGATTTCAAGACTGACAAAGAAGGCTAACGCCTTGGCGAAAGCCTGAGCAGTTTCACCAGAAGCAGCTCAAAAGGATAGAATCCTCCGGTCTTAATGCCTAAGTCTGCACTGTTCAGCAGGCGGAATACCTCATACAGATAGTTTCTTTCACTGGGGGAATTTTTTCCCCCCAGCATCTGTGAATATTGCCAATTCAAGGCGCCCAACAGACCATACGGCTCCTCAGTTTCCCGTAAAACAGCGTAGATCCGGAAAACCTTTTCCTTGTCCCGATCACGGATCGCATTGATAAGATCAAAGGCGCCAAAACTCCTCTTTCCTTCTATAATCTCGGCAATATCGCCCTTTTCTAGGTTCGGTTTTCCGACAAGAGACAGTTTCTCGATCTCTGTCGAAAGCATGCCGAGGTCCGGGCCGATTACCGCAACAAGGTATTCAGCAGCATCGCTGGTAAGCTTCAGGCCTTTGAGTGTTGCCTTGCCCACAATCCAGGCAGGCATATCGCCTTCCCTGATATCAAGACTGACCGTCTTTACTCCCTTGAAACTCTCCTTTACATCCTTCTTCAGGCTCCCTTCATACAGGAGCACAAGCACTGAGCTCCTTGACGGGCTCTTCAGATAGCCTTCAAGGCTCTTCAGATCCTTTTTCGCGATCTTCTGGGAATTTTCAATAACAACATATTTTCGGCCGGCAAAAAAAGGAACCGTGTTCAATACATCGAGAATCCGTTCAAGAGCCGTCTTTTCCTGCTCAGGGGAGAGCATATCAAAAGATTGGAAATTGAAGTCCAGTTCTTCAGATGGAATAAGGCCCTTAATAAGAGAAACGGCTTCTGTATGCAGAAAGCGGTCGGACGAGTTAAAAAGATAGACCGGAGAGGGAAGACCTTTCTTTATCTCATCAAGAAGGCTTTTGTAGCTCATTTGTAGATAAGTGCGCCGACGATCTCCATGGCAATATCCGCCACTGCCTTATCTTCAGCCATATCGCGGGAACCCAGGAGCAGACCCATGTCCCGGGGAGCAGGAGTAGATATAATAAAGGGTGACACGACCTTCTTTATCTCACGCACTTTACCCTCACTATCCCTGTATATGAAGTCAGCATCAACGGTAATCCGATATTCAACAGTTATGTCCTTCCTTTCAGAAAGACTGGACATTTCAAATCTGCGGACAACGCCGGCAAGGACATTCGCCACAGAAGGAGTAACCGTAACGCCATTCTTGGTGAACTCCCGGACAAGCGCCTTATGCAGCTTATCCTGCAGTCTAGGTTCAAGCGAGAAATTCTCGATCTTGCCTATCCTGATCTCGGTGAAGGCCAGATCTGTCCTGCCATGGAGTGAATATCCACAACCTGCTGTCATAAGAACCGATAGACATGTAAACCCCAGAAAAACAGATAACATTGTCAATCTCATAGATATCATCATCCCCCCACAACGATATTTACGAGCCGGCCCTTAATAACAATAACCTTCTTTATGCTCTGCACGCCTATAAAATCAGCAACCCTGCTGTCCTTTAGTGCGCGTTCTTTTGCGTCATCATCATTCAGTCCGGCAGGGATCATGAGCTTTCCACGCAGTTTCCCATTGATCTGGATCACGAGTTCGATTTCCTCATCTTTCGCAATCTCTTCGTCCCAAACAGGCCAGGACATTTCTGATGCATTTTTCTTATGACCCAACTGAGACCAGAGCTCCTCCGCAATATGCGGCGTAAAAGGAGACAGAAGCAGGAGCAGGTTTTCAACGGCAAACGAAATCACCTGCATCTCCTTCTCATTGCCAGGCTCAAAGCCAATCAGTTCGTTCACCAGTTCCATCATGGCTGCAATTGCAGTGTTGAAATGATAGTCTTTTTCAATATCTGAAGTAACTTTCCTGATCGTCTGGTGTGTCTTTCTGAGAACTGCCCTTGCACTGATCGATAGCTCGCCAGCAGTTGCAGCTATCGGAGCAGCCTTTTCCAGTGCTTCACGGTGTTTCTGAGCCAATGACCAGACTCTGTTCAGGAAGCGATAGGCTCCGTCAACGCCCTTGTCAGACCAGTCAAGGTCTTTTTCAGGCGGAGCAGCAAAAAGGGAGAAGAGTCTCGAGGTATCGGATCCATAACGGTTAATGAGATAGTCAGGATCAATCACATTGCCTTTTGACTTGGACATCTTTGCGCCGTCCTTAATGACCATACCCTGCGTAAGCAGATTTACAAAAGGCTCACTCGCATCAATTATGCCAAGGTCCCGTATTACCCGGGTAAAAAACCGTGAGTAGAGAAGATGCAGCACAGCATGCTCAACCCCGCCGATATACTGGTCAACAGGCATCCAGTAATCGAGTAACTCGTGATTCGCAACTCGTGATTCGTTCTCTTCCTTAAACTGGTCATGCATTACGGATAACCCATTACGGTCTTTGAGACAATAGGCGATGAAATACCAGGATGAGTCCACAAAGGTATCCATAGTGTCTGTCTCGCGGCGTGCCTTGCCCCCGCACTTCGGGCAGGTCGTATGAAGGAATGCATCTGATTCCTGAAGAGGAGAGCCCCCAGTGCCGGTGAATTTCACATCTTCAGGCAATATCACAGGAAGGTCTTTTTCAGGCACAGGCACAATGCCGCATTTGTCGCAGTAAATAACAGGGATAGGCGTTCCCCAATACCGCTGCCGGGATATACCCCAGTCACGGAGCTTGTAATTAATAACCTTCTTGCCAAGGCCTTGTTCTTCGAGATGATCAGCGATCTTCTGTTTTGCATCAATGCTGTTCAGCCCGCTGAACAGCCCTGACTCAATAAGTATCCCCTCATCCTCAAATGCTTCCTCTAATTCTGCATTCTGAGTTCTGCATTCTGAATTCTGCTTAATGACCTGGCGTACGGGAAGCCCGTATTTTTCTGCAAATTCAAAATCGCGTTGATCATGGGCAGGAACTGACATGATCGCGCCGGTACCGTATTCCATCAGTACAAAATTCGCGATATAGACAGGGATCTTCTCATTGTTCATAGGATTGATACAGTATGCTCCGGTAAAAAGGCCGACCTTTTCATCCACCTTGCCATAATGCGCCCGAACATTCTCGAGCCCGTCCTTATCAGTAACAAGCTTTTCAGCAAGCGGATGTCCAGGAGAAAGGCAGATAAAGGTCGCACCAAAAAGCGTGTCAGGCCTCGTTGTGAATATCCTTATGCTCTGATCGATGCCTTCGACACGAAAATCCACTTCAGCGCCATGGCTCTTGCCGATCCAGTTCTTCTGCATCAGCACAACCTTCTCTGGCCAGCCTGAAAGGGTATCGCAGCCGCTCAGAAGTTCTTCCGCATAGTTGGTTATCCGCAGGAACCACTGCTCAAGCTTCTTCTGCGCCACAACGCTGTCGCAGCGCCAGCATTTTGTGTCGATCACCTGCTCATTCGCCAGAACGGTTGCGCAGGAATGGCACCAGTTCACGTACGAGGACTTCCTGTACGCAAGACCCTTTTCGAGCATCTTGATAAAAAACCACTGATTCCACTGGTAATACTCGGGGCTGCAGGTTGCCACTTCCCTGGGCCAGTCGTAGCTCAGGCCAAGCTTCTTGAGTTGGCCTTTCATATACTTGATGTTTTCATGGGTCCACTGCGAGGGGTGGACATTGTGTTTGATAGCCGCATTTTCAGCCGGCATCCCGAAGGAGTCCCATCCCATGGGATGTAGGACATTATACCCCTGCATCCTTTTATACCGGGCGATAACATCGCCAATCGCATAGTTGCGCACGTGGCCCATATGGATCTTGCCGGAGGGATAGGGAAACATTTCAAGACAGTAGAATTTCTTGCGCGAATAATCGTCATCAGTACTGAAAAGATTTCTCTCTTCCCAGTATTGCTGCCATTTGGGTTCGATAGTTACTGGATCGTATTTTTCTGCCACAGACCGCTGCCTCCAGAAATACTCAGGGAATAATAAAGATTTTTCTTAAATTACGAAAGCTATTATAGCATAGCGCTTACCGTGAAAAGGACCGGCCAAAATATCAGAAAAGGATCAGTCAGTCCTGCTGGGCGTTGCGCGTGTCTCAGAAATTTATGCCGAGATCAGGGAAAAGCGTTGTGAGCTGACGGACGTTATTGGTGAGAAGCAACAGACCAAAGGCTATCAGGACAATGCCGCTTACCATCATGATGACCCTCATATATTTTCGGATCTTGGCAGAATAGCTCAGGAACGAGTTGAACATGAGAGAAGAGATGAAGAACGGCACTGCAAGACCTAAAGAATAGACTGCAAGCAGCTTGAAGCCGTATTCAGCAGATCCCTTGGAACTCGCATACAGCAGTATCGTGCCGAGGATTGGACCTATACAGGGTGTCCATGCAGCGGCAAAGGTCATACCGACTAAAAATGTTCCCACATACCCCGCAGGTTTTCCGGATAGATGGAATTTCCGCTCCCGGGTCAAGAAATCCAGCCTGATAATACCTGAGACAAAAAGGCCGAAGAATATGACCAGCACGCCGCCGATATTTCTGATCCAGTCCTGATACTGGAACATAAACTTGCCGACGGCTGAAGACGAAGCACCAAGCGCCACAAAAATCGTTGAAAAGCCTGCGATAAAGGCGAGCGAATTAGTTATGGTGAGGAAACGGATACGCTTTCGGTCAGTTCCCTCTTTCAGATCTTCGAATGAAACACCGGTAATAAAAGTGATATAGGACGGCACAAGCGGAAGCACGCAGGGAGAGAGAAAGGAAAGAATTCCTGCAAGGAACGCAAGGGAAAAGGAGACATCCTTCATCTGCGCTTCCCTTCGCTGACAGCACAGTCTTCGGTGCTGCCTTTGATCTTCTCTACAGCGTGTGGTATCACATCCATAATCGCCTCAAGTCCTTCTTTCACTGCCTTAGGGCTGCCAGGCAGATTAATGATCAACGTTTTTGCCCGAATGCCGGCAACAGCACGGGAAAGCATAGCTCTATTCGTTTTCTTAAGTCCTGCCATCCTCATTGCCTCGGCAATGCCCGGGATTTCCTTCTCGATCACCTCAAGCGTGGCATCCGGCGCAACATCTCTTGGTGAGAGACCGGTACCGCCGGTAGTGATGATCAAATCCACACTTATACTGTACTCAATAAGTTTTTCTTTAATCAATTCCTTCTCATCAGGGATGATCTCATAATAGAGAACTTCAGCATTTATAGCCTTGATCATCTCCCTGATCAGAGGGCCGCCAAGGTCCTCGCGCTCCCCACAAGAGCCTTTGTCGCTGAGTGTGAGGATCGCTGCGGATATCATAAACCGGAAGACGCTGCCATGACAGTGACTTTGTCACCATTTCTGATTGTTCCACCATTGATGACCGCAATGAAAATGCCTTCTTTCGGCATGACGCAGTCGCCTGCCTGATAGTAAATTGCACAGCGGGTGTGACACTCCTTGCCGATCTGACTCACCTCGCCGATGATATCCTGGCCGATCTGCAGGCGTGTTCCTACAGGCAGGGCAAGAAGGTCAATGCCTTCGGTAGTTATATTCTCTGCGAAGTCTCCAGCCTTCACGTCAAGTCCCATATCCTGCATCTTCTTTATGCTTTCGACTGCAAGGAGGCTCACCTGCCTGTGCCATTCTGATGAAGAATGGGCATCGCCCTCAATGCCGTAATTCGTGCGAATCTCAGCCGATTCAACAGGCTTCTTCCGCATCCCTTTCTTCTCGCTGATATTGATAGAAACTACTTTGGCTTGCATGTCATAGACTACCACAGTGCTTTCGAAGGGAACAAGACAGGAAGGAACATGCTTGCTGAAGAATGTAGATGTTCCGGGCAGACTAAAAAAGCCGTGTCCTGAAATAACAGAACACGGCCTTTGCTGATAACTACCGGCTAATAGCGGTAGTGCTCGGTCTTGTACGGTCCGTTCAGAGGCACGCCGATGTAGTCCGCCTGCTGCTGCGTCAGCGTCGTCAGCTGAGCATTAAGTTTCTTCAACTGCAAACGTGCCACCTTTTCGTCGAGATGCTTGGGCAGCGTGTAGACACCAATCGGATACTTTTTGGAGTTCTTCTGCGATTCTGTCCAGAGCTCAATCTGCGCGATGGTCTGATTGGCGAAGGAGGACGACATCACGTAGGATGGATGACCCGTGGCGCAGCCGAGGTTCACCAGACGGCCCTTGGCCAGCAGAATGATCCTCTTGCCGTCCGGGAAAATAACGTGATCGACCTGCGGTTTGATCTCCTCCCACTGGTACTTTTCAAGCGAGGCGACGTTGATCTCGGAGTCAAAATGGCCGATGTTGCAGACGATGGCCTGGTCCTTCATCTTCGCCATGTGCTGGTGGTCGATGACATGGACGTTGCCAGTACAGGTGACGAAGATATCAGCCTTGTCGCACGCGTAGTCCATGGTGACGACGCGGTAGCCTTCCATCGCGGCCTGCAGCGCACAGATCGGATCGATCTCAGTGACCCAGACCTGGGCAGAGAGCGCCCGCATGGCCTGGGCCGAACCCTTGCCGACGTCGCCGTAACCGCAGATCAGCGCGACCTTGCCGGCAATCATGACGTCGGTAGCGCGCTTGATGCCATCGACGAGCGACTCGCGGCAGCCGTAGAGGTTGTCGAACTTGGACTTGGTGACCGAGTCATTGACGTTTATCGCGGGGATCTTGAGCTCGCCTTTCTCGTGCATCTGGTACAGGCGATGCACGCCCGTGGTGGTCTCTTCCGTGACACCCTTGATCTGCGCCAGACGCGTCGAATACCACTTCGGATCCTGCTTGAGCTTCTCCTTGATGCTGGCGAACAGCACCGAGGCTTCCTCGCTGTCCGGTTTATCGATCACCTTAATGTCCTTCTCAGCCTTCGATCCCAGGTGCAGGAGCAGCGTTGCGTCGCCGCCGTCGTCCAGGATCATGTTGGTATAGCCGTTGTCCGGCCATTCGAAGATGCGGTGGGTGTAGTCCCAGTATTCAGGAAGCGATTCGCCCTTTACAGCGAACACCGGCGTGCCGCCCGCGGCAATAGCGGCGGCGGCGTGGTCCTGGGTGGAGAAGATGTTGCACGAAGCCCAGCGCACCTGCGCGCCGAGCGCGGTCAGCGTCTCGATCAGCACGGCGGTCTGGATCGTCATGTGAAGGCTGCCGGTGATACGCGCGCCATTCAGGGGCTGACTCTTGGCGTATTCCTCACGGATAGCCATGAGACCGGGCATCTCGGTCTCGGCGATCTTGATCTCTTTGCGGCCCCAATCAGCCAGTTTGATGTCTGCGATAACGTAGTCTTTTGCTGCCATTGCTGTAGTCATGGTATTCCTCCCATTCGGTTTTTTGAATGGGCGCCGTTTCTGTTTCACCACTCCATCGAGCCTGACAGACGCACCTTCCGGTGACTGCTGCAGCGCCCCTCGTAAGGAGTCACACAATATTGAGGGCAGCCCCGCAGAGCTGCCCTATAATTTCACACAGCCATGCATCTCGGATTTTGGCTTTCATTCCGCGTACCGAAGTCAGCATTCCGCATTACTTCAGCCCTGCTTCCTTCTTCAGAGCTGCTGCCTTGTCTGTATTCTCCCAGGTAAAATCAGGATCTGTCTTGCCAAAGTGGCCATATGCGGCAGTCTTCTTGTAGATCGGTCTTCTTAACTGAAGATGATCGATGATTCCCTTTGGTGTCAAATTAAAGTTGTTCCTGATGAGCTTCGCGATCATATCTTCTTCGATCTTACCCGTCTCATGGGTGTCGACAAGAATTGATACCGGTTCAGGCACGCCAATAGCATACGCAAGTTGCACCTCAACCCTTTCTGCGATGCCTGCCGCTACAATATTCTTGGCAATATAGCGGGCAATATATGCGCCGGAACGGTCAACCTTCGTCGGATCCTTGCCCGAGAATGCTCCGCCGCCGTGGCTTCCCACGCCGCCATAGCTGTCAACAATGATCTTCCGTCCCGTCAAACCGGTGTCACCCATAGGGCCTCCCACAACAAAACGGCCGGTCGGGTTAATATAGTATTTTACCGTCTCTTCATCAAGCAGTTCATGCGGCACAACAGGCTTGATAACTTTCTCGATGATATCCTCTCGCATCTCTTTCATATGGACATCGGGACTGTGCTGCGATGAAACCACAATTGTATCAATACGGAATGGTTTGCCGTCGCGGTACTCAATGGTCACCTGCGATTTGCCGTCAGGCCGGAGATATCCGAGAATATCCTGCTTTCTCACTTCAGAGAGTTTCATGGCGATTTTGTGAGCAAGCATGATCGGCATGGGCATCAGTTCAGGCGTCTCATTGCAGGCAAAACCGAACATAAGTCCCTGGTCTCCTGCACCTCCGGTATCAACGCCCATCGCAATGTCGCCTGACTGCTGATCAATAGAAGTAATCACCGAACAGGTTTCGTAGTCAAAGCCATACTTGGCCCTTGTGTACCCGATATTCTTAATGGTCTCCCGGACGATATCCGGTATATGGACATAGCAGGAGGTCGAGATCTCGCCGGCCACAAAAGCGAGGCCGGTGGTCACCAGTGTCTCGCATGCAACCCTGGCAACAGGATCCTGAGCTATGATCGCATCAAGAACAGAATCCGATATTTGGTCGGCTATCTTGTCCGGATGGCCTTCTGTTACAGATTCTGATGTAAAAAAATAGTTCTTCTTGGGCATAAATGCGCTCCTTCCTTAAACGGTAATTTAATATTTTATTCTTTTTATTGGGAAATTAAAAGAAGAATGAGCCCTCTCCCGAAAATATCCGAAAAATCCAGAGCACAAGGGTTTGAACCCGTCAGGAAAAGGATAGAACCAAAAACTACGACGAAGCTTTAAGCTTCTTAATCTCTTCCATAACCTTGGCCGCGCATTCAGGGCAGTAACCGTGGGTAAATTCTGCCTGTGAGTGTTCGCTCACATACGATTCGACCTGTGTCCAATATCCTTTATCATCTCGTATCTTCTTGCAGGATGAGCAGATTGGAAGCATCCCGCTCAGGGTCTTCACCTCGGCCAGAGCATGCCTGAGCTCATCGATGACCTTCTCTTTCTCGTGCTCAGCCCGTGTCCTGATCTCGATCTCATCATTTAGTTTGTCTATCGAAGACCGAAGATCCTGACGCATATTGTCAAACGTTTTGGAAAGTTCACCGATCTCATCTGACGAATTACTGACTATTGCAGTTTCGAAAATTCCCTGGCTGATACTTGAGGCAGCATGTCTGAGGCGCAGGATAGGCAGGACGATACTTTTGTACAGGGCAAACGCACCGAAACTTCCCATAATAAAAATGAGCGCACTGATGAAAATAACCGCTGCATAGGCAGAATCAATGCGTTTGACGATCCGGCCCACGGTCTCCCTGATCTCACTCTCCTCGCGGGATATAAGGCCGTCAATTTCCTTCCTGAAAAAGTTTTCGGTTCTGACCATATCTGTCATGATCTTCACGGCGCTGACTCTATCAAGGTCGGAAGTGCGAAGTCTGAGCGTTTCTTTGGTGGTTTTATCCAGCTCATCTGCCAATCTCATCATCTCAGAAATTGAAGCAGCCTCGAAGGCATGCTCAGCCCGGTCGGATTCCGACACTGTTTCTTTAGCATGCCAGCTCTCAAGCAGTTTCTTCAGTTGCAGAAAAGATGCGGCATTCAGCTCCCGCCCGTTTTTGCCGCCGATAAGGATATCCTCAACCCGCTGATGGTGCTCATTGACCAGTCTCGCCATCTTTGAATAGGCAAGGCTGTTGCTAAATTCTTCACTCAGCTTATCGACATCACGATCAATGTCCAGCATAGGCAGGAGAGATATCTGGCGCAGGACCTGCACAGTCAACGGAAGATCACGAGTGACCTCGGCAACCAGAACCGAATTGATCTGATTAATCCTGGGGGCAACTGTCGTATCGATAATACTATCAATACGATTCATGGAATAAATGGCACTGCGCTGATCACCGACTGACAGAGCTCTGGTCGCGCTGAGGGCCAGTTCCTGAATTTGATGGGAAGCCTTCTCAATAGTCTGAAAGTTCTGAAGAATTATCTTTTTTTCGTCCTCTTCATCGAAAAACGCAGCATTCAGTGCTTTTCCCCACGATAGCAGAATATCCGCTCTTTCCGCTCCGTGGTCAGCCATCTGCTTTTCAATGCCGGAGGCTGAACCGTTCAGAAGGACAAGTGCAAGGGTCATGTGCTGTTTGTACATGCAACGGCTGAACCGTTCAGCTGCACTGACCTGAGCAATGTCATACTGAACATCCCTGACATGCCTTTTAATGGAGGCAAACGGCCTGATCAGAAAAAAGATCAGGAGACCGATCACGAATACGAACGGTATCATTAAAAGAGCAAATTTCATCCGGAGAAAAAGTCTCACGCCACTTTACCTCCGGCAATGAACTCCCGCAATGCATCATCAAATTTCATCGGCTTGAAGCCGAACGGTCTCTCGACACTGTCGACAGCACAGACATTATCCTGCTCAAGGAGGCGGAGCTGGTCTGCGGTGACAGGAGTTGAGGGCAGGAAGCGCTCGAGTATTGAGGTGGTCAGTTTCATGAATCCCATAGGGATATTAAAGGTAGGCTTGCGGTATCCGAGCGCCTTTGAAAGCTCTTCAACAATCTGCCTGTACGCAAGGTGCTCAGGTCCGCCGATATCAAAGGTCCCGGAAAACTTTACTGGATCATTAATGACCCTGCCTATGCACGTAAGCCAGTCCTTTATATAGATTGGCTGGAACCGGGCAGCGCCTTCGCCCGGGATTGGGATGACCGGCGAAAACTTCAGCATCTCCATGAGTTTCTTGGTGAACCCATCCCATGGACCGATAATAAGCGATGGTCTGAATATGGTATAGGGCAGACCACTCTGCATAACGATCTCTTCAGCCTCTCCCTTTGTCTTCAAATACCCTGACCAGGAGCTCTTATCTGCGCCGAGAGCTGACTGATAGAAAAAATGCCTTACTCCTGCCCGCTTTGCCTCTGCACTAAGATTCTGTGTGCCCCCCACATGAACAGTCTGAAAGGTTGCATCACCCCTTTCCTCTATAATGCCAACAAGATGGATGACAATATCGTCAGAATGAAGAACCCCTTGTAGCGTCTCAGCCTGCGTGATATCGCCGGTAACAACCTCAACTCCTTTTTCTGCAAGAGATGTTATGGTTTTTTTTGAGCGGGCGAGGCACTTAACGGTATGTCCTTTTGAGAGGAGAAAATCTACAAGATGACCGCCGACAAATCCTGATGCGCCGGCGATGAAGATCATGGGGACAGAATAGAGAATTCAGAATTAAGAAGGCAAAATAGAAGAGACGAGACCAAGCGAGGTCCTTTCTTTATTCTGGATTCTGGCTCGAGTATCCTGAACACACGCAACATCATTATTTCCCTATCAGCATACGAAACTTCTGAAAAGAAGCCGCCTCTATTTCTCTATGAGTGCTGCTGCCATGGCTGTCCATGGTTACGATTGCAGGGAAATCCTTAACCTCAAGGATCCACATCGCCTCAGTTGTGCCGAACTCTTCAAGCTTCCATGAGCCGATGGTCTTCACAATTCTGTCTGCCAGATATGCGGCTGCACCGCCAATTGTCTGAAGGTACACGCATCCTGCTTCCTGAAGCGCCTTGAGCGTCTTCTCCCCCATGCCGCCCTTGCCCATGACTCCCCGCAATCCGTATTGCCTGATGACTTCTGCCTCATACATCTCCACCCGCATGCTTGTCGTAGGACCTGCGGAAACGACCTGATAACCGTCTGCTTCTTTTTTCATAACCGGTCCGCAGTGATATAACACGCTGCCGGCAAGATCAAAGGGTAGATCTTCTTTTTTCGGTTTATTTTCAACAAGATATTTATGCACGCGGTCCCTGCCGGTAACGATCTTTCCATTGAGCAGCACCATATCTCCTGCTTTAAGGCCTACAACATCACCTGCAGAAAGGGGAAGGTTCAGTCTTTTTCCCTCTACCATATCAACCGGCCCCGTCTCATTGCCCAGCAGCCCAACGAAACATCTACAAAATAAGATGCAGGATGGCGATGGTTGACGCCGACCTTGACGCCGAGGGCTGTCTTTCTCCCGCCAAGGCCCATGGTGCCAATGCCAAGCTCATTAATTTCCTTGAGCAGTTGCTTTTCAAGCAGGGCAAGCTCATCGATCTTATTCACATCGTTCAGTTTTCTCATGAGCTGCTCTTTAGCAAGTTTTGCAACCTGATCCTTCGCAGCGCCAATGCCGACACCAACTATATAAGGAGGGCATCCCCTGCCCTGGGCCTTTTGAATCGCATCGAGTACGCATTTCCTCACACCTTCGAGGCTTCGCTGTGCATCCAACTCTTCAAGCGGAAGCTTGTATGTCTGACCTGCATTCTCACAACCGCCCCCCTTGAGCATGAGATCAATGATCAGTGATCCGCTTGGGATTTCTTCGAAATAGATGATCGGAAAGCCCTCGCCGGTATTGTCTCCCGAGTTCCTATCAGTAATGATATCAACAGCATTCGGCCGCAAAGGAACCCTCTGCGTTGCTTCGCGAGTTGCCTCAAGAATGGTATGTTTCAGTTCATTCTGACTCAGCCCAAAGGGAACCTTAACATAGAAGACGGGGACTCCTGTGTCCTGACAGATAGGCCGTGAGGTTTCCCGGGCCCGTTTTATGTTCTCAAGAATGACAGAGAGAGATGAACCTGCAGTAGAACCTTCAGCCTCCCCTGGCAATGCAGTTTTTATGGCCTCTTCGATATCAGGAGGCAGCGATGTAGCAACTTTCTTGTACAACTCTACAATGCCGTCGAGGAGTTTGAGCACCTTTGGCTGCCTTTCTTTTCCTGGAATTACTGCACTAATTCTTCCTGTTATCATACCAAATTAGTTGCAATATGTATGCACATATGCATTCCGGAAATCAATTGATCACAGCAGCCTGGCCTTTCTATAGGATTTAATTTAAATAGAATTAAAATAGTTATTTACAGAAATAGTATTTTTATGCTATTTTTTTAAATGCTTGAAAAAGTTGATGAGAACCCGACGCGACAAAACATCATAACGCTTCTGAAAAAAAACGGGGGCATGACCATTGAGGAGTTGAGCAAAAAAATCAGCATCACTCCCATGGGTATCCGGCAGCATCTTCTTTCTCTTGAGAAAAAAGGTCTTGTCAGTTATACCGCAAGAAAACATGGCATCGGCAGACCGGGTTTTGTCTATGCGCTCACCGAATCAGCTGATGAACTCTTCCCAAAAACGTATGACAGGTTTGCCCTCGATATTCTGAAACAGGTAAAGAAGAACGAAGGGCAAGAAAAAATTAATAAAGTTTTTGCCTGGCAACGGGACAAAGTTCTCAGGCAGAAAAAGGAAGCCCTGTCCGGTCTCACCGGGATTGATGAGCTCATGAACGGCCTGAAGAATCTCCTTGTGTCAGAGGGATATATTGCTGATCTCGAAAAAGAGGGAAACAACTATATTCTAAAGTCCTACAACTGCCCAATCAGAAAAGTAGCAGCAGAGTTTAACGAGGTCTGCACAGAGGAACTTCAACTCTTCAGGGAGCTATTGCACCGCGATGTATCTATGGAACAGTGCATGGCAAAAGGAAGCCCGTCCTGCATCTTTTCGATCCCTAGCGCTTAATCTATTGCCTGCATTACCCTTTTCCCGAATCCGCCAGAAGTGAAACCAGTCTATCCATCTGCTTCTTCTGATGAGCGGCTGTCACGACGATCCTTATCCTCGGCTCTTTCACCGTGGGCGGCCGGATGGCAGGCACATAAACTCCATGATCAAAGAGGAACTGCGCAATCCTGACAGCTTCTTTATTTGAAGAAGTCTTGATCAGAATGATAGGCGTTTCACTCAATCCTCTATCGTATCCAATAGTATGCAGAGCATGTATGAGGTATTCCCTGTTTGACCAGAGTTTCTGCACAAGTCCCCGGTCCGCTCTGATCACATGAACAGCGGCATTAGCAGCAGCAATGACAGCCGGCGGGAGGGCTGTTGAATAAAGCAGGCTTCGTGCCCTGTTGGAGATCCATTGCATAACATCATTGCTCCCCGCAGCAAAGGCGCCAAAAGCACCTAATGCCTTCGAAAAAGTGCCCATCTGTATAATCCACGGTTCCGATCTTATATCAAAATGCGCAAGAGCACCTTTGCCTTTGCCGAGCACTCCTGTTCCATGAGCATCATCAAGGTAGAGAAGTAACGAGTGATGCTTTATGCGTGACGAGTTAACAGAATTGCAAAGAGTGTAAAGATCTCTTAATGGGGCGATATCTCCATCCATGCTGAATACCGTGTCCGTGGCAATGATCTTCCTGCCCGCAGTCTTGCAGTTCTTCATGAGTGTCTGAAGATGCCTGATATCCTTGTGCCTGTACACAAGGGTCTTTGCCCTGCTCAGCCTGCAGCCGTCTATTATGCTGGCGTGGTTCAGCGAGTCGCTGAAGATCACATCCCCCTCCTCAGCGAGGGCCGGTATAACGCCCGTATTTGCAGCATGCCCTGAGTTAAAGACTACTGCAGCCTCAACTCCTTTCCATCTGGCAATACTCTTTTCAAGTTTCTCATGGAGGAGCGTTCCTCCGGCAAGCAGCCTGGACGCTCCTGCACCAAACCCGTATTTCAGCGTTGCCTTGGCTGCAGCCTTGGCAAGATCAGGATGATCAGCAAGTCCGAGGTAGTCATTTGAAGAAAAATTGTCAAACTTCTTTCCTCCTATGGCTATTACCGGCCCCTGGCTGGATGCCCTTGCAAGGATCTGCCTGAAGAGCCCCTGCTGCTTCAATTTCCTGATATCTTTCTCAAACATCGTCTGATAGTATCATATGCGATTCCTGGGATTAAAGTTTTTCCCCTGTTATCACGATTAAGGAGAGAGAGGATGCTATCTAACTTGTTAAAAAGATTGCTTTTTTATGGCGAAGTATCTTTTCTTGCGATATAATGTTTACACATTTCTGTCAATCGTATTCTATTGTTGGGAGCTCCAGGACCTCCTGAAAGGATAGCCATGCAACCAAAACGTATCGGTGATCGTCTTATCGAAGCTGGTCTCATCACTGAGGAACAATTGAAGCTCGCCCTTGAAGAGCAGAAGAAGACCGGAGAACTTCTCGGCGCCATCTGCTTTAGTCTCGGGTTTATAAGCCAGACTGATCTGTTCACCGTGCTCTCAATGGTGCACAGCAGCGACCAGCAGAAGAAGGAAGTTAGCGATGGTGCGAATATCCCGGACGATCTCGATGATATAGTTAAACAGAGCGCCTCTGCGCTCAGAACCTTCGAACGTGAGGCCAACCGGCCGGGGGATGTCTCTATCGCACCGGTTGTCAGACTGGTTGACAGGATTATATCTACAGGATTACAGAAAGGAGCGACCGACATCCATATTGGACCTGATGCCAAAGGCACACGCGTTCGTTACAGAGTGGACGGACTGCTGCAGCACGGCATGTATCTTCCAAAGGAAATTCTTGCAGCTCTTGTTTCGAGAATAAAGATCCTGGGAGCCATGAACATTGCAGAAAACAGGGTGCCCCAGGACGGCGCAACAGAGTTCGCATGGAGGTCAAAGGTTCTCGATCTCAGAATATCAACCTTCCCTATACTCGGCGGTGAGAACGTCGTGCTCAGGATACTCGATAAATCCCGCCTTCTCCTTGGTCTTGAGAACCTCGGCTTTATGAAGAAGGACATCGAACTGCTGAATAAATCGCTTGTTATGCCTTATGGTCTTATCCTGGTCACAGGGCCTACGGGTTCAGGAAAGACCACTACGCTCTATTCGCTTCTTTCGATCATTAACAGTGTGTACAAGAATATTTTCACAATAGAGGACCCTATCGAATATCAACTGCCACTGGTCAGGCAGTCGCAGGTGAATGTCAAAGCAGGACTCACCTTTGCTACAGGTCTGCGCTCTATCCTCAGACAGGACCCTGACGTTATACTGGTTGGCGAGATGCGAGATGTGGAAACTGCTGAACTTGCAATCCGCTCTTCGCTGACCGGTCACCTGGTCTTCAGCACACTCCATACGAATGATGCAGCGTCAAGCCTGCCCAGAATTATCGACATGGGCATTGAGCCTTTCCTGCTTGCATCGACGGTTGACACCATTATTGCACAGCGGCTTGTTCGGCTGCTCTGCGAAAAGTGCAAGGAAGCCTATTCCCCTCCGCCTGAAATGGTGAAACGGCTTGAGCCTGCAATCACCACAGACACGGTGCTGTACAGAGCCAAAGGGTGCCCTGAATGCAGCGACACCGGGTACCGCGGCAGAACCGTTATTTATGAAATATTCAAGATGAACGAAGAACTCAGAAAGCTTGTCCTCTCCAAAAAAGGCTCTGATGAGCTCTTTGAGGCAGCTATACGAACGGGTCTCAAGACCATGTATGCTGTCGGCATCCAGAAAGTCGCAGAAGGCCTGACCTCTTTGGAAGAAGTTCACAGCGCTGCGAGGATTGAATTCTGATGGCGTTTTATAATTACCGCGCAATTGATGATGAGGCTACAGTTATAACAGGAAAACTGGAGGCCTCAAACGAGGGAGAACTTGAAAATCTGCTTAATGCAAAAGGCCTCACACTGATAGAGGCCTCTAGGGCTGGTTTCAGTTTTCAGCCTCCATTCAGATTGCAGGACAAAGATCTTCTGAATTTCACCTATTTCCTCCAGCTTATTCTCTCTTCAGGCGTACCGCTTATGGGCGGCCTGGGTGATCTTGCCAACCAAACGGCAAACAGAAAAATATCGAAAACAGCGTCCATGCTCTACACAAAACTCGAATCAGGGAAGTCGATATCGGAATCGATGTTCGATTACCCTGATATCTTCCCCGGCTATTACGCGAGTATGGTGAGAGCAGGTGAAGCATCCGGTAGCCTTGAACAGATACTGAACGACCTCATGGTCTATATGGAATGGCAGATCAGGCTAAAAAAAGATGTAAAATCAGCCCTGGCATACCCAGCCATGGTTCTCACAGCGGTGTTTGGACTTATCATGATCCTCTTTGTCTTCGTGATGCCCAAGTTCGTAAAGATCCTGACTGACCTGAAAGTTGCACTTCCGCTGCCGACACAGATCATGATCGGGACCGTGGATTTTTTGAAAGTTTACTGGCCGCTTATTATTCTGGTCTTCTTCTCCCTTCCCTTCATATACCGCCAACTCAGCAGGCACCTGACCACAAAACGGATCATTGACCGTATCGTGCTGAAACTCCCACTCATTGGGGACCTCACAAAAAAGCTTAATCATTCGCGGTATTTCAGGACCTTTGCTATTCTGTACCGCTCAGGTCTAAGCATGCATGAGACTCTGCGGGTTTCTGCAGATGTCATCAGGAATACAGTTATTGCTAACTCTTTTAATAAAGTGGCAAATGCCGTGCTCAGCGGCGAGCAGATCAATAAGGCTCTCCGAATGACCGGTGATTTTGGGCCTCTGCTTCTGAATATGGTGGAGATTGGAGAAAAGACCGGCACACTGGATAATACGGTTCTGAAGATCAGCACAATGTACGACAAGGAAATACCGGAGACCTTGAAAAAGGTTTTCACCGTTATCGAACCGCTCATCCTGCTCCTCCTCGGAGGGATTGTCCTCCTGACCCTTGCGTCATTCTTCCTCCCCCTTTACAAGATCGTTGGGGGACTCAGGGTAAGATGAAAGATTGCCGCTTGCCTGACAGAAAATACTCCACAAGGTCTATCCCCATCTATGCCCCAGAGGGCACTCGTGGGGGAGGGTTCAAATTATCTCATTCTGGGCACAGGGGTTTTACGTTGATAGAAGTCATTGTCGTGATGGCAATCATCGCAACGCTAACCGGCATTATGATCCCCTTTATCTACCGGGTATGGGAAAGCACAGAGATCGATACAACCAGAGAGCGCATGACAGATCTTAAGAAGGCATTGGTTGGCGATCCCAAGCTCATCCAGAATGGAGTGCGGACGCATTTTGGGTTTATTGGAGATATCGGCGCATTGCCGACAGCATCAAATCTTCAGGAGCTTGTTGAGAAGCCTGCATGGGTGAACAATAACTGGAACGGTCCTTACCTGCCCCGAGGTTTTGATCCAAATGCATATAAGACTGATGCCTGGGGAAACTCGATTTCATACACACCGACCGGCGTGTCCGGTGAGTTGATGGAGTTAAGGAGTTTAGGAGTTGATCAGACTGCGGGTACAGCTGATGATATAGCGATAAAAATATATACGAACGAGGCGTTTCCGACTCAGAACCTTCAGGGTGCATTAACTATTTCCTTCACTACAGCACCGCCGGGTCCATTGAGTTATTCTTCTAAGATATGTGCAAGATACAGGGATGGGACCGGCAATCTAATTGCTTCTCCTGCCTGTATCTGTGCTTCCCCAGTTTCATTGTCGGGCGATGGCAGTAAGCGCTATTTCTCTGTTCCGTATAATGTAAATTTCGGGGGCAACATGCCGGTTGGTCCGGTATATTTCAGCGCAGCCCTCTTTTCTGCGTTTGCATGTCCAGACTCCAATTTAATAGCAGGGCAAACTGTGGGTGGCGGACCTAACAACTCTGAGGTAATTGTGAATGTTAATGACAGGGTTAGCTCTATATTTGCAGATTTGCAGATGCAATCAATACCGTAAAGGATAAACTATGAACTCATTAAACATTGACTTCAGGGCTGCGAGCCTGAGAGTTCTGTCCGCTAAGGCAGGGGCAGTAAAGCATGTTCACCTCACTCAAAACTTTTCTCTGACCGATATGAATACTGCAAAAGAGCAGCTTACAAATGCAATTAAAGAGGTTGGGGGCAAGAAGGGCAAAGCCTCTGTCATACTGCCTAACAGGATTGTGAAATTCAACATTCTTGAAATCCCTGCTATGGATCTGGGAGACGCGGAGAAGGTTGTAAAAAGGGATATTACAAAAGAAATCGGCACTCCGGACTTTGTTCTGGGCATTAGAAGAATCATCAGAAATCGGCCGGGCAAGCAGGACATTCTCGCTGAATATGCGCTCAAATCAGATCTGCAACCTTATCTCACACTATTAAAAGAATGCGGCATCAAGCCCACGGTCCTAACAACAAGCCTTGAAGGCATAATCAGCGCCTTTAAAAAAATTCGGCCTGAAACCGAGGGGAATGAGGCAGTTCTTGAGATAGGCCAAACCTTTATAGAGATTATCGTATTTAATGACGGGAAACTCATCAAGTATAAGAAGGTCCAGATGCCGGCTGTTGATGAAACAAAACTCTCAAGAAAGGATATGGATCCGTTACAGATTTGCAAGATAAAAATGTATACAATCGTCGATGCCCTTTATAATTTTATAATGGAGACGGGGAGCGGCTCGGCTGAGGACAAGATCTCGCGCCTCTGGATAAGCGGTCGGGGATCGATTGAGGAAGGAACAACGCAGTGCGTGTCAGAGGGACTTGGCATGAACAGTTCTCTTCTGAATCCTTTTGTTTATAACCCATTACAGGGCACAGGCAGTCAAGAGGGCAATGTTGAAATTGAACATGCAAGCATCTACACTGCGCTTGTCGGTCTTTCGTTACTTACACCTGCTGACCAGATTATAAACCTTATCCCTTCTGACGAGAGAGACAAAGGGAAACAGGTAATAGGAAAGACGGCACTTATCGCCGCCCTTGTTTTTTATGTAATCCTGATTGGAGGCGGATATGCTGTTCTGATCAGAACTGAGAAAGACCTTAAAAGCATTAAGGAAAAATCTGAGGCAGAACTAAGGGCAGCTCAAAAAACACGAATACCAGATAATAGTCAACAGGATGCACTGAGGAAAATTATGAGCAACAACAAGAACCTCTATCCCCTATTCAGGGATCTTGCCAGCCTGATACCTCCGGCTATAACCCTCTCCAGTCTCGATATCGAGAAAACAGCGGATGCCACATTCATCAAATTGGGAGCAAGCCTGCAGCCTACAGATGAAGGTCTCAGAAAATCGGCAATTTCAAAGTTCCTGCATGCCCTTGAAACCACTGGTCGGTTTGGGATAACATCGCCGCCTGAGATCAGCACAACCACATCAGCGCCGAATGTTAAGAAACAGGAATTTGCCGTCAAGGCAAAATTCGAGGTACTGCAATGAATAAGCAGAAAAAAGCCTTTTATATTCTTCTTGCTGTAATCATAGTAACAGGGCTGCTCTTTTCCCTTATTGCCGTTTCAAAGATTAGATCGATCCAAGAACTTCGGGCAGCGATTAAAAAGTCCGGAACAGAGCGCGCACTGGCAATAGAGAAAGACTCTGATAGAAGCCCTGATACAAAAAAGTCGATACCCCGGAAGATGTGGACGACAGAATTTATCGAGACCGCGTACAACGTATCTCGAAAACATGGGATCAAAGACCTGACGTTTGAACAGAAATCTACTGACAATTCCCGCAAACAACCCCGTGGCAATGGTCAGCCGTCGCTTCAGGCCTACCCTGTCAGGTTGACCTTTCATTCGCAATACCGGGAAATGGCAAACTTCATTCAGGAGTTGCAGGGATTCGAGAAACTTGTAACAATAGACAGTCTTAAGGTGAAACGTGAAAAAAGTTCACTTGTTGTGGAATTGATGGCGAGCACCTATTCCATGGAGGAGAAATAATGCTTGGCAATAAATATGTCGTGGGCATTGTAGGCATATTACTCATCCTGGTCATGGCTTATAACGCTCAATTCTTCCTGTCCCGGATAAAATCGTCCAAAACAGAGAATCCTCAGCAGACACAAAAAAATTCAGGAACGATAAGACAGCCTGAAACATCACTGCCTTTACCTGCGACGCAGCCTTTGGATAGAGAAGATAAGAAAAAATGGAAACGGGATCCTTTCTCTCTGCAGGCAGACCCTAAACCGGCGATAGTATTTGACATCAAGCTTATGGGTATCATAAAGAGAGATGGCAAAAGCCTTGCGCTCATCGATGGCAAAGTTTATGGAATAAATGATCGTGTTGGGCCAGGGGTTATCAAAGAGATAAACAAGCACAGCATTGTAGTTCTGGCAGAAGGGAAAAAACAAGAAATAGCGTTTGATGATTATAAAGTTATCAAGGAGAAGAAGAAATGAAGACCTTCCATGTAATAGTAGTTTTTCTAACCTTTGTTGCCATGGGATGTGCGACGCCCCGAATGACCGAAGTACCTGAGACCATGGCACTAAAGCAGCCGCCTCAGGTGCCTGCGCCAAGCATACGGCCGGAGCCTCCCAAAACAGAAGAACTGCCACTGGCAAAAGACATAAGCAAATTTTCCCTGAGCGTAAGGGATGCTGATGTGCGGGACGTGTTCCTTCTCCTTTCAAAAGACAGCGGCATAAATATAATAGCTGACAAAGATATTGCAGGGAAGGTCTCTATTGATTTCACAAATCTTGAGCTAAACAGTGCTCTGTATGCCATAACGCGTCAGCTTGGCTACACCTTCAGAATGGATAAGGGATTCATAAGAATAACAAAACCGATCCTTGAGACAAAGACCTTCAGGGTCAACTACATCACCGGAAAGAGAACATCGACCAGCACTATGAATGCGGCAATATCAACTGGGAATAGTTCAACAGGAAGTTCTGGCGGAGGCACAAACATAAATATCTCCTCCGGGGCCACATCATCATCAGGCTCATCTTCATCCTCAAGCCAGGGCAGCGTTAACGTGACAACTTCCGGCACTTCGGATTTTTGGAAGGAAACCCGGAGAGGGCTTGAGGTTCTCATCTTTGGAGACTCAAAGGGTGGCGGTGACAGTGAGGGCGGCTTCAGCAGGGGCGATGAAAAAACAGGGAAGAAACTCATAATAAGCGAAATTGCGGGCATTGTTTTGGTCACTGATTATTCAGACAACATGGAGAAAGTCGATGATTTTCTTAAAGATGTTGAACTGTCGGCTAGAAGACAGGTAATGATTCAGGCACATATAATTGAGGTAGCACTTAACGATGGATACAAGTTCGGCATTGACTGGAGCGCTATTGAACGCTTCGATGGTTTTAATTTAAAAATTGCTCAGAACCTCTCAACCAATACTGGTTTATTCACTGTTGATCTCAAAAACAATAAAATTGGTGCTTTCCTTGACGCCATGAAAGAACAGGGACAGGTGAATGTACTATCAAGCCCCAAGGTCTCTACCATGAACAATCAGCGGGCAGTGATAAAATTGACCACAAAAGAGGTGTCCTGGGTGACCAATTCTTTTACAAGCGGCACGACAGGCGAGATAGTTGTCTCCAACACAACGCCGCAGATAGACGAAATAGGTTTATTCCTAGACGTTACCCCTCAGGTGGATGATGAAGGTATCATTACGATGCAGATACATCCGAGCATCTCGGAAAAACTAAAAGATGTATTCTCTCCGCTTGACGGCAAGAGCTCAAAACCTTTGATAAATACGCGGGAAGTGGACACCATGATCAAGACGCGAAACGGCCAGACCATCGTTATTGCAGGCCTTATCACCGATAAAATCAATGATACGACCAGACGGGTCCCTCTGCTTGGTGACATACCTTTTGTGGGCTCAGCCTTTACTCAGGTCGTTCAGGAGAAGAAGAAATCTGAACTCGTAATCATGCTGACTCCTTATGTTTTGACTGATCAGTCTATAGAGGACATCAGGAGAGAGCATGAAGAAAGATTCAGGAAGGCCGGAAGACCATTTGAAGCATCGCCTGTTCTTCCTTTCAACGGGAAATAAGAAATAGAAAGGGATGGTAATATTACCATCCCTTTATTCTGCTTCAGTTGCTCACGTAACTTATTTCTTCTTCTTTGCTGGTGCCTTCTTTGCTGTGGCTTTCTTTGCAGTTCCACAGGCTCCGCTCTTTGGTTTGCAGGCCATGATAACCTCCTTTTTAAGGTATATGTCCAAACTATCATAGCATCAATTCTCTGTCAATAATTTATTGCACCATAATTATTGACACCATAATTATTGATGACAGATATGCATGATGCGTATAATATTTTCGGAGTATAGGAGGCAACTCATGAAGGTTTGCAGTAACTGTAAGAAGGAAGTGGAGACAAACAGGTTTTTCACTATAAAATCAACCTGCCCGGAATGCAGCAGTGATTTGCATGTCTGCCTGAACTGCCGGTTCTATTCAGAGTCTGCTCACAATAAATGCACTGAGCCAAGGGCGGAGTTTCAGCGGACACGAGACAAGGCTAATTTCTGTGATTATTTTGTTTTTAGGGTAGGAACTGCTGCTTCATCTTTCAGTAAGAATGATGCACTGAAGAAGCTGAACGATCTCTTCAAAAAATAAGTCTTATCTGAAAATAAGCACACCTGCATAGAGAAGATAAAGAACCCCGCCGAAAAGCATCACAAAGGGTGAAATACGTTTTGTCACAGTAATGACACTAAGGACCGCAGCAGCAGAAGTGATCGCAAGCACTGCCGAAAAAAGTACCATATCGGTAATATTCCATTCAGTATAGAGCAGTCCCACTGAAACAGGGAATGTTGACTGAAAGACTATGGCTCCGGTGATATTTCCAAGGGCAAGCGTGTCTCTCCCTTTCCATGTCCAGGTAACGCTATTGAACTTCTCGGGAAGTTCAATAGCGACCGGAGCGAGGAGCAGGGCAAAAATCAGGGGATTCATGCCGAATTTAGCTGAAATAACCTCAAGGCTATGTACTGCGCACCCTTTATCATCACTGCAAGGGCTTACACGATTTGCGCAAGAATCAGAACTAAAGGAGGTGTGGCCTAACGCAAGGGCTTGAGCCTCTGTATGATCCGCCACAGATATATACCCTCTGAATGCTCCATCCCGGCGCTTTCACTTCTAAAGGTCAGCTACGCATAAAATATATAACCGGCAGCAAGGGCAAAGGATATGGGCACTAATAGGGTTTTCCCACCGATTATAGGTAGAACAATAGCCGATGAATACATCACAAGAAAGAAGACAAGGTCCCGCCTGATAGAGTGTGCCTCAACCTTCAGCTCAAAATTACGCTTTTTTCTAAAAGCAGCAATGGTCACAGTCAAACCGAAAGGAAAAAAGCCAAGGTCGAGAGCATAAAGGGAGCACCGAGAATTGCACCAACGCCGATCTCTCTTGCAGATGCACCGCCATACATAAAGATGGCAACAACAGGCAGAATCGTTTCCGGCAACGCGGTACCGACTGCAGCAAAGATACTGCCTACAACTGCCTGCGAAAAGGAAAATTGACGGCCAAACTCCTCTATGCCGTTCGTAAAAAACTCAGCCGCGATAAGGATAAGGACAAGACCGAATATCAGGAAGAGAAAGGAAATCAACATCAGTGGACAATGAGAACAGGGCAGGGAGAGGACCTGAGGACTGATTCAGTTGTGCTGCCGACAAGTAAACCCTGGATATAGGAGAGACCGCTGGCGCCCATAACAACAAGATCATACCCGCCCGAAAAACACGCAGAATAGGAGACAATCCTTTCTGTGTCAGCGCCTAAATCTATGCCTGCAAGAATACAATGGGAGTTCATTTTATCAGATACTTTCCTGCCTTTATTTATTCTGTGATAGTTCTGGGTCTTCTGTCGCGCGCAAAAAAGAAAAGGGACAAATTCCTTTGTCCCTTTTCCGAACCTATTCAGGAAAGATATTATTTCCTTATTGCATCCTTCAGTGCCTTGCCGGCAGTAAACTTAGGAGTCTTTGCTGCCGCGATCTTGATCTCCTGGCCGGTTCTCGGGTTGCGGCCCATCCGTGCCTTCCTCTTGGTAACGCTGAACGTGCCGAAGCCAACAAGTGTGACCTTCTGCCCTTTCTTTAATGCACCCTTGACCGAATCAAGTGATGCGTCAAGCGCCCTCGATGCATCCGCCTTGCTAAGACCTGCGCCTGCAGCAATCTTTTCAATCAGTTCTGCTTTTGTCATTATCCTCCCCCCTTTCTGTAGTAATTGTTCTATCTTTAATATTGCTCTGATAACACTATCAAGAACATGTTTTTTTGTCAAGCATTTCCCCATGTTCAGCCTTATAAATAAAGGCTTTAAGGCACCTCATGCCCTGTAATTCAGGTCGCCTTATGGCTGCAGTTCCTGAACGCAAACTGACGTCGCTATACCTCTCGACTATTTACCTGTTTTAGGGTAGCCTAATTATAAGGAGAATCATTATGAACCATGTCCACAAATATGAATCAGTCTCCCACCACGGCATCTCAACAGAACTCATGGAGTTCGGGATCGAAGCAGCTGAGATGCGCAGGTGCAAGAAGTGCGGCAAAGAAATGCCCTTTCTTCTCACCAAGAGGGGTGTCTGGGTTTCCCTGTTCGCAGATGGCGAAACAGACCATCAGGATATTCTTCTTGCATAGCTGACACCTATTGACGGCTTCTGGAAATGTTTTCACTTGTCGTCCTTTGGTAAATATAAGCTTCCTGTGTTACTGTAACGCACAGAGATAATAGATATCTGTTGTGTATCAGCCTGTTTCATGACAAAGACAATTTCACAAAAAACCCCTGATAAAACTGCGAATCTCCGCCTGACATTCCCTGAGGATGAGGCAATGCTGCCTTGGCTTTCCCTGCTCCTTGACGCCTATGCAGTGATCGACAAAGGCATTTCCATAGCGATCAGCAGAGAGAAGAGAAAGCGGAAGAAACGGCTTGCCTGCGCAGAGAAATGTGACACCTGCTGCAGGATAAATACAGACATTCCTGTTTACCCCCTTGAGCTTGCCGGCATTACCTGGTATGCAACGGAAAAGGTGAAACAGCCGCTCCGGGGCATTATGCTTCAGCAGCTTTCATCTCAGGTTGCCAATCCTCCCTGTCCCTTTCTCATTAGCAACATGTGCTCAATCTATCCTGTCCGACCTATTGCCTGCAGGCAGTATATCGTCTTTGGCAGGCCCTGCGCTCACGATGAAGACCCATTCTACACGAGGCGGGAGGATCTTCTTATGCCGATCCAGGATTTTACCAACGAGGCTGTTTTTATCATGCTTCCTTTTTACGGTATTTCAAAAGAAGCGGACAGGCAGAAGGCTATAATAAATCAATTTATCCATACCAGGGTGCAGAATATCTTTTCCTGCAACTGGAAGTCACTGGCAGAAAAGATCATCACCTTCGATGCAAACACAAGAAAAGAACCATTGCAAAGACAAGGGGCACAATGAAATGACCTATATCGAGATTGTAGTTATGGCACCGGAAGAATCACGGGATGCACTTATGAGTAAAATGTCTGAAATGGGCGCTATCGGCTTTATTGAGCAGGACAGCGGACTGATCGGCTATTTTGAACCTAAACAATCGCCTGCAGAGATATTCGATGAACTGGGGAGGTTCAGATCAGTGCTGGAAACTTCAGGGCTTGATGCCTTATTTTCCCTTTCCCATACGGTCCTGCCTGAAAAAGACTGGAATGAGATATGGAAAAAGAGCTTCACCCCCATTGATGTTGGAGATAATCTCACTATCATCCCGTCATGGCTTCAGTCAGAGACCAGGCGCATCCCGATCATCATAGACCCGGGCATGGTCTTCGGCACCGGCCATCATGAGACCACGCGAACCTGCCTCAGTATGATAGAAAAGATTGCTGGCGCCGGCAGCAAGAGGAGATTCCTGGACGTTGGCACCGGTACCGGTATCCTTGCGATAGGGGCTTCAAGGCTGGGGTTTGAGCAGGTGACCGCAGTTGATATAGACCCGCTCTGCGTTGATGCGGCCGCAAGAAATGTAGCGGCTAACGGGCTGGGGAATGTTGAGATCAAAAAAGGCGGCATATCAATCGCTACCGGAACCTTTGATGTCATCGTAGCCAATCTGCTTTCAGAGATACTTACTGAAATTGCCCCTGATCTGGCTGCCCGACTCCATCCCGGAGGAACTGCGATCCTTTCCGGCATGCTTACCGGGCAGGAGGATGGGGTAATAGAGGCAGTGACCTCAGCCGGACTCACCTTTCAGAAAAAGATCATTGACGGCAAATGGGTCTCGCTGGTCATTACTAAGTAGAGGGAAAGACTACCTGACCGTTGCACAAAACCATCAATCAGTGGCAGGCAGAAATTTCGGAAAAGAGCTGCCTGCAACACCTTCAGGCCCTATCTCCACACCAGCCAACCTGTTTTCTGAATATCTCTGTTAAAGACAACTGCGTTTACGTGATATTCAATTAGATCATGTTGTCATTGCAGACCTTTTGCGGTGTTTCAGCATGCCAAAATACACCAGGACTGCTATCCCGTCGCTCTGTCGCCATATTCATTTTTTTTCGAGCCGTCTTTTGCGCTTTCGCCTTTATGCAGCTGCAACAGCAGCACCGAAGCAATAACGAGCCCTGCACCGGCGATCTGTAATGGAATCAGGACCTCACCAAGAAGTGCAAAGGCAATCATGCCTGCCATGACCGGCTCAAGTGTTGCGGTAATACTTGCATGCGTGGAACGAATACGCTTGACCCCCTCGTTATAAAAACCGAATGGCGCTACCGTACCAAAAAGACTTACGTAAACTATCCATCCCCAGGCAGAAGCACTGTATTGGGCTGTAAAAGCGATAAAGGGAGGAATTATTATATTCCAGACAATTGCTGCGACCAGGAGAGCATAAGACAGGACTGTCCAGGCTGAATAGGTGCGCATCCCGTATTCGCTCCTGACTGAATAGAGAGCCAGGGCAACAGCAGAGGCCAGACCTGAAAGGATGCCGGCCTTATTCATATCGAACATATTCAGATTATAGGCTCCAACCATAAGATAACAGCCGATGATCGCACCGACGATCGCCGTAAAAGTAAATGCAGACAGTTTTTTTCGATGAAAGAAGAAAGAATAGAGTGCTATCAGCACAGGCGCCTGATACTGCAGCAGGACAGCAGCAGCAACATGTATCCTGCTGATGGCATAAAGATACGTAAAAAGCATGATTGCCAGAACAACACCAAGTATGATGAAATACGCCACATCACTTCGTGCAATCTTCAGCAGGTCACGCCTTCGGAAAAGCAGAAAGAAAAAGAGCAGCGCCGCAGCTATTGTTGTCCGGAGTTGGACCAGCTGAAACGGGCTAACCTCACTCTGCAGGAGGAACTTGGATGCATTGCCGGATGCTGCCCAGAGCAGTGCAGCTGCACATACTGATATATAGCCAAGCCGAACAGCACGTATTTCAGACATAAGAAACCAGGTAAACGGTCTTGAAGGACATATGCCCCCTGCAGGCGCTATCGGGTGAGGCTGCGGTATTTGATCCTGTGAGGCTGATCAGCAGCAGAACCTAAACGTGCCTTGCGGTCAGTCTCATACTCGGAATAGTTGCCATCAAACCAGACAACTTTGCTGTCTCCTTCAAAAGCGAGTATATGGGTTGCAATCCTGTCAAGAAACCACCTGTCATGGCTGATCACCACAGCACACCCAGCAAAAGTCTCAAGCGCCTCTTCCAGCGCCCTCATGGTGTTGACATCAAGATCATTCGTCGGCTCGTCAAGGAGCAGAACGTTTGCACCTTCCTTCAGAATACGGGCAAGATGCACGCGGTTGCGCTCTCCGCCAGAGAGCATGTTCACTTTCTTCTGCTGGTCCTGGCCGGAAAAATTGAATTTGCCCACATACGCGCGCGAGTTGACCTGTCTGCTGCCTATCTGTACCGTGTCCTGGCCGTCAGAGATCGCTTCCCAAATGGATTTATTTGGATCAAGCACATCCCTGCTCTGATCAACATAGGCAAGCTTCACGGTATCGCCTATCCTGATCTCGCCTGAATCAGGCTTTTCCTGACCTGTGATCATACGAAAAAGCGTTGTCTTTCCTGCACCGTTGGGGCCGATAACGCCGATGATGCCGCCGGGCGGCAGCGAAAAGGTCATGCCTTCAACGAGAATATTCTCACCGTACGCCTTGGTCACATTATCCGATTCTATGACAACACTTCCGAGCCTCGGGCCGGGCGGAATAAATATCTCCATCTCTTTTGCCTGCTTTTCCATGTCCTGCTGAAGAAGCATTTCATAGGATGTAATACGGGCCTTAGCTTTGGCATGCCTGCCTTTAGGCGACATCCGGATCCATTCAAGCTCCCGCTGCAGGGTCTTCTGACGTTCGCTCTCTGACTTTTCCTCCTGCTTCAGCCTGTTCTGCTTTTGGTCAAGCCAGGATGAATAATTGCCTTTCCAGGGAATTCCCTGCCCCCTGTCAAGTTCCAGGATCCAGCCAGCCACATTATCAAGGAAATACCGGTCATGGGTCACGGCGATAATGGTGCCGGCATAGCTCTGAAGATGATGCTCAAGCCATGCAACAGACTCAGCATCAAGATGATTGGTCGGCTCATCAAGAAGAAGGATGTCGGGCTTTTGCAGAAGAAGTCTGCAGAGCGCCACACGCCTTTTCTCTCCACCGGACAATACCTTTATCGGTGTTTCAGCTGCAGGACAGCGGAGCGCATCCATTGCCATATCAAGGCGGCTGTCAAGGTCCCATGCGTCAAGGACGTCGAGCTTTTCCTGCACCTTTCCCTGCCGCTCGATCAGTTTGTTCATCTCATCATCAGACATCGGCTCAGCAAACTTCTCGTTGATCTGGTTGTACTCATTCAGAAGATCTACCGTCTCCTGGACGCCCTGTTCAACGATCTGCCTCACGGTCTTCGTATCATCAAGGATCGGCTCCTGCTCAAGAAACCCGATCGTATGCCCGGGGGAAATAACCGTCTCGCCCACAAACTCCTTGTCAACACCGGCAAGTATGCGAAGCAGCGAGCTTTTGCCTGAGCCATTCAGTCCAAGCACGCCAATCTTTGCGCCGTAGAAATAGGAGAGGTAGATGTCCTTCAATACCTGCTTTTTGTTGTGGAACTTGCTGACCCCTACCATGGAGTAAATGACTTTATTCGGTTCGTTTGCCATAAGGGAGATTATACCATTTTTTGTATCTTGGATTGCTGACAATAACCGATTGACATTTGTGTATGTTCTAATCGAATACTCTGCATGAATAGCATAGCTCCAAAGCATCACAAGTCTTGATAAATTTGAGACAGGGATGTAATCTTAACTTTGTGGCAGACTTCTCAGAGACTTCTATGGCAGGGCATTATGAATGTTAATGCCAGGAGTCGCTACGTCTTTCTCTCCCTGCTTATTTTCCTTTCTTTTGGCATTTATATCGGGACGCTGTCTAACGATTTCGTCTGGGATGACAAATACGAGATACTGGCAAATGAGTGGATTAGAGACGTTGCCTATCTGCCTGACATCTTTTTCTCACACTCATTGGGATGGTTAAAGCCTGAACAATCCTCAACAAAATATGGTCCGCTGAAGTTGCTGGTGAGGTTGGTACAGTTCCACTTATCAGGAACAGATCCGTGGGCTTACCAGTTTACGAATGTTCTAGTACATGCGCTCACCTCTGTGATGGTCTTTCTTGTCTGCTCAAGACTTTTTCTTGCTTTCCATGGTGAAAATTCAGTCATGTATCCATTTGCCGCTTCTTTGTTGTTTGCACTCCATCCTATTCATACGGAGCCGGTTAACTGGACTATCGGATTATCTGAATTATCCATGTCATTTTTCTGCCTGTTATCGTTTTACTTTTTCATGAAATCAACAGGCATTACTATCAGGGCTTATGTGCTGCCAGGTCTTTTTATGTTTATTGCAATTCTTTTCAAAGTTACTGCGGTCTTCTTTATACCCGTTTTTATTGCATATGACTATGCTATAGCAAAAAGCGGGGCCTCGAAACATCTCACGGCAAAAATGCCCCGGTTCAGATTGCTAAACCGTTACTTGCCAATTGCACTTGCTCTATTCATATATTTTTCTCTCTTATTCCTTGTGACTGCAGGGGCGTCAGATCCGATAAAAACAAACCATATCCGGCTCGATACGTATAATTTGATGCTTAATATACCCCTGTTGCTGTTTCAATATATAGAAAAACTTGTTCTGCCCTTGCAACTAAATGCTCTGTATGTTTTTCACCCTGTCTCGTCCATCACTGAAACAAGGTTTCTTCTACCCTTATGTTTTATCGTTATGTATGTCTTCGTTATGATGTTTACCCTGAAAAGAAATAGCATATTGTTTCTCTGCTCCGTATGGCTTATTGCGCCTTTGCTGCCATGCCTGTATTTACCGGCGACCGGATACAGTTACTACGTCTTTGCTGAAAGATACCTCTATCTACCTTCTGCTGGATATGTCATTTCAATCGTTGGACTATCAAGAATTGCATTAAAGAAGAGTTTTTTCAATAAACAGACCGTGCCGGTGATCATATCCCTGTTCATCATCGTGGCGATTTATTTCGGTGTTCTGACCGTTCAGAGGAATCACACATGGAAAAACGATTACAATCTTTGGTCAGATACCGTAGAAAAATCCCCTGACAGCGATGTGGCGCATAATAATCTTGGAGTAGCATATGAACATGCAGGGCTTCTTAACGATGCCCTGCGTGAATATGAAATGGCTATCTCACTTAATCCATCATATATGGATGCCTATGAAAACCGCTTTAGGGTAATCAGGGCAAAATAATCTGCCGCAAGAGATGCAAGTAATTATTCGGCAACTTATTATCTGAATACGCTTTCAACATCAGCGCCAATTTGCAATCTGCCTTATTAGTTCGCTTGATTGCCGGTTTAATAACATAATGACTATATCTATAGCAGGCGTATTAAAAGGGCGTTAAGAAAGGATCCGGCTGCATTTTTCTCGATATTACATATTGTAGCGCTGATCTGCCTGATAAAGCATGACAGGGCGCACGGCTCTCTGAAAGAGAAATAAAGCATCATCTCACCCTGGAGGCCAGTGCATGGCTCTGCCACCTAACAGGTGCAGATGAATATGAAATACGGTCTGCCCACCGTCGGCGTTTGTATTCATGACCAGCCTGAAGCCATTTTCCGCTATTCCTTTTTCTTTTGCAATGGTCGCTGCAACCTTGAACAGATGGCCGGCAAGGCCATGGTCCTCCGAATTAATATCAAGGACAGTTGCGACATGTTTTTTTGAGATGATCAGAACATGCACTGGTGCCTGCGGGGCCACATCTTCAAATGCAATGGCCCGATCGTCCTCATATACAATCTTTGCCGGGATCTTCTTTTCTGCGATCCTGCAGAAGATACAATCACTCATTGCGATTCTCCTTTTTATTGAATCTTCTTTGAAGTTCTCTGAATACGTCATCATGACTCAGCCCATCTTCAGGCATCAACACCATGCAGTGGAACCAGAGATCAGCCAGTTCATGGATGATCTGCTGCCTGTCTCCACTCTTTGAGGCAATGATAACCTCGACCGCCTCTTCTCCGATCTTCTTAAGGATTTCATCCTTACCCTTTGAAAAAAGGGATGATACATACGATTCAACCCGGGGATGGTCTTTTCGGTCAAGAATAAGAGCCCGGAGGTCGTCAAGAATCATTTCAGGCTGTCAGCGATCGGCAAAAATACCGAAGCATGATACCAGAACTTTTCCGCTTCTGACGGCTGATTGCTGAGAGCTTTCTCATGGTTTCCCATACACGTCTTCTTCGGAAAACACCTTATCAATGATCTCACTGCCGCTGATGTCAGTATAAAAGCATGACCTGTGGCCTGTGTGGCAGGCACCTGGTCCTTTCTGGTCAACTTTAATAAGAACAGTATCTTTATCACAGTCGTACAAGATCTGTTTCACTTCCTGCACATGGCCTGAAGATTCGCCTTTTTTCCATAGCTTCTGACGGGATCGGGACCAGAAGTGCGTGTATCCGGTTTCGATAGTCTTCTGTAAAGAGGTTTCGTTCATGTATGCCATCATCATGACTTCATTATTCTGAGCATCCTGGATAATGGCTGGTATGAGTCCGTACTGGTCGTATTTCAGCTCCGATAGATTCATCTCTTCTCCATAGTTACAGTTTATATCCGATCTTTCTGAGAAATTCCTTTCTGTGTGCCTTGTCCTCAGAGGTTTCAAGGCCTCGGGGAGAAAACCCATCAATGACCCCGAGCACACCTTTCCCCTGTGAAGACTCGGCTGTGATCACCTCAACAGGGTTTGCTGTAGCGCAGAATATTCTGCAGACCTCAGGGCAATTTTTAACCTGATTCAGGACATTGATCGGGAAGGCGTTCTTCAGGAGTATGCAAAAGACGTGGCCTGCGCCAACCGCCTCCAGGTTCTTTATGCAGACGTCTATCATCGCGCTGTCATTGCCTTCGGTCCTTATGAGACAGGGGCCGGATGCCTCACTGAAGGCAATGCCGAACTGTGCCTGGGGAACTGTAGTGGCAAGGATCTCATAAAGATCTTCTGCAGTTTTGATGAAATGCGTCTGGCCCAGTATGACATTGCAGCCTTCCGGAATCTCGAGTTGTACGGATGTTATCTCCATAGGACCCCCATTTCTTAAGCCCTGGAACCATTTTGGATTTACAAGGTTATGCTATAATGGAAATATTTTTCAGGAGATGTCAAGCCAAAATGTCTCGTATTCTCAGCATAGTTATACTCATTGCTGCTCTTTTTTGTCCCCTTGCATCGGAAAGCCAAACCCTCTCCGGTCCGGAGGTGAGGAAGGTCAATAATGACCTCTTCGTTTCCTTTAGTCTCACTTTTGACGAAAAAGGCCTGGATGCGGTCAGGGGCGGTGTGGATAAGGAACTCAAGTTTTATGTCGATCTCTTTAGAATATGGAAGATCTGGCCTGATGAGTTTGTGCTCGGCAAGGCTTACGTCAAGACCTTGAGGGTTGATCCTATCAAGAAGGAATTTATTGCGACTTCAAGCGATGGCAGTCTGATCATTGAAAGGCGATTCAAGTCATTTGAGTCCATGATGGAATGGGCTGTTGTATTCAGGGACTTGAAGCTTACCAATATCCGGGAACTTGAGCCTGGCCAATATTTTGTGCGGATTACAGTCGAGTCAAAGGTCCGCAAGCTCCCTCCTGTCATTGGATACCTGTTCATCTTTGTGTCCGAGAATGAGTTCAGGATCATGAAGGACTCTACAGTATTCACGATCGAAGGCAGCCAATGAAAAACTTGAGGTTCCCGCTCTTTATTTCCTTCATAACACTTTTCATTGTTGCGGTTTTCTCCATAGAATTTCATTATATGGGACTCAAAGATGTTCCTGTCCTTACGAAAGTTCTTCTTTTCGTTCTTTTGAACCTCAACCTTGTTGCTCTTCTGACGCTGATCTTCTTTGTCGGGAAAAGCCTGATTAGACTCTATTTTGAGCGCAAACACAAGGTGCTTGGGTACAAACTCAAAACAAGGTTTGTCGTGGTCCTTGTTGTCATGACACTTATTCCGTCAGCTTTTCTCTTTGTTGTCTCAAGCGGTGTTCTAACAAACTATCTGGACCGATGGTTCGATCCCCAGATAAAGCAACCCCTGGACCTTGCTGTTGAGGTTGCCAAATCCGCTTATGAGATGCAGCGACAGCAGACCCTCGGTTTTGCAAGGGCGGCCGCCTCAGGCCAGGTCCTGCCGCAAGGGTTGAAATCTTACACCCTGCATGCAATTCCGGATAACGCATCAGAGGTCGTAAAGGCAGGGTTCGAGGGGAAGGAAGATGTGGAGGTCATTTCTGCGACAGATGGTGATATTGTCCGTGCCGTAGTGCCAAGGAACCGGCAAAAACCTCAGGAAGGCATAGTAGTTGTAGAATCCATCATGGACAGGAACATCAGCAGGAATGCCGAAATGATCCAGTTGGCTTACAAGAACTATCTTACTCTTGAGTCATGGAAAATGCCGATCAAGACGAATTATCTCCTGATACTCGGCTTCTCGACCCTGCTCATGGTCTTTATGGCACTCTGGATAGCACTCAGAATTTCGCGCGGCATTACAGACCCTATTCAGGCCCTTGCGCAGGCAACTGCAGAGGTTGCAAAGGGAAACCTCGATATGTCGGTCAAGATCGAAAGGGATGACGAGATTGGCCTCCTGGTGAGCTCTTTTAATAACATGGTCAGGGATCTGAAGGAGAACAAGGAGTCACTCCAGCAGGCCTCCCAGGTATCCGACAGGCGCAGGCTTGTGATAGAGAAGATCCTTGAAAATGTGAACTCGGGCGTCATATCTCTGGATGCCGAGGGCAATATCCTTATCATCAATAATGCAGCCTGCAGGATACTGAACATAGATCCTGCTAATGTGATAAACAGGAAGTACGATGCCCTCCTTGCTCTCATAGACTCAGATGAACTGAGGGAAACGGTCAAAAGCATCATTATCAGGGATTTTAAAGGTGTGGAAAAAGAGATCAGGATCGTGGTTGGCGAGAAACGCATCCTGCTCAGACTGTTCATCACAAGTCTGAGGAATACCGGGAATTTTATAGGGACGCTTGTTGTCTTTGATGACCTGACTGAGATTACAAGGGCGCAGAGAGCCATAGCCTGGCAGGAGGTAGCCAGAAGGATAGCACACGAGATCAAGAACCCGCTTACCCCCATAAAGCTGTCGACTGACCATATGGTGAAGAAGTGGCAGAACAAAGACGAGGATTTCGGAAAGGTCTTCGAGCGATCCACAAAGACGATCATAAGGGAGGTGGAGAGTCTTAAGAGGATGGTTGATGAGTTTTCGCGCTTTGGAAAAATGCCTGAGATCAGCAAGGCCCCGGCACTTCTCTCTTCGATCATAGAGAGCGTGATCAATCTTTACAAAGACTACAAAGGCATTGAAATTCATCTTTCCTTGAAAGGCAGTGAAGGTCTTATTGAACTCGATGCTGAGCAATTCAAGCGGGTCATTATCAATGTCGTGGATAATGCAATTCAGGCAATGCAGAATCAGGGGAGGATTGATATAATAATACACCATGACACTCTCTCTAACCGGGCATACGTAGACATAGCTGATAGTGGACCGGGTATTCGTGAGGAGGACAAAGAAAAGCTCTTCCTGCCTTATTTTTCGACAAGGAAGGACGGCACAGGGCTTGGCCTTGCTATTGCAAGCCGGGTCGTGACTGAACATAGAGGCTATATCAGAGTCAGGGACAACCGGCCTCACGGAACGATTTTCAGCATAGAACTCCCGATTAAGGAAGGCTAAATGGAAAAAGCTCTTGTATTGATAGTTGATGACGAACAAGGCATACGGGAAAGCCTGTCGCAGATCCTTGAGGACGACTATGACGCTGTTACTGCGTCGTCCGGTGAGGAAGCGGTCAGAATCGCAAAGGAGACGGCCCCTGACCTTGTGCTGTTAGACATCTGGATGGATGGCATGGATGGTATCCAGACTCTGCGGGAACTCAAACTGGCATTTCCTGACCTGCCGGTCATTATGATATCCGGCCATGCAAATATAGAAAATGCGATCAAGGCAACACGGATGGGTGCCTATGACCTTCTGGAAAAACCGCTCTCTCTCGATAAGGTAATTCTTACCGTACAGCGTGCCCTTGAAAAGAGAAGCCTTGAGATAGAAAATCGGGCGCTTAGGGAGAATTTTTCGAGGAGATGGCGACTAGTAGGAAATTCTCTGAAGGTAAAGCAGGTAATAGATCAGATACAGATGGCCGGCGCAAGCAATGGCCGCGTCCTCATATTAGGAGAAAGCGGGTCCGGCAAGGAACTTGTTGCACATCTCCTGCATCAGAACAGCCCCAGGCTTGCCGGCCCTTTTGTTGAGGTTAACTGCGCTGCCATTCCCCAGGAGTTGATCGAAAGCGAACTCTTCGGCCACGAAAAGGGATCTTTTACCGGTGCATTTGAGCGAAAGCAGGGAAAATTCGAGCTTGCTGACAAGGGAACGCTCTTCCTTGATGAGATTGGTGATATGTCGCTCCAGACGCAGGCAAAAGTTCTCAGAGTTATTGAAACCCAGGAGTTCCAGCGCGTCGGCGGAAGCAAGAACATCAAGGTTGACGTGAGAATTATCTCAGCGACGAACAAGGATCTTGCAGACGAGGTGAAAAAAGGCGCATTCAGAGAAGACCTTTTTTTCCGGCTTAATGTAATCCCTATCAGAGTGCCTGGACTCAGGGAGCGTACAGAAGACATCCCTGCTTTGGTGGATTATTTTCTGGATATCTTTTCTGCAGAGTACGGACAGCAGAAGAAGGAGGTCTCTGCTGAAGCGCTCAAGGCGCTCCAGAATTATCCCTGGCCTGGCAATATTCGTGAACTAAAGAATGTGATCGAGAGGCTTGTTATCATGACGCCTTCAAAGACCATCAGCAAGGTGGATATTATCGCGGCCGATTCTCCCCGTTCTGATTACTTTTCATTAACTGCCCTGAAAGATGCACGGGATGCGTTTGAGAAGGACTTTATCATCAGAAAGCTTGAGGAGAATTCCTGGAATGTTTCAAAAACCGCTGAACTGCTTGACATTGAACGGAGCAACCTTCACCGAAAGATCAAGGCCTACAACATCAAAATGCCGTAGGCAGACATCCTGCTTCTCTACTTCCCTATCTCGTGTATTTTCATGAAGTTGGTCTTTGCCTGTGTGGATAGAGGAGAACCCGAGATGATCACTATGTGATCGCCCTTTTTAGCGATCTTCTCTGCTAGCAACGCTTTTTCCACTTCATGAAGCATCTGGTCAGTGCCCTTAAGCGGCTTCATATATTTGGGAAGCACGCCCCAGCTAAGCGCAAGCCGGGCAAGGCCGGACTTGTCAGGCGTAAAAGCAATGATCGGCAGTCCTGGCCTGAACTTCGAAACAAGTCTTGCCGTGAACCCTGACTGCGTAAATGCCACAAGCACGCTTGCTGCAATGTCCTCGGCTGCCATACAGGCAGCATCAGCAAGGGCCTCTGCATAGGTGTTTCCCCGTTCATAACAGGAACTGACCGGCTTCGCTTGTTCGGTAAAGGTGATGATCCTGTTCATCATGATGAATGCCTCAAGCGGATAAGCGCCTGCAGAGGTCTCTACAGAGAGCATCAAGGCATCAGTCCCGTCGAGAACGGCATTGGCAACATCGGTTGTCTCTGCTCGGGTAGGTCTCAGGTGTTCCTTCATGGATTCGAGCATCTGCGTTGCTGTGATCACAAGCTTTCCCTTGTTGTTTGCCCTGCAGATAAGGTCTTTTTGTATAAGCGGCACCCTCTCAGGGAATACTTCAACACCAAGGTCACCCCTGGCGATCATAATACCGTCAGCAGCATCGAGAATATCATCGATATTTTCAAGTGCCTCCGGTTTTTCGATCTTGGCTATGATCGGCGTGCTCTTTCCTCTTTTATTCATCCAGCTTCGGATCTGGCGGATGTCCTCTGCCTCCCGGACAAAAGAGACCGCAATATAATCCACATTCATGCTGAGGCCAAAGGCAAGATCTCTCTTATCCTTTTCCGTAAAAGATTTGAGAGATATCTTCATGCCAGGAAGATTTACGCCTTTTCTGTCTTTAAGAATGCCCCCTTCAATAACCTTTGCAGTAAGAGATGTGCTGGATTTCTTTTCTACTCTCAACTGAATCAGTCCGTCATCGAGCAGTATTCTGTCCCCTGCTTTTGCGTCTGTCAGAAGATGCGGATACGATACAAAGATATTTTTTTCATCGCCGACACCTTCGCCCGGGAAAATTGACAGGTCTGCCCCTTTCTTGATCTCTACGCCGCCATTTTTCATCAGTCCGACACGAATCTTGATGCCCTGCAGATCCTGAAGAATTGCGATTGATCTATGGTATTTTTTTGCAAGCCGCCTGATCTCCCTTATGGTATTTCGATGAAATACATAATTCCCATGAGAAAAATTCAGCCTTGCCACGTCCATGCCTTCGCGGACAAGAGCAGACAGGACCTGTGGCTTTATAGATGCAGGTCCCATGGTGCAGACGATTTTTGCCCTTCTCTGTTTCATTAGTTGTACCTTTCCTTATCTGATAATTGACTGTCTTTCACCGATAGCGTAATGCAGTTTCTGTCCCATCCTAAATGCTGCTGCCAGTTCTCTCCGCGATCCTTGAAGTCAGAACGAAAATGAGCGCCAACGCTGCCTTTTCGAGCAAGCGCTGCCTGAACAATGATTCCTGCGACAGTCAGCATATTTTTCAGTTCTAGTTCCCGGCGGGTGCCATAGTTGCGTTCTGTTATCATACTCCATTCAAGCAGCCGGGAAGCTGCTTCACCAAGGGACGTGGCGCATCGAATAATGCCAACCCGCTCCCACATCATTTTTCGGAGTGCGTGGCGTATCTCGTCATGGTCTCTGATAGAAACCGGACTGAAAGCGATTGAATCTTTTATTGTCGGCTGGACCGGTGAGGAAAGCGCAGCTTTTCCTGCTCGCGCCCCGAAGACCAGTCCTTCAAGCAGGCTATTTGAGGCAAGCCTGTTTGCGCCGTGCACGCCGGTGCAGGCAACTTCCCCTGCCGCGAAGAGGCCTGGTATCGAGGTCTTGCCGTCAGCGTCTGTTTTCACTCCTCCCATGATGTAATGGGCGGCCGGAGAAATCGGGATGAGGTCCCCTGTGATATCGATGCCATATTTCAGGCATGTTGCGTAGATGTTAGGAAAGCGGCCTCTTACAAAATCCTTGCGAAGATGTCTGAGATCAAGATAGGCAAAGTTGCTGCCGGTCTTGACCATTTCCGATATTATTGCGCGGGATACAATGTCCCTTGGTGCAAGTTCAGCAAGAGCATGATGAGACTGCATGAATCGCTGACCATTGCTGTTAAGAAGCAGGGCTCCTTCGCCGCGCATTGCTTCTGTCATAAGAAACTGGGGCGCTGTCGGGCTATAGAGACTTGTGGGATGGAACTGGATGAATTCCATATCCTCAAGCTCTGCTCCCGCCCTGAAGGCAATTGCCATACCATCGCCGGTTGCAACCTGAGGATTCGTCGTGCGGGAGTAAAGTTGCCCCCCTCCGCCCGTAGCGAGGATAGTTGCCCGCGCATAAAGGGCGGTCATTTCACGGTCGCGCAGCACATAGGCCCCATGACATTCATTATCCTGAACAATAAGGTCAACGGTTATTGCAAATGGATATCTGCGAACTGAGGGGAAAGATCGTGCCTTATCGAGAAGAACGCGTGTAAGTTCTTTGCCGGTTGAGTCACCCTGTGCGTGCAGTACGCGCCTGCGTGAATGAGCAGCCTCAAGAGTAAGGTCGAGCTTAGAACCTTCCTTGTCGAATTCAGCTCCCCAGGATATAAGTTCGGCTATTCGCTCCGGACCTTCCTCAACCAGAGTCTTGACCGTGCCTTCATTGCAGAGGCCATCTCCAGCCTTGAGCGTATCTTCGAGATGGATGCCAACCTCGTCCTCATCGCTCATGACCGCAGCAATGCCGCCCTGTGCATATTCAGTATTGCTCTCTGTTGGCTTGTCTTTGGTAACGACAAGGACATTGCCATAAGGAGCCAGTTCAATAGCAGCCCGAAGGCCTGCTACACCGCTTCCGATAATGAGGAAATCAACGATCTCCTGTCGCATACAGCAAGAATACAGGATGGGATAGAGGAAATCAAGGCGGCTTCATTGCCGGCATGTTGCTAAAAAAGGAGAATATTTATTAGAATACAAGATCAAATTTCAGGAGGCAGACAGTGAAAGCAGATATTCACCCGGATTATCAGGAAGTCAATGTGGTTTGCGCCTGTGGCGAGACCTTCACCACACGTTCAACCCGTAAGGACATTCGTCTCGACATCTGCTCCAAGTGCCATCCGTTCTTCACCGGCAAGCAGAAGATCATGGACACTGAGGGAAGAGTCGAGAAGTTCAAGAAGAAATACGCTAAGCAGTAGTTAGGCTGAGAACCCATAGAAAACAGGAAGCCGTCTTGGCTTCCTGTTTTTTTCTTGCATACCTATGAGCACACACCAGAAGATAAAGAGCGTAGGCGGACAGGCAGTTATTGAGGGCGTTATGATGCGCTCACCCAAAAACTGGACTGTTGCCGTGCGCGACCCTAAGGGCACGATTCATCTCCTCAAGGAGAAGCTGACTGAAATGCCCCGTTTCTTCAAATTGCCGATGATAAGAGGTGTCGTTGCCCTATTTCATGCATTGTCATTAGGAATCAGGGCCATCGAGTTTTCTGCCGGCAAGGCATACGAGGAAGAGGGCGAAGAGAGCCTGAGCAAGCTTTCTCTTGTTTTGACTATGATTGTGGCATTTGGCCTCGGCATCGGTCTCTTCATACTGCTCCCTTTGTACGTCACAAAACTTTTTGGTCTGATCATCTCAAGTGTCGAGAAGAGTTCATTTCTCTTTAATTTCGTTGACGGTATCATACGCGTCTTCATCTTTCTTTGCTACGTAATCGGCATAGGCATGTGGAAAGAGATGTCCAGAATCTTCATGTATCATGGCGCAGAACATAAGGTGATCCACGCCTATGAAAAAGGCCTTGATCTTACACTCGAGAATGTCAGGCAATACAGTCCACTGCATCCCCGCTGCGGCACGAGCTTCCTTATGATCGTTATGGTGGTCAGCATCCTGGTTTTTTCGTTTATTCCGCAGAGCTGGCCTTTTGTGTACAAATTCCTTTCGCGGATCGTGTTTATGCCGCTCATCGCAGGGACGTCCTTTGAGCTTCTGAAGCTTTCCGCAAAATGGGACCATCACCCGTTGATGCACCTTATGATTACGCCAGGCCTCATGCTCCAGCGTCTTACAACGCGCGAACCTGATGATGCGCAGCTTGAGGTTGCGCTGAGCGCTCTGATTGAGGTCCTGAAACTGGAGGAAGCAGATGCTGCAGAAGCTCCAGGCGCTTGAGCACAAGTATGAGGAGCTGAACAACCTCCTCAGCGATCCCAAAGTGCTTTCAACGCCAACCGATTATCAGAAGTACTCCCGCGAACATTCAGAGCTCCTGCCTATTGTTGAAAAAATACGGGAATATCAGAAACTCATTATTGATATCCAGAGCACAGAAGAGCTCTTGAGCGGCAATGATGCTGAGATGAAGGAACTTGCAAAGGCTGAACTTGAAGATTTGAAGAAGAAGGCTCCTGTTTTTGAAGATGAACTGAAGTTTATGCTTCTGCCGGTTGATCCGCGTGATTCAAAAAGCGTTATCCTCGAAATACGTGCAGGCACCGGTGGGGAAGAGGCTGCCTTGTTCGGCGCTAATCTGTTGAGGATGTACACCAAGTATGCTGAGTCAAAAAGATGGAAGGTTGAGCTCATCAGCATGAATGCTACCGGCATCGGCGGCATAAAGGAAGTGGTTGCAGCTATCGAGGGGAAGGGTGCATACAGCAGGCTGAAATACGAGAGCGGTGTGCATAGGGTGCAGAGAGTCCCGAGCACTGAAGCCTCAGGCAGGATACATACCTCTGCGGCAACGGTTGCCGTACTTCCTGAGGCAGAGGAAGTTGATATCAAGATAGAGCAGAAAGACCTCAGGATAGACACTTTCTGCTCATCGGGCGCAGGAGGTCAGAGCGTTAATACGACCTACTCTGCTGTCAGGATCGTGCATATTCCGACAGGTGTGGTTGTCCAGTGTCAGGACGAACGCTCCCAGACAAAGAACAGGGAGAAGGCCATGAAGGTTCTGCGCTCAAGGCTTTATGATTTAGAGATCGAAGAGAAGGGAAAAGAGCGGGCGCAGGAGAGGAAATCGCAGGTCGGCTCAGGCGACAGGTCTGAAAGAATCAGGACCTATAACTATCCGCAAAACCGTATCTCAGACCACAGGACTGGGCTAACTCTTCATAAGCTTGAACAGATTCTCGAGGGCAACCTCGATGAAATGGTCGACAACCTTACCACGCATTTTAACTCCGAACGACTTAAAGACCTCTAATATTCCCGCCCGATAGAGATAAAAGAGGGCTGCATGTCTCGCAAACCCCGTGAATCGGCAATATATTTAAATGGCGTATCACTCCTTGATATCAAACGTCAGAGGTTTCATAATATGGTTCGTTATATGGATATCATGCGTTGCTTTTTCAAGGTGCCGTCATGGTATTTACTCAGTTTGTATAATTTGAGAGGCATGAGGATTCACTATTTTGAGACTGCTTGAGCTGCTGGGAAAATCGACTGCGTATCTCGAGAAAGCCGGCATTGACGATGCCCTGGCTGACGCGGAGATGCTTGTCTTCCATATAGTGAACATGGACAGGCTTGATGCTTATATTGACAATCCGGAGATAAAGAGCGCGGATTCTGCAAAGGTCAGAAGGCTGCTTCAGCGAAGGATCAAAGGCGAGCCGGTTCAATATATCATCGGCCATATCGAATTCCTCGGCCTGACCATAAGGGTTGGGAAAGGAGTGCTCATCCCGCGGCCTGAAACAGAACTGCTGGTTGAAGAAGTGATAAAGACCGTGAAGAGTAAGGCGTTAAGCACAAAGAGTTCAGAAAAAAACAGCTCACGCTTTACAGCTCACGCTTTACGGACTCTTCTTGACTTATGCACCGGTACCGGCTGCATTGCCCTGTCTCTTGCCAAAAAGTTTCCTGTCGCAAAGGTGTATGGAACTGATCTGTCAAAAGATACGCTTGTCTATGCAAGAAAAAATGCAATGGCAAACAATATCAAGAATGTCAGGTTCAGCCAGGGTTCGCTCTTTGATGCGGTGAAGGGGAAGAAGTTTGATATCATCACTGCCAATCCTCCGTATATCAGGCGAGATGAGATCGAAACCCTGCAGCCAGAAATTCGGGACTGGGAGCCTGTTGCTGCGCTTGACGGCGGCGCGGACGGTATGGATTTCTACCGGGCTATTCTTTCTGCGGCCAGCGGTCATCTCAATCCTAACGGATTGATATTTCTGGAGATCGGGTATGACCAGGCAGAAGGCGTGCAGAAGATCGCACGCTCTGCAGGATTCAAAGAAATCACGGTCATTAAAGATTATGCCGGGATCGGGAGAATTCTGGTAGCGACTCAGGTTGGTTAGTCTGTAGTCTGTTAGTATTCAGGCCAACGTCTGTCAATAAGTATAGTCAAAAATAAGGGGCTACAGCTCCTGCTGTTGGCTGTCTCCCCTCCCTAATAGACTAAATACCTACAGACTATACACATTAAGGATTACTCTCCACAATGTGAAGGGCAGCCTTTATGCCATCAGCGCCGCTTGATATTATACCTCCGGAGCATCCGCTGCCTTCTCCGACAATGTAAAGATTTTCAATGCCAATGCAGCAACGCTCTTTTTCCCGCAGGACCTGAATTGGCGCCGATGTCTTGCTCTCAAGCCCCATGATAGTGCCTGTTTCAAATCCCTGTATTTTTCTGCTGAAATCTCTGAGCCCTTCCCTGATAGAGCTGCTTATTTCAGCAGGCAGAAGATCCCATAGCGCTGCCGGCTTTAATCCAAGGGGATAACTTGATTCCGCAATATCGGCTGATTCCTTTTGATCAATAAAATTCTGTATACTGCAGAACGGAGCTGCAAAACCTTTCGAGTATAGGTGGAAACTCTCTTCAAGCGCTTGCACCCAGTCAAGGGCTTCCTCTGGTGATGCTTGCCTGCCGATCAGTCTGTCAGGATGAACACCGGCCACACATGCAGCGTTCGCAAACTTTCCGTTCCTCTTATACCGGCTCATCCCGTTTACAATATTACTATTGTAATATGCAGCGGCAGGCACAACAATGCCGCCGGGGCACATGCAAAAAGTATATACCGGAAGTCTGTTGCCACCTGGGGAAGTAAGGCGGTATTCAGCAGCCTTTACTCCTGGCAAGCTTTCCCGGCCCCACTGTGCCTTGTTTATGATCTGCTGGGGATGTTCCACTCTGCTGCCCAGGGCAAAATTCTTTGTACGGAACTGAACGCCCCGCCTGATCAGCATCCGGTATGTCTCGTAAGCGGAATGGCCCGGCGCAATAATGAAATAGTCAGCCTCCATGCTTCCTGATGACGTGATCGCTCCAAGGACTTTCCCATTTTCTATCTTCAGGTCTTCAAGCAGTGTTTCAAATATCATCCGGCCGCCAAGGGCGCTAAATGCATCTCTGAGATTTTTGACAATTATTCTGAGATGGTCGCTTCCGAGATGAGGATGCGCCATATATCCTATTTCTTCAGGCGCCCCGGCGCTGATATAACTCTCTAATATGAACTGACGTTCTCTTGATATATGCTTAGATCGTGACGTGAGCTTCCCGTCCGAAAATGTTCCTGCACCGCCTTCACCAAAGGCATAATTACCCATAGGATTAAAAACACCGGTCTTCTCAAAATCTCTGATCCCTTCAGCCCGTGCATGGACTTCTGAGCCACGTTCAATAAGCGTTGTTTCAATGCCTGCCTTCTGCAGAACAAATGCTGAAAAGAACCCGGCAGGACCGCTCCCGACAACAATCGCCTTCTCATTTCTCTTTCGATAGTGAATATCCAAAGAAGGGAATAGGAGAGGAGCACCCCCGCTAAATTCATCCGACAATACCCCTACCCTGACAAGCCAGTGGATATTTCCCTTTTTCCTTGCATCAAGGCTCTTGTTTTCTATCTGATAGGAGAATTCCTGTATGCCCAATTGTTTCGCAACACCTTCTTTCACCTCATCTTCAAGGTAATCAGTAGGCAACTGCAACAATATTTCACGATATCCCATGGCAGTAGTTTACCTTATACTAATGTTATTGACTCATGCTGAGCAGATTCAAAGAAGCAGATGAAGATCAAAAAAGAGGGCCTGCACCATGTTAGCTGCAGGCCCTTGTTTCAATAAATACTCGCAGCGTTATTCTGTCAACGTCTCCTCAGGAGGCGTATACCCGCCTGATCCTTCAGTCTTAGAGAAGGCAAGCCATGCCGGATAGAAAATACCTACAAGCGGAACAAGAATAAGAAGACCAAGCCACTTGTTCTTTCCCAGGTTCTCCGTAACGCACATCCAGAGATATATTCCTACAAATAAATTGACGATAGGAACTAAGAACAGAAGAATCCACCAACCAGGCTTTCCAGCAGAAGCAACAAAAGTCCAGACCTGAACAAGTGGTATCCAGGCTGTCCAGGGAGCAGGAACAGCCAGCTTCTTTGCAATGAGGAACAGACAGAGGCTGTAGTAAACGTAAAATGCAATCCCGATAAAAACCAATATCATACCAAAGGCCGCAAGCATGGCAATAAGGGCAGCTGGTCCTGCAGCAACGGGCATTGGCATTGGAGCAACATGTGGCGCAGGAACTGCCTGAGGAGCCCTTGGCAGCTCAGCTTGCTGGGGCGCTGACTGTGCGGGAGTTGCCGATTTTTGAGCAGCAGATGGGGCGGGAACAGCCTCTGCCGCTTTTGCTTTCTGATTTGCAGAGACAGCGCCGCCCGATTTTCCTTCCTTTGTCTCAGATGATGCTGGCAATGGTTTTCCTGCGGAAGGCTCAGGCTGCTTTACGGGATGGTCCGATTTTGTCTCTTCATTCTTAACAGCAGGTTCAGTCCTCTTCGTCACGGCAGATTTTATAGACGCAACTTCTCCAGACGTTTTTTTTATAAGGCCGACCTTCTCAAGCGAATACTCAGGGTCAAGGAGGTATGCGTCTCTGAAATACTCGTCGGCCTCGCTGAACTTACCCAGCTCATACAGAGAATAGCCAATCAGGTAATAAGCCGTAGGGTCAGGTTTCTTGTTGATGTACTCCTTGAAATACTTAACCGCAGCCGTATAATTCCTGCTATTGTAAGATTTGAGACCTGTTCTGAAATCCTTATCATCATTTGGGATAGCCGCACCTGCGACAGAAGCAAACATCATTAACAATACAATCACCAGTGCTACCTTTTTCATACCCGCCTCCTTATCTACCATAACCTTATACTATGCATAATTATGCAATCATTATAGCAAATCCTGTTTCTGTTTATAACTTTTCATTCCATTTGTAAATATAATGATTGCTTTATTGCCTCTGAACTTAGTTGCCAAAAGAGAATTATACTTATAGTATATAATTATAATTTTAAGTCTTATGAGGATTATATATGCTTTTTAGAATTCTGAAGAAGGAAGATTTAGTAAAGCTGTTCAACCTGCTTTCGGAGGGCAACCGGATTGTCGGGCCGATTAAAAAAGGCGAGGACAAGGACAGCAAGGCCATTTATGCCTTTGAAGAGGTCTCAGATTTCACTAATATCCACCTGGATTACACCACAACAAAAATGCCTGCAAAGAAGTTTTTCATGCCTTTTAAAGAAGTTATGGCTGACTTTCAGGTGAAAGGAAAAGACTGGGAAAAGAAAATTGGATTCAATATCGACAGACCGTTCATCATCTTCGGCATGCATGCCTGTGACATCAATGCCCTGAACAAGCTCGACAAAGTTCTTCTCGGAAGTCATTATCCCATGCCGTACTATGCGGCAAAACGTAAGAATATGTTCATCGTCGGTATTGACTGCATTCCTCAGCCATATTGCTTCTGCCGGTCAATGGGTGCAGATACAGTAATGCACGGTTTTGACATGTTCCTGACAGACCTTGGTGACCACTACTTTGTGGAGATCCTTTCTGACACTGCCTATAATTTCATAAAACAGATAACAGAGAAAGAACCTGGAGAAAATGATCATGCTTGCTATATGAAGGCAGCATCGGAAAAAAACAAGAAGTTCACTGCCCGTGTCGATAATACGGATCTGACCAAAATTCTGGATATGGAATTTCAATCAGATGTCTGGAAGAAATGGGGCGATCAGTGCCTGTCCTGCGGAACTTGTGCAAATGTCTGCCCGACCTGCTACTGCTATGGCGTGGATGAGTCTGTGAATCTTGATCTTTCAAGGGCAGAAAAGATCAAATCCCTTTACTCCTGCAATCTCATTGATTTCGCTGAGGTTGCCGGCGGACATAACTTCAGGCCTGAGAGCCATACAAGGCTCAAATACCGTTACTATCACAAACACCGCGGCTTTGTTGAGGCTTATGAGGAGTCTCTCTGCGTTGGTTGCGGAAGATGCGGGGAATCTTGCCTTGCAGGTATTACGGTTCCGGAAGTCATTGCAAGTGTCCGGGGAGAGGAAAGCTGATATGAGCAATCAGATAAAGTTTACGAATGTTATAGCCGGCGAGCAATGGCATCATCACCGCAAGCACGATCTTGGAGCCTTTGAGAATACCTATAAGGCAGAGATCACCTCAGTACACAGGCTTACAGAACTCGAGAATCTTTTCAGAATCCAGATCGCAGACCCGGATGACAGAAGGCATTTTACCTTCCAGCCCGGTCAGTTCGTGATCCTTGAGCTTCCCGGCATTGGTGAGGCACCCTTCTCGATCTCCTCATCAGCTTCACGGCATGGAGACCTTGAACTCTGCATACGCCGGGTCGGAAGCCTCACAAACTTTCTGTTCAGGCTTGAGCGGGGCACTCACGTTGGCATACGCGGCCCTTTCGGCACAGGCTTTCCGATGGACCAGATGCATGGAGAAAATATTCTCCTCATAGCAGGAGGCCTCGGTCTTGCACCGCTGCGCTCTCCCATAGCCTATGTTCAGGAAAACAGAAATCTCTTCAATAATGTCGATATTATCTATGGGACCAAAGAGCCTTCACAGCTTCTCTTCACCTACCAGTACGACATGTGGCGTGCTGATGACGTGAACCTTCATATTATTGTCGAAAAGGGCGATCCGTCATGGAAAGGACCGGTCGGCATGACAACAAGAATTCTCGAAGATATTTTCACGCATCGTGATGCTGCATATTTCCAGACAACGTATGCTATCGTCTGCGGTCCTCCGGTCATGTTCAAATTTGTCTGCAAAATGCTGAACGAGAGGAACATTCCGATGGAGAAGATGTTTGTCTCTCTTGAGCGGAGGATGCACTGCGGCATGGCAAAGTGCTGCCGTTGCAATATCGGATCAACTTACATCTGCCTCAAAGGACCGGTTTTTGACTACTGGTCGGTTATGAATATGAAGGAGGCCATCTGATGGCTGAGACAATTCCCGGCCAGAAGAATTTTCTTGGCGTTCCGGTTGCCAAACCAAGGGTCGCTTTCTTCGAGCTTTCTTCCTGCGAAGGCTGTCAGCTTCAGATCGTAAACAACGAGGCAACCCTCCTCGATTTTCTCTCCTTAGTAGAGGTAGTCAATTTTCGCGAGGCTATGACAGAAAAGTCGGATGACTATGATATTGCTTTTGTTGAGGGCAGCGTAACCAGAGATGACGAGGTTGAAAAGCTCAGGAAGATCAGGAACAATGCCAAGATCCTTGTTGCCCTCGGATCCTGCGCATGCTTTGGCGGTGTAAATCAGCTCAAAAACCGGTTTGAGCTGGACTGGGTAAAGCACGAAGTGTATGGGAACACGCCTATTGATACTGCCAGGACCCAACCTCTTGAGGATTTTGTCCCTATCGACCTCAGGATCTATGGCTGCCCTATCAAGAAAGAAGAGGTCGAGAAGATCGTAACCAATCTTGTCATCGGCAAGGAGGTTCATCATCCGCGGTATCCAGTATGCATGGAATGCAAGGCGAATGAAAATATCTGCCTTTTTGATCTGGGTGTGCCTTGCCTGGGTCCTATTACAAGGGCCGGCTGTGATTCATGGTGCCCGAATAGTAAGGCTGGTTGCTGGGGCTGCCGCGGACCTGCAGATGAGGCCAATATGGAGCAGATGAGGAAGCTAATGTCAGAAAAGGGATTCTCAGAGGAAACCATGATCGATCGCCTTGAGTGCTTTGGCGGGTTCACCGGTTATGTAGAAAAACTCAGGAAGGGTTAGACGATATGAAGCTCAACTGTAATGTAGATGTGCACCATCTTACCCGCGTCGAAGGGCACGGGAATATTAAGATAAGAATTCAGGAAGGAAAACTTGAGGAGGCACGTTGGGAAGTCGTCGAGACCCCGCGCTTTTTTGAGGCATTTCTTGTCGGCAAAAAATGGGACAATGCACCCTGGATCTGCGGAAGAATATGCGGTATATGCTCAATAGGTCATACGCTTGCAAGCATACGGGGCGTGGAGAATGCCTTCGGCATTGTGCCGACTGAGCAGACCAGAAAATTACGGCTTCTGCTTAAACACATGGAGACGCTGCAGAGCCATGTCCTGCACCTCTACTTTCTGGCAGCGCCTGATTTTGCAAATGTCGGCAGTGTATTCCCGCTTATTAAGGCTGCACCTGAGATTGTTGCAAGGGCTGCAAAGATCAAGCTCCTTGCAAATGACCTTTGTGACTGCATTGGGGGACGCCGCCTGCATCCTACCAGAACAGTAGTCGGCGGATTTACCATGCTGCCGACAAAAAAAGAACTTACTGAACAAAGAGTCAGACTCAAGGCAATTATTGATGACCTTGTAAAGACCGCGGAGCTTTTCAGAACCTTCACACTGCCTGATTTTGCTCGTGAGACAGAGTTTGTATCATTAAAGGGTGATGGTGATTATCCCTTTATCGGCGGAGATTTGATCTCGACTGACGGCGTTCAAAAGAGCGAACATGATTACAAACAAATGACCAATGAATATATCGTTGAGCAGTCAACGTCAAAATGGTCGAAACTTTCAAGAAAATCTTTCGCTGTGGGCTCGCTTGCACGCCTGAACAACAACTTTCAGTTTCTTCATCCCATGGCTAAAGAAGTGTCTCTCAGTTTTGGGCTAAAACCAGTGAACCATAATCCCTATATGAACAATATTGCACAGCTTATCGAGTCTGTTCATGTTGTCGCTGAATCGATAAATATGATCGATGAACTTCTTGATACTGAATTCTCACAACCGCGGCAGCCTGTTGTGGCAAGGGCAGGTGTGGGCGTAGGAGCGGTGGAAGTGCCGAGAGGGATTCTCTATCACAGCTACGAATTTGACGAAACCGGCCATATCGTGAAATGCGACTGCGTCATACCCACCAGCCAGAATCATGCGAACATTCAGCATGATCTTCACGAACTTGCAGCTCAGTATGCAAAAGAAGGCAAGAAAGACCGGGATATCGAACTGCTTGCCCAGATGCTCGTCAGGGCTTACGACCCCTGCATCTCCTGCTCAGTGCACTGAAGGGGGCTAATCTATTTTCTGCTGCACTGTCTGTTCTATTCTCTGCTTCTCTTTTTCTGCAAGCACTCTCTCTTGCGCCTGCTTTCTTGCGTCTTCCCTTACCTTGAAATCCCCTTCCCCGTACATAGTGAATCTCAGCCAGCTGAGAGAGAATTTAAGGAGTTCAATATCGTCTTCCTGTATCCTTTTGATAACTTCGGGCTCTATTTCGTAGGCAGCAAGGAACTTGCTTTCAAATACAAACTTCTTGAAAGAATCGAGATTGGAACTTACCATAAAAAACAGATCAAGGGACTTCTGGCTGAACTCAACCATGCCAAGGGTCTTTGCCTTCAGCACGACTTCCATCCAGTCGTTATTAATCTCATCATACATGGTCGAGCCCTGGTCTGCCCGCCATTCGTCAATAGTCCATACTTTGTCTTCATTATGGCCCAGACAGTGGTCTTCCTTGATTTTGATGAAGAAGTTCGTGCCGGTTCCCTTGTCAAACTGCTTCATAATGCCCATGCCTATAGGATAATACCGGCAGGTTAGCGGACGGTCTGAATATACCGTGCATCCTTCAGCGGTAACAAAGGGGCAGGATCGTGACTCGTCATTGTTCATCTTCAGAACGGAAATCGGCAGGGAAGTCCTGTCAATAAATGTCTGCTGGGTATGGCTTGCAAGGAACTCATTGTATGTCATGCCCAGTCTTTTTTTGAGCGCGTATATATCATAGGGTGAGAGCTGTATCCTTATGCCACTGCAGCATTTGGTGAAGCAGCCGATTCCGGGATAACAGCGAAAATTCATCTTTGATTGCCCTGTCATATATTCAGGAACGATAACGCTTTTCTCGACTTTAGAATCAATCTCCTGTTTTATTGTTGACATGCTCTCATCAAATCCTTTTTGGTCACTATTCATCTTGATTTCCTTTAACTGAATTTTGGAAAAATATCACCGGGTAATAAAATCCCCTGCGCTTAACATCAATCCGCATATATTTTGGGCACATGCGGGAATGCCACGTGTAACAACAGAAGCGCTTTTTTATGATTATAGCAGAAAGGCGTCTCCTGATACCCGGAAAACAGGCCTGTATCGCGGGCAGTTGCACGTGCGTACTGTCTGAACAGACGATACGGTGGAATTGGGCCTGTAGTTGTCGTGATGTGATATACTACGTAAAGACAAATGTATTTGACGCTGCAGACCTACTAATAAACCACCACTAAACAGAAAGAGGTAACACTGTGATCAACAACGAACTAGATGATATGGACATATTTGGCATACTTGGGCTCAAGGATATCAGGAGGCGTCCTGATATCCTTTCTGAGATCAAATTCAATATTACTCCGCAGATAATGATGGAGCCTCGTTTCCAATCCCGCACGGTTGATCTTGAGAAACTGAAAGAGATAACGGGGTTCATGTTCTATGTTGAGTCTCAAACAGAACCTCCTGGTTTGATGCTTCTAAGAACGGGAAGGTCTGATATCACAACAACGGTCGGCAAGATCGATGAAGTACCGGCTGAGATGGTTCAGAAGGCGATCGCGGAGCCGGTATGCCCGCCGGCCAATGGCATGTTCGCAATTACCGATGAGATAAGAGACTGGTTAAAGAAAGAACTCGGGCTCTAATTTGTTGAACAGATAACAAAAAAGGGGCTGTACCTAATGTAACCGGTACAGCCCCTTCGTATTTCCTGTAGCGGCGATTTAAATCAACGGAACTATCAGAAGCGCGACAATATTGATTACCTTGATCATCGGGTTAATTGCAGGTCCAGCTGTATCCTTGTAAGGATCGCCAACTGTGTCGCCCGTGACAGAGGCCTTGTGTCCATCGCTGCCCTTCTTATGCACAACACCCTTGGAGTCCGTAACGCCGTCTTCAAAGGCCTTTTTGGCATTGTCCCATGCGCCGCCGCCACTTGTCATGGCAATCGCCTGGAAGAGTCCGGTCAGGATACTTCCCATAAGGACTCCCCCGAGTGCCTCTCTGCCAAGCAGAAACCCTACAACAACAGGAACAACAACTGGGATTAGCGCTGGAACCATCATCTGCTGGATGGCGCCCTTGGTCACAATGTCAACGCACTTGCCGTACTCCGGCTTTCCCGTGCCTTCCATGATGCCTGGAATCTCTTTGAACTGCCTGCGCACTTCAACAACAATGCCGCCAGCAGCCTTAGCAACAGCCTCCATCAAGAGCGAGCCGTAATAATAAGGGAGCAGACCGCCGATGAAAAGGCCGGCAAGAACCATAGGGTTCGAAAGGTCAAACAGGATCGGAGTGGAGAAAGACCTTGAATACTCTGCAAAAAGAACAAGAGCTGCAAGGGCTGCTGAACCGATAGCATAACCCTTTGTAACAGCCTTTGTAGTGTTGCCAACTGCATCCAATGGATCTGTAATAGCACGAATCTCTTCAGGCATTCCTGCCATTTCAGCTATACCACCGGCATTGTCCGTGATCGGACCATATGTGTCAATAGCGACAACAATTCCTGTCATTGAAAGCATCGAAACCGCAGACAAAGCTATAGCAAAAAGACCGCCCGACAAGTCTCCAGCAAACCCACCGCCTAAATGATAAGCACCAAGGATTGAGGCAACAATAACAATTACCGGCGCTGCGGTTGACTTCATGCTGACAGCAAGGCCTGCTATAACGTTTGTTCCATGACCAGTCAAACTTGCTTGCGCAATGTGTTTAACCGGGGGATACTGCGCAGCAGTAAAGTACTCAGTTATAACTACGATCACTCCGGTCAATGCAAGACCAATAAGCGCCATAAGAAAAACGTTAATCTGTGTAAATGATGGGTGAGAGACCATTGAAGCCGGATCTATACCTTTCAGGAATTCACCGGTAACAATATAAAATGTTATTGCCGCAAGAACACCGGCAACAGCTAAGCCCTTGTACAGGGCACCCATGATATATCCACTTTTACCGAGTCTTACTGCAAATGTTCCGATAATGGACGCAATGATCGAGATTCCACCAAGCATGAGCGGAAACTCCACCCATGAGCTATTAGAACCAAAAACCGTTTTGGCAAGAAGCATTGCAGCAACGAGCGTGACGGTATATGTCTCATAAAGGTCAGCTGCCATACCTGCACAGTCACCTACGTTGTCTCCAACGTTGTCAGCGATAACAGCAGGGTTCCGGGGATCATCTTCAGGAATACCTGCTTCAACTTTTCCGACAAGGTCAGCGCCTACGTCAGCAGCCTTTGTGTAGATACCGCCTGCGATACGGGCAAACACACTCATAAGTGAACAGCCGAACCCAAGTCCTACAAGCGCATGGAATGCCTGCTCAGGGGCTGCCTGCTGAGCTATAAAATAAAAACCTGCAAGTCCTATAATTCCAAGACCAACGACCATAACGCCGGTAACCGAACCGCCCTTAAAAGCAAGACCGAGTGCAGCCTGGAGGCCCTTGTGGGCAGCCTGGGCTGTGCGCACATTGGCCCGCACCGATACCATCATGCCGATGTATCCGGCGACCGCTGAACCGACCGTACCGATAACGAACCCTATTGCTGTCCAAGACCCGAGGAAGGACAACATAACTGTCAAAGGCACCGCGACCATAGCAACTGTTTTGTACTCACGTGCGAGGAACGCCATTGCGCCCTCTTTCACCGCATTTGAAATCTCCTGCATCTTGGCATTTCCTGCGTCCTGCTTTGATACCCACATTGCGGTCATCGCAGCGTATATCACGCCCAATACTCCGCAACCTAAAGCAAATAAAATAGTCGAACTCATCAAAATCCTCCTTTAAATTAGGGTTTAGTAACTGGCGTTTCTAAAATCGTGTTAGTATTTACAATATGGCCAAATAATGCAAATTATAAATATTTATGAAAAAGCAAGAAATTCTTATTAGATATATTTATCCAGGGTATTTGTCCGATATATAGTCTTTCAGGTAGTGGTTCTCTGCTCTAAGGTCTGATACCTGGGCTTTTACAACATCTCTGATGGATAACATGGCAACAATCTTTGTGTTCTCAACAATAGGCAGATGCCTGATCCTGTTCTTGATCATAATCGTTGTAACATAGCAGAGGTCGTCTTCGATCTCACAGATAATGAGGTTAGTAGTCATGACCTCGTTCACCTTTATGTCCTTGAAAAGGACATTGCCCTTTCTTGTCCAGGACTTCAGCACATCCCTTTCCGTAAACATCCCGACCGGCTTTCCGCCATCAACAACGATCAGCGCTCCAACCTCATTCTCAACCATTTGGGAAATGGCATCTGCAACTGACTTATCCCTGTCAATCGAGATGATGTTTGAATTGATCGGCCCTAAAATATCTTTAACCATCATAGCGTTTTACCTGCCCTTTCGTTTGGACGTTTAGACCTTTTTAACTTCTCTGCCCGAATATTTTGCAAACACAAGTGCAGTTGTCCTGTATGCCATGTGAGCCATCTTCGAAAAAGGCGCGTAGGCAAAAAGGAAAAAGACCGAAACAAGATGGATAAAATAAACCGGATACGCAAGCATGCGGACATGCGCAAGTCTCAGCACTTCAGACAGAATTCCGGTCACGACGATTGATGTTATCACACTGATAAAGAGCCAGTCATAGTAGCTGCCGGAGCCGGCTTTTTCAGCGTTCTTCCTCCTGTTGGTTATCACTTGGAGTATGCCGGCAAGAAGAATTACTGCACTGACATTGCCAAGTATCTTCATGG
>CAYWRK010000006.1:0-163900 GCA_964461065.1 uncultured Nitrospiraceae bacterium
GCTGCTTTCTGCTGAACAGAAGAAGATCCTTGGTCAGATGCGCTGCCCGGTCAGAGGCCTGAAGGATCTGTTCGATGTTAGAACGATTCGGATCATCCGGTGCCATCTTCATGAGGGTTATATTTCCATATCCTATAATGGCGGTCAGCATATTGTTGAAATCATGGGCTACACCGCCGGCAAGGGTGCCTATGGACTCCATCTTCTGGGACTGCCTGAGCTGGTTCTCAAGCCTGCGGTGCTCGGTAATGTCAAAGTTAACTCCAAGCATGCGGACAGGGGCTCCCGCAGAATCCCTGATAACAATTCCATTTGCTTTCAACTGCATCACTGTTCCGTCCGAATGCACTACTCTAAAATCCGTATCCCACTCTTTGTCGCCCCGTAAGGCAGCCTGGCATTCCTCAATTACTTTATCGCGTTCATCCGGATGCAGGCCGTTCTGCCATGATTCAATACCCTCGAAGGTGTCTCGGGTGAGGCCATACAGTTCAAGCATCCGGTCGTCCCAGACCATGGTGTTATTGACAATATCCCAATCCCATATTCCAAGCTTTGCAGACCGGGCTGCAATCTGAAGGCGCTGCGTAACTAAATGCACTTCTTCCTCTGCCTTCTTGCGTTTGGTGATCTCCAGAAACGCTGCAACAAAATGATCGGGTTTGTATTGGTACCCTACAACGTCGTACCAGCGATCGTTGAACTGCAGGTATTGTTCGAAATGAATAGATACTCCTGTTCGGGCAACGCGGCCAAAGGTGCCGATCCAGTCAAACGGGTCTTTTTCGATGCCCGGAAAAGCCTGCAAGACAGTCCTGCCCCTTGGGTCAACACCGGTCAGTATCAGATAATTTGCGTTTGCATCGATGAAATAGTAATCAACAGGTTTGCCTGCATCGTCATAGATCATACGGTGATACGCCACACCGATCGGGCCATTATCGAACAAGGCCCGAAACTTCCATTCTGCTTCCTTTAAGGCCAGCTCCGCCTGTTTGCGCTCGGTGATGTCGCGGTGAAAAGCCACGATTAATTTTTTCTCGTCAAAATCATAGAGGCCGGTCGACACTTCAAGGGTAATGATGTGTCCATCCTTATGAACATGGTTCACTTCAAAGGTAATCTGTTCCCCTGCCAGGATCCTGCGCATTCGCTCTGGCGATTTCGCCTCGAACTCAGGGTCAATTTCTTTCATAGGTATTCTGATAATCTCTTCACTGCAATACCCATGCATCCGGGCGTATGCATCATTCGCATTCACCACGCTGCCGTCGAGCGAAAGATAGAATATGCCTTCACTTGTTTTCTCGAAGAGCGTTCGGAACTTATCCTCGCTCTTCTTTAACGCCTCCTCGGCCTTTCTGCGTGCTGCATCAGCCTCGCCCTTGTACAGCGCCACCTCGATCGCACTCATGAGGGAATCTGTGCTGCACGGCTTAGGCAGGTATCCGAAAGGTTCTGTAGTTTTGGCTTTATTGACCATCCCGACATCAGCATGGGCTGTGAGATAGATGATCGGGATGGCATGCGCCTTCCATATCTTGTCCGCTGCTTCAATGCCGTCCATGGCACCATCGAGCGTAATGTCCATCAGGACCAGGTCAGGATGCAGTTCCGATGATACTCTGATGGCAGCCTCACCGCTCGTTACGATCCCAGCAACCTCATACCCAAGATCGATCAGGTTTGACTTCAGAGCCATTGCAGTCACACCCTCATCTTCCACAACAAGAATTCGCTTATTCATTTCCTTTTACCCCCCCCCCCCGGAAAAGTAATAATGAATTTGGTGCCTCTATCGACCACCATCTCTATGGTCCCATGAATCTGCGCTGTCAGCACATTGACTAACTGCAGGCCGAGCGATGCAGTGTTTCGGAAATCCACGGTCTCTGAAAAACCGATACCATCGTCAGCGACCGACAGGATATTGTTTCCGTCGCCGTCTCTCCTGATGCCGAGCGTTATCGTTCCGGACCTGCTTTGCGGGAACGCATGCTTAAGGCAGTTCGATACCAGTTCATTCACGATCAGGCCGCAGGGGATGCCGATATTCACGTCAAGAGCGATCGGTTCCATCTCCACCGAGATCTGAACATCCTGCCGCTTAAAGGTGCTGGCAATATTCTGGACAAGGCTTTTTAGATATTCTCTGAAGTCTATGTGCGCCATATCCCTTGACTGATACAGTTTTTCATGGATCAGTGCCATTGATTGAATCCTGTTCTGACTCTCCACAAACATGGTACGGATCGTTGGATCAGCAACAATCTTTGACTGCAGGCTCAACAGGCTGTTGATCACCTGCATGTTGTTCTTGACCCGGTGGTGGATCTCCTTCAGCATAACTTCTTTCTCTTTGAGAGAACGCAGGACATTCTCTTCCGTCAGTTTACGGACCGTTATGTCCTTGATCACGCCGTCATACGAAAGCAGGTTGCCGGAGGCATCCCTGAACAGTATGGTTGTGTCGTTTACCCAGATCGTCTCCCCGTCTTTGCGAATTATGCGATGTTCGATGGATGGCACATCCTTTCCAGACAAAACCTGCTCCACGCTTTCCCTGACCAATTCGCGGTCCTCGGGAGCAACCATGGTAATCCAGAGATAGGGGTCAGCAGCAAATTCCTCAGCCGCATATCCCGTTACTGCTTCGCAGGCTGGGCTTTGGGATGTTTCAACAGCACGGCCGTTTTCAACGCGCACAGTATATTGATAATCTGTAAGTCCCTCGGTAATGCGCCGATACCGTGCCTCACTCTCCCGCAGCGCTTCTTCCGCCAGCCTTCGCTCCTCCATCTCACTTTGTATGTTTTGAAAAAGAGTCGCATTTTCAATGGCAGTGCTGACCTGGTTGGCAAACATAGTGAGTAAGTCAAGATCATGGGGAGTAAAACTACCGCCCCCCTTTTTGCCCAGTGCTGACAGCCCGCCAATAATCTGTCTTCTCCCAAACAAGGGAACCAATACCGCAGATTGCTGGCCTTTTTCCCAGACCGTCGCGCTGTCAAGCCAGAATTCGCTTGCCTCGCCAAACAGGAGGCTCCGCTCATTTTCCAGCACCCAGCCGCACATGCCGACCGTCACGGAAAATTCGGCACCAAAGACGGTCTCGGCATCAGGGCCGGCAGCAGCCCGGTATGTATAGCGGTCCCGCTGAGCGTTCAGCATCGGCACGAGCAGCATATCAGCCTGCACAAGGTCCCGGGCCTTGCTCGCAACAAGCTGAAAAACATTGTCCAGGCTCAGTTCCGAGACAATGAGTTTGCTGACCGACAGGAGCAGTGAAAACTCCTCGCGCTGCTGTATCAGCTCTTTTCCCTGCTCGGTCTGTTCCAGTGCGGACCGCAAGAAGTCATTCTCATCGATCAGACGATCCATGGACTCTTTATCATTCATATCCGGTCCGGAATTCATACGTTCCTTCTGCACATCAGATAAATAAATTCACGTGTGCTTCCATGGTATCTTTTGCATACGCGGTCACGCCCTGCACTTCGACATGAGGCACGATCAGGTCATCCACGCTCAGGCCCATGGCATCGAAACATATCTGGCACATCTTGAATTTTACGCCCAGATCATCAGCACTTCTGATCAGTTCTTCCAGACTCGGTATACTCTTCTTTTTGAGCATTTTGCCGAATAACCAGGGGCCCATTCCCATGAGATTGAGCCGCGACAAAGGCAGATGATTCGCGCCGCCGCGGTTGAGCATTTCGACCATGGGCTGCAGAATGTTATCCGTCTCCAGGACGCGGTAAACGCCTTCCCTGGCAGGGTCAGGTTTCCGCCTGAACGAGAAGAGGCTCTTTCGCTTCTTGAGGCAATTGTGCCCCCAGATCATGAACCACATGGCAACTTCCACGCCAAGCGCAGCATAGCCATTGGCAAAGATAAAGGCGCAGAGCGCCTTGTCCATATCACCACTTTGCAAGAGAATCGTAGCTTTCTTATTCATCATATCCTCCGATCTTTTTTACCATCGTCTTCGCAACTATACCTTAAAGGTGATGCTCGCTTTCTTGCCGTCGCGAATGGTCTCAAGTACCTCATGGCCGCGCTCGCGGCAGAAGTCAAGGATCGTTACCTCGAAGAGCGGGTCATTCCCGATGATCCGCAATAACTGGCCTTTCTGCATGGTGCGCACTTCCCTGGCAACCGTGATCAACGGAATGGGGCACGCCTTGCCGACAACATCAATATCTTTATCCAAGTTCATGGTTATTCCCCCTTCTTTTTAATGAGCTCTCGTTAGTATCTGTTTATAAACTACTTAATTCACTAGAAAGGTTGTCATTCCCGCAAGTGAAGCGCGCCGGGAATCGTTCTGTAAAGCCGTCTAAAAGATTCCGGATACCCAAATATCGGGCACAAGCAAGCCGGAATGACAGACAAACGGCAAAAATACCGACTTTATAAACAGACGCTCATTACTAATTATGAGGTTCCCGGAAACGTTATCCTGAATGTCGTTCCCTCTTCTTTCAGAAGCTCTATGGTCCCGTGGATCTGCCCGGTCAGTACATTGACCAACTGTAGACCGAGCGACGCAGTGTTCCGAAAATCGATATTCTCCGGGAAACCGATGCCGTTATCCGCAACAGTCAGAATATTATTCCCTTCGCTATTTCTCTTGATCCCAAGCGTGACAGTTCCTTTTCTTCCTGCAGGGAATGCGTATTTCAGGCAGTTTGATACCAGCTCATTCACGATCAGGCCACAGGGGATGCCGACATTTACATCAAGGGCAAGAGGCTCCATCTCCACGGACAAAATAATATCAGGCCGCTCGTAGGTTTTTGCAATGCTGGTCACAAGGCTCTTCAGATATTCTTTGAAGTCAATATGAGCAAGGTCTGCGGAGCGGTAAAGTTTTTCATGGATCAGTGCCATTGAGTGCACCCTGTCCTGGCTCTCCTCGAACATGGCACGTACGGTCTGATCGGTAATGGTCTTTGACTGGAGATTCAAGAGGCTGTATATAACCTGCATGTTATTCTTGACCCTGTGGTGGATCTCCTTCAGCATGACTTCCTTTTCTTTGAGTGAGCGCTGAATCAGGTCTTCCGCCTGCCTGCGCTCGGTGATGTCATGTATTATTGAAAAGAGAAGCGTTCTGCCTTTGACCTTGATCGGTCCACTGTAGACCTCCACGTTTCGTATTGATCCATCAGACCGTCTATGCATGAAATGAAAATGACTGCGGTCCTCTTTCTTTGCACTCTCCATTTCAGCAGCAATCTCCTCAGGGATTAGAGTATTGATATCTGATATTCTCTTTTGCTTCAATTCTTCCCGGGTCCATCCGTAGAAGGAACTGCTTGCCGGGTTGGCATCCAGAATACTGCCCCTTTCCGGGTCGATCAGCAGCATCACGGATTTATTGCTTTCAAAGAGCTGCCGGTAACGCTCCTCGCTCTCCTGCAGTTCCTCCTCTGCCTGCTTGCGCAGGAAGATCGAGATCTGTATCCGTCTTTGCGTAAACCACAATCCAACAATGCCGGTCAGCCATGCGCCGCCAAACCCCCAATAAGAATCATACAATTGACCACGTGTCAGGTCATAGTAAGGCTTCCAAGGCACAGAAACACTGATCCCGCCCCTGATATCGCCAAGCTTGTAACCCTGGTGGCCGTGGCATTTCAAACAGCCTGTCTCTGTGGTCATTGGCCGCATCATGCGCATATAGAGCTCATTGTCGAGAGGCTCAAGAGAGGATACTTCCTTAATCCCAGCCTCGAATTTCTCTAAAGCCTTCACTTCCCAAGCATCTGGAGCATTCTCAGGCCGCAGGGGCTTCAGGCTGGTGATATGGCCCCGCACACCGTATTGTTCCGTTGACAGTTCATGGACCTGTCGTGTCATGTAAGCAGGATTCAATAAGGTAAGCTTTTTACCTGACGGGGTTGTGATGTCCCGTTCCGGAATATGCGCCAGGAAGGCGTTCGGCTGAGTCTCAGGGGTGATCGGCACGTACACGCCGCCATGACGGGTTGCCCACCTGCGATAAGCAAGGTCCTTGTTAAAGGTAGAACGAGTATCGGTCCGCGCCAGTTCCATGGCAAAGGACTTAACATGCCGGTATTCAATAAAGCAGAGTCCTGCAATGAAAAGTGTCCAGCAGAGTGCCAAAACAGTGAAGGATTGCGTTAACCTGTTTTGGTCGGCGTCCGCAAGGTGGGGCAGCTCTGCAGTGTTGAAAGCTTTCTTTACTGTCATGGCAACCTCCTCCTGAACAGCAATTATGAACTAGAAATTACGAATTGCCCTTCCCCTCATCCAGCACGCTTCGCACCTTCTTCAGAAGATCCATCGGCGATATCGGTTTATACACAATGGGTACGTTAATGCCGAGGGAGACCTTATCCCGGACCGCATCAGGGGAATAACCGCTTGCAAATATCGTCTTTGTGCCGGGCTTTATTTTCTGGACCTCATCATAGACCTCTTTGCCGTTCTTTTTCGGCATGATCAGGTCAGTAAGTAGCAGATCGATCCGGTCTCTGTTTTCCATAAACTTGCCAATGGCATCTTCGCCGTCAACAGCCACGATAACCTCATACCCGAATTCTTGAAGCACTGATTTGGCCAACTTCCTCAGTATCTCGTCATCTTCTGCTAGGAGAATTGTCTCAGTTCCTCTTGCAGGCTTTTCGGGCTCTGATGCCTTTGATGTCTCCAGAACTACAGATTCGATGAGCGGCAGATATATCCTGAACGTTGTCCCCTCTCCGGGTTCGCTGTAAACATCGATAAACCCATCGTGCTGCTTGACAATGCCATATATGATCGCCAGGCCAAGTCCAGTACCTTTTCCAACTTCTTTTGTTGTAAAAAATGGCTCGAATATTCTCTGCTGAACATCTTCAGTCATGCCCATACCGCCGTCAGACACGGTGATCAGTCCATAATTGCCCGGCTTTCCATAGCCATGGCGTCCTAAAAACTCTTCATCAAGCTGAATCTGTTCTGTTGTAATAGTAAGGACGCCGCCCTTGGGCATGGCATCACGCGCATTCGTAACTAGGTTCATCAGGACCTGCTCAATCTGATTAGGGTCTGCAAGCACCAGTAATGAATTCTTATTCAGATTCGTCCTGAACTCGATATCCTCGCCAATTACTCTGCGCAGGAAGGTCTCGGCCTTTTGCAGAAGTTCGTTCAGTTCAACCTGATACCTGTTGCTCATCTGTTTTCTGCTGAAGGAAAGCAGTCCCTGCGTAAGATAGGCAGCCTTGTCTGCAGCGGCCAGCATATGTTCTACATTTTTTCTGTAAGGGTTATCCGGTTCCATTTTCATGACTGCAAGCTGGCCATACCCGATGATGGCGCTCAGGATATTATTGAAGTCATGGGCAATGCCACCTGCAAGAGTCCCGACAGACTCCATCTTCTGGGACTGGCGCACCTGATCCTCAAGTTTTACCTGTTCTGTAACATCTCTGCCGACCCTGATGACATTGAGCACACCGTCAGGTCCCATTACCGGCACAGTTCTGACCTCAATATTCCTGTCTTTCTTTAGTATCGTTTTTTCAGCAGGTTCACCCGACTGGAAGCTCTCCCTGACCGGACATTCCTCACAGGCTGTATCGCGATTGAACCATATGCTGTAACAGTGATCTCCCTCCATGGCTGTCGGCTCGAGGCCTATTCTTGCACCGGCTACGCGGTTTGTCCAGAGTATCTTATAGTCAGAAGAGATGAGCGTAATGCTGTCCGGAATCGCATTCAGCAGAGCAGTGAACTGACCGGACATGATGCGGAACATCTTCTCACTGTCCATCAGGTTTTTCTCTGCCTGCTTGCGCAGAGTGACATCCTGAAGCACAGCGAGTGAACGGATGATCTGACCGTCGCTATTTCGTTCAGAGGTGGCAGACAGGAGCACGTCCATGATCTCTCCATCCTTCTTTACGAATTGATATTCAACGTCCCTGCAGCTGCCGTTCTTCATAAATTCCGGCAGGATGACCTCAGTCGCATGCTGACGTGAAGCTTCGGTCAGAAACTCAGCAGAACGACGTCCGATCACCTCGTCCCGCTCATACCCCATTACACTCAGCCAGTAGTCACTAACGCTTATTAGCCGCCCAGTCGAGTCTATGGAGTGGAGCATGGCAGGAGTTCTGTTATACATTACCCTATGGCGCTCTTCACTCTGCCGCAAAGCTAAGGTATTTTTCTCCTCCTGCCGTGCCCTTGAGAGGATCAGCCACATACCGACAAACCAGCAGGTGAGATAGACAGCACCTTCAGTGGCCATTGATTTATACATGCCGACATTAAAAGGCTGCATGGGTATGGAGGCACTTATCGCACCGCGAATATCTCCTTCCTTGTACCCCTGAAATGCATGGCATTTGAGGCAGGCCTTATCCGTATTAAGAGGACGCATGGCCCTCAGATACCTTTTGCCCTCTATAAGCTCCACTGAAGATACTTCTGTCTTTCCGCCTTCAAATGCCTTGAGCGCTGCTGTTTCCCAATCATCCGCTTTATTTTCAGGACGCAGAAGCTTGAGGCTTGTTATATGACTTCTAAAACTGCTTGCTGCATTTTCTATCTCATGCACCTGACGGGTCATGTACGCAGGATTCATCAGCGTGAGCTTTTTCCCGGACGGGGTTTCAATATCTTTTTCCGCTACATTGGTAAGATAGGGATTTGACGGCGTCTTCTCGGTTACGGGGACATATACGCCGCCGTGCTGTGCGTTCCATTTGCGGTACGTTATATCTTTTTCGATGAGTGTGCGAGCTGCAATGAGGGCGTTTTCCTCAGCCTCTTCGAGGTGATCATACGCTTCATAGCAGAACATGACCAGGAGCAGCAAAGTTCCTGCTGCCAGAAGCCGTCTGCTCTTCCGGATCATTGACCTAAAGCCTAATGTGGTTTCCTGTTTCATATCCTCTGTCTGTCAAGCCTTGCTATTTTGATCATTACTGACAACTCCGGATAACATCATAACAGATCCTGTCGAGCGGCAATATCTTATCAACACCGCCTGCCTTGATCGCCTCTTTCGGCATGCCGAATACCACGGAAGTGGCCTCATCCTGTGCAATGGTATATGCACCTGCATCCTTCATCTCACGCATTCCCTTTGCGCCGTCATCCCCCATGCCGGTCATGATCACACCCACGGCATTTTTCCCTGCATACCGCGCTGCAGATCTGAAGAGCACATCAACGGATGGCCGGTGACGGCTTACAAGAGGGCCTTCCTTTATCTCAACGTAATACCGGGCACCACTGCGCTTCAGAAGCATATGAAAATTGCCGGGTGCTATGAGTGCCCTCCCCCGAATGATCGTGTCATTGTCCTCAGCCTCTTTTACCGTGATCTGGCAGAGTGAATCGAGTCGCTTTGAAAAGGCTGTGGTAAAGTGTTCAGGCATATGCTGTACGATTACTATCCCAGGGCTGTCGGCAGGAAACTGTTCAAGGAATACCCTGAGCGCCTCTGTGCCGCCGGTGGATGCTCCTACAACTACCACTTTTTCGGTGGTCTGGATCATGGATTTTGAGGTCGCCTTTTCAAGGACTGCATCTGCGTTGAGCTTGGGCGTCACCTTCATGGGGGTCTTTGATATGGGTCTTACACGCGCAAGGGCTGCAGCCTTGACCGCATCGCAGATGCGCAGACGTGATTCTTCGATAAACTGCTTGGTGCCCATCCGGGGCTTCTGAATGATTTCTATAGCTCCGTATTCCATTGCCCTGAGTGCTGTTTCTGAGCCCTGTTCTGTCAGGCTTGAGCACATGACGACAGGGATGGGATGCTGGCTCATCAGTTTCTGCAAAAAGGTGAGGCCGTCCATGCGGGGCATCTCGACATCAAGGGTGATGACGTCAGGGATCTCATCGCGCATCCGCTCGGATGCAATAAACGGATCGCCTGCTGTTGCCATGATCTCGATACCGGGATCTGAGGAGAGTATCTCAGATAACGTCTGGCGCACTACCGCAGAGTCATCCACGATCAGCACGCGTATTTTCTTCTTCGTATCCATAGTTTTTCCTATCCCGTTGCCTGTAATTATACGGTCGGCTCCTGAACCTCAGTTCGCCTGACCCTTTTCAGCAACACTGTCCCATTATGCGTATAAAATAATATCTTTCGGCCCTGCATGCCGCCGAGGTCAGACTTCATAACCTTTAACTTCTCTGCATCGAGTATCTTGATCGCAGCCTGTATATTCATCTTCCCGACAGAAGCACTCCTGCGGCCTTCGTCTGCAGGCGAGAACATATCTGCACCGCCGAAAAGTTTGATCTCGATCTCATTATCACTGACCCCATATTCTCTGAATTTCTGCAGCATCAGCCGTATGGAGCAGTTAACATATTTAAAGGCATTTCCACAGCTGTTATCACAAGGGCCGTCATCCTTGCAGTTTGGAAGAAGACCGTGGCAAATTGCACCCAATTTCAGTCTCGGACAGAACATGGTCACAGATACGCAGGACCCAAGAACGGTCGTTACGATCGTCGGACTGTCAGAAATAGAGAACTCTCCGGGCTTCAGATATACTGCAGGCAGGTCGAGGTCAGGAGGCTTCATAACGCTTTCCTGTACACCGTAGTGCTGACAGCAACGAGTGGCACATTCAGACCGTTTAAGGTCTCTGAATGGCCCATGAACAGATATCCGCCAGGCACCAGATGCTCGCAGAACCGGTTAATCAGCGTTTCCTGGGTCTTTCTATCAAAATAGATCACAACGTTCCGGCAGAATATAACATCCATCGGCTCCCGCATCCCGAAATCACCTTCCATAAAATTCAGTCTGCGGAATTTCACCAAAGACCTCAGCGCTGGTGTAATTCTGACCAGATCTGAGGCCTTATTTTTACTCCTCAGAAGATATTTCTTCTTCATGACCTGCGGCACCGGAACAATATCATCCATCTCATAGACTGCCCTTACAGCCTTTTCAAGAACCTTGGTTGAGATATCAGTCGCAAGTATCATAAAGCTCAGGCCTGGATATCGCAGGACAGCCTCACTCAGAACCATGGCAAGGGTATAGGGTTCCTCACCAGTCGAGCATCCTGCTGACCAGATATTCAGACTGCGGCGCATACCAACATCAGACATCCTCAGAAGCTCAGGCAGCGCTGCATTAACAAGATATTCGAAATGCTTAGGCTCCCTGAAGAAATCGGTCTTGTTAGTGGTGACCTCATTGATCATCTGAAAAAGCTCCTGCTCAATACCTTTAGGGCTGAGCAGGTAGTCACAGTATTCAGCAAAGGATTTCATGCAGAGTTCCCGCAATCGCCTCCTGAGCCTTGCCTCGAGCATCACCTTTTTGGCCTCGTTCATCTTTATGCCGCATTCATGATAGATGACTTCGCTCAGACGGCTGAAGTCACGGGTGGACATGACTGCCGTAAAGGTATGCGGATCGTAGTCTGTGTTCTGTTGTTTCATGAGAAAATTATCCTAATGCTGTCATTCCGGCTTGCTTGTGCCCGATGTTTGGGTATCCGGAATCCTTCTTTTTGAATGCGTTACAATATAAACCGATTCCGGACAAGCCGGAATGACAAACTAACGGCAAAAGCCGACGTTGTAGGCAAGCTTTGCCTCACCATTCATAACTCAACATTCAAAATTCAAAACTAAACACTATCCTTTGACGCTCCTGCCACCATTGCCAGTTCCTCAGACGAGAATATCTTGTCAATATCAAGGATCATGATAAAGTGCTCATCTTTCTTGCCCATGCCTTTGATAAAGTCAGTCCTGAGCCTAGTGCCGATTCTGGGCGCCGGTTCTATCTGGTCTGGTTCAAGATCCATAACCTCCTGCACTGAGTCTGCAAGTGCACCGAGGATCGTGATCTCATTATCCAGACTGATCTCGACGATTATGATGCAGGTATTGACCGTCTTTTCCGTCTCTGTCATCCCGAACTTCAGCCGCATGTCAACCACAGGTACCACACTGCCCCTGAGGTTGATCACACCGCGCATAAAATCAGGTGTCCGCGGGACTTTGGTCACCGATGTGAAATCAAGCACCTCCCGCACCTTCGCTATATCTACCGCAAAAACCTCGGAATCCAGCTTGAACGTCAGATATTGGGTTGTTTCTGTTATTCCTATTACAGTCATAATTCCTCCTTAATTAATTGTAAATGATGAATGCTTAATGTTTAATAATGGAATTTTCCGATAATTAAACTTTTAAAATTAAACATTCAACATTGTCGTCTTAGAATTTCTCAAATTCCGAGTCTTCAGCATCTCCGCCAGTTCCAAGGTCAAGCGCGATGCCAGCCCTCTTGCCTGTTGTAGCAGAGGCAATTGCCTTCTGCTGCGTATGGGCGACCTTCGGTTTCTGCATTTTTGCGGCTGGATGCTCGTTTCTGATTCTCCTTGCAGGTGTGCCTTCATCACCGGTCTTGAAGAACGCTATTGCACTCTGAAGGTGTTCTGCCTGGGATGAGAGTTCCTCGGCTGTTGAGGCCATCTCTTCAGAAGCAGATGCATTCTGCTGTATCACCTGGTCAAGCTGCTGGATCGCCTTATTGATCTGGCCTGCACCGCTGTTCTGCTCATTGGATGCGCCGCTGATCTCCTGGACCAGTTCCGCAGTCTTCTGGATATCAGGCACAAGCTTCGCAAGCATCTCTCCGGCCTTCTCGGCAACCTGCACACTGGAGGACGACAGATGGCTGATCTCTGCTGCTGCGGTCTGGCTTCTCTCTGCAAGTTTCCTTACTTCTGACGCAACCACGGCAAAGCCCTTGCCATGCTCTCCAGCCCTTGCAGCCTCGATCGCTGCGTTCAAGGCAAGAAGGTTGGTCTGGCGGGCGATCTCTTCAATGATCGATATCTTGCCTGCTATCTCCTTCATTGCAGATACAGTCTCTTTTACTGCCTGACCGCTCTCTTTTGCGTCACCAGAGGACTTCTGAGCTATCTTCTCTGTCTGCTGGGCATTGTCTGCATTCTGCTTGATGTTCGAAGACATCTGTTCCATGCTTGATGAAACCTCTTCTACAGAGCTGGCCTGCTCAGTCGCTCCCTGTGACATCTCTTCAGAGCTGGAACTGAGCTGCTGACTGCCTGCAGCTACATTGTCTGCAGATGACTTCACATCGCCCACAATGCTCTTTAATTTCTCGACCATCGCCTTCATTGCTCCAAGAAGCTGGCCGGTCTCGTCTTTTGTCTTCACATCGATGTTAACCCGTAAGTCGCCGGCTGCCATACTCTCCATAACAGCAACGCCCTCGCTAAGAGGCCTCGTAATGCCGCGGGTCAGGAATAAGGCAAGCACAATCCCTGAAATAATAGATGCTATGCCAAGCCCAATCATGGTATTTCTGGCACTATGGTACTCCGCAACTGATTCATCGTACCGCTTCTCATTGCGCTTTACTTGATGCTGCATAAATTCACCTGCTATTTTTTCCCACTTACTGATTACAGGATCAGTCTCTTTGTTCATGAAGTCAATAGCCTCATCAATCTTATTTGCAACAGCCAGTTCAACAAGCTTGGATTGAGACTGCATTGCCACTTCTTGCGCAGCTTTTATTTTACTAATCAAGTCTGTTCCAGCAGTGTCATCCTTACTGGTCATCTCTTCAGCCTTTTTAAAATCCTCACCATATTTCTGATAGAGCTCGGCAACCTCTTTTCTTGCTTCAACTCTCTTGGCTGCATTGCGCTCAATTAACATTCCATCCAGAACACTGCTAATCTCCATTACACCGTCTATCATAGAAACAGCTTGAAGCAGTCTGACATTGTTGACCTTTACTATGCGATCCAGATTGTTTTCAATAGCGACTAAACTCATCAAGCCGTCAATTACAATTACCACCATCAGTAATAGCACTATACCAAAACCGGCTCCCAGCTTCATTCCAATCTTCATGTTCTTTAACATTTTCTCTTTCCTCCGTAGTTAATTTTATACTGTCAAAACAGATGCCTGATGCGTTTTCTGCGCATGAACCCCCATCTAAAATCTGTATGCTATGCCTGCAAGAATTTGATAATCAGCCTCCGCCCGGTTCAAACCGAATTTTATTCCGCCGTCGATATCGAAATTCTCTGCCACTCCATAGATTAGTCCCACAAGAAAGAAAGCAGGATGAACGCCTGAATGCCTTTCAGGCGTCCGCTCGATGCCGACATTGCTCAGCAGCCTCAGGTCCTTTGCAAGGCCAATTTCCGAAGCCAGGGACGCGTGCCAGATGTCCCTCTGCTCATCGAACTTGTTTTCGTTCCTGATGTACCCAAAATTCAGATGGAAGGTCAGAGGTTTCAACTCTTTCGTTGCTATAAAGAAGATGCTATAGGTCGCCCTTCCGGCTCCCAGCCCCCGGTCTTCGTCGCCGGTTGGCAGCGTTACACCCGGATTAAGTGCAAGGCTTAGCCCCTCTGTCTCGTAGAACCGCCACTTAAGATTGAGCTCAACGTCAGACAGACCGCTTTCATGAGCACTGCTTCCGTCCGCCTTAACCGAGATGTGCTGATAAGGCAGGCCCAGAGATATATCAAGATTGTCGGTCAAACCATATGCCAGCGTCGCGCCGAGGTCAGTGGCCTTCTCAACAATCCCGTCCGAGCTATTGCGGGAATATGCGCCGTTCACCTCCAACTGGAACTTCCCCTTGCCCTGCGTTCCGGTATCGTCTGTTATCAGCGGATGGGCTGCATAGGCAGATACGCTTACTAACAGTGTAAATACCCCAACGACAACTGCATGTAAGAATCTGTTCATAACTCCTCCTTTTGTTATCTCTGGACGATCGCCAGTTCTTCTTTTAGTAACTCCTTATTGCAGTTCTTCTGCTTCTGCTCTGTGGAAAAGCTTTGCCACATCAATGATCAGCGCAACAGTCCCATCGCCTAATATGGTTGCGCCTGATATGCCCTCAATACCCTTATAAAACTTCCCCAATGTCTTAAGCACTGTCTGGTGTTCACCAATAACCTGGTCCACCACAAATCCAACCCTGCCGGAATCTGTCCCGGTTATCACGATCTGCTCGATATCAGGCCTCTTGCCATTGATGCCGAACTCGTCCCTGAGTCGAATGTACGGGACAATCTTGCCGCGCACATTGGCAATATGCCTGTTATGAGCTGCCTCAATGTCTCTTTGAGTCAGTTCAATGCATTCTTCGACAGACGATAGGGTGATAACATAGAACCCATCACCGATCCGCACAAGCAGTCCGTCGATGATCGCAAGCGTAAGCGGCAACTTGAGGGTAATGGTCGAGCCCTGCCCCTGCCAGCTGGTGATATCAATCGTTCCCCTCAATTCGTCAATGGCGCGCTTCACCACATCCATGCCCACGCCTCTGCCTGAGACGTTCGTCACGGTTTTGGCGGTTGAAAAGCCTGGAGCAAGGATCAGTGCATAGAGTTCTTTTTCGGTAAGCACTGCATCATGAGATATCAGCCCCTTCTCTATCCCCTTGGCGCGGATTGCCTCAGCATCAAGCCCTTTGCCGTCATCTGCTATCTCGATCAGCACCTGGGCGCCGGAATGCATTGCTGACAGATGCACGCTGCCGGCACGAGGTTTGCCATTCTTTTCACGTTCAGCCGGAAGTTCTATGCCGTGATCAATGCAGTTCCTGATCAGATGCACCAGCGGATCGTTCAGTTTTTCGATAACTGTCTTGTCTAATTCTGTCTCTGCACCGGTTGTGGTCAGCTCGATCTCTTTACCAAGGTCTTTTGAGAGGTCTCTGACCAACCGCTTGAACTTGCTGAAGGTGGTGCCGATCGGCAGCATCCTGATATCCATGGTCTGATCACGAAGCTCCCAGGTGAGGCGTTCGACTTCTTCGGATATGGCGAGCAGTTCAGCTTCATTCTTGCCTGCTGCAGTCTGGCTCAACCGTGCCTGGACCGTCACCAGTTCCCCAACAAGGTTCACAAGGCTGTCGAGCTTTTCTGATGAAACACGAATGCTCGAGGTCTGCTCAGACTTTTCGCGCTTTTCACGAACCTCCTTGATATGCTGCTGCTCAATAAGCGCTGCCTCGATCTGGGCATTGTCAACAACACCGGCATCCACCAGCATCTCGCCTATGCGCTTCTGCGTACCAAGCGCCCTTTTCAGATCATCGGCCGTAAGATTGCCTTTTTCGATCAGGATCTCACCAAGTTTCTTGTAACCGCCCTCCTCATCGAACTGCCCGCCATCGTCGATAACATCGATCCTGATTTCAGCGTCATCCTCAACAAAAATAAAGACATCTTTAATGGCATCCATTCCGCGGTCTGTGGTTAGGATAATGTCCCAACCGGTGTAGCATGCCTCAGGATCAAGCTCGTTCAGCTCAGGAATATTTGTGGTATGCGCCACCACCTTATGCTCACCCAACTGCCGGAGCTCATCAATAAGCGCTACAGGGTCAGCGCCTGTTCTGAAGATGTTTTCCGACGGTTTGAAACAGACACGGTACGTAATCATCGGAGAACCGGCCTCAACAGCCACGTTTTTTGACAGCTTGACAGTCTCTTCCTGGACTGGTGCTGAGCCCGGCATCATCGCCTTAAGCGATGCAATGATCTGTCCGGATTTCAGAACATCAACAGGAGCACCGCCGCATGATGCCTCAAGCATTGCCCTTATCTGGTCTCGTGCTGCAAGGGTGAGGTCTATCAGATTCTTGGTCACGCTGATCTTGCTGTTTCTGACCAGATCGTACACCGTCTCGACTTCGTGGGTGAAACTTGCAATTTCATCAAACCCGAACATGGCGCCTGATCCCTTGATGGTGTGCATGGCCCGGAATATCCGGCCGATAAGGTCCATATCGTTGGGCGTTTCTTCAAGGTCTAACAGGGCAGTTTCGAGCTCTGTCAAGAGTTCGTTTGCCTCTTCGCGATAGGTCTCTTTGGCTTGATCAATACTCATTACTGCACTCTCCGATACTTTTCGACCCAGAGGCAGGTATCTGTCTGATCGAGCTTGCAGCCAGTATGCCGGACATACCCTGCAGCTTCAACTGCCTTCACAAACGAAGCTGAGCGGTTCGGGTTAATGCTAAGCTCCTTGTTCATGCCAACCGCAGTGCGGTGTGCTGAACAGAGCGTCTGAAGACAGGCAAGATCGATATCATCTGTTTGAGCAAAATCAAGCGTGACCTTCTGCGCATTACTCAGAAGATCGACCAGTGCGTTCTTCATTTCGTTCCCCTGCTCGATCGTGATGGCGCCCGAGAAAGTTACGTCTGCATTGCTATTGTTTCGTTCAACCCTGTATTCCATATCATTAACCCTCCGTAAAAATAATTCTTAATTGTTAATGCTTAATGTTTAATGGTTAATTAATGTCTAATTCCATAATTAAGCATTCAAAATTAAACATTTAAAATTGCCTCTTCATTTCTTTACTTAACCAGTTTTTTCACAACACCGACGAGCTGGTCAGGCGTAAAGGGCTTGACGATCCAGCCTGTCGCACCTGCTGCCTTGCCTTCCTGCTTCTTTGAGTCCTGGGACTCTGTTGTGAGCATGATCACCGGCGTGAATTTGAACCCCGGCTTCATGCGCAGCTGTTTGATCAGCTCTATGCCATCCATCTCAGGCATATTGAGATCCGTGATCACCATCTCGAACTTTGTCCCGTCGTTTGTCTTCTCGAGCGCATCCTTGCCGTGTACTGCTGCCGTGACATCATAACCGGCAGTCTTCAGCGCAAACGAGACCAGCTGCCGCATCGAGGCCGAGTCATCAACAATCAAAATGTTCTTTCCCATCTTACATCCCTCCCTTCTTTGTCCCTGTAACCATTCTTACCCTCTATTTCTCAGAAAAGGGTTATATTGTCGTCATCTTCCTCAGCAGGAGATGAGCCGCCATTGTTGTTATCGTTCTGCTTAGCACGGCCTGTTGACATTACCGCATTATGCACTTCGCGTTCACTCTCCATGGTATAGAGCCGTTCAAGTTCCTTCAGTTCCGGCGGCAGTTCTGCAGATTCTTCCTGTATGGCCCCGCCTGCCTCGCGGTTAAGCCCTTCGGCTATTGCGGTTAGGTTTGCCATATAGCCGCCTATATCAGACCTCATCTTTTCGTTGAACTGTATGCCGTCAACAAGACTCTTAACATCGTCCTTCAGCGTGCCGGTTACAGATGATATCTCTGACATCGAAGATACGAGGGCTTTGTCCGCATTCATGAGCTCTTTGCCGGCTCTCAGCGACTCATCAGTGATGGTCTGTGCCGCGGCGAGCTGATTATTCAGGACTCCGGAAAGATTTGCCTTGAATTCAGAAGCCTTTTCCAGAATGGACTGGATTATGCCTGCACCCTGTCCTATTTCATCGCTTGCCTCTCTGGCCAGCATCTGTATCCTGTCTGCAAGGACTTCAAGGGCACGGCCTGCTTCCCCTGTCCTGGCGACTTTGATAATCGCATTGATCGCCAAAAGGCTGATATTCTCACTGATGGTCTTAATATTCGTAATATGGCCGGTCATCAGCGCAATGCGGTCACTGGCATCGGTTACTGCATCGAGCATCTCCTGGGTCATTTTTTTGCATCGGCCAGTGACACTGGCAAGTTCATCAAGCTCATGTCTGATTTTATCTATCACAAGAGAGCCTGATTCTTCTTCGTTCAGAATGGTAGAACTGTCTTCGGCCTGTGCCTCTGCAAGATCTGATATACGCGTCAGATGCGTGGTAATGCCGGCAGCTGCCGAGCCTGCCTGGGAAATCACATTGTCGAGTTGTGAGACCTGGATCTGTATGACATCCCAAAGCCACTTTCGAGCTGACTTTCTTATTGCGCTGTCAGGGCTGTTGGATGCCTCTGCAGATCGTGCGGCGATCTCCCGCAGGGCATTACAGACATGTTCCATCTGCTGCCTGAATATGTCATGGTATTGCAGGGCTGCAATCACCTCTCCGATCTCTGGCATCATCTGGGAAGAGCGGCCTTCTATTCTTCCGCATGCCAATGAAGCCTTGTTTTTCATCAAATCCATCTCATCAAGAATAGTACGCATCCTTGCCGTAGCGAATTCGATATCTTCGGAAAATGTGGCAATGCATGTCGTCATATTTTCGACGATCAGGGATATACTGTTTTTCACATCATTTCCTGACATCGTTATCTCTGCAGTGCTCTTCGCGATCTGAAGTGCCAGATCATCGACAACCGCGGTCATGCTGCTGAAATCAGTTCCTTCAAGGCGTGAGGTCTCTATCCTGCTCAGAATTCCTATGATATTGATCGACTTGGAGAGCCTCTCAAGAAACTCACTCAGACCATTGATCTCGCCCAACCGCTCACTCAGAAAACGCATATCATCTATACCGGTTGTAATGGCTGTGCTGCATGACCCTGTGTTTTCAAAGGCCCTGTTGAAGAGCTCCTGCATTGCCCCAATTTTGAATCCTTCTCCGCCTTCGACCATCTGAATAATCGCGTTAGCATGATCTGAATTTTTTGAACAGCCATCAGAAAGATCATTCAATTTATTGCCGATCAGGAGGAAGTCATCTTCCGTGGAGCGGGAAAGCAGCTCAAGTTCATCAGCGATCTTGATGAGCTTATCTTTACTTGCTCCCACTTCCGTTCCAGTCATGATTTTCGCCTCTGCTTCAGCCTCTTGAGAGACTGCAGCGACATAAGAAGCCTGAGCTTCATCGCCTTTGGCAGAAAAGAATGACTTGAGGCTGCTGATCAGGGTCATGGTATTAAATTACGCCTGCCTTTATATTCATATAAAAATTGCATATCTTGCAGCTGGAAATCTTCTGCGCATGGTCACCCTGAACAATACCGCCGCACAAGGTGCCTGCAACAAGCCAGCATGATCTTCCTGCAGACTGAACTACCGCGGGGCAGGATTTATCCCTGTCATGTCCGCATTTCATAAACTCCCAACATTGTGCCTTTGCCATATAATCCTCCTTCAGTCTGACTGTTTCATAGTTGCTGCAGATATAAGCTGGCACTGGCAAACAGTCTTTTTCATATGCTCAGCACCAAGTCAATCATCTTTACCATCTCTGTCGGCTCAAAGGGTTTATGAAGAAGAGCACTGTATCCCTTCTTCTCGAGATCGGCAACCATCGCCTCGTCAGCATATCCAGAGATCACGATAACCGGGGGCATCTCAACTCCCTGGGCCTTTACCTCGTCAATCAGTTCCAACCCGGTCATTTTCGGCATCTGGATATCCAGCAAAATGGCATCAAAGGGAGCAACACGGCTCTCCTTGACGCAGATCATCCCAAGTGCTTCGCGGCCGTCCTCTGCCTCGCTCGTGATATACCCTGACTGTCGCAAAGCAATGCCGGCCGAAAATCTGAAGGCTGGCTCATCGTCAACTATAAGAATATGTTTAGGCATGCTGTTCTTATTGCACGACTGATGCCAGGAGTTGATTTGATAATATTCTATTTGATAACGGTAAGTTACAAAATTTCTAAGGTAATATGCAGGATGAAACAGATTGATACATATCAAGAAACTAAGACTTTATGATATGACTATAACTAATTGTTAAATAATGTTTTTATTGCATTGAGACAGTTATTGCTGGTGCAACAAATGTCTTAGGGGGAAGACAAGGCAATTGTTAATTTCGAATGCTTAATGCTTAGTTGCTGGAAAATGCATAAATTATATATTGAGAATCAGAAACAGTCCGACAATTCAACATTCATAATTATCTTTTTCTTATCAGCCTTTTATTGAGTGCCTGTCGGGTAATGCCGAGCATGGCTGCAGCAATTCCCTGATTGCCATCTGCACGCTTGACCGCTTCAGAGATGAGATACTCGTCAGCCTCCTGAAGTGTCGGCAGCCGCCCCTGGATATCAAAAAGATATTCGCCGCGTTCTTCAACTTTTTCAAAACTCTGCCGGGAAGACAGATTGCCCAGCCTGATAATCTCTCTGAAACTGGCAAGGGATAGAGGACCTTGTACATGCTGAGCAACAGCATCGTGGACCATTGACTGGAGTTCCCGGATATTCCCCGGAAAATGATAAGAAGACAACAGAGGGATGAGTTCATCAGGAATAGCCGGCTCTTTTCTTTCAAGGCTTCTGGCACTCTCCTTCAAAAAATGGAGCAGCAGCAGACCTATATCCTCTTTTCTCTCCCGTAAAGACAATATCTCAACATGATGTGCATGCAGACGGAAATAAAGATCCTTTCGGAATCTGTTCTGCAAGACCAGCTGTTTCAGTTCACAGTTTGTAGCAACAACGATCCGGGCATCGCTCTGCAGAGAAACATCTAAACCAAGAGGATAATAGGTATTCTCCTGCAACAGTCTCAACAGCTTCACCTGGAGGTTCTCTTTCAGGTCACCGATCTCATCCAGAAACAGGGTGCCGCCAGAAGCCCTGGCAATGAGTCCGGCCCGGGCTGTATCAGCACCAGTATATGCGCCCTTGTGATGTCCAAAAAGTGCATCAGAAAAAGCATTTTCATCGAGGCCGGCCACATTTACGGCGATGAACTGTCCCTGCCTGCTGCTCAGGTCATGAATCGCCCGTGCAACAAGCTCCTTGCCGACTCCGGTCTCACCCGTAATCAACACTGGCAGGGGCGATGGAGCAATAACCTCGATATATTGAAAAATGGCGCGCATGGCCCTGCTCTGCGTTACGATCGAAGCAAAGGCGCCTTCATGCTCTAACTTCCCTTCAAGGAGATGGCGCTTCAGCGAACTCACTTCAGACTTCAGGGCATAAAGCTCGACGGCCCTCTTCACTGCAGAGATAAAACGCTCATCGTCCACCGGCTTTACGAGATAGTCAAAAGCGCCATGCCTCATGCAGTCAACTGCGGTTTCTATTTCATTGACCCCGGTCATCACAATGACTGGGATCTCGGGATACTCAAGATTGACCTTTGCAAGCAGCTCAGACCCCGAAACATGGGGCATCGTGAGATCAATTACCATGCAGGCTACAGACTGTCTTTTGAGCATAGCCATAACTTCCCGGCTGTCCTGAATGGTGACGATATCTTTTATGCCTGATGACCGAAGGAGAAGACTTGCAGAAAAAAGTATCTGTTCCTCATCATCAATTAGAAAAATCGGTGATGGGTGATGGGTAACTGGTGATGGGTGAGCGTCTGTTTTCATCGTATCACTTTTATTTATTCACAGGCAGCCGCAAGATAACAGTAGTGCCGCAATCGGGCTCGGACAGAAACTCCAGTGTGCCATGATGGTCATTTATGATGGACTTGGAAATCGAGAGTCCAAGGCCTGTGCCGCCGGAATCAAGCCGGGTCGTGAAGAATGGCTCCGTGATCTTTTTCAGAACCTCTTTTGTGATACCGCATCCCTTGTCGCTTACGCTGACTTCGACCATATCGCTGACGGGATCGAAGCGCAATGCTATTGCAACCCCTGCACTCCGGTCTCGCAGCGACTGCAGAGCGTTCATGATAAGATTAATCATCACCTGCTCAAGCTGCTGATGGTTGCCGCTGACCATTGGTATCTCTTCATTGACTGCCAGATCAAAATGGTCAGTGTGCTTCTTGACCTCATTATTGAGAATCATGACCGCATCCTGCACCACTTTTCTCATATCAACCTTGCCGTCAAGGGAACCTCTGTCGGTCCGCGCAAAATCTCTCAACTTCTCGACGATCGCCTTTATACGCTGCGCACCATCGCTTATGCCTGCGAAAAGCTTCGGAATGGCATCCCGCATCTCGCTGTAGGATAAACCGGCAAGACTATAATTGCCGTACTCCTTACCATACTCGTCAAGAATCATCTCAATATCTTTCCATGCCTTGGAGAGGATCGAGCTGTTGAACATGATGAAATTGTTCGGGTTGTTTACTTCATGTGCCACACTCGAAACCAGCATGCCTAACGACTTCATCTTGTCAGCATGGATCAGTCTTGCCTGCATGATTTTTGACTCCAGTTCAGCCCGCTTGCGGTCAGTAATATCGCGGTGAAAACCCACGATAAGTTCTTCATCGCCCAGTGCAATCAGGCACGCCGACACATCAAGCGCTATGGTGTGGCCTGCCTTGTGATAATGCTCAACCTCGAACTGCAGCATTGCACCGGTCATGATCCGCCCCAGCCTCTCAGGAGCCAAGCGTGCTGTTTCAGGCGTATCAAGATCCTTCAGGCTCATCGTCAGCATTTCGTCCTGTGTGTACCCGTGCATCCTGGCAAATGCTTCGTTTACCGCTAAAATAGCCCCGCTTGAAGACAGATAAAATATTCCTTCGCCGGCCTTCTCAAACAGGGTTCGATACCGCTGCTCACTCTCGCGCACCGCTTCCTCAACTCTCTTGCGATCGGTGATCTCCCTGAAGACATGGACCGTGCCCCTGACCGTGCCGTCCTTATTAAGGAGCGGGGATACTGTCAGAAGAAAATGCCCTTTGAGCCGCTCGTCATAGATCTCTCCCTCAAACGGTGTGCCGTCTTCCATGATATGCAGATGAGGACAGAAGACAGGAGGGGTGAGAGAACTATGGATAAATTCATAGCAGTGTTTCCCGATGATATTCTCAGATATCAGTTTCATCCTGACAAGCAACGCCCTGTTCATATTGACAATGCGGTAGTTACGATCAACGATCATAATAAGATCGGGCACAGCATCAAAGGTCAGTTCCCATTCATCTTTGGCAGCACTCAGCGCCTCAAAAGCGAGCTTCCGATCAGTAATATCCCGTGCCGATCCCTCGTAATAGAGCAGTTTCCCCTCTTCGTTTCTGACTGACCTCGCATTGAGGAGAACCGTGATCAGCGCTCCATCCTTTCTGAGAAGCCGGCATTCGAAATTGCTGACCGCATCATCCTTATCCATTATGCGAACCAGCTCATCACGCTGGGCAGGTTCAGCATACAACTGGCTGTGGATCCTGCTGATACTGGTGATAACCTCGACAGGCGATGCATACCCTAACATTTTAGCCAGGGCAGCATTCACCATAAGAAACTGTCCGTCCCGGGTGGACTGATAGATACCCTCTGAGATATTTTCGACGATCGAGCGGTAGCGTTTTTCAGCCAGCCAAAGCGCGTCTTCTGTATTCCTTCGCTTCTTCTCATGTTCACGAGCGCCAAGAGCAATAGAAATATTTCTGGAGAGGGATTGAAGTATTCTGACTTCATCGCTGCCAAAGTATTGCTCTTCTCTGCTGAACAGCCAGATCGCACCAATAGGCAGGCCGATAACAACAATCGGAAATGCGGCACAGGAGCGATAGTCTGGTCTGGTTAATCCGCTCCGCAGGGGAAATGAACAGGCCTTTGTGCTGCCTTCGTTGCAGACAAAGATCCTGCCAGCAGATATAAAAGAATTGACCGGACAGTTCACATCATCCACTGCGCTCTCCGCAATTGACTGAAAATCACTGAGTGCAACGCCAAAACCATGAGACGCTAAAGGGATCAAACGGCCTGTTCCTGGTTCTTCTTTGCAGACGACGGCCATAGAAAGGCCACCATCCTCAACTGCGCTCAGGCAGAGGTAATCAAAGATATTCGCCAGATCATCAGCGCCGATAATCGTCTCATTCATCTTGTTCAAAAACTGATGGAGACGATTTGAGCGCTCGAGTCTGATTTCGCGTTCTTTATTTATTGTGATGTCGTTGCTGTCAGTGTTCATGAGAATAAATCAAAACCCCCGCGACCACATTAATCTATCTGTAACTCTACTATACGTGCATAATTTTAGCAGATAACAAGAGAAAAAAAAGGAGCCTTTCGGCTCCTTTTTCATGAAAGCGTATGAGATGCGGGAACAGCTATTTCTTCTTTGCTTTGCCCTTGATCGCTGCATGTGCTGCAGCAAACCGTGCGATCGGCACCCTGAAGGGTGAGCAGCTAACATAGTTCAAACCGATATTGTGGCAGAACTCAACAGACTTGGGCTCACCGCCATGCTCGCCGCAGATGCCGAGCTTGAGGTCCTTCTTCACCTTTCTGCCCATCTCTGCAGCCACACTCATGAAGGCGCCGACGCCTTTCTGGTCAATGGTTATAAAAGGATCATCTTTGAGTATGCCGTTTTCAACATAGAAAGGAAGGAACCTGCCTGCATCATCACGCGACAAGCCATATACAGTCTGGGTAAGGTCATTGGTGCCAAAGGAGAAGAAATCAGCAACCTGGGCGATCTCATCAGCAGTGACGCATGCCCTCGGCAGCTCTATCATGGTGCCGACCGTGTAAGCAACCTTCACCTTTTTCTCCTTTATCACTCTTTCAGCAGCATCAACAACAACCTTCTTCATGGCGATCAGTTCATTCACATGACCAACGAGCGGGATCATGATCTCAGGGGCGACCTTCACCTTCTGCTTTGCGAGTTCGCATGCAGCCTCCATAATGGCCTGTGCCTGCATCTCATAGATCTCAGGGTACGTAACGCCAAGCCGGCAGCCGCGATGGCCGAGCATGGGGTTGAACTCATGCAGCGACTTGTTCTTTGTGCTCAGCTTATCAAAGGAAACGCCCATATCATCGGCAAGGTCGTGGAGCTCTTTGTCTGTATGCGGGAGAAACTCATGAAGCGGCGGGTCAAGCAGTCTTATCGTGACCGGCAGGCCTGCCATTGCCTTGAAGATGCCGAGGAAGTCGCTTTTCTGATACGGCAGGAGCTTTGCGAGCGCCTTCTTCCTGCCCTCAAGAGTGTCTGACAGGATCATCTCACGCACAGCTTTGATCCGTTCTGCGCCGAAGAACATATGCTCTGTCCTGCAGAGTCCGATACCCTCAGCGCCGAAGTTCCGCGCAGCAGTCGAATCCTCAGGTGTATCAGCATTTGTCCTGACTTTCAATGTTCTGTAAATATCGGCCCATTTCATCAGCTGCTTATACCATGGGTTATTGTCAGGGTCAGCAGGGAGTAGGTCGAGCTTGCCCTCATACACGCGGCCCTTTGTGCCGTTCAGGGTGATCCAGTCGCCCTCTTTCAGAACCTTGCCATTAACACGGACCTCTTTCTTTGCAACGCTGATATCAAGTGCTGAGCATCCTACGATGCAGCATTTGCCCCAGCCTCTGGCAACGAGTGCTGCGTGGCTGGTCATACCGCCCTTTGCAGTAAGTATCGCCTCTGCTGCATGCATGCCATGAACATCTTCCGGAGATGTCTCGGTCCTAACAAGAATGACTGTCTCGCCCTTCTTTGCCCATGCTGCAGCATCATCAGCCGTAAGAACGATTCTGCCAATCGCACCCCCGGGGCCTGCAGGAAGACCCTTTGCAAGCTCAACAGCCTTTTTCTCGGCAACCGGTGCAACGCTCGGGTGCAGCAGTTCATCAAGCTGTTCTGGCTTTACGCGCATAATCGCGGTCTCTTTTGATATCTGCTTTTCATTTGCCATCTCGACAGCCATGCGGATTGCAGCCTGTCCGTTACGTTTGCCAACACGGGTCTGGAGCATCCAGAGACGTCCTTCCTCTATGGTAAACTCGATATCCTGCATGTCGCTGTAATGTTTCTCAAGTCTTCTCTGTATGGCATAAAGCTCCTTGTAAAGCTTCGGCATGCCTTCTTCAAGGGAGGAAAGGTGCCTGGTGTCTGCCGTCTTTCCTGCCTTGTTCACCGGGTTCGGTGTTCTGATGCCTGCAACAACATCCTCGCCCTGCGCATTCGGCAGCCATTCACCAAAGAACATGTTCTCGCCGGTGGCAGGGTTGCGGGTAAAGGCAACGCCGGTAGCTGAAGTGTCGCCGGTGTTTCCAAAGACCATGGACTGCACATTTACTGCAGTTCCCCATTCCTCAGGGATCTTTTCAATCCTTCTATATGAAATTGCCCTCTTGCCCATCCATGACTGGAACACTGCGCTTATGCCGCCCCAGAGCTGAGCCTTCGGGTCATCAGGGAATGGTTTTTTCAGGGTCTGCTTTATAATAACCTTGAACTCTTCACAGAGAAGCTTCAGGTCATCAACCGAAAGATCTGTGTCGCTCTTATATCCATTGGATCTCTTCACTGCCTCCAGAGCTGTCTCCAGTTTGTGGCGTATACCATGGCCATCCTCAGGTTCAATACCTGCTGCTTTCTCCATAACAACATCGGAATACATCATCATGAGCCTGCGGTATGCATCGTAAACAAAGCGGGGATTGTTCGTCTTCTTGATAAGACCGGGGATGGTCTTTGTGGTGAGTCCGACGTTCAGAACTGTTTCCATCATGCCCGGCATGGAGCTCCTTGCGCCGGAGCGGACAGAAAGGAGAAGCGGGTTGACCGGGTCACCGAACTTCTTGCCCATAATCTTCTCGACCTTTGCAACAGCAGCATTGGCCTGGCCCTCGAGCTCCGTTGGATATTTGCGCTTATTCTTGTAATACAAGGTGCAGACCTCGGTCGTGATCGTGAAACCTGCAGGAACAGGAATACCGAGGTTCACCATCTCCGCAAGGTTAGCGCCCTTGCCCCCCAGAAGATTTTTCATCTCAGCCTTTCCGTCGGCCTTGCCTGCACCGAAAAAATATACATACTTTTTTGATGGTTTGCTTGCCATGAATACCCTCCAGAGTAATGATTTTAATAGGCTTAATAGACTACATCAGTGCTTTAGGAAATTTCAAGATTCATCAGAAGCATCGATGTGTTATCTCTTAATATATTATTTCCCTTGTGCCGGAACAGGAACGATGGTATAAAGAGATAAGGAGGCCGTCATGAAAAAGTTACTTCTTTTTTGTTTGCTCCTTGCTGCCCTTTCTTCCTGTGCACATGTCATTTCTCGTGAAAACCGCGAAAATGCCCTCAGCTCTGTTTCGCTGAACGAGGTCCGCGCCCATGCTGATCAGCATGCTGAAAAGACATTCATCTTTGGCGGTGTTATCGCTGACACGTTCAGCACAGATGACGGCACAGAAATGGAAGTTGTCCAGATGCCTCTGGATGAGTGGGGATATGTGATCTCGCATGACAGGTCAGAGGGCAGGTTTATTGTCACTGCCAAAAACCACCTTGATCCGCTTATTTTCAGCAAAGGAAGAGAAGTGACCGTCTCAGGTGTGCTTATCGGAACAAGGTCTCAGAAGCTTGGGAACAAAGACTATTTATATCCGCTCTTCAGGGCTAAAGAGATCCACCTTCTGCCCATGAATGTGCGCTCTTACTATCCCTATATCGATCATGGATACGGCCCGCCCTCTTATCCTTATCCCTATTATTATCCGTATTACCGAGGCATGTATCCTTTTTATCTGTCGCCCTCGATTTATTTGCATATTCGCTGAGCTGTGTTTCCGGAACAGAACAGAGAATAGAGACAGGTATCAGAGTCCTGTTTTAAAAAACTCAGGAATCGTACACAAAAAAAGGCAGGGCCAAAGCCCTGCCTTTTGCGTTCTTCTTTAAGAAAATAGTGGTTCAGCCCTGCTTTGCCTTCTCCAGAGACTGAAACTCAATGATCTTTCCGGAGTCCTCATGATGCATTCGCGATCTGCCATCAAAAACACCGCCCTCTGCAATAACGAGCTTGCCAGTAAATATTTCGCCAAAAAACTGGCCCTTATTCTTAATCTCAACGATCTCTTTTGCCTTGACGTTACCGTCAACCCTGCCGCCGACAACGATACCCCTTGCCGTGATGTCGCCCTTAACATGCGACTTCTCGCCAAGCACAACCCAATCAGCCAAAATATTGCCATCAACAATACCATCAACCCTGAGCGTGCCCTTGGTATCTATATCGCCCTTAAAGGTTGAATTGGCGCCGATAAATGATTCAAGCTTCTCAATATTCTTGTTGAACATTATGTTCTCCTCCCCTCAAGATAGTTTGATGGATTCATGGGCTTACCCTCTCTCCATACTTCGTAATGGACATGCGGACCTGTAGAGTTGCCGGTTGAGCCGATATACCCGATAATATCTCCTCTTTTCACCTTCTGGCCGATCTTAACATTGAGCATCTTGTTATGAGCATAAAATGTTGAAAAACCGAAGCCGTGCTCAAGAGCCACAAGATTACCGCTTCCGCCTGACCAGTCTGCATAGCTCACAATGCCATCTGCGGTTGCCCGGACCGGCCTGCCGGGGTCAGCAGCAATGTCAACGCCGGTGTGGAACTGGGGCTCACCGCTCCTCGGATGTTCACGATTACCAAAGCTGGATGTTATACGTCCTTCTACAGGAAAACCCTTTGGCGTCGAGACATAAAGGTCGCGTTGCTGACTCATATAATCCTTTATTTCTCCGATAGTTGACATAGTTATCTTAATCTGTTGCTTAAGCTGTTCCATATCTATAGAACCTGTGTCTGAGGTATCAATATGCTCAAGCACCTTTTCCCTGGACTTAAGTGAAAAGAGCTTCTGAAAATCACCTTCTGCCTTCTTCAAACCGGCCATGGTCGTTCTGATCTCCATGAACTGTGCTGAATAATAGTTCAGCTTATCCTTCATCCTTTTGTATTCAAATGCGTCAATCGCTATAGAAAAGACATATACGGTACCGATGAACCAGAGAATGATCGAGACCAGGACACCAATAGAAGGAACTTTAATACTGAATGATTTTCTGTCCGTATGCGGGATGAGCATTATGGTGATCGGCGTGAATGCCCTTTTCAGGAGACTTCTGACCCTATGCATAGTGTAACCCCTCTGCATTTTTTTTCATACTTCCGATCTGATAAGCCTCATATCCCGCCTTTTTTAGGAGGGCGATGGCCTTATCAGCTTCCCCCTTGTCAACTACCATGGCAAATCCGATACCCATATTAAATGTGCGCTTCATATCTTCATCAGGAACATTGCCGAGCCGCTTCATTACTGAAAAAACCGGCAACACAGGCCAGGAACTCTCTTGTACGACTGCGCCGTATCCCTTTGGAAAAACCCTCGGCAGATTACCTGGAAGGCCCCCGCCCGTGATATGCGCCATACCCTTCACCGTTACTTTGTCCTTAACTGCATGGTACGCCTTCACATAGATCCTTGTGGGGCTGAGCAGCTCTTCTCCCAAAGTTCTGCCGCAATCAGGGATGACCTTCTTTACGCTCATTTTAGAATGATCAAAGAATATCTTCCGCACCAGGGAATATCCATTGCTGTGAATACCGCTTGATGCGAGTCCGATCACAGCATCACCGTGTTTTATCTTCGAACCATTAATGATCATGCCCTGATCTACAACCCCGACAGCAAAGCCTGAAAGGTCATATTCGCCCTTGTCATAGAAACCGGGCATCTCTGCTGTCTCGCCGCCGACCAGCGCGCACCCTGACTGTATGCAGCCAGAAGTTATGCCCTTGATCACGTCTGCTGCTTTCTCAGGCTTCAGTTTGCCGGTCGCAAAGTAGTCAAGAAAGAAAAGGGGCTCAGCGCCGCTGGTAAGGATATCGTTAACGCACATGGCGACAAGGTCAATGCCAACCGTATCGTGTTTGTCTGTCATGAAAGCGATCTTGAGCTTTGTGCCCACGCCGTCGGTTCCGCTCACCAGCACCGGCTTCTTGTATTTCTTTGTATCCACCTTGACAAGTGCTCCGAACAAGCCGATGCCGGAAAGGACCTCAGGCCGATAGGTCTTTTTCACCATAGGGCCAATGAGATCGACAAACCTGTCGCCCTCGTCAATATCAACGCCTGCCTTTTTATAGGTAATAGTCTGTTTCTTTTTCATAATGAGCTGTTTCAGACGGAAGGAAAATCTATGTCTTTAAGTGTTAATATTTTGCACAAAGACGGTTCAAAGGGCAAGTGAATTCTTGGGTTTTTATAGGGTTTCGTTTGTCAATAAATTTCTTCTCACCAAGCAGATGTATCGAACCAGAGAGAAGGGATGATAACAGAAAAATAAGCCTCTTGCTGCCACAAAATCGCTCTCTTGATTACAGAAATCAAATCAACCTGGTTCTGATTATTTGACAACAAACTGTTGCTATGCAAACATTTATGTATGTGGGATTACACAGACAAGGTCAAAGAGGCCTTTCTCAGGCCGAAGAATGTCGGCGAAATTGAAAACGCTGACGCAATTGGAGAAGTGGGCAGTATTGTCTGCGGCGATGCACTCAAGCTCTCTCTCAGAATAGACAAAGAAACTGAGAAGATCATGGACGCAAAGTTTCAGACCTTTGGCTGTGCGAGCGCGATCGCAAGCTCATCAGCACTTACCGAACTGATCAAGGGAAAGACTCTGGATCAGGCATTGTCCATAACCAATCAGGATATTGCCGACTTTCTCGGCGGGTTGCCTGCCCAGAAGATGCACTGCTCGGTCATGGGACGGGAAGCGCTTGAGGCTGCCATAGCAAACTATCGCGGAGCACCCGTAGAGAAAACAGACGCCGGTAAAATTGTCTGCAGATGCTTTGATGTGACAGAAGACAAAATTCGGCGTATTGCAATGGAGAACCATCTTACGACCGTTGACGAGATCACGAACTTTACCAAGGCAGGAGGCGGATGCGGCGAGTGCAAGCCTGAAATAGAGAAGATTCTCCTCACTATCCCTTTTAAGGAAAACAGATGAGCACCATATATCTCGACAACAATGCTACAACCATGCCGGCTCCCGAAGTCCTTGAAGCTATGATACCCTATCTGACAGAGTTTTATGGCAACCCGTCGAGCATGCATACCTTTGGCGGGCAGGTAAGGCGCAAGATCGAAGACGCCCGGACACAGGTTGCAGCTCTCATTAACGCCGAACCTCAAGAGATCATCTTCACCAGCTGCGGCACGGAAAGCGACAACACTGCACTCCTGAGCGCTGTTGAGGCATTCCCTGACAAAAAACATTTGATAACTTCGAGCGTTGAACATCCTGCTGTGCTTAACTTCTGCTATCATCTCGGGAAAAAGGGATTCAGAACTACGTATCTGCCGGTCGATACGCTCGGACATCTCGACCCTGAAGCTCTTGCAAAGGCTGTCGATAATGATACGCTTATCGTGTCTATAATGGTTGCCAACAATGAGACCGGCGTCATCTTTCCTGTTGAAACGATAGCATCTCACCTTCATGAGCGCAGCATCCTTTTTCACACAGATGCGGTACAGGCAGCAGGTAAGATACCTATTGATGTAAAGAAAACGCCCATAGATATGCTAGCCATCTCAGGTCACAAGCTCCATGCTGCCAAGGGAATCGGGGCTCTCTATGTAAGAAAGGGAACCCCCTTCCATCCTGCTGTCATCGGCGGACATCAGGAACATGGCAGGCGTGCAGGCACAGAGAATGTTGCATCCATCATCGGACTGGGAATGGCAGCTGAACTTGCCCGACAAAATCTTGCAGAGGAGATCACGTATTTCTCCAGACTCAGGGACCGCCTTGAGCAGGGACTGCTGAACTCCTGTTCCCATGCAAGAGTGAACGGCGACATCGCCAGCCGCCTTCCGAACACAACGAACATCAGTTTTGAATATGTCGAAGGCGAGGCTATTCTGCTTCGGCTCAATGAATTTGGTATCTGCGCCTCTTCCGGATCTGCCTGCACCTCCGGATCTCTTGAGCCATCGCATGTCCTGCGGGCTATGGGCGTACCGCATACTGCTGTCCATGGCTCAATACGCTTCTCCCTGAGCCGCTACAATTCAGACAAGGATATTGATACGGTTCTTGAGGTGATGCCGAATATCATTCGGGAACTGAGGGAACTCTCACCCTTTGGCAGGGATGGGCTGGCTGGCAGATAGAAATCAGGTGAGCGAATAAACCTGGTTTTTGCCGGATCGTTTTGAGACATACAGCGCCGTATCAATGCGGCTGATCAGCGTATCAACGTCGGTTTCTGTTCCATCATAAAAAGCGACGCCGATGCTCATGGTGGTACCAACGCTTTTACCATCTGTCATTTCAAACCTTGTGTCCTGCACAGCAACACGGATGCGCTCAGCAAGCTCCTGAGCACCTTTGAGCGATGTCTGGGGAAGCACAATCAGAAACTCATCTCCGCCGTATCTTCCTATGACATCAGACGTCCTGACCGATCGCCTCAGGATGTCGGCTATAGTCATGAGCACCTCATCGCCTGCTTTGTGGCCATACGTGTCGTTGATATCCTTAAAGTAATCGAGATCGCAAAAGATAAGCGCCAGTTCAGCCTTGTATCTCCGGACTCGCTCGATCTCATGCTGGATCCGCTCAAAAATCATTCTCCTGTTCTGAAGTCCGGTAAGGCTGTCCTCAGAAGAGAGCGTCTCGAGTTTCTTTATGAAACGTTGACTCTCCTCCTCAGCCCTCTTCCTGTCGGTAATATTTCTCACATATTCAATTACGTGCGTTACGACACCTGCATGGTTCAGAATGGGATAGGTATATATTTCAAGCCATTCCTGTATTCCCGGCCCTGTCACAACCTTCTTCTCTTTAGCAGAGGGGTCACCTGACTTGAATGTCTTAGCAACAATACAGCCGTCGCATACAGAATCCTGTTTCCGCGTCGCTGCATAGCACTTTTCTTCAATGAGATCCTCCAGCATGATATTCTTCAGATCAGAGTAAGCCTGATTTGCCTTGACGATCGTATAGTCACTGTCCAGGATCATGAAGGGGTCTCTGATGCTGTCAAAAATGGTATTAAGGAACCGTGCAGACTCTTCGAGCTTTTCTTTTGTTTTCTTCTCCTCTGATATAACGCTTTCTTTTTCGTCTTCGACCCTCTTCAGTCTCCCGACCAGTCGCGACACAAAAAGTCCAAGGATTATGAATGCTATAAAGAAGAAGATTCTGGTATAGAGCTCATGAGGGTTGATATCGGTTAAAAAAATATCAGAAAAAGACTCGCCGGGAGAAAAAATATAATCGAGAACAGAATCCACAAACCAGAGTGATATCCCGCCCAACAGTGAGGCTATGATCACCTTATGTTCGACCCTGATCTTCATCAAGCTTATTTTACTCAAAAGAACAAGGCTTTTTATAGACAATTCGAATAAAATTACTGCGCGCCTGACTTTGTCCCCTCGACAGGCGCCAGAGGCAATGCTCCCTTTTCCTCCGATGCGGCCGGATTATTCACCTCAACTTCCTCCAATTCCGGAACAACAATGCCGCGTCTTACCATTATGTTATAGATCAGTCCGGACCGGTTCACTACATAGCGGGAACTGCCCAGCGGATTGAACTTTCTGGGGTTAGGAAGCACAGCAGCCAGCCTGCTCGCCTCTTCAGGTCCGAGCACAGAGGCAGACTTTCCGTAATAATGTCGGGAGGCAGCCTCAATGCCAAATATGCCGGCATCACCCCACTCTGCCACATTAAGATAAAGCTCAAGTAGTCTCTTCTTTGTCAAAGCCCGTTCCATCCGCCAGGTTATAATCGCTTCCCTGATCTTTCTGACAGGATTTTTCGACGGCGAAAGATACAGGTTCTTGGCAAGCTGCTGGCTGATCGTGCTGCCGCCGAGCTTGAACTTCTTTGCCTTGATATCCTTCTCAATGGCCTTCTGCATAGCCTCATAATCAAAGCCTTCATGCTGCCAGAACTTGTCGTCCTCCCCGATCAGCACTGCCTTGATCAGATAGGGAGATATGGCACCATAGGGCACCCAATTCTGCCTGATCTTGTATTTCTTGCCATCCCGTGCCCATTCAGCCTCGCGATATTCCATAAAGGCACTCTTTTTCGGATTCTCTTTTTTCAGTTTTGATACATCAGGATAGATGAACTGGAAGACGACAAAGGCTGCAAGGAGAATGAAAGATAACCCGATAAGCTTTGTAAGGAGAGACTTCTTCTTTGCCATAGTATTTATGCTCTACTGCTCGTCAGCATCTGCGAGAAGACTCGGAATTTCTGCAACAGGAAGAGCCTGAACATCTTTTAGCTTTCGCTCGATACTGCGCGATTTTCTGGCGGCGTCATCTATGGTGTGGCTTGCCTCCTGGAGTTTCTTCTGGGTCTTCTCGAGAATATCGCCGAACTTGCCAAAATCTGTTTTCACAGCGCTTAAGAGTGTCCAGACTTCACTCGACCTCTTCTCTATAGCAAGGGTTCTAAAACCCATCTGAAGACTGTTCAGTATTGCAGCAAGTGTCGTGGGGCCAGTGATGATAACCTTAAAGTCCCGCTGGAGCGTTTCGAACAATCCGGTTCTTTTCACCACCTCAGCATAAAGTCCTTCGAACGGCAGGAACATAATGCCGAAGTCTGTGGTGTTGGGAGGGTCGAGATACTTGTCCCTGATATCTTTTGCGCATTTCTTGATCGTTGCTTCGAGCTGTTTGGATGCCTCTTCTATGGCAGCATGATCACCAAGGTCATAGGCCTCCAGGAGCGTATGATAATTTTCTACCGGAAACTTTGAATCAAGCGGGAGATAAACAACTGCCCCGTTTTCATCCCTGCCCGGCAATATGATTGCAAATTCGACATTCTCCCTGCTCCCCTTCTTCGTGGACACATTCTTTGCATACTGCTCAGGCGCAAGGATCTGTTCCAGGATACTCCCAAGCTGGAACTCCCCCAGAATTCCCCGTGTCTTAACATTCGAAAGCACCTTTTTGAGATCTCCAACACCGACAGCAAGGCTCTGCATCTCACCAAGCCCCTTATGCACCAGTTCAAGCCGTTCGCTCACCAGTTTAAAGGATTCGCCAAGCCTCTTCTCCAGAGTTGCATGGAGCTTTTCATCAACCGTCTGACGCATCTTCTCGAGCTTCTGAGAATTATCCTCCTGAAGCGATTTAAGTTTCTCTTCCACAGTCAGGCGCATCTTCTCAAGGCGCTGCTCATTTGACTGTGTCAGGGTATTGAGCTGCTGGGTAAATGTGCCGAACTGCTCGTTCTGAAGGCTGGATATCTTCTGCATCTGGTTCAGCAGCGAATCATTAAAACTTTTAAGGGAGTTCATCAACTCCTCCCTCAGATTGCGCGAAGAGTTGCCCGCCTCTTCCCTGTTCCGGCTGATCTCTTCCTTAACTGTCCGTTCGAGCCTCTCCTGGTTCCTTTCGATGCCATCGATCTTAATCTTTGCCTGATCCCAGAGCAATGCAGAGTCGCGCTTCAAAAGCTGAAAGCTCATAACTACAAGCGCCATGATTCCCACAATGGCAATAACAAGGAGTATCTCGATCATTCGTTGACCAGTTCTGTGCGGATAAGGGCAAGGATTGAGGAGTGGGGCACGATAACGTATTTCTTGCCTTCAAACTCGATCTCCACTGCAGACTCCCGGAGAAAGATGGCATAATCGCCTTCTGTTGCCTGAAGAGGGATATATTTCAGATCCTGTCGTTTCTTTGCTATCCAGGGTTCATCAGAGCTATTGGGGTCATGTACAGGATATCCGGGCCCTACCTTGACCACGTATCCGCCATGCACCTTCTCTTTTTCTTTTACCGTGGCCGGTAGATAGAGTCCGGATGACGTCCTGTCCATCTTGTCATCAAGATCAATCAGAACCCTGTCTCCAACGATCACGATATTCTTTTTTGTCTTCATCATACCTGAATCACTCATTGCATCAGGCATCGAGAATTTCTGTGCCAATGCCCTCTTTTGTGAAGATCTCAAGCAGGAGACAGTGGGGGATCCTTCCGTCAACAATATGGGTCTTGCCTGCGCCTTCATTCAGCGCATGAGTGCAGGCCTGAACTTTAGGCAGCATGCCGCCGGTTATGGTTCCGTCTTTTATCAGTCCCGGTATCTGTCCTTTTTTCAGGGTAGAGATGACCTTCCCTTTTCTATCGAGAAGTCCGGCAACATCAGTCAGAAGGATCAGTTTCTCGGCCTTAAGCGCCGCGGCAACAGCAGAGGCAACATAATCTGCATTGATATTCAACGTCTGGCCCTTAGGTCCCACGCCTATGGGAGCGATGACAGGGATGAAGCCGCTCTTCTCAAGACCGTCGAGGATCGCAGGGTCAATCCGGGTAACCTCACCCACAAGGCCGAGGTCTACGATCTCGCTCACGCCTGTCTCAGGAGTTACTTTCTTGATGATCTTCTTCTGCGCTGTGATCAGACCTCCATCTTTGCCGCTCAGACCGACTGCCCGGCCGCCATGCCTGTTTATGAGAGACACGATCTCCTTGTTCACCAGTCCGCCAAGAACCATTTCGACGATGTCCATGGTCTCCTGATCAGTTACCCGCTGTCCATGAACAAACGAAGGTTTTTTTCCCATCTTCTCCATGGTCGCGGATATCTTGGGGCCTCCGCCGTGAACGATCACGATCCTGATACCAATGAAATTGAGCATGGCAACGTCCTTGGCAAAAGACTCCTTTAATTCGTCTTTTGTCTGGGCTGCACCGCCATATTTGATAACAAAGGTCTTGCCATAGAAATTTCTGATGTACGGCAATGCATCGATAAGCACCTCTGCCTTCTCAATGATCTCTTTCATCTCTTCTTTCCTTTCTGTTCAGAACAGGGAACGCAAAGCTTGAGCCCGTCGAGAGACCGTGCCTTTGGCTCAGCGACCTTTTCCTTGCAGACCGCGCACCTGATGCTCTCGTAGATCTCAGCCTCAGGCGGCAGAGCGGTCTTCCCTTTAATTACCGCGAAAAGCTCATCATCCTCTGCATCAAGGATATGCCTTGTTCTTGCCGCTTTACGTGAATGCACAAATTCAATTACTTTCTTTGACCTGTCGCCTTTTGCATACGCATCCCAATACTTTTTTTCCTCTGCTGTCTCTGCAGGCTTTTCCCAAATAACCGATATTCTGATGCTCTTGCCTGAGGGTCTCCTGACAAAGGTATAAATATGCTTGCCATAGTCACTGAAGATGAGATTACCCTTTCCAAAAGTGCAGCCGGTCATCACCTGGACAGCATCGACAGCACAGGAATTATTTTCGACAATAGCCACGATCTCCTCGTCCTCTGCGCGTTTTTTCAGTTCTTTGAGCGCCGTCTGGGATACCCGGTAACCAAGAGCAAGGCCAGGGCAGGAATGACCGTGAAAATCTATAACATCCTCATAACGTTTCATAGATCGATTTTACACAAAAAAAGGATTATTTGAACAGGAGATAATAGAAAGGCTGATAAGTGTGGGATATCAGGCCAAAGAATAAGCAGCGTTGGCGTCGATAATCTGGAACATCTTGAGTATAATATCGGATACTTAAGATAGAAATTACGATTCAGGAGTGTGTTTATGAAGAATACCATGAGCAATGGCAGGATAATGATCATCGGAGCCGGCGGTGTTGCAACGGTTGCAGCGCACAAGTGCGCACAGGTTCCTGACGTTTTCAAGGACATAATGGTTGCAAGCAGAACACTCTCCAAGTGTGATGCGATCAGAGATGCAGTAAGGCAGCAATGCGACCGAAAAATTCAAACCGCACAGGTGGACGCTGACAATGTGCCGGAACTGGTTGCTTTGATCAAGACCTATCAACCGGATGTTGTCCTTAATCTTGCGCTTCCGTATCAGGACCTTCATATTATGGATGCCTGCCTTGAGACGGGTGTGCACTATATTGATACTGCCAATTATGAACCGCTGGATGTGGCCCACTTTGAATACAGCTGGCAATGGGCATATCAGGAGAAATTCAGGCAGAAGGGTTTAATGGCAGTGCTTGGCTCAGGTTTTGATCCAGGCGTAACGAATATATTTTCCGCTTATGCCCAGAAGCACCTCTTTGATGAGATCAATTATCTGGACATACTGGACTGCAATGCCGGAAGCCACGGCCATGCCTTTGCAACAAACTTTAATCCTGAGATAAATATCCGCGAAGTAACACAGGTTGTTCGACACTGGGATAATGGTAAATGGATCGAAACTCCTGCGATAATCGAAAAAGAGAGCGTGCATTTCAGCTTTGATTATCCTGTAGCAGGCCCGCAGGAAAGTTATCTTCTGTATCATGAAGAACTTGAGTCTCTGGCTCAGAATATTCACGGGCTGAAAAGGGCCCGATTCTGGATGACCTTTTCAGAAAATTATCTTAACCACCTCAGAGTGCTCCAAAACGTCGGCATGACCAGGATAGACGAGGTGGAGTATCAAGGACATAAGGTTGTGCCGATTAAGTTTCTTAAGGCTCTGCTTCCTGAGCCGGCTTCCCTCGGAACAAAATATACCGGGAAGACCGTTATCGGCAATATCATGACCGGAAAGAAGGACGGGAAAACGCTTACCCGCTATATCTACAATATCTGCGACCATGAAGAGGCATTTCAGGAAACCGGCACACAGGCAATTGCTTACACGACCGGAGTCCCTGCAATGATCGGAGCAATGATGGTTCTCACCGGGGTCTGGCAGGGAGCTGGTGTATTCAATGTAGAGCAGTTAGATCCGGACAAGTTCATGGAGGCATTGAACACGCACGGCCTCCCCTGGCAGGTAGTTGAGCATGCGGGGATGCCTGATAATATTTAAGGCTATCCGATGAACACAAAGAAAGTTAATGAACTCATTAAAATTGCAGAAGGACCCATAGAAACTCCGGTATACCTTCTTGATGAGTCGCTGATCGAAAAAAACATGAAGGCCCTTCACTATGTGAAGGAACGCACAGGCTGCAAGATCTTTCATGCATTAAAGGCCTATGCCTCTTTTGCCACCTTCCCCATGATGTCCCGGTATCTTGACGGCGTCTGTGCAAGCGGCCTAAATGAAGCCAGGCTTGGCCGTGAAGAATTCAAAAAGGAAGTGCATACGTTCAGTGCAGCATACCGAGAAACTGAGTTCAAGGCTATCCTCAAGCATTCAGACTCCATCATATTCAATTCATTCTATCAGCTCCAGAAATACGGAAAGACTGTAAAGAAAAGCGGTCTCGAGATCGGGTTGAGAATAAATCCCGGATACTCTGAGGTTGAAACGGAGATTTACAACCCCTGTGCATCATTTTCTAGATTGGGAATTGTCCACTCCATATTCAAAAAGGAATTCCCCCGTTACAGTGCCATGGTAGATGGCCTGCACTTTCATGCTATGTGTCAGCAAAATTCAGACGTGCTCGAAAGGATATTGAAATCGTTCGAAAAGCTCTACAGGCACTACCTCAAGGGTCTGAAATGGGTGAATTTCGGAGGCGGTCACCATATAACACGGGATGATTACGACAGAGAGCTTCTGATAAAACTCATAAACACCTTCAAGACAAAATACGGTGTACAGGTGTATCTCGAACCAGGTGAAGCCAGCGTGTACGATGCAGGTGTGCTGATATCAACTGTTCTGGATATTGTGAAAAACAAGGTGGAGATAGCGATAATGGACACCTCCGCAGAAACACATATGCCAGATGTGATGCTTATGCCGTACCGTCCGCACATCATAGGATCAGGCAATAAAAACGAAAAGAAATACCGGTACAGGCTTGCAGGACCAAGCTGTCTTGCAGGAGACGTCATCGGCGACTATTCCTTTGATAAGCCGTTACAAAGAGGAGATAAGCTCATCTTTACTGACATGGCCTTATATAGCATTGTAAAGAACACCACGTTTAATGGCATTAACCTGCCTGATATAGCGGTCTTCAGGGCTAGCGGAAAAATTGATGTGGTAAAAAAGTTCGGGTATAAAGATTACCGTGACAGACAATCGTGAGATACCGGTCCGTTACCTAAGATATTGCATTAAACCATCAATCAGCGGCAGGCAGAGGTTGCGGGAAAGAACTGCCTGCAACGCCTTCAGACTTTTATCATGCCAGCCAACTTGTTTTCTGAGTATCGTATTGATGACATCTGCGTTTACGTGATCTTCAATTCAATCATGTTGTCATTGCAGATCTTTTTCGACGTTTCTGCCTGCCGCAGTAAAATATCGCGGGTTACTTGCGTGCGTAGATATAACTTAAGAGCGTGTAGATCAATTTAGCGGCAAGAAAATCAGAGGCCTTAGACTTTGACGGACAAAGCTCAACAACATCAAATCCGACGATACGTTTTGACTTCGAGACAGACGCAAGAAGCTTCATCACCTGATACCAGTCCAAACCGCCCGGCTCCGGAGTCCCTGTTGACGGCATAATCCCTGGGTCAAAGACATCAACGTCTATGGTGATATAAACGCTGCCGGTCAACTGGCGAACTGCATTATTGATCCATTTGTCAGAATTGTATATATCATGGGCAAAGAAGATCTTCTTCCTGTTCATGCCCGGCCTTTCCGAAGCATCCATGCTGCGTATTCCCGCTGAAACAATGTTCTTTGTGTCTTCACGTGCACGTGCTATCACACAGGCATGATTATAAGGGCTCCCCTCATAGGATTCACGCGAGTCTGCGTGGGCATCAAGATGCAGGATGCTCAGATCCTTAAAGTGCCTCGCATATGCCTTGAGAACACCGATGGAAACGGAGTGATCACCGCCAAGGCTCACGACAAGCTTACTGTCATTAAGATAGCGGGAAACTGCAGCGTCAGCCTTATTGATCAAGGAAGAGGAAGAAGCAGCATCAAGAGGCTTCGCAGTAAAAATGCCCTTTTTGAATACTTCGCTGTTGGTCTCTATATCGTAGAGTTCAAGATACCGTGAAGCCTCAATAATTGCTGCAGGCCCTTTATCTGCACCTTTTTGCCATGTACTGGTCTTATCAAAGGGTATCGGTAAAATTACAGCAGCAGCCTGATCATAAACAGAATAACGGTCAGGCAGACCGCAGAAACGAGGGTAAGACTTGCCGGGCATTTCAGTCTATGATGAAGACTGCTGACGCTAAGACCGTGGTCCAGAGACCGTCCTTATTTCCCTCTGCAGATTGGCAATAATGCTTTGTCTTGAAGATATGACCACTTGCACGATAAAACTGCTTGCGCTCATCCCACGCCTGATTCGGATCGAAGGGTATGTCAAGTGTTGTTGCAAGCATGGTGGCAGCGAGATCCTCTGCATACTCTCCAGATACGATCGCCTTTTCACCGCAAGCATGATGCTCTGACAGATACCCGTAGTTGGCGAAATCTGTCGGCATTGCAAAACCAATCGCAGCAGAAATAAGACGGTTCGGCTCATTGGTCTCGTTGCGGGACATCACGCAATACGTAATCTGACCAGGATCGAGCTGCTTGAGACCTGCAGACTTTGTGAGGATCTTACAGGCCGGCGGGAATATGCTTGAGACATATACGAGATTACACTTCTCAATACCGGCATTTCTCAATGCAACCTCAAAGGATGATAGTTTGTCTTTATGTACACCCACCCCTTTCGTAAAGAAAACTTTTTTTGGGGTCATCCTCGCATCCTCCTATCTCAATAATTATTTGTACGTCAGGGCTCGGTAAATTGAATATCATAAATGATAAGATGCATCCTATAATAATGTCAACGTCATGATTTATCGCATAACTCACAGAGACAATACGGAGTTTTTTTGGAACTCATAATAGGCAATTTACAGGTACCTGTTGAAAAAGATACGGCAGATGAATACGTTCGAGCCGCCTCGCAAAAACTGAACCTTTCGCAAGAAGACACACAATTCGTAAAAATATTGAGCAAGTCTCTTGATGCAAGCAATAAAGACCAGTTCTACTACATCATTTCAATAGTTATAAAAACACCAGACAGCTTCGACAATAGTGAAAATCTTCCTCTCTACCGTAAAACAATACCGACGCCAAGAAAATCAAAAAACATTGCGGAGAGGCCCATCATCATAGGTTTCGGTCCTGCCGGCATGTTCGCTGCACTTGAGCTTATCGAATATGGGATCAAGCCTCTCATATTTGAACGCGGCAAAAAAATAGAGGACCGTTCAATTGATGTTCAAAGGTTTATCAAAGAAAGGACTCTGGACCCTGAGTCAAACATCCAGTTTGGTGAAGGCGGTGCCGGTTCTTACTCTGACGGAAAGCTGTTTGCCAGGATAAAGAACTCGTATTATGCAAACAAAGTGCTGGATACATTCATTGCATTCGGCGCACCGGAAGAGATTCGTTACGTGAGCAAACCCCACTTGGGAACAGATATGCTCTGTAAAATCGTTCGCAACATAAGGAACTATATCCTCGGAAAAGGCGGCGAGATACATTATGAAGCAAAAATGACCGATTTGCTTGTAGCTAACGACAAGGCCTCTGGCGTCGTAATAAATGGGACTGCCGAATATCGATCTTCAATGATCTATCTTGCCTTGGGAAATTCCGCGCGTGACACCTTTGAGATGATCTTCAATAAAGGCATTGCACTTGAGCAAAAGCCCATTTCTGTCGGCGTTCGCATAGAGCATCCAGCAAAGATCATTAATCTGATGCGATATGGCGAAAAATATAAGGACTACCCTGCCTTAGGGAATGCTACGTATTCCATGACGTACACTGATCGAAAAATACGACGGGGGGTATACACCTTCTGCATGTGTCCCGGAGGCGAGGTGATCAATGCCTCATCTGAATATGGCCTGCTGGTTGTAAATGGCATGAGCTACTCTCATCGATCGTCTAATTTCTCAAATTCAGCGCTTGTCGTAACCTGTCATACGGATGATTATGGCTCAGCCCATCCCCTTGCCGGGATCGAGTTCCAGAAGAATATTGAGCAGAAGGCCTTTGCTGCCGGAGGCAGTAGTTGGAAGGTCCCTGCCCAGAATGTGATCGATTTTCTCTGCAGCAGGACATCGGCCAGCCTGAATGATCATTCTTTTAAAATGGGGGCAACACCGGCTGATATGCACGAAATCCTCCCGCAGTTTGTGAGTGAGACGCTATTGGCCGCATTCCATACATGGAGAAGGAATTACCCGTTGTATGTCTCCGAACACGCAATATTGTTAGGTACAGAAACAAGGACTTCCTCGCCTATAAAAATAACACGCGGCGAGAATTATGAATCAGTGACGATCAAGAACCTGTATCCGATAGGTGAAGGTTCAGGCTATGCAGGCGGGATAACGAGTTCAGCAGTTGATGCAATAAAGGCTGTGGAGATCAGTCTGTCGGCTTTCGAGGATATCAATTAGTTCTACATCTTCAAATCAGCTTTAACGATAAGCGAGGGGTATCCTTCCTGGCCCAATTGTTGAGCAGTTTCCATTGCCTGGCTGAACTGATCAAAGTTTCCGACCCGCACGCGGTACCAGGTGGTGCCTTTGACCTCTGCCTCCTGGATATACGCATTCGCATACTTGAGTCTGAGGCTGACCTTAAGCCTGACTGCATTGATGCTGTCAGAAAACGCTCCGACCTGGATTGCGAAGGGGCCTCTCCTGTCAGTTGACTGCACCTTCACCGGCTTAATGTATGAAGCATCCCTGCCCTGTATTTCGATCAGCACCGGTGCAGTGCCAGGGCCGATAAGGTTGATCTCCTTTGCTGAAGCATAGGAAAGATCAATATCCCGGCCATCGATAAAGGGTCCGCGGTCATTGACAATACATTCGACCGATCTATTATTTGATTTAAGCGTGACCTTGAGTCTGGTGCCAAAAGGGTACTGCTTGTGTGCGCAGGTATGCAGGTGCATATCGAATATCTGGCCGGACGAGGTCGGTCTGCCGTGAAAGTCAGAGCCATACCATGAAGCAACAGCCTCTATCGAACCGGTAGGCAAGTCCTGCTGGACAGGTTTTTGCCGCACTGCCTGACGGGAAGATGTACACGCAGTGAATAAGACAAGAAGCAGAATGCATTGAACAGCGCGCAGTGCAGTATGTTTCCAAACTTCCCTCTCATCAGCGGCGCCGCCGACTAAGCGCCTGTCGGCCGGACTGCTGCCTGTTGCTTGATCGGGAAGGAGCTGATGAGTGTCAGCCGAGATAATTGTTTCTCCCTTTCGTCTGCACTGAATTACAGTATATACCGACTCAAGTCTTCATCCTTAACAATATCGCCAAGCTTGTCCTGTACATAAGCCCTGTTGATCAGAACATTTGAACCCTTCTTCTCAGGCGCATCAAAAGAGACATCTTCAAGGAGCTTCTCAAGTATTGTATGGAGCCGTCTTGCACCGATGTTCTCTGTCTTGTCGTTCACCAGAGCAGCGATCTCCGCTATCTCTTCGATCGAATCCTTTGCAAAGTCAATGGTCACATCCTCTGTTGCAAGGAGTGCTACATACTGCTTTACCAGAGCGTTATTGGGTTCAGTGAGTATGCGTATAAAATCATCTTTACCGAGGGCCTCAAGCTCAACGCGTATAGGAAACCTTCCCTGCAGTTCCGGGATAAGATCAGAAGGCTTTGCTATATGAAATGCGCCTGCTGCAACGAAAAGAATGTGTTCTGTCTTTACCGGACCGTATTTTGTCGTTACTGTCGATCCTTCCACTATTGGCAGCAGATCTCGCTGTACGCCCTCACGGGATACATCAGGCCCATGTCCGCCGCCCTTGCTTGCGATTTTGTCGATCTCATCGAGAAAAACGATACCCGACTGTTCTACGCGCTCCACAGCCTCCTGAGTGATCTTGTCCATATCGATCAGCCTATTAGCCTCTTCCTGTTCAAGCAGCACAAATGCCTCCGGGACCTTCACCTTCTTCCGCTTTGCCTTTTCAGGCATGAGATTGCCTAACATGGACTTAAGGTTCATCTCCAGGTCTTCCAGCCCGATATTCGAGATCACACCAAACGGCATCGATCTTTCCTTTACCTCAACGTCAACAGAGCGGGAATCGAGCTTGCCGCTCCGCAGCTGCTCCCTAAGGCGTTCCCGAGTCTCTTTCTGCTTTTCCCTGTCTTCCTCTTCCTGTTCAGGCAGACGAAGAGAGCGCGGTGCTGGCAGCAAAAGATCAAGAAGTCTCTCCTCTGCAAACTGCCGCGCTTTCTCACGTATCTTCTCAAGGTGTTCGTTCTTAACCATGCTGACCGATATCTCTGCCAGGTCCCTGATCATGGACTCAACATCCCTGCCCACGTACCCGACCTCAGTAAACTTGGATGCCTCAACCTTGATAAAAGGGGCTGCTGCCAAGCGCGATATGCGCCGCGCGATCTCGGTCTTTCCAACGCCTGTCGGGCCGATCATCAGAATATTCTTCGGAAGCACCTCATCTTTAAGCTCAGGCGAAAGTCTCTGTCTCCTCCAACGGTTCCTCAGGGCTATAGCAACAGCCTTCTTTGCCTTGTTCTGCCCTATGATGTATTTATCAAGTTCTGAAACAATATTTCTTGGTGTAAGGCTCTCCATATCAGACAAGCTCCTCTATCGTTAAATTGTCGTTCGTGTAGATGCAGATGTCAGACGCGATCTTCATTGCCTTTTTGATGATCTCCTCTGCATTCAGTTCTGTATTGTCATATAATGCCCGCGCCGCTGCCTGGGCAAATGCCCCGCCTGAACCAATTGCTGCAATGCCGTCTTCAGGTTCGATAACGTCTCCTGTTCCTGAAATAATAAACGTATGCTCCCTGTCAGCGATCACCAGCAAAGCCTCAAGCCGTCTCAGCATTCGGTCAGTTCTCCAGTCCTTGGCCAGCTCGACTGCAGCCCGCGTGATGTTGCCGCGATAGGACTCAAGCTTGCCCTCAAACTTCTCAAAGAGCGTAAAGGCATCAGCGGTTGCGCCTGCGAAACCTGCGATCACGTTATCGTTGTACATCCTCCGTATTTTTTTTGCGTTCTGTTTTAAGACCGTGTTGCCGAGCGTTACCTGTCCGTCGCCGCCTATGGCAACTTTTCCATTCTTCCTCACGCAGAGAATTGTTGTTGCATGGAACATGATCACTCCTTATGGTTTTTTCGTTTTGACTTTTTTCTGTGACTTCTACTGGCTTATTCTAACTAGTAATCAGTTTAACAGCTTTGTCATTCCGGCTTGTCCGGAATCTTTCTTTGTTTTCGGAAGGATTCCCGACGCGCTCCGCTTGCGGGAATAACAACTTAACTGCCCAATGAACGTAGTATATAACAAAACTCATCTGGATCTTAATCATTTTCTTTGTCTGAAAGCGGATGCGCCTTGTCATAAATATCCATAAGATGCGCAATGTCGATATGGGTATATTTCTGCGTGGTTGACAGGGACGCATGGCCGAGCAGTTCCTGTATCACCCTGAGGTCAGCGCCAGCCTGAAGCAGATGCGAAGCAAACGTATGACGGATGGTATGCGGTCCTATCTGGCCTTTTACGCCGATGAGGCGGGCATACTTCACAACGATCCGACGAATTCCGCGATCTGAAAGCGGCAATCCGCTCCTGTTGAGAAACAGGGCCTTGTTCTTCTTCTTAAGCAATATCTTCTCGACCATATAGGTCTTGATCGCTTCCACTGCCTTTGATCCGAGGGGTACAACGCGCTCCTTCTTCCCCTTGCCTCTTACCTTTACCAGTCCCTCTTTTGTATTTATATCTTCCAGATTCAGGCCTGCTGCCTCTGCAACACGAAGCCCGCTCGAATAGAGGAGTTCAAGAATGGCCCTGTCGCGGGAATTGATAAAACCCATGGTATCAGGCTTTTCGATGAGAGCAAAAACATCATCCACAGAAAGAAACCCTGGAAGATGCTGTTCTGCTTTTGGTGTTGTGACAAGCTTTGCAGGATTAGACTTCAGATACCCTTCTCTGGTCAGAAATTTGAGAAATGACCGGACAGCCGCAAGTCTCCTGCCTGCAGTTGTCTTTGAAAGGCCGTTTCGAATCTGAAGAGCAACAAACCCTCTGACATCGATCATCTCAATATCAGCAGCCTTTTTACCGGCATATTCCTGAAATTCTTCGAGATCCTTTCTATATGCCCTGAGCGTATGCAGAGAACTGCCCCTCTCAAGCTCGAGGTGCCTGAGGAATTGATCTATCAGTTTTTTCATGCAGAATTCACCTGCGAGACATATTGTTTCCAGGCCTCCAGCGCCAGTTCCGCAGTTCTTGCCCTTTTGACCTTTTTGTCTCTCACTTTCTTCATATCTTCAGGTGCAGGGAAAAGGCCGAAATTGATATTGCTCGGCTGAAAATGTTTACTCTCTGATTCGGTGATATGCCTGATCAAGGCTCCATGCGCAGAGAAGGACGGAACCCCGGGCGATGTTTTCCCCAGCATTCTGAACGCAGCGTTAACTCCGGCAATCAGACCCATGGCAGTTGATTCGATATACCCCTCTACACCCGTGATCTGGCCCGCAAGAAAGAGATCAGGGCGCTGTTTAAAAGAAAGGTCCTTATTGAGTAGCGCCGGAGCATTGATAAACGTATTCCTGTGAATGCTGCCGTGCCTCAGGAAATCAGCATGTTCAAGTCCCGGAATCAGACGAAAGACCCTCTTCTGCTCAGACCAGGTCAAACGTGTCTGGAATCCAACCATATTATAGGCAGTCGTCTCCCTGTTCTCAGTTCTCAGCTGCACAACAGCATAAGGTTCTTTTCCGGTCTTTGGGTCAGACAGGCCAACAGGCTTCATCGGCCCATACCGCATGGTATCAACTCCCCGCGATGCCATCACTTCGATCGGCATGCAGCCTTCGAATACCTTCTTCTCTTCAAAGCCTTTCGGATTCACCTTCTCGGCATCCATAATCTCCTGGTAGAAGTGTTCATACTCTTCCCTGCTCATGGGGCAGTTGATATAGTCATCGCCGCCTTTGCCATACCGCGACATGGCATAGACCTTTGTGCGGTCTATGGAATCAGCATCGATGATCGGCGCAATAGCATCGTAAAAGTATAGATACCCCTCACCGGTAAGTCCGGATAAGGCATCTGTCATGGATTGAGATGTGAGCGGGCCTGTTGCTAAAACTGCAATCCCGTCAGGAAGTGCTCTGGCCTCTTCCCTGATGATCGTAATATGCGGATCATCATAAAGTTTCTTTGTGATATATTCAGCAAAAAGAGTTCTGTCAACCGCAAGGGCTGAACCTGCAGGCACTGTTGTTGCCTCTGCTGCCTCCATGATAAGCGATCCTGCAATAGAGAGCTCTTTTTTCAGAAGGCCGGGGCCGCTCTGCGGATCATTCGATCTCAGGGAATTGGAACAGACGAGCTCACCGAGACTCGACGAGGCATGCGCCTCAGTCATCTTATCAGGCCGCATCTCATAAAGGCGAACCTTCACGCCTCTTTTCGCTGCCTGCCATGCAGCCTCTGAACCTGCCAGCCCGCCGCCGATTATAATTAATTCATCGCTCATGGCTCATTGTAACTGAAAGAAAAGGCAAATAAGAAGGGATACAACAGGAAACTGCGTAATGCTTACTTCCTACTTTTCGCTCACTACCGCTTTCAGCTTCCTTCTCTTCCAGATCAGATAGATCGCAGGATAGATCGTAAGCTCAAGAATTTCGGAAGTAATCACGCCGCCTACCATGGGCGCTGCAATACGTTTCATGATGTCCGAGCCTGCTCCGTGGCTGAACAGGATCGGAACAAGGCCGGCAAGAATAACGCCTACGGTCATCAGCTTGGGTCTTATCCTCTTGACTGCGCCGAACATTATGGCATCTCTGAGGTCCTGCTCAGTGTTCATCCTGCCTTCCTTCTTCCATCTTTCATAGGCAAGATCGAGATACAGAAGCATCACAACGCCAGTCTCGGCATCAAGTCCTGCAAGCGCTATCATGCCGACCCAGACCGCAATGCTCATGTTATAGCCCAGGAAATAGAGCAGCCAGAACGAGCCGACAAGGGAGAACGGCACTGCGAGAAGGACAATCGTGGTCTTCACTGTTGACTTCGTATTCAGGTAGATGAGAACAAAGATGATGAAAAGCGTGAGCGGTATGACAGTCTTGAGCCGCTCCTGAGTCTTGAGCATATACTCATATTCACCGGACCACTGAAGCCTGTACCCAACAGGAAGCTTCACCAGCTCTTCGACCTTCTTCTTTGCTTCTTCTACATAGCCTCCGACATCGCGGCCTGTAAAATCGATATACACATAATTAGCCAGCAGACCCTCTTCACTCTTGATTGAGGTCGGTCCCTGCACTATTGCGATATCCGCAATCTCGCCAAGGGGTATATGGGCGATAGAGGCAGGGGTTGCGGATTGGGGATTAGACATAGATGCAGAAGAGCGGGACGAAACAGGGATAAATATACGTTTGAGCTTTTCAACATCATTTTGAAGTTCACGGGCATAACGCACATGCACAGGATACCGCTCCCTGCCTTCGACCGTAACGGTCAGGTTCATGCCGCCTAATGCTGCAGCAATCACGGTCTGCACATCGTCAATGGAAAGACCGTATCGTGCGATCTCTGTCCTCTTCGGTTTTATATCGAGGAAATATCCGGTCATAACGCGTTCTGCATACGCGCTCCTCGTTCCGGAAATGCCCTTCACAGCATTCTCAATATCTATGGAAATCTTTTCGATAGTTGCCAGGTCAGGACCAAGCACCTTTACGCCAACAGGCGTTCTTATGCCTGTTGCAAGCATATCAAGTCGCGCCTTGATCGGCATGGTAAATGAATTCGCAACACCGGGTATCTGGACCGCATCATTCAGTTCATTCTTCAGCTTTTCCGTGGTCATTCCAGGCCGCCACTCGGACTCTGGTTTGAGATTAATAACAGTCTCGAACATCTCAAGAGGCGCCGGATCAGTTGCGGTCTCGGCCCTGCCGGCCTTGCCAAAGACCTGGGAGACCTCAGGGATCTGTATAAGCAGACTGTCCTGAAGCTTGAGAATCTTCGATACCTCAGAGACTGAAGCACCAGGGACAGTGGTTGGCATATAAAAGAGCGTTCCTTCGTCAAGTGGAGGCATAAACTCCTTGCCAAGTTTCATCAGTGGATAAACAGTTGCAGCAACGAGCAGAAGCGCAATAACAATGACCAGCCTTGGATGCTTCAGAGAGAACGTCACCCTTGGTCTGTAGATCTTTTCGAGAAATCGGATGATAATATTATCATGCTCAGGTTTTATCTTCCCTCTGATGAAGATGGTCATAAGCACCGGGGTCAGAGTGACTGCAAGAAATGCCGAAAAGAGCATGGCAAACGTCTTGGTATAGGCAAGAGGCTTGAAAAGTCTGCCTGCCTGGGCCTCGAGTGTAAACACGGGAAAGAAGCCTACAGTGATCACCAGGAGTGCAAAAAACAACGATGGCCCAACCTCTTTCGAAGCCTCGATGATAACATCAGTTCTGCTTCCCGGTCTGCCCGCATGTTCCCACTCTTCGAGCTTCTTATGGGCATTTTCAACCATAATGATCGAGGCGTCGACCATTGCTCCAATAGCGATCGCAATGCCGCTCAAACTCATGATGTTCGATGTGACACCCAGGTAATACATGCAGATAAAAGAGATGATAATGGCAAGAGGAAGCGTCAGGATCACAACAAGCGCGCTCGGCAGATGGAAGAGAAAGACGAGGCAGACCACACTCACCGCAACAGAGAGCTTGATAATCTCCTCTTTCAGCGTATGAATGGATCTGAGGATAAGGTCAGAGCGGTCATAGGTCGTAACAACCTTAACGCCCTCTGGCAGAGACGGTCTGATATCTTTCTCGATCTTCTCCTTCACACGATCGATTACCGTAAGCACATTTTCGCCGAACCTGACAACAACAATGCCGCCTGCAACCTCGCCCTTGCCGTCAAGATCAGCAATTCCCCGCCTCATCTCAGGTCCCAACTGGACAGAAGCAATATCGCGCAGATAGATCGGCGTTCCTGAAGGCCCCACGCCGACTGAGATCAGCTCAAGGTCCTGCAGGCCCTTCACATAACCCCTGCCGCGGATCATATATTCAACACCCGACATTTCAAGCACCCTTCCCTCAACGTCACGGTTGCTCTTCCTTACCGCTTCCATTACATTCATGATCGAGAGGTTGTACGCAGAAAGACGGTTCGGGTCAATATGCACCTGATACTGCTTTACAAAGCCGCCAATGCTGGCAACCTGAGAAACGCCGGGAACGCTCTCTATTGCCAGCTTTATGTTCCAGTCCTGGAGAGAGCGAAGCTGGGAAGGATCATGGTTTCCTGTTTCATCAACCAGGGCATAGGAAAAGCCCCAGCCGAGGCTCGTGGCATCAGGCCCAAGCACAGGATTCACATCAGCAGGCAGTTTGGAACGCACTGACTGAAGATATTCCAAAACGCGGCTCCTCGCCCAGTAGATGTCAGTCCCTTCTTCAAAGATCACATAAATAAAAGAACTGCCGAGATACGAAAAGCCGCGTACTGCCTGAACTTTTGGTGCAGCAAGGAGTGTGGAGGTGATTGGATAGGTCACCTGATCTTCTACAAGATCAGGACTTCTGCCGGTCCACTCAGAGAAGATGATCACCTGTGTATCACTGAGATCAGGTATGGCATCAAGCGGCGTTCTCTCAAACGACCAGTATCCCCAAAGACAGAGGAATCCGACAAGAAGCAGGACAATGAACTTGTTTCTGCCGCTAAATTCTATGATTTTAGCGATCAAAGCGTAAACCCTTGAGGCGTGAATCGTAAAGTGTGAAGCGTTAGACGTGAGTCGTGATTCGTGATTCGTAAACAGTGAACGGCAAAGTACATGACAATACTCCCTGCGTTTGAGTTGAAGTTACTATTCACGCTTCACGGTCTTTAGTGTTTATGCCCGCCGAGCGGCTTCACGCCTTTCAGCTGGGCTTCAGAATCAATAAGAAAGATGGCTGAAGATGCAATCTTGTCGCCCTGCTTCAGGCCTGATAAGATCTCGACGAGGTTGTCAACCCTCAGGCCGGTCTTCACTTCCCTCGGTTCAAAATATCCTTCGCCCTTGTCAACATACACAACCTGCCGCGTGCCCGTGTCAAGCACTCCCTCTGACGGCACTGCAAGTTTTTTTCCAAGCGGAATACCGATCTCTATATTGGTGAACATCTGTGGCTTCAGTTGATTGCCGGGATTCGGCAGAGTGAACCTCACCTTTGCCGTTCTCGTTTCAGCCGAGAGCGTTGGATACACATAATCTATGACAGCACTCATCTCTTTGCCAGGGAAGTAGCTTAGAGAGATCTTCGCGCGTTGACCCTGCTTCACCAGTGCCAGCTCATTCTCATAAATCTCCGCCACGATCCATACCGTGCTCAGATCAGCGATGTCAAAGAGCTTTTCCCCGGGCATCACCCTCATTCCCCGGACAGCCATCTTCTGAACCACGTATCCATTCACAGGACTGTACAGGGTAAGGGTCCTGATTGGTTTGCCGGTTTCTTCTATCGTCTTTATCTGATCATTCGATATATCCCATAATGTCAACCGCTGGCGCGCAGCCTCGACCAGGGAATAGGCATCTTTTGACAGCATCGTTTTCATCGTGTCGCGTTTCTCTTCGCTTCCGCTTATACTGTTTTGGCGCGACCATTTCAGGGCATTGATGAATTCCTGCTGGGTTGCAACAAGCTCAGGACTGTATACCTCTGCAAGAGGTTCACCTTTTTTTACATGCCTGCCAGTGTAGTCAACGTGGAGCTTTTCAATCCATCCCTCGAACTTGGCATTTACGGTAGCCATCTTGCGCTCATCATTCTCAATCCTGCCAACTGTTCTGATGATCTTCCGGAGGTCACGCACAGAAACCTCGACGGTTTTTACACCGATCATCTGCTGTTTGTCTTCTGGTATCTCTACAGTCGGATGCTCCTCCTGAGTCTCCTGCTGTTGCGGTTTTGCAGCCACCTGTTCCTGCGGCTTGGCAGCATCATGTCCCTGGTGCTCTGCTGCAGGAGTTGGGGCCGCTTTCTTCGAACCGCTTCCGTTTTTCGCAGCGTAACCTACGGCAACAAGAGCCAAAACTGCGACACATAGACCGATCAGATATTGCTTTTTCACTGAACTGTTCCCCCTATTTCAACCATTCCGGTCATCGCTTCGAACCGCGCTAAAGCCTTCTCGTGCTCGGCGACCTGGACCCAATAGAGTGTTTCGAAATCGATTAGCGCCTTCAGCCTGTTTATGACCGTGATCGCCTCTGTCTTTCCTGTGCCGTAGCCTGCAAGTGCGGCTTCAAAGTCCTGGTATGTCTTCGGCATCAGGCCATTCTTGTAGAGTTCCATCAGTCGCTCCGAACTCGCATACATGGAATACGTATCCCTGATGGATGAAGCGGTCATAAGACGCGTCGCCTCAAGCTCTCCCTTTGCCTCGGCAAGCATGGCCTCTGCCTCAAGCACTGCCTGGCGCTGTTTTGTCCGGTAATAGAGCGGAATATTGATCGTAGTCGTCAAACTCCACATATCCGTGAACTGACCGCCCCCCCTGGTGAAATAACTGGCCGAAAGAGTAAAATCAGGATAATACTCTTTTTCTGCCATTTTAACCCGAGCCTCGGCAGCAGCCACCATCCTCTGCCTGATCCGTATCTCGGGAGAATGATCATAAGCCTTATTAAGCAGCTCTTCAAGGCTCCTGATCTGAAGTGATAACGTCTGTTCTGCCGGCCTGCCAAGAGGTTTGCTTGCATCCCTGCCGACCGCTGTATTAAGCATCGCCTCAAGCGACTGAATCTTCTGTTTCTGCATCTCTTCTTTTTCGAGAAGCATGTATTTCTCAGTCTGCGCCATAAGGACTTCCTGCTGCATACCCATGCCGGACGAATATCGGGCCAGCGCAGCATCCTCAATGCGGGAAAATAAAACGGTTCGCTCCTTTATGAGGTCAACAGTTCTATGGGCAAGGGCAAGGTCGAAATAGAGTTCCCTGATCCGCGCAATGGTTTTCAGCCTTATTGATTCATGGACTATCGTTGCACCCTGTGCATCCTGCCTTGCCATCTCCTGCTTCAGGGATCTCTTGCCAGGGAACGGAAACATCTGTGACGCAGAGAACATCCACTGGGCATCCGGCTCTTTGCCGAAGGTGTACCGTTCCCAGCCTTCATTCTGGTATCCGAACATAACCATGGGATCAGGAAGACTCCCTGCCTGCGGTATGCGATGCCGTGCTGCCAGTGCGCGCGCATCGGATGCAAGGATCTCAGGACTATTTTTTAAAGCTTCCTGGATAAGATCCAGAAGCTTCAGATCACCGGCAGAGGATAAAGAAACGATAAAGAACACAAGAAAGACAGGCAGCACGCAGAGCATAACAGCGGTCTTTTTATAGTCGCAACTCAGAATTATGCCTGTCTTTCGATGCATAATCCTATATTACCTGGCGTCAATGCTGAACTTGGCAGTAGATGTCTTCCCGGCCTTCGTGATCTTGACCGCAATATTCCAGGGGCCTGACATTGAAAGATTCATGGTGGCTTTATATTTATCGCCTTTTATTTCAGTGTCGGCCTTATAGTTCATGGCAGGCATTCCCGTCATCGCAGGCATTGAATAGTCAACAATAACCTTAGCGTCTGTGACCGGTTTGCCTGATGCATCCTTAATTTCAACTGTGATATTATTATCGCCCACAACCGGAGGATTCTTATCAATCCGCACTTCAACATCAAAATCACCGGCCTTCTTTTTCACTTCATAGTCTTTTGCCAGAGCAACACCAAATGCAAGAACCACCATAAGAACACCAATTACTATCTTCTTCATCACATCCTCCTTAGTAGTGCACAAAGCCATGTGCGTTATTTACTTATTACATTACAACTCTATTATGAAGAAAAAATGAATACTATTGAATAATATTTTAGCGTTCACCTATAATAAGACATGAGTGATGATTTTGAAACATTTGCGCGGCAAGTCGGTACTGGCAGCTCAGCTAAATCCCTAAGCAGAGGGAAGCAGCATTGTCCTCACTGCAAGGAAGTCCTGAGCGATGATTATCTCGAACAGAACCCTTTTCCTGAAGTTCCCTGTCCTTCCTGCGGATCTTTGGTAACGTTAAAGACAGATCGTGACGTTATACGCCCGGCCGTCGACAAAAGAGCCGAAATACGCTGCCCCGTTGCCTTAAGGGTTTCCTACAAAACCTTCAATGAGTTCATTGACGAATACACCAAGAACGTAAGCAGACGGGGTATGTTCATCAGAACAAAAAGAAAGCATGAACTTCACGAAGTCGCTGAACTCCTGTTACACGTGCCTGAACTTCCTCACCCGGTTAAAATTAAGGGAGAAATCGTTCACGTAGAACTCAATGCTCAGCGCGAAGAAGACTGCGGCGTCGGCGTTAAATTCATTGATATTGATGATCAGAGCCGGGAAGCGCTTATCGCATTCATCAAGTCCCGCGAAAACTGCGAATAACCGTCACGTCACCAGCAACATTTCTTTTCCTGATTCCGTAACTATCTTGACGCAGCAGAAAATGTTCTGGTAGTCTAATAAAAATCATTACGGGAGCCATTATGCCAACGAAGAAAATCAGCAAAAAGACTGTGGTTACGAAGAAAACACAGTCATCACATACTACAAAAAAAACCGGTGATGTAAAAACGGTCAAGGCTGTGACAAAATCGACGACAAAAGCAGCGCAGCCTGTCAGATCGCTTTTAAACCCAGTATCAACTTCCGGGACAGCTGCTAAAAAAGCTCCGCTAAAAGGCGCCCGCAGTTCAAGGTTTCAGAAGATAAAAGACATTCTCCTCCAGCAAAAGGCTGCACTTCTCAGTGAGGCTGAAGTAGCGCTCAATGAACTTCCCGGACAGTCCGCATTTCCAGATATGGGAGACCAGGCATCGGCCGAAACAGACACCAACTTTATGCTTCGCCTGCGTGGCAGAGAGCAGCGCCTCCTGAAAAAGATCGAAGAAGCCCTTGAGCGCATCGATAACAACACCTTCGGCATATGCGATGATTGCGGACTTGAGATAGATGTTAAGAGGCTTGAGGCCAGACCGGTAACGACCATGTGCATTGAATGCAAAATCCATCAGGAAGAGGATGAAAAACGCAGAGAGGTTTAATTTCAAGATGTAATCAAAATGATAACAAGGCGGCAGCCAGAAGTAGGTGCTTTAAGCAGAGGAAGCGACGTCCCGAATTTCGGGATTGGTATGTTGAGGAGCTGACGACGAAGCCAACGCAGTTAGCATTTGATTGCTACCTACCCTTTTCTGAATTCCCGTGACCTGAGGTTCTTTTCTGTAACATACCTGCTGTGTTCGTCAACAAGCAGCGATAACTCCTTCATTACCCTGTCATCCGGCTTTAATCTGTCCAACTTTGAGATCTCCCATCTCATCAGACTCGAATAAAATGCGGTAACCCCAGGGGAAAGTCTGCTGCTTACATCTTCATCTTCCGAACACTTAACGCAGAGTACTGTTCCGTGAGACAGATGAAAGGCATTGCTTCTATCGCCACATCGCCCGCAGATATGAAACCCGGGCAGGAACCCTGTCATCTCAAGAAGTTTAAGCTTGTAGAAGAGTGAAATGAGGGGATTCTGGCAGCCTGTTTCCATGATTGCAAGTGTTTGCATAAGAAGGGGAAAGACATTCCTGCTCGTATCCCGTTCAGGAACAAGATGAAGGGTCTGTTCAATAAGTTCAGAAACCCTGATAAAACAATGCAGCGATTCCCTTAGTGAACTGAAGGTATGGACGATGTCAGCCTGGGTCAATCGTGGCAATGCAGCATCCTCTTTTCCCCAGAACGCAATGCGTGAGAAGGTCAGCGGCTCGAGACTGCTGCCGAACCTGCTTTTGGTCTTCCTTGGACTCTTCGCGAATACCTTGACGATGCCGAGATCCTTGGTGATATATGTGACAATGAGATCGGCTTCACCAAAGGGAATTGTGCGGAGTACGATGCCCTCGGTCCTCTGAAGCATTACATGATATTGCCGAAGTCCTCGGGCTTAAGGTTCTTCAGCCATTCATCAAGCTCATCAGCGGTTTTTGTGCCAAGGATCGATTCCTCGACAAAGATCGGCACATTCACCCGGAGTGCAATCGCCACTGCATCACTCGGACGCGAATCGATCAGCGCTTCCCGCTGTCCGTCAGCAATATAAATGAGTGCGTAAAATGTATTGTCGATGATCTCTGTGATAACGACTTTGGTTGCCTTGGCATTAAGGCCGTCAATAACATTCTTCACAAGATCATGGGTAAGGGGCCTGGGCGTTGAAACCTTGCCGAGGGCAAGCGCTATAGAATCAGCCTCAGGCTTGCCGATCCAGATGGGAAGGGTTCCAGCGCCATCAGCCTGTTTGAGCAAAAGTATGTACATATTGGTACGAGGGTCAAAGAGAAGTCCCTCAACCTTCATTTCAACAAACATTACCGATACCCCAGTGCCTGCAGCATGTTTTTGTCATCGCGCCAGTCCTTCTTTACTTTCACCCAGAGTTCAAGAAACACCCTTGAAGAAATCAGCCTCTCGATGTCCCTGCGCGCCTGACTGCCGATCTTCTTCAGTATGTCGCCTTTTTTTCCTATGATAATGGCCTTCTGGCCTTCCCGTTCAACGTAAATAGTGGCACTGATGCTCACAAGTCCCTTCTTCTTTTCCTTCCATTCCTGGATCTCAACCGCAACCGCATGGGGAACTTCCTCAGAGGTGTTCTTGATGATCTTCTCCCTGATGATCTCGGCTGCCATAAATCGCTCATACTGGTCAGTGACTGTATCATCGTCAAAGTACTTCGGCCCCTCAGAGAGGAGGCCCTTAATCTTTTCGAACAAAAACTCGATACCTTTTACCTTGAGTGCCGATATGGAAAGAAAAGAGCTGAAGGGAAAAAGATCGCCGTACGCATGGATAATGTCGGAGATCTCCGAAGGACTTTTGCTGTCTGCCTTGTTCAACACAAACAGGACAGGTGTCTTAATATCCTTGAACAAGGCTATGATTGCAAGGTCTTCATCACGTTTATCTGCGTCAGTTATGAACGCAACAACATCAATATCCTGCATGGCCTCCTCTGCTGTTCTGACCATGGACTCCCCAAGGGCATGACGCGGACTGTGGATGCCGGGCGTGTCAACAAATATCATCTGAGCATACTCAAAGGTCTTTATACCGAGGAGTTTGTTCCGTGTAGTCTGCTGCCGATCTGCTACAATGGCGATCTTCTGGTCGAGAATTGCGTTGAGAAGCGTGGACTTGCCGACATTTGGTCTGCCGATGAGCGCTATGTATCCCGACTTGAATATATCTGTCATCTACTTCCTGATCTCAAGGTTATGCAGCGCCTGCCTGATTCTTTCAAGCCCCTTCATGATATCGGCCATAGACGTTGCATACGAGATCCTTACATAATTATCGTCGCCAAAGGCTTCGCCATGAACCAGTGCAACCTTTGCCTCTTCAAGAAAATAGAGGGCAAGGTCATTCGATGTATTGATCGTCTTGTCCCCGAACCGGGCCCCGTAGATCATTGCCGTATTCGGAAACGCATAAAACGCTCCGTTCGGCATAATACAGCTCAAGCCGGGGATCGTATTCAGTTCACTCACAACGAATTTTCTCCGCTTGTCAAACTCGGCACGCATTGTTGCAATAAAGTCCTGAGGTCCTTTTAGCGCTTCCACTGCTGCCTTCTGCGTCATGGAATTGGGATTCGATGTTGACTGGCTCTGGATGTTCGTCATCGCCTTAATCACATCAGCAGGCCCGGCAGCATAACCAAGCCTCCATCCTGTCATGGCATGAGATTTAGAAAGGCCGTTTACGACAATGGTCCTGGCCTTGATCTCCTCGCTGAGTGAAGCTATGCTGACATGCACAAAGTCATCATACACCAATTTCTCATAGATCTCATCAGATATAATGTAGAAATTATGTTTCACTGCAAGCTCCGCTATCCTCTCAAGGGCTTTCTTGTCATAGAGCATGCCGGTGGGATTCGACGGCGAGTTCAGGATCAGCGCCTTCGTATTCTTTGTGATGCAGGCTTCAAGTGCTTCAGGCCGTAACACAAAATTATCGGACTCAAGCGTTTTAACAAAGACAGGTTTTGCATCGTTCAGGAGCACCTGGTCGGGGTAGGAAACCCAATACGGCACGGGGATGATCACCTCATCGCCAGGGCCATAAAGCGCCTGCGCAATATTATAAAGACTATGTTTTGCGCCGCAGGAGACTACGATCTCTTCCCGTTTATATTCAAGGCCATTGTCCTTCTGAAACTTCTCAATGATTGCATCCTTCAGCGGGTCAATACCGCCCACTGCAGTGTACTTCGTAAAGCCGTCCCTGATCGCCTTGCAGGCAGCCTCTTTTATATTGTCCGGCGTATCAAAATCAGGCTCGCCAACGCCGAAGTTGATGACGTCAATACCTGAAGCCTTCATTGCCTTTGCCCGTGAATCAATGGCAAGCGTGGGTGATGGTTTTATCTTCTGAACTCGTTGAGATAGCATCTGCGTGTCCTTTCTGCTGTGTAGTTTTGGTTTCTATTGTAAAACATTTATCGATGGGATGAAAAGCCTTTGCCAGTATTTTCGCGGTTCTCGATTGATCGTAAAATATCACTTGATAAAATTCCTCTAATACGCGATTATAAAAGAGAACTATGACTGCTATACTTTCGTCATTAACGATAAAGGGGAAGACTATACCGGTGCCTATCATCCAGGGCGGTATGGGAGTCGGCGTTTCCCTGTTTCCTCTTGCAGCGGCTGTTGCCAAAGAAGGCGGTGTAGGTATTGTTTCAAGCGCCTGCCTTGACCGTCTTGTATCTGAGAGAACAGGCAAGAAACTCAATTCGTATGAGGCTGCTTATGAAGAGGTTTCCCAGGCAAAAGCAAATGGCGGCTTTGCCGGTATCAATATTATGTGTGCCCTTTCCCGCGACTATAATGATTCGGTAAAAGGAGCCCTTGACGCAGGAGCAGATCTGATCATTTCCGGCGCAGGCCTTCCTGTTTCCCTGCCTGCAATACAAAATCCGAAAGATACAGCCTTGATACCGATTGTTTCATCAACCCGGGCTCTGGAAATCATCTGCAAGAAATGGGAGAAGCTGGGTTACCGGCCGGACGCAGTAGTGCTTGAAGGCCCTCTTGCAGGCGGTCATCTCGGATTCAAGATGGACCAGGTTGATCTTGAATCTAACAAGCTTGAAAACTTATTGCCTCCGGTCAAGGATGCTGCAAAAAAATATGGCGATTTCCCCATCATCGTTGCAGGCGGCATTTACACGTACGAGGATATTGCACGGTATATGAAAGCAGGAGCTGATGGAGTGCAGATGGGCACCCGCTTCCTTGCTACTGAAGAGAGCAGCGCATCTCCGGATTATAAGCGTTCTGTTGTGGCAGCTCAGGATGAGGACATCATGGTTGCCTTTGATCCCGGTTCGCCCTGCGGCCTTCCCTTCAGGATCATCAAGCAGTCTCCCATGTATGTTTCCGCGCTTTCAAAGCTGCGCAAACCGAAATGCGACAAGGGATATGTACTGCAGAAAGACAGTGAAGGCAAATACAGCGTCTGTCCTGCAAAAGCAAGCAATGAGCACCACTTCTGTATCTGCAATGGACTGCTGAGTTCAGCCAACTATAATGCCGACAAAGAAGAGCCTCTCTATACCGTAGGGACCAATGCTTCACGGGTGGATAAGATCGTAAGCGTTCATACCCTGATGCAGGAGCTTACCGGCAATATCTGCGCAGCAGCCTAAATCGTTTTTCTTAGACTTCTCTTTTCAGCATATTCGGACCGCCGCCCTTAACCATTCGCAATAGAATAAATCCCGCCACAAAAAACACCGAAACTGCGAGGATTGCAGGCCGCTGGCTGCCAAATGTCAAAGAGATATAGCCAAATATGAGAGGACCGAGCACTGCCGATGATTTCCCGACAAGAGAATAGATTCCGAAATATTCACTCTCTCTTCCCAATGGTATGAACTGGGTGAAGAATGCCCTGCTTGCCGCCTGGACCGTGCCGAGCCCCAGGCCAGCAACCGAAGCAAGAATAAGAAAGTAGGCCTTTGCTTCAATGAAATAGGCAGCCACAGCAACCGTTGACCAGAGCATGAGAGAAAGGGTCACGACCTTCTTCGGCCCCCAAACGTCAATCGGCCTGGCCATAACAAATGCTCCGACAAGTGCTGTGACCTGAACAATGAGGTAGAGGCCTATCAGTTCCAGAGAAGAAAAACCGAGCGTTGTTGCGGCAAAGATACTCGAAAAAACAATGACCGTGTTCACACCGTCTTCGTATATCAGATAGGACAGCATAAATTTCCGAACTTCAGATTTGCCGAATATCTCACGCAAAACCGACATAAAATAGGTCCAGCCTTTCGCGGCAGAACCAATAACCGACAGTCCTGCTTTTTTATCTTTCGGGAGAAAGATGAATGCAGGAAGAGAAAAAAGACCAAAAAAAAGCGCGACCATGATCCAGGTCTCGGCAAACCGTCCTGCCTTTACAAGGGGCAGCGCAATAAGCAGGGACAGGATAGAGCCGGCATAGCCGACACCAAAACCCCAGGCAGATACACGGCCCTGGTATTCCCTGCCTGCTATCTCAGGCAAAAAGGAATTGTAAAAGACCAGGCCCCCTTCCATGCCGATATTGGCAATGAGAATAAGGAAAAAACCTTCGATTACCATTCCTTTTCCAAGAAAAGTGAAGAGCGATACTGCAAGCACGCATGTTGCAGTATAGAAAAGAAGAAGGCGCTTACGGCGTCCGCTGTAATCGGCGATGCCACCTAACAGCGGGGAGGAGAGGGCAACGAATGCCATACTGAGAGATATCGCCCTTCCCCACCAGACATCACCCTGGCCGGATGCATTGCCTACAATGGAGGATACATAGAATACCGGAAATATTACTGCAGCTATGACCGCAGAATAGCTGGAATTCGCAAAATCAAAAAAACACCAGCTGATGATCTGCCTGCGGTTGCGCATGTTTATCAGAATGTCTTTTTGTAGGAAATAGTGATCGTGACGTCAGGGGCCCCTGCAGTATTGAGATCCTCAGTAAAAGAAAACTCATAATTTTCCTTCCCCTTTACGTACCTGCCACCTAACGTAAAAAGAACTCCTGTCCTGTCTATATTTCCGATTTCTGTTTTTGGAAACGATGAAGTTTGTACCGTCACTTGTCCAAGCAGGCTGAACTCCCTGGATATCTGGGCTTCAAGCCCCATACCTCCATAAACCGAGGTATTGAGACTGATCGTTTCCAATGCCCTCAATTTTCCGGGGAATATAACTCCTCCATTGTAATAGGACATGATATTTTCACTCAGCCGTTTATCGATCAATAAAGAAAACCCGCCGTCCAGACTGCCGCTCCCATAGCCCTTTAAGGCAGCACCCGTCGGAAGTTCGACCTCCGCCTTAATGCTTATGAGCGGATCCATTTCATAAAGAATCTTTTTGGCAGAGAGCTTAATGTCGCCAAGTCCAATCCCGTTGTCCTTGCCCCTGATAATAACCTTATCCCCGCGTTGCACCTCATACAGGAATGAATCACTCGGCCTGCTTTCCCTTCCATAATTCGCAAATCCAAAGGCACTGTGATACGTTGAGAGAAAGGGATCCATGAATCCGCTCGTAAGGGCAAGTATCGGGATTTCTACCCCCATCTCAAAAAGACTGCTAATCTGTCTCGTGTACCTGAGGTTCAATTCAGCTATCTCCATATCAAGCTGCGCCTTCCATTGTAATGACTGTTTATTCATGAAAACAGTTGAATAAAAAAGAGTCGAGGAGAGAGCGTTGACTGTGGCTGCTGACTCGAAAACAGGGGAATCGAGATGCATAAACAGAGGGAACTGGTTTTTAGTCCGCAACGGTCCGTCAAATGCGGATGCCGGCATGTTTATACACAGGCCGGCTATACAGCATATTAACATAAGGAGCTGCTTCATTTGCTATGCGTCATATCATTGCGTATCAAGATATATCCTGATATATGCCTTTTTTTTGAGTTCATTCAGGCCTTCTTTCAGGCGGTCATTGAGGAGTTTTTCCGTAAGAAACATATCGATCTCATCCCTTACATCTTCATAGCTCTTGCCTGGGAAGTTCAGCGCATTTTCGGAATAGAACTTTTCTATATCAGCGTCATTCACCCTGATATACGCCCGGATCTTCAGGTCAATATACTCCTTCAGCACCTCGTCAAGCGTAGGAGCCTCAATCCGGTATTTCCTTGCCTCCTTCAGCAGAATCACCCTGTTAATCATGGTATTGAGGACTTCTGCATGCGTTATCGTGCCGGAAAGGGCACTGGCTGACTTATAGCTCTCTTCAAGCTCGCTCAGGGTTATGGCATGATCATCAACAAAAGCAATGACACGATCGCTGAGAGCAGCATAGCTCTCGCTCGTGAAGCGTAAGTCGTAAAGCGTGAAAAACAGAAGAAATACCATAAAACACTTCAATAAGTCGCATTTTTCAATTATTCTCATAACGATTTACTCCTCACGTTTCACGGACTCAGAACGCATGGCCGATGCTGAAATGTATAACTCCACGGCTTTCCGGAGTGCATAGCGGTGTCAGCGGAGCTGCCCTGTCAAGACATATCTCATCCCGCTTCAGCTTATATCCGTAATCAACCCTTAACGGTCCAACGGGAGTAGCATACCGCAACCCAACGCCTATCGAATATTTCAGGTCTGTCGGCGAAAAATCATTTGTGTTTATCCAGACGTTTCCGAAATCAATGAATGGCACGATACTGATGTTCCTGCCGATGTCAGTTCTCAACTCGACGCTTCCCATAACAAAAGAATTTCCACCGGTGGGGTTTCCATCACTGCCCTTCGGACCGAGCATATCCTGATCATATCCCCGTACCGAAGACCGCCCGCCAAGGAAATAACGCTCAACAATAGGAAGTTCAGTCGTTTTGCCGAAGCCATAGGCAATGCCTCCGCGGGCCGAGAGACCGAGGACTACCCTCTTATGCAGCTCCTGAAACAGGTTTGCAAACATGGTCACTTTGATAAAATGTGTTTCCGAAAGAAGCAACGGCGATGCGATCTTAGCTGTTATTCCGGTGAGCATGCCTTTTTTCGGTTCAAAAGGATTGTCACGAGTATCAAAATACAGTGAAGTCCGCACCGAACTTATCGCAAGGGTTCCGACATCTTCCCTGCTCAGAACAACGTCAGGCTGGACATCCGTCGTTTTCACCAGCGAAAATTCGTAAGTGAGTTCACCCTTAAGAGTATCGGCGAGTTTCTTTTCAATGCCGACGCTGACGGAGTCGCGCCGAAGCTGATAGCGAACCACCCGGTCAGGGATCGTAAGTTCTTTTTTGTTCTCATGCAGCAATAAGACCCTGAGCGGCAAGGTCGTCCCCAGGAACCAGGGTTCGTTGTACTGGAGAATAAATCTTTGATCGAGTGAACTCAGCTCTGTTCTAAACAGCCCCTGCCGGTTAAGGCCAAAAAGATTTCTGTATCCAATTTCGAAAAAACCTCTGAAATGTTCATACTCGGCATACCCGAACCCGAATTCAAAGATGCCGGCTTTGCCTTCCTTAATTTTCACAAGGAGATCTTTCTGGTCGCCATCAGCATCAGAAGCTTCTATCTCTATATCAGTGAACAGACCAAGCTTGTAAAGCTTCTGCCGTTTCTGGGCGAGTATGCTGAAGCTGTAAGGAGAGCCCTCAGTATTGCCAATCTCTCTCCTGATAACACCATATCGTGTCTGCCTGTTGCCAGCCACAACGGTCTTGCCTATCGTCTTCTTTCTGCCCTCAACTATGGAGAAAAGAACCCTGGCACGGTGATCCTCGATCGTACGCTGAACCATGACATCGATATTGGCATATCCCTCCCGTGCATAGCTGTCGATGATACGGAAACGGGCGTCGGATATCTCGACCTCATTATATGTCTGTCCTTCCCTGAGCGCAATAAGGGCAAGGAGTTTTTCCTTTCTCGCCTGCTCTACGCCCTCAATATTTAAAGCAGCTATGGTCGTGAGCATACCTTCATCAATGGGGATGATAAGATCTATCTTGCCGGAGGACGCGTCAGTCCGCAGTTCTATCTCTCCGATCGAGGCTTCGAGATACCCGAGCGCCGCATAGTATTCCCTAAGCGTATCTCTGTCACGCTGTCTGAGGTCGGGATTGTAAGGTCCTCCCTCTTTCAGTGCAAGCGCAGTCTGCAGTATTCCCGGAGGAAGCGCGGCCCCGCTGAACTGGATGGTCCGGACCTTAAACTGCATACCTTCGAGCACAAAGAAAGTCACCTCGCTCTGCTGATTATCCGATCTCACAACAGGCGCTATCTGAGCCAGAGAATACCCTTCACTATGATAAAGCGACAGCATTCTGCTGACAGCCTCATCAACAGATTCATCATTAAAAACCTCGCCTTCAAGAAAAGGCATCTCCTTTTCGAGACGACCGGTTGAAAGTGCACTATTACCTTTGATTATTGATACAAGCTTGTTTCCCGGATTCATCGACAAGGTTAATATGCCGCTCTGAAAATCATAAGAGCCGATATCGGGCCTAATATAGCCATCCTTTTTCAGACGTTCCCTTAGTGCCTGCAGCTCTTTTCTGATCCAGATCTGATCGTAGGTCGCGCCAGCAGATATTTTGAGGTCATTCGGCGCGATAAGATCCGTGCCGACGATCTTCACCTCTTTTATAACAAGAGGGGGACCTGCTTCAATCATGACCGTAAGAGTCACATCATAGAGATGCTCAGCTGTGCCGGATGGATTGGCCATAATCCTAGCTCCAGGAAATCCAAGGAGCGCAAAGTGCACCTTAAGATCTGCCACAGCCTGATCGACAAGGTCATAGCGCATCACCTCTCCCTCTTTAAGGGTAAGCAATTCCTTAACCTTGCCGGCCGAAAGTGGATAGTTCCCCTGCACGTCAACCTTTCGGATCATATCCTTCTCTCTCACCCGTACGCTGACGAGGCATGGCTCACTGTCAGTGGCATGGATGGAGATGTCATCAAAGGTCCCTTTTCGAAATGCCCGCTTAATGGCATTCCTGATTATCTCAGCATTGAGCGGCATGCCCTCTCTGATGCCGAGCATATCAAGCATCTCATCCCTTTCGACAGTATGGAGCCCTAAGATCTCAATCCTGCCCACAGTGGCGGCATGGGACGGGGAGAGCAAAGACAGGCTGAGGTTCAGACTGAGGCTGAGACAAAAGATAAAAAGAAAGCGAACAAGTCCGTATGTATGGCGCAATCTGAGCCTCAGTCCGAATATTTCTCTCTGCCGATTCCTCAACCTTAACCTCATCCTTGACCTGAATCTCATTTAAACTCAAACCTGAAACGGATGTCTCCGCCGGCTATTCCGCGCTCATCGCGGATGCCAACCAGAGATATGTTCCTGTTCACGAAGTATTCCAGCTTTACGATCTGCTCTTCTTTGCTGCCCAGTGCGCTTGTATAGGTAACAAATAACTTGTCCGCGAGCATACGTTTGGATACTGTCACCCTGGGCTCGACCGCTCCGGTAGTCTTTGAAACATAAGGATCAATCTGAAAACGGTCAAGGCCGGTTATCGAGCGCACCCGCTCCTCGATAACATCCTGCATCTTACCCGTCACAAACGACGTAGCCTCGCCAGCTCCGATACCTGCCTCAAAGCCTTTGACACCTCCCCCTGCCTGGCCGACCGTCAGGAGTGCCAGTACATCCATCTCCTTGAGCGGCGGATCTGAGACCAGCGACATATTAAAATGGTCAAGTTGTCCCTCAAGGTTCATCTTGATCCTGTAGCCCTTGACCGTTGTCTCAGCAGCTATGGCAATGACGGGGTCAAGACGGTTCGGATCCGCAAAATCGGCGCTGGCGTGCTGTATCTTGAACTCATTATTCCTGAAGTAAACTGTCCCATCCTTTGTCTCAAGTCTTCCAAACAGCACCGGACGGTACAGGGTACCCCGCAAAACCATGTCAGAACTGACCATAGCTCGCGCAACATTATTATCAATTGATATATCATCCTTTCCGGTGATCTTGATGTTCAGGTTCGCCTTCTCATAACTCGCAATATCTGTCCTGACCTTTTCCGTCTTCCTTGCCTGAAGCAGCCAGCTCTTCCATTCCACACGCTCCCTGTACCTGGCACGGTTGATGTCAATGTTGCCCGATACGATCTGAGATAAAGGAGTTCCCTTGTATAGAAGACTGCCGCCAAAATTCACGGAAAACTCCGGCGATATGACGCTCGTAATATTATGCATTTTCGCTTCCACATAGAATCGGGAAAACGCGAACTTCTTCAGATACAAAACGCCGGACAGATCGAGATCACCGCCTCCCAGTTTGCCTCGTAGATCCTGGAGCACAACCTTGTCATTATCAAGATACAGGTATCCCTTGAGATCGGTGATGCGATAGGCCGGGTAGTCTTTCAGTCCGATAGCACCATCGGCAAGGCTGATGCCGCCGTTCACCTTGGGGGTCTCCCAGTCACCGCTTATACCGATAACAAAGACAGCATCCCCCTTCAGGATACCCAGCCTGGTCGAAAAACTCTTAAACGGAGAAAGTGCAGAGCTGCCCTCTACTGCAATATTATAGCTTCTGCCAAAGGCAATACTTCCGTTGGCGCGAAAAACCGTGCTGCCGCTTCTCAGTGCGATTCTGCCAAGGGAAAGATTCCTGTCATTAAGATCAAGAGATATCTCCTCCTCATTCGTAAAACTGTAACCATACATCGAAAGAACAACATGTTTGATCAATGCAGATCCCGCAATATGATTACGGGTCCCCTGCAGTGATACAGAGCCGTTGAGGTTCAGGATTAGATCCTCCGGTATATCTTTAAGCAGGGACGTTATCAGGAAATCATACCTTCCTGTCTGGAAATCAGCAGAAGCCTCCCAGGGCATGATACCGTCAGTTCTGCCCCTGGCCGAGATGCTGATACGGTCATTGATAAGCTTTGCCGTTGCAAAGAACTTCTTATCCTTCAGCGAGGCAGTGATCACACCCTTGCCGATCTGTTTTCCCTTAAGCGTTCCATCGATCATTCTGACATCAAGAGATATTGTCGGGTTATCAAAGTCTCCGTGTCCTTCAGATGTCAGCGTCGCGATCACCTCTCCCTGGAGCGGCCGTTGGATGATATCACTGAGCCTGATTCTTTCAGCCGATGCTTTATAGGCAAATGTATCGTCCGGATTGATGGTCAGGCCACCGCGAACAACCGTCTCGCCCTGTCTGACAGTAGCTCCGGTGAAATCCATCCGGGATTCTGCATATCTGAAATCAAAGGACGCCGCATGAACAGGCATATCGAAAACGGTTGCAGACTCAAGCGACACTGCGGCCGTTACTTCAGGCAATTTACCGAAACCGTCCAGTCTTGCGGTCGCAGAGAACTGTCCGCTGCCTGAATACCCGGGATAAAATATCTTCACAAATTTATCGCTCTCAATATTCTTCAGCTGAGCACGAAGACCCCATGTCGGCCGCGCAATATCAAAGAGCTCTTTTGCATCTTTAAATGCTATGGTTCCGGAAACGCGGGCGCTCCCTATCCTGTCGCCGGCAACAAGATCCTTCACCTGGAGCAGATTCTTCCGGTACACGAGATCTGCGGTTATGCGTTCAGCCGGATATCCCTCTATGGAAGCCTTTACGATCTCGGCCTTGCCGCTGATCTTGGGATCGTCAAAGGTGCCGGAGACTTTGCCATAAAACTCTCCCTCCCCTTTCAGTGCCTCGTAATAAGGGGAGGTTATCTCATGCAGGTCAGCCGTCTTCATGGTGATCGGCAGATCAAGAGTATGATTTTTTATATCGACATTTCCACTGGCAACTGCCTCTGACTTTTCGGTCTTTATCCTGAGGTCCGACAGAGACAACATATCCTCATGATGAAGATCATACTTGCCGGTCATGCTCTTCACTCTTCCGAGCACATCCTTTCCCTTTTCGACACTCACATAGTCAAAGAATCCCTTTGGACTAAACCTATGACCAGCATGGTGGAGCGTGCCCTTCACTTTACCGGCGGATACGCCCGGGTCCCAGCCGATCAGATTAAAGAGTGGCTTGCTGTCTGCTTCAGCAAAATCGATATCAAGGGTGAACTGATTGACAACAGGCAATGCTATAGAAGCTGAGGCCTTTGCCCTGCCATTATAAAGCGTGCCGTCACCGTCAAGAAAACGCATCACGCCCTTCTCATAGACAACCTTGCAGGCAAGCTTATCAATCTCGACATGATACAGATTTCCCCTGGTCATGACCGCATTGCCCTTTGCCACAATATCCCGCAGGGGTCCCTTCACCGCTCCCTTGAACGCTACCTGTCCTTCCAGCTTTTCATTGACCTTCAGGAGTTCCATCAAGGTCTCCAGATAAAAATGTCCTGCAAGAGAAAGATCCAGATTTGTATTTTCTTTTGCGTAATGTACTGTGCCGTTCACCTTGATAGTGCCTTCCCCGCTCTTCTGCAGTCCAAAGAGTTCCTTGATTGATGAAACAAGCACAGTGGCAGCAGTCTTTAATACTGCTTCTCCCTGCCCGGCAGTACCCTCGGCAGTTACCTGCGTGCCATGTGTGGTTAGACCGATCTTTCCGATCGTCAGCGTATCTCCCTTTACCGTTGCCTGTCCGGTGAGGGTGGCCGTTAACTTCGGTAGTCCTTCCCTGTGAACCGAAACGCTCTTGGCATCAACCCGAATCCTCTGACTTTCGCCGAGAATAGCCTCTCCGCTCAAACCGTTGATGGCAAGGGCGGTTTTGAGCCCCTCGGAACGGAGATCCGCTTTGCACTGCTGCAGTTCCAGCGCAACGACTTTGACCTTAAGAGCATCTTTGCGTGTCGATGCAAGATAGTCGCGAATGTTCTTCCCGATTGCCTCAGCCTGCTCCTCCGATGCCTCTATGACCGGTTCCCTGATCACAAGCCTCCGGATAGTAACTGCCCTGCTGAACAGGCCTGAAATATCAAGATAGGCCTTAACCCTTTGCGCAAGAAGGATCTTGTTACCATCTTCGTCAAATATCTTGAGACCCTTAGCTTCTATAAACAGCGGGAAGATATTGACATAGATCTTCTGAGCGATCACTCTTTTCCCTGTTGCATGTTCCAGCTCCGGAAGGATCACTTTTTTGAGCGTATTCGAGACATGGGGTCCCCTGAGCGCCAGTGCAATGACAAGCGTGATCAGCAGCGCGGTAGTAAGCAGTGAATATTTTTTCAGCTTCTCAGTAATTGCCATAGGTCTCTCAGGATCTCGATCGCCGTCTCGCAGTCCAGCTTTCCGTTTTCAGAACGAACAGAGAAAATGTCCTGCGCAAGTCCTGCCTCTGTATTGATACGGGCAGATACAACACCCGCTCCTTTCTTATGAAATATCTTAGAGATGTCGTACAGCAATCCTAACCGGTCCTGGGAAAAGATCTCGATAAGCGTGTAATGATCAGAAGACTCATTGTCGATCTCCACAAAAGCATCGAAAAGCCCGTGGGTCTCTCGGGTCTGACCAGCAAGCGATATTTCCAGTCTCTTCATCACGGCAGCTTCAAGGCCGGCAGAGATATCATTCTCAAGTCCGTCCCACCAAATCTCTTTCCAGTTCGAGACTGCAATTTTATCAATAACAATTCCATTCTTTCCAGTATATATGCGTCCATGAACTATATTTAATTTTCTCATGGAGAGGAATCCGACGATTCGCGAGAAGAGGCCGGGAGCATCGGACGCGCAGATAACGATCTCGGCAATACCGTCAGGCATAACATCGATACGGACAGCCGAGCCCTGGACTGAGGCTTTCTGACAGAGCAGAAAATCCTCCTTCAGTCTTGTGCCCGTAGTTGAAAGGAGATACCGGTCAGGCATACCCGCAACAAACAGAGAAAGTTCCTTCTGCACGGCGTTCTTGCCAGGGAAAAGAGCTGCAGCATCATGCGGCTTTGTCAAGGCGCTCCAACCTGAGAGATGAGCTAATGTCCTCTCATAAAGGCCTTCTAACAGAGAGGACTTCCAGGCATTCCAGAACTGCGGATTTACCGCAGACATATCCGCATAGGTTATGAGATAGATAGCCCTGAGATTTTCGCTGTCTCCGACAGCGTCGGCAAAATCCGCTATAACCTCAGAATCATCGATCTCCCTGGTCATGGCAATGCGCGACATCAGGACATGGTTTTTCACGAGGAACTCAATCCTGAGCCTTTTGTCCGTCGGCATGTTCATGCGTTCCATGATCGACTTGAGCCTTTTATATCCCTCTTCCTCATGATGTCTGCCCACTGCTTTGCCAATGTCATGAAAGAGAATCGAAAGAAACAGCACATCAAGCTGCTCCATGCTGAGGATGATCTGCTTTAGCGCCTCCAAACTTCTCACGGTTGTTGTCCTGAGCCGCTCCAGATTTCTGATCGCCAGAAGCGTATGCTCGTCGACCGTGTACATATGATAAGCCTCATGAACCACAAGTGAACGCAACGCGCCAAATTCAGGGATAAACCTGCCTAATACGCCGGTCTCGTGCATCTCCCTGAGCGTTTCATATACACACCTGCTTTTCATGATCTCGCGGAAATGATGGACTGCAGAAGAAATGGGCCTTGTCCGCCTGTTAATCCGGGGGAGACCCTCCCTGATCTGTTCTCGTAGCCTGTTGCTGAAACTCTTGTCAATTCTCGACAAATGATAAAAAGCCTCCATGATCTTCTCTGAATGTCCGACAAAAAGTTCCTCATCTCGAGCGATCAGTTTTCCCCCTGACAGCGAAAAATCGTCCGAGATCTTCTTCTTTGTGAAATCCCTGAAGATCGGAGCATACTGCCTGCTGCACCTTACCATGACAGCATGCGATACATCCCTGATGATCCTGCCCTTCAGATAGTAGTAGCGCATCATCCGCTCAGCACCGCTGAATTTGTCTGAATCACGGAATCCGAGACGGAAGGCCACGGCCCGCTGATATTCGAACGAGAGGATATCATTCTGCCGCTTGCTTTCACTGTGGAGGCAATACCGTACCTGTATCATGAAGTCGTAAGCATCAAGAAATCGCTTGTGATCATGGCTGGTCAAGATTGCGGACAGGCCCTGAAGATCTTCTATTCTGAACACTACCCTTGACAGCCAGAGAACAGCATGAATGTCCCTGAGGCCGCCGTCACCTTCCTTAACCTGCGGTTCAAGAAGATAGATCGAGTCGCCGGTGCTGATATGCCTCTTCTCCCTTTCCTTGAGTTTTTCGGCCACAAACTGCTTCTGCTTCCGGTACGCAATAGCGGGATAGACATCCTTTTTAAATTTCTCAAAAAGCTTCGTACTGCCAGCCAGATATCTGGTTTCAAGGAGTGCAGTCCTGGTTCGGATATCCTTGAATGCTTCTTCAATGCACTCATTAAGCGTTCTGAAGGCATGGCTGATGTCCAGTTTTTCATCCCATAATTTGTACAGCACTTTCTCTGCCGCATTGGCGTTTTTTCTGCTCTCTGCAAGAAAAAGGATGTCAATATCTGAAAACGGTGAAAGCTCTCTTCTTCCGTAACCCCCGGTCGCAACAAGAAGCAGATCCGGATCATCCGCCAGAGCATTGAATATACCGGCGACCTTATCATCTACAGAAGCTGTATATCGCTCGGCAAGCTGTCTTCCCCAGAGGCCCTGATCAATCCACGCGGCTATCTCTGTCAGAGCCTTGTCATTCATATCTGAGGGCAACGATCGGGTCGTAAAGAGATGCCTTGCGTGCAGGATATACACCGAAGAATACCCCCACAGAGGCAGAGAAGAAGAAGGCAAGCATGACTGACCACAACGATATTTCCATCGGAAGGTAGGGAATAAATAGCTGGAATCCAATCGATACCATGCCCCCGAAAAGCACGCCCCCAAGCCCACCGATTAGGCTCAGGGTCACTGATTCTGCAAGGAACTGGATCAGAATATCCTTATTCTTCGCACCGAGCGCCTTCCTGATACCGATCTCACGCGTCCGCTCACGGACTGAAACCAGCATAATATTCATGATACCGATGCCGCCGACCAGCAGTGATATTGCTGCTATACCGGCAAGCACAGCAGTCATAATCCCCAACACCTTATTCATCACGCCTAACATCTCATCCTGGCTCATGACCGTAAAGTCCTCTTTGTTTGCGTGCCGCTTCATCAGGATCAGGCGAATCTCTTCCATGGCAGGCTCGATCTCGGCTGAAGACTTCACCTTGATCGTTATGTTAAAAAGAGTATCAGTATCGAATAGCTCCTGCGCTGTTGTGGTCGGAATAAAAACAATATCGTCAAAATCAATACCGAGCGTAACGCCCTTCTTTGCCATGACTCCTATGACTCGGTATTTGCCGTCGCCGATGCTTACCACAGCACCGAGTGCATTCTTGTCGCCGAATAGGCCCCGTTTCACAGTCCTGCCGAGGATGCAGACCTTTCTCTTTGAATCAACGTCAGCATTATTGAGGAATCTTCCTGATTCGACAGAAAGGTTCCTCAGGTCAAAATAGGTCTCTGTGCAGCCGACGACATTATTGTCCCTGCTCTGATTGAGATATTTGACCTTTGAAGAGCCAAGGATCAGGGGTACTGCGTCAGCAACATGGCGGGCCCGCTTCTTTATGATTATCGCATCGTCATACACCAGCTTGCGGATCGTGCTTGCTGTAGGAGGATGAATACCTCCTTTGGTAGATGTCTTGCCCGGCACAACGATGAGGATATTCGTACCGAGATTGCCCAATTCACGATGGATATATGACTTTGCGCCTGCTCCAATAGCAACCAGCATAATCACGGATGCTACGCCGATGATCACGCCAAGCATGGTGAGCAGCGACCTCATCTTGTTGCTCATCAGTGCGTCTTTCGAAAGGCTCAGTACCTCACGAGCATCCACTGTAGCACACTCCGTCGCGCATGGTTATTGTCCTTTTTGCAAAACCGGCAATCTCCAGCTCATGAGTCACCAGGATGATCGTAACACCGGCCCGGTTCAACTCGGCAAAGATCTCCATAATCTCCCTGCCAACCCTGCTGTCCAGATTGCCGGTAGGCTCATCAGCAAGAATAATGACCGGGCTGTTGATCAGCGCACGTGCTATTGCAACACGCTGCTGTTCACCGCCTGAAAGCTCACTCGGTTTGTGGTCTGAGCGATCTTTAAGTCCCATACGGCCAAGCATCTCAACAGCCTTCTTCTTGCGCAAGGCAGGTTCGACACCACCATAAAGGAGCGGCAGTTCCACATTCTTCCAAGCCGGAAAACGGGGCAGGAGATTAAAGCTCTGGAATACAAAACCTATTGACCTGTTTCTGATCTCGGCAAGCTCATTGTCATTCTTGGTAGATACATCCACATTGTCCAGAAGATAACGGCCTGAGGTAGGTCTGTCCAGGCATCCAAGAATATTGAGGAGTGTTGATTTACCCGAGCCTGACGGCCCCATGATCGCGATAAAATCCCCCTGTTCCGCTTCGAGGTTTATCCCCTTCAAGACCTCGACCGTAATCTTTGGAAGTTCGTAAGACCGGTGTATATCCTTAAGGAGGATCATTTATCCGTGACAAGAACCTTTATTCGTGCTCTTTCCTTCAAATCCGAAGTGTCCGGATTGGTTATAACAATATCACCCTCCTGTAACCCATCGGTCACCTCAGTGAAAGTCCAATTAACCTGTCCTGTCTTTATCTGTCGGAGAACGGCCTTGTTGTTATTGCTGACATAAACATATTTCGCGTCACTCTTTTCCATGATCGCCTGCGACGGAATGATAAGCACATGCTCCTTTTTGCTCACGATCACCTCGACATCCGCAGACATGCCCGGCTTTGTCTTTATGCTCTTATCAAGGAGTCGTACCCGCGCTTCAAATGTGCGAGCCTCCTGCTTGTTGCCTAACACAACCGGAGATATCATATAGACCTCTCCTTTCATCGTTTTTTCCGGATACGCGTCCATCGTAACGTTCACCTGCTGTCCAATCGCAACCTTTGCAGCATCAGCCTCGTCGATAAATGCCTCGACATAGAGCGAATCAGTCGAGACCACAGCCGCTATGAGGGCTCCGACAGGCACGGTCTCCGCAATTTTCACCGGCCGCGTTGTGACAATACCGGAAATGGGCGACTTAATGAACGAGTAATCGTACAGGATCTTTGCCAGATTGTATTCTCTCTGTGACTGCTCAACCGCAGCTGCCTGAGCCTTTATCTCTTCCTCCCGCGCCCGTATCTGCTGAAGGGCTCCAAAGGCAGAAGCTGAGGACGCTTTAGCCACATCGTGCTCTCTTTTCACCGCATCAAGGTCGCTCTCTGAGACGAATCCCTTATTCTTCAGTTCCTGGAACCTCCGCAGTCGTGCCTCTGCCTCGTCAAGAACCGCCTTTGCCTTACTGATATTTGACTCAACATCAGCCTTGAACGACGTCAGGCCAAGCTTCAGACTATCAAGCTGGGCATTCATCCTCTGCATCGATGCAGAAGCAAGCAAAAGCCGCTGCTGTACCTCCTCAGCTTCGAGATCTGCTATGCTTCCGCCTGCGGCAACCGCCGAACCCTCTTCGACATGAAGCTTTGCGATCCTGCCGATCCTTTGGGCAGACAGCTTCACTTCCTTATCAGCCTTGACTGTTCCGGTTGATGTGCCAGTAACGCTGATCACCAGATCCTTCTTCTTCACCTGATATCCGTTGACCTCAAGGCCGCGCAATGTGGCTCTGTAGATAAATACAATGGGGATAATGACTGTTAGCAGTATAAGGTAGAAAGATATCTTTTTATGAAAAGCCATAGAATCTCCTGAGCTGTAAGATATGCAGAAAGTCCTTTTATTCAAGCATGTTACCGTTACAATAGGTGTATAAATATCATACCCTATGCCGCTCTTTTTATATAGAAGAATATCTCGGGAACACAGCATAGGCCGAACCAAAAAGTATGAGCCTCGGTTCATGCCTCTTATTGAAGAGGAGTAGTTACGCGGAGAGATATGCCCGACTGCTTCGGGCATGAAGTGCTCCGGATGCAGAGAGCAGAAAAGCAGAGAGGGGCCTACCGGCCCCTTTCTGCTTGAATTGTTTGTGGGGCTCTATAACGAGCTGATAATGTACCCCTGCGCCTTCGGAGCCAGATTACATCATCAACGCAATCCTATGCACGTTATCGATGAGTTCACGGTTATATACCATAACAACTCATTGTCGTCGATTGTACACGTCAAGTTGCCAATTGTAGCTCCATTATACCGACTGTTCATCACACACGAACATGACGATACGAATGGTGTGCACCCGACAAAGTTATAACTGTTAGCGACTATTTCATCACTCCCGTCGCAATAGAAATAGAACATTCCTGGATTGTAGTTAGTGGAGGATGTGTAATCTGTTGCATTTTTCGTGTAGTAAACGAGCCGCGCGCTGACCCCAGATGGCCCCTGTAGCCCTTGAATTCCCTGTAGCCCTTGAATTCCCTGAGGACCCTGAATTCCCTGTGGGCCTTGCGGTCCCACAGGCCCAATCGGCCCTGCCGGACCTTGTGGTCCCATTGGTCCCTCTTTGCCTTGTGGCCCTTGTGGACCGGTCAGCCCTGTTGCGCCGATCGTAACCTCAAACAGGGCATATTGATTACTGTTTGCTGCCTGCACGATCAACCGGTAACTTCCATCTGCTATGCCTTCCGGCAATGTGGCGTTTATCTGGCTGTTAGTATATGCCGATACTGTTAGAGGATTGCCTCCAAGCGTGAGCTGCGGCACCGGGCTTATCACTCCAACGCCCGGCCCCGTGCTGGGTGGACTAACGATGAAGCCTTTGCCGTAGACGATCATGCTGTTTGTGACCAGATCAACATCCACGATATCTATGGATGGCAGAGGTACTGTTACTGCGCCCAAGGCAATGGCTGACATAGAACATACCAATACCAAAACTCCTACCATTGCTGCGGCTAAACGTCCTGTCTTGAGGATTGCTGTTTTCATGTTACCCTCCTGAGTTCTCTATGCGTATTATTATTCACAAATCAACGACTACTACCCACCCGGTGACACACTCCCGCCGCTGCCGCTCAGGGTTATTGTGGCGTTCCCTACGCTTGTGACGATCCCAAGGCTGCCACTGTAGCTCGTCACTGCTGTAGGAGCAAATCTCACCACTATGCTGCAGTTTCCACCCACTGCCACCGGTGTTCCTGCCACGCAGGTCGAACCTGCTACGATGCTGAACGGCGCTAAAGGTGTCCCTATCGAGGTTATATTCACCGGTATGTTGCCGGTGTTGTTGATCGTTATGGTTCTGGTAAGATTCTTCCCCACTGCAACTTTCCCGAACAATACCGGGTTGGGGGTAACTGTCATCGCTCCCCGTGCCCTTACTATGCCCGGCAGCTCCTCCAAAGACACTGCCCCGCCTCCCGGCGCTGTATACAGCACATACGCTGTTGCACTGCCTTCATCAAAGGCAAGGCTCACATCAGGGCCTCCGGCATTGTCGATTATCAGATGCGAGCTGTTTGCAAGCCCTACTATCGGATCTGTTATCAGGTTGTTTGCTGTATCCAATACCTCAAGCGTCACAGAATAGTTCGGTCCATTAGGCGAGGTATAAGCCCGCACTATCCAGTTTTCTGCTGCGTCATACCAGGCCCCCTCTTCTGACCATGATTCACCTGACATCATTACCTGCCCTGCCATGCAGAGCACCATCAGCATTATCACCTTCTTCATCTTGTCTCCTCCTGTATTGTTTGCTTTTCTCATATTCATCATTACGGGGCCTGCTGTATCCCTGGCACGGCCACTACCTGACGGCCTGCAGCTGAGGTGTAGGTCACATAGGCTGTCCTTGTAGCCTTGTTAAAGCCAAGTGCCACCTCAGGCGCTACTGCATCAGAGGCGATCAGCTTGGGATTGCCGGTCGTCATCCCAGCTATGCTTGCTGCAGGCACTAAGGTGTTGCCCGTGTCCAGCACCTTAAGATATACCTCGTTAGGCGCATCGGTCTTAGTGTACGCCACCACGATCCAGCCCTCAGGCGTCAGATACCAGCTGTTGCGAGACATCTTGCCGCCCAATGTAGTAACTTTGATGGTATTTGAGCTTACCGTTGTGCTGCCCGGGAAATAGGCCCTTACGCGATAGTAATAAGCCTTCCCAGAGACCAATCCCGAGGCAACGGAATACGTTGTCACATTGCCCACATCCAGGTTGTTAAAGCCTGCAACAAAGCTGCTGAATCCTGCGTCTGTAGCCACATCCAGCCGGTACCCTGTTGCGCCGACCGATGCATTCCAATTAGCCGAGAAACTGTTCTTCGTGATATTGGTTGCAGGCAGGACTACTGGCGGTCCTACCACAGTCACGCTCGCGTTCGAGGTGTTCCCTGTTCCGCCGTTTATGGAGGTGACTGTAACAGTGTTGTCCTTCAGGCCTGCTGTTGTCCCGGTCACATTCACCGAGAAGGTGCAGTTCGAGAGAGCCGCAAGTGTTGCACCGGATAGACTCACTGTGGCTGAGCCGTCCGTTGCGGTAATCGTACCACCTCCGCATGTGCCGGAGAGCCCATTAGGTGTCGAGACCACCAGCCCGGCAGGCAGTGTGTCGGTAAAGGCTATGCCGGTAAGCGCGGTCACATTGTTGGCGTTCTGAATGGTAAAGCTGAGTGATGTCGAACCGTTCAGCAGGTTCTTTCCAGCGCCGAACACCTTGGCGATAACCGGCGGAGCAACCACCATAATGCTGGCGTTCGAAGTACTACCCGGCCCGCTTTCATTTGAGGTAACCGTAACACTGTTGTTCTTTAAGCCTGCTGTTATACCGGCAATGTTCACCGACAATGTGCAGGAGGTGTTTATCGCCAGCGTTGCCCCTGAGAGGCTCACTGACGATGACGCAGCGACTGCCGTGGCTGTCCCGCCGCAGGTGTTGGTCAGATTGCTGGGTGTTGAAACTACCAGCCCTGCAGGCAGATTGTCAGTAAACGCAATGCCTGTAAGAGGGATGGTGTTAGCCGCCAGGTTATTGATCGTAAATGTCAGCGACGTAGAACTGTTCAGCGGAATGCTGGCTGCGCCAAACGCCTTGGTGATTACCGGAGGCGTGGCCACACTGATGCTGGCCGAGGCATTCCCGCCAGTGCCGCCATTCGTAGAAGATACATTGCCGGTGACATTGTTCTTTGTCCCCGCTGACTTACCGGTTACACCCACTACAACGGTGCAGCTACTGTTGACAGCAACTGTTCCGGCTCCCAGATTGACAGAGCCGAGAGGGCCGGGAACCACAGTTAATATGCCTCCGCAGGTGTTTGTTGACACAAAAGCCAGGTCCAATTCCATTCCAACAGGGAATGGATCAGTGAATGCCACTCCGGTCAGAGCCATTGGATTGGTCGCTGGATTAGTGATGGTAATAGTCAATGATGTTGAGCTGTTCAACGGAATGCTCGGTGCGCCAAAGGCTTTTGAAATCACTGGAGGCGCAACCACGATGATGCTGGCAGAGGCTGTTCCGCCCGGGGCGCTTTCATTCGTGGTCACAGTGCTCGTGGTATTGTTCTTTGTCCCAGCAGTCGTACCGATTACGTTCACCACGAAGTCACATGATGCACCGGCTACAAGACTCTGAACGGTCATGCTGATCAGATTGAACCCTTCGGGAGCAGTGATCGTACCGACACAAGTCGCACTCACTACCGCAGGGGAGCCGATCACCAGCCCGGCAGGCAGGGTATCACTGAAGGCGATACCGCTCAGGGACGTGATAAGGTCTGGGTTCGAAACAGTAAACGTCAAGGTCGTGGTACTGTTCAAGGGAATGCTGGGGGCGCCGAAGGTCTTTGTAAGCATTGGCGCGTCAGGCACCGGCGCTATATTCACCGTTACAGTGAAATTATTTGAGTCCTGAGGTACAGAGTCCTTAACTTTGTATGTAAAGGTATCGTCACCGCTCTGTCCGGCATTCGGTGTGTACGTGAAATTATTATCAGGGCCGATAACCACATTTCCCTTTGTTCCGTTTGTGACCAGCTCAAAGGTCAATGCCCAGTCGGTTCCATTGGTGCTTGCACCGTCTGCGTCACTACCTACAAGTTTGCCGTTGAAAGCAACATCTTCGTTTGTGTACCATTCATTGATGGTCGAGTCAACCCAGTTGGCATTCGTCATATTTTGAAGAGCGCCGTCTACGCCTTTGGATGCTAAGGCTGTGCTCCCTGCACCTTCATCGAGCTTGTAATAGGCCGCAAGACTGCTATAATTAAAATTGGTTGCATCAATCCCGCGATACATCCAGTTAAGGATGTCGCTGCCGGAGAGGGCAGCAGCATTCCACAATCTTACTTCATCGATCTGCCCATTCAAATAATTGGCTCCACGTCCAGAAAGAAAACCCTTACCTATGTTGAGATGATCCATGCTGCCTGTCAGGCTGCCGATGCCTGTAGATGGCGTGCCTTCTGAGACGCCATTTACATAGAGCTGAATTGTGCCTGCACTGAACGTGCCTGCCACGTGATACCACTTCCCGACCGCTGCAGCGGTTGTTCCTGTTACTGTGTGTAGGGTGCCGTCATCTGCATAGTGGACAAAATTGCCGCTGCCATTGATAAAAAGACCGAAGGCAGAAGTCGTATCGCCTGCATTATGTCTTTGGATTATGGCAGTTTCCTGAATAGTATTAAATTTCACCCAGGCCTCAACAGTATATGCAGCAGTGTAGAGAGCCGCACCGCCGGGAATCACTACATATTGGTTTGTACCGTCAAAGCTGAGAGCCTTGCCGAAACCGGCAACAGGCGCATCATTGGCAAGAAGGGTGACCGTAGGGTCAGCTGCACCACCCACCTTGGGATCATCCGTAAGTACGTTCGAAAAATTACTGCCCGAGACCGTGCCCTGCTGCGAGACTTGGGTCGTGGCTGGAGGAAGCGGATCATTAACCATAACATCGTATATTATGGTGATGCTCTTGCCAGCCGGTAGCGTACCAACGTTTACATTGACCGTCTCACCCGCTGCCATCACCATGCCGGCGCAGATAAGAACGAATAAGACCACCGAGAGTATTAACCTTGACTTCATCTTTATTCTCATATTATCCCCTTCTCCATATGTCCAATTTGATTTCATAGTTATGGCGTCGGACAGATCGGGCCAACGCCCGTAAACGCAGCCGCGGTCGCAGGAGCATCCTCATAAGCACTGGCCACAAACGATCCTGCGTTTCTGCCCAGAATGAAACTCTCAACGTTTGCAAGAACAGGGCCTCCTGCGTAGCCGGGAAGGTTGAACGTATGACCTGCAGGCGCGCCGCTGGAGCCTACAATGACGCCCAGGTTTCCGCCCAGATTCAAAGTGTTTTGAAGAGGTGGACTCGAACTGCCGATGTCTGCGCAGACATTGATAGTATCGGTCACCACTGTTGGCGCTCCATTGGTGATCGCAATGCCTGCAAACCAGTTAGGGCCGGGCGTATCAAGCGTGTTGCCCGTAATGGTGAAGTTTGCCGTATAACTGCCGTCGGTGTTATCTGCATAGATGTGGCTGTTGCCATTGATCTGATGAATCTGGTTGTTGGCAATGGTAAATGCCATGGTCCCTATGCCGCTGGCAGAGACAAAGACGCCGTTGCCGCTCTTCGAGCCGGAATTGACCACTCCTGCGTTGCCAATGATATTGTTCGTGAATCTGCCGCTGAGCAGTGTGCCTAAATTCGCCTTAAACAGGGTCACTGCACTGCCGTCTGCGTCACGCATTGTGTTGCCGTCAACGTTGAAGGTCATCGATCCCTGGGTCGCCAGGGTCAAGCCACCACCACCGATATTATTCTGCAGATGACTGTTGGATAGGGTGTTATTACGGAATATCACATCCATGGTCGTGAGGGTCTGGCCCGTGAAGTTGGCCAGGTCGCTTGGCGCGCCAATGAAGGTGTTCGGGCCGGAGCCGGTTGCACCGTCTACGGTAACGTTCACTACGGTCCCGCTGTTGCGGGCCTCGACGGCCAGACTCTGGTTGGCATCGACAAAGTTCTGGTTCAGGCCAAAGGAGGTGCCGGTTATGGTAAGGCGGTTCAGGCTGCCGGCAGTGTTCACAACCGAGAAGTTGCGTGCACGGCCGCCGTTGATAACGCATTTATCCACTATTGCTGTGCCGGTGAGCCCATTCGTCGTGGCATTGCCGAAATAGACACCACCTTCTCCATAGCTGTCTATCGTGGCGTTATTGCCGTTCGTTCCGTTAATAGCCGTGTTGCCAAGAGAAAAACCTGCCACATTAAAGCCCCGAATAGCAAAGTTATCAAAGTTATTTAACTGCATCCAGTTAAGCTGGACATTCGCTGTACTGTTGAGATAAATGCCGACACCGGTCGTTGTGCTGCCATCTGCGCCTGTCTTGTTGGCAATGGTGCCGCCGCTGCCGGCTACTCCGTTGCCCGGGACATTAAGTCCACCGGCTGCGCCGGTATTGTTGAGGATAATACCTGTGTTTGAGCCGCCATTTGAAGATATACTCTGGATGTTCAGGCCGCTGGCGCCGATATTGGTATTGGTGATATTCAGCGCAGTGCCGGTCGTTGCAGTAATGCTGTTGCCGATGCCCTGGATTGTCACCGTTCCACCGCCCGTAGCGCTGAATCCGCCTCCGCTGGTTGTGTTCACTGACATTCCGCCGTTGAGGAAGTTTATTGTTGAGCCGGTATTATTCATCAGAGTGATTGCGGGGTTAGCACCGGTAGAAAATGTTTTCAAGCCGCTGAAATCAACAGTTCCGCTAGTGTTTGACGCAACATTGATCCCTGTGCAGGACGTATTGCAGGTGAGCGTTCCGGATAATGTGATCGACCCCCCGGTACGGGTCTGAATATCAGCAAGCCGTCCTGCGCTGGTCTTCGAAACTGAACCACTGTAACTGATAAACCCGCTGCCACCAGTTATTGCAACTGCAGTCCCTGTTGCTCCGGAAAGGGCACCGATGCCGAGATTCGTAGTACCGCCCACAGACATTAGAAAAATATTATTGGTACCACCGCTCGAACTGAAAGAGGTGAAGGTCGTATTCGCATTGCCTGTGAAGAGGTACAGACCTGGGCCGGTCGTATTAACAATAACATCAGAGACGCTCAATGTGCCGAAGCTTGTACCTGATATCGCCCATCCGACGGAGTTACCTGCTGTAAAGCCCCTAAGCGTGTTGTTGCTACCCAGAAACACGCCGTCGCCGGCTGCGTTTTGGATCGTAACAGCATTGCCGCCCGTGTTCATCGCCGGTAGTGTGGCGCTGCCGACAGGCGGTGTCAGGCCGGTGATTGTGGAAAGAGATGCTGTCGAATCCTGCCCGATCAATTTCTGTCCGGCGAGCAAGGTAACGCCGCCGGTGTATGGCGTAACACTTTCGTATATAAATATATTATCGTTCGCGGCCGGGTTATTGCCCACACCGGTGTTAAGCGTATTAAATGCAGCAAGAGAAGAAAATGGGCTCGAAAGACGTCCGCAGCCCGCTGCAAGGGTAGTACAGGCTGAAGAATTGTTATCAATAAACCAGATCATCCCGCTTACCGGAATGCTCACCGTGGCGGTCCGGTTTGCGATTGCACTCGGTGCATTCGCATTGTCAATGAGCGTGTATGTGAAGGTGTCCGTGCCTTCAAAGCCCGGTGGGGGATTGTATGTAAATCTGCCCATATTCGCGCCGGAGGTCGTCATTACGATTTGACCGCCCTGCGCGGTAGTTGAATCATACGCACTAATCGTTGCGGTGGAATTAAGTCCCAGGTAATCGTTTGAGGTCACACTGAATGGAATGCTTAACGCGGAGGAATCGATTGAGACATTGCCGACAACAATAACAGGAAACGTGTCATTTGCTGCTACCGGTGATGCACTGACCGGGCCAACAAGCGTGGTATTTGCATCAATAGTCTCGGAAAAGTTTGTGCCTGTAGCACTGGTTCCGCCGGTGTTTTGAATGGTGATAGTGTGGCGGATGGTATCGCCCTTGTTCACCTTGGTGTTGCCGTTTACATCCACCTGGAGCGAATCCGCATCAGTTGCGGTGATCGGCGAAACAGGACCTGCATATACTGCAACTGACCCAAGCAATACCATAATGACAATGGCTATTGATGCAACACTCTTTATCCATAGTTTTATCTGCACACTTGTTTCCCCCTTTTCATTAAATACAGACAGGTCCTGTTTTTCCCTTATTGCCTTGGCGGATAAACGCCCTGAAGCGCAATATTGAAATTGCATGTAAGATACGGCATCATATTGTTGTGAGGCTGATCGCCTCCTGCCGCTGAAATTGCGAAGTTGGACATAGCCACAGCAGGAGTCAGGGTCGAGCTATAAAGATTGCCGCTGGCCGGCCGGTTGTACGTATTGCCGGCTGGTGAGGCCGTTGTACCAAGCGGCGTATTCTGTGCCATAAGAGCATGGGAATGAGACGGGATCTCTGTCTGAAGAAGCGACACAGTCTCTGTTCCGCCCATCTCGCCGATATCACGCAGAGAGAGCCCCGGTCCCTGTCCCCAGAACATAGGGGCGCTTCCCTGCAGGTTCGGAAGTCCGAAGTTCGATTTACCGTCACCGCCATACGTCGTGCCGAGGAGCGAGAACAGGGCTGTATTCTGGGATATTGGATATAATTGGCCATTGCAAAAGGCCCAGCCTCTGGGTGCAAAATTAAAGGGAAATATTCTTATTTCAGCAACAAATGGATCTGCCATCTTCTTCCTCCTATTTGCTATTGGCTCGGGAATATCCCGAACAATGAGATTATGAATGAAACACAGAGAAACGGCTGCATATTGTCATGCGGCTGTGAACCTCCCACTGACGATACCGAGCTTGGACTGAGCGGTGTCGTCGGATTGCCCACACGATATATTTTTGCAGCTGCCTGGCCCGTCACATTATTGCCGGGATTGCTTAAGGCCGGGATATCATTTGACGCCATAAGGGCATGCGTATGTGACGGTGTATTGTTTGTCGTAAGAGTGACCAATTCCTGACCTGACAACTGGCCAATGACAAAGCCACTGCCCTGATGGACAGGGAGTCTGCCTCGCAGGTCAGGAACAGCAAAGGTATTCTGGCCATCTCCGCCATATGTCGTACCGATCAAATTAAACAGTGTGTCATAATCAGCAATGGCAAGAAGCGAGCCGTCACAGTACTGCCAGCCGGCAGGAGCAAAATTTCCTCCAAACATCCTTATTTCACCTACATAGGGTTGTGCCATATAAGCCTCCTCATTTATTGAGAGGGGAAGATCCCCTGCAGAGCTATGCAAAAATTAATCACCAGATAGGGCTGCATGTTCTGATGCGGCTGAGACCCGCCGGCATTGGAAAGCGATGCCGGAGCCATGGCAACCAGGTTTTGCGGGGTTGTGTACGTATTGGCCTTGATCGCGAGCATAGCTCCGGTCGGGACATTCGACCCGACCGGAGTATTCGAGCCAATTAACTGATGCGCATGACCAGGAATCTCATTGACTGTGAGTGTATGATTCTGCTCACCGCCGTTTTGACCCAGGACATAACCATTTCCTACATGGATAGGCGTGCGTGACCGCAGGTCCGGTAAGGCGAAAGTCGTCTGTCCATTGCCGCCAAAGGTGGTGCCGAGCAGGGAAAAGAGCGCCTGATTTTGGTTAATCGGCAGAAACTGGCCATTACATTGCGCCCATCCCTGAGGGGCATAACTAAAAGACATCATCCTGATCTCACCAATAAAAGGTTCAGCCATATATACCTCCCGCGTATTAAATCAACATTCCTAAAATAAAAAACCTATTTCAGGCGGTTAAAGACAGCCTCATATTCGAACCCTTTTTCAGTCCTGCCGACAGGTACAATGAAAAGGTCAATCGGTTCCAGCCTGTCATGTTCAGTCCTGTACATTCCCTGAACAAGAGGTCTGTCAAGCGGCCCCTGAAAGATGATCGAAAAGCTACGCAGCCTCTCTGTCTCTAAAAGCCCCGACACACTGGCCAGTTCCAACTCAAGCGGCTGGCCATTGCCTGTTGCCAGCCTGAAGATCGAATGAATGTTCCTGGCCAGATTATCTCTTTCCCATGGCTCAGGCATGGCTTATAGCCTCTAAACCCACTTTGCAGGCAGGCTGCCCAGCAGACCATCTCATCAGGAGATAAATGCCATTTTCGCCTGCAGGCACAAAACCTAACCGCTGATAAAGCCTGAGCGCAGGGTTGAACTGCTCCACATGGATGGTCACCGGAAGAGCAAGCCTGCGGCCTTCTTCTATTATCTGCTTAAGCAGAACAGAGCCGATCCCCCTGTTTCTGAAATCAGGCAAAAGCGCTATATCCATGATCCTTATCTCAGAGTCCCATCGGTCTATATAGAGCCTGCCGCATGGACAGTCATTAAAATGAACGACCAAAAAAGAGGCCGACGTATAATTGTCCCGGTAGTACATATCCTGGGCAGCAAACTGCATGCGAAGGAATTCATCTTTTTTGCCTTCATCCCAGTCCACAAGCTTCATCTCTTCGCTTCTTGTAGAAGCATAGACATAAAACAGGAATTCCCGGTCATCTGCAATTACAGGCCGGAGGCCTATTCGCCCTCCTGCCGCAGGCAACGAGATGGCCTTGTCCGAGAATACGAAACCTGCCGTTCCTGCAATGATATCTACTTTCTCCATCACTATCTACACATACTGGTATGCGTTATACCAGCCGCTGCGCTCTGCAGCCCAAAGCGGCTGCAGTCTCCTGTCGTATTCAACAGGAGACCTGAATTCTGCTATCGCCGTCGTAACAGGCCTTCCTCCCTTCATGGTGACTTCATGGATGAAGAGAGGTCCAGAGGTTGTGTTGGTCTCGGGATTCATCTTCAACAGGCCCCTTGGACTGCTGAAGGTCGCATCTGCAAAGGCACTTGTCAAGGCACTGATATTGCCTGTTTTCCCGCTGGTCATTGAAAGGGCAGATAGGATCATGCCTGCGGTCTCGTACCCAAGCAGGCCGAACGAGTCGATCCTGCGGCCGTACGCTTTATTGAATTTCGCAGCAAAGCTGTCATTTCCCGCGGCAAAAAGGTCAGACTGCCAGGGCATACAGGTCTTTATTCCTGAGCTATGAGAACCCATTGACCTCAAAATATCTCCCTCAGCAAGATGGGAGGAGCAGGCAAGCGGTATTCTTTTGGCGAGGCCCAAAGAGTCATAGGCCTTCATAAAGTCAGCACCTTGAGCCCCGCTGTTGAGCGCATAGATGAAATCAGGCCGGGCCGCATCTATTGCTGAAAAGAGCTTTTCAAAATCCGGAGTTCCTGTGGCAGCATCAGAGACAAACGTCTCTTGTATTGTACCGCCGGCTGCCTGGTAGCCCATGCGAAAGGCCTCCAGCATATCATATCCGGTGTCATATAAAGAGGTAGCCACAACGCAGCTCCTGCCCATGTTGTCCGCAGCCCATCTGCCCATTGCCCAATTGGCCTGCCAGGTATTCATGCTGCAATGATATGTGGATGGAGAATCTTCATTCTTCCTTGCCATGGATTCGCCGAGGCTGCTCGCTATCAGAACGAACTTCTCATCCCGCGAAAAAGAGCTCAGGGCCGAGGCTGCCGCGTTGTTAAGAATGCCGGTTACAAGGTTCACCTTATCTTCATGCAGAAGCCTTTTCAGGGAGCTGACACTGACTGCTCCGTTTGAATCAGCCTTTACCAGCTCAAACGAAACGCCCGAATCAATGCAGCCTGAAGTCTTCAGACAATAATCAAACCCTTTCAGAAAGTTATCGGTGAGCTGAGGAGAGAAACCGCCTCCCGGCAGCAGCATCCCGACTCTGACAGCAGGCCAGCCCGAGAAGCTTAAAGGCCTCGCTTCCCCGCCAAAGGCAAGCACCTGAGAAGGTACGGTTAGTGCGCCTGCAGTGGCCCCGGCAATCTTCAGAAAGTTGCGTCTTGACATGACAGGGGATAAGCGCTTTTCAGACATTGTCCACCTCAAATTTGCAGGATGTAATTTATATAGACAAGTTATCGTTCTTCAGCCCCGCATACCTGTCTATTAATTTTTTTTAATTATACTACAAAAATTATTAACACAATACTTTTTTCGCCACACTTTTTTTCGACACAATCATTGCAGCAGATATGGTTATCGATCTCTGTTTTTTCATTCCAGAAGTGCTCCACTCGCAGTGAGCAAAAAGCAGAAGGGGCCTTTCGGCCCCTCTCTGTGCTGTCACTTAATCTATAGAATGCTACTACCCACCCGGTGACACACTCCCGCCGCTGCCGCTCAGGGTTATTGTGGCGTTCCCTACGCTTGTGACGATCCCAAGGCTGCCACTGTAGCTCGTCACTGCTGTAGGAGCAAATCTCACCACTGACTACCACTCTGAAGCGTGCCAAATGCACGATTAGTGTCAGAAGTCATTCCAAAACTGTACGTATCACCGGTATTACCGATCCCATTGCCAGCGATATATGTCACGATCTCTATATCTCTATGTTTGAATTATGATGCAAGTGATATCTTCTTCCAAAAGGCAGTTGCTTTCGTCCGTGCCTCCTGACTGTTGTGATAGAATAGTCACATGCCAATGATATTAGTCACCAATGACGACGGCGTGCATGCGCCCGGGATCATCGCACTCAGCAATGCCATGAAGGCTTTGGGCGAAACATATATAGTTGCCCCTGACAGGGAGCGCTCTGCTGCGGGCCATTCCCTTACCCTTGACAGACCGATCAAGGCAGAGGAGATCCGGGAGCATGTTTTCAGTGTAAACGGAACGCCTACGGACTGCGTCACAATAGGCATCAACAAACTCCTGCCCCGAAAACCGGATCTTGTGGTATCAGGCATCAACAAGGGAGCAAACCTCGGGGATGATATCACCTATTCTGGCACGGTTTCTGCCGCGATTGAGGGCACAATCTTCGGCATTCCTTCAATCGCCTTCTCTCTCGTCTCCGACAGGGATTACCAGTATGAGACATCAGCCTTTCTTGCCACAAAGATAGCAGCCTATGTACTCGAACATTCCCTGCCCTTTGATACGCTGTTGAATGTGAATTTTCCCAATATCCATAAGCAGGATATCAAAGGCATCAAGATAACGCGCCAGGGCAAGCGCATCTATGAGAACTCCATTCAGGAGACGTTCAATCCCTGGGGAGAAAAGTATTACTGGATCGGTGGCGGAAGGACTTTCTGGGAGCATGGAGATGAGGCAGATATGGAGGCTGTGCAGGAGAACTATGTATCGATTACACCGATCCATCTTGACCTCACAAACCACCATGCTCTCACGTATCTGAGGAATAGTTGGAACGTCTCGGACATGCTTGGCGGGATGGATGAATCAGTATGACGTAATCATAATCGGCTCCGGCCCTGCAGGCATATTCTCAGCTCTCGAATTCCTTAAAACTGAGAAGAAGTTGAAGGTCCTGATCATCGAAAAAGGCCGCGATATAACCGAGAGAAGATGCCCCTCAAAAGAGAGAAAAATATCCTGTACAACCTGCCCTGAATGCGATCTTCTGAGCGGCTGGGGCGGTGCAGGAGCATTCAGCGACGGCAAACTCAGCCTCTCTCCTGAAGTCGGCGGCTTCCTTTCACGGTACATGGACAACGACCGCGTCCAGTCCATGATCGATTATGTGGACAGCATCTATATCCAATATGGTGCACCTGAGGAAATCTTCGGAGACCATCCAGAAGAGATCCAGCATATCGAACGGCTCGCATCAAAGAATAACCTCGAGCTCATCCCTTCCAAGATACGGCATATCGGTACAGACCGGTGCCTCATTGTGCTGAAGAAGATGAAAGATGCGATCAGCGCCAATATCGAGATCATCTTTAATACAGAGGCAGAGCAGGTGATCGTAGAAGATGGGAAGTATCAGGGCGTAACGCTCAAAGACGGAAGAACATTTTATTCCGCTTTTCTGGTGCTTGCTCCTGGCCGCGAAGGCTCGAAGTGGCTCGAAGAAGAAGCCCGCAGACTCAATCTCACACAGCTCAAAAACCCGGTTGACGTCGGAGTCAGGGTGGAGCTTCCGGCATCAGTATTGGAACACCTTACACAGGCAACGTATGAGCCGAAGCTTGTCTTCTACTCAAAGAAATTTGACGACAGGGTAAGGACCTTCTGCGTAAATCCTTATGGCGAGGTGGTTAAGGAATACCTCAAAGGTATCTGGACTGTGAACGGCCACAGCTACACTGACAGAAGGACGAACAATACGAACTTTGCGCTGCTGGTCAGCACCTATTTCACCGAACCCTTTGACGAACCCATATCCTATGGAAGATACATTGCACAGCTTGCCAACTTCATCGGCAAAGGCGTTATTGTGCAGAGGCTTGGAGATCTTCAGGCAGGAAGGCGCTCCACGCATGAGCGCATTGCAAAAGGTATTGTGAGACCCTCCCTCCTGGATGCGACTCCCGGTGATCTCAGCTTTGCGCTTCCCTACCGCTATTTGTGTGACATCCTTGAGATGCTTGAGGCCTTGGACAAGATAGCTCCGGGCGTTAACTCGCGACATACCCTGCTCTACGGCGTTGAGGTTAAGTTCTATTCCATGCAGCTCAAGCTGACCAATAATCTTGAGACCGAAATACCGAACATCTTTGCTGCCGGAGACGGGCCTGGAGTAAGCCGCGGACTCATTCAGGCGTCCGCATCAGGCGTTGTGGCGGCGAGGGAGATACTGAAAAGAATATGAACTGGGTTCAGGGCTTCGGGCGTGTAAGAATGCAAGGGGCCAAGGGTTCAGGGGGCCGGGGGTTCATGGGCATAAGTGGCAGAATAAATATTAAACAAGCGGTAAGATTTGACATGTTTTTACCCTGGAACCTCGACGCCATAGACTCTCTAATCCTGTTTTTGATCCCTGGACCCACGGACCCTTTGACCCTTGGACCCTTTCTTTTATGAACTATCAGAAATTAAGGGATCAGATGATCGAAAACCAGCTCATTCCCCGGGGCATCAAAGACCCTCACGTGTTGGATGCCATGCGACGCGTCCCAAGGCATATCTTCGCAGGAGGGCATAACCTTGCCAATGCTTACGATGATATGGCGCTGCCAATCGGAGAAAGCCAGACCATCTCCCAGCCCTATATGGTTGCGATCATGACCGAACTGCTAGAACTGAAGGGCTCAGAAAAGGTGCTCGAGATAGGTACAGGATCAGGATACCAGGGGGCAGTGCTTGCAGAGCTCGCAAAAGAGGTTTATACGATCGAGCGCATAGGTGTTCTTGCTGACCGGGTAGCAGCAGAATACCAGACACTGGGTTATGACAATATCCATGTAAGGACTGGAGATGGCACACTCGGCTGGTCAGAAAAAGCCCCTTTTGACAGGATCATCATCACTGCGGCTTCACCCGAGATCCCGGCGCCGCTTATGGAGCAGCTTGCCATGAACGGCATTCTTGTTATTCCGGTTGGAACCAGATATTCACAGCAGCTTCTGAAGGTCACGAAGACCGCGAATGGACTGAAAGAGGAATATCATACACCCTGCGTCTTTGTTCCGCTTATAGGCAAGTATGGCTGGGAGAAAGAATCCTTATGAAGATAGAGGTGGCAGCATGAATATTTCTTTACAGAGAAGATTCGTTGTGGCCTGTCTGGTCATTTTTCTATCAGTCGGCTGCAGCAGACTGATGGCAACACCGATAAAGAAGATTCTTGATCATCCGCGCGAGTACAGCGGAAAACCGGTAACCGTGTCAGGTGAAGTGACCGAACTCTTCAGTCTCTTTGTGATCAAGTATTTTGTGGTAAAGGACAGCACAGGCGAGATCATCGCGGTGACCCACAAGCCGCTCCCGGCCAAAGGATCAAAGATCACGGTCAAAGGAAGTGTGCAGGAGGCCTTCTCCCTGGGCGACAACCAGCTGATCGTTATTATGGAAGGCGATTAAATACCCCGTCGTTTCATCTGACTTATCACGGCAATGAATTGACTTTTTCTCTTGTCATCCATATCCTGTCTTCCAAAACGGTATCTTTCATAAAGACCCACAAACTCAGATGCATCATGTTCTATGACAAACCCTTTGACCTCTTTAAGCAGATCTCCTGATGTCATCGTATCGGTCACCTTAACACCCTTCTTCCTCAGCAGATCGCGAAATTCAAGATACGTCCTGGTGACAAAGCCGTATCTCCTGTATCTGAACTTTCTCAATACCGCATAGAGCAACCCGATGAAAAGGGCAAGCGAAAAGAACCACAGGATAACAGTTCTGAAACTGGAGAAGCGAAGCCGGGGCATACCTTTCAGCGTAAAAGGAGAGGCGAGCGTCCTGACAATCTCCTTCTGGTCCTCAGAGCTAAAACCCACAACGTACCGCGTCCACTGGAGTCTCAGGGAATCAAGAAAATGAGACAATGCAGGTGGCGTCCGCATTGACGCTGCAGGCGTAGGATCAAAACGCTTCCACTGTCCGTCAATAAGAGCCTCGACCCAGGCATGGGCATCGCTCTGCCTGACAATGAGGTAGTTGCCATATTCGTTCCGCTCGCCGCCATAGAAACCATTTACAACCCTGCTGGGGATGCCGAGACCTCTGAGCATAATGACCATGGACGATGCATAGTGCTCGCAGAATCCCTTCTTGCTGTTGAAGAGAAAGTCTTCCAGAACACTCATGCCAGCCGGTGGAGGACTTGTGAAGAGTGAATAGGCATAGTTTCTTTTCAGATATGTTTCAATAGCTAAGACCTTCTCCAAATTTGATGAACCGCCGCCAGTAATACTCCTTGCAAAACTGATAATATTTTCTACGCCGCGCGGTATTTGCAGATACCGTTCCTCCGGCCTGCCCTTCAGAATACCCGCTATGTCGCTGCGAACAGTATATTTAATGCGGCGCGACAGTTTGCCCGGCATGGTTATGCCAGACGCATCGTCGACCAAAAGAGAGAACGTGTCCAGATTCGCGGCAGTCATCTTTGCAAGGCCAAAGATAACGTCTGAGTCGATCGGTTCGAGATAGACCCTTTGCTCAACAACCTTAGTCTGATCATAGGGATAGATAACGAATTCATCGCCTGTCTTCAGTATCCTGCTTTTTGTCTGTGTCGTATTCCTCCAGGATATGCCGTCAAAAGAATCCATGGCAATGCCTCTCCAGTAATACGGAGGGCTAATCTCGCGATTCATTTCAATCCTCATCACCACGGTCTGATCGAGCTTAATCTGGCCAAAGGAACCAAAATCAACCTTATCAGAAAACCCAACAGTCTTTATCCCGCGAATATGGCTTTTCCCAATAAAGCGCTGCGGTGTCCGGGGAAGAGCCATGAAGAAGATCGCTGTGAAGAACACCGTAAGCATGACGATCGCTGTAACCGGCCGTCGTATGCTCACCCTGCCGAGCGCACCTTCTTTTAGGAAATGGGAAAGGACCATGGCCGTTACCAGCAGTATCATAAAGATAACGAAGATCACGCCAAAGGTGAGAGCGCGGGTCAGTTCAGATGCAATGATCAATTGAAGCAGCGACATAAAATAGACCTGCAGATGGTCCCATGGCTCCTTGAGATCAAAGCTCTTGATGCCCTGGAAGGTGATGGTCATATGAGCAACAGCGAGAAATACATCACCTGTTATGACCGAAGCGTCAGCAATGAAGACAAACAAAGCTGCCTGGGCCAGAATGGCTGCTACCCTCTTCGATGCCTGGGGCCGACTCCTGAAAAATCGATAATAGCCGCCGAAAATTGAGAGGCCGCCAGTGGATACGAGCAGGTTCATCTCACCGGTGATCAGCAGGCTGATGCAGCCGGTGAGCGCCAGGACAGCGGTTATGCTCTTATAGAGTATCGGCATAGATCACCATATCTGCTGAAGCAGCAACGGCCTTCAGGCCAGACTGCGCTGATTTCAGGATCGCTATTGAGAAACCGTCTTCCCCTGTGCTGGAGAGGTCTGCGTCCCCCTCCTCCTGGTTGATCACTGACAGCTCTTCGAGTATCAAGCGGAGATGTTCCTCTCCTATTCCAAAAGGCATGGTCTTTCCTGCCGCGACGAACTGCACAGGATATCCTGTTTCGACATACTGTTTTGCCAGTGACGCTGCAACAGATACGGCTGTTTCGAAATTCATATCGTCATACGGATGGAGATTATCGAGCAGAATCGTTATTTTGTCAGATACATATTCGGCATACTCCCGAACGAGAAACCCCTCCTGCTTTGCTGATGCCTTCCAATGAATCCTCCGCCAGTCATCGCCATGATAATACGCTCGAAGGGAATAGACCTCGTCTCCTCTGCCCCTGACGGCAACCATGCCCTCGTCTTGGCGGCCATCAATATCTTTGATCATCTTCCTTATATCAAGCAGCTTCGGATATACGAGGACCTGGCCTGATACCTTAACGGTCATGCTCTTGCGGAACAGGATAAAGGGAAAGCCGCTCTGAACAACGAAATCCCTGTACCCATACAGTCCCCTCTTCCTGAAAACCATCTTCATCCTGCCTCTAAAAACGCCGTGCCCCGAGATCTCTCCGCAATATACTGGTGCGGCCGCATCTGCCGCCTCAATGATCACTGAATATGCAGGGATCTTTTTCTTATTATGTACGAGCAGTTCAACACTGATCTGCTCCCCTGCATACACTGGCCCGGAAGGGGATACTTCGAGAACCAGCCCTGCAAGGTTCAGTCTGAGAATAAGATACGAGAGCACTATAAATGAGAGCATGAGTGAAAGTATGAGATAGATAAGATTGTTGCCGGTATTTACCGCAGCAACCGCGATCAGGACTGCAGCAAGAAGGAAGCGTTTACCCTCGCGTGTGAGTTTCATTGAAGTGAACCGTTCAATTGCATTAAACCATCAATCAGCGGCAGGTATGAATGTTGGAAAAGAGCTGCATGCAAGACCTTCAGACCGGCACGGGAATACGTTCAACCATATCCCTCACAACATCCTCTGCATCAGAGATGCCTTTTCGATTCTTCAGGATCAGTCTGTGTGCAAGGACAGACGGCGCAAGGCGCTTAAGATCATCAGGCACAATAAAATCCCTGCCGCTGTAAAATGCAAGAGCCTTGGCAGCTTTCAGCAAAAACTGAGCTCCGCGCGTGCTTGAGCCGAGTTTGACCCTGTCATCATTCCTGGTAGACGTGATGATCTTCATCAGATAATCTATTACTGTCTCTTCAGCGGTGACAGCATCCGCAGCATCCTGCATCTTCAGAATATCCGCCTTTGTCACAACAGGACTCAGCTTTTCAATTAATGCAAAACCGGACAGTTCTGCAACAGCAATTTTCTCATGTTCAAGATCCGGGTACCCGAGCCTGATCTGCATCATGAATCGGTCAAGCTGACTCTCAGGCAACGGAAAAGTGCCGTGATATTCAACAGGGTTCTGCGTGGCGATTACCATGAACGGATCAGGCAGCATACACGTTTGGCGGTCCACGGTGATTTTTCGCTCGTTCATTGCCTCAAGCAGGGCTGACTGGGTCCTCGGACTTGTCCTGTTAATCTCATCAGCCAGCACGATATTCGCAAACACAGGGCCCGGCTTGAACTCAAACTCCCTGCTCTGAGGATTAAAGATACTCACGCCGATTATGTCAGAGGGCATCATATCGCTGGTGAACTGTATTCGCTGAAATGCGCAGTCAGTCGCCTTTGCAAGGGCATAGGCAAGTGTGGTCTTGCCGACACCCGGGACATCCTCTATCAGCAGGTTGCCGCGGGCAAGAAGCGTAACAACAGCCATGGTGATCACTTCGGACTTCCCGCGGATAACCGACTCTACTCTGCCTTGAAGTTGCTTTATAAGGGTATTTTGCATAATAATTATTGTATTCCATTTAACAACTGATTGCACGGAATTTACATATGGGTTATATACAAGGCGATTTATCTGCGATGAGTCTCACTGATCTGCTCCAATGGATAGACCTGAGCAGGAAGACCGGCACTCTTATTGTCAGACGACTGGACATTGAAAAAAAGATCTATATAGAGGTCGGCAAAATCATCTTCATCTCGTCGAACAAGGAAGGTGAACGTCTGGGTGAATACCTGCATAACGGATCATTTCTTGAGGCGAGCAAGATCAAATCAGCACTGCTTCAGAGTCAGTCAATGAAGATTCATTTCACTCAGCGCCTGATCGATCTCAACTTCTTCACCGCGGATCAACTGCGGGACATCATCACGAAACATGCAAAAGCTATACTTGTGGACGCTATTGGCTGGATTGACGGAACCTTCGAATATCTCCACGAAGATCTGCCGTCCTATGTAAGCAGGGGAACGGTTTCTCTTAATGCATCAGAACTCATCTACGAGGTCTTCCAGCAGTTTGAATCAATGAACCTCGGATTTGAAAGCAGAACATAGCAGCAATCTCTGCAGAGATACAAATTCCTTGACAGGTCACGCTTAACAATTTATCTTACGTCATATGAAAAAACTCTGGGCAGGCAGATTCAGACAGAAAACTTCAGGCACGGTAGAGTCCTTTACCGAATCGATTTCCTTTGACAGGAAGCTCTGGAAGCAAGACATCAGTGGCAGTATAGCCCATGCCAGGATGCTCGCCCGGCAGCGCATTATAACGAAAAGAGAGTCAGATGCCATTGTTGCCGGCCTTCAGGAGATCTCCGGCAGAATAGAAAATGACTCATTCCCGTTCTCCCTGGAACTTGAAGATATTCATATGAATATCGAGTCCGCCCTGACTGATAAAATTGGGTCTGCTGGCAAAAAACTTCATACTGCGCGTTCCAGAAATGATCAGGTGGCGGTTGACCTGAGGATGTATCTTAAGGACGAAATGCTGAAGATCATACTGCGGCTGGAGGCACTTCAGAAAACGTTCGTCACGCTCGCTGAAAAAAATCAGGGCACAGTCATGCCGGGCTATACGCATCTGCAGCGGGCGCAGCCGGTAATTCTGGGCCATCATCTGCTTGCCTATGTAGAAATGTTCCAGAGAGATAAGGAGCGGTTTCAGGACTGCCTGAAAAGGACCGATGTCTGCCCGCTCGGCGCCTGCGCACTCTCAGGCACATCACTTCCTACAGACAGGGCTTATACGGCAAAACTGTTGGGCTTCAGGGAAGTTTCCGGCAACAGTATTGATTCGGTCTCTGACAGGGACTTTGCGCTCGAATTCCTTTCCTGCGCTGCGATCGCCATGATGCATCTTTCACGTCTTGCTGAGGAACTGATCCTCTGGTCAACTGAGGAGTTCCGGTTCATTGAAATATCCGACAGGTTCACAACCGGTTCGAGCATCATGCCGCAGAAGAAGAACCCTGATGTTGCTGAACTGATGCGCGGTAAAACAGGCAGGGTCTATGGCAATCTTGTGGCTCTTCTTACCCTGATGAAAGGTTTGCCCCTCGCCTATAACCGCGACATGCAGGAAGACAAGCTGCCAATATTTGACTCTGTTGAGACGCTCGAAGCATGCCTTGAAGTCCTGGACGAGATGATGCAGGACCTGAAATTTAACACAACACGACTCAGACTGACCGCAGGTGAGGGATATTCCACGGCCACGGATATCGCTGAATATCTGGTTAAAAAAGGCATCCCGTTCAGGGAGGCGCATGAGATTACCGGCAGGATCGTGCTCTCCTGTATCTCGAAGAATATTCAGCTGACAGGACTGTCGCTGAAGGAGCTCCGTACCTTCTCGTCAAAGATATCAGATGATGTCATTTCCGTCCTCGACCCCTCCCGATCAGTCAGGGCAAGAACATCATTCGGCGGCACATCGCCGTCAGAGGTCAAGAGACAGATCAGGCATTACAAAAAGATACTGAAGTGATTATGCGCTGTCATAGACAAACAGAACTTATTCTGCTTCTGACCGCTGTAGTGCTGACAGCAACCATCTTCGGCTGCGGCAAGAAAGGCGATCCAACGCTCAAGTCCTATGATAAGCCGGAGGCACCTTCAAGTATCGGTGTTGTTCACCGGGAGAATTCTATCTTCATCTCGTGGGCATATCCACAGACAAAGGAATACCTCCTCTCACAGTTCCATATTCTGCGGTCAGCAGGTTCAGGGTTCGAAAAGCTGGCAATTGTAGACAAGGAAAGCCGCAGCTATGTTGATAAGGAGATTTCTACCGGAATCACGTATGAATACAGGGTAATAGCGCAGAACCTGCGAGGCACGCAGAGCAATAGCTCTGCTGCAGCTTCTGTCGCTCCTGTCAAGGTTCCACTCCGACCAACTAAACTCACCTACTCGATTTCAGAAAACACGGTTACGCTTGCATGGGAGCCAGGAACCCGCGGAGATCTCTTCAATGTTTACCGGAGCACAGAAAAAGGGAGATACGGCATGAAACCGATCAATTCCGAGCCTCTTTCCATGCCATCCTTTAGAGACACTTTTTCAGTGAATACGGTTTTCTATTACACGGTACGGAGCTTGACAGGAGGCAGCGTTAGAGATGAGGGCCCTGCATCAGAGGAACTTACGATTGATGCGGCTGATCTCGTCCCGGCCATGCCGCTCAATCTTCAGGCATTTCCTGCACCCGACAAAGTTTTCCTTTCATGGGCAGAACTTGATGAACTTTGGATTACCGGATTCAACGTGTACCGGAAGACGGGCAACAGCGATTTTATCCTTTTAGGGAGGTCGCAGACCCCGACATTTCTGGATCCTGAAGCCCCTGTATCAAATAGGGACTACCGGGTTACGGCTTTAGGTACCTCACAAGAGGGGCCTGCAGCGGAGATTAGAGATGTTATCTTTATTCCACAGCGATAAGTTGACTTGCAGACTGGGATTCATTAATCTATCTCTCTATTATCTTTTCTCCGGGGCGCAGACAGGTCAAACATGAAAGAAAAAATCCTCAAAGAATTTCGTGACAGTATTGATGTAAAAGAGCGTTTTGTCGAGGGGCATCTTGATGCAATTGTCGATGTCTCCAAGGCGATAGCTGCTGCCTTCAACGCAGGCAACAAGGTCCTTCTTTTCGGCAATGGCGGCAGTTCAACCGACGCATCGCACATTGCTGCCGAGTTCGTCAACAGGTTCAAGAGGGAACGGCCGGGGCTCCCTGCCATTGCACTGAATACGGATATGGCGGTTATCACGTCGATTGCGAATGACTATGACTTCTCTGAGATCTTTGCACGACAGATCAAGTCCCTCGGTGCAGAAGGAGACATTGCCATAGCACTCAGCACGAGCGGTCAGTCGCCGAACATCATCAAGGCACTTGATGCAGCAAAAAGAAAGAAGCTGAAAACGGTCTTTTTTACCGGTCTCAAGGGTGAGAAAATTGCAGCTAAAACATCCTTTCCCTTTGTCGTGCCTTCAGACAACACACCACGGGTGCAGGAAACACATATTACACTCGGCCATGTCATCTGTCTTATGGTCGAAGACATCCTTTTTGACCAGCCGCGAAAAAAATCTCTTTAAGGTGAAGATCCTCGGCATAGATCCCGGAAGCATCAAGTGCGGGTATGGTGTCATCGAAATACGGCCAAAAGGGGCGGCGTATGTTACTTCAGGCACCATTGCACCTTCATCAACCAAACCCCTCCATGAACGCCTCAAATACATCTACGAAGGGCTAATCGCCGTTATCAGAAACAACCAGCCGGATCATGTTGTAGTGGAGAAAATGTTCTTTGCAAAGAGCGTCAGGGCGGCGATGAGCCTCGGATACGCCCGCGGCATCGCACTTCTCGCAGCAGCATCTGAAAAGATAGAACTGCATGAATGCAGCGCACTTGAGGTTAAAAAGTCTGTCGTGGGGTATGGGAAAGCGGAAAAAGAACAGGTACAGAAAATGGTCCGGCTCATTCTGAACCTTCAGGGAGACCTCGCTCCTGACAGCGCTGACGCCATCGCTCTTGCCCTCTGCTACGCAAATACGATAAAATTCAATGCGGCAGTAAGAGGTAATAAGTTATGAGTAACAGGAAAAGACCATATACAACCATTATTCTTTGCCATCACCTATCACCTATCCTCCATTACCCATCACTCATTACCCATCACCCATCACCTATCACCGGTCTCTCCCTATGATCGGTTCACTGCGCGGCAAAATAATCTCAAAAAAACCTGACAATGTGCTAATCGAGGCTTATGGCGTCGGGTATCAGGTGCATGTACCGGTGAACATTCTTTCCCGCCTGCCCCATGAAGGTCAGGAGGCCTTTCTCCATATTTATACCCATGTGCGTGAGGATGCAATCCAGTTGTTCGGTTTTCATGCTGAGGACGAGAAAAAGATCTTTACCACGCTCCTCGGCATTACCGGCGTAGGGCCTAAGATGGCGCTCAATGTGCTTTCAGGTCTTTCCCTGGAGGAATTCCTGACCGCTTTGGAGACTGAAGACGTGGCCATGCTCTGCAGGATTCCGGGGCTCGGCAAGAAAACCGCGCAAAGGCTCATTCTCGAATTGAGAGAGAAACTGCCGGCAGCCTCAGGATCAAAAGACAAGGTATTTGATGACGCTCTATCGGCCCTGATAAATCTCGGATATAAGAGAAATATAGCACAGGATTTCCTGGAGCCGGTCTATAAACAGGGGCATAATGACGTTGAAACGCTCATCAGGGAAGTGCTGAAGCTTATGTCAGAGAAGAAACATGGATGAACACCACATAGATAATCCCGAGATTGCAGGAAGGCTTGTCAGCCCCGGAGCCGGCGAGGAGGAAACAACCCTTGACGTTAATCTCAGGCCGGGATCTCTCGACGAGTTCGTAGGGCAGGAGAAACTCAAGGATAATCTGAAGATCTTCATTACTGCCGCGAATCAGCGGAAGGAGCCCCTTGACCATTTGCTCTTCTGCGGGCCGCCCGGTCTCGGCAAGACAACACTGGCGCATATCATATCCAACGAACTGAAGGTTAGTATCAAATCAACGTCAGGCCCCATGCTCGAGCGGGCAGGCGATATTGCAGCGATCCTTACCAACCTCTCTGAACGGGATATTCTCTTCATCGACGAAATTCACAGACTCCCTCGCATTGTTGAAGAAGTGCTCTATCCTGCAATGGAAGATTATCAGCTGGACATTATCATAGGCCAGGGCCCGAATGCGCGGACGCTCAAGCTGAACCTTCCCAAATTCACGCTCATCGGCGCAACAACGAGGACAGGTCTTCTCACTTCGCCGCTCAGGGATCGGTTCGGCATTGTCACCCGGCTGGGGTTCTACTCGTATGATGAACTGGAAAAGATCATTACGCGCTCGGCGAATATCCTTAAGGTATCGATCGAAAAATCCGCTGCGCTTGAAATAGCGCGCCGGTCGCGCGGCACACCCCGTATCGCAAACAGGCTGTTAAAAAGGATCAGGGATTTTGCCCAGGTGCTTGGTGACGGCACGATCGATCTCGCAATTACAAAGAGTTCTCTGCTGTCGCTGGAGGTTGATGAAAAGGGACTGGACGAGATGGACAGAAAGCTGCTGCTCACGATCATCGAAAAGTTCAATGGCGGCCCTGCCGGTGTCGAGGCTATCTCTGCATCGCTCAGGGAAGACAGGGAAACGATCGAGGATGTGTATGAGCCGTATCTGCTTCAGGAGGGCCTGCTTGAAAGAACACCGCGGGGCAGACTCGCAACCCGGAGTGCCTTTCTTCACCTCGGCAAAGATATCCCCAGCGGCCTGTTTTAAAAGATTAGGTATCAGGGGTTCATGGGGCCAAGGGTTCAAGTGAAAAAACATCTCAAATCTCACAGTTTTTTATTGTCTTTTTTGTTGTTTGCGCCCTTGAACCCTCGAATCCTTGAGACCTTGAACCCTTTTTTTTGACATGAAACTGCTCATGCATATCTGCTGTTCGAACTGCAGCATCCATCCCCTCCAGAATCTGCTGCTTAAAGGTATGGACATAACGGGCTTCTGGTTCAATCCCAATATCCACCCATACACGGAATATACTTCAAGACTCGAATCACTCATAAAACTCGGCAAGCTTTGGAACATTAATATCGAATACGAAGATGACTATGCTCTGGATGATTTTCTGAAGTCAGTCTCAGGCAGAGGACCTGAGCGCTGTTCTGTCTGTTATGAGATGCGGCTTGACCGAACCGCTCTGGCAGCAAAGAAGATGAACATCGACGTGTTCACAACATCGCTGCTGGTAAGCCCGTATCAGAAGTTTGATGGTATAATAGAACAAGGCCATAAGGCAGCAAAACGGCATGGCGTAACATTCCTCGCTGAAGATTTCAGGCCGGGTTGGAAGACAGCCCAGAACCTGTCTCGCGAACTTGAACTCTACCGCCAGAAATATTGCGGATGCATTTATTCAGAGATGGAGCGCTACTTGCAGCACAAAAAAAGGAGAACAAACCGGCACCATGATTAATCTGATCCGAAAACTGACCTCAGCATGCTTACTTCTGCTGTTTGTGTCCCTGGCTGAAGCAGGTACTACCATGAAGGTCCTCATACTTGACGACGTATTTCAGAGTATCCCTTCGCGGGATGAAAAAATAGAGCGGATGGGCAAGCTCAAGGGAGATCTTCTGGTCAATGGTATACGCTATCCCGGCAATATCGAGGTTTGGAAGGGCAACGTCAGCCTCTATCTCATAAACGAGCTCCCCCTTGAGGAATATATCAAGAGTGTAGTGAGTGCAGAGGTCGGTGCTGACTGGGATATGGAAGCACTAAAGACGCAGGCAGTCATCTCGAGAACGTATGCTCTGTTCCAGAAGACCCAGAACAACAATCCGAACTTTGATATCACCTCTTCGGTTCTCCACCAGGTATATAAGGGTGCAAATGAAAATACCCGCATATCCTATGCGGTAATGAATACCGAGGGAGAGGTGCTCACCTACAACGGCAAGATTATTGAGGCCTTCTACCACTCCACTTCAGGCGGCCTGACCGAGGCACCGGAAGAGGTCTTCGGCAAGAGCTATCCCTATCTCAAACCTGTATCAGGGAGCTGTGAAACCTCTCCATATTGGATATGGGAGCGCCGCATACCGATTGAAGAAATCGAGAAAACGCTTAACATCCCCGGGGTCAGAGACATAAAAATATCATCTTACACGTCAACCAAGCGGGTAAAAACCGTTGACGTTATTCTGGCCAACTCACAGCAGCCCATGAAGGCCACAGACCTGCGAAAAGCTATAGGATGGAGCAGACTACCGAGTACAAATTTCACAGTCGCCCGCGATAACAATGTGATCGTTTTTGATGGCGCCGGCTTTGGCCATGGCGTTGGACTCTGTCAGTGGAGTTCGCTCGAAATGGCCAAGAGCGGAGTCGGTTACAAAGATATCTTATCCTATTTCTACCCAGGCACTATTCTGCAGATATATGAAAACCGCTGATTTCGATTTTTTTCTCCCGGATGGCTTCATTGCAGAAAAACCGGTTGAAAACCGCGACCAATCCCGTCTTCTCGTGCTTGCCCGGGATGGAAGCATGGAGCACAGGCATTTCTCTGATCTGCCCTCGTATCTGCAAGCCGGTGATATGCTCGTGATGAACAATTCGCGCGTATTCCCTGCACGGTTGACCGGTTACAAACCGACTGGCGGAAAAATCGAATTTCTTTTGGTTGAAAAGCTGTCCGACTCGTCCTGGTATGTTCTTGCAAAAGACAGATACTGCGGCCAGTTAACCATTGCAGACAAATTCGTGGTTAATATGGCAGAGGACAGGATCGTAACCTTTGCCAACGAGCAGGAGATGACGAGGATCATCGAGGAACACGGACAGATGCCCCTCCCCCCTTATATCAAACGCAAAGCTGATAAAACAGACAGGGCTCGATACCAGACGGTCTATGCGGAGAAGGAAGGCTCGATTGCAGCACCAACAGCAGGACTTCATTTCACTGAAGCACTGCTTAATGACCTGAGGAATCGTTCCGTTCTGGTCCGCATGGTCACTCTGCATGTCGGCATCGGCACATTCAACCCGATAAAGGCAGATCATATCCGTGACCACACAATGCATAAGGAATATTTTGAGATCAGTAACTCACTGCCTGAGGAGATTGAAAAAACCAAGCAGAGAGGCAATCGTGTTATAACCGTCGGCACAACAACAACACGCACACTTGAAGGATATCTTTCGGGGAAACGCACGATCCATTCTCAAAACGGAACCATTAAGGGGTCGACCGATATTTTTATTTATGAGGGGTTCACGTTCAGGGCAGCTGATGCCCTGATCACGAATTTTCATCTTCCGCGCTCCACACCGCTCATGCTCACCGCAGCTTTTTCAGGGCGTAAAAACCTGCTCAATGCCTATGAGAACGCCATTTCCCGAGGATATAGATTTTTTTCCTATGGTGATGCTATGCTTCTTTTATGATCGACAGCGAATTCACTGAAAAGCCTTCTGCGTCCCTGTTTGGGAAGGAATTCATCATTGTTCTGGTGATCATCTTTTCCGGATTGAGTTTCACGCTCGGGTATTTTGTCGGCAAAAGCGGAGCACCAAAACAAGAGTCAGCTCTGAAAGCAGTCGAGTCATCGGTTCAGGCCCTGAAGCAGGAATTGCCGCCAGCTTCTCCTCTGATTGCCGCCGCACCAGCACCTGAGCAGACACAGGCTGTTCTGCCGCCGATTAAAGAGCCCGTTGCGCAACCCGCTCCAGTAAAGGAAACGCCTGGCAGGCAGCTGACGATACATGAAACGAAGACAATGCCGGCTGAAGTTAAGGAAAAAATGCAGCATATAAACCCTGTCGCTCTCCCACAGAAGAGCGCTGAAGCGCAGAGCGCAAAACCTGCACCGGAAAAATCCGTGCAAAAGATCGACCCCCCCGTGGTTTCAGAAAGCAAAGGCGCTATTTATACCGTTCAGATAGGAGCGTTCAGGAATATTGCCGAGGCAAAGCAGCTGAAAGCGAAGTTCGACAAGAAAGGACACAAGTCCTTTATTTCTGCTGTCAAGAACAAAAAAGCACAGAAGATATTCAAGGTCAAAACAGGCGAGTTCAAAGAAAAGAAAGATGCTGAAGTGCTTGCACTGAAGCTCAAGAAGACCGAAGGCCTGCAGACCTACGTCACCATGAAGTCGGAATAGGGAGCTGTTACGGAAACCGTTGAAATAGCCTTTGACAGCGAAAGTGAACTGCCGTTCCTTTTCACCAGCCTTGAAAAGAACCTGAAGCTCATCGAAGAAGCCTTGGGCATATCTGCCAGTTACCGGGGAAACAGAATCTTTCTGAAAGGAGCTGAAGAACAGGTCAGGACTGCGGAAAATCTCATACATGACCTGAGAGAACTCAGCATTCAGGGTTACTCGCTCAGACCCGAGGATATCCGCTTTGCAGTCAGGGCCCTGTCTGAAGGCAATGGCATGTCGTTGAAAGAGCTCTTCCTCAATAATATCCCCGTCTCATCAAAGCGCCGTTTTATCATACCCAAGACAGAGAACCAGAAGCGCTATCTTGATTCCATAAAGGGATTCGACATTGTCTTCGGCGTCGGTCCGGCAGGAACCGGCAAGACATATCTTGCCATGGCTATGGCAGTGAATGCCCTTCTGAAGAAAGAGGTCAGCAGAATCGTTCTTGCGCGACCCGCGATCGAAGCAGGCGAGAAACTCGGCTTCCTGCCCGGAGATATTCAGGAAAAGGTGAACCCCTACCTAAGGCCGCTCTATGATGCATTATATGATATGATGGAGGCTGAAAAAGTGATGGGTCTCATGGAACGCGGGGTGATAGAAATCGCACCTCTGGCCTTCATGCGGGGCAGGACATTGAACGATGCCTTTGTCATACTTGATGAGGCGCAGAACACGACAACAGAACAGATGAAGATGTTCCTTACCCGGCTCGGCTTTAATTCAAAGGCGGTCATCACCGGCGATGTCACTCAGATCGACCTGCCTTCAAACAGGGCATCAGGGCTCGTAGAAGTCATGAAGATCCTCGAGGGCATCGGAGGAATCACCTTTGTCTCCTTCTCGGAGCGTGACGTGGTGAGACACAAACTGGTGCAGGCCATCATAAAGGCATACGAAAAATATGAAAACAGAAATATCGATACAGAAACTTAATATACCGACCATCAGGACAAACCTGCTCAAGCTGTCCTATCTCTTCGGCATTGCCGCTGTCACCTCGTTATTCCTGCTTCAGGAATTCAGTTTGAACAAATTTCTGGGCGGCACACTTATCTCTTTTGTTCTGCTCTTCGTGCTGTACCGGGACATTATGCGGTATAAACCAGCGTATCTGAACAACTACAACATGCTCCTGCTACTGAGCCTTATGATCATCGGCACGCTTATGGCGGGAAGGATCTTCAGTTATTTTCTGATCAGTCTGATGAAAGGGCTGGGGACCGTCGATACCAGCATTGCCATTTACGGCATTCCAATCGCGACAGGAGCAATGCTTGTCACGCTGCTCTTTGATTTTCATACAGCAATAACCTTCTCTTTTACGGTAAGTCTGCTTACGGGGTACTGGCTCGGAGAATCCTTTTTCCCTATCTACACCTTTGTGGGCAGTCTCACTGCTGCATTCAGCGTCATCCGCTGTAAAAAAAGATCTGCCTTGCTCCGCGGCGGACTCTATGTGATCCTGGCGAATATCTGTCTGGTTCTGATTTTTCTTATTTCCAAGGGTGAACTCTTCACTGATAAGACCCCTGCTGCTGTTGTCTTCGCAATCTTTTCCGGCGTCACCGTCTCTGCCACGGTCTCGCTCTTCCTTCCACTTTTTGAATATCTCTTCAAGGTCACGACCGATATCAGTCTGCTTGAACTTCTTGACCTGAATCAGCCGCTCATGAAGATGCTGATGATCAATGCACCCGGAACCTACCACCACAGCGTTATTGTCGGCAGCCTGGTGGAATCTGCTGCTGAGACCGTCGGCGTCAATCCGCTCCTTGCTCGCGTAAGCTCGTATTATCATGATATCGGCAAGGCAAAGATGCCTGAATATTTTGTCGAGAATCAGAGCGGAGCCCCAAACAAGCATGATAAACTCACCCCTCACATGAGCAGCATGATCATCATCAACCATGTAAAAGAAGGGGTTGAGCTTGCAAAACATTACAAGCTGCCCCAGTCTATTATCGATATCATAAAGCAGCACCATGGGACAGCAATATTGACATATTTTTTCCAGAAAGCGAAGGACATGGGCCATGATATCTCCCCTGGGGAGGAGGAATACATGTACCCCGGGCCAAAGCCCCAGACACGTGTTGCTGCCCTGGTAATGATGGCTGATGCAGTAGAAGCTGCCTCAAAGGTCCTTAATGACCCAACACCGGCGAGGATATCAGCGCTTGTGGAGAAGATCATCAACCATATTTTCCTTGAAGGACAGCTTGATGAGTGCGAACTTACGCTAAAGGATATATCAGAGATCAAGAAACGCTTTATCTATATTTTAACCGGCATAATGCACAAGAGAATCGATTACCCCGGTTTTGATTTCGGCAATGGCAATTCACCTAAAGAACCAGCAAAGATCGAAAAACCTAAATTTGCGTAGGATCAGGAAGGCCCTCGCCGCCGCCCTTATTCTGCTTGGACAGGAAGAGGCAGAGCTCAGTGTCCTTTTCGTCGGCAGCGCAAAGATGAAACAGCTCAACACACTGTATCGAGGCATTCCTAAAGAGACCGATGTCCTTTCTTTTCCCCTTCAGGAGGGGTGGTCTGCTAGGCCCCGCACGTCACGGATTACGATTCACGATTCACAGCCACTGGTTCTCGGTGACATAGTTATCTCCGTGCCAAAGACGATCAGACAGTCGCTGGAATACCAAACCTCATTTCAGGATGAGTTAAGGAGGCTCCTGATTCACGGTCTTCTACACCTCTTTGGGTATGACCATGAGAAGAGCAGATACGGGAAGCTGCAGATGGAGAAGAAGGAAAAGGAGATCCTGCATGCCGTTGCGGGCCTGGCTTAAAAGCGCTAACCATGCCATAGAAGGCGTGCTGTACGGTGCTCGTACCCAGAAGCATCTTCGTTACCATTTTTTCTCGGCTGCTGCCGTCCTCTTCTTCAGTTATATGGTGGGCGTCTCCAAGCCTGAACTTGTCATCATCGCGCTTGCTGTTATCCTCGTCCTTGCAGCAGAGATGATGAACAGCGCCATCGAGGCTGTTGTAGACATTCTCTCGCCCGAATACTCGGAGAAGGCAAAGGTCGCGAAGGATATTGCTGCTGGCGCAGTTCTTATCACAGCCTTCGGCGCTGCTGTGCTCGGCTATGTTCTGCTCTTCCCCTACGTAAAATTGCTCTTTACTGAAGGCTTTCATGTAGCGAAACATTCAAAGGAAGAGATATCATTCATCGCCTTCATCCTGGTGCTTATTGCTGTGATTGTCACAAAAGCTCAATTCGGAAAGGGACTCCCTCTGAGTGGCGGCATGCCGTCCGGACACTCAGCGCTTGCATTCTCGGTCTGGGTCTCAATTACCTATATTTCGGAAAACCTGTATATCTCAATCCTCTGTTTTCTTCTCGCTATTTGGATTGCGCAGTCAAGAATTGCAATAAAGATGCATACCAGACTGGAAGTAATGTTAGGCGCCCTCCTCGGCACACTGCTCACCTTTCTCCTCTTCAGGCTTTTTTACTAATTTCGCTGTCCGTGCTCACAGAGAAGCGGTTTTGAACAGCGCGAAGACAAGCCTGAATGTCAGGGCTAATCAGAACTCTTAGCTTTGCCGAGCATTTCACTGTTTATTAATAAAGCCGGCTTTTCGGGATTCTGCAGAACTCGCTCCCTGTTTCAACATTACGCTGTGACCACCAGCACAAATCCCGTAAACATGAGCGCTGCACCAAGAAGCCTGCCTCTAATATTTTTCTCCCTGAACAGAACATGGCCATAGAACACAGCTATGAGCAGGCTCGTACGTTTTACCGAGATCATATATGCAACTTTGGTCAGATTCATTGCTGACATATGGGTGATAACCATCAAGGCATAACAGATGCCTGGCGTAATCAATGTTCGATAGTTATTCTTCTGCAGAAAAGACTTCAGGTCACCCTTTCCCCTGATTAGAGCAATCGGCGCAAGAACAATGTTAAGCGCAATAAAGTAGGTCGCTGCAAAGAAGAGCGGTGACGAATGCTCAATTGCCATCTTACCCATAGAGGAGGTTATGCTGTACAGAACCGCCACACCGATCATGAGGAGCGATCCCTGTTCTCTCCAGATTGCCCTAAATGGTTCAAGCAGGCCCTTTCTCCACCCATCGATATTGAGCATATAACTTCCTGCTGCAATAATTAAAATTCCAGCGCCACCCTGAAAAGAGACCTTCTCGCCCAGGACAGTAAATGAGACAACAATCAAAAAAACTGGGTCAGAGCAAGAAAAGGCATGGTCAAGCTGAGCGGAGAAAGCTTGAGGGCCTTGATATAAAGAATGATTGTGACGAGTTCAAAGGGGAGCGCTATGAAAAATGCCCGATAGAAACCATTATCAAGCTTAGGCCAGGGAACAAGCAGAAGAGCGACGACAAGAACAGGAAGCGTAAAGAACATCCGAAACCAGGCAACAAGGTATTCATTCTGCTCCTGAACTGCCTTCTTCACAAGCGCATCGCTCGTTGCAAGAAAAAAAGCTGATGTAAGCGACAAGATAACCCATTCAACCGTATTATTTTAGAAGAAATAAACGAAATTTGTGATACCATATCAGAATGAAATCATTATGCATATTTGTGGTCACTTTTTCGGTCTGTTTTAGTGCCTGTGATGAGAAGCCAAAAAACCCGGTAGCAGTTCATGGCGACAGAATGATCGATGCGTACCACCGGTCTCAAAATGTGAGGGATGATGCAAACCTGGATGCAATCAAGAAAGCTATTCAGGCGCATCGGGCAGTAACCGACAAATTTCCCCAGGACCTTGAAGAGATCAAGCCCTTGCTCTCTTCACCAGACCTCGATCTCTCAAAATATACATACAATTCAGGTGACGGCTCGGTCGCAGTAAAAAAGTAGCTTCTCTGCTGCCATACTGATGCAACCCTCTATCATTGACGGCCATTGGGCTAGCCCATCGTAAATTGCTGTATCCTCTCATTTTTTTGTCACATCAGAAGATTGACAAGCAGGACTGTATTGGTGTATAAAATATGTCTCGTGGGCGGATAGCTCAGCTGGGAGAGCGCTGCCCTTACAAGGCAGATGTCGCAGGTTCGATCCCTGTTCCGCCTACCATTTTTTTTTTGCGCTTGGTGAACAGTAGCAGTGTAGTCGGACAGTTATGTTTTTTGCACGGGGGCGGTAGTTCAGTCGGTTAGAACGCCTGCCTGTCACGCAGGAGGTCGCGGGTTCGAGTCCCGTCCGCCCCGCCATTATTTGTTTTAGAATCAGTCACTTTTTGCCTCCTTTTTTGTCCATGGAACTACCGTGGAACTATTTTGAAACATCCCCCGAAGTATTCTCACGTCATGTTTAGCGTATTTCTGCACTGATTTGCTGTCGGTATGCCCCAGCGCCTTGCTTATGTTTTGGAGGCTATGGCCTGACCAGAGAGCGTTTGTTGCAAAGCTGTGGCGGGTCGCGTTATACAGCTTGATGTCGGGCACCTTTGCCTTGATCCTTGCCTCGTGCCACCTTCGGCGCAGACCCTCGCTCGTGTATGGGTGCCCCGCCTTATTGGTGAAGAGCCATGCCTCAGGGAGTTTCCCGCGCAGTATTGAAAGGTCAAAGCCCTCGTGTATCGGCAGATAGTAGTCCTTCTTGTTCTTCCTGCTGCGGATCTCCTTCAGGGACCATGCCCGCTCGATATGCACAGTCATCTTGTCCAGGTCAAAATCCTTCACCTTTAGCGCCCTGGCCTCTCCTGTCCTGACCGGGTGCATTGCCATAAATGCAAATATTGGCTGATGATGCTGATCAAGCTGGCTGATCACTGCGGCCATTGCCTCAGGCGTGATCACTTCGATGCCATGCTCAGGCACGTCAAGCACAGGGAAAAGCGGTATTCTGCTGATCGTCTCGCGCCGGTGCAGCCATGTAAAGAAGCTCCTGAACGTGGTCATGATGTTCTTTTTAGTCTTTGCGCTCAGATGTGCCGGCAGATTGAAGAGAAAGTCTTCAATATCCCCTGACGTTATCTTCATTGCGAGCTTTGCGCCAAAGTATGGTGTGAAATAAGTCTTTTCATACCGGTTGATTTCACGCAGGGTTGTGGGCGCAAGGTTCGCCTTGGTCAGCAGCCACCGTTGCAGCAGCTTTGCACAGCGGAACTGGTCAGCCTCTTTCGGCAGATAATGCTCGAGCACGAAAATCCCGGCCAGAATCTTCCCTGTGATATCTTCCAGTAGCTTGTCTGCCGCCTTGTATGTGCCGAGCAGATTTCCGTCTGTGTCCCGGTAAAACTTGTGCGTCTTGCCCTTACAGTAGACCTGGACAAAGAACGACTCTGGCCGCGTCATACAGGTCCTGCAGAAGATAGCGATGCCTTCTTTAATCTCATACCTCTGTCCGCACTTCTGGCAGCATAACTTGATCGATCTGACCTTTCCCTTCATCACGGCACCCCCGAGGAATATCTCCTCAGGTATATTGTAGCGCGATGTCAGGTATGGTATGTCAAGCCCGTTCATCAGAATAGCGTCTCCAGCCTGTATTCAAACACTCCCCTTCTCAGACATTTGCAGGAAATCTCTTTGCCATTTGCTCTTAACTCACTCACAATGCTATTTACTGCACAGACCTCTGCCTCACGGCTGATCTCCATAGTAGTCTTCGGTCCGGACTGCAGGCAGTTATACACCCGCTGCAGCCTGTCCGATGTCTCGATCGTGGCGCTATGCACAGTCCGCTGTCCTTTCGCTCAGGATCACTTCGACCTGCTGCGCAATATATACCAGATCGCCATAAGGGGCAGAAATAACATGGTCAACAATACTCACGCCCTGCTCCGTCTTATGGGCCTGCTGCTCGTTGGTCAGCTCATATGGGCTGTCAGGGCATTCCATGCGTATAACAATGCCGCCCATCTGCCGGATAATGTCAGCCTCTTCAGGCAGGCGTATGTCGTCAATCACAAAGAGCACGCTGTCAGAGTATTTGATCCGGTTGATAAGCTCCTCGATAAAGAAGTTCTCGTTGAACATTTCCCGTATCAGAGATCCGAGGCCTTGCAGTAAGGTCCTCACGTGCGCAGGCTTTTCGATATAGACATCCTCATAGGTCAGGCCGAAGTATTCGATCGCCAGCTCCTTGAGCGGATCAGCGATAGCCAGCCGCCTGAAGCCCTTGCCCTCAAGGTATGAGGCCGCAGTCGTCTTGCCGCTGTATGCCTTCCCGGTAAAGCCTACGATCACCCTCTGTTTCATGCGGCCGTATATCTCTCGATCGTCAGGATGGTGGTGTTTACCGCTGCCAGTTCTTCTCTCAGCTCTTCCCGCTTAGCTTCAAGCATGGCAAGCACAGTGCCTTTTCTTACCGGGGCTATACTGGTTGCAGGCGCCGGTATTGCCATTTCTACCTTTCCCCAGTTCTTCGGAAGGCTTGGCTTCCTTTCAAGCGTTGTCTGCTTCTTCGCGTCTCTGTAGCTTTTATTCTTGGAACCCTTATGTTTCTCTGCGCATCCCTGGCACCGCTTCTGCACATTGCTTGTCGGCTGATATTCGTTCCCGCAGTCCTGGCACTTCTTGCTCTTCGTTATTCCGGACATTGTATTCTCCTTTGTCTTATCAGTGCGCAGGCCCTGCGCCCCTACATTCGGCTGTGTACCGTTCATATGTCTGTCAAGCGCACAGATCGCGCAGAGTCCTGCCTTGTTGTTTGTCTCGTTGCCGCACTCACACTTCATATCGCTACTGCCTCAAGCTTTCCCATCTTTCTCATGCGATATACCCTTGTCCCGACATGGGATTTAGTCGTCCCGGTAAGTTCTGATATTGCGGCATAATCCATGCCAGAGCGAATGCAGGACGAGATAATGGCATCAAGCTCTGCCTTATATTCTGCTTTTCCCGATCCTCCCTGAGATATTTCCTTATCCCTTTCAGTGCGACATAAGCAGGCCCCTATGGATCGGCGGCGCTCGCAGCCTTCTTCGGACATCACACGATTTATGGAAGAGCAGAAAAACTGATTCATTGCGAGGCCCTCGCTGCAATCACCATATATCCGTTTTCAGTCGGATAAAACTTATATTGCCCAAAAAGCCTGAAGGGTTTTTTCGCCTGCATGGTCAGCTCCACCTGGTCCATCACCTGCCGTTCTGCATCCATGCGTGCGCCGGACTGGACAAAGGCGTGCAGATGGCCGGCCAGCCAGCCAAAGAATAGGGAAAAGAGAATGATTGCTATTTTCTGTTTCATGGTTGTCTCCTTTTTGTCGAAGGGGTGGCACGCTGCATGGGAGGGCTATCATGCAGCGTGCCTGGTGGTGAGATCATATCGCAGCCTCATGCGCCTTCTTATCAAAGGCCGCAACCTGCCGCATAAGTTCAAATGCCTCCTTGCGTATCTGCTCCGCTTCTTTGCGGGTCAGTTTTGCATCTTCAAGCGCAGCCGAGGCCACGCTGGCCATCTCTCCAAACTCCTTGACCGTTCGCATCAACTCGAGGGAAACATCAGCCATGCATCCATTCGGCTTTGGCACTGGGATTATCAGCAGGCCGAACTTCTCTGCGAGATATTGAATCGGTGCCAGCGCATCCTTGTTGCCCTGCTTGATTGCAGTCTCGATGATCGCCTCGATCCGGTCCAGCGGGTTGTGAGCTCCGCTGTCTGTCCAGTCGGCGGTCGGCTCCTGCCACTTGCCTACAAGGGATGCTGATAGATGCAGCGCCCTTGCGTGTTCAATGGTCTTGCCTGCGATGGCGGCGTGCAGTGCCTCATAGGTTTTCATTACAAAACCCCCTTCTGTTCGTAATTGCGGTAATGGCTTGGAAATGGGAGCATGAGGGCATGGAAATCGAAGTTAAAAACATCCGGACAGTGCGACCCTCCCAGATCGTCTGCCCGGATGCAATCCGCTCCTTGATTTGGTATGATAGGCTTGTCGAGAGCAGATCAGCCAAAGAGGAGAGGAAGAATGAAAAGAAATACGATACTTGCAAAACATGCCATTGCAGTCCTGATTGCCTATGCTGGGAGCGAGAATGCCGATCCGGCACAATTCGAAGAAGTTCTCGAAGCCGCATACGACGCACTGAAGAAATTCTATACGGAGATCTGATAGTGCAGCGACAGACAATCTTTGATGATATCCGCAGCAACAGGTTCAGAGAATTCTGCCTTGAGCACCTGGATGATTTTCCTAATGTCTTCAGAGATGTCCTGTTCCATGTTTTTTCTCCTTTAAAAGTAATAAGGCCCGGTGCAGGCTCGCCTGACAACCTGGAAGAAGTTGACGAGCTTTTGTGCACCGGGCCTCCCGTGATGGGTAATCTTGATTTACTATTCCAGGTTCTCATGGGGAAAGAATACGCAATTATTTTACCGTTGTCAAGTATTTTTTTACTATAATGCTCGACCTTACCAAAATAGTAGAGAAAATACGCCATAAAGAAGGTTTCAAAAATGACGCCCAAGTGGCGGCACTGCTTAATATTAGCAAGCAAAATCTTTCAAGCTATAAGACCCGAGGGACATTACCTTACGAGGAATTGATTAAATATTGCGATGATCGAAAACTTTCTCTTGACTGGATACGCACCGACAACACTGCTGAGCATTGCAATGAATCTTTAAGCTCGTTCGGAGATCCTCGCCTACTGGCGCTTATAGATAAAATCAGTAAAATCTACAACACCGGTACACAGTCAGAACGAGCTGATGTTTATGGCATTATTGAGGCTGTCATGCAGCAGATCGAAAATAGACAAAAGGGGGAATAGTATGGAAATTGTTTATGCCCTAATCGCCGCTGGCGCAGTCGTCTGGATGATCTTCCTCGTAAAAGCGAACCAGAAGCCCCATTTTCCGCTATACATGGAGACAAAAATCGTTGTAACTCCCGACAGAGAGACACCAACAGCAGCTCCGGAAGTGAATAAGGACTCTTGGGAAGGCAGTATATGGGATAGTCAGCAGTTTTACCCGGTGACTGCAAGCCTGGCTCTTGAATATGTCGATGCTGCCGGATGCCAAACAAAACGCACCGTCGATGTGCATAAAATAGGCCCTGCGTCTTATGGCAATCTTATCATGGGTATCTGCAGACTGCGGCAGGAGTTTAGGACGTTCCGGGCAGACCGCATACAGGAATGCATTGATACATCTACCGGAGAGATTATTAAAGATCCATACGGCTATCTTATGCAGAGGTATGAGACCTCCCCAGCGCGCAGCGCATACAGGATTCTTAATGAAGAATACGATATTCTGCGCACGTTGCTTTATGTCGGCAAGGCAGATGGATACCTGAGAGCACCAGAAAAGACCATTATTAGATCTACCTGTAAGGCTTTATCTCCGGATGCCAGAATCACAGATGAGATGATCGATGATCTCTTTAAGGAGTTAGAAATCCCGACTCTCCATGCTTTCAAGTTAGCCGTGGGTCGTATTGCAGATAAAGACGCAGATGCCCGCGCCTTGGTCATGGATGCTGCGCAGCAGATGGTCGCCACTCAGAAGAAAGTTCATGCTGCTGAAGAAGAGGCACTGATCTATATGCAGAAGAGATTCTCTTTGCTATAATAAGCGCAACCCGTAAGGAGGGGAAATATGAACAAAATATTATTAGCAGTTCTTTTCATAATCGTTACTGTAATGCCTGTGACAGCTGAATGGAGCAAAAATGTATCTGTCTCAGAGGGCTGGGCCGTATTTTATGAGAAAGATGGAGAAGATAAACCTGTCAAATTTGATTTTCAGAACATATCCGGATATACGGCATTCAATATCCTATGGGTAGTAAACTTCTATGATTCGTTTGACAAGTATTTAGGACGCAAGCAAGGTAATCTGCAAGGACCTATACATAAATATTTCTGGCCGAATCTCAAGGCCCCGAAAAACTGTTCAAGAATGACTGCTGAAGTCTATTGCAGTTGGCAATAAACTTTACTCGGAAACAGCTCCTGTCTGCATATCGGTATCATTGCAGACCACAATAATCATGCCAACTGAAGGGCCGCCTTCGTTGTTGTCAATCTCATCCTGCAGCTCCCTGAGCCTCTTATTAATGATCTTTGCGTCCGGGCATGTTCCCGCCTTCTGTGCTGCACACTGCGTGCATCTTCCCTGATCTGTTGTCCACATAGTTATTCTCCTTTATATTCACTCTTCACGAATTACGAATTACGAATTACGGTCTTATTACCACCATTGTTTTGCGCTGACCTTCATCACACCGTCTGAGCGTTCGACAGACTCTATATAAACCTTAACATCGCCATATATCGAACTCGCCAGGGTGATCGTGTCTCCGATCTTCAGGTCGAAGTGCTCCCAGGCCAGGTCAAAGGTTGCTGTCAGCAGCGTCTGTTTGTTCTGATACAGTATGCTCGTGGCCAGCGAGTTTGCAGATGCCTGTGCACTGATAAACTGAAACTCAAGCGCCCTGGTTGCCCTGCCGAATTTCGATATGCCTACCGAGTCAGACGCGCTGACCGTGCCCTGCCACAGGCTGTCTGTACCGATTGTGCTGTTGTCATAGGCATACGTCGCGGTAATATCGTTTACGATGTCCGAGATATGCGTATAGCTGAACTCGAAATGATCGCTGCCGATAATTTCCGCTTCAGTAATTGTTCTGGACGATGCTGGTGCTGTGGTCGGTATTGTGTCCAGATACCACTTGTTGGCCTTCCACTTTAGCGTTGCCATGCCTTCGTATGCCATGCGCTGAAGGATGCTCGACGGCACAAGGTCATGCAGGGCCATGCCAAAGGTCAAGGACGATGCTGCGCCAAAGGACGGGGAATCTATCTCTGCCGAGGAAAAGCCCAGCCATGTTGTCAGGAAGTCCCGGATAATGGAAACAGAGCCCGAGGCAGAGCTGCTGCAAACAGCATGAAAGCGGTCAACCTGGTTGGTCGAGATAAGACTGCCAGTGAGCGTCACCGCGCCCGTCTTCACGGCTGCGCCTGTCTTGGCCGCTGCACCAGTCTTGGCCGCTGCACCAGTCTTGGCCGCTGCACCGCTTTTGGCTGCTGATCCTGATTTGGTTGCAGCCCCAGTCTTGGCTGTGGCCTGTGCCTTCAGCTCTCCAGCATTGAGCTTGGTAAATGATCTCTTAGCACTGCTCACTGTGCAATTTAGTTCAGTATATCCGCTTACAGGACTATACGGCTGAACGACTGTAATGGCCACGGAGTTGCTCGTGGTATTCACTGATAACTGCAGAGGCGAAGAAAGCTGAATGCTTTGTGCCCCATTGTTCCATGAAAAGACCTTTGTCCCCCCAATAACAACATACGCCTCATATCCAGCAGGCGGCATCTGACTGCCTCCTGTAAAGTATGCATTAAAGGATATACTGAGATTCTGAGGAGCCTGGAGACCTGTTGTGGCAGGGAATTGGATGTAATCAGTTTTTGATGAATAGAAATCAGAATCTGAAACTGATATCTTTGCAGGATAAGTTGAAGCGAACTGCTCCACCTGCTCTGTGTAAGCGTGTTGATGCGTAGGATTTGAAACACCTATGCCGTCATTGACGGCGATTGTATCAGCCACCGCGATCGTATCAGCCACGGCGATCGTGTCTGCCACGGCGATCGTATCAGCCACAGCAATCGTGTCCGCGACATTCGTCGTGTCGGACAATGCAAGAGAATCTTTGGCAATATCAACCCTGATCTGCTCATTTGCGTATAGTGCTGTCCTGCCTGCTTCGCTGGCTGTTGTTATGCCTGACGTAACCCTGAGCAGTTTGCCGCCGATCTCTGCGAAAACATCACCAACAGTCACGGTATTGCGTGCCACCAGTGATTTATACAGTGACTTGACTTCCCATGCCACTGAGCCTGCCGCGTGGGCCGTTGCTATCGTGCCGCCATAGCCCCTGCCGCAGCCAACAAGGTTATATCCTGACTTCCCGGTATAGCTCACCTTTTCTGTGTCAATGCTGACCACGCCAGACGCAGGCAGCTTGGACATAATAACGGAGTCTGACAGCTCGATCGTAGTCTGTGCCGCAGTAATATCTGCCTTTACCGTGGTCTTAGCTCCCCAGTCTGTCCTAAGCGCCGGGACCCTTATATTGGAGCCGTAAATGATGGGCACGGTCTTTCCGATATCTTCCCATGCATAGGGATAGTCAACCAGGTTTATTTTATAGTCAAGCCAGTTGCGGTCCTTCTGCTGAAGCAGGTTCTGCACACGGCACTGGAAGGCCGCCCGCGTGATATTCTCTGGCTGCTGTAACTCTCCCTTATACACCACCTCGACCACAGAAATAGCATCGCCAACCTTGTAGAGCTGACTAATCGTTACGATGGCGCCAGTGAAGGGATAGACAGTCTCAAACTGCGAAAGGTAGTCATACGTCATATATCTTCGATTATCAAACGTCAGTGTCAAGTCGGGATTTAAGAAAGTGCTGTCCCTGCGGTTCACCTGCTCCACAATACCACTGATCTCTGTGATCAGTGCATCATATGTCTGGTTTTTTACCGTCACCGGTCGAGTGGATAGATGCAACACCGGGCCGATGTTCCTTAGCTGTATGTCTGCTATATAGATCGGTTCCAGCTTCAGCCTGTCCCTGGCCTCTGTAATGGACATTGCCGAATCGGACGTTGCGCTAAAGTCAATACCTACGGCAATGGCATCCGCACTGCTGCCCTGGCGTTCCATGTCAGGGCTCAGGGCAAGCGTGTTACCCGCAGATCCGAGCACAGGTGCAACAGGGAAGTTGTCACTGCCTGCAAATGAGATATTCGCCACTGCATCAATAGCAGCATCTTCCCGCCAGTTGTCATTACCTGACAGCACAATATCCATTGCCGCCGGCGATGTAACCGCTGCCAGCTCCGCGATCCTGCCGTCCAGGGTCAGGTCGTTTAGCGTCTGATAGCCCTTTTCTTCTGTTAATGGAGCCTTGCCTGCCTCGCCTTCAGTTGCTCCTGCTGCCAGCGTAATCGTTCCGCCGGTTGTATTGTTTCCGACCACCGCCGCATTGGCTCCAACTGCCAGCGCAACAGACGCCTCAATCGTGGCAGCGTATTCGCCCACGATCTTAACGTCATAAACATATGCAGTGCTGCTTGAAGATGGACCGGTTGTGCCATTCACCCGAACCCGCAGCTTTGCAATGTTTGGGAAGCCGGCGCCGCCCCAGTCCGCAGCAGTCAATGCCTGAGTGAATGTCTGCTGAGTTACGCCGGCACTTGTTGATGCGACGATGGTGTACTTGAGCGTGCCTGCTTCATTCGTTACCGTAACCGATATCGTATTCGTGCCTGATGTAACCAAGTATTTGAACGTGATATACAACATCGCAGATGCCCATGTTTGGGCCTTTGTCTGCCATGAGTTTGTTGCCTCGTTAGTGACAGCGCCCAAAGAAATAGAGGGCGTGCCAGAGCAATTAGTCTTTGTCGCCGCCGTGCTGGCGTCCATATCATATCCATAGGACGGATTAGACCACGAGTTGGGATTATACGCCCCTGTCGGCCTGATCGTTTCTTGCGACAAATTACACCGCTGTTGCTGTCAGTGTCGCTGTTACGTTGAGAGTGTCACCATCGACGACAGACTTGGATGATACAAAATCACCCACGCCGTAAAGCGTGCCTGACGTGCCTGAGACAGTATTATTGTCGCAGATCCCGGCTCCGTATATGGTCGTCGATCCGTTGATATTGAATGATGCCTTTGAAGCGGTATTACTTACACTGCCGCCGCTGATCGTGCCGGGTGTAAAGGCCGGCCTGGTCGCATTGCTGAAGGTTACGTTCTCTGTCCATGTCGCATGGCTGCCCATGGTGTCAGCAGCGTCAGGCGTTCCTGTATTTTTAAGGAAAACATACCAGGCTGGTGTAGTCAGGCCGGTCTTGAATGCAGCATCGAGCAGCTTGTTGAGCCCTGCAGTCACCACAATATTGTCAAATTCCTCGACCCATTTGACCTTGCCGTCTTTGCCAACGCACTCGATTTCGTAATGTGTTTTTACTCCAATTCCCTGTTTCATGATCCAATTACCTCCAATATATTTAGATTAAAATCAAAGCCGTATTGAGTATCTATCAAACTTGGGTCGCTGGTGATCTTGCAGAATATCGGCACGCCGTCCGTATCGACAAGCCAGAAGGGGTTTGCCCCTGCCCAGGCTGCATATAGTGCAAGGAAATTTACCTTCTGCGCCGAGGTAATGGATTTTAGCGTATAGTTGCGCTGGCGTTTTGAGGCACCCAGTACAAGGAATCTGTCGAAGCCGCCTGAGGTCTCAAGGTTCTGCACATTATAGATCGGCTCAGTTGCGCCGCCGCCGACATTTGGGTTACGTTCGAACTCATACCCTGGGGAAAGAAACAGCTCGCTGATCTGTGGGATCGATGCCGGGGAAGTAATAATGAACTTCCAGTATCTGTGCGTGAGCGCTGCCCATGTCTTATACACATCGCCTGCTGCGCCAGTCCACTGGGTAACTGCCGTGGTATAGTCGGCGTCATTGTCTGACCATTTGATATCAAGCGTCATGCCAGCAAGGTTATGCCCCGAAGGTATCAGCAGTGCAGAGATAGCGATCGGAGATCCGCCCTGGTCCACCTTAATGGTAGTCGTGACTGCCGCTGTTGTCTTGAAGTAAGTCAGCGGGCTTCGGTCATAGAGTCGATACAGGGGGAAGGTGCTGTCCGCTGTGCCCGTGGCCAGAGATACCGTTCCAGTCTCAAGAATGTTGTTATAGTATGCGATCACCTGTGACATCAGTTTCTGCCCCTTTTCATCTGCTGCTGTAGTTGCGATACGCCGTCGCGGAACATGCGTGAGAGCTCTGCGTCAATCTGCTTGGCTATGCTCTGCCCATCTCCGCCTGCGCTGGTTACGCTGATTGAAGGTGCAAAGGTAAATGCCGACGTACTGCTGCCATTTTTGCCAGCAGGAATGATTGCTTCTCCCTGGTGTATATAGGCAAGACCTGACCGCTTGACTGAGTTTGTGCCCACAGCGACTGGGGGGACGTCTTCATAGGCAGGACCGGGGTCTGCATATGTGATCCCTGTATTATCGAAGCCCACGAGCACGGTCTTGATCGTCAGGGTCTTGATCATGTTATCAGGCAGCAGCCGATCAACTTCGGCCTTCAGGTTCTGGGCTGCAAGCACTGCATTGTCAGTTTTGAGTGTCACCTCGATATTTGCGAGTTTGTCTTGCAAAACAAGAATCTGTTCATCCACGTTGGCAATCTGGTTCAGTATTTCCTGTGCCGCTGTCTCTGCCGCTGTCATTGACTGTTCTGTGCTTGTCTTCATCCGTTCCAGTTTCCAGAGCAGATCCGCATAAAGATCCTTCTGTGCGCTGGTATCGATCGCCTTGTTTTTGCTTATAAAATCCTCAAGCGCCTTCATGGCCGCAGACATCTGACCCACATCGTTTGATTTCCAGGCCTGATCCGCCATATCCTTCAGCCGGTCCTTCTGTTTGTCGATGTTCATGTCCGGGCCACCGGACAGAAAATCTTTGCCGTGTGCAAGGAGTTTATCTATGGTCATAAGTTCAGAAGCATATTTTTTGGCAGCATCGACCGCGCCCTCATAGGCATCAACCGCACTTTCCCGCCAGTCTTTTAGAATGTCAACCTGCTCCGTGAGCAGATCCTTCTCTGACTCAAGTTCTTTTTTATATGTTTCAACCTTCTCAAGCATTGCCTGAAAATTAAGGCCATCAAACATTTTCTTCTGCGCTTCTTCAAATGCGGTTGCTGGGGCCTTCAGTTCTATCAGCTTTTCCTTTAGCTTCTCATAATCATTCCAGAGAGTAACCACTGCCTGATCATGCTTGCTGAGCGTCGGGTTCATGGTCTCGATTTTGTCGGCCCATCCTTGCAGAGCATCTTTTATCTTTTTTGCTGTTGCTGCCTCTTCGTCCAGCAATTTCTGATTAACTTTTACCTCTTTATTCATTCTCGACATAGCCTTCTGGAAATCCTCTGCCGGTGCGACCATGGCGCTCAGGTTATCTCCTGCCTTGCCCATCTGTTCCGCTGCAGCGTCAAAGGCTGTGCTGGCAACCTCTGCATATTTCCCGGCGCCCTCAAAGTCACCTTGCAAAAACGATATACCCTGCTGGACCTTGGCGAAAGCCCCAAACAGGTAAAGAGCAGCTCCTGCCAGCCCCTGAAATATCCCCATGACTCCTGCCGCCGCCCTTAATACTCCCTGCCCCATAGTCAGCTGCAGGTTTTTGAGTGTTGCCACAAGGGTCTCCATTTTGTCGGATGTAGACTTTGCCCCGTCTCCGGTCAAGGCCTGAACCCTTTGCGTCTCTTCCATGATCATATTGTAGAGCGCGGTCTGTTTCTCGGTTTCACTCATCTTGTCTGCCAGCTCTCCGTATCTTTCTTTCAGATCAAAGGCGCCAATGGCGGCCTTGATCGTCTTTTCCTTATTAAGTTCAAGCCCGGAGGCCATCTTTGCAAAGGCCTCTTCGGCAGTTGTGCCCATGGTATCAGAGAGCACGACCGCAGCCTCAGACAGTCCCCGCAGCATCTCAGGCGATAGGCCCTTCTGCAGGCCTTCAGCTGCAACCTGGGCAGCGCCCTGCATGGAGATCATGCCGTCTGATACCTGGGTAATGCTGTCCACAATGCTCTGTGCTGACGTGCCATATTGCCGGGCCAGTCCATTAATCAGGCTCATCTGCTCGTTATAATCTGCAGCTGTCTTAGCAAGGTCCCATGCCTTATTTAACGTGGCTATGGCAGCAGCAATCGCTGCAGACGCGCCGAGCCAGTTGGCCTTGAGTTTTGATATCATGCCCTCTGACGTAGATCCGAACCTTTGCGTGGCGTCTGTAACACGTTGTAGCCCTGTAATCGCGCCACTCGCATCTGTAGTTATCACTAAACGCACTTCATTGCTTGCCACTGTTGGCCTCCTTCACAAACACCCTTTCAAATGCCTTCAGCATCCGCAGGAATGTCTTGTCGATCGTCATATGCATTGCCCTGGCTGCTTCAATGATCGCCAGCCAGTCAAAGGCGTAGACATTGCCTGCGGTTGCTCTGAACTGGCTATCGCAGAGGATGAAGCAGTCAAGGTATCTGCGCACCCTGCTGACATCCGGCATTCTTCCTTCGCATTCAGCACAGGCATTCTCCTGTTTCCGCAACTGCGCTGCCCTCTGACATTCCCTGCAATATGCAGCGCCGAAGCCCGAGGTCTCGCCTGCATATATCCAGAGAGCAGCCCTGGTCAGTCCTGTTCAAGTTCTTGCGCCTCCTGATCATCTGCAAAGGATAGCTCAAGACTTTTCTCCATGATGAAATCAAAGACCGGACGTTCTTCTCCTATAACGGGCATCATCGCGACCTTCATCTTGTGCTTCTTGTCCACAGGCCACGGCTTGTCCTTCGCCGTCCCGATGCCTTGGAAGTCAACAAGGTAATAATCGATCAGATCCTCGAGGAACGCTCTGTTGTCAGATACCGGAACCTTCACGCCCTTCACGAACTCATACTTCGTATGCTTCTTACTGCACCGATCGGTAAAGTCCTCGTTGCGCGGTCGTATCATCAGCCGCACCTCGAATCCTCTGATCGTCCTGTCGCACCAAACTGCCTCTGAGCCTTCTTTTACAATCAGCATAAATCTCCTTTAATGGGCGCAGGCCCTGCGCCCCTACGGTTAATTTGCGGGCGTTAAATGTAGGGGCGAACGGCGTTCGCCCGATACATTCCCGAACCCTGTTTATTTTTAGATCATCGCGCCGGGAAGGATCGCGTTCTTGATGATCATCTTCAGCGCGGTTGCATCTGCGCCGTTGTCGTAATATCCCTCAAAGTCCAGGCTGACTACCACGCCCTTTGCTCCCTCGATGGCCGGTGCATTGGCCTTGTAGTTCAGCTCAGGGATCACGATCTGGAAGGATTCGTTATTGTCTGTGCCTGCGCCTGTTCCACGAGTAAGCGTTACATCAAGTGATGTTTCGGTCAGGTTCTTGGCCTTGTTGTAGAGCGTCAGGTCCTCAAACATTGCGGTCAGAGACCCTGTGACTTTATAGACACCCGGATTGATGGCAGACCGTGATCCGCCGCCGCCGACAACGAAGGTGTCTCCGTCCAGGGCATTGTCGATAGTGATATTATCGATCTTGGTCACGATGGCGATCGGTGAGCCGCCTTCCTTCATGTCTGCCGCAGCAATGCCGAGGCCGTCAAACGACCGCTTGCCATTGTCAGTCGGTGTCCCGCTGTCAAACGAAGATCCGGCTGCGGCCTCAGCGCCGCCCATAAAGTCAGCAGTCACATCGATCATACCGACCGCAGGCACACCAAAGGAGAGCTTGGAGCAGACGCAGCCGGTATACTTGAAATACTGGGCAACATCCGGGAAGCCCTTCTCTACCGTATAGGAAGGAAGTGCCCCGCCAGCCTTGAGCGTATGCGTGAAAACCGTTCCGGCAGCAGTTACCTTCTTGATTGCGCCTGAGCCAAGGGTAAACGTGGTCGTTGTGCCGACAGGGATGGCAACCTTGAAGGTGTCTACAGTCGGAGCGTCGAACACGGCAAAGACTTTGCTGTTGAGAGATGTCGGCGCTGTCAGTCCGGTGATCTCGACCGTGTCGCCGGCAACCAGGCCGTGGCTCGTGACAGTTACCGTCATCACGCAGTTGGTGGCATCAATCACTGCTGTTGGCGTGGTCAGAGCTGCGCCCATGGTTCCGCCGGTCATGGTCGATTCCATGCTGCCCAGAGCTGCAAAGAACAGCATGGTGTTTGCATTCAACTCTGTGCTGATCGATCCGCCCACATCCGTGTTGCCCCTCAGTGCCTGTGACGGATGGCGTGAGCCGCCCCTGATCATGTTCGAGGTGACAAGGTCCTGGCTGAACTTCAGCCCCTCTTTGGTAAAGTAAATCTTCTTGGACTTCTTTGCGGACGGTAATGTTTTAAAACTGGTCTCCCGCATTGCGATAATCTGACTGAGTGCGCCTTGTGCCTGTGCCATGATGTTATTCTCCTTTTATGGTTAAATTTGCCAGCGATCCGTATCGTATTCAACTGCCAGCTTAATATTCACTCCTGATACAATTCTGTCCTGCTGCTGTGACTTAAACGGCGTAACCTCCGGCTGCTGATTTGATATCGCAGTCAGTCCGCCCCATGTAAGGTTATTGCCGATCACGAGCAGCACATCAGACACGGCCTGATTGACCATGGACTTTGCCGAGCTGCCCGTTGCGATGATATTGATCGACACCGGAAGGGACCATCTGAATTGTCCGATGGCCCCGCCTTCTGCACGCGTTATGGATTCCGCAAAATAGATAATTCCGGGCGTCTCAGACTCGCTCAATTCTGAAGGACGATCATAAAAAACATTCAGGCCAATGTCGGTCTTGTAACCTGTTGCCGTAGAGATCAATGCAAGGGCCTGCCCTATGGCGTCCAGTATTCGCTGCCAGGTATTGTCATCGGGATTCGATGTGACATAGTCCCGCCAGATGCCGGTTGTGGCCTGCCCTATGCCCTGCTGCAGATCATCGGTCATCAGTTGTTCTCCCCAACTTTGAACGGGTTGACGTCACCCATTTTGGAATACCAAAAATAAAGGCGTTTGCTGGATGTCGGCGCAGACCAGTCTGCGGCATTGTCTGCCTTGGTCTCATAGAGCGTATAATCGATCCGGCCTGTTTTGACCTTGCGCACGGCATTGTCAACCGTTGCCAGCACAAACGTCTGCCTGACGTTGGCCTGACGCAGGTCTGGTGCAGGTGATAGTATCGAGCCAATTTCAGCAGCGCTGATGGTTTCTGTGGCCGTGGAATTAACGCTCGCCGCGTTCCGCCAATCAATCCGGTAATCTCCTATCGACGTAATGGTAAGCGGAACCTGGTAGACAGAGGCGCTGCCAATGACCATCTCCGCGACGCCGGTTGATGTCCAGTCCTGCAGCAGAGTAGACGGCAGCTGATATAATCTGTATTCAATAGTCAGCGAGCTGTTAAAGCCCCATACTGTCCGTATTGTGGTTGCAGCTTCAGCAGTGCCCGCAAATAACAGCAGCGCAACAATTAAAAGCCTTCTTACCATTGGGACCTCTCCTTTAAAATGACATTACTGCCGTCAAGGTGTTTGAACGATATAGGCTGCCACTGGCCGTTGCTGTAGCGACGTAAATACCCAGTGCTGGCAATCAGCTGGCCTGCAGTGCTCTGCATTGATCTGCCGTAAAGGTGAGGATCAAGAGCAGTCTGTATAAGTCCGGCATAAATACCACTACCTGCCTTGTTGTAATGGATCTGATCGCCCTGGTCATAAGCTGAGGCTATCGTGCCGGGCGGGCTTTCGAGTAATGATCGGGTATTTATAAACGCATAGTCGTGAGTAGCAGCATAGCCTTCAAGCCAGGCGTTCCAATCAGATAGCAGTGCTATTTCAGCGCCAGTGTTGATGAGGTAAGAGATCACCGAATCACACAGAATGATATTGCGCCCGGTAATGCCTGCAGCCTCAAGGGATTCAACAATGCTTGTAATATATCCCTGCATATTGGCAAGTGTATCGCCGGTATAAATGTCATTGTGGCCGGCAGATACAACCACGCGCTTTGCACCCTGATTGATAACTGTTGACGTAATATTCGATACAATCTGACTCAGCCGAGCATTTCCGAACCCTCTGTTTGCGGGCCAATCATTGCCGCGCTGCGCTCCCAGCTGAACATTCGGCGGAGATGTTTCATCATTGGTGGATGCGCTTCTGTCAGACCATCCGGGGTGGTTCGACCAGGGATATTTTCCGTCAGTCCTGCTATCTCCGATCAGAAATATATCAGGCTCGAAGATCTTAACTTCGTCCAGATAGGTGTAAGTTGCGCTGTAGTTGATATCATATTCAAGTAACCACTTGCCTGAAGCAGGCGGCGTAAAGGTTCGGGTCATAGTTGTTGCGCCTTTGGCAAACTTGATCTTTGCCGGGGTTCCGATAAAGGATTTGCCTGATCCAACTGCGGCCAGAACGCCATTCGTGCCGTCCGATTCACTGAGCCATGCTGAGGCGGTTGACCCGTTGACATACAGGGCAACCTGGCGATATGTGGATGAATTAAAGGAAACAGACGATGCCGTAGAAGAGTTTGTGCTGAAATCGAGCTGATTTGCAGTGTTCCCTGTTGTTATCGTGATCAGCACCGTATTGGACGCATCGAGAATAGTCATGACAGTAGCAGCTGTATTTGTTGGAGAGTCATCCAGCCTGGCCTTTGCGTTATACCCCTGCGTTACAATAGACGCTGGTCCGGCGGTCGTCCAGCTGCTCAGATCCCCGGAAAATCGCTCAAGGAAAACAAGATTGCCAGCAGCATTGGCACATTCGGCAGTGACCATAAGGGCAAGAATAATTTTACAGAAGAGCTTTATCACCAGTCGCCTCCTGAGAAGTCGTCGCCCAGGCCATACAGTGTTGATATTTCAGTGGAACTGAGAGCCCGCGCCCATATGGCAACATCATCCATGCTGCCCTCAAGAGAATAAGTCGTAACATATTGATACGTGCCTATAATGAAAGACGCTGCGCTATTGAAAATGCCAGAGGAGTATGTCTTTGGATTATCTGCACCATTGGATGCGAGTGATCCGTTTATATAAATCCTGATGTCTGTACCGTTATATACACAGCCAACGTGATACCATGTTGCCGTTGTAACAGTGCTTACTGCTGTCTTGGCATCCGTCTGAGTGCTGCCATTGCCGGAAAGAGAACATTTTATCTGTCCCTGGTCAGTCCAAAGAACATAGCTCTGATCAGAATTCGCCCATTTAGAAACAAGCATCTGATAGGTATTTACAACGTCATATTTCACCCATGCAGATATCGTTAAATTGCCGGTGATGTCGAAAGATGCATTGTCTGCCCTGGATAGATACGGATACCCTGGATTGCGATCAAAATGAGTGGACAAAGAGCTGCCACTGCCATGCCCTGTATCTGTGGTAAATACGCTGCTGTTTTCGCTGAGTGTATTGCCATTGCCGGAAAGGTCTGTATAGGTTCTATTTGCCAGATTCCAGCGGCCCTTGATCGATTGCGACAGGGCACCTGAACCAACAGTGATAGAGCCGTTTGTTACTGTTCCGTAGTATCCAGACAAGGAAATCTGTTTATTACCGCTGCCATCAGTTACAACAAGCGTTCCCGCTGTAGCTGTGCCATAATTACCCACTGCAGTGACCGATGCGCTGCCAATGCCTGAAGTGTCAAGCCAAACAACATTTTCAGCAGACACACCGTATGATATAAGCTGATCAATAACATCTGTGCCTGGTGCTGTCGGACTGCTGATAATGACCGTAAAGCCTGGCACTCTGGTGAGATCTGGAGGAAGCTTCAGTGCTCCTGCAAAAGACATTGATGGCAAGCTCAGAATAAGCAGTATAGCGATCAGTCTTTTCATTACTTCACCTGCATGGACTGGCCGGTCAGATTTACCGTGGCGTCACGCCGTAGCTGCTGAGACGCACAGCCCACCAGGGTAATCAATATCGCTATGAGCACAAGCGCCTTCATTACCTGATCTGAATTATAGCGTTGGTGCCGTCTGCAGTTGGGAAAGTCACGGTGAGCGTCCCGGCAGATGGTTGCACGCTGGTAAAGGTTCCAATCCATATTGCGGCGTCAGCGCATGTGCCTGCGCCTGATCCTGAACAGCAGGCCCACGGCGTGCCGGATGCAGAGCAGGAAGCATTGGACGCTGTATCGTCATATATCATGGCGCAGGTTGATGCTGCCGTAAAGGTGATGGTATTATTCACTTCATCGGCAAAGTCTATGATCCCGGCAGTGCCTGATGTTGATATCGCTATGGAATCAAGAGTAAAACCACCCGCAGGATAGTTGGTTCCGCTCACCTCGTTTGTGGCACTGTATTGCGCTGTTGATGCCGACCATGTTGCGCTGTCTGTGTAAAATGCTATTTTATAAGTGTCTGCCTTTTGAAACAGACCGCCGAGCCAGTTAGCCTTTGCGCTCGTCGGGATCGCCCCTGTGCAGGCCGCATGGACCGATACTGCCAACAACAAAAATAGAATGATTAATCCTGATATCTTCTTCATATAACCCTCCTTAAAATTCAACCTTAATTAATGAAACGTAAATCGCAGGCAAAAGTTTTTTCTGTGCTGTCGCATCGAAAAGCCCTAACACGCCAACAGTAGGACTGATCGAACTCATAGCCCAAGTGCCTCCTGCTCTCGTTACCAAATCCTTGATGTTCACTCCCACTCCTGCGCCGAAAAAAGAGCGTTTCTCACCCTCCGTTGCATTGGCGATATATGCTGTCTCTGCTCTCAGTTCAAGGCTTTTGTATGTTGCTACGGTATAACCAACACCCACAGCAAACTGGCCAGTAGTAGGAAGATATAGAGTGTCAGCCTGAAGGTTGAACGTACTGAAGGCCGGGCTGTCGGCAGCCTGGGCGTTAGTCGTTACGAGGCATGTCAATACCAGAATCAACGTCATTAATATCTTTTTCATCTTTGCGTCCTCCATTAAATATCTGTTTTATCCTCTCAAGAGGAATTGTGAACAACGTAAAACTGATCTTCTTCTCTTTGCCCAGGTCCCGCAGCAACTGGTCTGATTTCTCGGAAGGGGTCATTCGCTTGGGCTCTCCGGTAAAGAAGTGACGGGGCCGGGTGAGCTTGCCGCAGTAGAGGCTTGCCCCGTAGCTATCTTGTCAGGCACAAAAGATCCAATAGCACCAACTGCAGCAAGAGCGAGCGTCACCAATACAGCCTGCTGCTCCGTATTTAACTGATACCCGACACAGCCTGCCACGAGTAAGATAATACCCCTCCATGTGCTGGCCTCCTTGAGCCTGGATAAAAGAAATTTCTTGATCATTTTGGAACCTCCTGTGCGACTAACTGTTTATACTGCAACTCCATCTGGCACAGGCCACAGCAGCCGGACAGAAGTAAGCAGAGCAGGACAATAACAAGCGTTTTCATGCTGCCAATAGACCCTGCTGGTAAACGGTCTTGCCGTCATGCCTCCGGGCGGTAAGTGCCTGCTTCCTGGGTGATCCGTAACTCAAGCCTATATGGCACCAGCCCTGCTCTCCAAACTCATAGATCACCTGGTCAAAGTCCTCGATGTTGTCCCTGATCCAGATGCAGATCGCAAGGACAGAGACGCCTTTGATGCGGAAATCACATGCCAGAGCGTTCAGGTGTGCAGAGGTCGGAGATCCGCCCACGGCAAAGTTTACAGACGGTGCTCGGTAACAGCTCAGGACTTCAATAGGCAGGCCAAAATACGCACGTATCTTCTCCATGACCACTGCAATCCTGAGGGCGTTTGAGATCAATTTATCCGGCATGGTGTTATCCAGACCTTTAGCAATGGCATTGGCAGAATATTCCATTTCGCCTTTGGTAAAGTGTTCGGTCAGTCTCATGCTTTCACCTGGGCATGGTAACAGTCCCGGCAGCAGGGATATGACAGCGGCGGTATGCAGGTCTTTGTGCCGCGTTCGGGGTTCTCGCAGTCAACAAAGCGTTCCTTGTTGTCCTTCCAGCGGTTAAACTCAGAGACTGCAATGCTGGTATCAGTCATTTCTCCACCTTCTCGCAGATCCTGTCATGAGTGGCAACATCAAGTTTCTTGTCGTCAAGGTGATCGATCTTTTCAAAGAGTTTGCGGATGGAGTCTTTAACCGAAGTAATGCCGCTGATGTAGATGAACCCGATCAGGACCTGAACAATGCCCAGCAGCGTAGCTATGAGCTTAAACTGAAAAGACATGATATCCTGAGAATGTTCGGATAAGGTTGTCCGGTCCTCAGCCACGGCGATCACAGCGACCCATGACAGGGCAAAGACCAGGAGAATAAATCTGTTTATGCACTGGAATCTGTGGCGCTTATCTTTCATTAAATCCCCCCTTAATTTCTGCTCAGGAGCAGCACAGTCATGCCTGTGCCATCAGGATGCACTCCGGTGATGTAATAGGTCACCGAGTTGATGACCACAGTATCGCCATGTGCTGCGTTCGATACGTCCGATGTTTTGCAGGTTGCTGCAGGGCCGAGGCTCTCGACCTCGATCCCACCAAGGTTGGCCGGCACGTATTCGTTGTCAAAGATAACGCTGATCGTCGCAGGCGTTCCGGCGTGAGTGTATGTGGCACTCACGCCGAAGTCCGCAAGGAATACTGCAAGGTCATTCGTCATGTCAGACTGAAAGGACATTGTTTATCCAATCAGGATTGCACTGTGCTCAGGCTTGATCACCTTCACGCCCCAGCAGACACCAATTTCATAGAGATTCATTCTGTAGCCAGGATAAATCGCCAGCTCGAATGAAATACCTGTGCGAGGGTCAGTGATAACCATGCGGTCGGTCGCCTTGTCACCATTTGCCGGGACAGCAGGGAGCCTGGTTGCAAACAGAATCGCATTGCTCGAAAAGCCGACATTCCTGGCTGCTGTTGCAGTGACGGTAATCGCACGAGTAGCAACGCCCTGGGCAAGTCTGAGGCCGGGGGCTGCAATGGTGATAGTGTCACCAGATGCGGGGTTCGCTCCGGCAAAAGAAACAGCAGTCACGACATATTTGTTTGTATCGTTGGCAAAGCTGATGATATCACCGGCTGCAACCACGCCGGTGCCTGCTGTAGCAAGAGGTATCACTGTCTGACCGACAGTAAAGGCCGCAGAAGTTGATGTGGCGGATGCCATGGCGCCTGCCGTTACCGTGGGGACCTGGGCAGACTCTTTAATAGAGCAGCCTGACATATCGAGCAGCACACCCTGACGTGCGAGCGATACATCTCCGATCATATTGACCTGTGCCTGCTTGCCACGGATGTTTGCGCCAGCTGCTGTATTCAACACGAGTGATCGGCCGGAAAGAGGTGCGCCGTTATCCGACAGAATCTTTGCGATCTGAGCGGCATCGCTGTAGTCACCGGCAGTTCCGAAGGGAGTGGATGCTGCTGAGCCATATGCGCGGGAGGCGTTCTGGTATGCAGCCGTTGCAATGTCAGTCTCCATTTCGTTGATCGCTGCACGTATTGCCTGGGCAATCTGGTCCTGTTGCAGGTTCAAAAAGCCAGGGCCTGCATCAACTGACTTCTGTTCTTCTCCGGACCATGAGAAGGGAAAAGCGCGTGCCTTGCTTATTGTAAGTGCTGCATTGGCAATGGTCTGATCTGCGGCTGCAGGATCGGACATTGCCGGGGTGATGTTTTTGCCTGCGGTATTTGCAGGCGTAATGGAGACACGGACAGTCTGGTTTAAAGCGACTTGGTCTGTCTTCGGATCTCTTGCAACGGAAGTAATAAAGCCGGTAAGTTCTCTCGATACTACGTCGAGCGCGGCGTATGCATCAGGAATGAGGTTTGATAATGTGTTTGACATGATTCAATTCTCCTTTAGTTTTTTAGTGGTTTAGTCTGTAGTCTGTTAGGCTTCGGCTAAAAAGCTAAACAGCTTCAGGCTATTTACCTGTTTTTTGTTTAATCCGTGATTTTTCCGCCTGCCTTAACAAAAGCAAGCTGTTTGCTCGGGTCGAGCTTCGAGAACTCTGTCCTTTTCATGGTGCCCTGGGTATCTGTGCCTGTTGCATCAGTGGTCGGGACGCTTCCGACGTCATCACCGTCTGCCTTAAAGTCGGCAGCCTTCTTTGTGCGGAGTGTCTTCTCAGCGGCAAGGACCTTAACTGCTGCCTGCTCTCCGGTTGTTGCACCATCGAACATGAGCGTCTCGATCAGGGCCTCATGGCCGGGAATGGCCTGCTCACGCACTGCCTTAATACGTGTCTGCTCTGCTGCTATACCTTCTTTGTGCGCTGTTGCTACTGCCTCACCCTGAGTGGCAGCACATGCGTCAAAGCCTTCCTGGTATGCGGCCTGGAATACGTCTGTGTGGTTCTCTCTTAATTCTGCAAGTGTCATAACTTCCTCCTGTGATTCTGATTTGTCATTCCGGCTTGTCCGGAATCCTTCTTTAACGGAAACACCGTCCGCTTTATGATTGATCAGCCGGTCAAGGGTGGAAACACCGTCCACCAGTCCGGCCTCGACTGCCTGAAGTCCGATATGCATGTCCTTGACGCTGGTGGACATGGTATTGAGCACCGTCTCTGCGCTTACGCCCCGGAACCTTGCGACGGTGTTCACGAAGATGCTGTAAAAGTAATCAACGCGGTCCTGTATGGTCTGCTTGCCTTCAACGGTCAGGGGCTCATACTGGCCGGCAATGCGTTTGTATTTGCCCGCAAAAATCTCCGTTGTCTTGACGCCCATCTTCTCCTGCATCTTGGATATGTCTTCATGCGCGGCAACAACACCGATATTGCCGATGGCAACGGTATCACCGGAGATAAAGACCTTGTCCGCAGCCGCACCGATGGCGTATGCTGCGCTGGTCATCATGCCGTCTGTATAGGCGATGATCGGCTTGCTGCCGCGTGACTCATAAATGAAGTTGGCAAGGTCAAACGTACCGTCAACCGTGCCGCCAGGACTGTCTATATAGAGCACGATCTTTTCCACTGCAGGGTCTGCAAGGGCATCACGCAAATCCCGCTCGACCATCTGTGTTGATGCACCGCCGGAGATGTCCATAAACAGATTCATTCGCTTGGCAATGACACCATGCACAGGAATGACTGCCGTGCCGTTGACAAGGTCATAGCCCTGGGGCTTGTTCTTGAGGGTCTTGCCGGTTGCGGCCTCGACGTCCTTAATATTCAGCTTTTCGCCGCGCAGGTGCTTGGCATAGATAGACCTGATCTCGGAATACATCTCAGGGGTGATCGCCCAGGGGCCGTTGATGATATCGATTATTTTCATGCGTATATCTCCTCTTCTTCAAATGCGGACATGATCAGCAGCATGATGTCATCGTCGCTGTATCTCTGCTCATGAGTTATTGCTGGTGTATTGGCTGTATGTCCGTGCTGTGCTGAGTTAAGCGCCAGCAGGAAGTCCTGCACCGTGTCAGGGATCTGCGACGTTGTTTTGTGTCTGGACTTATGGACCTCAATTTTGCTGTCTACCCTGTATATGGGAGGCGCAGGCCATAAACCACCGGATGCTGCGCCCTCAAATGCGACATTGTCTGCTGTGTGCGCTGACATTGCATCATCAACTGCAAGGGTATGCGCCTGGGTGAGTGTTATTGCATCGTCAGTCAGTGCGTGACTGCCGTTTGTCACGATAAGCTGTGTGCTGGTCTCGGCCTGCAAAGTAATAGCATCGTTGGTAATCTCGTGGGCTGCTTCCTGCATTGCAAGTGTATGCGCCTGAGTGAACGCCACGGCATCGTTGGTGAGTGCGTGGGCCGCCTCTGCAACGGCAATGATATGGGCCTGCGTCAGAGCGATTGCATCATTCGTCAGCGCGTGTTCAGGGCCAGAAACAATGAGCGTGTGCTGCTGCGTGAGTGCTACTGTATCGTTGATCATTGCATGGGCTGCTTCAGCAACAACGAGGGTATGAGCCTGAGTAAGTGCAATAGCATCATTGCTCAGTGCGTGCGCGGCTTCAGCAACAATAAGCTGCGTATCTGAGGAGGTCTCAAGTATTACGTTGTCAGCTGCATGGCTGTGAGAGGCTTCCTGGAGAACAAGGGTGTGCGCTTGCGTCAGCGATATTGTATCGTTCGTCAGGGCATGCGCGGCTTCCTGTGTTGTAAGCGTATGGGCCTGAGTAAGTGCAATGTCATCATTCGTCAGAGCGTGAGATGCATCGGAAACAACAAGCTGAGTATCGGGAATGCCCTCGTTGCCAAACGGCATAACCTGATCTGATGCTGAACCCGTATCTCTGACAAACTGACTATTAGAGTTGCTGAATGGAGGTCTTACAAATCCTGTATTCTTGGTAAGGGCAACAGTCCAGCCCTGAAATCCTAATCTGGACTTAAATCCTTTACCTGTGCCTAAATACATACGTGCCATTTAGTTCTCCGCAGTCCTTATCATTGTGGACATGGTAGTCGCCGTTGTTCCTCCGGTGAATACTGCCCATGACAGGCAACCACAAACTTGAGATGCTGTTACCAGCTCGACCATGTTGCCAATATTCAAGGTTGTGTCCTGTTCTATGTAGGAGTTGGCAGAAATGAACGGCATGATAACCAGAGGTCTGACTATTTTGTGGTCAACGGCGCCAGAAGTGATCGTGAGGCCTGTGGCATAGCTGATCTGTTCCAGTTGCCTGACACCTGAACTGCCTGAGTTGGTCAGTGGCATAAATGGTGTCGATGCATTTACCGTGGCAGAGTTGTGTGCTGTGTTGTAGATAATCCTGTTGGTCAGGGGGCCGGTTGCAGGGGCCAGACTTATTGTTGATTTACCAGTTCCGCCAGCCTGGTCAACATAGTTGACCGTGATTGTGGGAGTGCCTGCAGAATACGTAAGTGTTGCAGTCAGCGTGGCCATTAGCATATTGCCTGCAGCTGCGGTTCCTGTGTATCTTGTGACAGCGACATCAGTTGTCGGGTTGGTCGTTGTATTGTTGACAATAGTCAGTGATCCAGCCCATAGACAGTCATATAAAATACCGAGCGAAAAACCTGTAATGTTGGCTGTGGTAAGACCGACAGAAACGATGTATTTTTTTGTTGCTCCTGATGCGTTGTCCATCCAGCTGCCATTGGACGCTGCATCCATAACAGCTCCACCTGTGGCACCATTTACGTAAGCTGTTACTGATGGAAATGATCCTGGAGTCCATGAGCCTTTGAAGGTGTCATACCATGAAAGAGTCACGCCTCCAATGGTTGCGGTGAGCGAGCACCAGTAGTCATGGCCAGTGCCGTTACCCCTTGACGTGACGATATTGTCATAGGAAGCAATGGCACCCAAAATGTACGGCATTGCCATGGGATCGCGGGCGAGGAGTGAGGCTATTGCGCCCATGACGAACTTCGGCGCGTGGTCTTCGATCTTGCGCAGGGTTTTTACTGTGCTCCGGGAGGCATCCCTTAAAATGGCATTAGTAGAAGTCCATCTGCCTTTCTTGGGGATAAAACCTCTGCCTGCTTCACAGATGCCAAGGTCGCCATAAATAGGGTGTGCCACAAGTATTGGCGGTGCGCCTTTTGGCATTGTCCTGCCGTGACGATCTACTATTTTAGTAAATTCCATGGTTAGGCCGGGTCCGCAATCTCAATGTCCCATGCGGGAATTGTGACGGTGTTGCCTGCTGTAAGCGACTGCGTTGTGCAGGTGGTTACATAGAGCAGCACTGTGCCTGACGTGAGCGCCACATGCTGAGCGCTGCCGCTGTTGGTGATGCTGATTGCGCTGTTTGCGTTCAGCGTCAACTTACGACCAGAGACATCGCCATTGGCAGGGCCGGTGCAATCTGCGCTGCTGATCGTCTTAGTGGCCAGCATATAGGTGGTGATCGCCTCAGTCCGAGTTGTCGGTTGGGTAGTGCATACACTGATTGCGGTGACATTGGTCTTGATTACGTTGAGCGCTCCGTCGAGAACGCTATCGTCGACTGATTTAGCCATTGTGTTCTCCTTCTGCTGCCTGCGGGGTCAGTTCCCCGGCTGCTGCGGCATCGTCTATTTTTTTGAATATCATGCTGATGTCTATTGATCCGTTCTGCACTTCAAGCACGGTGTCCATTTTGTTAAACTCCTATTTCTGCGCTGCGGATGATTTTGCCGTCAGCGTCTTTAAGCTCGATCTTGCGTCTTCCATCTTTGATTGCCGGGTGCATATGGATCTCCGGTGTGACGGTGATCTGTGGGGCAGCCACGTTGACATCAGGCGTATTCACCGTGATAACCGGCTGCTCTTGCGGCCTATTAGCAAGAGCGATGATCGCGGCCATGGTTTCTGTGTGCTGTCTGTCCTGGCGTTCTTCGAGCCTGCGGGCTTCTGCCTGCTGATCTTCCTGATCCTGTTGGTCTTGTTGATCCTGCTGGTCTTCCTGATCCTGCTGATCCTGATCGATCTGTGCCTGCTGGTCTGCCGCTGTCTTTGCCTCTGCTGCGGGATCTGCAAGGAGTCCGGCCTGTTTCAGCATATTGTGTTCCTTGACAAGCTGCGGGTATTTCTTCTCCCAGTCTCCGCCGGTCATCTCTGCAGTGACCTCTGCGCGGGTTGAGACGCCGAGCTCCACGCGGGCGGCTGCGGCATCGATCTCTTTCTTTTCATCTATCATGCCCTTTGCCGGGCCGACCCATGTTGAGCCGCAGTAGGCTTTCTTCAGAATCGGATCGTTAAAAAATCCCGGGGCAGAGATCCTTCCGATTGCGATGGCTTCATACAGGAAAGCCTCATACACGATCTGGCAGAAGTTATCTGCAAGCCACTGGCGGCGGGAGTTGAAAAACTTCCATGCCTCAAGGAGTGCAGCGCGGGCGGCTGAATAAGAGCTCTCAAAGTGTTTGACCAGGATTTCATACGGCAGCTCAAGTGCCACGCCGACCTGTCTGAGAATGGAGGTGACAAAGGGATCAAAGCCGCTGTTGGGCCTGAGAGGGTTTACGGTCTCGATGCTTTCTCCGGGTGCAAGGCCGATGACTGCGCCGCTGCCGAGCTTGATATCATTGTCTGTGGACTCTGCGCCGGTCTCATCGGCAGTGTTGGTCTGGTCAAACTCGACATCGCCTGCCTCGGTTTTAATAAATACGGTGAGCATGGAGGTGACAACCGCTGCCATCAACTCTGCCTCTGTGTATTGGCCGAGCTGATTAAGGGGCTCGATGACCGGAGCAAGGTAGGGCACGCCTCTGGTCTGTCCAGGGCGCAGCATCCGATAAAGATGGATCACATTGCGCAGGCCTGTGCGTGGGCCGAAGGCGGCGACTTTCAACCAATCGTTTATCGCGCCCAACTGGCGGAGATATGCACCAGGGTGTTTTTTCATGATGTGGTATGCAACAGGGGCGCCGTTTACGTCTTTTTCGACGCCGCCGATGATGTTTGCCGTGTTCAGCGCGTTGCCGGGGTTGGTTACGCGATCGCCCTCGATCAGTTGCAGCTTGAGGCTGTAAGGAGAGCCGGGCCGGTTGATACGCGGCATGACACCGAAGACATCGCCGTTTTCGAGCGTCTGCCTGAAGGCGAGGTCCTGCATGGCGTAAAAGTTTATGGTGCGGGCGGCATCGCATTCCTGAGACTCTGCCCAAAGCCTGAACTCACGTTCTGCCTGAGCTTCCCATGCGTCTGCCTGTTCATCGGACATGTTCAGGACATCGCGATCGATGTTGGACTGCAATTTCAGGCCAGTGCCGACGACGTTGGTGCAGACGGTGTTTATCGCGCCGGTTGCAAGGGGATTGTTGCGGAGCAGTGCGCGGGACCGCTCACGCAGAATGCGCAGATCGGAGAGGACATCGGCATCAGCATCACCGCTTGAGGTTGAGTTGCCCAGGCTGTAGGTCTGTCGGCGGTCTGTGCGTGCGCCGATATATGAGCCGGACATGGCAAGAGCCATGCGTGAGCGCAGCCGCTGGTTTGCTGTTGCCGGTGAGAAGAAGCGGACGACTTTATCAACGGCGTTTTCTTCGACGGTGATTTTCTTGCGTCCGACAGTAAGTTCGTGTTTCATGCTTTCCCTTTTCTGTCATTCCGGCTTGCTTGTGCCCGATTTTTGGGTATCCGGAATCCTTCTGAGGGTTTTTTGATCATGTGGGTGTCACAAAGCGGGTCTTGAAGCCTGTGCGAGCCTTTTTGTTGACCATGCTGTCCCAGTATTTAACGCCGTCTCTGATCTCTGCGAGGTTTGCTCTGGTAAGTTCTCTGCCTGCGATGCTGTAATGCTGCCCGGAAAGCACTGCAGTCTCTGCTGCGAGGTATGCGTCTAACTGTGCCTGAGCCTGTGCCTGAGTTATTCCCGCCATCGTGCATATAGTTTGACAGGAGTTTTTTTACAGGCATATACCGAAATGTCCCAGTTTGTCCCAGTTTGTCCCTGTATTTTGAGGTGTGTTTTAAATTCCGCGTGAAATTATGCGTCTGCCGACTGCGGGGCGATGTTCGGGGATGTTCTCGATTGGTTCGATATCTTTTGGTCTTTCTGTCTTCAATTCAATATCAATGGATTCTATGCTGACCTGGTTTCCTGACCATATGAGCCGACCATTGTCGAGATATCGGCGCACGGTCTTCACTGACACATTCAGGATCAATGCCGTCTGCTGCAGGGTTTTACGGTGCGGCTTTACCGGGATATCAGTCAATCTGCCTCCTTAATGCCGGGCGCAGGCCGTGCGCCCCTACGGGACATTATCAATTTTTCTGTCTCTGCCCTGGCTGCTTCATAGCTCAGGCCTTCGCCCTCCATGATGATCGCAACGCGCTCCCTGGCATAGTCCAGCTCGTCAGGGGTATAACTGCCGTGATGCGTAATGCGTGATTCGTGATCAGTCACGGACAGCTCCAACCCGGATGAATTGCTTACGGATTATCTCGAGCACGGTTGACCAGCCGACGTTGTTTTGATACGGCCTGCCGTCAACGATCATGTTGTAACAGTCCACGCGATTCGTTCGGTACAGGTCAACCGTATGCTCTACCGTTCCAAAGTCCATGTCCCGCACGATAACCTGGCGGCGCAGCTCCGGCAGCGGCAAGGGATACGCAGGGGCAGGACCTTCTTCGATCTGCCTGATCTTCGCCTCACGCATCGCCTTCAGCTTTCGGCTGTAATTTTCTCTCTTACGGTAACTCATTGTTTTTATTCACTCCAACCTTGCACGCTCGGTATATTGTGTTGTTGCGGCAAAAATGGAAAACGTTCTGCTCCGCATATATGCGCGTAGCATGAACGCGATTTGTTTTAATTAAGGCAAAACATGATAGACCTGACCGTATACTTCTCATCTATCGGCATCCTTGGAAGCTTTATTGTTGCCTTCGTAATACATAATCTGAAGGCGGCGAAAAAAGATTATGAATCTAAAAAACTGATTGCTGAACTGCAATCTGAAAATACGAAATTGAAGACAACAAATATCGAAATTCAAAACAAAATAAGCCAATACGAAGCCAAAGAAAAAAGAGACAATGAAAACAAACAAATACCACAAAAACCAACTCGCAGAGTTATAAGCAAAGGTGTAGGTTGGGTCAAAGATTACTGAAAAAAACATTAAAGACCATTTTTGCCGCAACGCGACGGATGAAATACAACGATCTCGATTGTGCGACAATGAACCCGCCGCAACAATCGGATCGACCCCACCGCTGCGCGGTAGGTCATCCGTCGCGTTATAACTGCCTGCGCGAATACCAACAGCCATTAGTCCATCCATATGTGCTCCGTAGCAATAGCATCCTCTATTTGGATTAGGTCGGAATAACCCTTGCCGATTACCCATTCTGCCTCTGCCTTTGATTCATACCGCCTTGCTTTATTGGGGTCGGTTGTCCAGCGAAGGATATTATTGGGGTCATCTCCATTTTCCCCATTCCTTCGCATCCACCAATGCGGTACGCCGTCAATCTGTTTTTCTATCATCCATGCTTTTTGCTCCATCCTTACCTCCTAAAATCAATATTACTACGACAGCCCGCGCAGGCAGTTATAACAACCGTTTCAACGCCGACCGGGTTCAACCCGGTCGGTTTTCAGTCTGCGCCACTTGCCCCGGCGGGTTAAACGGAGCGTTGCGGCAAAAATGGAAAACGTTCTGCTCCGCATATATGCGCGTAGCATGAACGCGATTTGTTTTAATTAAGGCAAAACATGATAGACCTGACCGTATACTTCTCATCTATCGGCATCCTTGGAAGCTTTATTGTTGCCTTCGTAATACATAATCTGAAGGCGGCGAAAAAAGATTATGAATCTAAAAAACTGATTGCTGAACTGCAATCTGAAAATACGAAATTGAAGACAACAAATATCGAAATTCAAAACAAAATAAGCCAATACGAAGCCAAAGAAAAAAGAGACAATGAAAACAAACAAATACCACAAAAACCAACTCGCAGAGTTATAAGCAAAGGTGTAGGTTGGGTCAAAGATTACTGAAAAAAACATTAAAGACCATTTTTGCCGCAACGCGACGGATGAAATACAACGATCTCGATTGTGCGACAATGAACCCGCCGCAACAATCGGATCGACCCCACCGCTGCGCGGTAGGTCATCCGTCGCGTTATGCCTCACGGAAGAATCTCCTGATACATCTGGCATTCTTTGATATTCAGTCTGAGGATCTGCTCATATCCATTGTGTTTCTCTGCAGCATATTGCTCTGAAAGACATTCCTCTGTTGGGCAGAGTTTTACTGCGCAACTGTCACATAGCTCATCTGCGGACCTGATCACTTCTCCCTTAATGCATATCATTGTGTTACCTCCATGCGTTGATCCAGCCACCCTGGCCTCGATTGATGACACGGCGTCGGGGTGCAGGGTTTGGGGTTTGGGGTTTGGGTTGCAAATCAGGGGTTCTGGGGTTCTCGGGTTCTGGGGTAGAAGCAGTTACCCTGGGAGCCTCGGAGCCTTGACCCCCTGGCTCTTCTGTTGCCCTGGGACCCTCGGAGTCTTGAACCCTTTTTGTTGCCGCCGCAAGGCGTTCAACCAACGCCTTCCAGTTCGGCTTCAATATCCTTATCGCCGCCAAATTCAGCACGTTCAGGTCAAGCGCCTCGTTGCGGTCACGGATCTGGACATACTTACGGACAAAGCGCCTGCCGACTTTGACCTTCTCTGGCCTCTCTGCGACGAGCTGGGCGAAGAACTCTTCATCGCAGGTCATGTTGAAGTGCATGTAATACGGATAGGTCTCGACCGGGAAGGCTGTCAGCGGCATATAGAGCTCAGGCTCTACGACTTTGTTCGCGGCGCTTGCGATGCGGCTGAATACGGTGTCCTTTGCGGTGTCTGTGCCGATGAAGAAGTCAACCTTGCCCTGCTGCGAGCCTTTCTTTCTGCCTGCTCTCTCAAAGATCGGCTTGCCGGGGAACTGTGAACCCTTGGTGCCGAAGGCCCGCTGCTTGCGATATCTGCGGCAGAAGTCATAGGTCTGCTGGGTGAAGTGTCCGCCGGTGTCGATCAGGGTCAGAGCGATCTTCATCGGTGCGCCTGACTGGTGATACCGTTCTGTCTGCCAGAGATAAGCGGCAAGGTTCTCCCATGTCTCACGCTGGCCGGGATCTCCATGGATGGTGTGATAGTCCATGGTGAAGCTCTCCTCGTTGGGAGCGTGGGCCTTGATCTCTATTTCGAGGCGGGCAGGGGCAGACTGCACGTCAACGGCTGCGGTGAGCACGAGCGCAGCCATGGGCACGCTGGGGCCATAGCTTTCACGCCTGCTGTGCAGGTTTGCGGTGTCTATGTGGGGCTGTGCTTCATCATCCCAGACCTGGGCAAGGCGATTGTTGACCCAAGCCTTCAGGAGTGCGCTGTCTTTGGTCTTCTTGGCGGTCAGAAACTCTTTGACGATATCCTTCCAGGAGAGCCAGCCAAGAGGGCTGTAAAGCGAGGACAGGTGATACCCTTGGTGCTCATGGCCGGGATTGTGCGCCTTCCACTGGCCTTTTTCGAGCATTTCGGTCTTGTGGAACTCATGAATATGCTCGTGGCAGCCGATGCATTCATACGTTACAGCGCCCTTGAGCCGATATTCATCATGCACGAACTTGATCTGCTCCCAGACGAGGATCTGTTTATGGCCGCAATAGGGGCAGGGCACGTAATAATACTGCTGATCTGACTCGGTGAACTGCGCCTCGATGGCCGAAATGCCCTTGATTGTGGGCGTGCTGAGCTTGTAAATCTTCTTATCAGAGCCGTATGTGTCACAGCGCTTCTCTGCAACTGAGCAGGTATCGCCCTCGCCTTCAAGGTCAGCCTCGTATTTATCGATTTCGTCCAGCATCAGCTTCTTTGCCGGCAGGGACCGGAGAGACGAAGCGGAGTTTGCGCCAGAGATGACAACATACCCGCCGGGGAACTCTTTGTATAGCGTGGTGTTGCCGCTGTCACGCTCACGCGGATCGTCAACCCGTTCGTCCAGGCATGGGATGGCCTTGATGGTAGGCGCTATGCGGGTCTTGCTGTGGCGCTTGGCGGTTTCGAGCGTAGGCATGACTGAGAGCATCGGCGCAGGATCAACGGCGATGGTATAGCCCAGCCACATGATGCCGACGGTAGTGAATCCAAGCTGCGTGCCCTTCATGACTATGACCTGCTGCACAGGACTGGCCGGACCGAGGCTGTCCATGATCTTGCGCAGGAACGGGACGCGGGACGTACGCCATGGGCCCGCCTCTTTTGCGCATTCCTTCGGCAGGAATCCGTATTGATCCGCCCATTCAGATACGGTGAGCACCTCAATCGGCCTGATGCCGTCCTTGAAGGCCTGCTCTATGACAGCGGAGGGGGTCATTTACTCAAGCCCTCCAGTGCCTGTTTAAGCTCATGGCTGAGCATTTCCTTGATCTTGTGCTCGTCAGTCTCTGATGCAAGCAGCGCCGCTATCCTCGGCGGTATGTTTTCGATGCTGTCTCGTGTCCGCCGGGCCGCGTTGAACATCTCAGCCTTTGCCGCGTCCGTCGGTATCAACTCCCCCCGCAGCCTGGCGACCTCGATCTCCGCCTTTTCGGTCTTGGCTCGTTGTTCGCGCACCTCGAGGCTGTCAAGCTCCTCTCCTTCTATGCCTTTTTTCTTGTTGATAAGCTCGCGCTGCTTCCAATACACGCCGCCGATCACGTTCATGAGATGATAGAGGCCACGGAAGTCGCTGCGCGGGAAGTAGCCCTTCTCGACCCATTCCTGCACCGAGCGCTCGGTTATGGTTTCCCCATTCCATGGATTTCTGAACATCTTCGTGATGGTTGCGATCGGAACGTGTCCGGCCTTTGGATTTCCAACGCCTGGGAGTCCCTGCTGCTGATCCGGCTGTGTTATATCAGGCGATGTTTCTGCCACGGTTAGCCTTCGTCTCCTATTTCACGATATTCAACAGGAATGCCCGAAAGCAGCGCCTGTTGTATGCCAAATTGCATGCCTGCCGTGATGCCACGGTCGGTATAGACTACTGAGCACTCTGCAACCCTGCGCCAACTCAGGCCAGCGTTGATACCATGTGCGCGTTCTGCAGGGATGTCGTCGCACAGGATGCCGGGCTGGGTATAGAGCAGATGAGAGGCGATGGGTGCCTCGCCACGCAGGAGGGAATCACGCACGCACCGGCGGGCATAGGTTACGTTGCCGGGGATGTCTCCGGCATAGGGGCTTTCAATAATAACCAGCCTCATGATGACAGCTCCGCCTTTTTGCCAGTGAAATCCTCCCAGCGCTTGACTATGACATCGCAGTAGTGGGGATCAATCTCCATGCCGTAGCAGGTGCGCCCGGTCTTTTCGCAGGCGATGAGCGTGGTGCCGGAGCCGAGAAATGGATCATAAATTGAATCTCCTCGGGATGAATTATTCTGGATGGGCCTCATCATGCAGTCGATGGGCTTTTGTGTCCCGTGTCCGTGGCCAGTGTCGTCGGCACGCTTTATATCCCAAATGGTATGTTGATCCCTGGCCCCATTCCAGTGGTGTGTTGACCCAGATCGCACTGCATACCAGCAAGGTTCGTGCTTCCAGTGATAGTCGCCCCGTGACAGTGCGAATCTATCCTTTGACCAGATGATCTGACAAATTATGTCGAAGCCTGAATTCTCAAGACTTGACTGAACCTCGCTGGCGCGTCTGCCTGCGTGCCAAACATATGCCACGTCGCCGGGGAATAGACTCCATGCCGGGGTCCAGTCGGCAACGTCATCGTTTTGGACCTTGCCCTGCTTGTCAGGGTTTTTGTTTATTCCGGCATCAGCTCGCCACGATGGGTCATATTCAACGCCATAAGGGGGATCAGTAACCATAAGATGCGGTACCCCCCCCCATGAGTAGTTTTGTAACATCAGCAGGGTTGGTGCTATCTCCGCACAGGAGGCGGTGTGTGCCCATAAGTATCAAATCCCCGGCCTTGTATCGGGTCTCGGTGGTTTCGAGGGCTGTGTCGGCGTCAAACGCTTCCTCCGGGGCTTCATCTGCTGCGTTTAAGGCGTCCATTATGGCTGTGATCTCCGCATTATCGTAGCCGGTCAGGTCCATGTCGACCGTGCCATAGGAAACCAGTTCCGCGATCAAGGCGTTGAGCTTGTCGTCTTCCCATTCACCGCCATGCTTGTTGGCCGCGATGTTGGCTGCCTTCTCGCGGACGATGTCCCAATCAACCTCGCGGTAGACCAGCTTTTCACCGTCAATAATCACATAACCGTCAGCAACGGTCCCGGATCGCGTTGGTGACTTCAGGTCTGTCTTTTTGATCGTGGCATCCGGCGGCAGCAGTTTTAGGCGTTGGTGGCCTCCGACAAGATTCCCTGTCTGACGGTTAAAGATAATCCCTGAGAGATCCCCGAACTCATCAAGAGATTTTTTGAGGCGCTGCAGTTGTTCTGTGGATATTGTCCTGGGGTTGTAATCTGCTGGCTTCAGGTCTGCTATTTTCATAAAAGACAGGGCTCCATATAGTTGAGATATGCCGGGCATTTTTCATGGCGCTGGCATTTGTGGCACACGTCGATATACTTGAAACATTCCTGATACTTGCACCATATTTTCTCAGTGCTCATGCTCTACTATGCCTCCATTCCCAAATCCCCCAGATGGCGGTCGCAAAATAGACAGCAAAGAGCGCAGCCTGGGCATACAGCCCGGCATTGAAGTCCACGATCGCCCAGGAGGCATTGGTCCCCGCCCAGACAAAGAAACACTCGCGCCGCCGCCTGATGTTCAGCACGACTCCGATCAGCGAGAGGATGGTCAGCAGCCAGGTGAATAGCATCATTTTTTTCACCTGACTGATAAGGTATGTGACCATAAGAGGGCCAAAGCAGACGGTGAGGCATATGTCGTGCTTGACTATGCCGAACAGCAGGCCACAGTGCAGCATGATATGCCACTGGTAACGACTGCCTTTGATGTATTTTCTCATTACTCGGCGTCCTCGCGGGAGTACGAAACGAACCCGTCTGAAAACTTTCTGTGCGTAGCGAAATGCTGAGCCTCGCGCGTTACCCGCTTGGTTACCCCTCCGGAAGGACCCGTGTTTTTCTTTTCTCCTTTATAAGATAGGCAGATCACTTGGCAGTCCTAAGTGCATCGTTCATTGCTGTTCCGAAGTTCTGATTGAACTTCATATCAACAACCTTCTTGCCTGTTTGATAGAAGAACAACCTCGGTTGTATATCAGCCCTTGGTATGAGTGTATACATAAGCCTTGTTGTATCCTTGCCTCGACCTACACGTTGCCATATGCCGAGCACGCCATTGATCTCCTTGATGAACGCTATGTTGCCTGATCTCTCAGCACGCTTGCCCATGCCCTTGGCCTTGCTTGCTCCCCTCAGTCTGTATCCCTTAAGCAGGTAAGCAGGGCGTTGATCCTCTTTGATCAGGTCTCTCTTTGTTCTTCTGATATTGTTGGTAGGCACAGCAATCATCCTGCCTCTTGGAGTCTTGACGCCGCCTTCTTCCTGCAGCGTCATGAATGGGGCTTTCGAATAAACTGTGGCCTCAAGCCTTGTTTTAATGGCAGGTGTAATCAGGAATCCATATGGCCATGTTTTATACCATGGAGTTCTCAGCGTAAACCGTTCAGGTAGTGTCTTAATGACTTCTGCCTGCACATCCTTGGCAGTCATGGTCAGCGCCTTTGCCGTGGCAAATGGCAGCTGGTTCTTCTGCAGATCAGACATATACTTGATCGCCTCGTTTAATCCCCTGATTTCGATATTCATATCACCACACCCCCGTTTCTGACTGTTCCTCTGGCGCTGCATCGTTGTCCTGGCTGTTCTTCTTCTCGCTCAAGATAATGCGATAGTCAGGATGCTTGGCCTGGTCCTTCTTGTCGTTCTTGAATACGGCTATATCAACCGTGCCCATGACTCCCAGATCGATAACCCCTGACAGATAAGACACATCATCTCCGTCCTTCTTATATGACCTCTTCCACAATGCTCCAACTTGTTTCTTCATGTCTTCTCCTTAAAAGAAATCTTCACCGGCTGTGATGTAATAGTTTTAATTAGTTTGAAGGCTTCTTGCGCTGCTCGATCACATTCAGATACACAAGCCCAGCATCTCTGATCGCATTCTGTTTTAAGGGGTAGCTCGGGCAAGGCGGATAAATAGGGCTTATCCTTTTTTAGTTTCTTACGCATTGACCATGACCTCAAGAGATTCAATCTGATTCTTTAAACGGAGAACGTCAGCAGTCAGCCGATCGAACTCTTCGTGATCAGGGGGGCAACTATCCAAGAGAGACTGTTTTCTCCTTAAAGTTTTGTAAATATCCTTGATCTTTTCCTTACTGGTAAAATGAGAGGCCTCCTGCTCCCGGGAGAGATATATGTGACCTTTGCCGGATGAGTGGGGGGTTTCTTTATCCTTGGCGTGCCAGTTCAGGATAGTGTGATAGTGGCTTCGGTATTTCTTCGCGGCTGCCTTGACCCCGATCTGGCCGATGTAGTTGTTCAGCCTTTCGATGTATTCTTCGGTCTTTCCGTTGAGGCGGTCTTTGAGTTGTTTCAGTTCATCTTCCGATATAAGGACATAATCCAAGTGCCGCTGCTTGTTAGTAGCGGTTATGTTTGATACTGTTTCTTCTTCTGATACTGATACTGTTACTGATTCTGTTACTGATAGGAAAGACTGCATCGGATAGGGTATGGAGTCCGGGGCAAAAAAAGGCAGTTTCATCTCAGCATAGTATTGAGAGAACTCATGGAGCAGAGGAGACAACGGCAAAGAGATCAACTGGTTCTTAATTCCCTGAACAATTTTAGGACTTACCTTTTTAAGAAACACCTGATACCTCAACATATTGCGAATCCAGATGATTTCCTTATCAACATCGTATTTCATGAAGAATTTACCATCAGATAGGGTATCTATACCCCTTCCAAGGGTATTCAGACACCTATCAATCTGCCGGTCAGAAAAGCCGAGATCGTTAACAATATAAGGCTTCGGTAAAAAGTAAATTCCTGAGAAGTGTGAATGAGGACCAGTTATGGTGTAGATCAAAAACAGCTTTTCCTCTGATGTAAGCTTCTTAATCTCTCGATCACGCCAGAAGTTTTCATGAATGTTTTTATAGGCCATAAATACTCCGGCATGGAACTAACGTGGAACTATATTTATTACCGTAACCGTTTAAATTTACGAGATAAAGACAAGGATTAATAAAGGTTCGAGTCCCGTCCGCCCCGCCATTAAATGATAATCATGCCTTTCTTCCTCTATTTCCTGCAGAGCCAGATCGATCATTCCTGATACATCTGATAGACCAATAATCTTGTAGACCGTGTCTCCCGCCACAACATGGGCAGATCTCCAGCAAACTTTTCCTCGTTTATTTCTCTCGCATCCTGGCACATTCTATCCTATAATGCTCATAGAACTATGCTGTCCAGTCAGGAGGGGTTTTATGGAATCACACTTCGCATCAGCGGAACGTTCAACTCCAGGGGAGCTCTATCGTGATATTCACGAGGCAAGCAGCAATCCTATTATTGACGGCCTTCTAAAGACTGTCGGCGGCCTTATCGCAGTTCTGAATGAGCACCGGCAGATCCTTGCAGTAAATAATGCGCTTCTTAAAATGATCGGCATTGATAACGCGCATGGTGTGCTCGGTCTCAGACCTGGCGAGGCTATCGGCTGTATTCATGCCCATGAAATGCCAGGCGGATGCGGCACATCCCGATATTGCTCAACCTGCGGCGCCGCGATTGCCATTGTGACAAGCCTCTCGTCAAACGAACCGCAAGAGCAAAAATGCGTTGCCACGGTGTGCAAGAATGGGGGAAGCGTTGAACTTTGCCTGAATATCAGGGCATGTCCGATCTCCCTGGACGGCGCGCGGCTTATCCTTCTTTTCATTCAGGATATTACACTGCAGGAGCGCTCGGCCTCGCTTGAGAAAGCCTTTTTTCATGACATCAACAACATCATTATGGCCCTCCATGGTGCAAGCGAACTCATGGAATTCAAGGACGAGGCCGGCAAGGAAAAGCTCGCAAAACAGATACAGCAGTTGTCTGCTCGTTTGGCAAAGGAAGTCGAGATCCAGAGGTCTCTCTCTCAATCCGAGCAGAGTTCCTACACCGTCGAAGCGCAAAACTTCACTACAGACGACGTCATTCGTGAAATGCAGATCGTCTTTGCAAGTCATGCCTCTGCAAAAAACAAGATACTGTCTCTGCCAGAGAATCTTCCCTGTATCCTTATTCATTCCGATCTGCACCTGGTCCGGCGGATACTTACAAACATGCTCGTTAATGCCTTCGAGGCAACGGCAGAAGGCGGCACAGTAAAATTGTGGGTTAATGATGGCGAAAAGGTGACCTTTCATGTATGGAACAAACAGGCGATTCCCGACGATGTAGCGTTGAGAGTTTTCCAGCGCTATTACAGTACAAAGGGCAAGCATGGCCGCGGTATTGGAACCTTTACCATGAAATTCTTTGGCGAGGGCCTGTTGAAAGGCAGCGTGGATTTTGTGTCATCAGAAGATGAGGGAACTACGTTCAGATTTTCATTGCCACTTGAGAATACACGATGACTATCTGTAGGGCGATTAAGCATGCCTGAATTCAAGAATCGCGAAGAGTATGAAAAGTGGAAGGCAGAGCGCCTCAGGCAGAGCCAGCTGGGCAAACAGTCTGAACAGGTCGAGACGGAAACGCCACCGCCCGCTCCGAAACAATCACGATTATCACCACCTCGCAATGAGCTGACAGACATCGGCGAACTCCTGGCACAATCCTGGGCACAGTTCAAGTCAAGGATAGGGGTATTGCTTCCGCTTCAGCTCATTGCTATAGGACTCCTTCTCATATGCATTGCCGCTACAATGGGCATCGGAACGTTTTTCGTTTTGCTGCTGCCCCCGTACAAAACTCCAATTTTTATCGTCGCAGCGACAATCGGGTTCACCATAGGCTTGACAGCAATGTTCTGGCCTATTACAGCGCTCGTCTTCGCAGTTGCAGACAGTTCTTTGAATATTAGCGCGGCCCTTGCAGCCGGTTGGAGAAAGCTGTGGGCATTTCTCTGGCTCTTCTCGATATTGGGATATGTCGTTGCCGGCGGGTATCTTCTCTTTATCATTCCCGGTGTCATATTCACCATCTGGTTCATCTTTGCTCAGTTCATACTGGTTACTGATGATATAGGCGGCATGAATGCTCTGCTCAAGAGCAAGGCATACGTAAAAGACAGATGGTTCGATGTTCTTATCAGATTTCTCGTTTTATGGGCAATTTCTACAGGCATTGGTTTGATTCCATTGCTTGGCATCATTCTTTCATTCCTGTTTGCTCCGTTTTCGATGATCTATTCATTTCTAATTTTTCAGGATCTGAAGGCTCTAACCCCTGAGCCCCTTGACTACCCGAATACGTCGGGTGAGAAGTTCAAATGGATAGGCCTTGCAACACTCGGGTATATTGTCCTGCCCCTCATCATCATAGCCATTGTCGGCGCGGCCTGCATGATCCCTCTGCTTCTGCTGAAGGGTATGACCATTCCACCTCAGCCACAGAAGTTTTTCTAAAGGAGACGTTGTATCGGATAAGAGCCTTGTCTGTATGATATAATGCAAAAACGATGAAGAAGATCACACTCTATACATTAAGCACCTGCCCTGTCTGCAAGAAGATAAAGACTTTTCTTCATGAGAATGGGATAACCTATACTCTCATCGAAGTTGATACACTCGACAGTTCAGAGCAGTGGCTTATGACTAAAGAGCTCACAAAACATAATTCACAAACTTCCTTTCCGACTGTCGTAATCGAGGATGTTATCGTAGGGTATGATATCGAATCACTGAGGGCGAAACTGCTGTAGCATGGCCGTCACTTCTGATCATCTTTTCGATATCCTTTCGAAATATGCCGGCTCAATCGGCATTCAGCTGAACAGCGATAAAGAGTTTGTTCTGGACATACTCGCAGGCCTTCTAAAGAACGAAGAGCGCTATGGATATCGTTCCTGTCCTTGCAGACTAGCCTCAGGACACAGGGAACATGATAAGGACATTGTCTGCCCCTGCAGCTATCGAGATGATGACATCAGGGAGTTCGGGAGTTGCTACTGCTCGCTTTATGTTTCAGATGCGTGGAACAGAAATGAAGTGCCTCACAGAGTTATACCTGAACGGAGAAACTCAGGCCGATAGGGCATTTCTGTGATTCAGGAGAAAAAACGGTATATTTATTTGAATTTACCTGGGGGTGACCAGATCCACCAGTCAAGGATCCACTGGATCCTGAGCACCTCGGCTATCACACCGATACCAAGTAGTATCACATAGCCGATAAGAACTGCAAGGCCTATCGTCGATCCGTGCCTACTGAAAAATCCCCTGATACCGGATAGATCTTTTGCGTCTGAGGACTGATTGCCCTGATCCTGCGACTGTTCCAAACTTTCCTCCCCTTACAATGATGGTTATTCTATCATGAATATCCTCTGGACTGTGCTCCTTTTTCTGTCAGGAGATGCGCTATCAATATACATCAATCAATACAAATCGTTGACGCAAAGGACCAGTCATCCTATAATGAAGTCATGCTTATGCCTCTTCTGACAGCGCTGCATGTCATAACCATAGTTCTCTGGATCGGCGGCGTAGCCTTTGTCACCATGATCATATTTCCGCTGCTCCTGAAGATGGAGGACGGACTCGAAAAGGTCATGATGTTCCAGCGCGTTGAGAACACCTTTGCTAAGCACGCACGGTATTATGCCTGGACAACAGTAATTACCGGCAGCATCCTGCTTTATCTGACAGGACAGCATACGCAGCTTTTCACTCGCAGCACAGTTGGCGCTTCGGTCATGATCGTTGTCTGGACTGTCTATATCCTTGTCCTCACCTTTGAAAAGAAGATCTTTGGCATTATCTTTAAGGACACGAGCCTCGATGCTTCAAAGATCTTCCTCAGGCTTAGCATTTTTCATTGGATCGTCCTCGGGCTGAGCCTCACTGCTGTGTTCGCGGGTGTTTGGACCGGACACGGCGGACAGTTTTAAAGCTCCTGTAATCTTTCCATGCCAGTCAATGCAAATCGCATACATTTAGTAAAGAACGGCAGCTTAACAATGGGGCCGGTTGTCTATTGGATGAGTCGTGACCAGCGTGTCAATGATAACTGGGCATTGCTCTTTGCCCAGGAGCAGGCCATGCGTTTGAAGACACCCCTGATCGTTATCTTCTGCCTTGTTCCAGAGTTCCTGAATGCGACCGTGCGCCAATATGGGTTCATGCTAAAAGGACTTGAAGAAGTTACTTCAAGACTTGCCAAAAGCAATATTTCGTTCCATCTTCTGGAAGGCTCGCCGGAGCAGGTCCTACCCGCCTTTCTGCAGCGTCACAAGGCAGGGTGCCTGATAACTGACTTTGATCCGCTCCGTGTAAAGAGAGCGTGGAAAGAAAGCGTTGCCAAGAGGATCTCTATCCCATTTTACCAGGTTGATGCCCACAATATCGTTCCCTGCTGGCATGCATCACAGAAACAGGAATACGGTGCGTATACCCTGCGGCCAAAGATATTAAGGATGCTGCCTGATTTTCTTGAGCCCTTTCCTAAACTTAAGATACATCCCTATGTCATATCGACAAAACCAGCAGAGAATATGGATTGGGAAAAACTCGCAACAAGACTTCCTCTTGACAGGTCAGTCAAAGAAGTGAACTGGATCACTCCGGGGGAGAGCGCCGCCACGAGGGCTCTACGGAAATTCCTCAAATCTGGATTGAGCACCTATGACCAGAGACGCAATGATCCTTCGCTCGACGGCCAGTCAGGATTTTCTCCTTATCTCCATTTCGGGCACCTATCTGCCCAGAGGGTCGTCATGGATATAATAAAAAGCTCCGCACCGAAGCACTCCAGGGACTCATTCCTTGAAGAACTGATCACACGGCGTGAACTGTCTGACAATTTCTGTTTCTACAATCCTGACTATGATTCATGCAAGGGCTTTCCTGCGTGGGCCCAAAAGACTTTGAGCGAACACCGCGGAGACAGGCGCCAGTATCGCTACTCCCTAAGGCAGCTTGAGCTTCAAGAAACCCATGATGATCTGTGGAACGCTGCCCAGAAAGAGCTGATTGTCTATGGCAAAATGCATGGATATCTGCGTATGTACTGGGCAAAGAAGCTCCTTGAATGGACAGAGTCCCCTGAACAGGCAATTGACATAGCCATATATCTGAACGATAGATATGAACTCGATGGCAGGGATCCAAACGGATACACAGGGATTGCCTGGTCAATCGGTGGTGTTCACGACCGGGCATGGGGTGAACGGCCCATCTTCGGAAAGATACGGTATATGAGCTATTACGGATGCAGATCCAAGTTCAGCATAAAGAACTATATCGACAAGATCAATACTAAACGTGGTTCCTGAGCATTAGCTCAACAGGGTGCGGATACAAATAGTGCTGCCTCTTGAGGTAGGGTTCGTCGAACTTCAGGACGTAATGATTGATAAGCACAATCGGGGCAATCAGCGGCACAAGCCCTCTGTGGTAGGTCTCGATAAGATCAAGGAGTTCTTTCTTTTCCTCTGCGGCAAGCTGCTTTTTGAAATATCCGACAATATGCTGAAGCACATTCGTATTTTTCTTTTTCGAAGCAATAAGCTTCAGGCCCTCCATCATTACTGATACATATTCTGCAAGAAGCCTCTGCCGGTCCTGCTTCTTTGCCTCTGCCACAAGCCTGCCGAGCATGGTGTAATGCTTTGTGCTGTGTGCAAGAATAAGCAGTTTATGCTCAGCATGAAAGGCAACAAGATCCCTTATTGAGCATCCCTGTTCTCTCATAGCCTTCCAACGCTTAAAGACAAATATCCTCTCGATGAAATTTTCGCGCAGTTCCGGATCATGAAGCCTGCCCTCGTCCTCCACGGGAATAAGCGGAAACGCATCCATGAAAGATTTTGCGAATATTCCGGCACCTGCATTACTCAGCACTCCGGATGTACCATAGACTTTCACAGACCTCATGCCTGAACTGGGAGACCTGCTCTTGAATACAAAGCCGCAGAGATCCTCCTTATCCAGTTCTCTGAGCCTTTTTTCAGACCATGTCTGCATGCGTTCTGTGAGATCTATCCCTGTTTTAATTGTCACAAGACGCGGTGACTCAGGACTGCCGACGAGCCACATTGCCTCACGCGGAACAGACAGACCCGTTTCTACTTCAGGGCAGACAGGGACCCATTCGACATACTCACCGAGCGTATCTTTCAGATAATGGTCAATTTTGTGACCGCCGTCATAGCGCACCTTCTCGCCAAGAAGGCAGGCACTGATGCCAACCCTGATCTTATCACTCATCTTGATGCCTCTGCAGCCTGCTTAAGATCCTCCAGGAACGAGGTGGTCAGCGCTGTTAGCTTCTTCCTGGGGAACAAAAATCCTCCGAGCCGGACAGGCAGGCCACTAAATTTCTCCCTGCTTCTGATCAGCGCCCCCCCAGGAGTTTCCTCAAAAAAGAACTCATGCAGAGACGTGATCCAATATTTGCTGCCGGTCCAAACAATCTTCTTTTTTGGAATAACCTCAACCACCTTCGGCTGGAAGTAGACGGCAAAGGCATAGGGTCTTATGCAGCAGTTGAATTTTCCGCCTTCAATGAGGCAGGTCTCAGCAGACGAGACCTCAGTGAGTATTGTGTTCCAGTCTGCCCAGCAGGTCAGATCCATAAAAACATCCCAGACCCTTTCAAGAGGCGCCGTGATATTGATCGTTTCCTCTATGATCATCAGAATCCTGAGATCCCAGGGCCATCAGTCTCCTCGGAAAACGCTATGCGAACAGCCTCTTTATAGGGCGTCTTCTCTATTGGGATTATGTTCTCTATCCTTCTGTCTTTGCATATGACTTCGTTCTTCAGACCCTCGATCAGGGGGTGGGCAACGCCAGAAGGTATGGGCGTGACCAGATCAACCCAATAAGCTGATAGCAGCGGCGAGAGAAAGGGTATAGGGAAAATAAGCCGCTTGGCAAGTCCGCGCGCCTCAGCGTAATGCTGCATCATCTCGCGGTACGTGAGGACCTCTGACCCGCCAATGTCATAAGTTTGGCCAGCGGTCTCTTTATGAGTAAGACACCCAACGAGATATTGCAGCACATCCCTAAGTGCTATAGGTTCTATCCTGGTGTCGATCCATTTCGGGCAGGCCATGACTGGAAGCCTTTCAACCAGATAACGCAGCATCTCGAATGAGGCTCCGCCTGCACCGATTATAATTGCAGCCCTGAGGATGGTTGCTGCTGCCTTGCCGGAGGATAGGATATGCGCAATCTCTGCCCTGCTCTGCAGGTGCTCTGACAGATCTTCGCTCTTCTCACCAAGGGCTCCCAAATAGATCACCCTGCTCAGACCGCTTAACCCAGCAGCTTTTATGAACAGTTCACCGGCGTTTCTGTCTTTGTCCGCATATTCCTTATTCTGCAAGATGCTCCTGCCTCCCATGGAATGAACCAGGTAATAGGCAGTCTGAATACCGACCAAGGCCTCTGCGACCCCCTCGCCAGTAAGTAGGTCGCCCCTCACCGCTGTTATACCGCTATCGCTTTTAAGCAGTCCGTCCACTTTGTCGGGATTACGCACCAGCATCCTGACCGGGATACCCTTTGCCCTGAGCTCAGGTATCAGCCGACTGCCGACAAAGCCGGTTGCACCGAGAAGCAGAACCGTTTCACTCGCTTCAATATCCTGATTATCCATAGTATTTCCTCATGTTAAACATTAATAACAATGTCATAATGCATTGCTATTAATTGCTATTTCTTTCCTTGATTTGCAACTTTTGCCATAGCTCTTTCGACTTCATCCTGATTACCGAGATAATAATGCTTGATTGGTCTGAGCGTGTCGTCGAGCTCGTACACAAGCGGAATGCCGGTGGGGATGTTCATGCCAACGATCTCGTTATCAGGGATATTGTCCAGATGCTTCACGAGTGCGCGCAAGGAGTTGCCGTGTGCTGCAATGAGCACCCTCTTCCCGGATGCAATTTCCGGAACAATCACCTCCTGCCAATAGGGCACAAATCGTGCGACAGTGCTCTTCAGGCTTTCAGTAAGGGGGATATCCTTGTCAGCCAACCCGGCATACCTTGGATCATTGCCGGCATATCTGCTGTCGCCTCTTTCGAGCGGCTGAGGCATAACATCATAGCTTCGTCTCCATATGCGCACCTGCTCTTCCCCATACTTAGCGGCCATCTCAGACTTGTTCAGGCCCTGCAGCGCTCCATAGTGACGCTCATTGAGACGCCATGAGTTCTTCACAGGAATCCACATGAGGTCCATTTCGTCGAGAGCCAGCCAGAGGGTCCTGATCGCCCGCCTCAGTACAGAGGTGAACGCCATGTCAAAAACAAAGCCTTCGTCTTTGAGCAACTGGCCTGCCTTCTGCGCCTCTTCCCTGCCTTTTTCAGAAAGATCTACGTCAGTCCAGCCGGTAAAACGGTTCTCCTTGTTCCAGATGCTTTCGCCATGCCTCAGAAGCACAAGTTTTATCATTTCGAGACTCCTAATTTTGAGATTTCGCTCAATATATTCTACCTCTATTGCGCGTAAAATCCCTAACAGCTTTTTTAAAACCCTCTATGGTAAAATTCTTTATGTTAGAAGAGATAGGAACGGTGAAAAGCGTTGAAGGCCTGTACGCCAAGGTATCTGTTCCAAAGAAAAGTTCCTGACAGGGCTGTTCTTCAGGCACCTGCGTGACAGGTGATCAGTCCATGGAGATCGAGGCGCTGAATAAGGCTGGAGCGGTTTCAGGCCAGAAGGTAAAGGTCATGGTCCATACCTATGCATACATGAAAGGCTCCATGGTCATTTACGGCTTCCCGGCATTAATGCTCGTGATCGGAGCAGTTACCGGCAAAGAAGTGATGCCCCGCTTCTTTCCTTCTCTGGACACTGACTCCCTCTCCGCAATATTCGGGTTCAGTTTTCTGATTGCATCATTTATACTGGTAAAGATCTGGTCCGGCACCCAGAACAAAAGGACCACATCAACACCGGTAATTGAAGAGATAGTGCCGTAGCACGAGGCATTTATATGAGAAGAGGACTTCATTACTACTCTGATACGCACTGCTTTTTACTATAATTCTGAGGGGGTTTTATGGCTAACATGGAAGTTGGAAACATCAGGAACATCGCGCTCATCGCCCACAGCGGAGCAGGAAAAACTTCGCTTGCCGAGGCAATGCTCTTCAGTGCAGGAATGACTGACAGGATCGGCAATGTTCAGGACGGAACAACCGTTACTGACTTTGAACCGGAAGAGATCGACCGGAAGATAAGCATCACGTCATCTCTGGCGTACTGCAACTGGAACAAATACCGGATAAATATTATTGATACGCCTGGCTTCATCAACTTCATCGAAGACACCAAAGGCTGTCTCAGGGTTGTTGACGGCGCGGTCATTCTTGTGAGCGCCATATCAGGCGTCAAAGCAGAGACCGAAAGGGTATGGAAATATGCCTGCGAGTATGAGATACCAAGGATTGTCTTCATTAATAAGATGGACAAGGACACCGCCAATTTCGAGCGCGCCCTTGACGAGGTGCAAAAATCCTTTGAGACAGAACCGATCCCGCTTCAGATACCGATTGGCGCCGGAGATACGTTCACTGGCATCATCGATCTCGTAAACATGAAGGCCTTCATCCTCAACGGAATCAAGATCACTGAACAGGATATCCCGGCAGATCAGATGGCCGAGGCTGATAAATATAGAAAGAAACTGGTCGAAAAGATTGCTGAATCTGACGATGCCGTGCTCGAAAGGTATCTTGAAGGCATAGAACCAACCCAGGAAGAGATACTGAGCGGCATCAAGGAGGGTTCTCTTTCGAGAAAATATATCCCTGTCTCATGCGGTGCTGCCACTAGGAATATGGGGACATCAAACCTTCTCGATACGATCGCTCTTTGCCTGCCCTCACCGATCGAGATGGCTACTATTGCTCCGATCAGCGGGAAAAATCCGAAAGATGGCGGGCTGATCTTCAGGAAACCTTCAGAAACAGAGCCTATGGCTGCTTTTATTTTCAAGACTATCGCAGATCCCTATGCAGGCAAGCTGTCACTCTTTAGGGTCTATTCAGGCACGCTTAAGGCAGACTCGGCTGTATACAATGCTACGGCTGATACCAAGGAGAGAGTTGGACAGGTCTTCTACCTTCAGGGCAAGAAACACGTCCCTGTTCAGACGCTCGTTGCAGGCGAAATAGCGGTTGTGGCAAAGCTTAAAGAAACAAACACCGGGGACACACTCTGCGATGATGCAAAGCCTATCATTTTCGACAAGGTGAAGTTCGCCAATCCGATCATCTCCTATGCAATAGCGCCAAGATCCAAGGGCGACGAAGAGAAGGTGAGCGTTGCTCTCCACAAGGTCCTCGAAGAAGATCCCACACTCAGATTCAGCAGGGACGAGGAATCCAAGGAGATGCTCATCTCCGGTATGGGACAGGTGCATATTCAGGTAATGCTCGATCGTTTAAAGAGAAGATTCGGCGTGGAGATCGAGATGAAGACTCCTAAGATCCCTTACCGGGAATCGATCCATGGCTCAGCCAAAGTACAGGGCAGATACAAGAAACAGTCGGGCGGAAAAGGTCAATACGGCGACTGCCACATCATTGTTGAGCCGCTTCCGCGCGGTGCGGGTTTTGAGTTTGTAGACAAGATCGTTGGCGGCTCCATCCCACGGCAATACATCCCTGCTGTTGAGAAGGGTATCATAGAGGCGATGCACGAGGGCGTTATTGCCGGCTATCAGACCGTAGACCTTCGCGTTACGCTCACTGACGGATCATATCATACTGTTGACTCCTCTGAAATGGCTTTCAAAATAGCAGGCTCCATGGCTATCAAAAAAGGCGTGCAGGAAGCAAAGCCGATCCTCCTTGAGCCGCTCATGAAGGTCGAAATAACCATACCTGAAGAATCCTTAGGCGCAATTATCGGTGACCTGAACTCCAAGAGAGGCAAAGTGCAGGGAGTTGAGCCGCAGGCAGGCGGCAATCAGAAGATCAATGCACTGGTGCCGATGGCTGAAATGCTCACGTATGCTAACCAGCTCCACGGCCTGACATCGGGAAGAGGTCTTTACTCTATGGAGTTTTCTCATTATGAAGAAGTGCCTTCTCATCTGGCTCAGAAGATTATTGCAGAGAGGCAGGCACATAGACAGGAGAAGCATGTCTGACAGGTTTTTACTTTCACTTCTTTGGCTGCTCCCTGCTTTTTTTGCAGCAATGCCGGCAGCAGCGCAAAAAACGCCTCCGGCGCCGAAGCCTGAGGCAGCTCCATTATCTCAGGAGGACCAGGAGCCGAAGCCCGAACCGACTAAGATGCTTCTCACTATTGATATTAAGGACGACCTTTTGAGTGTAGAGCTTGAAAATGTCGACTTCGGCGCTGTTATCAAAGCAGTGGCCGATAAGGCAGGGTTCAAGATAGAGGGGAGAGGAGATGTATTCAATAGGAAGCTAAATACCAGATTTACGGATATTGACGTTGAACGGGGAGTACTCCGGCTTTTAACACTCGTCAAAGAAAGCAACTACATGCTGCACTATAGCAACAAGGGTAAGATCAGCAAACTCGAAATTTTCGGTATAGAATCCGGAAAAGCGCCCAGCGTCACAACAACAACCCGGCAGCCCATGCGACCGACAGCAGTCTCGCGCCAGCCAGCTGTTCCATCAGAGTCGCAGCAACCGCAGAGACCAGCAACTGTTGCTCCCATTCCCCGGACACGAGTAACTTCTCCGGCTGTCCGGAGGAGACCGGTAATTTCGCGGCCCGCTTCTCCTTTGCAGCCTGCTTCGCAACCATCCGGCATCCCAGAAACACCGACCGCTGAAGAGAATAGCGAGGAAGAGCAGCCGGTTGCTGAGATACCCTATGTCGCGCCGCAGCCAAGACTTGCTCCAGTTCCTGTCAGATAATCTTAAGAAACGTTTTGGCGTTTGAATTCCACATACCCTTTCCGCTATCATAGAGCCCATGAAGGCTCTCATACTCAGCGGCGGTAAAGGCACGCGTCTCAGACCCCTCACGTATTCTGGTGCTAAACAACTCGTCCCTGTCGCTAATCGGCCAATCCTCTTTTACTGTATTGATAACATTGTCGATGCAGGGATCAGGGAAATCGGTATAGTCATATCTCCGGAAACCGGGGATGAAATTAAGGAAGCGGTCGGCAATGGCAAGATGTGGGGAGCCAAAATAACCTATATACTTCAGGATAAGCCGGCAGGACTTGCTCATGCGGTAAAGATCTCCAGGCGTTTTCTGAAGAATGCATCCTTTGTCATGTATCTTGGGGACAACCTCATCGGCACAGACATCAGGAAGTTCGTTCTGGAGTTTGAAAAGAAACGTTCTGATGCGCTCATCCTCTTGAAGGAAGTTGAGAATCCCAAGCAGTTCGGCGTTGCCGAGGTTACTAAGAACGGGACCATTCTCCGGCTTATAGAAAAGCCTGAAAATCCGCCATCAAACCTGGCACTTGTTGGTGTCTATATCTTTTCATCAGGCATCCAGAAGGCTATCGACAGGATCAAGCCTTCAACGCGCGGAGAGCTCGAGATCACTGATGCGATCCAGGAGCTTATTACCATGGGTCGTCAGGTTAAGAGCTTTACGCTTAAAGACTGGTGGCTCGACACTGGCAAAAAAGATGACCTGCTCACCGCTAACGCTATTGTGCTCGATGAGTGGGGACAAAAGAAGATTGAAGGAACAATAGACAAAGCATCGAAGATACTGGGCCGTGTCTCACTTGGCATGAATTCATCCATTAAGGCAAGCACGGTCCGCGGACCTGTTGTCATCGGCGATAATACAGTAGTTGAGAACTCCTTTATCGGACCTCATACAAGCATCGGCGATAATGCCAGAATCAGCAACTCCTCAATAGAGCATTCGGTTATCCTGAGCGGCAGCGAGATCATTGATGTGGAGAGAATGGAAGAAAGCCTCATCGGCAGGCGTGTGCGTGTCCTCAAAAATCATCGCCACAAGGCTCTGCGCCTCATGTTAGGCGACGACTCGACCGTCGAAGTGTAACTCCTTTGCAGATCCGATAAGCTTTCAGTTTAACACTGCCCTTATATGTCCCGTGAAGGGCAGATATCTGCAAGCACACAGTTTTGATGCATGGGCTTGCGCGCCTGGCAGACCGCCCTGCCGTGATCGATCAGCATATGGGTGAGATCACCCCAATCTGCCTTGGGTGTAATTACCATAAGGTCTTTCTCGATCTTCACCGGATCTTCATGCATTGAAAGACCAAGCCTGTTGGCAAGCCGCCTCACATGTGTATCGATCGCAATGCCCTCAGTAATGCCGTAGGCGTTATAGAGAACGATATTCGCTGTCTTTCTGGCAACTCCTGGTAGCAGGATCAGCTCTTCCATCGTATTGGGCACCGTGCCATGGAATTGAGTCAGGACCATTTTTGCCGTACCCTGAATATGCTTCGCCTTGTTGTTAAAGAAGTTCACAGAGCTGACATCTTTCCTGAGTTGATCGGAGTTTGCATCCGCAAAATCCCTGATCGACCGGTATTTCTGAAACAGACCCTGTGTCACCTTGTTCACCTGCTGATCCGTCGACTGAGCTGATAGTATTGTTGCAACAAGGAGCTGAAAAGGATTCTTGAAATGCAAAGCACATTTCAAGACAGGATACTCTTTCCTGAGCCGCTTTATGATCACTGCCATCTGTTTTCTGCTGTCCATGCCATCTCCTCTCATTGACTTATCTTTGTCATTATAGCAGAGCTTCATCTTTACAAAAAAATTGACAATATGTGAACATATGATAGAATGAGGATAGAATTCATCTTATTTGGATGTTACAACGAGGAGGAACCATGTTAGAAAAAGTTCAGGCAGCCTTAGACCAGATCAGGCCCATGCTCCAGAGAGACGGCGGCGACGCCCAGCTTGTGGAGGTAACCCCGGATGGCATAGTAAAGCTGAAACTTGTCGGTGCTTGCGGTCATTGCCCCATGTCCCAGATGACGCTCAAGATGGGCATAGAAAAGAGACTCAAGGAACAGTTGCCAGAGATAAAAGAAGTGATCTCAGTTTAGCATGCATTAGACTTCTCTACTTAAAAGGAGTGACATATGATCAAGGTCAAGACCTTTGGCATGGAACTGAAACCGCTCCAGGCAATGCACGAGCTTTCAGAACTCGACGAACTGGTGAACACTTTCATCGCCACAAACAGGATCAAGGATGTTATCTCGGTCTCTGATTCTGCAACTACCGATGATAAGGGGGAAACAATCGGACTTATTCGTGTTCTTTGCTATGAGATCTGATTGAGCTGCATTGCCGGCAACAGAGGAAGAAGAGGCAGCAGATGAAAAGAAAAAGGAAAAGGCCCCCATACAACAGGGAGCCTTTTCCGATTGATTACAGCTTGACTACGTTGATCGCCTTAGGACCTTTCGGGCCTTTTTCAGTATCAAAGCTTACTTTGTCACCTTCGGCAAGAGTCTTGAACCCGTTGCCCTGAATGGATGTGTGGTGTACAAAAAGTTCACTTCCGTCTTCGCCCGTAATAAAGCCAAAACCTTTGCTCTCGTTAAACCATTTCACTGTTCCTTGTGCCATTTCCTTATACCTCCTTATCTAAACTGAAATTTTAGAAGACCAAAACGAAAAAAGATCACAAAGTCAAAAGTCTTTGTGATCTTTGTAAACGCAAAAACTTCTAAAATTCTGCTGAACAATAACATGTCCTGAGAAGTTCGTCAAGGAAGAAAAACGAAAAGTATAAATATTTCTACCCCCCTGACCGTTTCGGCCTATACCCAAGCTTCTCCAGTGCTGTCATGATCGCTCTGCAATGGTCTCCCTGGATCTCAAGAGCGTTATCTTTCATGGTGCCGCCCGTTCCGATCGAAGCCTTAAGCTGTTTAAGCAGCGACTCCTTTTCCTGCTGAGGTATCTGAAGACCTTCAATGATCGTAACAGACTTGCCGCTCCTTCCCTTACGGTCAAGGCGAACAATAATTCTTTGCCGGCTCGTCTGCAGATCAGGCGGCCGGTCTTTTTCTGATCGTATTTCTTTCCGCGGAATCGCTTCTTCTGTTGAATATACCAGTTTCGTATTTCCGGTTGTCATGATCTCATTGTAACATGACCTACGCTTGGCACGTGGTAGGGACATACTTTCCAGCCTTAATGAGTTTTAAAGAGGCAGTA
>CAYWRK010000007.1:0-131580 GCA_964461065.1 uncultured Nitrospiraceae bacterium
AAGAGATGGAAGCGTATCTCGGCATTGATGTAGGCTCTGTAACCACCAAGGTCGTGCTGATCGACCGGGATGGTACAGTGCTATGGAACTCATATAACAAGACCATGGGGCAGCCCATTAAGGCACTCCAATCAGCCTTCTCAGCATTAAGAAGAGACAGGGGCGATGTTGAGATTAGCGGTGTAGGCACAACAGGCAGCGGAAGGAAACTGGCTGACTACATTGTCGGTGCGGACCAGGTGAAGAACGAGATCACTGCCCATGCGGTTTCTGCGATCCACCTTATTCCAAATGTTCGGACCATTGTCGAGATCGGCGGACAGGATTCAAAGCTGATCCTGATAAGAAACGGTGTTGTGGTCGATTTTTCGATGAACACGGTCTGTGCTGCAGGCACGGGCTCTTTTCTTGAGCATCAGGCAACGCGCCTCGGTATTGCGATCGAAGAACTGGGCAACTATGCCCTCGCTGCCTCATCACCGGCAAGGATCGCAGGAAGGTGCACGGTCTTTGCAGAATCTGACATGATCCACAAACAGCAGATGGGCCACAACCTCGAAGACATTGTTGCAGGCCTCTGCGATGCTTTGGTCAGGAACTATCTGAACAACCTGTCAAGAGGCAAGGAGATCAGCGATCCGGTTATCTTCCAGGGTGGGGTTGCGGCAAACCCCGGCATTAAGGCATCGTTCGAGCGCGAACTCGGCAAGGAGTTCATTGTGCCTCACTATTATCCGATCATGGGCGCCATCGGCGCAGCCCTCCTGAGCAGAAATACCAAACAGACAAGGTTCAGGGGCTGGTCACTCTCAGAGAAACAGCTTTCGACTTCGAGCTTCTACTGTTCAGACTGCCCGAACGCCTGCGGCGTGATGCAGATCAATGACTGCGATGCGGTCATTGCCCGCTGGGGAGATACCTGCGGCAAATGGGGAAGGATGGAAGAGTGAGGTCTTTCTGATTCACTGCGCTGGCTTTAGCAAGACGGGAAATTGCCGCGGTTTTGATTGTTGCTTACACCTCCTACTTCGCATAATCGGTAGACCGTCAAAGGTGTTGATTAGCAGAAAAAAGACTCAGAACACCAAGGGTAACCAGCGGCGGCCACTGAACTTAGGCGCGATTAGTGCAACGCTGCTCCCCGCCGTCTGGTTGACCCGTTCGTTATGTAGTTTTTTTAAGCTTCAGCAAGTAATTGAATTCCCCAATCTCTCCCCGATATGTTTCAAGAAATCCGTATTTCTTGATTTTGTCTTCAGCCTCTTGTTCAGAAATCCTCATGCTTATCGGTGGCCCAGGCCCTTTATCTGTTTTCTTAAACTCTAAAACTGCGAGAACGCCATCGATTTTCAAAACTCTAACTATTTCTTTAAGGGTTGAATCTTGTTCTTCGGGTGACAGTTCATGAAGAATTGTAGCCATTAAACAGAAGTCGATTGATTCGTTTTCAAGAGGAATGTGACTTGTTATGTCGGCTTTTATTGGATTAATATTTGATATGCCTTTTTCTCGAATCGTATTCCTTAGATTCTCAATGCCCTCATCCCATAAATCTACGGCATGAACTAAGCCTTTTCCGTTTAATAACTTAGAGATTTCAATGCTGTATCGTCCAACCCCACAGGCTACGTCAAGTACCTGAGCGCTTCGATGAATTTTGATATTAGAAAAAAAATCTGGTGAGTTGATTAAATCAAAGCTGCTTTTCCCAGCATCAACCGGCTTTTTACTCATTAATTCTCCTTATCATTAAACATAACAACTAATATAGCCCGAGGTCTTTTTCTTGCCTCATAAGCAACATGATAGCATGGCCCATCCAGCTTGTGAAGAATAAAGGTAGTTATTGATCCATTTTATCAGAACATCTTCCTGCTCGGTTTCCCGAAGGTATGCGCCCTTCGGGTGGTTGTACTTGTCTGGGTGAGTTTCACAACGTTACTTGCATCCGCCGCTGACGGCATTGCGCTTGTTCGGCGCGGTTGGGGTATACTACAATCTAGATGAACATGTCTGAAAAAAATATTGTCATTATTTCCGACGCTACGGGCCAGAGCGGCCTGCATATTCTGAGGGCGGCTCTGGTGCAGTTTGAACACGCCCACCCCAAGATCAAGCTTTTCCACGACATTGATTCCAAAGCCGGCCTCAAAAAGGTCCTCGACCAGGCCAAGTCGAACAAGGCCCTGATAGCTTTTACCTTTGTTAAAAAGGAGATGCGCGACTATGCGACCGCCTATTGTGTGAATAAGAAGATTATTTATCTCGATATTCTGGGCCCGCTGATCAACAACCTCGCGACCTATCTTCATCTGGAACCGCTCGAAACTCCGAGTCTGCTCAGAAAGGTCGATGAACGATACTTCAAACGCATCGACGCGATCGAGTATACGTTGGGACACGACGACGGCAGGGACACCGAGCACCTCGATGGCGCGGACATAGTTATCGTCGGACTTTCGAGGACTTCTAAGACCCCGACCTCGATCTTTCTGGCTCAGGAGGGCTACAAGGTCGCCAATGTCCCAATCGTTCCGGGTATCCCTCTGCCCGAGGAGCTTTTCGAAATCGATCAGCAAAAGATCGTCTGTCTGGTAATCGATCCCGAGGTCCTTCAGAAAATCAGGAGGGTGCGCCAAGACAAGTCCTCTCTCCCGACGAGTTACAGCGAATTCAAGAAGATCTTTGCAGATGTCGAGTATGTCAGGGACCTCCGCAAGAAGCACCGGATCTGGAAAGTCATCGATACTACGAACAAATCCATCGAAGAGACCGCGTGGGAAATCATCCACCAAGTGTTCGGAAACCACCATGAAGAATATAATTGATCTCGGCAAGCCGGATGTCTGCAGTTTTCCGTAAGATAGCGAGAAACTACTCAATAACTTGTTAGCCTTGGAATCGGGGGAAGAAGGGATCGGGCCAAGCTCACCATCTGAAAACATGAATATCTATAATTTGGGGAAGAGTAAAATTAACTGAGGGAACGCTGGTTCTCATAATGCTTTGCGCCTTATAGAGATAGCAAAAGAGGAGGACGCCAGAGGGCCGCACATTGAAATGGTTCGAGTGCATGATTTCCAACCAAACATATAAGCGGTCAAGCCGCTTAATTCAGCGTTCTGCATGTTTTTTACGAAATCAACAATATTTTAGAGTGATTCTGCCTACCGAGTATGAGGTGAAAGGCTCATTCAATCTAATGATGATTCGCCTCTCAATTACAGGAAGTGTATTGAGAAAGTCAGTCTATTCGATAAAGAAGTTGCAAATCATCCAATGACCTCACGAAGCACTTTACTCAAGCCCGCTATTGTATATGGCTTGACTATGACTCCCTTAAAACCGTACTTTTCGAAGTCTGCCATAATTGGGTCATTAGAATAGCCACTTGAAACCAGCGCCACGACTTCTGGATCAATAACACAGAGATTTTGAATTGCGACTTTTCCGCCCATACCGCCGGGTATAGTCAGATCCATAATTACAGCATCGAATACCCCAGGAGTATTCATCACCTGTTTATATTTCTCAATTGCTTCGGCCCCATCATGTGCAAATGAAACTTCGTAACCAAGCGTTCCTAACATTTTTCCGGCAATATCCAACACCATTTTTTCATCATCCATTACCAATATTCTCCCACTACCACTGACAGGCGTTTCTTTTCCTGGATCGGATGACGAAAAGCGCTTTGGTGAAGCCTTAAGATAAACCGTAAATGTACTCCCTACACCGCGTTTTGACTCAACTGTTATCTGTCCTTCATGCTTCCGAATGATAGAATAGACAGTTGAAAGACCAAGGCCATTCCCTTGTTGCTTTGTCGTAAAATAGGGATCAAATATCTTTTGAAGATAATCGGTAGGTATTCCTGCGCCTGTATCTGATATGGAAATCTTCACGTAATTACCAGCCTGCAGCAGAGAGACTTCATGTTCAGTAATCGTTACATTTGAAGCCTGCACCGTTATGTTGCCACCATTTGGCATTGCCTGTATGGCATTAACAACAATATTATTGAAAACCTGTGTCATCTGTCCTTCATCAACATCTACATTCCAGATGTCTTCATCGATCGAGAATACTGCCTTAATCGGAGCCCCAGACAATGTAAAATTGACTGATTCTATTAGGATACCGCCAATATTGACGTTTTTCTTAATAGGAGCTCCACCCCGAGAAAAAGTCAGAAGCTGACGAGTCAGGTTTGTTGCCCGAAGTGATGCTTTCTCTGCATCTTCGAGCCTCTCATAAGCACTGCTGATTTTGTCGATGTGCATTTTCGCAAGACTGATATTCCCGACAATTGCGGTAAGGAGATTGTTAAAGTCATGGGCAAGCCCCCCAGCCAGTATGCCTATCGAATCAAGTTTCTGAACTCTGACCCGCTCCTCGTCCATCTTCTTCTTTTCGGTTACATCCCTAAATACGAGCACAACACCTATAATTTGGCTCTGGCTATCGCGGATAGGAGCAGCGCTATCTTCTATAGTGATTTCACTTCCATCTTTCCTGATAAGCACCGTATGGTTCGCAAGACCTTCGACTAGTCCAGTTTCTATGACTCTTGCCACTGGGTTTTCGCATCTTTCACGCGTTGTTTCATTGATAATATGGAAAACTTCAAGAAGTGTTCGGCCAACCGCATCTCGAACATCCCACCCGGTATTTTGTTCAGCAACTCTATTCATCAGAGTAATAATACCCTTGACATCGGTCACTATTACCGCATCACCTATGCTGCGAAGAGTTACGGCAAGTCTTTCCTTTTCCGCTTCAAGCGCCTCCTTAGCCAGCATTCGATCGGTGACATCTCTCACTACTTCTATCCCCGCGATGATATTTCCCGTATAGTCCCTGAGGGGTGATGCTGTAACCTCAAAATAACCTATTCCGTGAGGAAAATTAACGCTCCTATTTGAAGTATGAATTCGACCATCTATGAATGTCTTTGCTACGGCACATCCATCACACACAGTAGTTTTCTTCTCGAATCCCGCATAACAGTATTCACCCTCATGGCTCCCTATCATGTCCTTGTGGATCTGGTTTTGGTACAACACCTTAAAATCTCTATCCTGAATGCTTATGCCGTCACCAATGCCTGCAATAATCGCGTTGGTCTTCTCCTTTTCATCCTTTAGCTTGTCAAAAGATTGCTGTAGTTGGTTAGCCATGTTACTGAAGGAACCAGCTAATTCACCGACCTCATCAGCGCGGTCAATGATAGGGAGTTGATCCCACTGACCCATGCCAATCTTTTTCGCTGCAGTGGAAAGTCTTATGATCGGTCTTATGACCCAATTTGATGTCCAGATGCCAAATCCTATGGCTATAAGCAAAGCAACCAGACTTAATGCAGCGGTCGTCCTGTTATTGGCACTGACATGTTCCATGAAGTCGGCCTCTGGAATTATGACTGCAGTAAGGAAATTGATACCGTTGTTCAGATACGGAGCTATCTGAAGAAAATAACGTTTCCCATTTACCTTCTCAATAAGACGCTGATGGCCTGTAATAGAATGAAGGTCTAAAAAGCGGCTGAATAGTTGCCTGCCAGCTTCAACGATCAATGGACTTTTGCTCTCCTTCAAAGCAAGTCTCTTAACCTCACCTTTTGCTTCATCAGTCACCACATACGGAAGTTCACTAAATGATGAGGCAACTATATTCCCGTCACGGTCCATGATAACGATCTGGCCTGATTTGCCAATCTTTAGGGTTTGCAGAAAATCGCTGATTTCTGTGAGCGATACATCGGTCATAAATACACCATGAAGGATTTTATTGTTGTCAATAAATGGTGCAGCTGCGGTCAGATCCAGTCTTGCACCGGTCACTGAAGGACTTATTGGGGCCCATACCGGTTTCTTCTCTTTTTCTGCTGTCTGATACCAGTCCCGCTTTCGTGCATCGTAATTCGGCCTCTCACGCAGGATAGTTTTTGAAATATATCCCTGTTTATCTGGAGCATATCTGCGAATAGCCCCTCCTGTCAGGGTACGGTGTGCTAATACCATATAATTCTCGGGTTCATTAGCCCCAATAAAATCACCTTCCGTATTTGCGAAGGCAATGGTTCCCAATCCCCTGAACATCTGTCCCTGATCCCAAAAATAATGAGAGAGTTGCTTCACATTTTTGGTATCTATCAATCCTTGTTGAACGAGATGTATATTCGTATTATTGATAGACAGAGCAGCTCCTAAATAACTGTTAAGGTGCTGCTCTGTGCGGGACATAATCTCAGTGCATAATTGACCGGCCATATCATTAACAGTTTTTTGGCCGTTAAGATATGATATGTAGCCTGTGACGCCAACTGCTGTAATGATCTGAACTGTAAATAAGAGAGGGAGAAGTGTCCGCAGAGAAAATAGTTTTTTCTTGTGGAAGGAGGCTATGGAGGCTTCGGTGCTCATGTGAGATTAATATACACCCTGATTTCTAAAGATAACAACATGAAATTATTCCCGAGATGTCATTACACGGTCCTTTCATGATCTTGTTTCTCACCTTTTCATGGCCTACATCAGTAAATTTCAAGTCATGTTGAATCTCAATTATATTCAACGCTATTATGAATCATTCCAGGGTGCATGTTTAAGGAAGGAAGTTTCAGAACTAATGCTACTCTCATTTATTCTCCTCTACCCGACGCCGATCGTCTTCACATTTCGCGGCAATACTTCCTCATATATTCTGCCATCTTAATATCAGTTTTGAGAATATGATCAACGAACCAGTTTGAGATATGCACTTCAAAATCCTTGGTGAGCTCTGGTGTTAATATAACACGCCGCTTAAGGTTGAACAGGTATTTTACAAAGTCTGAATGTTCATCACGGTGTTCCTCAAAATTGGGGTAACTTGTCTTCAACATAACGCTTTCTTCAAGGGTAAAGTGCTCAAAAACATAGTCGGTCAGGAAGCTTATTGCCTCGCCTAATCCCCGTTCATTGAAGAGTTGTCTCTCCTCGATCAATTTCTGGATTTTCCTGATCAACTCCTTATGCTGAAAGTCGATGATGTCATTGCCTGTCCGCAGCTCTTCACTCCAGCGAATTGTGCTCTGCTCCATGTCGTTCCTCCACTGGTTTTTCTCTCAAGCATTTTATCATTCGTCTCGAAGTTTGCATAGCTTTTTGTCGTGTCTGTGTGATAGCAATAGGAAAGTGTCCCCATTACGTGCAAAGGTAAAATGTCCCCTTCAAGGAGGAGAGGTCCATGAAGGGAGAAATAGCATCGAGTCAGAAAGAAATCCAGAGAGTTAGGGAATATTGAGTGATATGAAATGACCTCACCTACAATCAAAGCCCATCAGTTTTATTCTTTTCTTTTTTTAAGCGAAAGCGTTATGTTATTGACATGAGTTTATTGTCGATCAGAAGATCGTTTGTGGCTATACTGCTGATGTATTGTTGCGTAACAGCAACATTGCCCCTATCCAATATCCATGTCGAGAGCATGCCAAACAGCTACGGCTTTGTTTGCGGCCAGGATCACCAGAAGGATGATATTCATACCCGTCTCCACGAGATCCTATTCTCACATTTCAGCAACAAATCAGACCACATCAGGAATATCTCCTCTTTCCAGCTGACAACACATAAGAGCAGGGGGAATAAAGATTACCTTCAAATTGTAATAGCTGCAGATCCTGCTGATTCTTTAGTCTGGTCTGGCAGTCATCGCATATCTCCGTGTTATGAAGAATACCATGTTGAACAGTGCCCCTGTTTTACCGTATCAGGATTATCTCCCCCTTCCGCATAAGCAGCTCCAACTAATCACAGATTTATCGCTGACATTGCTTCATTATGGAAAAGTGATTTCGCATTGCCGTGAAGTTGTATATAGGCAATGCTCCGTTTAATAAATAGCAAACAGTTATTGGCAACAAGAAATAAAATGGTTGAATAGGGAGAATTGCAATGAAAAAGAAATTCATATTCTTAACGATATGCTGGGTAGTCCTGCTTATGGCCGGTTGTGAAAATTATGACAAGGCGATCCAGGGTATTGAAAAGGGCCGAGAATTTATAGGCAATACTGAGAAAAAAGTAGCAGAGACCAGAAAAGAGGCTGAAAAAAGCTTAGGTATAATTCTTGGAAAAGAAACCGTCAAGTCGGACAACAGAAAATCTGAGGAACAGGAACGTAAAGAAGGGAAGATAGGAAAGGAAAAAGAAAAAGATTAAGGCATAGTAATTATTTTTACATTTAATCACAGAGTATTAGAGAAGCATCCTACAAACAATGAAACAAGAGGAGGTATTTATTATGAATTGTCCGATTTGCAACATTGCTTTACAGATGACAGAAAGGCAGGGCATTGAGATTGACTATTGCCCCCAGTGCCGTGGTGTATGGCTCGACCGTGGCGAGCTTGACAAGATAATAGAGCGATCCTTGTCTCAGGATGCCCCAATGAGGAGTCAGGTTGATTCGAGAGAAGAACGTTATGAAGCGGAAAAGCACGGGCAACATGGGTACAACAAGCACAGGAAAAAGTCTTTTATTGAGGAATTGTTCGATTAGTCTACTTATTTAATACATCAATGCGGAGGAATTATACAATGAAAAATATACTGCTTGTCATTGGTTTGGTAGCAGCACTATGGTCATATGCAGATTCTGATGATCACAAGGAAAAGAAAAGAAAACACATCAACCCGGTGACCAATGAACTTTATCAAAAAAACTGTGGTACCTGTCATTTTGCCTATCAGCCGGGGTTATTGCCAAAGCGTTCCTGGACAAATATCATTGATATAAAAGGCGGGCATATCGGCGGGGAGCTGTCTATTGACAAGACCACCAAAGACAAAATTAGAGCCTACTTGGTGCAGGAGAGTGCTGACTTCAGTTCATCTGAAAGATCAAGGAAAATCATTGCATCCATACCAGGCAGTTCCACGCCAATACGAATTACCGATGTCCCCTATATTCAGAAGAAACATCGGGAACTTGGTAAAGATATCTTCAAGCGAACTTCTATTGGGTCATTCGCTAACTGCATGGCCTGTCATCAAAAGGCTGATAAAGGGATATACGAAGATGACGATGTGGTTATACCGTCAAAATAGATGACGGTCTCAGCCGTACAAGGAATGCTCCTATTATGTTGAAACATATTTTGATAGCAGTCTGTTTTGCCTTTCTTTTGGGGTGTGAAAATACAGACACTCAGATAGCATTAGATGCAGGCATGGATGCGGTCAAGGCACTTACCCTGTCTGATAGGGATATCCATGAAATTGCATCACAGGCAGCCAAGTATTCTGACAAAAAGCATAATCTTGCTAAGGCTGATAATAAATATGCAAAGCGGCTCAGCAGATTAGTCGACCAACAGTTCGAGGACGGAACCATGAAGTTCAACTATTGCGTTTACCTCTCCTCTGAGGTTAATGCGTTTGCAATGGCAAACGGGGCTATCCGCGTATATAGCGGTCTCATGGATATGCTGACTGACGGTGAGTTGCGGTTTGTCATTGGGCATGAGATGGGACATGTAATGAAGAACCATATCCGCAAGAAGATACAGCTTGCCTATGCTGCCAGTGCTGTCCGTAAGGGGATTGCCTCCCAAAGCAATACGGCTGGAGATGTTGCTCGGTCAGTATTTGGAGGTCTTGCAGAATCCCTTATGAATACACAGTTTTCACAACTAGAGGAGAAAGAGGCCGATGATTACGGGTTAGTGTTTCTGAAAAGAGAGAAGTTTGCTCCGAAGGATGCGATATCTGCTTTACAGAAGCTTTCCAAGCTTGGGAAGGGGCATTCTTTCCTATCAAGTCATCCAGACCCAGATAAAAGGGCTGACAGGCTACAGGCTCAACTGGAAGGCAGGGCATTATCAATAGAGGAGAAACAGCAGGGTATTATCGGCAAGGTTAATGCATTGATTGAGAATAACGTCCCCTATATATCAAAATACCTGAGCAGATGGATACCCTAAAGTTCATTGAGGACAACGTGGTATTCGTGCATCACCTTATGAGTCCTATAGAGTAAATGCCTGATAATTGAGCTGACATGAATCCTGAGCGACATAATTCCAAAACCAGTGCTGATGCGGTGGGCTGCATGAAATGCTGTCACTTCTATGTAACGCATGATAGATCCTTCCCATACGGGTGCAGGTCTATGGGGTTTAAGTCCAAGTTAATACCATCAGTCAGTGTTGTTGATGCTTCCGATATGCAATGCCTGAGGTTCAAAGCTAAGCATAAGAACACGAAATAGTCAGATGCTATAATTATCATTTTCGGCTGGGGCGGTTAAGTGTAGAAGTCAGTGCGGTGAAGGTCGGTTGATGTTCGATCTTCACCGCATGTGGAAAGAGTTATTCCTTATCTTTCTTGTTCTGTTCTTCGACTTCTGTTTCCTTTGCCTTCATCTCAGCTTTTTTGCTGCCTTTGCCGGCAAGATAGGCCTTAGCAGGACTCCAGTTGAAAGTTGATACGCGGAAAAGACCTTCTACTGAACCTTCCATAACCCGCATCAGCTTCTGAACTGCCACCTTGGCAACGATCGCAATCCCGATAAACGGAAGGAACGCTGCATAGAGCAGACCCATTACAGGTCCTACGGCAAGGATTACAATCGGATTTGCCTTGAAATACACTGTTTTTTCATTGCCCGGAAGCTTTCCTGCCTCACTCATTATCACCCGGTCGCCTGTCTCAAAATTCCAGTAATTTCCCTTCTCTGCTTTCTCTCCACCTATGTGCCTTATCCGTAACATGTTCGTATCCTCCTTTTTTTCTTTTCTTTCTTGATAATAGGATAGCAGTAGGAAGCATGAAGGGTAATTGGTGAATATACCTATTTTTGATAGAAAGATGTCTTAGGACAAAAGAATAATGCGAGGTTATCCAGAAACTGTCTCATTCCATTTCTACTCAACACTAATGGATCATGTCTCGACTGCATTTGTTTCAGGAAGAAGCTGAAAATGCCATCCATTACTTAGTTGCTCAGTGCAGTTCTTCTTCCACCTTTTCAGACAGGAACATCTTCAGGAGCGACTGATGCTGACATTGTCATTTCATAGATACAACAGCGCCTTTTGGGATAAAATAGGCAACTATGCAAGGACGACCCGCAATACTCTTTCACCTATTTATACCGCTCTTGCTCCTTCTCTTTTCTGCGTCAGTTTCCTCAGCCGACATCCTTGACGACCTTAAGGCAAAGCAGGCGAAGATAAAGACGGTGAGCGCTAACTTTACACAGGAGAAGAAGACGAAACTGCTCAATAAGCCGATAAAGGCAGAGGGCCGGTTTCTCTATAAGCAGCCTGACAGGATCAGGTGGGAATACAGAGGCAGCGTAAACATGCAGGTCCTCTTCAATGGCAAGGATATCTGGATTTACTACCCGGACCTGAAAGAGGCGGATAAACTAACCGGCCTCAGCCAGTATGGATCCCTGATGCAGTTTGATGTGCTGACCATGTCCCGTGACTATACGATTACAGCTAGAAAAGAGAAGACGATCATCTTTCTGAAGTTCTCGCCAAAGGTAAAGGGGCCGATTAGCCAGATCGAGATGGAGATACCCGAGGAGTCCTCATTCCCTCGTATGGTGCAATTGTTTGACCCGAATAATGAGCCGACAACCATATTCTTCAGGGATGTAAAGCTGAACCCTGAGATTCAGGAGAGCAGTTTCACCTTTATTCCTGAAAAGGGTACCGTTGTGAGAGAAAGATCTTTGAGATGAAAAAACAATGAAGTTCTCTTCCCAATTCAATTATCTGTCATTCCGGCTTGACCGGAATCTTTCAGTAGACGCATTCTGCTCGAAAGGATGCTGGACAAGCCGGCTTGACAAGAATAAGTGTATCCTCCATAAGGTCAATGAGAAAGAGCGTCGGCATTGATATCATGAGAAGACCTGTTATCACCGGCATAGGAGTCGTCTCCTCTATTGCCATGGGCAGGGAGGCTTATTGGGATGCCTTAAGCATAGGCAGATGCGGTATTGGCGAGATAACGCTCTTCGACACCTCAGGATTCAGGGGCAAACTCGGAGCACAGGTTAAGGATTTTAATCCTGATAACCATTTTGACCGCAAAGAGTCCCGCAGGCTTTCGCGCTGCAACATGCTCGGTGTTGTCGCATTAAGAGAAGCGCTTCAGGATTCTGGCATTGATCTTGAAGCCATGGATAAAACCCGGCTTGCTGTTGTGATCGGAAGCGGCTCAGGAGGACTGCTGCAGGGTGAAGAGTTCAGGAAAAGGATCTACCAGAGCAGGAAGCCCAAGCCCTCACTGCTCGAATATTTCACTGCTTCTTCATTTACCGACTATATCGGCCTCCTCACCGGAGCCTGCGGCTTCCGTTCCACCATCTCAACGGCCTGTTCATCCAGCAGCACAGCGATCGGCATTGCTGCCGAGGTCGTCAGAAAGGGGATAGCAGACATTGCGATCACCGGAGGAAGCGAGTCTTTGGCAGAGACGACCTTTGGAGGGTTCAACTCCTTGCGCGCAGTTGACGAAGTGGCATGCAGGCCCTTTGACAGGGAACGGAAAGGCATCTCGCTCGGTGAGGGCGCAGCTATCTATATTGTCGAAACAGCAGAGCATGCGGCAAGAAGGGGCAGAAAGGCTTATGCAGAGATAGCGGGATACGGTCTTTCCTGCGATGCCTATCATGTAACAGCGCCCTCGCCTGACGGCAAAGGCATAGCTCACGCGATCAGTCTGGCATTCAGGGCAGCCGGTGTTGAAGCTTCGGATGTCGGCTATATCAATGCTCACGGCACAGGCACGCCTGCGAATGATCTGGCAGAGACAAATGCTTTTAAACTTGCATTCCAGGAACGTGCAGGAGACATCCCTGTCAGCTCGACAAAGTCCATGATAGGACACTGCCTCGGTGCAGCAGGAGCAAAAGAGGCGGCAGCAGCTATCCTGCCCTTTGTCCGCGGCATAATCCCTCCGACCGTGCATTACGCGACCCCTGACCCTGACTGCGACCTTGACTATGTTCCTGAACCGCGCAAAGAGGATAATATCTCGGTTGTGCTCTCAACCTCTGTGGCATTCGGCGGCAACAACACTGCCCTCATCCTGAAGAGGCCTGCATGATCGCTATTACGGGCATCGGAATCATATCCCCTGCAGGCATCGGCAGAGAACATTTGATCAGTTCATTCCTGGAGACACGGACAGGCAACGCAGAGTCTGCAGGCTTCGGCCTCCCTTATGCAGGGATCACGACTGTGGCTGAAGTTAAGGACTTTGTCGCAAAGGATCATATCCCTGTGATGAAGGCCCGCCGCATGTCCCGCTTCTCCCAGTTCGGCCTTGCCTCTGCGATCGAGGCAATGAAGGATGCAGGCTTTGATATCAACGACAGCAATCGTTGCCAGGTAGCCATTGCGGTCGGCACAGGTCTGGCAAGCACAGAGAGCACTGACAAGTTCTATGAAGGTCTTCTGCGGGAAGGGCCTGAAGGAACAAACCCGATCCTTTTTCCGGAGACCGTTCAGAATATCGCGGCAGCGCATATCTCTATGCATTTTGGCGCGCAGGGGCAGAATATCACTTTCAGTCATGCTGACATCTCCTCTGAGCTCGCACTTTCTTATGGATGCGAACTTCTGAAGGACAGGCTTACAGACATGGTAATAGTCTCAGGCGCAGATGAGCTCAGCATGGCAGAACTTGCAGGATATTCAGGCTTCAGCATGCTGTCAAACGATATGATGCCTTTTGACAAAAGAAGAAATGGCTTTGTGCTTGGTGAAGGCGCGGCAACGATCATCCTTGAGAGAAGAGAAGATGCGGACAAGAGGGGTGCAAGAATCTACTGCTCGATTCCGGCAGTAGAGATAACATCATATCCGACTCCGATTGCATCGTATGACAGAAGCCGGGAATCAATGAAAAGAGCGATGCTGTCTGCCCTGTCAAAGGCGGGTCTGGAGACGCCGGGATTTATTTCAGCATGCGCAAATTCGACACCTGATCTTGATTGCCTTGAAGCAGAGTCGATCAAAGAACTGTTTGGTCATTCAATCCCAGTAACTGCCTTCAGATCATATAATGGTTATTTCCCTGCGGACGGTATCCTGCGGATCGCGTCAACAGCGCTCTGTCTCGATAAAGCAATAGTGCCTGCGATAGCCGGACTGAATAACCCCATGGATGGATGCGGCCTTGATCTGGTTATAAACAACGCAAGGGAAGTTGATGCCGACTCCGCACTCATCACTTCCTTCTCAACAGGCGGAGCTGCTGCATCAATAGTGCTGAAAAAGAAAGTATGAGCTCTGGCAGGAGTTCTCATGCAGATGTTTAACAAATATAGAGAGACGATTGCCCGCTTTCTGAAAAAGGGGCTCTCGCCATCCGAGATCGCTTTTGCAGTTGCGCTCGGGAATTTTGTCGGCATCCTTCCGCTGGTGGGTCTTCATACGGTCGTAGCGATCGGTATGGCACATCTTCTCAGGCTGAACATCATGATCGTCTTTCTCGGCACCCAGATATCGAACCCATTTTCTTTTCCCTTTATCCTCTTCATCAGTGCCCAGATCGGCAGCCTGATGCTGAGCGGCGACCTGCTTAAGATTCAGTTCACGACCGACCTGGCAGTGCTGAAGTCCTATATCGTGCCGACGATCATCGGAGGCATTGTGCTCGGCCTTGCAGTCAGTTCCGTATCATATGTTCTCACACTCAAGATCGCAAGAAGGTTCAGGACATGAAGGTTCTCCTCTGCTATCCCTTCCGGGAAGACACTTACCGCAAGGTCGGCTTCATCCTTCCGCCCATGGGCATCGCCTATATTGCGGCGGTGCTCAGAGGCCATGGACATGAGGTGAAGATCGTTGATTTCAATGTCAGTGACGAAAAGGTCGATTATTCCGCCTTTGATATTGTCGGCATCTCGGCCGACACAAGCAGATACAAGAGCAGCCTGAGGCTTGCAAAAGAAGCAAAAGATGCCGGCTGCATTGTAGTCATGGGCGGCCCTCATGTCAGCTATAGGGATGAAGATACCCTTAAGACAGGATTCTGCGACTTTGTTGTGCGTGAGGAAGGCGAACAGACCATGCTCGAACTGACAAACACGCTCGGCACTGAGCAGGCATTTTCAGTTCAGGGCATCAGCTATCTGAAAGACGGTGAAATTCAGAGGACTCCAAGCAGGGGATTCATCGATGATATTGATGATCTTGTTCCTGCGCGTGATCTGTTAGGCATGAGTGCGTACCGCCACCTTGAGATGGGCAAGCGAAAAATGACCTCTATCCTCACCAGCAGGGGATGCCCTTTTGGCTGCTCCTTCTGCTGCTCCACGGAGTTCAGCGGCAGGAAGTGGAGATCGCGGAGCCCCATGAAGATCGTTGACGAGATAGAAGACGTTGTCACGAACCATAACTTCAACGGCATCGCATTCCTTGACGACAACTTTACGCTCGACCCCAAAAGAGTGATTGCGATCTGTGATGAGATCATGAGAAGAAAACTCGATATTTACTGGTGGTGCTTTTCACGTGCAGACACGCTCCTGAAGAACGAGAAGATGGTGGAGAAGATGGCGCAGACCGGCTGCAAGTATATCTTTATCGGCTTTGAGTCCCGGAATCAAGGCACGCTCGACAAATACAACAAAAGCATCACTGACACAATGGCAAAGGATGTGACAGAGCTCCTGAGAAAGCATAAGATCTCTGTTCATGCGAGCTTTATCATCGGCAATATTGACGAAACGCGGAAAATGGTGATGGACACGGTGCGCTATGCAAAGGAGATCAATCCCCAGGCTGTGCAGTTCACCATACTTACGCCCTACCCCGGCACAAAGCTTTTTGACGAGGTGAAAGACCGGATAATATCCTATGATTGGGACCGTTATGACTGTCTGCATTCTGTAGTGCGCACTGACCATCTCGATCAGAAGCAACTTGAGGCCTTGCTTAAGAAGGGCTATCTGTCGTTCTATCTCACCCCGCGCAAAATTATGGATGGCCTCATGAGCAGTTTCCGCGGCAAAGGCATCAAGCTCAGCTCAATACTCAGGATCTTCAAGGGTCTGTAATGAGAGTCCTCCTCGTCTCTCCAAACCGCGAGCATCTGCCTGACCCAGTATTTCCGCTCGGTCTCTCTTACATAGCCTCCGCAGTCAGGCAGCATGGCCACCAAGTCAGAATAATCGACCTCTGCTTTTCTGAAGATATGGAGAGCGACATCCATAAGGCGATCAGCGACTTCCAGCCTGACGTGATCGGCATGTCTCTCAGAAATGTGGACGACGTCTGCTTTCCGAAACAACACTCCTATTTGGAGGAATACCGGTCTACGATCAGCTCCCTGCGCAGACATTCTTCAGCCCCGATCGTCTTAGGCGGTTCAGGCTTTACGATCATGCCTGAGGCGTTCATGCAGGAACTCGGCGCTGATTTCGGGATAGTCGGCGAAGGGGAAAAGGCATTTCCGGAATTATTGGACAAACTGATTGAAACAAAAAAGCCGATCATTTCATCCCGCGGGCGGATCAAAGATCTGGATCGCATTATCCCTGATCGGGAACTCTTTGACTTCAGCTCCTATGACCGTCTTGGCGGCATGTTGAACATACAGACAAAAAGGGGCTGCCCCTTCAAATGTATCTACTGCACGTATCCTCAGGTGGAGGGCAGGACTGTCAGAATGCGCAGCCCTCAGTCTGTTGCTGATGAAATAGAGCATATCATTACAACTACGGGGGCAAAACATCTGTTCATCGTTGACAGCATATTCAACTACCCTGTTTCCCATGCAAAGGCAGTCTGCGGCGAGATCATCAGGCGCAACATCAATATTAAGTGGTCGTGCTACGCAAATCCTGCGCATATGACAGAGGATCTTGCAGATGTTATGGTCAAGGCAGGCTGCACTGCTGTTGAGTTCGGCACCGACTCGCTTGTTGATGAGATGCTCAGAAATATGGGCAAGAGCTTCACCTTCAGCAAGGTCAGGAAGGCATCGGCCATATGCAAGAAAAGCGGGCTGAAGTTCTGCCATTTCATCTTTGCCGGCTCTCCCGGCGATACAGATGAAACGATCGATCTGACCCTTGCGCGGCTTGACGCGATCGAGCCGGATGCTGCTGTGATCATGGCAGGCATACGTATATTCCCCGGCACTATTCTGGCTGCGCATGCGAAGCAGGACCTCGGCATCGCGAACACAGGCCTTACCCCTGTCTTCTATCACTCAAGAATATTGACTGACTATGACAAGGTGGCTGAGGCGGTCTCAAAGAAAAAGAACTGGATCATGCCCGGGTACGAGATAAATTTTCATCCCCGTCTCCAGAAAAAGCTTCGGGAACACGGCATCAAGGGTTCGCTCTGGGAAGGGCTGGGTAAACGTTAGCTATCATAGATCGAGGCGTAAGGAGAGACGCCTGACGATCTCGTCATTCGCTGCAGGTAAATCATATGAGCAGAGGTCATCAAACAGGACCCATCTCACCTCATCATGCACAAGCGGCGTGATATCTCCCGAGATATGCAGGACCCTGTATGCAAGCAGCTCGACTGACAGATGTTCATAGTCGTAACGGCTTGAGCAGATAAAGTCCCTGACCTCTGTCTCAATGCCGAGTTCCTCATTGAGTTCCCTCTTCAGCGCCTCTTCTGCTGTCTCGCCCGGATCGATCTTGCCTCCCGGAAACTCCCACTTGCCGGCCAGCTTGTCACCCTTCCGCCGTTTCGCGATCAGCACCTTGCCGTGCTTTTCGATCACTGCTGCAACGACCTTCACCGGTGATTGCTTTTTCATTTTCATGGTCTTATTCTAAATCATATGTCAGATGAAAAGAGATGTATTGAAAAGATACAGAGAAAGGGATTAACAGCACAGACGATCAGAAGCTTCCGGAAGCTTATGTATCAGCATTATCATGACCATCAGCGGCCCATGCCCTGGCGAAGAACAAAGAACTCCTATCATATACTCCTCTCTGAAGTGATGCTCCAGCAGACACAGGTTGAGCGGGTGCTGATCAAATATCCGGAATTTCTTAAGGCCTTTCCTGATCTGTTGTCCCTCGCAAAGGCGCAGCTTGCTGAGGTGCTCAGGGCATGGCAGGGCATGGGATATAACCGCCGTGCAATAAGCCTCAAAAGACTTGCCGAACTTATTGTTCAGGAGTATCAGGGCAAGCTTCCCCTAGACCCGGAAGAACTGCTCAAATTGCCCGGCATAGGCAGATATTCGGCCTCAGCCATATACACCTTTGCGACCAACAAACCGGTCTGCTTCATCGAGACTAATATCCGAAGGGTCTATATCCATTTCTTTTTTGGAGACAGGGAAGACATCAGGGACAACGAGATCATTCCCCTGATCGAAAAGACCCTGGACAGGACAGACCCAAGAGAGTGGTACTATTCGCTGATGGACTATGGGGTTAAGTTGAAAAAGGCGGTGGCAAACCCGAACCGCAGAAGCGCTCACTATGCAAAACAGTCAAAGTTCGAAGGCTCTGACCGGCAAATACGGGGCATGATCCTTAAGGCCTTACTCCAAAAGTCGGGGATAACATCCGCGTCACTCAGAAAAAAGCTCATAGCAGTTCCGAACAACTTTGATCAAATCCTTAGCGGACTTATTGCCGAAGGCTTCATAAAAAAAGCAGGGGGCAAACTCGTGATTCCATAACAGGTCAACACCTTTGTCCCTGATAGGAACAATGCAGTATCATTTCCTTTCATGAGCTATCTTCCACATGATCATCTTCTGCGCTTCCTTTTCCGGCAGGACCTTGCGAAGTTCCAGATACGACTGCATCAACTTCTTCTTGTCTGACTCTGAAAGGCCCACTTCGGCCATTCTTTCGTTCAGCAGTTTAATGCCCTCATCCTGAGTTGCCGATTTGGCGTTTGATTCATCAGCCTTGCCTGCTGGCTTGGCAGAAGGCGAGGCTGATACATCGTGCATCTGTTCTCGGGGTTCTGCCTCTTTGCCCTTCGTAGTCTCCTGTTTCGTGTCTACCGGGATCTGTTTTTGAGTCTGAAGAGGCGGCACAACTATTTCTTCATGAGTTGCCTTAGCCGCCCCATTGTCCTGCGATGCTTTTTGCTCATTATCGTTGAGGGATTCTGCGTCGGCGCCTTTATTCAGGTCATATCCCTTGAACGCATCATCCACAACATTAACTGGTGTTATTACCGTGATCTTTTTATTGGCCGAGGGTTGCCGGGGTTTTGCCACAATTTTACTGGGCTTAATCTCCGGAAGGGTAATACTACTTTTTGTCTCAGGCACGCCCTTTATGGCGAATAAATAAACCAGGATCACTCCAGCTATGACAATAAGCGTCATCAACGCTGCAATTACAATAAATCTTTTCTGTGCAATGATCTTTTTTAGGGCAATCTTCATGGTGCATTTATTCTTAACACTCTTATCGGCAGTTGTAGCTGTTTTATTAAGTTCTGGCTTGATAAAAAGGACTGTGCCGGTAATCATTCATTACTTTTCATTACATTGCCCTTGCCAGATGTCCTGTATTAAACTGATGCATGGATACATTGATAAAACAGATCATTCTTCTGAACAGAAGCCTCGAACGTATCGCAGATGCTCTCTCTCCCTCTTTTGACACCTCGGACCTTGACCGCTTCAGGGCATTCAAGTGCTCTTCGCGTAATGATCAGCTTATGCTGAAGGGTATAGCAACGCCAGACCCGATAACCTTTGCCGAGATAATCGGCATTGATGAACTGATCCACGAACTGAGAGAAAACACCGAGCAGTTCCTCGAAGGCCTGCCCTGCAACAACGCGCTTCTGTACGGCCCGCGCGGAACAGGGAAATCATCAATCGTCAAGGCACTTCTTAATGCGTATGCAGAGCAGGGACTCAGGATGATCGAGATGCCCAGGGATGGGCTCTCCCACATCCTTGATATGGCAGAGATCCTCAGGGACCGGGCAGAGAAGTTTATCATCTTCTGCGACGACCTCACGTTTGAAGAGGATGAGAGATCATATCGTCATATCAAGACTGTGCTTGAAGGGAGCCTTGAGACAAAACCGGCCAATATGCTGATCTATGCAACATCGAACCGCAGACATCTCATGCCTGAAACAGTCGGGGAAAATCAGCGTGATCCCAAGGCAGAACTGCATCCTGAAGAGGCAGTTGAGGAAAAGATATCCCTGTCCGACCGGTTCGGCCTGAGGCTGGGGTTTCAGTATTTTGATTTTGACACCTATTTCGAGATTGCCAGAAATTATGCAAGGATTCGCAAGATCAGATTTGATCGTGACGAACTGAGAAGACTGGCAATGCAGTGGTCCATCTCCAGCGGCAGTTTCTCAGGAAGGACAGCACGCCAGTTCATCGACAATCTGGAAGGCAGACTGAGGCTCAAAAAGAAGCCTTTAAAGGAATAATCCGCCTAATCGTCCTGTCCTGCAGCGGGAAGACGGTATCTGATCAGAATTCAGCCCCTGCGGCGCAAACTGCTGCCGCAGGTCTCTACCTCTTAATTCACCTTCATCTCTGCATCGTCCTCATGGTATTCTAAGAAACTGCTATTTATAAAGGATCGACATGAACCATATCAGATGCTGGGAATATACAAAGTGCGGCAGAGAGCTTGAGGGCAAAAAAGTCTCAGAATTCGGACACTGTCCTGCAGCCCTGTCTCCGGACAACAATTGCTGGTTTGTTGCAGGCACCATGTGCAGCGGCAAGATCGAAGGCACCTACGCACAGAAGATCGATACCTGCGTTATCTGCGGATACTACAACAAGATGCAGGAATTCAATGCCAAACAGCCAAAGACTCGCTTCTTTCTTTTCGGTCAGTACCTCAGCGGTCTTGGCCTCATCACCACTGATCAGGTAATCCAGGCGCGATCCTTGCAGCTGAGGAACAATCAGAAGATCGGTGTTCTTGCCAAGAGCAAGGGCATGCTCTCTGAGGACCAAGTGCATCAGATCCTGATCCTTCAGGAAGTGACGCTCAAGAAATTCGGTGAACTCGGCGTAGAGCTGGGGTTCCTCACAGAAACACAGGTCAGAGAACTCGTTATTGAGCAGGAGGATAACTATCTTTTTTTTGGAGAAGCACTCGTCCAGTTAGGCGTTCTTACTCAGGCAGAGATGTTCAATCACCTCAAAATCTATAATACCGAAAAGCTCCAGAAGCAGCGCGAGCTTGATAAAATCAAAAATCAGCTCGCCGAAAACTCGTAGCGCAATCTAATCATTAAGAAACCCCATCACCTGATTCCGGATCGCAATGTGGTCAAGAGGGATATTCGGCACGTCCCTGTTCCCCGGCAAAGCAAGCGCATGAATAAACTTCAGACCTTTCTTCCCCTCTGTCATAGCTGAGATCAGCTGCTGCCGGGTTGCAACCTTTATTGTATTGCCGATACCGAATCCCCGCGCAACGAGTTCAAGATCAACGCATGAGCCGGTCAGGGTCTCCTGGCTTCCGGTTGAACCATAGGAACTGTTGTCGATCGCAAGGATCGTCAGATTTTCAGGCGCAGAGTGCGCTGCTGTTGCCAGAATCCCTGGATTCATCAGCAGGCTGCCGTCGCCGTCAATCACCACAACCTCTTTCATCGAAGAGAGACTGATGCCGAGACCGATCGGAGATACCATGCCCATGCTGCCTAACATGTAGAAATTGGATTGCTGATGCTTCAGGGCATAGAGCTCCTTGGATGGCCAGCCCAAATTGCTCACCACAACCTTCCCGGCAAGATAAGGCGCAATAGTATCGATCAGATCATAGCGTCTGCATTCAGGAGGAATGATTTCCCGACGCTGTTCCGGGATCATGCAGGTTATGGGCCGCTGATCCAGGACAAGCGAGCTCTTGGCAGGCGAGCCTTCCCATATCGCAGGGCTCAGGAGAAAGGCATGTATCTGATTCTTCTGGTAAACGGTCTTGAGCTTCCGAGGTATAACCTTGAAATCCTCTGCAGAGCTGATCAGAGTATGGCGGATCCCCGCTCCTCTCAGGATCTTCGGCAGGCCCTTGCCCATAGGAAACTGCGCAGCGATCTTCTCCTGATAAATACCCCGCTGACTCACAAAGATCGCCAGTGGCAGCTCATAGAAGCCGGTCAGTGAGAGAAGGGCATTGATCATGTTGCCAATGCCGGAACTTTGGATAAACATGGCCGGCCTTTTTCCGACAAGCGCTGCCCCTGCACAAATGCCGACACCTTCTTCTTCGCGTGTGAGAGGAACATGGGAAAACTGTGCTGACACCATCTCAAGCAGGACTTTTATCTTCTCGCATGGTAGTGAAGCGGTAAAATCAATGCCCTCTTTTTTAAGTATGGATATCAGTTCTTCTTCAGGAGTGTGCATACCAGGTCCTCGATCTCCTTGTCCGTGATATTTTTCGAGACAAAAGTCGGTTCCACATTATAGGTCTTTTTTTCTCTGCCAAGCATCAGTTCTCCCCCGCCGGTAATATTCAGCAGAACCGTCTCATCTTTTTTTACTATACCTCTTTCTATTGACTGCCTCAAAGCGCCGACTGCCACTGCCGATGCTGGCACCAGGTCTACTCCCTCGAGATTGCTGAACAGTTCCAGCGATTCGAATACCTCACGGTTTGTAACGCCATACATGGCCCCGCCGCATGCCTGCATTGCGTCAAAAACACCGCCTTTAACCGAGTATGCAGGATATCGGGTTGATAGAACACGCGTCGAGATCTGGCCGATCAGTTCAGGTCTCAGATCTTCCTTAAACAGATCTCTGCTTTCTTTTTCCCATGCATGCACCATTGGGGCAAAGGGCAGATTCTGTGCCAAATGGAGTTGCGGCAGTCTGTCGCCAAAACGGCCGTCACGCAGGAACCTCTCCGACATTTCCCATACCCCGATACCTCCAGTGCCGCTGCCGACCGCCTGAAAGTAATGGTCAGGCAGTTTCCCGATCTTCGAAACAGCCTCAAGGATTGTCGAGCCAAGGCCGTCACGCTTGGCTATATTCTTGACGCCGCCTTCAAAGGGAAATCCGGAGATCGCCGCGATCCGCCTGGCAACGTCTATCGAATCCGAGTAGTCCCCATCACCCACCGCAAGGGTCGGCACCATGGACGAACTTTCGAGGTACCACATCTCCATGAGGCACATGCGCGGCACAACGATTATCGCCGGAAAACCGGCAACTACAGAGAGGTGTGCAAAAGCCCGGGCAGTATTCCCGGCAGATGCGACAATCAAACCTTTCACCTTGTTCTCCACCGCATTTTGAAGAACGATTGCTGCCTCAAACTCCTTGAATGTGCAGGTTTCGAGCAGCGCCCCCCTCTCCGGCCAATAACCGTTGAAGGCAATATAAAGGTTTTCCATGCCCATATGACGGGCAAGCCACTGTGAGCGGTACACAATCGTGCCCGGCTGTGCAAACGTCGGCTCATGCACAGGAAGCCAGTTGAATTTCCAGATACCGCTTCCGCAATCATCCCTGAAAGGATCTTTATAGTTCGTGACAAGCAAGGAGTCCTTGCAATGTTCACAGAATGCACAATAGACATCAATCAGTTCTTTGCCGCAGCCTCTGCAGGTTATCGTAAAATGGCTCATTTCTCTACCCTCTCCACATACTGGGCAAAAAGCTCCATGATGTCCACGATCGGGATCTTCTTGTCATGATCCAGCATGGCCTCATTCACTTTACCATAACAGGCCGGACAGCTGAGAATGAGCTTGTCAGCCTTCTTCGCAACAGCCTCGTCGATCGCAAGCCTGCCCATAGCAATGGCATTTTCATTGAAGACCTTTCTGACCGCTCCGCCAGCTCCACAGCAGCGTGACTCCAGCCCGTGCCGGTCGAACTCCAGGAGCTCAAGCCCTGGGATAGCCCTGAGCACTTCCCTCGGCTCTTCAATAACGCCCACGCCCCGGCTCAGATAGCAGGGATCGTGATAGATGATGCGCTCTTTCAATTCCTTCTTTACAATAATCTTTTTCTGTTTTAAAGCATCCGCAACATACTGGGTCATATGCCTGATCTTGAACGGCAGTTCCTTGCCATAAAAGGTTGGCCAGTCCCTTGTCATGATATTCACACAACAGGGGCATGAGCAGACAAGAACCTTCGTTCCCTTTGCCTTGTACGCCTCGACAAGCCTTTTCGTGAGGTCTTCGAGCATATCATGCTGGCCTGATATGAAGAGAGGAAACCCGCAGCAGATCTCATCTTCCTCTGAGAGCATGCTAAATGGGTCTCCGATAGCATCAAGCACAATTACATCGCCCCTCACCATGGGCTTTGCGCCATACACGCCAGAGCAGCCTGCATAATAGGCTATATCTGATCTATCCGCCACCTTAACCTGCTCAGGAAACCAGGGCTTGAACCGTTCTTCGACAGGAAAGTTATACGGATTGCCGGACTTTTTTATCGCATCAGGCATGTTCTTTAATATATCGTAGTCCACGAGGCCTCGGTCGAACATCTCTTTTCTGAGATAGGGCCAGAGCCGCTGCGTGAAGATGCCAACAGCGCATTTCTGGCCGCAGGCCCCGCAGGTGGTGCATTCGAACACTGCCTTTGTAAAGTCCTTAAGGACTTCTTTGTCTATCTCCTTCGGATTGAGGAAGCGAGCTTTAAGCCCCCCTGTTGCCTTGATAAATTCCCTGAACACTTTTATCTTCTCAGGCGTGGATATGGACGGTCTGTTGGTCACTTCCTGCACAGGACAGTGCTTGAGGCACTCACCGCACTGGGTACAGGCATCCAGTTCCATCACCTGCATAGGTGTCAGGTTGCTGGTAAATGTCTCTTTGTTATCCTTCATGTATAACGTACCTCAACTCTTCCATTCTTCTGTTCGCTTCCAGATTAACAAAAGGCACAGCAAAGATATGCGCCGGCAGATAGGGGAGCAGAAGGAATAACAGGGAAATGTGGAAAAGAAAGAGAGCGTTGTTCGGCAAGGCATGAAAACTGAGACCAGAGATGCCGAGAGCGAACTGCTTTACGCTGATCAGGTCAGGCCTGAAATAAGTTCTCATGACCACTCCTGTGGCGCTGATCAGGAAGAGCATGACTGAAATAATATAGTTATATGAAGAGGCATACCGGTCCTTTTTCTGCACTGTTCTCAACACCAGGAGGTAAAGCAGGGAAAGAGGAAGAAGGTATCCGGCGACCACGCCGACAGGCTGAAGAAAGATCAGGCAGCCGGGAAGGGAAGGGAAAAAATATCTCAAATGGCGAAGGGCAACAAAAAAAAAGGATAGATGAAATACCCACGACCCTATCCAGAGGATCTTCCTGGAACTGAAGATCCGGCGAAAAAACAGGATGTCGAGGATAGTAGAGAGATAGACCGAAGCAGGCACTCTGCGGAGGAAGACAGGGGAGAAGATTGCAGAGCCCGAGGCGCGCAGCACCTGGAATCCCTGCAACGCAAAGCGCACTACGAACAGCAGGTAAGAGGCAAGAGCAGCAACAGTTATCATTACGCTCATCATGGTTCAGCAATCATCTTAACAGATAAAACAGCTCATATCCATGGAGACGCAAAACGCATAGATTCATTACACCTGCTCCGCTTCAAACGTTACGCTGACCGGCCGAGGCAGGCAGGCGCCAGCTTCCACCTCAATTGCCTTCAAAATGCCTGACGGTACAGGACATGCTGCATGTTTCAGATTCTGGGAAGCTGAGCGGTACACAGGGTTATGCAGGATTGCCGAAAACGGAGCCCTGAACTCGAGAAAGGAGATCTCCTCAGCCATCTTTTTCACCATCTTACATTCCGTATCAAGGCTGATATGGAAGTTTCTGTCCTTATCCCTTTCAACCCTTACATTAACAGTGAATCCGCAAACTCCAGGGTTAATCTGAGCCTTTGTCATTGTTCCCTCCCTGTCCCTCTTCTACGAGCCATGGAATGCAAGGGGGAGGGGAATTTCCTGGGGGGGAAATTGATCCTTACAGCCCCATGGCCCGAAGAAGAGGGACAGAATGCAGCCTCTCTTCCTGAGTTTATCCTTTTATCGATACAGCAATCGGCGCCTTCTGCTCTGTAAGCAAGGCCTTCAGATTCGGAAACTTATCCTTCATATGCGGTATATGCATCGCCATCATGAACTCCTTCTCAAAGGCAGGCTCGGTCGCTATCTCGACAAACTCGACCCATCTGGCCCGTTCATCAGCCTCTACGCGCTTCCCCTTGTTCAGCAGGGTCATGCGTGCACCGTCACCAGCCGCATTTCCAACAACAACAACCTTGTCAATCGGAACATCAGGGAACAGTCCCAAGGCAAGCGATGCCTCACGGTCGATGTGACTGCCGAATGCACCGGCCAGTTCAACACGGTCAAGCTTCGCAATGCCCATCTTCTGCATCATCAGTTTTACGCCGGCATACAGTGCACCCTTTGCAAGTTGGAGGGCTCTGACATCTCCCTGCGTAACTGTAATGTCCTGATTAATCGAGGTCTGGTCTGACCAGGCAAGGACATATTCCGGCTTTCCATCCTCATCCTTCCGTATCCGGTTCGTTTCTGCGTCTGTTACGAACTTGCCGGTCTTGTCGATAATGCCTGCCTTGAACATCTCGGCTATCACATCAATGATCGCTGATCCACAGATGCCCTTTGCATTTATCTTGCCTTCGATATGCGTATGCCAGTCAGCCTTGCCGATCACCTTGAACTGAGGTTCCTTGGTCCCCGGATCGATCTGCACCTTCTCGATCGCACCAGGAGCTGCACGCATGCCAAATTTGATCTGAGCGCCTTCAAATGCAGGGCCAGTTGCGCAGGAGGTGGAGCAGACTCTTTCCTTATTGCCGAGCAGAAGTTCTCCATTGGTTCCGATATCGATGATCAGGACCATATCATCCTGAAAATACTGTTCTCTGGCAATCAGCACACCGACATTATCAGCGCCGACAAAGCCTGCCTCGATCGGCAGCACGTGAATGAACGATCCAGGATTGATCCTCAGTCCCAGGTCGCGGGCCTTGATATCGAGTGATTTCTGAACTGCAGGTATGAACGGAGAGCGGCCGATATAGATTGGGTTCAGACCGAGGAAAATATGATGCATTGCAGTATTAAAAACTATGGTCAGGTCATCGATCGCAAAGCCAGGATTCGGCCCGTCCTTTCTGACTTCGCTCACGACCTTGTCGATGATCTCGTTGAGACCTGCTATGATCGCATCCTGCATGGTCTTCAGGCCTTCAGGATTCGACATGGCATACGTAATGCGCGACATGACATCTTCGCCATACGGAACCTGAGGGTTCATCATTGATTCGGTATTGATAACCTTTCCGGTCGACAAGTCGCAGAGATATCCCACGCAGGTAGTTGTTCCGACGTCAACAGCGAGGCCGTAGCATACATCAACATGCCCGGGTTCGACCTTGATGATCTCTTTGTTCTGCCAGATCGTGACCGTAATGGTCCATTCGCCCTGGCGAAGCGCATCCTGCAGTCCAAGCAACACCTCGAAATCGAACTTCAGATCTTTCAGGCCATATGTATCCTCAAGAGCCTTGACAACACGTTCATAGTCACCGGTCGTCATGTCATGCAGGGTCGGGGGCGTCAGGACGATCGTATATTTTTTCACTGCCGGATCAAGAGCAATCGTCAGTTCACTGGCCGCTTTTCTGACCACCTGCTTCCCTGCCCGCGACCGCTCAGGAACAAAAACCTTGAGGTCACCGTGAATATGGCATGAACAGGCAAGTCTCACACCTGGCCCATCCTCCGGTTTGATATGCTTGAGCTCATCAGCTCCAGCCTCGGCAGGGATGATGTGGGACATGCCGGATTCGAGATTGTCTTTTTCAAAATATCCCTCCTCGATTCTCACCTTGCATTTGCCGCACACTTTCTTGTCGCCGCAGAGCGCCTCGAGGTCAACACCCAGCAGCTGCGCCGCCTTGAGGATCGTTGTTCCCTCTTCTATTTCTCCCCGCCTGCCTGCAGGCTGGAAAATAACCTTGAATTTACGACTCATGTATAGTTCCTCCTTAATATTCAATTATTAATGTTAAATTCTTAATGCTTAATTAATGATCCACTTTCCTTCCATTGAGCATTAAACCTTCAACATTTAACATTACCTTTCTTCTTTCTCGAATACGGACAGACAGTGACGCAGAAACCGCAATTGGGCTTGCCATCAAGGGTCTGGCGCCTGCTCTTGAGTGACGCGCACTTTTCATACACGACGAGCTTCCGTCGGGGATTGCTAATGGACCAATGATCACCCTTAATCGCTCCTGAAGGACAGTGCGTGACACAGAGATCGCAGTCTCCGCATTCTGACTCCCTCATGGGCTCGTCAGCATCAAGAGGAGCATTGGTCAGCACGGTCGCCCAAGACAGCTTTGATCCGTAATCCCTGTTGATCAAAAGCCCGTTCTTGCCTACCCATCCAAGTCCGGAACAGGTGGCAGCCGTCTTATGACAGAAGAGCTTGTAAAGCTTTGTTATCAGCTTATCGTTCTGCCGGTCTGAGTCCGGGGGAATGGAAAGATTCCGGTACCCCCTTGCACTGAGCCATGCCACGGTCAGTCCCTGAAGCCTCGAAAGAAAGAGAACCGTTGCCCTGTTCAGGTTCCTGTTCACCGCTATCGCTATGCCGCGGTTCAGGTGGATGATATCCCTGGACAGTGCCTCTGTTACATCACCCACACCAACAAGCGTTGCGCCTTCACTCTTCAGATACTGCTTGAGCGCATCCGCATTCACTTTTTACTGCTTGGCTGTCTTTTCAGTTCTCAACTTCTTCAGGAACGCGACCATCTTGATCGCCTCTTTCAGGGCATTGCTGGCATCTTCTGCATAACCGTCAGCACCCCACTTGTCTGCAAGGTCCTTGGATGTCGGAGCGCCGCCGATCATGATCATGCAGTTGGGGTTCTTTGCTTTTATTTTTTCGATAATGGTAGGCATGCCGACCATGGATGTGGTCATCATGGCGGATAAACAGACTATGTCGGAGTCTGTTTTCAGTTGCTCGTCCACAAACTTGTCCAAAGGCACATCGCGGCCGAGATCATAGACATTGAATCCCGCAACATCAAACATCATCTTTACAAGGTTCTTGCCGATATCGTGGACATCCCCTTCGACCGTGCCGATGACAACCGATCCCTTAACGCCAAGATCCATCTGCTTGCAGTGCGGCTTAAGGATGTCGAGTCCTGCATACAGGGCGTCAGCACACATCAGGATCTCAGGAACAAAATACTCCTGTGCCTCGAAAAGCCTGCCAACCTCTTCCATGCCTGACACCAGGCCGTCGAAGATAGCCTCGTTCGCATCAAGTCCTGCTTCAAGCGCTTCGTTTGCACCTTCCCTGCATGCATCTTCATCATACTGGATAACACCGTTTCTCATCTTCTCAAGAATCTCTTTTTTTCTTGCATCGTCTACCATTATTTTTTACCTCCGTATGAGATTGTTTCTTCCACCATTGCCTTCATATTCTGCGGCGGCACAGTCGGCCAGATATCACAGCCAGGCCAAACGCCGCTCACGCCGTCGTCAATGCATTTTCTGACTGACTGGCGAACAACTTCCTCGCTGCCTGAAACCAGCACATTGTAAGCATCCATATTGCCGAAGATGATCGCATCGGGACCGAGCTTCTTCCTTGATTCTGCAACATCATTCTTCTGCTCAACGCTGATCGCTGTAGGCCCTGCCTCCATCATAGCCGTTACAATCTCGTTGGTCTTTCCACAGATATGCAGGACAGAAAACGCAGAGATCGCCTTCATCACCTTCTGGAGTGGCGGCAGTATGAGGCTCTTGAATACGCGCGGGCTCAGAACATCGCTGGTCGCGCCCATCTCTCGGACTGTAATAAAGTCCACGCCTGCCTTCTCATATTCCTTTGCCGTGAGGATAATCGCATCCGCACACAGATCAAGAAGCTTGGCCACCTTATCAGCCTTCTTAAACGAGAGCTTCAGAAGGTCGTTCAGTTCCATGATCTGGCCGGCAAGGGTAAAGGGGCCAAGCACATAAGAGCCGATGGCAACATCCTTGCCGATATCTGCCTTAAGAAGCCCGATTGCCGACCGCATGAGAGGAATTCTTCCCTTCTCGGAAAACCCATCCGGCAGCGTGATGGTATCCATCTCTGCCTCGTTATGGATAAGCTTCTCCTTGATTGTCGGATAGAGGATGCCTTCTGCCTGCGGGTAAACATTGATCACACAACCCATTGCCTCTGCCTCTACGCAGAGGTCAACCGGCACAACACCGCATTCATAACCGAACAGTTTGTAGGTAGTTGCAGCGGTCTCTGCCATCTGTTTGGCATCAAGATGGATGCCGGCAAACCTATATCCGAGCCCATTAATGCCGGTCTCAGTGATGTTGCCCATGCCGCTGAAACAGGGTAACCTGTCAACCGCCTCCTTCTTGAATACTTTCAATACTCTTTCGCGTGAATTCATGAACTCTTTTTCTCCTTTCAGTTTATAGCATTCAGCTTTCAGCTCTCAGTTATCAGCCCAAAACAGCTCAGCCTTCGGATCCAGGAATTCAGTCTTTAGCTGACTGCTGATCGCTGAAAGCTGATTACTATCATTTTCCTTTCTTCCTGGATCCGCCTTCTTGCAGCTTGGTTATAAACTCGGCGAAATGCTTGCGTATCGGCAGGTTGGGATTGTCGAATATGATGCCGCTCTCTTCAAAGACCAGGGTCGAAAGCAGTATGTGCGCGCTGGCAACAGCAGGGAATACGCGGGGCGCTGTGACTGCCGGGCCGCAGAAGTTAAAGTCTGACCAGAGTGCTGAGCCCATGCCCTGGACAACCGCGTCCATGGCCTTGAACCCGTCAAGTCCCCATTTCTGTTTTATCTCACCCCACATGTGAGTGCCATTTGAATACGCCCCACCACACGGGAATCCGTGCTTCTCTTTAATCATGCGGTTCGCTACCAGAGAGAAGGACGTCGACGGCATATTCATGACAGAGGTGTCTACGATGATCGTATCAAAGGAATCAGCACCCTGCGCCATGATCGATTCGAAAGACTTCACCCTGCCTGCGGGCGACTGGTCCTGATCATCAAATGCCTGTATGACCACGTGCTTAATGCCAAGATCTTTAAGACGCTGCACCTGTCCTTTGATATCCTTGTCCCAGGGAGTGATGCTGTTATATAGAAACTTGTCCTGCACGCCGAGCTTTGCAACGTATTCGGTTGCCTTTGCACGCTGATCTGCCACCCACATGTCGATACCAAAAGGCATGTTGGTATTTTCAAGATAAAAATCAATATAGGTCTTTGCCTCATCAGGTGTGTTGGCAACCATGGCGACCATGGCCGGCACGCCGGTTGCCTCGGAGATCTGCTCCATCTGTTTCAACATCTCTTTTGTCCTGTCGCGATCGAAATTGCCCTTCCGGTCGGTCTTGGTCACGCTATCCTTGTTATGGAACAGCGAAGCTATCATAAGAGGCGGATTTTCACCAGGCTGCCCGCCCACAGGAATGCCGCCGAAATTGAATACCTTCTGTTCTTTCTCAAATCTGAACATTATCTCTCCTTTCGTGATGATTTATGCTAAACTATTTTTACTTTCTCACATGGGGCAGTCGTTACTGTTTTCAGGACGCTGTCCCTCTTTTTTGTACGGCAGGTCGAGATTAAGGCTAAGGTCGAGGGAAAAACTCATGATCAAAACCTGTTTTTCTGTTCCTCAACCTTGACCTCAGCCTTTCCTTGCTTCACTCTGTCTCTTGACCTCAACCTCAGCCTGATTTTCTTAAAATACTCCGTGGTCGAACTTCGGAGCAGGCAGATACTCCCACTTCTCGCCCTTCTTGAACTTGTCAAAGATATCAAGGCACTTCAGGGCATACTCAAAAGCATACGGAATGCCAGGGCCACCGGGCACAAAACCTGCCAGGATCATGCCGACTGCTGCTGCCTCGAATACTTCATTCCATGTAGCGCCGGCCTCTGCAGCAGGGATAACATGGATGATGCAGCGCGGTGAGCAATAGGCAACGCCGCCTGACATAAACATCAGCTCCTTAACCTTTCTCGAAAGCGCTCCGTCGCCAAAGATGCTCGCATAAAAGTCTGCAAAGGTCCTGCCTGGATCCGGTGTTACGGTGTTGATAACCTGAAACATTCTCGGCACAAAACCGCACTGCTGCTTCATGTACGCATTAACCTGCTCAGTTGTCATTTTCTCTGCCATCTTACCTACCTCCGTTGTTTGTTCTCCCGGCGCAAGGCCAAGAATGCTTTTTGCGAAATCGAGCAATCCCATCTTAATCGGTACCTCCCTTTACGTCTTCCTGATCCCCTGTATATTTCCTCACCTCCCTCAGGGGTATCCTTTTTAGGGGTTTGGGATTGGTGATTAGGTATTGGTAAACACCCAGCCCCTAATCTCTAACACCTATTCCCCATTTTCTAATACTTCCAGTTGAGCGCAACGTCATGGAACTTCTTCAGATTCTCAAAGGTGATTGTAGGCGGTATGTCGCAGCCCGGCACCAGGATAAAGCCCCTGTTGTCCTTGCCGGCCACACCAATGACCTCTCTGCATGCAGCCTCAACCTCTGCCTCACCCTGGTTCAGAAGTACATGCACCGGCGCTACGTTTCCGCCAAATGACATCTTCCCAAGCAGGGCCTCTCGCGCCTTGGCAATATCCACCTTCTGGTCAAAAAATATGGTGGAACAGCCTGTCTGGGGAAAAAGATCAAGCCTGTCAGCAGTATTGCCGCAGATATGGAGGATCGTATGGGCTCCCTTGGACTTTGCCCAGTCACTCAGTTTCTTAAGCGGCGGCACGGCAAACCTGGCCATCTGCTTTGCATTGATCAGATCGCCTGAAGCTGTGGGGTCTGCAATACTCATTGCCTCTACCCCATCTTTCACAAGAGGTTCGTACAGTTTAATCAGCAGGTCTGCGCAGAAGTCCACCATCTTTTCGACAAATGCAGGCTTCTTAAACGTGGCCTTCATAAAGGGTTCTTCACCCACAAAGCGGGCCGCAAGGGTAAATGGGCCCCAGCAGGTCATGGTAACGAGATACTTGTCGCCAATCTTCTGTCTGACCTTCCGCGTTGCATCCATCACAGAGAGCACAACAGGGTCCCTGAATAGATCTTCCATGTCGAGTTTTGCAATGTCCTCTTCAGAGCTCACAACGTGGGCGGTCATATCAGGCGCGCCAATCTCACGGAACTTTACGCCAACGCCCAGTTTTCTTCCCAAAGCGATCGCATGAAAATTATTAAATCCGGAGCCCACATACACAATGTCAGATCTGATCTTCTCGGCCTCTGCAACACACATCTCTACATTCTTGTCTACATTAGTAGAAAGTTCTTCAAAGGTCGTGCCGTAGTCCTTGATGGACCACATGCCGCCGCCGAACAATGTTACCGGAACTCTCTCGGTCGGTTGCATTGCAAAGGCCTTTAAGACAGTTTCTCTCGGTGTCATGGTCATACGGATAATTCCTCCTTATATTTGAGAAGTAATGCTGCGCTTGTGTATGTTATGAACCAGGTCTCTGAGTTTCTCGAGGTCGATCGGCACCTTGATGCTGAGTGAATCTGTCTCGTCTTCCGGGTACCCGACAAGGATTATCCTGATGTCAGGGGATATAGCGTTAATTACCTTGACCGCATCCTCTGCAGGCATGCCAAAGGCCTGAGAGTCAATAATAATAGCCTCGTAGGAGTTTTTTATGATCTGCTGAACAGCATGGGCTGGGTAATCTGACTGATCGACACTATATCCCTCGTCACGAAGGATGCCGTAGAGCCCCTTAATCAGCATCGGATTCTGGCTGCAGAGAAGAATATTGTTCACGATATTAATAAATTGCAATTCCAGTGCCACAGGAAGTTCACTCATAACCCATTGAATCTGAAAGATATTTTACTTATGATTCGTAGTTGTTGTTGAATATTGCCCCAATTATCTGGGGAATATTACCCCATCGGAAAGCGAGCATATCCGTAATAAGAGGGTATGCATTACGCATCAACTCGCTCCTCTGTATGTTAGTCGGGGATGTCTTTTGCAAAACTGGCCAAGATTCGAGACAAAAGATATACTTAAGCATCAGGGACCAGATATTTCCGACCGGGGCTAGCAAGAAGATCGGGAATCTGCACCTAACATTTATTGTATGACCAGTGTCATTATCCCTACATATAATGCTGAGCAACAGATTCAACGCCTTTGTCAGGCGCTGAGATCTCAGTCTATCTCTATCGAGATTATCGTAGTCGATTCCTCATCGTCTGACAGGACGGTTCAACTTGCAGAATCTTTTGGGGCGCGGGTCTTAGTGGTACAAACGGAGGATTTTGACCACGGGGGGACAAGAACACTTGCAGGCAAAGCAGCGAAAAGCGATATTCTGATCTATATGACTCAGGACGCGCTTCCATTTGACAGAAACAGCATCGGGAACATTGCGAGAATATTTGAAGAAGATCAGACCATAGCCGCTGCCTTCGGCCGACAACTGCCTTATCCGGAGACTACGACTTTTGGAGAACACTTGAGACTGTTTAATTATCCCGAAATCCCCTATATAAGGACTTTGAGCGATAGGGGGAAATACGGCATCAAGACGCCTTTTCTCTCTAACTCCTTTGCAGCTTACAGGAGAAGCGCATTGGATAAAATTCTCTGGTTTAAAAAAGATCTAATCCTCGGCGAAGACATATATGCCGGCGCTAAATTACTGATTGCCGGATACAAGATAGCGTATGTCCCTGACGCAATGGTCTATCATGCTCACAATTATTCTGTTTTTCAGGAAGCAAGAAGATATTTCGATATTGGGGTCTTCCATAAAACAGAGCATTGGATCATTAAGGAGTTTGGAAAAGCAGAAGGGGAAGGGGCAAGATATATACAATCAGCCTTTGCTTTTCTGAGGAAGAAAAAAAAATATCATTTGCTGCCGGAATTTGTCCTGAGGAATCTTCTCAAATATGTCGGATACATCCTGGGGCAGTATTACGATATTATGCCTGATTCAATGCTACACAAATTGAGCAGGCATAAATACTTTTGGGACAGATGAATAGCTAAAACAATATCAGCACAAAAAGATAATGCTTGACTGCCCTCGCTTTAATCCCTTCGTCTATCGTGTTTTATGCAAAATGCTGCTGCACCTGCAGTACCCGGGAAGAACGTTCCTGCAGGCTCATGCCATTATGCTGATAGCCTTTTCGAGTCTCTTCAGAGTTCTGTCCTTTCCAAGCACTTCAAGCACCTCATAGATCCCCGGACTTTCTGTGCCGCCGGTCATGGCAACTCGCACAGGCTGGGCAAGAGCCCCGAGCTTAACCCCGTGCTTTTCAACGAGAGCCTTGAAAACCGGCTCAAGACCTGCATGGGAAAAATCTTCATGTGATCCCAAAGTATCCCTGAGCTCTTTGAGAAGAGGCTGGCTCTTTTCGTTAAGAAACTTTTCCTTTGCCTTTTCATCAAAAAGCACCTCTTCAGCAATATAGTATCGAAGCGACTTTGCAAGCTCAACCAGGGTCTTTGCCCTCTCCTGCAAAGTCTTCACTGCCCTCGCAAGCCATGCCATGTCCAGCGCCTGTCCCTCGGCAATGATGTTCTCCTTTACCAGAAATGGTATGACCAGTTCGGCAAGTTTCTCAGGCGCAGTCGCTATAATATACTGCTGATTCAGCCAGAGCAGTTTTTCCGGATTAAAGACCGCTGCTGCGTTGCCGACATTTTCAAAGGAAAAGTACCTGACCAGTTCCTCCCGGCTGAAGACCTCCTGATCGCCATGTGACCAGCCAAGGCGCACAAGATAGTTCACCAGCGCATCAGGCAGATACCCCATCTCGTAATAGGCCATGACCGATGTAGCGCCATGACGTTTGGAAAGACGGGTCTTGTCAGCGCCGAGGATCATCGGCAGATGCGCAAATTTGGGAGTCTCATATCCCAGGGCATTATAGATATGGATCTGCTTGGGCGTGTTGTTCAAATGATCGTCGCCCCGTATGACATGGGTGATGCGCATGTCAACGTCATCCACAACAACCGTGAAATTGTATGTAGGCGTGTTGTCAGAGCGCAGGATGATCAGATCATCAAGCTGGCTGTTCTCAAAGACCACACTACCCCTGATCAGATCGTCAACAACGGTCTCGCCATGCTGAGGGGTCTTGAACCGAACAACTGACGTGCGGCCGGGCACGGGCTCTTTGAGATCTCTGCATCTGCCGTCGTATTTCTGCGGTTTGCCCTGCGCTATGGCAAGATGTCTGCGCTGCTCAAGTTCTTCTGCTGAGCAGTAGCAGTGATAAGCCTTGCCTTCCTGCACCAGCTTTTCAACGTAGTTTCTGTATACGTCAAACCGGTCGGTCTGCCTGAAAGGGCCCTCCTGCCAGTCCAGGTTCAGCCATTGCATGCCCTCGATGATCGCCTCGATATACTCGTCAGTTGAGCGGGTCCGGTCAGTGTCCTCGATCCTGAGAATAAAGGTACCGCCATAATGACGTGCATAGAGCCAATTGAAGAGAGCAGTACGCGCGCCTCCGATATGAAGATGTCCTGTCGGACTTGGTGCAAATCTCACTCTAATCTGTTCAGTCAAAATACCCTCCTACAACATTAAAGGATTAAGAAAACATTCCGAATACTTCATTTGAGCGCTGTCGGGCATGTGTGAAAAAAGTGTTACCTACGCCACCGTTGGATGACATCCCGTCAAGCGCTATCCCGCACAACTTATCAGATAAAACGCAACAAAACCCTGAATACCAAATCGCGTTTTGTAACGCTTTTTGAACATCTGCCCGATAGCCTATGCTATTCCATCCTTACCATGTCTAAAATTTCCCCTGTACTATACCAAGTCTCACAAACTTTTTCGTTGCCTCCGTCACCTTAAACCTGTCGTCAGCCCGATATCCTGCAATCCAGACAATATCGTCTCCAGAGACAATAATCGGAATACTATCGCGCTCATCGCGCGGTATCTTCATGTCAATGAAAAAATCCTGAAGCTTCTTTTTTCTGCCAAATCCGATAGGATAAAAATAGTCTCCAGGTCTGCGCGGCCTGATCGTAAGCGGAAACTGCAGCTTCTCTGCATCAAGAAGAACTGACAATTTACCGTCACCGAACGCCTCCGATTTCTCATCAACCTCAGCAGTCACCACGTGATGGGCATTGACAATAACAGCCTTGCCCGGAAGATCAAGCGTATATTCTGCAATACGCACGGGTTCCTCGGAAGTGATGACCAGCAGAGCGTATTCCTTGATAACCCGGATGTTCCTGGGCAGCACAATCCTGTCTCCGCTCTGGCCGTTTTTGACAAGCGCGATGATATCCTCAATATGCAAAAAGCCGATGCCCTTCAGTCCCTCTGTTTCGCTGATGGCACGTCTGAGCACCCTTCTGAGAATGACCGATTCCATTGCCTCCATAGGCGACAGAAAAAGCTCAATTCTCTTCTGAGCCTTTCTGCTGATAAGCTTCATCAGCGTCTTGGTAACGAGAATTTCGAAATAGCGTTCTTCCTCGCGCAGGATCTCCATGGTATGGCTAAGCGGCTGCAGAAGGCTCGGATTCACCTGCTTCAGCATCGGCATGAGCCTCAGCCTGATCATGTTTCTGAAATAGTCTTCCTTAAGATTCGAGGAATCCGTAACGGGCACGATATTCCTGCTTGTGAGGAACCTCTCAATCTCCTCTCGTCCAATCTCCAGAAGTGGCCGTATGATGCTGTCACGTTTCATTGGTATGCCGGAAAGTCCTGCAGGCCCGGCACCCCTGACGAGCCTCATAAACAGGGTTTCTGCCTGGTCATCACCATTATGTGCAAGTGCAACCTTGTTCGCTCCGGTTTCAGCGGCTGCTTTCCCGTAAACCTGATATCTGAGCTCTCTCGCAGCTTCCTGTCTGTTCATGCGGTGCTCTTTACAGTAAGAAATAACATCAACCGACTCGACCATGAAGGGAATTCCAAGACCTTCGCAGAACTTCCTGCAGAACTCAATCTCATTCGGCACCTCAGCTGGCCTGAGGTTATGGTTTATGTAAAGCGCGTGTATCTGCAGCTGATAGCTCTCTTTGAGTGCATGCAGCAGATAGAGAAGACAGGCAGAATCAGGTCCGCCAGAAAAACCGACAAGAACAGAATCGCCCTCTGCAAGAAGACTGTTTTTGCGAATAGTCTTCTCAGCTTTTTCAATGAGGTCATCTGTTTTCATAGTGTCTCTGTCGGTTTCTTTCATAACGGGGGTTGATTATATTATGATACAAAATATTCCATACAACCGGCCTGAAGCAGATGAACATAAAACCCCTGCGGTCGGCCCTAAGCAAAGAACATGAAAACACGCTCCACAAAACATAAGAGCAGCACCGAAAGCAACAAAGCCACGAAACCCTCGCCTGCGGAACAGGCAGGATCATCCCGCAAGGCATATGGGGACACGGTCTCTATATGCATCAATACTGACTGTATGCTCAGAAAAAAGGGAGGGGGATGTCTCGGCTTTGAAGGCTGCCCCGGCTTTAAATCCCGCTAATCTTCCTGCAGTTCCAGAATCTCTTTCATCCCTTTGGCCGCATGCGCCTGGGAAGGATTGATCCTGAGCGCTTTATCAAAGGTATTCTTGGCCCTGGTCATAAAGCCCAGCTTCAGATAGATATGACCGAGCTCTGCAAAATAATCAGCATTGTAAGGAGAAAGATGCAGGGCTTTTCGTATCGATGCCTCGGCTTCCTTGATCTTTTTATTCCTGAGCAGGGCAATGCCGTAAAAATAATGATAATCAGGCACTGATTCATCAAGGTATGCTGCCTGGCCAAAAAAGGTCATGGCATTCTCATTGTCCCCATTACCCAAACTTTCGCGTCCCTGCCGGTATTTCCCCTGCGCCATAGCCTTCTTGTTCGTTCCCGAAGATTCCGTTTGAGCGGCAGCAGCCTGCGGTTGTTGTTGACTGATGCTGCCGGATCTTGAGAGGTCCCGGTATGCCTCATTGATATAGGCAAAAATAACATTGAGCTTTTCTCTTAATCCCTCGGACTTAAAGAATAGATATCTGTCAGGATGGTACTCCTTTGCCATAGCATGATAAGCGCTCTTAATCTCTGCTGCCGTGGCACCCGCCTGAAGACCGAGTACACCCTGATACCCGAGAGTTTTGTGCTCCCGGTAAAGCTTATCGATCCTGTCAGAAAGTTCCGGGTCAAGGATCTTTCCCTCAGGTTCAGCCTCCTGCACCTGATTCTCTTGCTCTTCTGCCGTCACTGACTCCACCTCAAGCAACTGGGCATTGAAGAGTGCATAAACTGACCTGAGGGTATCTTCCTGCTTCAGCGGAGATTTCGAGAGGAGTTCGTTCAGCGAAGTTTTACCGTTGATCATGGATAGGATTTCCCTGTCCTGCTCTTCCAATACCAGCCGGTCCAGCAAACCAATCGTATCAGACGAAAGTGAGACCCTGGTCCCATGATTGAGATATCGCCTTTTAAACGTGTCAATACAGTCTGTCTTCTTGGAGCCGCGGTACAAGAGATCGTTGGAATTCAGCTTCAGCATGACAATCTCACCTCTTGGCAGAGGCTCTTCCCTGAAAGCAAACCTGGCATCATCAATATTACAGAGATTCATGATAACCGCCTCAACCCGGCGATGCACAACATGCACAAGTTCCTGAGGATCGATGTAACGCATTTCGACCAATACAGTGCCCTGACTCTTGCCGGTCTCCCGGACCAGATTCAGGGTATTCTGATACTGATGAGGGGTTATCCTGCCTGCTGCCAGCAGCATAGCACCCAACTGTTCGTCGTCTTGGTCAGTCGAAGAATAGACCATCTCTCCGTCCTTGAAATATATCTTCTTGCTCCACTGCTCTGTTGCTATATCGAGGACTCCGGTCTTCCGGGTGCGTTGAATACCGAGCACAATGTCAGACAGCCGGTAATAGTCCAGCATTCCATCCAAAGGTCCCATCCTGATAACGCCTACCTTAAGACCTGAGAACATCTGTTTTTTCCAGATGATCTTGCCCATTGCATCAAGGCTAATGTCCCTGATCTTTAGATCCAAAACCTGGGCATTGAGATCTGACAAGCCCTTTATAAGAATTGCCATTCCATTGAGAGAAAAATCGGTCACAACCGCAGGAGAAGCCTCACCATTAATGATGAGGTCAAATTCGAGGTCGAGTTTACGTCTCGGAAAAGAGCGTCTGTTTATTATATTGTTCATGAAATCCGGTTACTCACCCGGCCTGTTGATCTGCTGATTTTCAGGAAAGACCAGAGTCATAACCTGGCCAAGGCTCCCTGGTGAGCCGATATCACTGCCGTCAAGGTTCAGCCTGATGCCGCCAGCGTTGCCAAGTTTGAGCACAGCTTTATCAGTAAACTGCCACATCCTGATCATACCCGGCCTGAGCAGGATCTCTTCATATTTGCCGTTTGAAAACTTGATATGCATCCAGGTCAGATCAATTGCAGTAATCTGAAGACTGTGCGCACCAGCCGTTTGAGGCTTCTGATTGCCTGTTGCCTGACTGCTCACCACAGGCGCTGCGGCCTGAGGCTGCGGCACCACAGGCTCCTGATGAACTGCGGAGACTTGGGGGTTATCAGTCTGGCCCTGCTGAACTGGCTGAATATGCTGGATCGGTTGAGCGGGCAGCGCTGCATTTTTATTCTCAGGCCCTGATCTCCCCTGTCTCAGGATGACAACGCCCAGGATAAGGAGAATAAGCACCAGTGCAGGAATAACATAGTAATAAAAGGGCATCTTTTTCTTCGAAGATGCTACAGGAAAAATAGTCGACGGCTTGGGCTGGGTAAGGTGCCCTGTGTACATGGCGATGATCGGCTCAGGATCGATCTGCAGATACGTTGCATAGCAACGTATATAGCCTATGGTATAAACGGCAACAGGCAGCTTTTCAAAGCAATCCTCTTCAATGGACACAAGGAACTCCTCCTTGATCTTCAGAAGATCTGCCGTCTGCTTCAGGCCGAGCCCCAGCTCTTCCCGCCTTTTTTTCAAGAATTCCCCTGCCACACCCTCTCCTTGCAATAGTTTACAAGCTTTTTATTATCCTCTAATTAAAAATCTTTATGCAAGTTCTGTCTTAATCGGGGCTGCGAATCCACTCATTTTGATCTGTCATTCAACATAAAGATAATGGTAAACCTTTTGTGGTAGCATAGTTTACAATGCAGCGTATTGCAATAACAGGTATAGGCGCCGTAACGCCGATGGGCAACACATTTCAGACCTCCTGGGAGGCTGCCAACAGGCAGCGATCAGGCATCGGACCCGTCTCGCGCTTCAGCATATCAGACATGCCCTGGAAGGTATGCGGTGAACTGAAGAGTTTCGACCCTGCACCGTATCTCAACGCAAAGGAGACAAGAAGGCTTGACCCTTTTGCACAGTATGCTGCGGCAGCAGCTCTTATGGCTGCGGAAGACGCTGGCCTAATAAAGCAGGCAAGGTGCGAAGGGCAAGGGGCAAGGGGCAAGAGTCTGTCTGAACATGATCAGTATCTGAATTCAGGGGGCGTGATCATAGGATCCAGCAGAGGCGGTATCGGGACAATCGAAAAAGCGATCAGCGATCAGCAACCAGCGATCAGCAACCAGCAAAAAATACGTATATCCCCATATCTCATGCCCTCAACAACCATAAGCATGGCCGCCTCATACACTGCTCAAAAACTCGGCCTCAGAGGATACTGTCTCGGCATCTCAAACGCCTGCACATCAGGCACAAATGCGATCGGCGAGGCGTATCGGCTGCTCAGGTCAGGTTTCGCAGGGCCAATATTTGCCGGCGGCACAGATGCGCCGATCAGCAGGATATGCTTCGAAGGGTATGGCGTTGCCAGGGCATTATCGAAGATTCCTGATCAGACTGCAAGCAGGCCCTTTGACCGGGACCGGGATGGCTTTGTGCTTTCCGAAGGTTCATGCGTTATTGTTCTTGAGGACTATTATGCAGCACAAAAACGCGGGGCTAAGGTCTATGCTGAGATCATTGGGTACGGAAACTCGGTTGACGCCTTTCATCAGACACAGCCGCTTGCCGAAGGAGAGGCGCGGGCAATGAGCAGTGCCCTGGCCTCCGCAGGGATCATGCCTGAGGATCTGGATATGATTAGCAGCCATGGGACATCGACTCCTGTTGGCGATTTTGCTGAATGCCAGGCCATACATCTCGTCTTTGGAGAAAGAGCGGTCAGCATTCCGGTGACTGCCATGAAATCCATGTCCGGTCACATGTTAGCCGCCTCAGGCGCTTTTGAAACAGCATGCACAGCCGTGGCAATCAATCAGGGCACCCTATTGCCAACGATTAACCTGTCAGAGCAGGATGAAAAGATTCAGCTCGCAATCGTCAGGAAAGCAACCGCCGCGGACATCAGGATTGCGATGGTAAACTCCTTTGGGTTTGGCGGAGTGAACGCTGTTCTTGTGCTGAGGAAGATTGATTAATCGCACTGACGATCATCACAACGTTATAGCGTTTTCTCGTAGATCCGGTATTTCTTGTACAATCTCCCGCCAGCCATCTCCACGATCCGCTGCACAGGGATATTGTCTTCGAGGATCCAGGAGAATTCCACCCTCTTATAACCTCCGGTTCTGATCCCTTTGAACCCTTCTCTGAAGAGCAGGGCATCGACCCCCTTGTTGCGGTAATGCTTCTTGATGCCCAGGAGAAGAAGCCTGAGGTCCCTGATCTTTCGTGAATAGTACAGGGCCTTCATGATCGTGAGAGGATTAATGTTCCCATGCATTTTTTTCAGAACAATATTGAAATCCGGAACCATGCCCAGAAAACCTACGGGGCTGCCGTTATCCTCTGCGATCAAAGTCAGCTCAGGAACAACGATCTGCTTCAGCCGCTCGCCCAGGTAAAAGATCTCTTCGTCCGTAAGAGGGATAAAGCCCCAGTTCTTCTCCCAGGCGTCGTTGTACACCTCTCTGAAGACGAGCATCTCACTGTCGAACTTCTTTTTGTTGACCGGCCTGACGGTTATTCCACGCTTCTCGGCAATCGCAGCAACTCGCAGCACTTTTTCGGGCAGACTCTTCTGCACCTCGTGGACATAAGCATAGAGATCTTTCGCTTTTCCCATGCCGCTGGTTTCCATAAGATCGTTATAGTACGAAGGGTTATAGGATGTCATGATCATGGGGTGCTCATGATATCCCTCAATGAGAAAGCCGCACTCTTCATTCGTCGAAAAGTTCATCGGCCCTCTCATGCGTTTCATCCCAGCTGCTTTGAGATCAGCAGATACAGCATCGAGCAGGGCTTTGGCAACATCACGCTCATTCACTGATTCAAAAAAACCGAAAAAACCAGCATCCTCCTGCTGGAATTCTCTGTGACGATTGTTAATAATCGAACAGATCCTGCCGACGATCCTGCCCTCTTTTTCAGCCACAAAGTATTTGACAGCAGCATGCATAAAAAAAGGATTCTTTGAGGAAAACTGATCCCGCAGTTCTTTCCTGAGCTGAGGAACGTAGTGGGGATAGTTTTTGTAAAGCGAAAACGACAGTTCTATGAAACGGTCAAGGTCTCTTGCGGTCCTGACTTCTTTAACTTCCAAGAGTTCAGCCGATCAGGCCAAGGGCCTTTCCGACCTTCTCAAAGGCAGCCAGCACCCTGTCAAGCTGTTCTTCAGTATGGGTCGCCATATAGCTTGTCCTGATGAGCGCGTGTCCTTCAGGAACTGCCGGGCTTATGGCAACATTTACAAATACCCCTTCTTCCTGCAGCATCATCGCAGCCTTGAAAGCTATCTCATTTTCGCCGACGATCACAGGTATTATCGGTGTCTCGCTCGGGCCTATCTCAAACCCAAGATCACGGAATCCTTTCAGCATCTTGTTGGTGTTCTTCCAGAGCTGAACGATCCTTTCGGGCTCACTTTCGATAATATCAAGAGCAGCACTCACTGCAGCAACTGACGCAGGCGGCGGGCTGGCGCTGAATATAAGTGCACGTGCAAAGTGCTTGATGTAATGGATCACCTCTTCTGATCCTGCGATAAAGCCGCCGATGGATGCAAGGGACTTGCTGTACGTGCCCATAATGAGATCAACATCCTTTTCAAGGCCAAAATGCTCTGCTGTGCCCCTGCCGGTTTTGCCGAGAACGCCAACGCCATGAGCATCGTCCACCATAAGCCGCGCTCCGTATGCCTTTGCAAGTTCAACGACCTTCGGAAGGTTAACAATGTCTCCCTCCATGCTGAAAACACCGTCAACAATAATGATCTTTCTCTTGTCAGCGTGCTCCTGGAGCACACGCTCAAGATCTGCCATGTCATTGTGCCGATACTTCTTCACGCTGCCATACGTAAGCCTGCAGCCATCGATAATGCTTGCATGATCCATCTTGTCAATAATAACGAGATCGTTCTTGCTGACCAGCGCAGAGATTACGCCAAGGTTCACCTGGAAGCCTGTTGAAAAGACGAGTGCAGCCTCTTTTCTGATAAAGCGGGCCAGTTTCTCCTCAAGCTGGACATGGATATCGAGTGTTCCGTTGAGAAAACGTGAACCAGCGCAGCCGGAGCCATATGTCCTGACCGCATCAATGCAGGCCTCTTTCACTTTCGGATGGTTCGTCAACCCAAGATAATTGTTCGATCCCACCATGATCATCTTCTTGCCTTTAATGATCACCTCAGGATCCTGTGCACTTTCGATCACCCTGAAATAGGGATAAAGGCCCACCGCCATAAGCTCCTTGGCCCTGTCGAATTTGAAGCATTTCTCAAAGATGTCTGTATTTTTTTCTATAGCCATTTTTCTTTCCTGTACCAGTCTGCTGTTTTTTTGAACCCCTCCCCAAGGGATGTTTCCGCCTGAAACCCGAGTTCCGTCATTGATCTCGCCGGATCACACGTCCAGTGAGGGTAGCGTATTTCCTCTATTTTATCAGGGTTAATTATACCTTTTTCCCGGATTTTTTTAAGCAGAACAGCCAGAACAGGCAGGATTGACCGCGGCAGCCTCAAACGAAATGCCTTTCTGCCGAGGGTCGCGGACATGGCAGACAGGATGTCGTCATTCGTATAGATTCTGCTGTCAGCAAGGTAATACGTTTTGTCAGCAGCCGCTTCCTTTTCTGCAGCGAGGATCATTCCCTGCACAAGGTCCTCAACATAAATAAGAGAATAGGAAGATTTCCCCCAATACGGAAACAGCCTGTTCTGCACTGCCTTGAAAACAAGATAAAAGTCAGTATCCCGGGGGCCATACACCGCAGGAGGACGAACTATGGTAACAGGCATCATTCCTCTGCATGCGAGCACTGCCTTTTCACCTTCGAGTTTGCTTTTTCCGTACACTGAAACCGGGGAGGCAGGAGCATCCTCGATCAAGGGCCTTCCATCAATACTCGGACCTGCAGCAGCGAGGCTGCTGACGTGCAGAAATCTCTTCAGTGATGGATTCATCTTTGCTGCTGCAGTGACAAGCTTTTGCGTGCATACTGCGTTGGCATGATAATAATCCTTCGTACTGTCTGCTTTGGTGAGCCCGGCCAGATGAAAAATATATTGAAACTCACCCAGTTTATCTGCATAGGAAGCACCATTATCAAGATCGGCCTGCAGGTACTGCAGCCTGAGATGACTCAGCCATTTGAGATCTGATGTGTTTCTGACAAGGCAGGTAACGTCATAGCCTTTCCTGATGAGTGCCTCAACAAGAAAACTGCCGATAAACCCAGTTGCACCGGTGACAAAAACTTTCATAATTGCAAGGCGGGAAAGAGGCAGAGGTAAAGGCTGAGGCAGACAGAAGACAGAACATACACAATCGCTACTGGCGACTTCACGCCTCCAGGCACTTCTTCAGCGTTTCATTCAACTCGTCAAGTTTAAAGGGTTTCTTCAGGGTGCAGATGCCTTTGGATCTAAACTCATCCTCCAGTTCGCTGGTGATGAAGGCTGAGCAGACGATAATCTTCGGCCTCTGTTGAGCGTTTTCGAGCTGTCTGATAAGCTCCACCCCGCCTCCCTCAGGCATACGCAGATCAACAAACAGCAGATCTATCTTCTCGGTCCTGAGCTTTTCTGCAGCTTCTGCGATGTTCGACGCGGTCATAACATCATGACCGCTCTTTTTAAGCGCACGGTCAAGGAACCACCGCACAAGCTGTTCGTCGTCAACAACAAGAACATTCATGGCGATATCTTAATACATCTCATGGATAAAATAAAGACAGGATTTCAGGTTTTATCCTGCAGAAAGCCGAACTTCTGCATCCTGTATCTGAGGGCATCCCTTGTGAGATTCAATAGACGGGCTGCCTTTGTCTGGTTATGTTTTGTCTGTTCAAGGGCCTGTCTGATAAGTTCTTTCTCAACTTCTTCGATGTCGAGACCTGCGACGGGCAACATGATCTGGCCTGACGTGATCTCCCGCGGAGGTTCATTTTTTACCGAAAACTCGAAGGGCAGATGCTCGTGCAGAATGTATTCGTCATTCTCAAGGATCATTGCCCTCTCGATCACGTTCTTCAGCTCTCGTACATTACCCGGCCAGGAGTAGGCAATAAATGCCTTCTCCGTCTCTTTGGACAGGCCCTTCACATTCTTCTTAAAATCCCTGTTAAACTCATCGATAAAGAACCGTGCAAGGAGAGGAATGTCCTCAGGCCTTTCCCTGAGAGAAGGAAGCACAATCGGAATGACCTTCAGACGGTAATAGAGGTCTTCCCTGAAGGTCTCCTTCTTCACTTCTTCAGACAGCTTCTTGTTGGTTGATGCGATGATCCTGAGGTCCACTGTAATATCCTTAATCCCACCTATCCTCTTGAAGGTCTTGTTCTCGATTACCTTAAGAAGCTTTGCCTGTGTGCTGAGCTTCAGATCGCCTATTTCATCGAGGAAGATAGTTCCTCCGTCAGAAAGCTCGAAGAGCCCCTTCTTCATCTGTTTTGCGTCGGTGAAGGCCCCCTTTTCGAAACCAAAGAGCTCGCTTTCGATAAGCGTGTCAGGGAGGGCAGTGCAGTTTATATCCATAAAGGGCTTTGAAGCCCTGCTGCTTTCATAATGGATCACCTTTGCCACAAGGTCCTTGCCGGTACCGCTCTCGCCCTGAAGCAGAATGGTTGTGGCATCGCTCTTCGCGACCTTTCTGGCAAGGTCCATGATCTTCATCATCTGAGCTGAGCTGCCGACAATGTTCGTAAACCCGAACTGTTTTGATATCTGGGTTCTGAACTGAGAGACCTCTTTTCGCAAGGTTACAGTCTCAAGAGCCTTGCTGATAAGGATCTTGAGCTTCTCTATATTGAAGGGCTTCTCGACAAAATCATATGCCCCGAGTTTGATAGTCTTGACTGCAGTCTGAATATCCCCAAACGCTGTGATCATGATAACAATAGCGTTGTCTTCTTTCTTAATGCTCTCAAGCACGCTTAATCCTGAAATGTCCGGCAGGTGGATGTCGAGGAGCACGATATCAGGCTGCTCTGCATAGAAGAGATCTAAACCCTCAAGCCCTTTTTCAGCGGTGATTACCCGATACCCTTCCTTGGACAGATTCTGTTCAATGGACCAGCGGAGCAGCTTTTCGTCATCTATAACCAGGATCTTTGGTGTTTCCATTATTGCCTCTTGCCCGGAATTATAATATAAAAGAAGTTCCCCATGCCAGGTTCACTCTCAACCTTAATTCTCCCTTTAAGGCTTTCGATAATATTTCTGCATATAGCAAGCCCTAAACCTGTTCCAGCATGTTTCGTCGAAAATGAGGGCTTGAAAATATTTCTAATCTTCTGGTCAGAGAGGGCAATTCCCGTATCGGCTGAAATAATCGTGGCCTCATTCTTTTTCGAATCAAGTTCCGTGGAAATAGTGATCGAACCGCCATCAGAAACATGCTGAATTTGGTAGAACAGCACATCTCTGATGACCTTTTCAAGGAGATCAGGATCAACAAATATCTCAGGCAGCATCCCGGGCAATTCTTTCACCTCAACACCCATCGTTGCAGCTGCATACTTTACGCCGGCCGCAGCTCGCGATACAATACTGTTCAGATCAGCAAATACAGGATTAACCTCCTGGGGCCGCGCAAAAATGATAAGTTCTTTCACACACTGGTCAAGACGATCTATCTCTGAAAGAATCTCATTGCAGATCTCTTTGCGGGGGCTGTCATTAGGCATGTCCTCTGCCATAACCTGCAGAGCTCCGCTGATACCTGCAAGCGGGTTCTTGATCTCGTGGGCAACCGTTGCGGCAATCTCACCGATCGATGCCATCTTTTCGAGCTGACTCGTCTCGGTGCTTTCATATAGCTGAACTGCTCCGCGAGCCTTTTCAAACTCTGCGGTTATACTATTAACACCTGCAGCTAATACCATAAATTCGGCAGCCCCTGATACAGAAACCCGAGCAGTTAGATCGCCCTCTGCAATTCCCCTGATTTCTCTGATAATCTTTTCGAGCGGTTTTTTGATCTGACGGCGAGTAATGATAGCAAGGGCAAGAGACAACAGGCCTGCACTGATCAGCCAGGCCACGATCGTCCAGGCGGTTGCACTGGCAACTATACGTTCCTCTGTCCCGTGCAGCACTTCAAGGTCAACAATGGCCCTAATCTCATCCCCAGTGCCATGGCATCTCTGGCAGGGCCAGTCATTACCCATGACCTTGATACTGGAATAGACCTCACGCCCCTCAGATCTGTGGATAAAGAGGGAGGGCCCCCTGCGCACCTTAAAGGCCTTCACATGATTCTTATCAACCAATCGACCGACCTCTCCGGGCACGGTTGAACTGAGTATGATCCCGCTGTCTGAGAAAATACGAACAGCTTTGATGTCCTCTGCCGCAAAACCATCAAGGAATCGCTGGAATTCTTCCTTAGGCCGACCCTCCAGCATCATCGATTTCAGGCCATTGGTAACGACTTCCGCTAGGAGTTCAACGCGCTCCCTTTTTGCGTCGTCAATATGTCTCTGCGTTACTCTATAGTTCAGCCACGAGAAGAGACCGCTCACAACGAAAAAAACTGCGGCAACAGACAGAATATGCCTTTTGTAAAGGCTCACAGGATCTTCATTCCCCCTTATTCCAAGTCGCCTTCAAACGCAAACCGCGTTGGCTTCGTCGTCAGCTCCTCAACATAGCAATCCCCAAAGCTTTCGGGACGTCGCTTCCCCCCGCCGCCTTGCTATCATTTTGAATGCGACTTGAAATAGCCGCTTATTGTCCGCCATAACTGTGAAGGCCTGAAAGCAGCAAGTTCACGCCAAGATACGTAAATATCACGGCAATGAATCCGAGCACGGCAACTGCAGCCACCTTTCTTCCCTTCCATCCTCTCATGAGGCGGCTGTGAAGAAAGAAGGCATACATGAACCAAGTGATAAGAGACCAGGTCTCCTTGGGATCCCAGGTCCAGTATTTGCCCCACGCCTGATCAGCCCATATCGCGCCGAAGATGAGGCCTCCAAGCGTGAAGATCGGAAATCCAATAGCAATGCTCTTGTAGGTCAGCTCGTCGAGCATCTCCGCAGAGATATTGAAGCTGCTGATGATCTTCTTGAGCAGACCGCCGAAGCGCCATATAGCAAAGATAAGAGCAGCCGTAGCAGCATAGCTGAAAGCGACTATCGCCGGTGAATCACTTCTGAATGATGCCTTAAACAGGTAACTCTTGATCAACTCCTGTTTGCCCATAAAGGCCACCTTGAACGTAAGAAAATCAAGTCCCATCGCAGCAAGAGTTGCGATGAAGATGCCGAGTGTAACAGTCCAGAAGATATATGAAGCCTCGGTCTTCTGCTCAGATCTGACTATGAGGTACATAAGCCCGGTGCTGAACGAGACGGAAAAAAGCGCATAGGCGATAAAACTCATCATCACATGCGCCAGAAGCCAGTTGGACTGCAGAGCAGGCACGAGGGGCTGGATGTTCTTTGACATTCCCGAAATATCTATAAAAGCAAGTGCCAGGGCGGCAACAGGCGTGATGAACGCTCCAAAGCTCTTGTTCTTGTATTTGAATTCAATGACAAGATAGACGAGGATAAGACACCATACAAAAAAGATGAGAGATTCATAAAGATTGGTAAGAGGAACAGCACGGAGCCACCCCATCTGGCCAATCTCCGCAAACTCGGTCCAGCGCATGAGGAGCGCAATCGTCTGCGAAACAAAACCGATAATCGTAACAGTGGTTGCCACCATACCAATACCGCTCTTTCTGAATGCGAGGTAACCGATATAGAGCATCATTGCAATAAAATAGGTAATGTCAGCAAAACCAAAAAAGAACGAACTATTCATTTTACTTTCCCCCTTTTTGCTCAGACTGGAGCATGGCAACCAGCTTTTCAATTTTTCTTTCCAGAGTAGTCCTGTTTCTGTTGGCTGAAGCGCCAATGACAACCTTCAGTGCATTCTTTTCTTCTGTCAAAGAAACCCATACTCTTCTGTGGCTCATAAAGAACGTCATATACAGCCCTATAGCCATGATAATGCAGCCGAGGTACACAATGCCTACTCCGGGGTCCTTTCTCACCTGCATGCCGGTGTACTGAACACCCCAGAGGTCGAGAAACTCAACCCGGCTGCCATCGGCAAGCTGCCACGTATTGGGAAACCGTTTGAATATCCAGCCCGAAAATTTAAGCACTCCCTTTTCTGAAAATTCTACAAATACAGCCGGATTCACCATCTGTTCTGCAAAAGTGAACGCCTTGCCTGATTCATCAAACGAGAGAGCAGGACTGAAATCCTTTACCAGCCCCTGGACCCCTGTGCCGGGGATTGTGAATGTATCGCCAATTCTTACGTTCAACTGTTGCGCCTGTCCTCCCGCAGCAGCGGCCTTCAGAATCAAAATACCTCTCTTGAAACCATCAGGATGCATCCCGAAACTCGACTGGTAGAAGGTGATCCCTTCGAACTTGAGCGGGTCATTCACGACAATCGACTTTTTCATAACTTCCTGGCCGTTCTTCAGGACTGTTAGCCAGCTCTTGTATGCCTTCGGCATTTCCGTGTTTGGGTAATACTCAACCTCAAAATTGTCACAGCGCAGGTCAAATCCAAGCGGTACCTCTGTGCCGCGGTCGCGGTATGCTACTGATGAGATTTCGCCCTCTGGAAGGTTCAGAAACGCATTGTAACCGAAGAAGATCCCGAGGATCGCTCCGGCAAGAATTATCAGGATACTGAGATGCACAATATAAACACCAAGCCTGGCGTAATTGCCGTGTTCTGCATAGAACTGGACCGTCTCGCCCTCGCCAGACTCCTCAGGTTTAAATCCGACGCTGCTCATGGCAGAGACTATCTTTTCTTTTGTCCCGGCAGGCCTGCCCTTGAGTGTCACTGAGCCTTTTACCGACATTTTCTCGATGTAATCGACAGGCACAGGCCGTATCTTTTCCTGAACAAGCTTCCAGACCTTGGGCAGACGGTCAAGCGAACAGATGATCAGGTTTGCGCCAAAGAGCAGAAGAAACGCGAGGAACCACCATGAGTGGTACATATCCGTGAAACCGAGTTTGTCAAGGACAGCCAGCACACTGTGTCCGGAATCGTGGTCGAGGCCGAACATCTTTGTAAGGACCTTGATGTTCTTCTCCGGTTCGGCCTGCTGCTCAATAATCGTGCCGACAATTGACGTAAGCGAGATAAGTGCAAAGATAACAACTGCAGTCTTGACCGAGGCGAAAATATCCCAGATTTTATCGAATATGTTCTTTTTCTTATCTTCTGTCATCAATACAGTCTCCTCTTAATTTAGTTGTATATTTTAGTATTTTTCTGGGAAAAAAACACTTAATTCGCACATGGAGGGTAATCTGGCACTGCGGTGAAGAATACCGTTGCTTTATGAAGAAAATATGAAGACCTCTATCAATTACTCAGACCATCGACTGCAGTCTGCTGGTCTTGACCAAAAAAATGAACACGCGTGAACCCATTGCTTTGCTCTAAACGCATTCCAATGTGTAAACCCTCAGACTAACGGCCGAAGAATGCGCTCCTACAGATTCTGAAAAAAAACATTGCGCAACTCGGACTTTCTGCCGTGGTCCGTCAAACTATCGTATTCATCATTCTTCTGTTTTATCTTCGTAATCGTGTTATGAGCTAAAGCGCCAATCTTTGACTCAATTACACTCTTTACCATGACTTCTGCACCTTCATCGTCCTGAAGGGGCAGTGTCAGCTCTCTGATCCCTGAGATCCCGGAAATGACTTCCTGCCTGAAACGCGGTTCCCGGATGATTCTTACATGGTCATGCTCATGTTCAGCGAGCTTCCGCAGGAATCCTTCCCAAACATAGCTATCCGGCGGTTCAAGGCTGCTATTGCCCGAGAGCGCTGGCAAGGTAACAGTAATGTCTGAACTGAAATCAATATTTGATATCTGCACAGAAGCGACGATCATCTCGCCCTGTACGCTATAGTTAAAATTAATCGAATAGGACAGCCCAAAATTCCAGCGCGTCTGGCCGGCATAATGCCTGTTTTCCCTCTGATCAAAAGGACCAAGCCTGTCTGCTGCAGCAACAGCATCGTGACTCGTCTTCCCGGAAACCTCATAAAACTCATAGGAAACATCTTCCCTAAGATTGATCTGGACCTTATTGTTCCCCGTCTGTTTCTTGTGGTATTCCGGCCGCTCCCTTTTCTTTGTGCCAAACGGATTATCCGTGACGATCAGGGTGCCTTCTTCATCAAAGTACCGAAAGACCTCTGCATCAGCAGCCTGAACAATCATGAGGCAGAAAAGAAGAATGAGGAGCAGTTTCGGTATCTTCACGATCAGATCTCCACCTTGCCGCCTATGATCTGGCCTGCAACAGCAACAATCAGGAAAAGAGGGATATAGCGGTAATCAAGCTCAAAATGAAGCCGGGCATAGATAACAAGAGGTATGGGCAGATGGATGCAGAGAAACCATTTAAAAGAAAATTTTCTCTCTCTTGCCCTGAAATATCCAAAGAAAAGATTCAGCACAAAGGTGATGAGGCATATTGTGGCTACAGCCATCAGGGGCGAAGAAACATCCATCTTGGAAAATACCCTATATCAGACAGGCAGGTCAAGAAATCATCAAATGGCCGAGCGTTTAAGGTTATGGAGAAACGAAAAAGGCCCCCCGATATTATCGGGGAGCCTTTTTCTGTAATGCTTAAAGCGCCTAACTTCTGTTTTAGAAGCTGAGGGTAAGAACGTTGTTAAGAACTGTGGTGTTCTTCTTCTGCACACCAAAAGCTGTGTGGTAGAAGTTGCCAGTTATCAGGTGACCAAGGTTAACCGCATAGGTAAGGTTCTTTGCGACCTGATACGTGACAGTTGCATCAAGCTCTGTTCCGATGTTCTTCGAAACGCCGGTTGCAACCTTATTAGCTCTCAGGAAATATACATCAAACTTTGTGCCGATTTCCTTGGTTGCCTTGTAGTCAAGACCAAGATCGTACACGGTTGTGTTGGCAATACCCGTACCTGCACCATTATTGATACCGGAAAGGGTCTGGCCGTTAGCTGCTGTTGCTGCTCTGTAGTCATACACGAAGGTGTAATGCTGGATTCCGCCTACAAGTGTCTGGAAAGCCTCATTCTTCGTAGTGTTTGACTTGTCGCCGCTGCCATAAGCAAACATACCTCTGAGGTTCAGAGCGTTCATTGAATAGTTACCGCCGAGCATAACGCCAAGGCCACTGAACTTAGCCTTTGAAGGTCCTGCAAACACACTGCCGAACTGGAAGTCAACTTCAGCCTTGTAACCAAAATTCCCTGCTTTGCCGTTGGCATGAAGGCCAAGGTTCTGGAACTTGAGGTCAGCATCTGACTCGTTGATGTACGTGTAGTTCATACCAATGGTGTTATTAGCATTAAGCTTGTAGGTCATAAGGCCTACATAAGCATCAAGGTCATTGGTGTTCTGGTTGTTGCCTGTTGTGCTGCCTGCAACACCTGCTTCTGAAGCCTTGATGGTGAGCAGACCGATATGGAGTTCCTTTGTGGGGTCCATAAAGAATACAACTGCATCATCACCATACTGGGTGTTGTCAAAGAACTGGCCCTCAGAAAGCTTCAGAGGCATATGACCGATTTTGAGGCCGGAATTAAAGCCGAAAAGGCCTGTGCCTGTGTAGAGGATCCATGCCTCCTGAAATGTTGTAAGTCCGTTAGGCTTCTGATTGAGTCTGCCCAATGAATAAATATCAGTGGTAGAACCATCTGAACCGCCGGTCTCCAGCTGCAACTTACCGACAACATTAGGGGCTACCTGTGCCTCAATGTTAAGCTTTACTCTCTCATCCCAGTTAGCTTTTGAATTGGAATCCTGAGGATTCTTTCCAACAGCTGCGCCGAAATTAGCACCAAGGTTGTCATAATACCAGCCTCTGATCCTGATCTCTCCACCGAGGGTGATCTGTGTGCTGCCCTTTGCTACGATTGACTGTGTCTCTGCGGGGATCTCAGCGTGAATTGCGAACGCTGATGCCGCAAAGCTCAGTACGAACAGAACTGCTGCGATTACTGCAAATGTTTTCTTCACTTCCTACCTCCTTAAGGTAGTTCAGTATTATATCCCGCGAAGCGGGATTTGCTGCTTAAAGCACCTAACTCTCGGTCCGTCACCTCCTTTTCAGAAGATTCTGCTTTTCTTATTTTTCTATTTTACAGAAAGCAGTTTTATGATGAACTTTATTTCATTTTCAATAATGCTTTAAATTAAAGCATTACTTGCTACCAAAGGTCAAGCAATTATACCCTAATACGTATAAAGCTCTTTCAGAACTTAGAGGCAATATATATACCATATCGTAATGCATTGGAAATAAAAAGAATTACTCATCTTTTTGGCTGGTTAAGTGTATCCTTTCTGCAACAGAGTGTTGCATTGATGGAATCATAACACTGAATCGCTCAGGTTTGGATCACGCCAATAATACGGGCGCGTAAGAGCTCCACGCAAATAGGAGATACTCTAAGGAAAAACAGATACAAAATAATAGGTGCTTGACAAATGACCGCAACCTCTTAATAATTACTGTCAAAGGGGGTATTTATGAAAATCAGATTATTGTTTTCGGCATTGTTTTTTCTTATCATCACGGGAATATCGTACGCAGATGACTCTGTCTACCAGAAACATATTGCATTGGGGATAGCAGCGCTTGAAACAAACAATTACAGAGACGCTGTTGATGAATTCAGTGCAGCATTGAAGGAGCACTCAGACGACCATACAGCAACACTCTACCTTGGCATAGCCCAGAGTCGTTCAGGAAACAAAGACGCGGGGCCTTCCCTCAAAAAGGCTCTTGCTCTGAATCCAAAGAACCCCCGGACGAATCTGGAGCTCGGCATCTTCTATTTTAATCAGTCAGCATACGGCGAGGCCAAAGATCATTTTGCCGCCACAAAGAAACTTGCCCCTCAAACGGAACTCTCTGAAATGGCGGAGAATTATATGAGGGCCATGGGCCAGGGTGGAAGCGCAAAACCCTGGTCACTGCTCATGTCATTGGGCACCCAATATGACAGCAATGTTGCAATCATTCCTGATGACCGCGCTCTGCCTCTTGGCTTATCGGATAAATCCGACTGGAGGGCTGTAGTGTATCTCAAGGGAAAATACACGTTTGTCAGCAGCAAGAATCTGGAAGGCTCCGCCAGTTACAGTCTGTATCAGAGTCTTCACAACAACCTGTCAGATTTCAATGTGACCCAGCACCTGTTTGACCTTAAGGGTTCCTACACGCTTTCCCCTTCTCTGAAACTCACCGGCACCTATACATTTGAGTATGTGTATCTGGGTGGCGATGGTTATGATTACGCACATGCAATATCCCCCTCGCTCACTCTGTTGGAAGGCAATGGTTTTTCGACGATCCTGGAATATCGGTATCAGTATAGTCATTTCATGAATACTGATCTTTTTTCCACAAATTCTTTCAGGACCGGCTCTAATAATTTGGCAGGAATAACGCAGATTATACCGTTAAAGACGTCAATAGCTGCGAAAGTCGGATATGCACACGACGAAAATGCAGCGAATAAGGAATACTGGGACTATAGCGGAGACAAGTTCTTTGCAGGGTTAACCTTCACTCTGCCCCACAGGATGTTTCTGGACCTCTACGGAGAATACTATAGCAGAGACTTTGAAGGAATCAGTCCGGCATCCGATTCGGCGAGGAAAGATACGAGTCGTACCGTCTCGGCATCTCTGACAAAGGCATATTCCAATCGGTTAAGTTTAACGCTGGCCCAGCTTTATACAAAGAATAAATCAAACATAGAGGATTTTGATTATAAACGCAGCATAACAAGTCTTTTCCTGAATGTGAGGTTTTAAATGAAGACAATCAGATTTACATCAATCCTATTAAGTTTCCTCTTTGTGATCGGAGTAACAGGGAGTGCTTTCGCAAAGGAGGAGAGCGGCGCAGTAGTTGCGGTTAAGAACAAAGCAGTCATTAAGAGGGATGGAAAGGAATTCGCATCAAAGGTCAAAGACGAAATACTGATAAAAGACACAGTTGCAACTTCAGATTCGTCAAAGATCAAGATACTCTTTTCTGATGAAAGCGTCCTGACTCTTGGTGAAAAAACGACCGTAATCGTCAGGGAATATCTCCACAGCAAGGAGAAACGCGGTCAGTCGATATACAACCTTGTTGACGGCAAGATGAGATCAGTCGTCGGAAAAACAAGCTTTGAGGTCCATTCACCGACAGCAGTTGCTGCTGCCAGAGGAACAATAATTCTTTTTGAAACAGGCAGCACACCTGATGGGAAGAAGTTCACCCGGATTATATGTCTCGAAGGCGAAGTTATCGCAAAGAGTTCGGACCCAAAAATTACCGGAGCAGTAACACTTACTGCAGGGATGATGATAACAATCGTTGAAGGAGAACCATTGCCCCTTGCCGTGCCTGCTCCTGAAGACGACGTAAACAGATTGAAGATGGCAACGGATATCAGCGACAACGAAATACGGCTGGAAGGCCCGATTAGTGTTCAGGTTGGTGCTGATGGCATAAGACTGGAACCTCCGTTCAGTCAGGAGAGTCTGGAGCCAGGGCATGGGACACCACCGCCGCCACCGCCACCACCGCCACCACCACCGCCACCACCGCCACCACCACCACCACCACCACCACCACCACCACCGCCACCACCACCGCCACATACGGATAATTCGTTTCCGCCGCCGTTTGAGTTTCCACAAGGTGTTTATTGCGGCCCAGGCATAGACTGTAATAACAATAACTTTGCACCAATTAAGAAACGATAAACTACGGTGATACGATAAAAAGAAGGGTGACTATCCAATGAACCGGATAGTCACTCTTCTTTTTTCAGACCTTGTATAATGCATAATATGAAAGCCCGCCGCATGCTCTATTTCTTCGCTCTCTCTTCAACGCTGATATTTCTTGCTCTCCAGTGGTTCGATCCAAGGATTGTCCACGACAAGATTGAAAGCAAGACCTATGATCTCAGACTCATGGCGCGGGGCTACTTCAAGAAACAAGCCGCATTGGAAAATATCGTTATTGTTGCGATTGATGAAAAAAGCATAAAAGAGACCGGCAGGTGGCCTTGGGGAAGAGATGTCCAGGCAAGGCTGGTAAGTAAGATATCAAAAGACGCTCCAAAGGTCATCGGCATAGATATCATGTATACCGAAAGGGAGAACAAGGAGACTGATGGCAAACTCGCAGAGGCATTTCGCGCTGCAGGAAATATTGTAATTGCTACTCCTTTTTTTGTGACACCTGGGGTCAATGAGAGTGTTGCTGAGGAAGACATTCCCGATCTCCTTTGGGACACGGCCTTCATGGAAGTCAACAGTCCAAAAGGCATCAGATGGACAGATTTTGCCATAAAACCATCAAGTGTCAACCTGCCTATTGAAGAGTTGACAAGGGAAGCGACCTTGGGTAATGTCACCACCTTCCCTGACTTGGATGGCGTGATCAGATGGGAATGCATGTATGTGTATTATGGAAAGAGCTGCTATCCTCAATTCGCTCTCCAGATAGCAAGAATTGCACTTGGCCTGCCTATGAAAAACATGATTCTTTATCCTTCATCTGCGGTAAAGCTTGGTGATATCAGGATCAAGACCAATCTTGAAGGAATGGTGCTTATTAATTATATTGGCAACGCTAACAGCTTTCCGTATAAATCCGCATCAGATGTCATGAATGACAAAATCCCATCAGGCTTCTTCAGGGATAAAATCGTCCTTATAGGGACATCGGCTCTGGCAACCTATGACCAGAAGGTTACTCCGTTGTCTGCTGACCTGCCTGGTGTCGAGAAGAACGCCACAATAGTCCAGAACATACTTATGAACAATTTTCTCAGTCCAAGCCATAAGGTTTTTGAATTGCTCTGTATCATTATTACGGGTGCTCTACTGGGGCTGCTGATCCCCCGACTAAAGGCAATTATGAGCTCGGCACTGGCTGTATGCTTCATGATACTGTACATCTGCCTGAGTCTTTATCTGCTTATAGATCAGGGTATTTGGATAAATCTCATCTATCCTCTCACCAATATGTTGAGCATCTTCACTACGCAGACTGTCTTGATGTTCTTTTATGAGGAGAAAAAGGCAAAGGAGATAAGGAGGATGTTCTCAAGCTATGTATCGCCAAAAATAGTTGAGATCCTTATTAATGATCCTGAAAAAGCCGGCATCGGAGGCATACGGAGAGAAACGACAGTGCTTTTTTCTGATATAAGAGGGTTTACTTCTATTTCGGAGAAATATTCGCCTGAAGATGTCGTGGCCTTACTTAACGAGTACCTCGGAGAAATGACAGAAATTGTTTTTAAGTGGGACGGAACTCTTGATAAGTTCATCGGGGATGCTATATTGGCCTTCTGGGGGGCTCCCCTCATTCAGGAAAACCATGCAGTGCTTGCAGTTAAATGCGCACTGAATATGTCAGCAAGGCTTGATGAGCTGCAAAACAAATGGGAAGCTGAAGGGAAGCCGAGACTGGATATTGGAATTGGCATTAACACAGGAGAGGTGACCGTAGGAAATATCGGTGCTGTAGGCAAAAAGATGGATTATACCGTAATAGGGGATCATGTAAATCTCGGTTCACGGGTTGAGTCTTTGACAAAGAAATACAATACCAGAATTTTAATAACAGAATATACATTAAGCAAAATAAGAAGCTCTGTTGAAAGTGGTGTCTTTGGCCACATGTCTGTCATGGGCAAAGAGAGAGTGATCGTGAAGGGAAAGGAAAAGCCTGTCGGGATTTATGCGTTAAAAGCTCTCGACCACAATGCCGAGTCAGTAATCGCCGAATGCGAAGACAGAATCGTTGAGCTGACAGAAAAATAACACAACAAACAGGCGCAGCGTTAACGATATACTGAAGCATACAGGTTAACCCTGCAGCAGTATTCCCTTCAGTTTTTCTGCATATGCCCTGCCCTCCTGGCCGTCAGAGACAAGGTGGATCTCCTGAGGCCTGCTGATGCCGAGGCCGAGTTCAACTGCCCGGGCTATCTGCTCCTGCTCAAAGATTTTTTTCTTCATAATCGCATCATTACTGCCAAGATCTTTGAGTATTGCTAACCCCACTGCATCTATTGCAATCCTGTCGGTGCCTGCGATGATCAGATCTGCCCTCTTCCGCTTCCCCTCTGCCGGACCGCCGTCAACAAAGGCCTCCATTGCATCCATCACGATCAGAGACGGTTTGTATGCCTGGTTGATCTCTGCGATCATCTTACGCATGGAATTGAAGGACGTATGGAGTTCTGTCATGTTCCTCTTGTGCGTTACGCCGACCGAGAGTTTCAGGGACATGGTAAAGACACCGCCATACCCGTGTGTCTTCAGGCAGCAGGTATCTACAACACATTCAGAATCAACAACAGGCCTTGCCACATCAAAACCTTCATTCCAGTTGCTCTTCGCCGGTTTCACCCTCACCCACTCACGGTCAGGAAGGTCCTCGAAATTAATGATTCTGACGTTCTCTTTTTCACAAAGTTCGATAATGCCCTTTTCCCTCATGACCCTTGCGGTTGAACCAGGGCCGCACCGCTCGCCAAGCGTTATGGACTTAGCCCCCATGGCCTTAAGCTGTTTGATCATGGCAAGAAGCGTATCATTGTGCGTGGAACCTGGGAATGCATCAGCACTGTTGAAATTCGGCTTGAGCAGGACCTCTTTATTTTTTATTGGATTGATGCCAAGAAGATCGATCGACCGCTTCACGCCGGCTGCCCTGTCCGTGGTCTTTATGACTGAAACTTTTGTCACGGTATGAGACGCTTGCTTCGGGATAACTGCCTGCTGTTTCTCATCAGTCACCATAGAAAGCATCATACCTGAAGCACCGATCATGAACTCCCTTCTGTTTATCATAATACGTCTCCTCATATTTCATCCTATCATGACCCCGGATAATAAGGAAGGGGCTTTCCCGATTGTTGTATAATCAGATACAACAATGCAAAAGAGCACTTCTGAAAGACCGGCACTCAGCCTCTCACAGCTGAATGGTCTCATTAAATCCGCAATTCTTGATACGCTGCCTGATCAGTATTGGGTGGTCGCAGAGATTGCTGACCTCAAGCTCAACCAGAAAGGTCACTGTTACCTTGAACTTGTTGAAAAAGAGGGTAATGCTGCCATAGCTCAGATCAAGGCAAATATCTGGGCGTACGAATACCGGGCCATCAGCAGCAGGTTTCAGAAGGCAACAAATGAGCCTCTGAAGCAGGGCATGAGGATCCTTTTCCTCGCGTCAATATTGTTTCATGAAGTTTATGGCCTCAGCCTGAACATAAAGGACATTGACCCAACCTATACCATGGGGGAGATGGCACGCAGGAAAAAAGAGGTGATTGCTCGCCTCAGGAAAGATGGCATTATTGACAGAAACAAAGCCCTTGAACTGCCGCTCGTGCCTCAGAGGATAGCGGTCGTTTCGTCCCCTACTGCTGCGGGATACGAGGACTTTTTCAACCATCTCGACAACAACCCGTATGGATACTGCTTTATCCATACCCTCTTCCCGGCTCTGATGCAGGGACAGGAGGCAGAAGGCTCGATCATTAAAGCATTGAACGCAATCCGGCACCAAAAGAGCGCTTTTGATCTCGTGGTGATAATCCGCGGAGGCGGCTCGGTCATAGACCTGAACTGCTTTGACGGTTATCCCCTTGCAGCCGCGGTAGCAGGATTTCCCCTTCCTGTTATTACCGGCATAGGCCATGAAAAAGATGATACAGTTGTTGATATCACAGCGCATACAAAGATGAAAACACCAACAGCAGTCGCTGAATTTCTGATATCAGGCATGCGGAGCTTTGAGGAGAATATTCTCGGACTCGAAAGCAGGATCGTATCCTCTTCTGAGCAGCTGCTGAGGGATGAACGACAGAAGCTTACCTCATTTACACAGAGACTTTCTCTGGTTCCGATCCGACTGACCACGGTCCACAGGAACAGGCTGCTTATCCTGCAGCGCGATATGCAAGGCGCCTTGCAGCAGCGGATGCAGAATGAGCAGAATAGGCTCAGCAGGGCAGAACAGGCCGTACGTCATCTCGATCCTGCGCATATTCTCAGGCGGGGGTACAGCATAACCACGCTCAGGGGTAAGATACTCAAGGATGCATCATTGCTGAGAAGCGGCATGATTATAAATACGCAGCTACAGAACGGGACTGTCACCAGCATAGTGCAGTCCGGGAAGGAGAGGAAGAAGAGTGCCAAAGAACAAAGAACTGACGTACTCCCAGGCTTTGAAGGAGCTTGAGAAGATTGTCAAAGAAATAGAATCAGAAGAGGTGGACATTGATATCCTCGCTGAAAAGATAAAACGTGCATCGCAGATCCTTACCTTCTGCAGGGGAAAACTCAGGACTGCAGAAGATGAGGTGAAAAAGGTGCTTTCGGAGTTAGGCGACGAAGCCGGAACAGCAGACGAAGAATCAGACGGATAGTCTGCAGCTGTTTAGTCTATTAGCATCAGAATAATGCCGCATGAGGCAGACTTTACTCCCTGAGTTGCTATCGTTTTATCATTCAGACTTTAGCCTGAACAGTGAACTTTATTCCTGACAGTCTGCAGTCTAAGGAATCCGGGCAGCCATGAATTTACTTTGCAAGAATCTCAACGAAGAGTAAAATAGTATTAAAGTTCGAATCTTATGGATATTAACGCCCTATCTAATCCCTATCTGCGGCAGGATTTCCCTGTGGAATCCCTTCCCATGCCCGCAGAAAATCCTGAGAGGGCGAGGCAGGACCCTGCTGCCAGAGCGCTGGTCGTCAAGATCAATGAGCGTGCGTCAGGCCTTACCAGGAAAAAAACAGCAGATACGGTTGATATCAGCAGTTCAGCCAAAGACGACAGCGGAGGGAATGACCTTTCGAAGACTCAAACTGACAATCTGCGTTATGAAACACCAAAAATGAGAAACTGGGACCATAAGCTTGTTGCCTGGTTCAAAACAGCGATAACCGTACAGGGAACTATGCCCAAGAGCAGGGGATTACGTGTCGATATTCTTATCTGAACAAAATCCTTGCCTGCTTTTTAGTAGCATCCGCCTGGCACGAATCAAGAATAAGGGTTAGCAGTAACTTTTTGTGCTTATAAAACAGTAGGGGTCCTTTTCCGCAAAAACGTTGAGGCCGTGGCCATGCGATACAGCAAGACAGCCGCCGCATACAGGACGGATAGAGCATCCGGAGCAGGCCGAACATCCTTCCCTGTAGCGCTGAGCAGCATCAGAATCATATACACCTGCAATGCCCTGCTGCAGAATATTCCCAATAACCGACGGAAACTTTCTGCAGGCGTGCGCCTCACCGTCCGGCAGAACAGAGAAGAAGTTAAAGGCAGCTCCGCATCCAAATCCGGTGCAGCCACCGAAAACCTCTGACCCTTTCTCCTGAAGCAGGATATTGAAAAGATTGTCCTTTATGCCCATTACAGGATTTTCTTCAGAAGCCTTCAGATAATCTTTCAGAAAAGCAGCATATCGCTCCTGAGCAGGCAGCCTCAGGTTAGAACCTTCGCCGACCATCGCAAGCCGATTAAAGTTAAAGGTGTCAGTTTTGTCGCGGAGGACCGCAGCAAGCGGGATCACCTGATCAACATTATCTTCTGTGAGTGTGAGCATGACCATTGAATAGACACCGAGGTCGCGAAGGATCAAGAGAAATGCCATAATCCGCTCGAAATGACCCCTGCCCCTGATGTTGTCATTGTGCTCCTGAAGCCCCTCAAGGCTCACCTGAAAAAATGAAGGCATCTGTATGGTTATCAGCTCCTCGAGCTGCTCTTTTGTTGCAGGGTTGCCAAGAATAGCCGTCACAAAACCCCGTTCTGCAGCAGCGCGGTACAAATCTTTAAAATAAGGGTAGAGAAGAGGATTGCCTCCGCTAAAGGATATCTGCCCCCGCACTCCCCTTTCCCTGCAGAAGTTATTAAAATCATCGAGGATCCTTATGCCGTCCTCCAGCTTCATGGACGAGCGGTCGCTTCTGTCATAGCAATGTTTGCAGTGCAGATCGCAGGACTGGGTGACATGCCACTGGAGTGTCATGAACGAACTCTGCAGAAACCTGCTGCCACATTCACCGAATATCCGCGAGTCACGCTGTATCAGCGTAGTTCCGGCTATGAGATAACCTTCATCCGCTGCCCGGTCCAGCGCAGCATAAACATTCTCTACGGGCAGAGAGCCAATGCGTGCGATCTCCTCAGGCCTTATCTTCTCAACAACCATCTTGAGCATCAGCAGGTCTTCCGATGTTGCAGGCCTTACGACAACCTTTCGGTTGAGCGGGTGTTGATATACAAGCAGATATTCCTGCCCTTTCCGGGGTTCCGCAACCTGCTCTGTACTGTCGGAGAAGAAGGATGCCAAGCCCTGATAGGAAGGATTCAAAAGCTGAAGTGTGGGATTCGGCCTCGGGCTCTGGCTACCAATATATACCTGTTCATCACCTGCAGGAATTTCAGCAATCGCGGATTCAATTCGCATCAGATCAGACAGGAAAGGTAGGTGCTCAAGGTTCGGGGAAAGTCCTGAAATCGTCTCGTGAAGCTCTTTTTCATCCGGTATGGACAGGAAGGCTGTCAGGACCAGATCCTGTGCAGGCAGGGAAAGCAGAGAGAGGCTCCTGTTATGCCGTTGTCTGATCTCTTCCCGGTCTAACACATTCACTGGTCCATTGCAGTAGGATGCTGCATGCGCTGTATAGTGCAACCTGCACTATTTCTTGCTTCCGCTTCAACCACTTCAACCGCTCTTTGCCGGCGGCTTTGATGCGGGTTCGGTCTGCTGCGTGCCGGTGCTACCTGCACCGTCTTTCTTGCCTGCTCAACCGGTCGCACATCCGCTCATGGTGAGGCTTGCACCGGCCAGCAGCGTTGCGAGACCAAGCCCTGCCAGTATCTGCTGCAGCTCTTTCTTTTCCATGACACACCTCCTCTCTCTTTGTATTTCCGGAATCCTTTCTGCCAAAGGCAGATTTAACAAACCAGGTATCATGGCTGCCAATACGTCATCCGGTATCCACAGAAAGATTCTATCATGGTTTTGAGCAATGAACAAAATAATTCAAACAAAAATGCAATAACCTGACAGATCAGGGGCTATTTCAACTTAAAATCGACCCGACTGTCTTTAGCTTTTTCCTTCTTCTCAGGCTGAAGGGTCTTGGGCTCGACCAGGAATATCCTCTCCGGCTCAACGAGTTTTGACTTCAAGAGCAGGTCTTTGATCGCAAGGGCCCTTTGGGAGGCAAGCATTCTGAGATCATCGTCCTTCACCTCAATATTGGTAAGCATCAGCTTCTCCATCTCAGGAGCAGGCAGGTCCTTTGCCATGCCGACAACATTCCGCGGCTTTGGAAACTTCTCATCTTTATAAGCCAGCTTCAAGTATTTTGCATATTCAGCCGGTTCGATCTTCACGTCGTCAACAGGCACTGCTGTGCTGCCCTGCTGAGCCGTATCTTTCAGTTTTTGAGCCTTCACCTTCCTGTTGAACAGGAACTGCTTCATGCCTTCCCTGTCCTTATCCATATCAGCGTGGCCCTCAATATCGATCTTCAGAGACGGTCGGTCATGGAGCGCTTTGATCAGGGTATCGATCTTCTTTACACCTGCTTCGTTAAGGCTCAAAAGCCCATGATCGAACTCGACATAACTCAATTCCTCGCCACCGCCGAAGAGTGAACCGAGGAGAGCGAAAGGAGAGGTGGCCGCCTTTACCAGCAGATTCAGGAGGATCTTTATGATGATCCTGCCGATACTGAACTTGGGATCATCGATCTGACCGCTGACCGGAATATCAAGATCAATCTCGCCGCGCCGGTTCTTGAGAAGCGCGATAGCAAGTCTGACAGGCAGTTTTGTCGCATCAGGGCTGTCCACCTGATTGCCGAGCGTGAACTGGTCCAGGAGGACCTTGTTCTGCGAATCAAGCTTCTTCTTCTCTATCAGATAGTGAAGGTTAAGCCCAAGTTTGCCCTTCTCGATAACATAACCGAGATACCTGCCTGAGTAAGGTGTTAGCGGACTCAGTTCCATATTCTTGAAGCTGATCATCAGATCCACAAAAAGATCATCCCGCAGGGGATTGATCTTGCCGGTGATCTCCAGAGGAGCATAGTTATCCAGTTTGCCCCGCAGTTCAACATCAGCCATTTTTGTTTCTTCAGAGCTGAGCCCCGTAACCCGGCCGCCAAGCTCGAGCATGTTGGTGCTGAAATTCGGTTTAATGTATCGATCAGAAAAGTTCACAGTCCCCCCCTGAAGTGTAACCTTTTCGATCGTCACCATCTTCTTGGCTGCATCTGTTCCGATTCTTACACCGATGCCATTCTTAGCCTGGCTCTTTATTACTTTCTCCGTCACTCCCTTGCTCTTATCCTCTGTCTTTGCCGCTCCTTCAGCCTTAACCTCAGCCTTGGCCTGTTCTTTTGCCTCTGTCCCCTGAGCCTCAACCTTGGCCCCGACCTTTTCCTGCTCTGTCTTTACCATAATATTTTGCAGGTTGATCGAACCGTCGGCATTGATGATGGTCCGGGCATAGAAATCAGAGAGCGCCACCTCATTGATCTCCACTACAAGCGGATTATAGGAAACATCCATAGAGTCAATATAAAGTGAGTTCCACTTCAGGAAATCTTCAGCATCAACCTTATCCACAGAGGCAAAATGGTTAAGTGAGGCTGCGCCTTTATAGGACGCTTTCGGTCCGGTCTCCTTGCTATACACCGCGGAAAGTGTCCCCTCAGATGAAATACTTCCGTCAAAGACAATGATCTTCACCTTGTCTGCGAAATAGGGAACAGCCGGCATGATCGGGATGTTCTTGGTAACCACCTTCAACTGCGTTGAGGCTGGTTCAATGCCGACAGAACCGTTCACCGTAACTGAACCTTTCCTCTCAATCTGGAGCGAAAGCGAAAGCTTGCCCTTTGTATTTTTCTGCGTAGAGATATTCTCGCCCTTGAAATTGATCTGATCAAGCAGGATGCTGACCGGCTCTGAAGGAACCTGGTCCTCGGCCTTTAGTGCATAGCGGTCAATGGATATCTTCTTGGCTGTCAAGGTCCAGGGCTTTGCGGCAGCAGGCTTCTGCTTTGGCTGTGGAGGCGCAGCAGCGGGCTGTTCTGCAGGAGTTGCATATGCAGGCAGCAGTGCCTCAAGGTTCAGGATACTGTCATGATTGCGTCTCACAAGAATCATGCCCTTCTGCGAAGTGAGATCTCCCACAATGAGCTCCCGCTTGGCCAGGTCAGCAGAAGTTTCCTTCACAGACAGTGCAGGAAGACTCAGAAAATCTTCCTTTTCTCCGTTCTTTCTGAGCCTGAGGGAAGAGATGTCTGCCATAAGTTCTGCTATCTTTACCTCAGGCTCTTTGTCAGTCATGAGAAAGGAATATTTTGTTGAGAAATCAAATTTTCCGTCCTCTATAGAAAAAAGAACGTGCTTTGCGAAATAAGGCGTATACTTCTTAAGAACAACTTTTTTGAGTTCGACAATGCCTTCTCCTGCAAGGGGTTCAACTGAAAAATTACTCGTAAGCCTGAACTCCTCCAGCGTATCTGTCTGAAATGATGCCTCGGCCTCGGTCTTCTTGTCCTTTATCGTGCTGAAATGGATGATTTTTGCCTGGATATTGTTAAGGCTGGTTCGGAAATTTCTGCCCTCAGACGCGTCAACAGTCGTTACCTTGCCGCCCGCAAGAACGATCTCATCAGCCTCTATGATTGGCATGGGCTTCCTGTCTTCTGTCTTTGTCTCCTTATTGGCCTCAGCCTTAGCCTCAGCCTTTCCCCTAACCTTTTCCCCTGTCATTGGCATAAGCGCCAGGAGATTCAGCTTCCCCGCACTGTCGAGGCTGACATTGATCTCAGGCGACTGAATAGAGATCTTCGCGAAATGCACGTTCATGTCCATAAGGTCAGAAGAACTGATCGAGACATCAAGCCGGGGCAGACTGATCATCTGACTGCCTGCTTTGTCATCGATCTTGAATGTTTTCAGGGACGTGCTGCCTTTCACAGAAAGCGTCGGCTTCTTATCCTTGAACTGGACATAGGACAGACTTGACTGAACGTCCAGGAGTCCGGAGACAAGTTTGAAGTCCAGCGGGAAAGGCGAATATGCCAGATAATAGGGAAGATTGAGATCCTTCAGGTCAACATCAATATCTGCCTCAAGCGAATCGATAAAAGGTTTGGTGCTCCCCTTGAAACCAACTGCATGGCCATTCACCCTGGCAGAAAAGGCAGGCTGCACATAGGTGTCCAGATAATAGGGAAGGTTCGAGACAAAGGGAATGGTCAGTGTGGCATCGCGAATCTCATGCTTCGTATGCTTTGGCCCATCCATGAAATCAATGCCAGCATCGATCACTTGTATGTTGTTCAGCGAGAATCGAAGAGATCCCTGCTTGTCTTTGGAACTGCCTTTATCTGAAGGTTTCTGCTCGGCCATCTGAAGCAGATCGGTAAAATTGTACGAAAGGTCTTCATTGCGGACAATATTGATGTACGGTTTCAGCAGCTTTATCTCTTTAATGATAATTCCCCGTCTGAGTATGGACATGGTCTGGAGATTCAGATAGAGTTCGTCAAACGAGACAAAGGGAGTCTGGGCCTTAGGTTCCCTGATCTCAAATCCCCGCACCGTAACCGACAGCATAAAGGGATTTACCCGCACAGCCTGGATGGATACTTCACGATGGAGTTTTTCCGAGAGCTGCTTCAGGAGGACTGATTTGATGATCGGCGGCAGGATCAGAAACCCGATGATCGAAAAGACCACCAGAAAGGCCGCAAACCCTTTCACGGTCTTCTTCAGATCCAGCTTCGAGGCTATTGCGCTGATCACTTCCCCGAAGGCCACCATTTCTGAATTTTCCTACTTCAGTTCAGATGTGCAATGGCCGCACCGAACCGCCTTGATCGGGATTACCGAGAAGCAGAACGGACATTCCTTGGTCGCCGGCACAACAGACGGTTCCTCAGACTGCCTCTTCAGTCGGTTAATATTCTTCACAAGCAAAAAGACCGCAAAGGAGACAATAAGAAAACTGATGATCGTGTTGATAAAAAGACCATAGTTCATGGTTACCGCACCGGCGGCCTTGGCGTCGGCTATGGAGGCATAGGGAGAAGGCATTTTTCCTTCCTTGAGTACCAGAAAAAAACTTGAAAAATCGACATTCCCAAGCAGCATCCCGATAGGCGGCATGATGATATCATTCACCAGCGAAGTAACGATAGTTCCGAATGCAGCGCCAATAATTATACCGACTGCCATGTCCACCGTATTCCCTTTTATTGCAAATTCCTTGAATTCCTTGAACATTCTCAGATACCCCCTTTTTTTATATCTTACCAAAATAAAACGCTATTTATCATTCAGCTCGATAGTGCTCAGTTTTTGTTTTGCGAGCGTATGGTCCGGAGCCAGCTCCAGAACCTTCATATAACCTTTCTTTGCTTCAGTAAAATCGCCCATGAACATACTTAAGTCGCCCCTGGCCATATAGTACTGAAAATTATAAGGTCTTGCCCTGATTAGCAGATCGCACTCTTCAATAAGCATATCGATGAAACGCTCTTTATGGATCGTATTTGTCGCAAGCACATTTCTGTTATCAGGCGAATCCCTAACAAACACTATGGCCTTTTGTGAGGAAAAAACAGACAGCCACTCTCGGTCCTTAACCAGTTCGAACAAAAGAGGGTATGTCTCACCATATTCAACAAACAGGGGCATAATAATATAATTTACCCCGTAGGTATTCAGGACAGACTTCCAATAAGGTGCTCCCAAATAATCAATGGCAGCTGCAGCACCTACACTACGTTCAACACCATGCGTCTCGGGATACAAGAATCTGCCATCAATAAAGACCTTTCTTTCCGGCCCAAGTCGCCATATCAGATAGCCTCCCCAGTCAGAAAAGTTAAACATATTCCCTTTAATATCATGCTGAAGGATAAAATCAGCTGCCCTCACCGGCATGGCATAACTGGATATCCAATTTCCTCTCGTGATTCTGAAGATATTCAGCCGCTCATTCCAGCCAAAATATGCGGCTGCAGAAATCGTCAGGCAAATAAGATAAATTCTCGTATGCTTCACTATACTTTTCCCTGATAATGCCTTTCCGATGAAGGGCAAGGCAGCAATCATATAAAAGGGGATAAATCGTATTGTCATAAAAGAGAAATAGCTCGTTGCAGCAAGAAATGCAATCCGTGTAATGTTAGGCCTTCGTATTGTGAGGACAATCCCGATAAGACCAAAGAGGCAGAAAAGCCAATAAATAAGAATATCTCTTCCACCCATGGCAAATCGCTCAATCGATGAGGCAAATTCAATATTGTTGGCGATTATGTCTGCAAGATTCCTGTCAACGTTGAGGAATTGCTCAAGGGCGTGATACGTATTAGGATTCACCAGGGAAGAGACAAGGCCGCAGGCCCCTGCTATCAGCAATTTCCTGAAGGTTTCAGGCCGCAAAGGCTGCAAAGAGGGATGCAGATATTTCATCGCCTCCATGAGTACAAATAACGCTATACTAAGCTGTCCGAGCGCATAGCCTCCATGTGTATTTGCCCATATGGTCATTAACACTGACAGTGAAATATAGAGTTTCTTTCCTCTGTATTGCTTTTCTTCCTTTCTTGCACCATCCAAGAGGTAAAGCAGCAATGAAAAGAATAAGAAGGAAAAAAATGCGGTCTTTCAACAGGATATGTCAGGAAATTGATCAGGAACAATATGAGCAAACACGAATAAAGAATACTGTCGCCCTCTCTTCTCTTTGCCGCAATATAGATAAACATGCCGACAAGAATAAACCTGCTGAGAACAACCCCCGGGATTCCTCCCGACAGGTATGCTAAATAGAAAATAATCTGGCTCAGCCAGTATGATTTGAGAATGAATTCTGCTCAATCACTATGCGTCTGTGGTGATGTATAAGAGAAGGGGTCTTCGGTGGGAAGATTCTGATTCTGCCATATCCATTCGCCTGTCTTTAAGTGCCAGAAAAAATCGTTATCAACAACCGGCCTCAGGAGATAGAGTGAAGAAACAACGATGATCAATATTACTAATGTCGCCTGGGCCGCCTTCCATGCTCTGCTATCTGCCATATATTGATCCTGAAAACCAAAGTTGTCCCGTGTAATACATGACGACGAGATCTCTATATCCGCCTATCTGTTCAATCCGGTCAGCCACATTGGCAGGATTACAGACTGTTCAGAACTCAGACTTAAGGGCGCGGTTCATAAGGCTAAGCACAGCGGTTTCAGGATCCTTGTCCTGGTAAAGCACTTCATAAACCTGTTCTATGATCGGCATTTCGACGCCCTTTTTCTGAGCAAGCACGAATGCGGATTGTGACGTTGCAACACCTTCTGCAACGCTCTTAGTGGAAGACAAGATCTCTTTGAGCTTCATACCCTTGCCAAGGCTGACGCCTACGCTATAGTTCCTTGAAAGGGGGCCAGTACAAGTAAGAACAAGGTCTCCGAGGCCGCTCAGGCCTGAAAAAGTTGTTGGATCAGCTCCCATTGCCTTACCGAGACGCGTTATCTCCACAAGACCGCGGGTGATCAGAGCAGCCCGTGCGCTATGGCCAAGACCAAGTCCATCGCATATGCCTGAGGCTATGGCAACAACATTCTTCAATGCTCCGCCAAGCTCAACACCGAGCACATCCGTGTGCGTGTATACACGGAAATATCCGGAATTGAAGATCTCCTGAAGAAGCAGTGCTGTGGCGGCGTCTGCGGCTGCAAGAGTAACAGCAGTGGGGAGTTTCCTGATTACTTCTTTTGCAAAACTCGGTCCCGAAAGTGCGGCAACCTCTTTGCCGGTGACCTCATGCAGAATATCAGATACGGTAAGCAATGTACCCTGCTCTATCCCTTTAGATGCGCTGATAACAACAGCGTCATCGCTCAAGTAGTTGACCGCTTCCTGGAAAACAGATCGGGTGAACTGCGTTGGAACCACGTTTAGGACATAGCGTGCCTTCTTGACAGCCTCTTCAATGCTGCTCGTTGCCTTGAGACCGGCAGGCAGGTGCATATCAGGGAGATAGATGCTATTTCTGCTTTTTTCATTGATCTCATCCGCAACGTCTGCCTCCCGCGCCCAGAGAGAAACATCATAATCCTTTTCTACAAGCAGACTTGCAAGTGTTGTTCCCCAGCTTCCCGCTCCTATGACAGTAATATAGCTCATTCCAAGGCACATCCAAACGCAAACTGCGTTGGCTTCGTCGTCAGCTCCTCAACATACCAAACAGTATGCCTGCGTCGCTTCCTCCTTGCTGCCTTGTTATCATTTTGAATACAACATGGAATCATAATCTTATGGAACCATGATACACGAAGAAGACACGATATTACACAAGAGCCAAACAATGAATCTGATTCCCGGCATTGTTTCACTTCTTTCCTTTTTCTATCTTTGCCCAGGTATCTTTCAGCGTAACAGTCCTGTTAAATACCAGCTTGGCTGCTGTCGAATCCTTGTCAACGCAGAAATATCCCATTCTCTCAAACTGGTATCTGCTGCCAGGAGCAGCACCCCCTATGCCAGGTTCTATTAAACAGGAATCGAGAACCTCAACAGATCGCGGGTTAATATCAGTCCTGAAATCGCCGCTCTCCGCCCCGGGCTCAGCTTTTGTAAAGAGCGTATCATAAAGCCTGACCTCTGCCTTGGCTGCCTGCTTTGCTGACACCCAGTGCAGAGTTGCTTTCACTTTCCTGTTGTCAGGTGCATCGCCGCCGCGGGTTGCCGGATCATACGTGCAATGCAGTTCGATAACCTCGCCGGTCTTTTCGTCCTTAATAACCTTTTCACAGGTGATAAAATAGGCATATCGAAGTCTGACTTCCCTGCCCGGAGCAAGACGGAAGAACTGCTTTGGCGGGTCCTCACGAAAGTCCTCCTGCTCGATATACAGCACACGGGAAAAGGGCACTTTCCGCGTTCCTGCATCAGGATCCTCAGGGTTGTTAATGGCATTAAGTTCCTCTTCCTGTTCCTCAGGATAGTTGGTAAGAACGACCTTGAGCGGCCGCAGCACTGCCATAACACGAGGAGCCCGTCTGTTCAGGTCTTCACGTATGCAGAACTCAAGAAGCCCGAGATCCACCATGCTGTCCCTCTTCGCAACGCCTATGCGCTCACAGAAGTTTCTGATCGACTCAGGCGTATAGCCTCTCCTCCTGATGCCGGAGATGGTCGGCATGCGCGGATCATCCCAGCCCTTCACGTGGCCCTCATTGACAAGCTGAATAAGTTTCCTTTTACTCAATACGGTATAACTGAGATTAAGGCGCGCAAACTCTATCTGCTGAGGCAGGGGCCGTTTCAGAAGTCCGCCCTCGGCCAGCCGCTCAAGCAGCCAGTCATAAAAGGGCCTCTGATCCTCAAATTCAAGTGTGCAGATTGAGTGGGTGATATTCTCAGTGGCATCCTCAATCGGATGAGCGTACGTATACATGGGGTAGATGCACCATTGGCTGCCTGTTCGATGGTGCTCTGCACGTTTGATGCGGTAGATCGCAGGATCACGCATATTGATATTCGGCGAGGCCATATCGATCTTTGCCCTGAGCACCATAGCGCCGTCAGGGTGTTTGCCATCGCGCATTTCGCGGAACAGGCGCAGGTTCTCATCTGCAGCGCGTTCACGAAACAGAGAGTTCTTTCCAGGCGCAGTCAATGTTCCCCTGCTTTCGCGCATCTCATCAGCAGACTGGCTGTCCACATAAGCATGACCTGCTGAGATAAGATATTCAGCGCTCTTGTACATGAAAGTAAAGTAGTCGCTGGCATAGAACGGTTCAGGACCAAAATCAAAGCCAAGCCATCTGACCGAATCGATGATGGAGTTCACATACTCCTGCTCTTCCTTCTCGGGATTGGTGTCGTCAAAGCGGAGGTTGCATCTGCCGCCGAACTCCTGCGCAATGCCAAAGTTCAGGCAGATGGATTTAGCATGGCCCATATGCAGGTAGCCGTTCGGCTCAGGCGGGAAACGCGTACGGACCCGCTTTTCAAATTTGCCGGTCTTCTGGTCTTCAGTGACAATGTCGCGGATAAAATCAGACAGTTTTTGGGTTTCTTCAGTCATATAGTATGTCCCTTCGTTTGCAACTGCTGAGATGGATAGTCTGCTTGTCCACCCCCTTGTGGGGGATAAATCTTCGGTCTATTCGTGATGACTAATTGCTGGATGATGCCAGCTTTGATCACATAATTTAGCCAAACGTTTATTGACAGACTTAAGCACAAAATACCTGACAGTCCTGCATCGTCTATTTACTTGTCTAACAGCCTGCAGTCTGACGGTTTCAATAATCAAAGTATTTACATTCTACCTTATTCCCTCAGATTGTTGCACCGTGAAATAGTATCGGAGTATTATAAAACAATGAGATTTTTCGGATTCAGGTTGTTCGCATTTTCGCATGTTACTCCGAAGGGTTTATCCCTTTTTTTGTTGAGAAAGGATTTACTGAAACTCTTTCTTGCCTCTCTGCTTCTGTTTTCCCTGCTCTGGAGTATCGGATATGCCAAGGACACGAGGCAGCCGGCTTATAATGAGTCCAACCGGGCCAAGCTTCTTGCTTTTCTGATTCGTAAGAATCTTGAAGCGAAACACTTCACTCATAAGGTAATTGACGATAAAGTCTCCGAGGCGGCTTTCGGCCTCTATCTGAAACAGCTCGATTATCAGAAAAGGATTCTGCTTATGGCAGATGTCGTCAGCCTGAGAAAGTATTCAAAACTCATGGATAACGAAATGAATACTGGCAGCCTTGAGCTTCCGGTTAGAGGGTCGGCAATCCTCACTGCCAGGGCTACGTCTGTTCACGAGATGGTCAAAGAGATCCTTTCAGGAGATTTCGATCTCTCGGCAAACGAATTTATTGAAACAGACGCAGAGAAGATTGAATACTGCAGCGACGATCTGGAATTACGGGAACGGTGGAGAAAGATACTGAAATACGAAATGTTGCATCAGTATTTGAATCAGACAGAGGAGAATACATCTGTCTCAGCGGAGTCACAAAAGCTCAAGGACAGGGAAACAGACAAAAAGCCAATGGAGGATAAGGACCTCAGAAGAACTGCACGCGACAAAGTTTTGAAAGCCTATGATCTGTTTTTTTCTCGCATAAGCCGCGAAAAGGAAGACGAGCATTATGAGCGATTCTTTAACGCTATTGCTCATACCTTTGATCCGCATACAGACTATATGCCGCCTATGAACAAGGCAGATTTTGATATCAGCATGCGCGGTTCACTCGAAGGAATTGGAGCAACGCTCAAGGAAGAAGAAGGCCAGATAAAAGTGGTGGCTGTGATGGCTGGCAGCCCTGCATTCAGACAGGGAAAGCTACAAGCTGAAGACATTATCCTGAAAGTTGGCGAAGGAGGCAATGAGCCTGTGCCTATCAGCGGTATGAGGGTACAAGACGCTGTCAGGCTGATAAGAGGAAAAAAGGGGACTGAGGTCAGGCTCACCATTAGGAAGCCTGATGATAAAGTGCTGACGATACCAATTGTGCGCGATATTATCCAGATTGAGGACACCTTCGTAAAGAGTGCCGTCGTTAAGAGCAGTGAGACGGGCGACACGTTCGGCTATATCAGGATCCCTGCCTTCTACCGGGATTTCGAAGGGACAAGCAATGGCAACAAAGGAAGGAATGTAACTGATGATGTCAGAGCTGCATTGACCGATGTTGAGACTCAAAAGATAAAGGGTCTTATACTCGACCTCCGAAATAACGGAGGCGGAGCACTGACCGATGCGGTTAAAATTGCCGGATTGTTCATTAAGACAGGGCCTGTTGTCCAGGTAAAGAGCAGTAATGATACTATAACAACGTTATCTGATGATCTGCCGGAGATTATGTATGATGGACCGTTAGTTATCCTCGTCAATACAATCAGCGCCTCTGCCTCGGAAATATTGGCTGGCGCACTTCAGAACTATGGCCGCGCTGTTATATTGGGCGGAGAGCACACACATGGCAAGGGAACGGTCCAAACTATCCTGGACCTTGACAGCAATCTCCCGCTTGAAAGTATGGACTCATACAAACCCCTCGGCGCCCTCAGACTTACAATCCAGAAGTTTTACCGCATAAACGGTGATTCCACCCAGTATCGCGGAGTAGTGCCGGATATCATACTGCCGGATGTTCTTAACGGTCTCAAGACAGGAGAACAATATCTCGATTTTGCCTTGCCCTGGGACACGGTCAAGCCCGTTGCCTTCACTCCCTATCAGAAATGCAGACCGAAAATGCACTCCCTGCAGGAGAAAAGTCGCTCAAGGGTCAAATCAAGCCAGCAATTTATCGAGATGGAAAAACAAGCCGCCCGACTGGCAGAAAAAAAGAAGAATACGCTCAGGTCCCTCAATATTGAAGATGTCAGACGGGAAATAGAAGAGTCTCGCAGAGACAAGGAAAAGGACCTCAAGATCTCTCATGGTCAGCCAAAGCCGGATAAAGACCCCAAAACAGATGAGGAAAAAAGAGAAGACTTTATCAAGGCTGTCTCTGACGATACCTATGTAATAGAAGCGATGTCAGTCATCGGAGACATGATTAATGCTGATCCTTCCTGCCTTGCGACCGCGGTACACTGAACAAAGTCCACTGACATCCCAGGCTGCTCAAAAAAAGAGGCCAGCATAAATGCCCGGCCCCTGATTCTAAATGGTGGGCAATGGCAGGATCGAACTGCCGACCCCTCCCGTGTGAAGGGAGTGCTCTCCCGCTGAGCTAATCGCCCCTATGGTCGTAATGCGTAAAGCGTGAAGCGTCAATAGTATAAAACATCAGTCTAATTCCTGCCAAGACACCAATACTTGAACCCCAGCTTTCGCATTTTTGCAGGCTCATAAACATTTCTGAGATCGAAGAAATAGGGTGTTTTCAGCAAGACCTTTACCTTCATGAGTTCAAGACTTCTAAACTCGTTCCATTCAGTAACAATCACAACGGCATCAGCACCCTTCATGCAGTCATAGGAATTCTTTGCATACGTTATCGTGCTCTTGAATATCGCTTTTGCGTCATCAATCGCAACCGGGTCGTACGCCCTCACCTTCGCCTTTGCCCTGAGCAGATGTTCAATTAGAAATATAGAAGGTGCCTCTCGCATGTCATTCGTATTCGGTTTGAAAGAAAGGCCAAGTATTGCTACGGTCTTTCCTGTAAGTTTCCCCAGCCCATCACGGATCTTTTCAAATGCGAGCTTCTTCTGATCTTCATTTACGTCTACAGCTGACTGCACAATGCCGAGTTCCATATCATGGTTTTTTGCAATAGTCAGGAGTGCCCGCGTATCCTTCGGAAAACATGACCCTCCATATCCCGGCCCCGGATGGAGAAATTTGGAGCCAATCCGATGGTCAAGTCCCATGCCTTTAGCCACCATATGAACATCTGCCCCGACCTTATCACAGAGATTTGCCATCTCATTAATGAATGATATTTTTACGGCAAGGAATGAGTTTGAAGCATATTTAATCAGTTCCGCAGTCTCTATATTCGTGATTACAAAAGGCGTCTCGATAAGATAGAGCGGGCCGTACAGATCCTTCATGATCGCTATTGCCTGAGGACTCGATGAGCCGATAATAATCCGATTGGGCCGCATAAAATCCTCGATGGCAGAACCTTCTCTTAAAAACTCGGGGTTGGAAACAATATCAAAGTCAACCTGCTCCTTGAGCCTCTTCGAAATGATCTTTCTGAGACGCGCGCCTGTGCCCACAGGGACCGTGCTCTTGGTAACGATAACCTTGTATCCCCTGATCGTTTGAGCTATCTCTTCAGCGACCGCTTCCACATAGCGCAGGTCCGCAGACCCGTCGCCCCGTGGTGGTGTGCCGACTGCAATGAAGATAACCAGGCAGGGATCAACAGCATCTTGCAAATGCGTGGAGAATTTGAGTCTGCCATTCTTGATATTTTTCTTTACCAGATCACTCAGTCCCGGCTCATAAAAAGGGATTTCACCTTTTTTCAGCGTCCTGATCTTCTTTTCATCCTTGTCAACGCAGGTCACGGCAACGCCAAACTCGGCAAAGCACGCTCCGGTCACAAGTCCTACATATCCGCTACCGATTACTCCTATATGCACATTTCCTCCTGAAATTCCAACCAGTCAGATCAATATTATACTTCAAACTAAGGATTATGGGTCGGCAAGTTTAAAGGCAAGTTTAGAGCTGCTGTCCCCCTCGATGAGGTCCTTAAGAGTCCAGAGATATGACTTGCCCACAGGTTTTCCCCATCTCAGAATGACCCAAATGAGGAACCTGAAAAAGATATTGATGCCGGAATTCTCGATATGTATCGTTTGTGTCAGAAGGGTTCCGCCTTCACGTTCCGATAACTCATATTCCTTCTATAACTCTGTCATGAAGACCGGGGCCGTCCGTACGGCGTATGACCAGTTTTGAAAAAGGCTCGAAATGGATAAATTCCGCTTTATCTTCTCAGAACTGACTATTTATCACAATCTCCCCTGAAACAGGCGTCGGTTTTTTCAGGCTGTCAACTACCGGGCAATGGGCGATCACCTTCTCTGCAAGAGCACGTACTCGCGTCTCGTCATCAGGGCTTTCGATGCAAAAATTGAACTTCACGTCCTTAAAACCGGCACTCACGTCATCGATCATGAAGAGGCCCCGGAGATCGAGCGTGCCTTCCACGTCCACAGAAAGCGAAGTTATGGTCAGGCCCTCATGCAATGCAAACTCGTAGAATGCAGCCTCTACACAGGCGCCAAAGGCCGAAAGCAGAAGTTCAATAGGATTAGGAGCCTGGTTCTCGCCACCGGCCGCTTCGCCGTAATCCGATTTCACGAGATGTTCTCTCACCTGCGTTTCGGTGTACAGGTTCCTGATATGTTTTGATGATACCTTCGGATTATAGATAGCAGCCTCAGGCTTTCTTTTGAAAAACTCTATCCGTGTGGCGACAATCTCTTTAAGGTCACGTTTTGTGCTCATATTGTATAATCTCCTTTCTTCGAGCTGCTGTTAAATAATATCACAGGCAGAAAGAAAGCAGAATCGGTTCACTTCTATGCTTAGATAATTTTGCGCCTTCTCCACAGCTTCTCGATCTCCACAGCAATAAAGACGATTGACGAGAGGGCTAACGTAAGCAGCAGTTCATTCATTGTCAGAGGCTGCGTATTGAATATGGGATTAAGCAATGGCATATACACCACAGCCATTTGAAGCGCTACCGTCAAAACAATAGCGCCGAAAAGAGGACGGTTACTGAAGAAACCTATCGTAAAAATTGAATCTTTTTCAGAACGAACGCTCATAACAACTGCCATTCTTCCTATCACAAGCGCGGTAAATACCATTGTCTGCCAGGGCATTCCTTCCTTAACAGCAAACACTTGAAACAGAAGCGCTGATATGCCGATGACAAGCCCGAACTTAATTATAAATAAGCCCCTGCCGTTGGAAAATACCCCTTCCTCCGGATGTCTCGGCGGTCTGCCCATAATATTTCTTTCAGCAGGTTCTGCTGTTAGAGCGAGCCCCGGCAGGCTGTCTGTAAGGAGATTCATCCACAATACCTGGATTGGCACCAGCGGAAGAGGCAGGCCGAAAAACGGGGCAAGGAATATGGCCCATAGTGTTCCAGCATTGGATGTCATGGAATAATTTATAAATCTGAGTATATTGTCATAAATGCGCCTTCCCTCTTTTATCGCCCTGACAATGGTCGCAAAGTTGTCATCAAGAAGTATCATGGATGACGCCTCTTTAGCGACCCCTGTTCCTGTGATTCCCATTGCCACTCCGATATTAGACCTCTTCAGCGCAGGCGCATCATTTACGCCGTCCCCTGTCATGGCCACAAATTGTCCCTTATCCTGAAGCGCCTCGACTATCTTCAGTTTCTGCTCGGGCGCAACCCTTGCATAGACCCTTATATGCTCAACCCTTTCTTCAAACTCCACCAACGACAACTTATCAAGTTCCCTGCCTGTTATTACTGCTCGTCCGTCACCTATTCCGGCGTCTTCAAGCAGGCCAAGCCTTTCTGATATTACCTTTGCTGTTATAGGATGGTCGCCAGTTATCATTACCGGCTTTATCCCTGCAGCCTTACACAGGGCAACAGCATCTTTGGCTTCTTCCCTTGGCGGATCCATCATGCCGGTAAGGCCCAACACCGTAAGGTTGTCCTCAACTGCCCCGGCAGTCATATCAACCGGCAGGGCATCCCACGTTCTCATTGCAATACAGAGGACCCTGAGACCGTCAGCAGCCATCCGTTCGTTGATCCTGTGCATATCCTGAATATCAACAGGCTTTAATCCTTCTGCTGTTAATATATTCTCTGACTTATCTATCAAAACGTCTATTGCTCCCTTTGTAAAAGAGATGAATTTGCCATCATACCAGTAATGAAACGTCGTCATGCATTTCCTGTCGGAATCGAACGGGAGTTCCGCTACTCTCAAAAATTTCTTTTCCAACTCTTGTTTCTCAAAACCCTGCCTTTTCGCTATGTCATAAAGAGCGATCTCCGTAGGGTCACCGATGACAGAGCTATCAGCGCCCATCTGTGCATCATTGCTTAAGGCAAGGGCCGTCATAAGTAAAACGTGAGGCCTAAAGTGTAAAGTGTCTTCTGTTGTTTCTTTACTCCTGACTCCTATCTCCTGACTCCTGACGATATTACTGTCAACATAGATCTCTTCTACGGTCATCTTGTTCAGCGTAAGGGTCCCTGTCTTATCAGTGCATATATAAGTCACAGAACCGAGGGTCTCAACCGCAGGAAGCCTTCTTATGAGGGCGTTCAGCTTCACCATCTTTTTTGCGCCGATGGCAAGGGCTATGGTTATAACAGCAGGCAGGGCCTCTGGTATAGCTGCCACTGCAAGGCTTATTGCCGTAAGAAGCATCAATACCGCGGGCTCGCCCCTCATCATTCCTGCCACAAATACAATAGCGCATATAACTATGATTGCTACCGCCAGTTTCTTGCCGAAGACGGTAAGTCTCTGTTGAAGAGGGGTCTTCAAGTCCTTTTCTTCCTGAAGCATGGCAGCAATCTTTCCCATTTCCGTCCCCATGCCTGTGGCTGTAACTACGCCTGTTCCCCTTCCGTAGGTCACTATAGTCCCCTGATAGGTCATATTCTTTCTGTCGCCGATGGGGAGATGCTCGTCATGAAGGAGCGCAGTATGTTTTTCCACAGGCACAGACTCCCCTGTCAGCGCCGCCTCCTCTATCTTAAGATTTGCGCTCTCGCTCAACCTCAAGTCCGCTGGCACTATCTGGCCTGCTTCAAGCAAAACAATATCACCCGGTACAATCTCAGAGGCAGCAACGGTAGCAGGCAGGCCATCTCTCAATACAGTGGATGAAGGAGCTGCCATTTTTTTGAGGGCTGCCATCGCCTCTTCAGCCCTGTATTCCTGAATGAATCCTACGATGGCATTAAGTATCACTATTGCGATGATAGCCGCTGCATCAGTAGGTTTACCCACGATTCCTGCTATGACAGCAGCCGCAATCAGGACAAGGATCATGAAATCCCTGAACTGGCCAAGGAACATCATGAATGGCGTCTTCTTTGCCTTCTCAGTCAGCTCATTGGGGCCGTATTCTAAAAGACGCTTTTGCGCCTCTTCTGAGGATATGCCCTTTAAAGACGAGTTCAGTTCTTCAAAAACATCTTCCACATTTTTTTGATGCCAGCGCATTATCTATCTCTCCTTTTACTTCAGTATATCTATAACAGCTGGGGGCCGATGGCATCGATGTAAGGCAGCTGAGTGCCGCCGGTTTAAAATATCTCGCCTTACTTCTTTTACAAACTCTTGACAAGATCAATGGCCGTTAGCCTGCGCGCCTAATCGGTCCATAACCGCAAAACCAATGCCTGATACCACAAAGGTGATATGAATGCCAACCTTCCATGCCAGATGCTCGTTACTGATAGATTCGAGATCGGTAAAAGATTTAAGCAGCTCAATAGCGGAAATGGCCACAATGGAGCCAATCACCTTCATCTTAAGATCAGAAAATCCCACTTTCCCCATCCAGTCAGGACGATCCGCGCACTCTTTAGTGTCAATCTTTGAAACAAAGTTTTCGTAGCCGGCAAAAATGATAATAACCATCAGATTGGCTACCAGCACGATGTCAATCAGTGATAATATACCTGCCATCACCTGTCCACCTTCGCCGCTGATAACAATGGGTACAAGCTTAATTAGCTCCTTAATAAACTTAACCAGCAGTAGGGCATTGGCAGCTACCATGCCGATATAAAAAGGCGCCAACAGCCATCGGCTTTTGTACATGAATTGTTCCAGGAACTCTTCAACGTGCTTTAAGAACATATTTCTATTCTCCATAAATCAGGATCGTAACGTTTCAAATCAGCATTTCATGATCGACCATAACAACAGCGGCTATCGGCACCACTGTATATTGGACAGTGCATAGCCTAAGTCTAAGCATTATAAACTGCCTTCTGAAAGTAACCCTTCAGTGAAAAGGGGAAATCATCATAAAATCTCCCATCACCCCTCTTTGCTAAAGAGGGGAATTGCCCTCCCTTTGGCAAAGGGAGGTTAGGAGAAATTTATTCAATCGTAAACTGACCCTCATAACTGAAGGGTTACTTCTGAAACTTGAATTCTCTTGATTATTTTTTGAACACACTGAACAACTTGTCCAAGCCGCCTTTTTCAAGTTTTGATACAGCTTCAAGCTCTCCTGCGTCAAGCCAGATGCCGGAACATTCAGAACACTTGTCCACCTTTATTTCTTTGTAATCTATCTCAAGCAGTTCCATTCCGCACTTGGGACACTTCATGTAATGAAGTTCCTTGAGTTTTATCTTTTCTTCCTCCTTCAGCTTCTTCTGTTTTTCCTCTTCTATCTTCCTCTTCTTCTCAAACTCCATTTTTGCTATGAACTCTGCTTCTCTCTCACTTGGCTTCATTGATATTTCCTCCTTTTATTGATTGCTTCACCGTTTTGACCATACTTACAATTATTTGTGAGCAGTCCTTCTATCTAACTGCTTCTCCTATAGAGAACCGTTATCTAATCAAATAATTCATGGAGGAACGATTTGCGTTTGTGCTTCCTATAATCGTCATCGTAGTTATGACCGTGATGTCCTCCCTGAGTAACGGGCTGTATCTGCGGTGCCATCGGCTGAATTGCCGCAGACTTCTCGATTATTTTGTCCAGTTCGCCGCGATCAAGCCAGACACCTCTGCACTTGGGGCAGTAATCGATCTCAATCGCCTGCCTTTCAGACATTACCAATTCAACACTGCATATGGGACACTGCATAATTTACCTCCTGAGGTATTAATGCTATTCCTTGCTTGATGTAAGGATTTCCTTGTTTTCACAGACAGGGAGCTGGGGTGATCTCCCCGCACTTAATCGGGCCACTACATACATGGCTGCTGCAATAAGCGCAAGACTTCCAGCGATCACAATCGGGCTCAAGAGATGCTGGGGCAGATTTTCATATAATCCGTATGCGCCGAATGCTATGAATAGCAACGCAGCTCCCCATTTAATTGCCCGCTCAGGTATATGCTTGCCCATGACATTCCCGACAATAATGCCAAATCCATTCGAGATTACCATGCCAATTGTTGTTCCCATCCAGACAGGGATAATGGTGTTGTACTCAACTGCCAGGGCAATCGTCGCAAGCTGGGTTTTGTCCCCCATCTCAGCCATGAAAAAGGCAATTGTCACGGTCCAGAAGGGGCCAAAGTTGTACTTTTTGTCTTCCCCTTCTAATGTATCGCCCCTAATTGTCCACAGACCAAAGATAATGAATGACACTGCCGCTGCGATCTTGATAGTTGCCATAGGCACGATCGCAGCCAGATAACTGCCGGCTGCGGCAGCCATCAGATGGTTGGCCGCAGTGGCAACAAAAACTCCCCACATGACCGTCTGCCAGCGGAACTTGCATGCAAAGGCCATGGCAAGAAGCTGGGTCTTATCTCCCATCTCTGCCAACACCACAAAGATCAGGGAAGCAATAAAAGCTGTCATCAGTATGTAACCTTGATGTTGTTCAGATCGTCCTTTGTCAGTTCAGGAAGTCTTTTCAAGGTCCAATTGCCAACCCAATCACGGAAAAGCTTGAGGTTCTTCTGCCGCTCGGCATCATCTGAACCTAAATACTGGTACATATTGCCCGGCTTCTTGTCTTTCGTATTTGCGCCGTCATCAAGCCTGCGCATCAAGGCTCCGGTATCAGGCCATCCTGTGAAATGGACCAGATTCGCATACCCTGCCATCTTCGGTCCCTTGAACAAGGCAGAGTATTTTTCCTTGTCTTTCTTGAAATCTCCATATTCAGGCGCATCGCTGCCATGACATGCTTCACATTTGTGCTCGAAAAGCTGCTTGATATGAGTCGTGTATTTGACTTCCTCTGCAAATACTGCACTGCTCAAAACAACGAGGGCTGAAACTGCAAACAATACTTTTTTCATGTCCAATCTCTCCTTCTGATTTTCTCTCATAAATCTTCTCCATTTCCCTGCTTTTCAATAGGTCACGCGACAATCTGCAGTCCGTCTTTAAGAAGGATTGTCCTGTCGGCGCGGGAGGCAAGATCATTGTTATGCGTCACCATCACAATAGTATATCCCCTGAGCTGAAGTGATCTCAGCAGTTCAAATATTCTTTCGCTGTTTTCTGTATCGAGATTCCCGGTCGGTTCATCAGCAAGAACGATCTCGGGGTCATTAGCCAGTGCACGCGCTATGGCAACACGCTGCATCTCACCGCCGCTCAGCTGGTTCGGGAAATGCCTCATTCTGTTCTGCAGACCGACGGTCTCTATCAGAGAGCCAATCTTTGTTGCATCTATATTCTCCTTGCTGAAGACCTTTGGAAGAGCTACATTATCAAAAACAGAGAGTCCGGGCATAAGATAAAATTGCTGGAAAACAAACCCGATCTTGTTTCTGCGAATCTCATCAAGCCCGGCTTCAGACATATGCTCAACATTCAGATGATCGAACTTCATGCTGCCCTGTGTCGGCCGGTCGAGACAGCCGAGGATATGCAGAAGCGACGATTTGCCAGAACCCGAAGGCCCGACAATCGAGAGAAACTCCCCCTTGCCAATATCCAGGTTAATACCCCTGAGCGCATGAACCTCCTCAGCACCTCTTCGGTATACCTTCTCCACTGCCCTGAGTTCTATCATCCCCTGATCGCCTCTATCGGTTGTATTCTGGATGCCTTCCAGGCTGGATATACGCCTGAGCAGATGCCGACAAGCACAGCAAAAATAAGGCTTGCCCCTGCTATGCCCGGATCAAAATGACCCATACTGCCGGCCGGCGCATAAGGCATTATTCTGCGCACAAATAGCCCGATAAGATCGCTTCCGGCCACAGAGATCAGGATGCCTGCAAGGCCGCCGGTCGTAGTCAGAAGCATGCCCTCGATCAGGATAATTCTGAAGATGTCTGATCGGGCAGCTCCTATGGCACGCATCATGCCGATCTCCTGCGTCCGCTCAAATACTGCCATCAGCATCGCGTTCATAACACCCACAGCGCTCACGATGATCGCAATGATCGCAATCGACAGTCCCAGGACTTTCGCAGAGGCAGCAAGCGTCGAGATACTGCTCATCACCTGGTTCATGGTCACGATCTGTATGCCGGGCACCTGCTCCGCGAGTCCATCGGTTATTTTTGTTAACAATGCAGGGTCTTTGACCTTTACGCCGACTGCTGTTGCACCAGATGGCTTTTTAAATATTGTCTGTGCAGCCTTTATCGGCATATAGATAAAGGCATCATCCTGGGTACCGGTCTTTTTCAGAATGCCTGATATGCCGAAGGAGGCATTAACATTCGGATAGTTAACAATATCTCCCACCTTGAGCCTCTGATGGCCTGCCATCTCTGATCCAAGAATAATTTCAGTATCATCCTTCGGAACCGCGCCTTCTATGTTCCAGTGAGGTTTAATCTGCATGATCTTTGCCATCTCAATGCCATAAACCAGATCAACCCTTTTCTGCTCAGGGTTCGGCAGCTGGGCAACAAGAATCGGTGAAACAAATTCGATCCCTTCAATGGCCTTGATTTTGTCCATAACTGCGAGGTCAAGGAACTTCGGGATGATCGAGCCGTGAAGCACAAGCGACGCAACTTCATGCGGACAGCCTGACGGCACAACCATGAAATGGATGCCGGTCCGTTCCAATTCCTTTGCCAGTCCCTTCTCAAATCCCTTGTTAAAAAAGAGTATCGAAAAGAGAACCGCTACCGATGTCGCGATTCCGAAGAGAGCCAGCAGGCTCCTCGTCTTATGGCGGTTCAGGTTCTGGAAAGCAATTCGCAGAAAAACCACTATCTGACCTCAACTCCCTCGGCAATTATCTGCAGTTCTCCCTGAACGGGATAGACAATACCCGTAACCTTTGCCGTCTTGTTCATTCTCGGCGGCACGGTCATATTGTTCTGTGCAAGATTGATAAAGACCTGCCCCGTATCATCCTGCAGAACAAACCAACAGCCGTTGGAACCGCACTGTGAAGATATCTTGCCGGCAATCGTCACCTTCTTGCCAACCGGGTTGCTGTCGAGAAAAATATCCTTGACCTTAACAGCCGCTATCTTCGTATCCACGCCAGTTCCGTATTTCTCAGCAGAACAGCCAAGAAGCGATAAAACGATCCCTACTGCCAGCAAAACTGAAAGCACCCTTTTCATTCCTTACCTCACACTATGGGATATAACTAAATTAATATGTATCATGCATGGCGCATATGAAGAAAATATGAATGAAACACCATACTCTGCTTCTCTCTCACTTGGTTTCATTGATGCTTCCTCCCTTTTTTGTGATTTCACTGAACGTATCTTTTGCCCTTATTAACAACCTTCTTTCCCAAATAAACTCTGTGGCAAGGATTCCCAGTCCAATCGGTATTACTACGATTGCCGGCCCCGGCAGAACAATCATTGCAATGCCTATAGCCAGAACCGTGAAACCAGCAACAGTGATTATCAGTCTTTTTACCTGTTGCATCCTCTTAAGGATCAGTGATGTCATGATCTGTTTTTATGCCCCTGCTCTCATCGCTTCCAGCCGGGCAATCCTCTCTTCCATCGGCGGATGGGTACTGAATAGCTTCAGCAGGCCGCCGCCCGAAAGAGGGCTCACAATAAACATGTGCGCTGTTGCAGGATTTGCCTGCATAGGTATCTGCTGAGAGGCCATCTGGAGCTTTCTCAGTGCTCCGGCAAGCTGCAAGGGATTTCCTGCAATCTCAGCCCCTCCCTGATCAGCTTTGTACTCCCTTGACCGAGAAATAGCCATCTGAATCATCATCGCAGCAATCGGTCCGACGATCATCATAACCAGAGCCGCGATCGGGTTGCTGCCCTCACCTTCATCATTGCTTCTTCCGCCGAAAAGCATTGACCACTGCGCCATCTGGGCCAGATAACTAATGGCTCCGGCAATCGCAGCAGCTACTGTGCTCACAAGAATATCCCTGTGTTTGATATGCGCCAGTTCATGGGCAATAACGCCCTCGAGCTCTGCCTGCGACAGCATTCTCATAATACCGTTCGTAACTGAAACGGCACCGTGCTCTGGATTACGTCCGGTTGCAAAAGCATTTGGCTGATCCTGGTCCATGATATATACCTTCGGCATCGGAAGCTCTGCCCTCTGCGCAAGCCGCCTGACCGTGCCATACAGCTCTGGAGCATCCATCTCTGTAACTTGTTGAGCTCCATACATCTTCAGTACGATCTTGTCACTAAACCAGTAGGATACAAAGTTCATTCCAAAGGCCATGACCAGGGCAAAGGTCATTCCTGTCTTTCCGCCCAACAGGCTGCCGACAAAAACCAGCATCAGAGTCAGAGTCACCATAAGAACCATTGTCTTCAATCCGTTCATCGCGTACCTCCCGGGGATTACCCCAAAATAAAAAAGACCTTTACCGCCACGAAATTCGTGCGATAAAGGTCTTGCTTGTTAGTGTTATCTAACCGATGGTGCCGGGTCTGTTCAGACCGTGTTGACGACAGCCATCGCTTCAGCTACTCCCCTTTACTTATATTAGCTTATTTGTTTGCAGGTGCTCCTGTCAATACAAAATGCAGAAGCGGGAAAGAGATTCTTCAGCGTGATCGCCGGACAGGTTTATCCTTCAGCTCATGCTGAGAAACTTTCAGATCTTTGATAAGACCATTAGAGATCGAATAGATCCAGCCATGGATATAGAGTTCCCTTCCCTGCTTCCAGGCCTTCTGAACGATCGTGTTATTTGACAGATTTCTGACCTGTGCAGTCACATTCAGCTCGCACATCCGATCGGCTGTTATTGCTCTGTGCTTTGACATCTGCGTCTTAACGTTATCGAGCCAATGCTCCAGGAGACCGCTGACCTTATTCTTCATAATGGCCTCTATGCCGCCGCATCCGTAATGACCGCAGACAATGATATGCTTTACGCGCAGTATTTCGATCGCATACTGCAGAACGCACATCAGATTCATGTCCGTATTGACCACCTGGTTCGAGATATTGCGATGCACAAATACCTCGCCGGGGAGCAATCCGGTTATCTGGTTTGCAGGAACCCTGCTGTCAGAGCAGCCGATCCATAAGTATTTAGGCCTCTGCTGCTTTTCAAGCTTACTGAAAAAGTTCGGATTCTCAGTGCTGACGCGGCTTGCCCAAGTTCTGTTATTGTTCAAAAGCTTAATAATATCTTTCATTTCTTATCGCACATCCGTCTTTTCAATAACAAAAAGAAGCTGTCCCTCCTGTACTGTGTCATTCAATTTTACACAGACCTCAGATATCTGCCCTTCAAACGGCGCGATGATCGCGTTTTCCATCTTCATTGCCTCGAGGTTCGCTATCTCTTCGCCCTTATGCACGATATCTCCGGCCTTGATCATACCGCGTTCAGGATTGCCTATCCTCCATATATTACCATTGATCAGCGCTCCAATGTCAGCAGGACCTTTTGCCATGCGTATCTCGACCTTCTTCGCACGGGGAGTATCAACGGAATAGACTCTTGTCTTGTTGTTAACGCGCATCACAACATGAACTATGCCTTCGTGCTCGGCCCCGATCGACACCAGTTCAATAGTATAAGGCTTGCCCCTGAGCTCGAAATCAACGCTGTCTCCTGCCTTCCTAAGCCCATTTCTCCATACATCTGTCGGCAGAACAAGCGGTGCTTCGCCGAACTTGTCCCTGAACTCGATCATAGTCAGTGCGTCCTTCGGATGCATGAGATAGAGAATGAACTCCTCTTGGGTAGGAATCCTGGCTATCTGTTCCGCGAGCTCTTTCCTCGGAGTCTCAATATCTTCATTGTCGAGCGAATCCAGCGGAGACAGTTCTTTCCGTTCCGACATCTTCTTTTCCCACTCATCGCCAAATGTGCTCCGGTATACCCAAGCCCCAGGCCACCCCATCGGCAGCCTGCCGTAATTGCCGAGGAGCAGGTTCTTGAAGTCGCCTGGCGCATTTCTGAAAAGCATGAGCAGTTCCTGCTGCTCAGCTTCTGTCATGGTCCCAAGGTCCTGAGCCTTTTCAACCACAAAACGTTCAAGCAGGTCTATGATATGCCTTACGCCGGCGTCGCCTCTCTCTTTTGCATAGCGATTTACAATACCGCTGCAGGTGACCCAGGTTATCTGCGAACCGGGGGTAACATCAAAATATTTCACAATCCTGTTATAAATCGACATAGCCTTCAGGATAGACGGCATGAGGTGAAGGAACTCACCTTTTTCCGCCTGTTCAAATGAGCTTGGGAAGGCACCGCCGGGCATCCTGTGGCGCGTGACCGTGTGGTCATAGCCTTTGAACGGCGACTCTGCCCATTCATAATGTCCGATCCATTCGCGCACCTTCTGAACTGCCTCTTCTGCTTCGTTCCTGTTGAGATGAACAGGAATGCCGGATTCTTCAAAATAGGCCTGCACGCTGAGGATTGGAGAATGTCCATAGAAGCGGACAAGGGAGTCTTCCTGCACGTCGAATATCTTTGCTCCTGCCTGGGCTGCGGCAAGAAGCGCAGGCATTGCGAGGCCGTCTGTAATATGACGGTGATACTGCAGGACAAGGTCAGGATATTTCTGCTTGATGGCATCAACAAGGCTGCCTATCCGTTTGATGTCACCCACACCGGCCATATCCTTAATACAGAGAACAATCTCGTCAGTGCCTGAGCAGAGGTCCACAATGTCTCTGACAACGGAAAGATAGTAATCGTTCGTTGTCCAGTCTGCAGAGGTGAAGGAAATTGTCGGCTCGAAAAGCCTTCCTCTCTTCATTACGACTTCTGCGACTGAGCGCATGTTCCGCACATCGTTCAGAAATGAAAAGCACCTCCAGACATCTATATCCACATTCGCCACTACATACTCAATGATGTTCTTCGGATATGGGCGATATCCAAAAAGGTTTGTTTCCCGAATAAGTGTCTGGAGAAGGACATTGGGCATCAGTTCCCTGAGGATAGCTATCTCTTCAACAGGGCTCTCCCGCCTGTTCATTATTCCGACATGCCAGCGGGCACCTCCGTGACATTCAGCACTGAAAAGACCCATATCATTGTAATAAGGTGCAAGGGTCTTGAGGTCGTGTATCCGGTGGCGGTTCTTGAAATCCGACTGTCCGGCATCCCTCATACCAACATTCGTAAAACATACGCCTTCAAGAGAACGCGCTGCCGCAACAATCTCCTTTGGCGTCATCCCCGGCTTTGCAAAGATCGTATTTCCCATTTCCTTTTTCCTGTTTTGCATTTTTACCCTCACATCCAGGCCTGAGGGCCAAGGGCGGATATCTCCGCAACATACCTCGCAACCTTGAGAGCCTCGTCTTCGCTGTTTTGATCCCGGAACATGGATATCAGTTCGTCCATATGCTCCTCGATAAAGCGGGTCGAAAATTCACCCGAGATAAAAGAAGGATGACGGATAATGCTCAGCAGCAGCGGCGCCAGGGTCTTGACTCCCTCTATCCTGAGGTTCCTCGAAAGCGATCGGTCCATAGCCCGTATGGCATCTTCCCGGTCAGCCCCAGCTGTCATAAGCAGCATGAAGAGCGAGTCGTAATATGGGGGTATATCAGCGCCTTCGTATATGCCTGATGCAACCCGTACTCCGGGACCCATAGGCACCTGCAGACGGGTGACCTTGCCGAAGGAGGGGCTGAAGTTCTTGGGATCTTCTGCATTAAGCCTGACTTCGAGCGCCCACCGGTTAGGACGGATATCAGTCTGCTTGAATGGCAGGGGCTTGCCCATTGCAACGTCAAGCATGATTCCCACAATGTCGAGTCCAGTAATAAGTTCAGTAATACCGTGCTCGACCTGAAGCCGGGTATTGACCTCAAGAAAATAGAACTTTCTGGTAGGAGCGTCAAAGATGAACTCAACCGTCCCTGCTGTGGTGTATCCGATCTCGCGCATGAGACGGGTCGCAGTATAGCAGATCTCCTGCCTTAGGCCATCATCAAGCGACGGTGATGGAGCCTCTTCTATGATCTTCTGATTACGCCTCTGGAGTGTGCATTCCCTTTCATAGAGATAAACCACGTTGCCCTGCACATCAGCAACGATCTGCACCTCGATATGCCTTCCGCGCTCTATATATTTTTCGACAAGTACCGTCTCATCACCAAATGATTTCTTCGACTCTGACCTGACCTGACTCAGCGCCTGGCTGAGCTGGTCATCACTCTCCACCTTCAGCATGCCTTTTCCGCCGCCGCCGGCTGATGCCTTGATCATGATCGGGAAATTCACCTGTTCGTCCGTCATCCATGCTCTGATCTGGTTAACGTCTGTCACATTGCTGAGGCCCGGGATTGTAGGCACATGAGCTTTGCGGGCAATTTCCTTGGCCTCTATCTTGTCACCCATCATCTTTATGACTTCCGGAGAAGGTCCTATCCAGACAAGGCCGGCATCAACCACCTTCTGGGCAAAGATATGGTTTTCGGCAAGGAATCCCCAGCCTGAATGCACTGCATCTGAATTGCTCTTCAAAGCTGCATCAATGATCCTATCCATATTAAGGTATGACTCCACAGGAGGGGCCTCACCAATATGTACTGCCGTATCCGCCATGAACACGTGGTGGGCCAGCCTGTCAGGCGTGCTGTACACCGCAGTCGTACCGATCTTCCTGTCCCTGCAGGTATGCATGATCCGCACTGCCGGAACTCCCCTGTTTGCAATCAAAACTTTCTTTATCACTTTTTCATTCATACACATTACTCCCTTAGGTCCTCTGTTACTTATCTTCTCAACATCACAGTAGTCTACTTGCAATACTACTCATAAAGCACAGGACTTATTGCTCTATAGTCAAATTAAATAGGGCATGGTATTCTACTCCCATGGACATAAAACTGAAACTTTTTTGTGCGGTGGCAGAGACGCGGAGTTTCTCCCAAACATCAAAAATTGCTCATCTCAGCCAACCCGCAGTCAGCCTTCAAATACAGGCACTTGAGGAGTTCTTCGAGACAAAGCTCTTTGACAGATCAGGGGGTGAAGTGACCTTGACCCAGGCCGGTGAAATGCTTTATCAGCAGGCAAAGCATATTCTGGAGCACTATAACGAAATAGAGAAGGATATGAGGAAGATATCGGGGGCGATCAAGGGGGGATTTACGATCGGTGCCAGCACATCCCTCGGAAACCATGTTCTTCCCCGGGTGATTATCGCCTTTAAAAAGGCTCATCCAAAAGTAAAGATCAGTATGATGGTCGGCAACACAAAAAGAATTGAAGAACTTCTTAAGTCAGGATTTATAGATTTCGGCCTGGTGGCTGGAGAATGTATGGGCGGCAAAATGAAGCGGGAAACAATAATGTCTGATGAGCTGGTGCTTATTGTTTCCCGGGAGCATCCCTGGGCAAAGAAAAAAAATGTCTCGATCCTGGATATATTAAAAGAACCCTTCATTCTACGGGAAGAAGGGTCAGGAACCAGACAGCAGATCGAGGAGTATTTTTCAGCGCATGGTATCAGTATCCATGATATGCATATTGCTCTGTTACTAGGCAGTACTGCCTCGATCAAAGAAGCGGTTGAAGCCGGCATCGGTGTCTCGATCGTCTCAAAATGGGCTGTCCTGCGGGAGGCTGCAGATGGTCGTTTAAAACTCCTCACCTTCAGGGAAGGAACTATCCAGCGAGATCTCTCACTGCTCATTCCTTCAAAAAAGTATCTTACCCATGTCATGGACGAGTTCCTTATTTTCTTAAGAAAATATCCCTATGACACTTTTTTCAAGAAGACCTGATAGTTGCAACGCATGAAAACAACCATTGTATGCGGTATGCTCGGTTCGGGCAAAACCACCTTCATAAGCCAGCTTGTCAGGAATATCACAGGGAAGACGGTAGTGCTGGTGAACGATTTCGGCAAGGCAGGCATTGACGGCGAGATCTTCTCGGCAAACGGCATTGAGTCTATCGAGCTTCCAAGCGGATGCGTATGCTGCACCCTGAAGTTCGATCTCATCTCCTCGATCGAGAAGATCCGGGAGACCTTTAAACCAGAGCATCTTTTAATAGAACCGAGCGGCATAGCCTCTCCTTCCGGAGTGCTTGAGGCCCTTGATACCCTGAAGATCAGTCCGATCACGGTCATTGGCATCGTGGATGCCACAGAGTTTCTCGAACTCAATAATGAAGATGCTTTCGGGAGGTTCTTTAATGACCAGATCACGAACTCTGACATGGTTCTTGTGAACAAGACAGACCTTGTAGAAAAGGATGTTGCAGAGAGAACGGTCTACGCCGTGGAACAGATGAACCCGAATGCCATTATTTTCAGCACAGTCAACTGCATCATGAGCGGCGCCTTACCAAACGTTTCCGGAGCGGAACGAAACATAGACAAGCATACGCCCCATTTCCACTTTGACACGATCTCTCTCAAGCTGAGCGATAGTCTTGACCATGAATGGCTCAGCGACTTTTTTCAGGATATGTCCATCGGAAAGTACGGTGATATTGTGAGGGCAAAGGCTCTTGTGAATACTCTGCAGGGGCCTTACCAGTTTGATCTGGCGTTCATGAATATCAAAAGCATTCCTTTTGAGAAAGCAGTTACGGGCAGCAGGCTGGTCATCATTGGCACGGATATTCGAAGGGAAGCTATCTTGAAGATATTTCCGTCACCCTTGGCATTTTTGTAGAGATATTTATATATAACCGTTTGAATCACAAAAAATGCTGTCATTCCTGTGCTTAAGAGCACCTACTGTTGGCAAGCGAAACGCGACAGGAATCCTTCTGGCAGAGAACGAAAAGATTCCGGGCAAGCCGGAATGACAGACAAAAAACAAAATGTTTGACGTTATAGGTAAACGCTCACAAGAGTTAGTCTGTATCTGTAACATGCTCACATCAGACGATTTTGCCCTTTTCGAGCAGGAGCACCTTATCCCCAAGCCGTTCAGCCTGGGCCCGATCATGGGTTGTCATGATGACCGTAGTCCTTCCGCGCTGCTTCAGTTGAAGAATAATATCCTCTATGATCCCGACATTCTTTTCATCAATAGATGCGGTCGGTTCATCCAGAAAGAGAACTTCCGGGTTAATGACCAATGCACGCGCTATCGCAACCCTCTGCGATTCGCCGCTGGAGAGGGTCAGCGCATTCTGGTCTTTCTTGTGGCTGAGCCCCACGAATTCAAGGACGCTCTCAATTCTGACGTCAGCTTCCTTCCCGGAGATGCCCCGGATGCGCAGACCATAAGAGACATTTCGGTACACAGACGTATTGAAGAGCCCGGACTTTGGCAGAACAAGGGTTATCCTGCGCATCAGGGAAATGCCGTGCTGAACCGTATCTCCTCCATCGAGATAGCTGACCGCTCCACTGTCCGGCGTTTCAAGAAGAGCGCATATGCGCAGAAATGTGGACTTACCGCAGCCGTTCGCACCGGTCAAAACGTAAATACCTGCACTGTCAAAGGACCATGAACAGCCCTGCAAGACCGGATTGCTGTTATAGCTCTTGTCTATGCCGACTGCCTGCAGACTAAGATTCACTGGTTAGCTCCTGTCATTCCTTTTTTCTGGAAAATATGAAGCAGGACATTGACCATGAGAGAGAGCAAGAGCAATATAACGCCTAATGCCAGTGCAAGCTCAAAATTGCCCTTGTCTGTCTCGAGGGCTATCGTAGTCGTCATGACGCGCGTAAATCCTGCTATGTTGCCACCCACGATCAGGATCGCACCGACCTCTGCCATAACTCGGCCAAAGCCTGCGATGACTGCGGCCATGATCCCGTAGCGTGCCTCATTGATAACGGTCAGTGATACCTGGAAGGGATTTGCTCCCAACGTAGCTGCCGCCTGTCTTATGACAGGATCAATCCCCATGATCGCCGCGTGGCTCAGAGAAGCCACGATCGGGAAGGCAAGGATGGTCTGGGCAATGATCATGGCAGACGGCGTATACAGCAACGCCAGAAATCCAAGCGGTCCGCTCCTGGACAGGAGCAAATACGCAAAAAGTCCGACAACAACAGGGGGCAGTCCCATGAAGGTGTTAAGGAGGCTGATGAAGAATCCCCTGAGCGGGAATTTCTTAAAACCGAGGACAGCACTGAGCGGAAGGGCCAGCAGAGTCGCAACGGCAAGCGCTGACCCGGAAACCTTGAGTGAAAGCAGTATGATCCCGAGCAGCGCCTGATCAAGATGCAGGATAAGGGAAAAGGCTTTTGAGAAAGCGTCGAATAAAGACATGGCTATTGGCAAGAGGCGGACAGACCCTGAAAGGTCATTCAGCACCCTTTTGCCAATTGCCTAATTCTCGTTTATTTCGCATTCGGATAAAAGAGCTGATTGCCGAGGCTATCCTTAAACGATGCGATTGCCTGCTGACCTTCTTTTGATATGAGCCAATTCACGAACTCCATCGCCTCTTTGTACTTCACATGCTTATACTTTTCAGGATTCACAGCCATAACGCCGTACTGATTGAAAAGCGTCGAATCGCCTTCGTGGACAATCACCATCTCAAGTTTGTCCTTGTCCTTGGTCGCAAGCCAGGTGCCGCGGTCTGTAAGCGCGTACGCACGCTTTTCATTGGCGATCCGCTGGGTCTTTTCCATGCCCTGCCCAACCTCGAGATACCACTTCTGTTCTTTGGGCTCAATACCTGCCTTCTTCCAGATCGACAGTTCCTTGGTATGAGTGCCTGAGTTGTCTCCTCGGGAAACGAATTGGGATGTTCCGCTTATTTTCTTGAATGCATCAACGGTCGACTTTACTCCCTTGATCTTTGCCGGGTCATCAGTCGGGCCGATGATCACAAAATCGTTATACATAACATCAGACCGACTTATAAAAAAACCTTCTTCAACAGCCTTCAGTTCCTGCTCTTTTGCATGCACAAAGGCGACGTCGGCATCGCCCCTCCTGCCCATCTCTATGGCAGCGCCTGTACCGCGGGCAACTACCTTCACTTTTATTCCTGTCTTCTTTTCAAAGAGCGGAAGGATATGGGTAAAGAGTCCCGAGTTTTCCGTGCTCGTTGTTGATGCGCAGATAATCTCTGCTGCTGACGCAGTCATTGCAGTGAAACCCATCATACACACTGCCGATAGCACTAACAGTCTAATCTTCCTGTTCATTAAACCTCCTTAGTCCTCTTTATTAAATAGCCAAGCTTCTTTTCTTCATGCTCAAGGAATTTTTGAAAATCCTCATGAAACTTCCAGAAAAGCTCGATAGCCCGCTCTCCTTCTTTTGTGACCAGCGTTCCGCCACCTCCCTTGCCACCTGCAGCAGTCACGACAAAGGGCTTTGGAGCCTGACGGTTCATCGAATCGATTAGTATCCAGGCCCTCCGATAAGACAGTTCCATTGATTGTGCGGCCTTTGTTATGGAACCAAACTCACGGATCCGCTCAAGGAGAACTACCCGTCCGTATCCCAGGAAAGTGCCTTCGCTGCCATCGAGCCAAATGTGGCCTCTAAGTATGCCAAAAGGTCCTTTGTCTGTTGCTGCAGTTATTTTCTTTTTCGACATGTGCGTAATATACAAAACTGAATAACGAAAAGACAAGAGTAAAAGCAGATTCTCAAACAAAAGACATTTCCCTCATTGCCGTCGATGCTGAGGTCCTTTCGCACGCCAAATTGCGTGGCAGGGCGCTGTATACCAACTAAGTGGCATATGCTACAATTCTTGCATGATCAGTGACTTGGAATTAAGACACCAACAGGGGCGTGCCAGGCTGGTCTTTTTTACAGGAGTCTTTGCGTGACTTTTTTTCATACTCTGCCAGGAATGTATCTCATCCAGACGGTTCTCCATTCTTTTATAGCACTCGTCATTATCGAGCTCTCGTTTTATGCGTGGGATATCCAGGACCACCTGTCGCGGTTCAGATACCGTCTACTCCCTTTGATCCTTCCGATCTTCATGTTCCCCCTGTACCAGGTCTTGACGCCGGACCGCGGAACGTGGCACTTCCGTCTGACCACATCGCTCTTTGATAGTCATCGCTGGCTCGAACTGAAGATTCACAATACCTATCCTGTTGCCCTGCTGCTCCTGTCAGTCCTTGCCTTCTTTTCGTGTCTGTTTCTGTTTCAGGAAATTCTCCCGATCTTCAGAAGACGAATCAGTCAGCCGCAAGATAGAGAATGCCTGGAAGACAATCGTGACGTGCGGTCTGCACTGCAGTCTGCATGCACAATGCTCGACACCCAGGAGCCGGTGCTTATAATTGTAAATTCTCCCGCTCCTGTGCTTTATACCCAGGGATACAAGAACCATTCACTTGTCATATCTTCCGGACTGATAGAAATGCTCGACGAAGAGCAGCTTAGAAATGCCCTCATTCACGAGGTGGTGCATATGAAAAGAAGCAGCAACCTCAAAACGCAGATGATCTACCTCGTCCGCATGCTGATGTTCTATAATCCTGTTAGTCTGGTCGAGTTTAGGAGGATAGTCCATGACGATGAATTTATATGCGATGCTATCACGGTTGGTATGACAAGAGACCCTCAGTCGCTCATAGGCGCCTTGTCCGCCTTTTACTATAATCCTGAGGAGCTTTCGGGCAAACTGTCACAAATGAAGGAGCAGGTCGAGAGCCACAGCCATAATCTGCTGTTGGATGAAAGGAAAAGAAACCTCTCTGAAGCCATTTATCTGAACAATTCACGGTTCGCCTGGCCCCAGTATGTACTTACTCTTTCCGCTATCCTGTTTGTCGGATACAGGGTGGTTTAACATGGCAATAGCGCATTTTGCAGTCAAAAAAGTAATTCTTTTCGCAGCCATGATCCTCATCGTAGCAGGGGTGCTGTCACTCCTGAACTGGCTTCCGCTTATTATGCAGAAGCAGAAGCTGAAATCATTCAGTTCTCCGGATGCTGCAGCAAAGGAACTGCATATCAGCAAGATCTATCTGCCCTCGTATCTGCCTGAACACCTGAATCTTGCATGGCCGCCGTCAGAGGTGTATGGACAGAATACCCCGTTCAACGCAGTTGTCATGTATCTCTCTTACAAGCAGGGAAAGCAGATGGGTCTTGCACTGCATCAGTCTGATGCTCAGGCTCCCTACCGGCTTGACCCTCTCATAAAGATCAGGCGTGGACAAAACTCAAGCGTGATTTTTTTAAAGGGAAGAAAAGCTCTGCTTGTTCCGGCGATTTGTGACGATTCAGTCCCCTGTAATCAGCTGTCCTGGGAAGAACATGGGACTATTATTACCGTGATCGGGAAATTCCCTGCCCAGGATGTCATAAAGATAGCATCCAGCATGATCCCTGAATCCTGAAAACAGTTTTTTCCTCCCCCTTTATCCGCCACAGCCACTTATTTTCTGTATCTAAGACATTATTCCCTGATAAATAGGTAGATTCTCCAATTACCCTGATTTGTATGGTTTGGTAGGATAGAGCCAGAAAGAAGGAAAAATAAAAAGAAGGAGGAAAAGCAGAAAGACGTAAAGATCGCATGAGTGAAACTGATCTCAACTAACGAAAAGGAGGAAAAGAACATGTTACGGGTAAAACACATAGGAGGCGAAACAGTAACGAAGGGCAACTACTGGAATTTCTCTAATGGCGATCGCATCAGCATGGACGACAACGGAGTGCTTCCAGGAGGGAAAAACGAGACATATTACAAGGCCAGTCCTTTGGTCATTCTTGCCTTGGGGCCGGTTCTTGGTCTGATCTATGCAGCCTTCCTGCCATTCATCGGCATTGCCATTATTGCGAAGATGGTCTTCACAAAACTCTTCGGCAGGACACTGGAAGGACTTTCAAGAGTGGCTACATTTAACTGGAGCCCTTCAGAAGCTTATCTTGCAGGAAGACGCAACAAGAAAGAAGCTAAGGAGCGCAAAACCGAGCCTGATCTGGATAAATCAGATGCTGGCAAGAAGTAGCCAAGATGCGTGCATTCAACTGGAACCCGGCAGAGGCTCACCTGTCAGGCAGGCGGAACAGTCGCGGCAATAATGGGGATAAAGCAAAAAAAGAAGCGACTCCCCCAGAAACGGAAACAAAATAGCTGAATGAAGAGGGGATGATCTGCCATGAACATCCCCTCTTTTATGGAGGAAATATGAACAGACATCAATTATTCGTTATCTGCATGCTTGCGTGTTTCTCCATTTTATTGGCATATCCTGCCAGTGAGGCCGCACTTTCTGAATTAGATCAGGCCTGTATGGGTTGTCATTCTATGGAGCAGCATAAAACCCTCGGAAACGGGGACAAACTTTCTCTCAAGGTAAATTCAGCGGAATTTGATAAATCTGTCCACGCCATTATAGGCTGCGCTGCCTGTCACGGCTTCACCGCTGATGATCATCCCAAAAGGGGCTTTAAAAACAAGAAGGAATACAGCGCAATAGCTGCAAGGCGATGCACACAATGCCATTCTTCCCTCAACAATAAGATACATGAGAAGCTCATCAACCAGGATTCGCCGAAGATGCTCTGCACAGACTGCCACGGTGCACATGCCGTTAAAAGAGTTCGGGAACTCTCCAAAGGTAATCAATACTGCCTGACCTGCCATAACAAAGAGATCAATATTCATTTTTTAAACGGCACAAAAGAAACAGTAAAGGTGCAGGAGTCTGTTCTGAACGCATCAGTGCACAAAAATCTCAGTTGTGTGGACTGCCATGTCAGGGTCTATTCAGAACTGCATCCGATAAGAGATTTTAAGGACAAACGGGACTTTTCTCAGCTTATGTCAGAGAACTGCCGCAGATGTCATTTCGACAAATACAGTAAGACTCTTGAGGGCACGCATTTCAAAGCACTGACTCAGGGCAATCCCAAAACACCCCTCTGCACTGATTGCCACGGCACACACGCAATAGCCTCTGCGCGCACCGACAAACTGGCAAACGCTAAAAGATGTGAAAAATGTCACAGCGAGGTCTACGCCATATATGCAAAGAGCGTTCATGGAGCAGCCTTGATCAAGGAACATATCGAGGATGTTCCTATCTGTTCCGATTGCCATAAGGCCCATGATAATGCCGGCCCCAAGACCGTTGATTTTCGTATTTCCGTGCCCCAGACCTGTGCCAAGTGTCATGCCAATAAAGAGATCATGGACAAATATGGCCTTTCCACAAAAGTCGTAGAGACCTACTTAAAGGATTTTCACGGTGTGACCATGAAATTCTATAAGCAATACGGTCAAGCCGAAAAACAGATTGCCGTATGCATTGATTGCCACGGAATCCATGACATCATGAAAGTCAAATCTCAAAATGCCTCAGTTATAAAGCAAAATCTCGTTAAGCGCTGTCAGAAATGCCACTCCAATGCCACCACAAATTTCCCTGACAGTTGGATTTCGCATTATGAGCCTGATTTCAAGAAGGCATCCATGGTATTTCTGATTGACTGGGGGTACAAGCTTTTCATTCCTTTCATGATTGTAGGACTTCTGATTCAGATCATCCTGCACCTCTGGCGATATGTATCAAACAGGTAGCACTATAAGGAGATGACCATGCAGACAACAACAAATGATTCTGTTTTGCGCTTTGGCAAATTACGAATAGCTGAACACTGGCTCAATGCCGCAGCATTTATACTTCTCGTGATAACAGGACTTTCACAGAAATTCTATGACAGCAATATCTCGCACTGGATCATCATGACGCTGGGAGGCATTGATACAACCCGCCTCATTCATCGGTATAGCGGCATCGCCCTCGCCGCGCTTACGATAAATCATGTCCTCGTGGCATCATACGGCGTCATGTTCCTGAAATGGCGGCCAACGATGGTCATTCACCTAAAGGACTTCAGCGATGCAGTAGAGAACATACGATACTATCTCGGGCTTTCAGATCATCCGGCTCGGTGCGACCGCTTTGACTACAAACAGAAGTTCGAATATTGGGGTGTCGTTGTTGGTGGTATGCTTATGATGGCAACTGGCTTCACGCTCTGGTTTCCTGCTCTTGTTACAAGCTACCTGCCCGGCCAGATCATTCCTGTAGCCAAGGCACTACATACCAATGAAGCCTTCCTTGCCTTTCTGGTGATTATCATATGGCACATTTACAATGCCATCTTCAGCCCCGAAGTAATCCCCATAGATACAGTCATCTTCACCGGCAAGATATCAACGAAGCGGATGATCCATGAGCATCCGGTTGAATACGAACGACTGTTCGGCACCCTTCCGGAAAGTCACAGCAGCAAGACTGACACAATCGCTGAAATCGACCAATCGTCCGAACCTGCGCCGTCATCACCGTCATCGCCGGCTTGACAGGATGCAGGTTTTCCATTATGGTTATAATCAGATTCAGGATCATTCATGCAGAAAAAGATCATTATAGCCATACTGCTGACCGTTGTCGTAATATCCCTCAGTCTTGGCGTAATCGGCTCAATTGCAATACGGGAGAGCATAGATCACACTATGCAGCACAAGCTGGAGCTCTCCCGTATTGTTGCAAAAAATATCGATCACCTCCTCAGCAGCAGCGTCAAGCGCTTGTTCGATATTTCGCTTTCCGGCTCCATTGACCTCAGTGACAACGACTGGTCAGCCGAACGTGAAGCCCTGAGAAAGGCATACGACTATTCCATATTTTCTGACGGCCTCTTCATCATTAACCTCAACAACCGCGTTGTCTATACCTATCCATCTCAGCATATGCAATACGTCAATGAACTCGCAGTGCAGAAGGCTGGCAGTGTCATCGCAGATGGCAAACCTTACATTTCCGATATTTTCACGGTGGAGCCTTCGAAGAAAAAACTTATCCATATTCTGGTGCCCTTAAAGGACAAGAACGGCAATATCGAAGGGGTCGTAGGAGGAGAGATCGACCCCTCGGCGCAGAATTTCAATGAAATTATCAGATCTGTTCCGCCAGAGAAGAACGCCTATATGGAACTCGTGGACAGCAAAGGATTTGTCATTGCGTCGAGCGACGCCAAGCGGGTATTCAAAGACCAATCAGAGGGCCACTCGCAATTCCTTGAAAAGCTGATAACCGCCAAGCAGCCGGTCATTACAAAATGCCACCGCTGTCATATAAAGGATATCAGCCTGGATGAGACAAGCGAACGATCTGATGACATCATGGCCTTTGCGCCGCTCGAAACAGCGTCCTGGAGCGTATCTATCGTTCAGCCGGAAAAGGAGATACTCATGCCGGTGACGAAGATGAAAATGTCATTTATCGGTGTAAGCGTAATCTTCATCGCAGTCGCTCTGATACTTGCCGTTGGCATGAGCAGAAGCATCGTCAAACCAGTCCATGATCTGATCGACGCAACAATTAAGATCGCGGCAGGAGATATGACGAAGTCCGTGGCTTTTGGCGGCAGGGATGAGATCGGCAAGCTCAGCAGCAGTTTCGAGGTTATGCGAATCAAGCTTGCTGATTCCCTTGATGATCTGCAGAAATACAACATGGCTCTGGAGCACCTCGTTCTGGAGCGCACGCGTCAGATCAACGACAGCCGATTGAAGATAAAGGATCTCCTGAAGAAAGTTATTACATCACAGGAGGATGAGAGGAAAAGAATTGCACGGGAACTCCATGATGTTATCATGCAGGATCTCGCGGCAACGCTCATCAAAATAGATATCTGCAGAAAATATCCGGAAAACATCAATATCTCAAAAATCGATGAGATAAAGAAAATCATCGATAAAAATCTTGACGATGTCTATAGGATCATTAAAAATCTCCGGCCTTCTGTTCTTGATGATCTTGGATTTGAGGCTGCAGTCCGGTGGCTCTGTGACCATCATCTCGAATCAAATGGCATGCACTGCTATATTAACGTCTATAATACGATAGGCGATATTGAATTTGAGCCGCAGGATGAAATCGGCTTGTTCAGGATTATACAGGAGGCCATTATTAATATATCGAAACATGCAGGGGCGGAAAACATATTTGTACTGCTCGAAATTCGGAACAGTCAGCTCATCATTGAAATCGAAGATGACGGATGCGGCTTTGATTCAAATGCAGTTGTTCTTGAACATGATTCAGCGCGCGGACTTGGCCTTTTGGGAATGAAAGAACGCGCATCTTTTTTCGGCTGGGATTTCAAGATATGTTCCACGCCAGGGGAGGGTACTCTGGTTAACCTGAAGATACCTCTGACAAAGGAGGCATGGGAATATGCCTAAGATCCGTATTCTTATTGCCGACGATCACTCTCTCGTCCGAGAGGGCATAGCGGCATTTTTGAGGTGTACTGAAAATATTGAAATTGTCGCAGAAGCAGCCGATGGACTGGAGGCCATTGAAAAGGCCCGGCAGACTCATCCGCACATAGTCATTATGGATGTTGCAATGCCTAAGCTCGGGGGATTGGAGGCAACCATTGAGATAAAGAAAATCGACCCGGAGATACGAATCCTTGTGCTTACCCAATACGATGAGAAAGAATATATTTCCCGGTTTCTTAAGGCCGGCGTATCAGGCTACTTATTAAAAAGAGCTGTTGGCAGTGATCTCATGTCTGCAATAACAGCCGTCATGGCAGGCGAGACGTATCTTCATCCCGCAATCGCTGCAAAGGTGGTAAACGGCTTTCTTGGCAAGGAGTCTCTGTCCTCACACGAGCCCTATGATCTGCTCACGGATCGGGAAAAACAGGTCCTGAAGCTTATAGCCGAGGGCTATACGCATAAGGAGGTCGCTGAGATGCTTTCGATCAGCCCAAAGACGGTTATGGCTCATCAAACAAACTTATGCGAGAAGCTGGGCTTGAGCAGCAAGGCGGACATCATCAAGTTTGCCTTCTCACAAGCAATCGTTAAGTAAGGGCAGTTTACGAATCTACTTTTTCAGGTAATCGCTGAGGCCGTATTTCTTGAGCTTGAGATACAGGGTCTTGCGGTCAATGCCTAACACCTGGCTTGTCTTTGACTGATTGCCATGGAACTCCCTGAGCACTCTGAGAATATAGTCGCGCTCCATCTCCTCAAGTGATCCGCCGGCTGCTTTATCAGCAGTTCCCTGCGCAACAGGGATCGAAAGATCTTTGTTGGCGATCGTTTCAGAATCACAGAGGATCACTGCCCGCTCGATCACGTTCTCGAGTTCCCGAACATTTCCCGGCCAGGCGTATCGGTCGAGCGCTTCAAGGGCCTCAGGAGTAAATCCCTTTATTGTCTTGGAGAGTTTCTGGCTGTATTTCTGGGCAAAGAATCCTGCAAGTTCCTCGACCTCTTCGCTCCGCTCCCTCAAAGGCGGTATCGTGATATTGATAACGTTAAGGCGGTAGTATAAGTCCTCCCTGAATTTCCCCTGCCTGATCAGATCACGAAGATCCCTGTTTGTTGCTGCGATCAGCCTGACATCAACATGCATGATCTTATTGCCGCCCACTCGCCTGAACTCTCCGGTGTCGAGAAATCTCAGGAGCTTTGCCTGGAGGCCGATCGGCATCTCAGCGATCTCATCAAGAAAAAGCGTTCCCTTGTCAGCAACCTCCACAATACCGTGCTTCGTCTCATACGCATTCGTGAAAGCCCCTTTTTCATGACCAAAGACCTCTGACTCGATCAGGTTCTCTGAAAATGTGGCGCAGTTCAGGGCAATGATCGGCATTGAGTTTCGCTTGCTGTAGTGCCAGATCGTATTTGCAACCAGTTCCTTGCCTGTGCCGCTTTCGCCCTGAATAAATACCGGTGAATCCGTAGGAGCGATCTTCTGTATCAGGTCGTGAATTTCCTTCATCTGCCGGGAACTGCTGATGAACCTGAAGGGGGTTTCCTTTCTCACCAGTTCCTGTTCAAGAAGCTGCGTTTTGATGCTCAGTCTGCCGAATTCATATGCCCTGTTAATGATGATCACCAGTTCGTCCAGTTTATAGGGCTTTGTGAGATAGTCGTAAGCACCGTATTTCATGGCCTCTACTGCAGTCTCGACCGTGGCCTTGCCGGTGAGAACGATGATCGCCGGCGCTGAAGGATCTGCCTTGAGTTTCTTCATCACCGTGATGCCATCCACACCGGGCATCATGATATCGAGCAGAACAACATCATACGTATTCTGCTTTGCGAGACTGAGAGCGGTTTTTCCGTCAGGTGATACCTCGACAGTAAAGCCTTTTCGCGTAAGCTCCTTCTTCAGGAGCCTTCTCAGGGGTTCTTCATCATCAACCACGAGGATCTTAATCATGTATTGCCTTTAAAGGGAGCCATATGATAAATGTCGTACCTCCAGTGTCGCTGACTGCATCAATACTGCCTCCATGTTCCTCAATGATCTTGTGGCATATCGAAAGACCCAGGCCTGTTCCCTCGCCTACGGGTTTGGTAGTAAAAAATGGATCGAATATCTTTCCGAGTATGGCAGGATCAATCCCTGCACCGGTATCTGAGATCGTTACCCCGACACCGGGAGCACGCTGCAGAAGACCACCCTCTGCATCCCTCTCGGTTGCGATAGTAATGCTTCCTCCCTCCGGAGTGAAATACATAGAATTGATGATGATGTTCATGAATACCTGCCTCAGGTTACCAGGATCTGCAAAGATCTTCGGGATGTCCCGATCGAGCCTGAACACGATGTTATGGTTCAATCTCTTGGCCCTGTGATTCACCAGGAGGATAACCTCTTTGATCAGTTCGTTCATGTCAATCTCGCGGAACGTGCCGCCTGTAGGCCGCGCAAAATCAAGAAGGCTTCTGAGAATGCCCTTGCACCTGAAGATCTCGTTATGGATCGTATCGAGGTATTCGGGGAAATCTTCAAACTCCGGAACAGCCTGCAGTGTTTCATCTTTCGCACGGTCAAGGAGTGCCTCTGAATACCCTGCAATAATGCCGAGGGGATTGTTGATCTCATGCGCAATGCCGGCAACAAGCGTGCCCAGGGATGCAAGCTTGTCCGAGCGTATGAGCTGCTGTTCAAGCCGCTTCTGGCTGGTTACGTCCTTGAGATAGTGGACAAGGGAATAGAGCCGTCCCTCATCATCGACCAGGGGATAGGTCCAAAAATGATAGATATTGCCGCTTATGCCTTTGAGTTCGCGGAAGCAGGGCCTTTTCCCTGCCATGGTCTCAGGGCAGAGACAATCCTCCTCCAGAGCGCCTGCTCGTTCGAGCAGCTCCCCAGAGCCCTTTCCGACAGCCTCTGCTGACGTGAGTCCTGCACGTGCAAGGACTGTCCTGTTGGCACGGATAACGCGCTGGTTCATGTTCTCTATCCAGACCATATCCGTTATGGCATCAAAAGTCTTTTCCCATTCTTTCTTGTCGCGAGATATCTCCTGAAAAAGAAGCGCATTCTCCAGAGCAATCGATATGTGCTTGGCAACCGGCAGGAGGATGTCAAGATCGCGCTCTGAATAATTCGCAGGCTTACGGCTGTCAAAGTTGAAAACACCGAGTATTTTGTCGTGATAAAGCGGAATGCTTACGGTTGAGCTGATACCTTCTTTGAGCAGTTTCCTGTCGAGTCCAAATTCTGTATCGCTCAAGTCGCGATTGATCCAGGGTTTGTTATTCTTCACTACCCAGCCTGCGCTCGTTCCTTCGATCGGAGCCCTGACCCCCTTGCCCATGACCGTATGCATGTCCGTATCAAGAGCAAAAATAATAAGGTTATCCTCCTTCTCGTCATAGAGCAGAAGGCTTGCCCTGTCATAATCAATGAGCTTCCTGATCTCTGATACCATCATCCTGAATATCGTGCCTATGCTGAGACTTGAGTTCACGATGCCGCTCAGTTCATTAATCAACTCGATCTGCTTCATGTTCCAATGGAGTTGTTCAATCAGACGGATATTTTCGATGGCAACGCCAAGCATATTCCCAATCGGAACCAGAATCTGCGTATCCATAGAAGTAAAGAAAGACTGTCTTCTGCTTGCAAGGCCCAGCACGCCCAGGAACATACCTTTTGACCGTATGGGGATAGCGACTACACTCTCGATGCCTTCAGCACCGGTCTGCAGAGATGTTACCCTCGGGTCCTGTGATGCACGCTCCACAAGGAGCGGCATGCCTGAGGCAAAGACTTTTCCGAAAAGACATTCACCCTGCTTCAGGTCTTTCGCAGATGAGACGACAATGATTCGGCTCTTCTCGACCCGCAGACGGAGCAGGTCAGCATCAGCGTCAAGGAGATAGATCCAGCCCCGCTCAACCTCCATAATCTCGAGCAGCATATCCATGGTTTCCTGCATGATCGCCTCAATCTCTTCGTGACGCGCCAGGATGTCGGCAAAGCTCTTGAATATAGAAAGCTCCTTGGTTCTCTGAAATGCCTTTCTTTGAAACTTACGCTGTTCCGATATATCCTGCACAACAACAAGTCTGAGCGCCGCATCGTCTTCCTGAGATGGTATGATGGATACCTTCGCATCAAAGAAATCTCCGTTCTTTCTGATGCAGGAGGAGAGGAAACGGATATCCGGATAGGCACTGCTGTTGTCATGCGCAATACCCTGCTGCATGGATGCCATTTTGAGAAAGTTTCTTCTGTCAGGCAGCACAACCGTCTGCAGGGCCTTGCCTGTCAGTTCCTCGCAGGAATAAAGAAATACCGCAGCAGCACTTACATTGCAGGAAACAATCTCAAAGGACTCGTCAATAAGAAAAACAGGGATGTTCAGGAGGTCAAAGGTCTTAAGGGTTGAAGCCGCCTTTTCCCTTACAAGCGCTTTCATGAAATATTATAGCACTTTCCTGATGATCGGGCAGAGTTACTGCTGCAGGAAATGCTACGGCACCCTTATGCCGGATATGTTTACCACGATCCACTGGTTCTTCGCGTCAACCTTCTCTCTGATGCTGACCAAGCCATTTGTAAAGGTGAGGAATTCACCTTTTCTGTATTCCCCGATATCCTCTGATATCTGCAGAGTTATCTTTCTGACTTCAACAATATGACCGGCCGTGCCCATATACGTCTTCTGGCTCAGGGGAAGAGCTGATATACTGCCAATTTGAAGTTCTATAATGCGACATTTTCTGCTTTCGAAAAACCTCTGGATCGTATTATGTATTACATCCTGAGACGGTGCAACCGAACAAGATAAAAAGAAGATCGAAGAAAACAGTATGGCAAAGCTCGCCCTAAATCTGTACAAGCCTCTTGCCTGCCTCATATGCATCCTTCAGTGCAGTCGGGTGATCAGTAATGGCGCCCTTGGCGTCCACGCCGAGAAAGCCTAACACTTCATGGGTCGGAACACTGATCGTCCGAAAGAATGCCTTTGCAGAGGCGTCTCCGCACTGGATACCGATATCCTTTTTCATGCCGCCGACAAGCATGAGAAGCCCTTTCCTGCCGTTCACTCCCTCAGGTATCGTCTTTTTCAGGAGATACTTCTCGCACCAGAACGCCTGACAGCGGTCTATCATGGCCTTTGCCTGGGCGCTCATGCCGAAGAAGAAGATGGGGGAGGCCAGGATGAACCTGTCTGCCTCCCTTATCTCCCGGTATATTTCGGTCATGTCATCGTTGATGATACAGATACCGTTCTTGTCACATCCTCCGCAGTCCTGACAGGGTTTGATGCGCAGGTAATTGAGCTTAAAAGTCTTCACCTCATGCCCCTGCTCCTTCATTGCCCTTATCGCCTCAATGAGAAGAAGCTCTGTGTTGCCGTCAACCCGCGGACTGCCTAAAAATGTGATCACCTTCATGGTTCAGTCTATCTTCCTGAACGCCTGCTTCTTTGCTCCGCAGATCGGGCATTCATCCGGAGCATGATCTTCTACCGTGTTGCCGCAGACCTGGCAGACATAGTAGTCAGTCTCTGCATTCTTGCCGAGGGTCTCAAGCGCTTTCTTGTACAGATCAGCATGGATCTTCTCCACCTCATTTGCATACACAAAAGTTCTTTCAGCAAGAGCATTGCCTTCAGCCTTTGCCTCGGTGATCATCTTCGGGTACATGCTCTCAAATTCAAAGGTCTCTCCGCTGATCGCTGCCTCGAGGTTCTCCTTTGTGGATTTGATCCCACCAAACTCCCGCAGGTGATTGTGGGCATGCACGGTCTCTGCTTCTGCCGCTGCCCTGAAAAGTTTTGCTGCCTGCTTGTACCCTTCTGCCTCTGCCTTCTTTGCAAAGGCAAGGTATTTCCTGTTTGCCTGAGATTCTCCGGCAAACGCCTCTTTAAGATTCTTCTCTGATTTTGATGCCATGCTGACTCCTCCTTATGTAATAGTTATTGTGCAATCAGATTTTCGCAGTGTCTTGCAACTTGCGTTTTCTTATCCTTCAAGTATGCCCTGCTCCTGCCACATGAACCAGTCTCCTGTGTCCTTGAGAAAAGAATAGGTATTCTGAAGAATCGAGTAATGCTCCTGCTCCTCACCTGCAAGTGCAGAGAATAGCGCCTTCTCCCTTTCATCAGTTGCCTCATCAGCAGATTTCTTGTAGAACTCGAAGCCCTTTGTCTCAAAATCCAGAGCAACCTGCACTGCTTCGATCTCGTCCGTTGAAGCAGAGATGCGCTCCATCATCTGATCCTTGAGCTCAGAAAATACTGTTTTGATCTCAGCTTTCGGATGCAGGGAAACGATCTTCAGGTCCATGCCGCTCAGGATATCCTTAAGCATCTTCAGGTGCCGAGCCTCGTCCCTGATAAAACCCTGAAACATTCTTTGGGCAAAAGGATGTTTCGTTCTTTCAGCAGCCTCATGATAGAACTTCATTGCATCGGTCTCCATCTTAACTGCAGTCTCTATGGCCTTGCTCAGCATTATCTTCCTCCCTGTATTGAACGTATTCTAAAACCCATTGTACTATGAAACCCTGCAGCCGCATTCCAGATATCTATCCTGTCTTTCCCATCGGCTTCCCGCAGCAGACAAGAGTACCGGCTCCGGCAGTAGTAACAGTGACCTCATTTCCGCATATCGCACACTTGTAATTCTCACCTTTCGCAGTCATACGCATTTCTCCTGATATGTTAAGTTTTTGTTAACGCTCTCTCTATGAGATCATACTCACGCTTCTTTTCCGATTGCCTTGCCATAATCCTGGCAGGCCCTAAGGCCCTCAGTGGTTGGTACTATCCGTTCCCTAAGATCAAACGGACCGAGACTCGTCATCTTCATATTGAACACAAACTCCATGGTATCGAAGATAAGCTTCGGCGCTTCTCCGCTGTGCGTGCTCGAACCAAATGCACCGCCCAACTTGCCTGCAAGGTTTCCCTTCTGTGCCAGGAAAAGAAAGGTTTTGAAGTTCTCTGTCATGTCTTTGTGATACGTGGGGCACCCGAATATGAAAGCGTCATATCCTTCAAAATCCTTCTCATTCTTGATAGCAGAGATCTTTTTCAGTTCCACCTCGTTTCCGCTGAAACGAACTCCCTCGGCAAGGAGTTCAGCCATCTTTTCTGTCATGCCTGTCCTGCTGTAATAGGCTATCAATACTTTCTTCATAAACCCTCCTGTCTGACTTTTTCAAATACGTCGGCAGCGACGTTCACAATATACCCAATCTCTTTCAGCCCTGTGGCAGTGGTTCAGTTATTGTAATTTCCTTTGTGGCCTCCCAAAGACCATGGAGGTTGCATTTGGCAAGAACTCTCAGCACGCCTGTGCCATGCTTTGAACCTTTCTTCAGGGTAACGGTCGCCTCGGGTGCAGACATAACGGGGCTGAACTCGATCCTGGCATAGAGGTTCTCTCCAAACTTTACCTCAGCCCACTGAATAAAATGTCCTTCTTCAGTCACATGAGGTATCTCCCCGACCTTCAGTCTGACTGTAAAGGACTGCCCGGCTGCTACCGTATCCGGGCAGTCTATCACCGGCATATGCTTCTTCTCAAAATCCGTTACTGCTGACAAATCCTTTGGTTTATTGATTCCGCAAAAAAATCCTTTTTCTGACATTATCTTCTCCTTATTATCCGATTTTCTCGAATGCATTCTTTCCGGCATTGCAGACCGGGCATTTCCAGTCATCAGGCAGATCCTCAAATTTCACGGCCTGTTCCTTCTCCTTATAAAGCCATTTGCAGGTGGCACATCGCCAGAGGTCAAAGTCCTCACGCTCGCCTGTTTTTGATACAACTTCCCACCCCTTGTCTATCCAATCCTCAATACGGGGAGGATAGTACCCTGAGAATATAACCTTGTCGCGCGTATCCTCCATGGATACTTCAACGGTAAGATCGCCTTTTCTTACACTATAGCCCCAATTGAACAGTTCAACAGACTCAGGCCCTGTTGCCTTGCCTGAAAAGGTGATTATGTTTCCACTCCTCTTTACTTTTGTCCAGCTGTAACAGCAGGGCAGCACTGAGGTGCAGCCGCATTTGCCGTTCTTCATATCAAGGCCGTCCACTCTCATGCCGCCCGGTATCTTTTCTACTGAAATGTCCATGCTATGCTCCAGGGTTAAGGATCCTGCCTCGAATGAGGCATTTAGTGAATTATCGTTTCTTTTTTGAAAACCTTATGGCCGCAGGTGTTACAGATAGTTTCATCCTCGTCCGTCCATATCTCTATCTCATGCCCGCATTTGATGCAGGCAATGAATTCCGGCACAGGAACGATCTTTGTGCTGCAGGGGCTCTTCTGCCTCTGGCTAAGATCACTGCCCTGCATGTGCCTTCCTCCAGCCCTCGCGTGCAAGCCTGTCCATCCGGTCTATGCCCCATCTCTTGATCTCTTCAATATATTTTCTGGGGTTGATTTTCGAGAGCTTGACCAGTTCTTCCCGCTCCTTTACCGAGTCAATATGGTCCATCGGATACACGCCACGCCATGTGCAGTATCCCTGATCAAAGAGATACTCCGGCGTTATCTCTGCGCCGGAGAGCTTGTGGCCGGAGAACCGTGCAATATCCATATCAAAGTCTATTATCCAGCTGTTGTCCCTGATCATCTTCGAGGCATCAAACGCAGCTTCTGAACTGCACTTTGGACAGTAGAGTCTGTCGATGATCTCCGCAGGCATCACCTCGTCGCGAAAATTAAAACTTGCGGTCTGCGCACCGCAGACACAGGTCTTCTTATGATCCATGCACATAACTACTCCTCCTTTAATGGGCCTTTGCCCTGCAGACAGGGCAGATCCCGTAGAATTCGATATGGTTTCCGGTAATCCTGAATTTGCCTTTCATCGCTTCCGGCAGATCAAGATTGAACGTCATATTGATGTCCTGTACCCTCTTGCATGATGAACAGATAAGGTGATGATGAGGGTCTGTGCAGGGATCGAACCGCTTTTTGTCCGGATCGATCGTCAACTCAAGGATATGACCTTTTTCCCTCAGCGTGTCCAGAGTGTTGTATACCGTTGCAAAGGACATGGTCGGATGCTGAACAGCAACCGCTTTATAAATATCATCCGCGGATGGATGATCAGTATTGCCCTCGAGGAAATCCAGTATGGCCAACCTCTGCGGCGTGAGCTTCAAGCCTATGTCTTTAAATTTATGCATATAGTTCCAATAATTTTTATTGTATAGTATTTATTATCATATAATAATAATTCTTGTCAAGAAAAAAGTTTATGGCCGATAGCAAACAAGAAGAAACAGGGAGAAATGGAGAGGGGAATGGAGATAACGATGCGTCAGGTGAATAGTCTATATCAGCATGCAGCCTGCTGCAGAACAAGACTTCTCAGGGGAGCACTGAGCTGGGCGCACATGACGTTGTTTCTGCCGCATGCCTTGGCCCTGTACAGCATACTGTCTGCATCGAGAAAAAGCTGGGTCCTGTTGTAACGGTCTTTAAGAGCTGCAACACCAAAGCTTGCAGTGACTGAGATCTGCTTCCCCTGAATGGTCATTTTATAGGATTCGATCTTTTTTCTCAGTCGCTCAGCAAGATCAGCAGCATTGGCGATTGCTGTATTGGGCAGAACCAGCATAAACTCTTCGCCGCCATACCTGGCCACATAATCGCTCTTCCTGACGGTGGCAGAAACCATGCGTGAAATCTCTGAAAGCACAATATCACCGGCTTCGTGCCCATAGGCATCATTGATCTTCTTGAAATAATCTATGTCGAACATAATGACAGAAAGATCCCTTCCATACCGGTGAGCGTCAGCGATGTCATGGTCTATATATGAGTTCAGTGCTCTTCTGTTATAGCATCCGGTGAGAATGTCGATAAATGCTGCATTTTCAAGCTGCTGAATGTTCATGGAATTCTCAAGCGCAATGCTGACCGCATTTAACACAGATTCGATGATCTCAGCATGATATCTCAGCATCTTCCTGCCTGGCAGAATATAGAGCCTGGCACAAAACTTTTCACTATTCAGGTCAAATGTGAGCAGATTTTCGATACTATGACTGTCAATCAAATGACTCGATACATGAAATTCGTCCTTAAAATAGTTCAGCCTTACGTCATGAGATTGACACTCAAGATCTTCCTGGACCCTCTGAACCAGCATTTTATCTTCAATTCTGGGGTCGATCCATATATCCAAAACATCATTATTCTTGATGCCAAAGGCAAATATATCATAATCAAGGATATCGTTCAGGCATTGGGATGATTCGAAAAGAATACCCTCAACATCCTTTAACATATTGATTTTTAATATATATTTGTTCAGTGTTTTATAATCGAGGCCCTGTGAGAGCTTGTAAGCGATATCCATGGCAGTGGCTGCACTTCCTATCATCTGCCTTATTCTGTTCATCATCTCCTGGTTCCTCCTTCTGATGTATTCACCCTTTTATCTTGCAAGTCTATTGCAAGGGGAATGCCAAGCTTGGAAACGGAGCTTTTTGGAAAAATAAAATCTACGTCTTCGCTATCTCTTTAACCACTTCCAGGTCTTCTCAGGATTATACTCTGTAACTTTCGAGGCTGCTATTGTTTTGAAAATGGCCTTCTGATAGATCACGCCCTCCTGATTCACTATAAAGGTTATGATCCCGGACGATCCCTATCTTGCGGACCAGTTAGGATGGCAAAAACATGACAATAACATGCTACAATATCCCCCAGAACGTATGAAAAAAATATTTGTCATTGAACGGTCTGCCGACGTCTTCAATACGGTGAAGCATTACCTCAAAGAGGATAATCTCCCGTATATATCCTTTCAGAACGTCCGCGAGGCGTTTGTCTCGCCAGACCTGCCGGCACTTATCATTCTTTTCGGCAATGACAGCTTTCAGGAGATCCGGGCCGACATTGCTGACCTGAAAGATAGCCCCTTATTTGTGAAGATCCCGAAGATCCTGATACTGCCCTTCAATGCAGCCATAACCCAGGGAGAGTGCAGAAGTCTCGATGTGCAGGAGACTTTTTTCATCCCTGTGGAAAAGCTCAAGTTTCAGACTGCGATCTCCAAGTTTCTTTTGAGGTCACCGCGCCGCGTGTTTCGCATCCTGGTAAACGTCCAGCAGGATGGGAGTAATCTCCGCTATTCAGGAATATCCATGGACTTCAGTGAAAGCGGCATGGCCTTTGAATGCGTCTCCGATTTCCCGCTGGGAGAAAAACTCCAGGTCAGTTTTGTGAACCCGAAGAACCGCAGCCGGTTCTCGCTTAAGTCAGAGGTCGTAAGGAAGACCTCAACGCCCACCGGCAGTTCGGTATTCTATGGCGTCACGTTCAGGCAGATGTCGGAAAAAGAAACCCAGGACCTTACGCAGTTCATCACCGGCAGTTCATAGTCCTCCCACCGTGACAGAACGGAATTTAATTCCACCGGGGCATCAACTTAATCTATGAGCAAACATCATGCTTAATGCCCACCAACTCAAAGAAACGATAAAAGGTATCCTCGATTCTCAGAAACTGGCGGTCCTCGCCACACAAGGTAACGGAAAGCCATACGGTAGTCTTGTGGCCTTTGCAGCTACAGCAGATCTGAAAACTATTCTCTTTGCCACAACGCGGGCATCAAGGAAATACGTAAACCTCCTGACAGATCCAGGTGTAGCTTTAGTCATCGACACGAGAACAAATCAGACAGCTGACTTTTCAGATGCCGCTGCTATTACGGTGCTCGGAGAGGTCGAAGAGGTCTCTGCGTTTGTACGTCAGGAGAGCAACATGATCTATCTCAATAAGCATCCCAATCTGGAAGAGTTCATCGAATCGCCTACCACAGCCCTTCTCAGTGTCAGAGTAAAGACATACATCATGGTGAACCGGTTTCAGAACGTGCAGGAACTCCACGTGAGCGAATGATCTTCAAATACTATCTATTGGTTTAGCGACAGTGTTGCGGTCAACGGTTATCTCGGCATCGTGACGATCGAGCAGAAAGAATATCAATGCGACCCGGGGGAGAAAATTGCAGAGTCAGGGTCTGTTACGTGCTCAAGCCCTGACTCCCATAGAGTTCCTCATGTGTCCTTAACCTCTCTCAGAATTTAAACGAGATGGTCGCAGAAAGAAAGGGAGAAGCATCATAACGTTCGTCAGAGATTTTCTGTCCGCTTCTGTCTTCAATAGTCATTTTTCCCCCAACCATCGCTCCGCCGTAGATGCCAAGTGTTCCTGCCTTCCCGAGCTTTGCCGAAAATCTGGCCCAGAGGGGGAAGGATCTGTCCTCGCCTACTCCATTCGACACAGGGCCGAGTTCATCAAGGCGGAAACGGGTTGAACGATAGGCGCCGCCACCGGCAATGGTGAAATCATTTAACTTATAAGAGAGTTCCAGCCCTGCCGGTCCTGCGGGCCCTGTCTGAAGAGGATTGGCTAACCTCAAACGGTCTGTAATCTTCCAATCAACGATGATAAGCGGGAACGCAGATACCTCCTCAGGTTTGCTGAAGACCCCGGCCCCCAGGCCGAGCGTGAGCGAAGGAGAAAAGCGATACGATGCCCATGCAATGCCGCCGGTTACGAGGGAATCTCCCCAGTCAGCACCTGATTCTGCTGCAACGCCGACAGACGGCGCCACGAAGAGCTTCCAGTTCTTGTCGAGATCGAAGAGGGCGCTCACCGAAAGGTTGAGCGCATGAACCTCATCCCATGGAACCGCAATTTGATTATTGAACCTGCCGGTAAAGGAATAGCCGCTATAATCATAGTTGGCGCCCACGCCGAGCGTGACTCTGTCGCTCACTTTCTTTCTTGCATCGGCACGGACAAGTGCCCTGTCGAGACGAAACTGACCATTGCTGCCGATGTCAGTATCGAACTGGTGAACATAGGATGCAGAGAACGAAAAGCCGCCATCGCGCTCCTGGCCGAGATTCATTGCCGTATCCTGAGATAACGCAACCGCTGCAGTGCTGAGCAGCACAAATAGTGTAAGGAGAAGATATGTGATAATCTGCCTTTGCACGTTCATCTGATTACTCCTAATGGCCCGTAGGATTTATTGTGCTTTATTTCTTTGAGACATGTTCACTGGATAGTATACAACAATTCTGGTTATGCTAATTCATGCTATTGCGGCTGATGGTAATTACGAAGCCGGCAAAGTCAGACCTAACTCCCTTACCAGGAGAAACGAAGGAAGGCACGTATAGCAATTGGCACGAACATTTGATAAGCTGTGAAATATCATGACGCGATTACTGCTCACTCAGCTTGCCGTTATCCTCATCTATATGACTGCCTGGTATCTTGTTGCACGGGCCTTGACACGATTTGATGTTGCGGATACTGCATGGGGGCCAGGGTTCATAGTGGCAGCGCTGACAGCGGCGGCAATCAATGAAAACCTTGAGCCCAGGGCCTACCTTGTCATGGCCCTCGTAATTATCTGGGGTATGCGGCTTTCCCTGCACGTTTCTCTGAGGAACAGCGGCAAGCCTGAGGATGCGCGATACAGGGCATGGAGGCAGGAGTGGGGAAAAAACGCAAACATCCGGGCATTCTTCCAGGTTTTTCTGCTCCAGGGTTTTCTGCTCCTTGTGATTGCGCTGCCAGTAACCTCTGCTATCATTGCAGAAAGATCCCCTTTTACGATTCTCGATGCAATAGGACTGGTCATCTGGGCCATGGGCTTCCTGTTCGAAGCAATAAGCGACATGCAACTTGTCCGTTTCAAAAAGGACGCCGCACACAAGGGCAAGATTATCATGACCGGGCTCTGGCGCTACAGCCGCCACCCGAACTACTTTGGAGAAGTGACTCTCTGGTGGGGAATATACCTGATTGCACTTTCTGCAGGCGCAGGCTTGCCCATGATAATCGGACCGCTTGCGATCACGTTTTTAATACTTAAGGTCTCTGGCATCCCTATGCTCGAAAAGAAGTATGAAGGCAATCCTGAATTCGAAGAATATCGGCAGCGGACCAGCGCCTTCTTTCCGCTGCCGCCTAAGTCATAAATAACAGCACGGAGGTGCGCCATGTGGCTTTCAATCAAGATATTCCTTTTTCTGCCCCCAATCCTCTTCGCCCTTGACTATATATGGCTTGGCATATTCGCATCCAGCCTGTACAAAAAGGATCTGGGCGGTTTCCTGCGGATGTCGGGCGATGCCATGCAGCCGATCATCTGGGCAGCCCTGGTCGTGTACATCGCTATCCCTGCTGGCATCGTGCTCTTCGCCCTGCCCCGGGTCTCGCCGGAAAACATCGTCGGATCGAGTCTCTTCTGGGGCGCGCTCTACGGCATTATTGTGTACACCATCTACGATATGACAAACTATTCGCTCCTGCGCGACTGGCCGCTTCGGGTATCACTCATCGATATCTGCTGGGGAGGATTTCTGAATGCTATTGGAACGCTCGCTGCGGCCTATCTGGACCGTTGGCTGAAGTAGATTGGCAGGGGTGATAATTTGAAAATAGCGATCATCGGGGGCGGGATTTCGGGTCTCGTATCGGCCTACCTTCTCCACGGGGACCATGAGGTCACGGTCTTCGAGGCAAACGACTACATCGGCGGCCACACGCACACCGTTGACGTGAATCGGGAAGGTAACCACTATGCTGTGGACACGGGGTTCATCGTGTTCAACGAGAAGACCTATCCGAACTTCCTGAAGCTCCTTAACCGGCTCGGCGTGGCGTATCAGCCATCCCACATGACCTTCAGCTTCAGGTCCCAGCCCGAAGGCAGGGAGTACAGCGCCCACAATCTCAACACCATCTTCGGCCAGCGCAGAAATCTATTAGACCCCTCTTTCTACGCCATGGTGCGGGATATCCTGCGCCTCCGGGGAGAGTTCACGCGGCTGATCGAGCAGGCAGGCGATGAGCGCCCGCTTTTGCCTTATCTGCGTACTCGTGGTTACTCAAAACGATTTCTTGATTTTTTTATCGTGCCCATGGCGGCAGCCATCTGGTCGGCAGATCCCGGCAGCGTGGAGGAGTTCCCGCTCCGCACCTTCGCGCGGTTCTTCCTGAACCACGGCATTTTGGAAGTGAAGAACCCCTTCGAGTGGAAGGTCATCACCGGCGGATCGGCTCGCTATGTCGAGAAACTGACGGCAACCTTCCTCGACCGGATACGGCTCAAAGCATCCATCCGTTCGGTCACGCGCCACGCAGACCATGTCGAGGTCATCCCTGTCAGTGGTACGGCAGAGCGGTTCGATCACGTGGTGCTGGCATGCCACAGCGACCAGGCGCTGGCGATACTCAAGGAACCGACGCCTGCGGAACGCGAAGTCCTCGGGGCGATACCGTATCAGGAGAACCTGACGGTCCTGCACACCGACGCGTCGGTCTTGCCGAAACGGCGGAATCTCTGGGCGAGCTGGAACTACTACATTCCGAAGGAATCATCGGGCCGCGCGGTCCTCACCTACGACATGAACATCCTTCAGTCGATCCGGTCGACCGAGGAGTTCCTGGTTACGCTCAACCTGCCCAACGGAATTGCCGAGCAGAAGAAGATCGGCACGTACCTCTACCACCATCCGCAGTACTCGCTGGCCGCGCCAGCTGCGCAGCAGCGCCACGCTGAGATCAGCGGTGTGAACCGGACGCACTACTGCGGCGCCTATTGGGGCTACGGGTTCCATGAGGATGGAGTTAAGAGCGCTTTAGCGGCGTGCAGGTATTTCGAGAAAACGCTATGAGCATAAATAGCTGCATTTATGAAGGCAAAATCCGCCATGCCCGTTATCGGCCAAAGGAGAACAGTTTCTGTCACTCGGTCTTCTTCCTGTACCTGGACCTCGCTGAGCTCGACACCGTGTTCAACGATCAATTGCTCTGGTCCACGAAGGGATTTAATCTCGCTTACCTTCGGCGAAGAGACCACTTCGGCGATCCGTCGCTGTCCATCGACGAGGCAGTACGGAACCTCGTTCAAATAAAGACCGGGAAACGGCCAGCCGGGCCGGTGCGGATGATGACACACCTGCGGTATCTCGGCCACAACTTCAATCCCGCGACCTTCTATTATTGCTTTGATACTTCAAGCCGCGTCGAGACGATCATAGTGGAGGTACACAACACGCCGTGGGGCGAGGTGCATTGCTATGTCGTGGATGAGCGCGATAATATCGGCTCAAAGGAACAGAAACGGTTCAGGCTGAAGAAAGATTTTACCGTATCCCCGTTCATGCCGATGGACCTCGATTACGAGTGGACCTTTATTGAGCCGGGAGCTACGGTGAGCGTACACATGGAGGACTTTGATAAAGAAGGCAGGATATTCGAGGCTGAATTGACGGCTGAGCGGCATGAGATCACCGGCGCATCGCTTGCCCGCATGCTGCTCAAGTATCCTATGGTGACGCTGAAGGTAATAATCGGCATTTACTGGCAGGCTTTCCGGCTCTGGTTGAAGCGTGTCCCATTTTACGGCCATGCATAGTATCGATATCTTCTTGTACCGAGGTGATATTCTATGAACGGTTCAGTCATTCCGTCTCAATCCACACCCGGCTCGCGCATCGTACCAGTCGGCATCGCGGGCATGCTTGTTGGCATCGCGCGCCGGGCAATCTTCTCCCATCTCAGGAAGATCGAGCTGGGTTCTATCACGATCATCGACGGCAGCGATCGCCATGCATTCGGCAGATCGGGCGGACTTGCCGCGACGATCTCGGTCCACGACCCCGCGTTCTACACTGACATGGCCTTCGGGGGCAGTATCGGCGCCGGTGAGGCATACATGGCCGGGTTCTGGTCAGCTGACGATCTGGTCATGCTCGTCAGGATCATTGTGCAGAACCGCAGCGTGCTCACGGACATCGAGGGCGGGCTTGCGGCCTTTGCCCAGCCCCTGCACTGGCTGATGCACGCGCTCCGGAAGAATACCCAGGCTGGCAGCAGGAAAAACATCTCGGCCCACTACGACCTGGGTAACGACTTCTACTGCCTATGGCTCGACCGGACCATGACCTATTCGTGCAACATCTTCGAGGCTGACAACCCAACGCTCGAGGAGGCGGCAACAACGAAATACGATCGCATCTGCAGGAAGCTTGCATTGAAGCCAGATGACCACGTGCTCGAGATCGGCACGGGCTGGGGAGGCTTCGCGGTCCACGCGGCAAAGCACTATGGCTGCAGGGTCACGACCACGACCATCTCGCGCCAGCAGCACGACTGGGCACAGGACCACTTCGAGCGGGAAGGCGTCGCAGACCGGGTGGAACTCCTGTTCGAAGACTATCGTGACCTCAGGGGGAAATACGACAAGCTGGTCTCCATCGAGATGATCGAGGCGGTGGGGCACCATTTTCTCGACACCTATCTCAAGGTCTGCGCGGACCGGCTAAAGGATGACGGCATGATGGCGCTCCAGGCCATAACCATCATTGACCAGGCTTACCAGGCGCAGATCAAATCGGTCGATTTCATTCGGCGATACATCTTCCCCGGCGGGTTCATACCGTCCATCACGGCCATCACCGAATCGCTCGTCAAGGTGACCGACTTGAGGCTTTTTCATCTCGAGGACCTGACCGCGCACTACGCCAGGACGCTCCATGTCTGGCGCGAGCGGTTCTTCGCAAACCTTGACGCTGTAAGAAAGCTCGGCTATCCCGAGACCTTCATCAGGATGTGGGAGTACTACCTCAGCTACTGCGAGGGGGCGTTCGAGGAACGATATATCGGGAGCGTACAGATGATACTCACTAAGCCGGAATGCCGAAGGGCTTCGATCCTTCCGAATATTTCATGACCAGACATCGGCCAGTGCAAGAACAGTTTATGAAAAAACGGCGTATTCTCTTTATCCGTTTAATCTTATTCTTCACAATATTGCTTTTGGCAATAATAGGAGAAGGTATGGCAATCGAAGAGGCAAAATATTCTGTGATCACAAAGGATGGAAACCTTGAACTGAGGCATTACGAGCCGAATATCGTTGCCGAGACCATGGTGGATGGGGACTTTGACAAAGTCGGGAATGAAGGTTTCCGGCGCCTTTTTAAGTATATCTCCGGGGAGAACCGGAAAAAACAGGCCATATCGATGACTGCTCCGGTGACACAGGATGCAGGCTCCGAGAAGATATCAATGACAGCGCCGGTCAATCAGGAGAGAACTGGCAATCAATGGCGGATCGCTTTTCTCATGCCCTCTGCATATACCATCGAAACGCTCCCTCAGCCTCTTGATCCAAAGGTGCTCCTGAAGGAGATTCCTGCACGCCGCATGGCTGCTATAACCTACTCGGGGACATGGAGCAGGAAAAGCTATGAAGAGAAGAAGGCGCTCCTGGAACTTTTCATGAATAAGCAGGGATTAAAAAGCATTGGCGAGCCTGTATTTGCACGGTATAATCCGCCCTTTATGCCCTGGTTCCTCAGGCGCAATGAAGTGCTGATCCAAGTGCAAGCGCCTGTCACGGAGCGTAGATAGTTATTGGGATATGCAGTTGCTGCATACTGTTGAAAGAGCGTGTATCTGAAAGTCTTTCTGAAATACGCCCGGAAGATGCTCAATACCTTGGATCACTTTTTCTGCCCCAAAGGATGGAGGAATGATGCACTGGATCACAAGAGTATTCATAACAACAGTCGCGTGGATATTCTCCCTCTGCTTGCTTGTTAGTTGTTCAGGTCTCAAAACCAATACAACCAGGCTGGAATCCGGGACATTCCGTGATGATCTTAATCTGCGCACCGGCAATAATGACCGCCACTTATTGTTGCATATTCCGGAAGGCTACACTGCTTCCCGTCCACTCCCCCTCGTAGTAGTCCTGCACGGAGCATTCAGCACAGCGAGGGAAATAGAGAAATGGTCCGGGTGGAGTCAGCTTGCTGACCGTGAGGGATTCATCGTCATCTACCCGGAGGGCAACGGCATTCTGGGATTTTTTCAGCACTGGAACGCCGGGCATTGCTGCGGTAAAGCAGCTGAGAAGGATTGGAACGATGTCGCTTTCATCGAGTCAGCGATCGAAGGCATCTGCAGCCAGTACGCAATCGATAAACGTCGGATCTACATGATGGGGTACTCAAATGGGGGCATGTTAACCTACCGCTTTGCAGGTGAGCGGTCATCCCTGCTCGCGGCCGCTGCGTCGGTTTCCGGCGCCATCAACAGCAGCGTCTCACAGGATCAGCCAGCCTGGCAGATGCCTTATCCCGAGCGTGCAGTCCCGTTTTTGATAATGCACGGTGATGCGGATAAGGCTATCCCCTATGAAGGGGCAAAAGCAGGCGTGCCGACAGACAAAAGGCATTATCATTCGGTCTCTGATGCGGCAGGATTCTGGATAACGGCGAACAAGACTGTCCAAGGACCGGTTCGGACGATGTCTTACGGCGGCAAGGTGTCAGAAGAGTCATGGACGGATGCCGACAATCGGAATGAAGTAAGGGTTTACCGGATTTTCAACTGGGGGCACCAGTGGCCCGGGGGATCTTTTATGAGAGACCTTCCCGATGGTGATCCGCTCAAAGACTTTGACGCAGCTCAGATCATTTGGCGCTTCTTTCAGAAGTATCCGATGGACTGAAAAACCGTGTCGTTCAAGACCAAAGCTTCAGGTAGAATGATAAATCATGCTGAAGAGAGGTATTTTTTGCAAAAGATCATTAATGCCATAGCGTTCCAGACTGCATGGTTTGCAGCGGTTCTCGGTGCGTCACACGGCATGCCATGGCTCGGCGTTGTCGCGGTCCCTCTCGGGCTCGTCCTTCACCTCGCTCTTTCGTCTGACTGGCGGCCTGAGCTTTTGCTTGCACTTGCTGCCGCTGTGGTGGGATTTGTCTTCGATTCAATCCTGATCAGAGCAGGGGCGTTCTCACCAATCCCCTATCTTGTTCCTCCGCCTTTCAGTTCGTTGTGGATGGTCATGCTCTGGGTCAATCTTGCAACAACAATGAATGTCTCCATGGGCTGGCTTCGCCAGCGGTATGCGCTCGCCGCTGTCTTCGGGGCTGTAGGAGGACCTATGGCATACTACAGCGGCGCCAGGCTTGGTGCGATGACGCGGTTGCCCGATCCCGGAGGACTACTCTGGATAGGTATCGCCTGGGCTGTCGCCCTGCCGCTGCTCTATGGTGCCGCAAGAATATTGGATGTCCGTTTTCACCGTCCTGACATATCCTGACTGCGTTCGATGATATCTTAAAACGTTCTCATCAAGGAGGAACTGCATGAGCAAGATCACGATCGAGAAGAACCTCTTTTGCCTGCCCTGGACCCAGACACTGCTCGGCACGCATCTGGACGGCAAACCCAACTTTATGGCCCTAGACTGGCTCACCCGTGTGAACTTCCAGCCTGCCATGCTCGGCATCTGTGTCAACAGGGGACACGCCTCAAATGCTGCAATCCGTGAGACCGGTGAGTTTAGCGTCAACATACCTACGGTAGACATGGTTTCCGTAACAGACTACTGCGGCATAGTCTCGGGCAGCAAGGTAGACAAGTCCAACCTCTTCGAGGTTTTCTACGGGGAGCTGAAATCTGCTCCGTTGATCACGGTCTGTCCCCTTAACATTGAATGCAGACTCTCCCAGACCGTCGACCTTCCCACGAACACGCTCTTCATCGGAGAGATCGTCAACATTTACAGTGAGGAGAAGTATCTCGAGAACGGCAAACCGGACGTGAAGAAGATCCGGCCATTCCTCCTGACCATGCCAGACAATCGATTCTGGGCTGTAGGCGAGCAGGTGGGAAATGCGTGGAAAGATGGGATAAAGTATAAAGAAAAGATCAGCGGGAAATAGGTCCATTAAAGCCCTATTTATATTTTATGCAACCAGGTCATTGACCAAGATATTCAATCTACTCTGGGGAGGACTCATAAAATGTCAAAGCTCTACACGCAAGCCAGGCTCGGTCAATTATCATTACAGAATCATCTTGTCATGGCACCTATGACGCGCAACCGCGCTGTTGACAATATCCCCAATTCTCTTATGGCGGAATATTACGCGCAGCGGGCCAAGGCTGGCCTCATCATTACTGAAGGCACCTCTCCCTCGCCTAACGGATTGGGGTACCCCCGCATACCCGGAATATTCTCACCAGCCCAGGTCGAGGGGTGGAAGCGCATTACTGACGCAGTACACGCCAGGGGCGCGAAGATGTTCGTTCAGCTCATGCATTGCGGGCGAATTGCCCATCCTCTGAACCTGCCCGCAGGAGCGCGCATGCTGGCGCCTTCAGCCGTGGCAGCCGGCGGAGAGATGCACACTGACGCCGAAGGCATGAAGCCGCATCCAGCGCCGCAGGCGATGACCGAAGCGGATATCAACAGTTCGATCGCGGAGTTTGCACAGGCAGCGAAGAATGCCGTGGCAGCCGGTTTTGATGGCATCGAGCTGCACAGCGCCAATGGGTATCTGCTGGAACAGTTCATACGACCGAATACGAATCTGCGCGCTGATTCGTATGGCGGTCCTATCGAAAACCGTGCGCGGTTTGTGCTCGAAGTGGTGGAAGCCGCGATTTCTGCTATCGGCAGGGAAAAGGTGGGCATTCGTCTTTCGCCATTCGGTGTGTTCAATGAGATGCCGCTGTACAAAGCGATAGAGGCGGATTATACGTACCTGGCAGAACAGCTGAACACCCGCGGACTGCTGTATATCCACCTCGTAGATCACTCGGCAATGGGGGCACCGACGGTGCCTGACTCAATGAAGACAACCTTCCGGAAGCTATTCAAAGGCTCTCTGCTTCTCTCCGGCGGTTATGATGCCAAGCGCGCCGAAAGCGATCTGGCAGCAGGCAAATGCGACCTCATCGTCGTGGGAAGGCCTTTTCTTGCCAATCCCGACCTGGTGGATCGATGGAGGACCAATGCAGTTGTGAACGCTCCGGACATGGCCACGTTCTACACACCCGGCCCCAGGGGATATACAGACTATCCAGAGAGGAGCTAATATGCTTGATATACTTAAGAAGTTCGAAAGAGCGGTAACGTTCACGCTGGTCGTAATGATGGCGATCGTGGTGCTACTGGCGACCATTGAGCTGGGGTGGATCATCGTCCAGGACATCATCACCCCGCCGGTCTTCCTGCTCGATATAAACGAGCTGCTGGAGATCTTCGGGCTGTTCCTGCTGGTGCTGATCGGCGTGGAACTGCTCGAGACGATCAAGGCCTATCTGAAGGAGAATGTGGTGCATATCGAGGTCGTTATGACCGTGGCCATGATCGCCATCGCGCGCAAGGTCATCATTCTCGACGTGAAGGAGCTGCCGGCTCTGACGCTGGTGGGCATCGCGGCCATCATCGTAGCACTTGCGGCGGCAAAGTACTATTATCGAAGAGATAAGTGATCATTACGGCTGCATCTCATGGAAGATCATTGACGGGAAACTTTATCTGAACTGCAGCAGGGAAGCATACGAAAAATGGAGCAGGGACATTCCCGGTCACATAAAGAAGGCCGATGCAATTTGGAAAAAGCATTTCGGCAGGAAATGATCACATAACATTCATCATGAACGTTAGTAAGATCCGTCAGCGTTTCTTGAAAAGGTAGTGCGCCACCCACCATTTCTGCCCATTCCGGAACCCCCAGAGCTCGGCGCAGGCCATGAAAAAAATCCTCCATCGCTGGAACCAAACGGCGGCATCCTTCTTCCCATAGGTCCGCTCCAGGACGTCCATACCGTCGAAGAGCTGAGCTCGCTCGCAGGTGAGCGTAAGCATCCGATCCTCTGCATCGTCCAGGCCCACCGCACCCGATGGATAGTAACAGCAGCTGTATTTGCGGTGCTTCCCAAGAGCGAGCTGAAAGAACTCCGGTGCTCGTCACGAAGGCGCTGACGGTTCAGCAGGCTGATGCCAATTCGAATCGCGCGGTCGGGCAGAAAACCCTGCTCGGCAAGATCAATAATCATGCTCATGGTGCGGGACGGGTTTCCAGCCATAACAAGCGGATCTGCTCAATGCGCTTCCGATTCACCCCCAGATCCGAATACCCAATCCGTGATGCTGACCTGATATGGATCTTCTTTTCAGTGTCAACAAGATAAAATTCAACGTCATCGACAAAGCGGAAAAGAGCGCTTGTAACCTCGACATGGAGATAGGTAGCAGTTCCTTCAACTATCACAGCCCTCTTCATGCCGGCAATGATATTCCTGAGGGCCGTGAAGGCATCTGCCGCGGTCCCCGTATAGCTCAGCGGCGCAACAGCATGTACATTATCAGTGCTCTGGCTCGAGACACAGTTCGAGCTGTCCGGACAAGGTGCTAACCTCCCGTCTCGAACGCCGAGATTCGACGGGCGCGCAGCACTGCATCCGGATAAAACACTGCCCATGCAGAGGACTGTAACAATGAATGATCTTATCATGCCGCTATCCTTTTTTCAGTCATCCTCAGCCGATGGCCTTCAATATGCCATTCAACAACGCTGTTGGCGTTGGCGGGCAGCCCAGGATATAGGCATCCACAGGTATGACCTTGTCGACGCCTCCTAAGGAAGCATAGCTCTGACCGAAAATGCCCTCGTTACAGCCGCAGTCTCCCACTGCCACGACCAGCTTCGGTGATGGTGTTGCATCATAGGTCCTGCGAAGGGCTATCTCCATATTATGCGTTACCGGGCCGGTGACCAGGAGAAGGTCGGCGAAACGGGGTGATGCAGTGAAGTGCATGCCAAAGCGCTCACAATTGTAGATCGGGTTGTTCATAGCATGGATCTCCAGTTCGCACCCATTACACGAGCCTGCATCCACCTGCCTGATCGTGAGGCTTCTCCTGAATTTCTTCCTGATGACCTCTTCGAGCTTTGTACCTACTTCCCACAGCTCAGCCTCAAGGTCAGGCTGCAGCGGTTCGGTCACAATGCCGGTCCGGAATATCTGACGAAGTATCCGTATCACAATAACCTCATATTCCAAGAATCCGGCAAGATTATCCCTTCGTATGTCAGTCCGGCTTGTCCGGAATCTTTCTCTGTTTCCAGAAGGATTCCCGACGCGCTTCGCTTGCGGGAATGACAACGTAAAAACTTGGATGATTTTTCAAGATGCAAAAGCCAGGACCATGCAACGGGTTTGTAAAAAGCTCCGGAGGCAAGGCGCGCAAGAAATGAGGAATGAGGCGTGCTTGTATGCACGTCGCAGTGACGAGTTTTGAAGCGCAACGCAGCATACGGACTTTTTACAAACCCGTCTATCATAAGTCGTGCCCCGAATAGGACTGATTGAAACTCTTATTGCAGAGCGGAAAATCTGGCACGATATTGCCTAGCACAGATAGCTCAAGAGCGAGCCAGTTGACGCTGGACGGGTCTCTTACCATGCAGCGGTTCAGTTCGCTGTGAGGACCTGACTGAAGCCAGTAGATGATCTCACCGCGCCAGCCCTCGACAGCAGCAAAGCCCGATATGTCAGGCCTCGGCAATGCAACCGGCGCTGCAATTTCTCCTTCAGGCATATCCTCAAGCAACTTTCGGATGATCCTGATCGACTCCCTGACCTCCTGTATCCTCACCCAGGCCCGTGCATGCACATCGCCCGAGATCAGCACTGGCACATCAAGCTCAAGGTAGTGATGTTTGTCAAAGGGAGGGAATGGATTGAAGATTCGGCAATCAAGGTTCATACCGCTCGCCCTCGCAACGATTCCGACAACACAAAGCTCCCGTGCTCTCTCCGGGGTGAGCACCCCCGTATCCCGCACCCTGTCTTCGAGAGATGAATGCTCATCGTAAATAACAACAAGCCGTTCAAAATCTTTTGAGAGCATATCCATTTCAGCCAATATCGCTTTCTTGCCATCTGCATCGATATCCACGCTCACACCGCCCGGAATTACCCGGTCCATGATGAACCTATGGCCGAAAAGTTTGTTATTGGTGCTTACCATCATTTCCCGAAGCCGTGCAAGCTGAAAAAGCATGAACGCAAAAGCTGCATCATTGCAGATGGCGCCAATGTCGCCAAGGTGATTTGCAATCCTTTCCCGTTCAAGAAATAAGGCCCTGAGCCAATATGCACGGTCCGGCACCCTGCATCCGGTCATGGATTCCAACGCCATGCAATATGCAATACTGTGTGCAACCGTTGTGTCGCCTGAAATCCTTCCTGCAAGCTCAACGCCGTCTTTCCAGGAAAGCGACTCGAACTTCTTCTCAATGCCTTTGTGCACATAACCGAGGCGTGCTTCAAGATTGATCACATCTTCCCCAAGTGCCTGGAAACGGAAATGGCCCGGCTCTATGATGCCTGCATGAACCGGCCCGACCGGTATTTCATACACACCTTCTCCCTCTGCCCTGACCCATGCGTATTCTCCTGGCACTCTGGCCAAGGGTTTTGATGCATCAAAGGGTTTCCTCAACGGCCAGGCATCTGCAGGCCAATCCTCGAACTTGATCCATGGCCGTATATCAGGGTTCCCTCTCGGCATTATGCCCATGAGGCTCTGTATCTGCCGCTCAAAACGGAACGCAGGCAAAAAGCTTTTTACGAGGCTCGGAAACCAGGGATCATCTGCCGGCAGTGCTGTCTTGACGATCAGGTATTCAGCCCCCCATCGATAACAGGCATATATGCCGAAACCCCTGCCAAAGACAGTCTCATCAGCAGCCCACTCTGCTGCCAGAAGCGCGTAGGCCTTCTTCATGACCTTTGCTGCCTCTGCAAATCTGTCCCGTTGAACAACACAGGAAGCAACAGAGGCAGGATGCTGACCCTCTTCGAATCCTGCTTCTGAACCGAATGCAGAAATTATCGCTTCTTTCAGCATGATTATTTCAACAGCTCCACTGCCGTATGAAACCATGTATTCAAAAAGTCAGGCATGTAAATGCCGATGATCAATACCAGCGCAAGATGGAGCAGCACCGGCAGATGCGCTGCCTTGACCGGCTTTTGATAGGACGGAACATCTCCTGCAACCATGGGCTGAACTTTTCTGAAAAGCGCTGCAAAGGTAACAGCAAGACCAAGAAGAAGGAAGGGTGTCAAATAGGGAGCGTCCTTCATGGTTGCGGTCAGTATCAGAAATTCGCTCGCAAAGATTCCGAAAGGCGGCATGCCCACAATTGCCATTACACCGATCATAAGGCCCCAGCCAACAAGGGGATTGCCCTTAAAAAGACCCCTGATCCGATCCATCTCCTGGGTTCGGTGCATCTGCGAGGCATGACCGACCGTGAAAAAGATGGCTGACTTTGCAAGACTGTGAACGAGCATATGCAGGAGTGCGCCAAAGGTAGCGATTGGGCCGCCAAGTCCGAACGCAAAGGTCGCTATACCCATATGTTCAATAGATGAATAGGAGAACATGCGTTTTATATCCTTCTGCCTCAGCAGCGAAAATGCCGCAACCAGAATAGAAAGAAGACCAAAGCCCATCATGATATTGCCTGCCTGGTGCGTATGGGTTGATCCGTCAACCAGCACCTTGCACCTCACCAGCGCATACAAGGCAATATTGAGCAGGAGTCCTGAGAGCACTGCAGATATGGGAGTAGGTCCTTCGCTGTGCGCATCCGGCAGCCAGTTATGGAGCGGCACAAGACCGACCTTGGTTCCATACCCCACCATCAGAAAAACAAAGGCAAGGGAAAGCACGGTCGGTTCAAGACTTCCGCTCACCCTGCTCAGGTTTGTCCAGAGAAGGGCTTCGCCTCCTTCTCCCAACACCTTCTCTGCTGCAAAGTACAACAGCACAGTCCCAAACAGGGCCTGCGCTATGCCGACACCGCAGAGAATAAAGTATTTCCACGCAGCTTCGATGGCTGTGGGCGTGCGGTACAGCGAGACAAGCAGAACCGTTGAAAGGGTGGCTAATTCCATGGCTATCCAGAGCACACCGACATTGTTTGTTAGAAGGCAGAGAAGCATGGCGAATATGAAAAGCTGAAACATGGCATGGTAAAACCGCATGCCAACGTGGCCTACACGGCCATGCTCCCTCTCCCGCCGCATGTATCCTCTGCTAAACATCGCAGTAGTCATCGAGACAAAAGAGGTGAGCACTGAGAGATAAATATTGAAAGCATCGACAAAAAAGAATTTGCCGCCTGCAAGCATGGGGCCCTGCAGATATACCTCAAGCGCTAGACCAAGACCAGCTGCAAGCGTTGCAGCTGAACCGAGGATGTTGATCTCAGGCGCAAATTTCCTGTCCCCCACAAAGGCCAATACTGCAGCTGCACAAAGAGGAACACCAAGCAGGACCATAAGCATCATACTGCTATTCATGGCCACTAATCCCCCTCCTTCAGCCGTGCCATCTGCTCCACATCGAGACTGTCAAAGGTCTTGTTAATATGAAAGAAGAAGATGCCGAAGATGAATGCCGCGATCAGGACATCGAGCGCAACGCCGAGCTCAACCACAAGGGGCATACCGTACGTCGCGCTTGTTGCAGCGAAGAAAAGCCCATTCTCCAGTGCAAGAAACCCTATGATCTGGGTGACCGCATGTTTTCGGGTGATCATCATCAGGAGACCTAACATTACGGTCGCAAGAGCAACCGCAATAGTTGAACGCGTTACAAGGTTGGAAAGCTCCCTGACCGGCGCAGTCAGATGATAGGAAAATATCACCAGCGCAATGCCGATCATCATGGTCATCGGGATATTCACGATGGTTTCGACCTCTTTGCGAATCTTGAGGCGATGGATAAGCACGTGAAGTATGTAGGGGAGCAAGAAAACCTTCAGAGAGAGCGTCAGTAGTGACGATATGTAGAGATGATGTTTGTCTGCAACAAAACCGACAATAGCAGTATTCAGCGAAAGAAAAAAGCCCTGCCAGGCAAAAAGATGAATCAGGCCGTACACCCTCTTCTGCACCAGCATGCCGAATGCCGTAAGAAGAACCAGGGCCGCAAGAAAACTGTTTATCTGTGCTGCAATATGAAGATTCATCTCACTCCAGAATAAAGAATGACAACATACCCAGAGTTGCCATTAAAAATGCTGATCCAAGAAATTCGGTCAAGCGAAACAGTCGCATCTTTGCCAGGCCGGTCTCTATCAGAACGAGCACAACCCCGGACGCAGCGAGCTTCAGCAACAGAAAGATAAATGCCATGCCTGAAGCACCAGCACTGCCCGCTGCATCAATGCCCCAGGGGAAAAAGAGTACCGCGCCAAGCGCCATAAAAAGCGTAAGCTTCATCATGCCTGCCCATTCCA
>CAYWRK010000008.1:0-129265 GCA_964461065.1 uncultured Nitrospiraceae bacterium
TGCCTCTTTAAAACTCATTAAGGCTGGAAAGTATGTCCCTACCACGTGCCAAATTGGCTTTTTGCATACAAAAGAGTTAATAATCTGCTCTGGACCAGCTGATTCGGCTGTCGTCCTTGAGAATATGACTATGACGGTATATAATCCATTTTATGAAAAAAGCCCTTACAATCGCCGGGTTTGACCCTTCCGGAGGCGCTGGTCTTCAGGCAGACCTGAAGGCATTTCAGGCACTTGGTGTGTACGGTATGTCTGCGGTGGCTGCACTTACTGCCCAGAATACCCGGGGTGTTGAAAGCGTTGAGCCGGTCAGCGGGCAATTTCTGAAGAAACAGCTGCAGGTACTCCTGTCTGACCTTGTTCCTGATGCAATGAAGATCGGCATGCTTCTGACTGAGGATAATGTCAGGGTTGTTGCGCACATTATCCGGTACTATTCTTTGCAAAATGTGGTGCTTGACCCGGTCATGATCTCATCTTCCGGAAAGAAACTTGCCCAGAGAAATGTGCCGAAATTGTTCAAGGAAAAGATATTGCCCTTTTGCCAGGTAATTACGCCGAATATTCATGAGGCCTCTGTGCTGAGCGGGCTGAATATCGGTTCCCGGGATGACATGAAAAAAGCCGCAGTCATGCTGAAGGCTGCTGGCCCTGATATGGTCATCATAACGGGCGGCCACCTTGAAGGTTTTGCCATGGATGTTATGTATGACGGCTCATTCCATTACCTGAAAGCGAAGAAATGGCCGGGAGAATATCATGGAACCGGTTGCACCTTCTCTGCTGCGATCACTGCTTTTCTCGCTCAGGGATGCTCCAGTCCTGTTGCTGCAAAAAAGGCCAAGGACTTTATGGCAAAGTCTTTTCGTCGGACGATCGGAACAGGGAGCGGAATGAAGCTTTTTGCAATCTGAATATCTTTCGGAGGAAATCATGAAGAGTAAACTTCATCTGATCTTTTTTCTGTTATTCCTGTTCTTGTCAGCGCCTCTGTGCTTAGCGTATGCCGAAGAAGTTAAACAGCCTGAAACTCAGTCTCCTGCACCTGCATTGACAGCAAAAGTAGAGATGTTTTCTCCGCTTGGAGAAGTGAAGAATGTCAGGCAGGTCTTGGCACGTTTTTCTGATCAGATGGTGCCTTTCGGAGATCTGCGACTTGCGGAACCGTTTGATATTCAATGTGCTGAAAAAGGAAGGGGCCGCTGGGCAGACGGAAAGAACTGGGTCTATGATTTCGACAAGGAACTGCCGGCAGGTGTTGTCTGTGAGTTCTCCCTTAAATCAGACCTCAAGAGCCTTACGAATATGGCCATATCAGGCCAGCAGAAATTTTCCTTCTCCACCGGAGGTCCTGCGATCAAGGAAGCTATTCCCGTTGAAGGTACTGAAAACATCAGCGAAGACCAGATATTTATCCTGAAACTTGATGCAGAGGCGAACGAGGATTCCATCATTGCGAACGTCTTCTGTTCCATTGAAGGAATACAGGAGAAGGTCATGGTGAGGGTTATCAAGGGAGAGGAAAAGGGGAGACTTTCAAGAGAGCAATACCGTCTCAAGAACGTGCCTCATCTGTTGATCCAGTGCGGCCAGAACTTCCCGAACCATGCTGTTGTAAAGCTGATCTGGGGCAAGGGAGTCACCTCAAGCAGCGGCGTGAAGACAACGGCTGATCAGATCTTGACATATAGGACGCGGGAACCTTTTAAGGCCACCTTCAGATGCAAGAGAGAGAATGCAAAGGCCAACTGTATGCCGATTCTGCCGATGCAGCTCAACTTCTCGGCCCCTGTTTCCTGGGAGAGCGCCAAGAGGATCGTGCTGAAAGCGCAGGGCAAGTCATATAAGCCTGAAAAAAGCACTGCTCACGGATACGCGGATGAGGAGGGCGATGAGGGGTCAGAGAGCCCGGCGGTTGATAGTGCAGATGAAAATACAGTGTATGGCGTCACATTCAAGGGACCCTTCCCTGAGAACAGCTCCTTTTCGATCGAACTGCCAAAGGGCCTGAAGGACGATGCTGGCAGAAGCCTTGAGAATAAAGATCGCTTTCCCCTTGCAGTGAAGACCGATGCGTTTCCGCCGCTGGCAAAGTTCTCTGCGCGGTTTGGCATTATCGAGCAGAAAGGAGATGCAACCCTTCCTGTCACGCTCAGAAATCTCGAAAAAGAGGTCATGACGCGCATGAAGACTGTTGAGAGGGAGGAGGAGAGCCCGGCAGCAGAAGAGAAGACGGCAGATACGAGCAAAGGCGTAAAAGGCAGAGTGCAGAAGGTCAGTATGATGAAGGAAGAGAAGATCATCGACTGGCTCAGAAAAGTTGCTGCAGGCCGCAGGGAAGTCTCGATCCTGAAGGCAGAGGCTGGGGCCAAAGAATTTTCTCTGCCTAAGCCTGAAGGCGCAAAGGCCTTTGAAGTTGTAGGTATCCCTCTCAAGGACCCTGGCTTCTATGTTGTTGAGATGGAGAGCCAGATCCTCGGCGCGTCGCTCCTTGGCCATCAAGCTCCGCTGTATGTTCCCACTGCTGCTCTGGTGACGAACCTGTCCGCTCATTTTAAATGGGGCAGGGAATCTTCGCTGATATGGGTCACAACGCTGGACAATGCAGTGCCAGTCAAGGATGCGGATATTTCGATAAGGGACTGTAATGGCAAGGAGATATGGAAGGGCAAGACTGATCTGAATGGTATTGCGGCTGTAAAGAAACAGCTTCCCACAGAAAGCGACCTGCCGCAGTGTCTCAGGAATATCAATCACAGCGAGGCTGCATCAGCTCTGCAGGGAATAGACAGCGGGCTTTTCGTCTTTGCAAAGACCAAAACCGATATGACCTTTGTTCACTCAAACTGGGATGAGGGTATTGAGCACTGGCGATTCAACCTTCCGGGCGCTGATTACCGGGGCCCGATAAGGGCACATACCGTATTCGATCGCAGCCTGCTCAGGGCCGGCGAGACTGTTTATATGAAGCACATCATCCGCAAGCATGTCATGTCAGGATTTTCCCAGGTTGACGAACTCCCTAAGGCAGTGCTGATACAGCATGATGGAAGTTCACAGCGATATGAATTTCCGCTCACGTGGGACAACCAGGGCATTGCTGAAACCGAGTGGGAGATCCCGAAAGATGCCAAGCTCGGCATGTATGAGGTTTATCTCCTGAAGAAGCTCTCTGAAAAGAAGCAGGAGAGGACTGCTCTTGGCGGATACGTAAACGGGGACGAAGCCTATTACTCTCCTGACGGCTGGGTATCAGGCACCTTCAGGGTTGAAGAATTCAGGGTGCCATTGATGAAGGCGATCATACAGCCTCCCAAAGAACCGCTTATCAGGGCTAAGCAGGCCTCATTTGATCTTTTTGTCTCCTATCTTTCAGGCGGCGGAGCCGGAGCCATGTCTGTAAAACTGCGGAGCCAGGTGCAGCGCAAACATCTGAGCTATCCTGATTATGAGGATTTTACCTTTGCAAATGGAGAGGTGAAAGAGGAGATCCTGAGAAGGGGACGATACGATGCGGAGGACGAGGCGCTGCGCAGTAAGCCGAAGACACAGACGAGAGAGCTTGTTCTGGAGAAGACCGGGAGCTTGAGGACAACCATTCCAGACCTGCCGACAGTGGTACAGCCCCACGACATACAGACAGAGCTTGAATTCAGAGATCCCAACGGCGAGGTGCAGACTGTTTCACAGAAGATACCGCTCTGGCCGTCGAAGGTGAATATCGGCATCAAGCCTGATTCATGGGCAGCATCAAAGGAGGCCTTCAAGTTCCATGTTGTTGTCCTGGACATTACAGGCAAGCCAGCTGCTGAGCGCGATGTGAAGGTCGATCTGTTTCAGAAGAAGTTCTTCTCCCACAGGAAAAGGCTCGTGGGAGGGTTCTATTCGTATGAGCATGTTTCCGAGACAAAGAAGATCAAGCAGATCTGCGAAGGCAAGACAGATGCAAAAGGGCTTTTGATCTGCGAGGTGCAGTCACCGGTCACAGGCAATGTCGTTCTCCAGGCAAAGACCGCAGATGATGCTGGCAATGCAGCGGTCTCTCACAGGGAGGTCTGGATCGCAGGAAAGGGACAATGGTGGTTCGATGTTTCTGACCACGACAGGATCGACCTGCTGCCTGAGAAGAAACGGTATGAACCGGGTGATACGGCAAAGTTCCAGGTGCGTATGCCGTTCAGGGATGCGACCGCACTGGTCTCTGTCGAGCGCGAAGGCATTATCGAGACGTATGTGAAGAATCTTTCCGGTGCTTATCCTACTATCGAAATTCCGATCAGGGACAACTATGCGCCGAATGTTTATGTCTCTGCACTGATCGTGAGGGGCAGAGTTTCTGATGTTCAGCCAACGGCAATGGTTGATCTCGGCAAGCCGGCATTCAAACTCGGAATAGCTGAGATCAACGTGGGCTGGAAGGCACATGAGCTGAACGTAGCGGTCGTCCCGGACAGGGAGGTCTATAAGGTCAGGGAAAAAGCGAGGGTCCAGATCAGGGTGAAGAGGGCAGATGGGAAGGCGCTTCCCAGGAACAGCGAGGTGGCAATCGCTGCTGTTGATGAAGGCCTTCTGGAACTGATGCCGAATCAGAGCTGGAAACTGCTCGACGCTATGATGGGCAGACGGGGTTATGAGATACATACAGCTACAGCTCAGATGCAGGTTGTCGGCAAGAGGCATTATGGCCTTAAGGCCCTGCCCCAGGGCGGCGGCGGCGGAAAGCAGGCAACAAGAGAACTCTTTGACACGCTCCTGCTCTGGAAGGGAAGGGTGAAGCTCAATGAAAAGGGCGAGGCCTCTGTAGAGATCCCGCTCAATGACTCGCTCACCGGATTCAGGATCGCTGCTGTTGCAAACAGCGGGAATGGACTTTTCGGCACAGGCCAGGCAGGCATACGCACTACGCAGGATATCATGCTGCTTGCCGGTATTCCGCAGGTCGTGAGGGAAGGGGATCTCTATAAGGCAGGGTTCACGGTCCGGAACGCCTCTGACCGGAAGATGGATATTGAGGTCAGTGGTCTGATGAAGGGCTATGAAGACAAGGTCCTTGAGCCTTTAGTCGAGACCCTTGGCGCTGGCGAGGCAAAGGATGTGGCATGGGAGGTCAAGGTGCCGACGGGCATTTTAGGCCTGAGCTATGAAGTATCGGCAAAAGAAAAGGGCGGCACTGCCGAAGACAGCATGAAAGTTAAGCAGAAGGTTGTTGAGGCGATCCCGGTGAGGATATTCCAGTCAACGCTCGCACAGGTCGAAACATTTCTTGATATGGACGTTGAGAGGCCAAAGGATTCAGTACCCGGCAAGGGCGGGGTAACGGTTGCGCTTAAACCGAAGATAGCCAATGGTCTTGGCGGAGTCACCTGGTTCATGAAGCAGTACCCTTATACCTGTATGGAGCAGAAGACATCAAAGGCAGTAGCGCTCAGGGACGAAGAGCTCTGGACGAAGGTCATCGCAGAACTTCCGGCTCATCTTGACAGTGACGGCCTGGTGAAATATTTCCCGATCATGAGCAGAGGAAGCGACAGCCTTACCGCCTATATGCTTGCCATATCCGAAGAGGCTGGATGGCCCATACCGCAGGATCTGCGGGGTAAAATGGAAGAGGGGCTTAAGGGTTTTGTCGAGGGCCGGGTAATCAGGTACTCATCGCTGCCCACCGCAGACCTCTCGATACGGAAACTGTCAGCGCTTGAGGCCCTGTCCAGAAGCGGAAAGGCAGAACCGAAGATGTTAGGTTCGATCATGCTTGAGCCGAATCTCTGGCCCACCTCTGCTGTATTGGACTGGACGAATCTGCTTCTGCGCATGAAGAATATCCCGGACCGTGAAAAGAGGCTGAAAGAGGCTGAGCAGATCATACGTGCACGCCTGAACTTTCAGGGCACGACCATGGGTTTTTCGACAGAGAAGACGGACAACCTCTGGTGGCTTATGGTTTCAGCTGATGTCAATTCTGTAAGGAGCATTCTTGCCTTCTTGAACAGGGAGGCCTGGAAAGAGGATATGCCGAGACTGGTGCGCGGCGCTTTAGGCAGGCAGCATAAAGGCCACTGGGGTTTAACAACTGCGAATGCCTGGGGTGTGCTTGCCATGGAAAAATTCTCAAAGAAGTTCGAGGCAGTGCCGCTTACGGGAACAACGTCAGCTACTCTGGATCAGATCACGAGGAAGATGGACTGGACCGGAACTGATGAAGGTCTGAGCCTCAGATTCAGTTGGCCGAAGGGCAAGGAACTGCTGAGTGTGCACCATGAGGGCAGGGGAAAGCCCTGGGTCATGCTCCAGAGCCTTGCTGCGATCCCGCTCAAAGAGCCGCTTTCAAGCGGTTACAAGATCAAGAAAACGCTTGTACCGGTTGAGCAGAAGAATAAAGGAAAATGGTCAAAGGGTGATGTGGTGAGGGTGCGGCTTGAGATCGAGGGACAGGCAGATATGACCTGGGTTGTGGTCCAGGACCCCATACCGTCGGGATCGAATATCCTCGGCACAGGGCTCGGAAGGGATTCGCAGATCATGACATCCGGCGAGAAGCGTGAGGGCTGGGTCTGGCCTGCCTTTGAAGAACGTTCATTCGAGGCATTCAGGGCATATTACGAGTTTGTGCCGAAAGGGTCATGGACCGTTGAATACACAATAAGGCTGAATAACAGCGGGACATTCTCCCTGCCAACGACACGCACTGAAGCGCTGTACACGCCCGAGATGTTCGGCGAACTGCCGAATAAGAAGATAGAGGTAGGGGAATAGGGGTAACAAAGAAGATGTATTTGTTGGAGGGATGAAACGGATGAAAAGCCCTGCAATGCGACATTATTTTACTGTGAGAACTGTAGATGAAATTTTTTTGGAACGCAGTGCTGACACGCACGGTCTTTTGTTATACAAGGGCGACTTCGGTGTCGCAGGCAGTGCATTTTCACCGTCTCAATCCCTCCTTATGAAGAAGCTCATTGCAGTCCTCATAGTTATTCTTATGGCAGGGAGTTTTGCCTATGCCATGCCCACATTTGAGGACGTAAAAAAATCCTATAAGAAGTCGGACGCTGTTTTGCTGGACAGGCACGGCAAGGTGATCCACGAGCTCAGGGTCGATGCAAAGGGCAGAAGGCTCGAATGGACATCCCTGAAAGAGATCTCTCCTGCATTGATCAGGGCAGTGCTCCATACTGAGGACAAGCGCTTCTATGAACACAGTGGTGTTGACTGGAAGGCTGCCGGTGCCGCAGCAATAAAGAACGTCTTCTCCAGCGAGAAGCGCGGCGCAAGCACGATCAGCATGCAGGTCGCTGCAATGCTCGATAAGGAACTCAGGCCAAAGGCAAAGAAGCGGAGCATGGGCCAGAAATGGGACCAGATGCAGGCTGCACGCGAGCTTGAAGTTACGTGGAAAAAGGACGAGATACTTGATGCCTATCTTAATCTTGTCACCTTCAGGGGAGAACTCCAGGGCATCACCTCTGCATCAAGAGGGCTTTTTGAAAAGGATGCGAGCGGTCTTGATGAACAGGAGGCAGTGATACTTGCATCATTGATCAGAGGGCCCAATGCATCCCCGGATGCTGTGGCTAAACGTGCCTGCCTTCTTTCTGTGTCCATGGACCAGAAGGCTTCGTGTGATGGGTTGAAGTCCCTCGCAGCGAAGACTCTTGTCGGCCCGTATGGTGTGAAGCAGAGAACAGGTCTTGCCCCGCAGGTGGCGCAGAAACTCCTGAAGAAGAACATGACATCAGCAGCATCTACGCTTGATGGAGCACTTCAGCGTTTTGCATCTGATACGCTCACCTATCATCTTGCAGCAGTCGGAAAGCAGAATGTCCATGACGGGGCAGTGCTCGTTGTTGATAACGGAACAGGAGATATCCTTGCCTATGTTGCCAACAGCGGGGAGCTTTCGAGTGCGCGCCATGTGGACGGCATCACTGCCCGGAGGCAGGCAGGGTCAACGCTCAAGCCTTTCCTGTATGGGCTTGCCTTTGACCGCCGTCTGCTAAACCCATCGTCTGTGCTTGTTGACAGCCCCCTTGATGTTCCTACAGTCTTCGGCGTGTACAGACCCGAGAACTATGACAATGACTTTAAGGGTCCTGTGCAGGCACGTGATGCCCTTGCTTCATCATTAAACGTGCCTGCGGTCAAGACCCTCACTCTTGTGGGAGTCGGAGCCTTTGTGAACAAGCTGAGGGAAGTTGGATTCAGTCAGCTCGAATCTGAAGAGCATTACGGATTTTCGATCGCTCTCGGCACAGCCGATATCACCCTGTATGAACTGGTGAATGCGTACAGGACACTCGCCAATCGCGGCTTGTGGTCAGAATTGAAGATAGCGCCCGTAAAGATGTCCGCTAAAAAGCGGAGAGTCTATTCTGAGGAGGCTGCTTATCTTGTCTCTGATATCCTGTCCGACAGGGAAGCGCGGAGTCTGACATTCAGCCTTGAGAATTCACTGGCTACAAAATTCTGGACTGCAGTGAAGACCGGAACATCCAAAGATATGCGGGACAATTGGTGCATCGGATACTCGGAAAGATACACGGTCGGCGTTTGGGTCGGCAATTTTAATGGCGAGCCCATGTGGAATGTGTCGGGCGTGACCGGTGCTGCACCGGTCTGGCATGAGGTGATGAGTTATCTCCATGCAAAAAATACGGGCAGACCGATGAAGATGCCGAAAGATATGATCATACAGGCAAAGAATGAAGGAACGTCTGATACCCGGAAAATGGAACTCACGGGCAAAGGCACTGAGCCTGTTTCCCTGCAGCGAGAAACGACTGCTCAGACAGAGTCGTCTTTGTTCATGCAGAGGATCATCTATCCTGCGCAGGATATGATCATTGCCCTTGACCCTGATATTCCGGAAGATCAGCAGCGCGTCTTCTTTGAAGCGAATGAAGCCGGCGCTCTTCTCCGCTGGAGGCTGAACAACAGAGAGATTGGCAGAGCATCAGAAATAATATCATGGAAACCTATCCCCGGAACATATAGAATATCACTGGTAGACATGAGTAATACGATCATTGATTCAGTCCATTTTATTGTAAAAGGCAACTAACGTATGGCAAAAACAAAAACCTTCTTCCAGTGCCAGGCCTGCGGATATGGCAGTCCCAAGTGGCTCGGCAAATGCCCTGACTGTAATGCATGGAACAGCTTTGTTGAGGAAAGGGAAGTTCCCGCAGGCAGAAAGGGGTCGTCACTCCAGCCTTCGACAAAGACCGAACCGGTTCTGCTTCAGTCCATAGAGGGAATATCCGAGAAGAGGACTTCAACCGGCATACAGGAGTTCGACAGGGTATTAGGCGGCGGCGTTGTTGCCGGCTCCGTGATCCTTGTCGGCGGTGATCCCGGCATCGGCAAATCAACGCTCCTGCTTCAGGCATTCGCAGGACTTTCAAAAAAGACCGGAAAGCTGCTCTATGTCTCGGGTGAGGAATCACCGCAGCAGATAAAGATGCGGGCAGAGAGGCTTTCGATCGATTCCGAGAAGATCATCCTGCTCCCCGAGACTTCCCTTGAAGGCATCCTCGACGCGGCAATAAAGATAAAACCTGATGCCATGGTGGTGGATTCGATCCAGACCGTGTACACGCAGGAGCTCCTGTCAGCCCCTGGTTCTGTGGGACAGGTGCGGGAGTGCGCTGCACGGCTGATGCTCCATGCAAAACGTTCTGACCTGCCGGTCTTCCTTGTTGGTCATGTTACGAAAGATGGTTCCATTGCAGGACCTCGCGTGCTTGAGCATATTGTTGATACGGTTCTCTATTTTGAAGGGGACCGCGGTCATTCTTATCGTGTCCTGCGCACCATGAAGAACCGTTTCGGCTCGACCAATGAGATCGGCATCTTCGAGATGTCAGACGCGGGTCTCAGGGAAGTGAATAACCCTTCAGAACTCTTTCTTTCAGAAAGACCCCAAAATGTCTCGGGCTCGACCGTTGTTGCCTGTCTTGAAGGCACGCGGCCGCTCATGGTCGAGATACAGGCGCTGGTATCTCAGACAAACTTCGGTATGCCGAGGAGGACCTCGATAGGCGTTGACTTCAACAGGGTGAATCTCCTGATCGCTGTGCTTGAGAAGCGGGCAGGCCTGCATCTTGGCGGCATGGACATCTTTATTAATATTGTCGGCGGACTGAAGATCATAGAGCCGGCAGTTGATCTCGGCATTATCGCAACCATAGCATCATCAGGCAGGGAAAAGCCTGTAGAGCCAAGAACCTGTGTTTTTGGCGAGGTTGGGCTTTCCGGGGAGATCAGGGCGGTTGCACAGGCTGACTTACGGCTGAAAGAGGCCGCAAAGATCGGGTTTGAGCGGGCTGTCATACCTGCAGGCAATGCTGACAAGATAAAGGCAAAGCAGGATATCGAGATCATAGGGGTAAGGAACTGTGACGAATTTCTTAAAGCTGTTCTTCGTTAGCATTATTCTCTTTGTATCAGCATGCGCGCCTAAAAAGGTTGAGATGCCTGTTGCTGATCAGCGGAGCATTGACATTGTTCTTGCAGAGCGGCGATCAATCGAACGAATAGATGCTGTTCTATCTGTGGTCTTCGAGAAGACCGATTCTGAGATGCATGGTGATGCAGTTATCGACATGGCGAGGGATGGCGACATGCGTATGAAGGTTTACACTCTCGGTATTCTTGTGATGGATCTTACGTCAAAGAATGGACTGGTAAAGAGCACGCCAAAACTCGACAAAAGCAAGACCGCGATCCTTACCCAGGGGCTGCGGGACTGTTTATTTTGGTGGGACCTTATTGACCTTACCGTCCGTGAGGAAGGTGACCATCTTGTCCTGCAAAATGCGACCCGGCAGGTTGTAATCGACAGGAAGACCATGCTTCCTACAATACAGAGGATATCCTTTGACGACGGCAAGCAGTTGACGGTTAAGTATGACAATCCGACGCAGGCAAAGGGCGGCTGGTACCAGTCAAATATGAGAATAGAGCTTTCCCGTTATGCAGTTAGCCTTTCGGTCAAGGAGATATCTTTCAGCAGAAAATGATAAGGAATTTGGTAAGAACAGCGTCGTGGTGTCTTTGTGGCACGAAAACTGCTATGAAATCGCATAACGCGCAGGGCATTTAGAAGCGCAGTTCGATACCGATCATGAAACTTCTGGAGAGTATGGACTTGAATTCAGTATCTCTCCTGCCTATGCCCACCGCATTTATATTGAAGAATTGGACCCTGTCTGACAGACGCCATTCGAGAATAGTCGATAATTGACCCGAGCCCTCATCCAGGCTGTGTGTGTACCTGACGATAAGATCGAGAACGTTTTTAATCTCTCTTTGCTGGAACTGAAACATTAAATAATATCGTCTCAGGAATGAAGATCCGGCGTTATACGCTTCAAACAGTGTTTTCCGGGAAAGACCGGAAATTGCGTCATTATCAACAAGATGTCCTGCAGCGCTCTTCCTGATCTGATAGTAGCGCGCTGCCTCGGCACTATTGTACCCCGTGCTGTTATAAAGAAGCTCTGCAGTTAATGTCTCACCGGACAAAAGTGTGTAAGACCCCCCGGCCGTTACGGTCGCAAATATTCTTCCGGAACGATCATGTTTTTTGATGAACCTTCCGCTAAGGGGATTAGCCTGATCTTCAACAGGATAGAGGGCATCAGTTCCTCTGGAGATTATTCCGTCATAGTAAAGAACAATGGCATCGGATGCTGTTACCTGTCCGAAACTTCCCAGCCGGAAACGGTCCTTCTGCTGGAGATATCCGATAAGGCTTGTCTGGAAGCTACTCCCCATAATATCGATCTTTAGAGCCCTGACCGGCCTGTTCGCAGCGTTTTCGTCGTTCTGTGTCTCATAAATGCCGGTAAATGTCAGGAAGCTGCTTGGCAGGCCTGTCAGTTTAATCAGATGCTTTCCCTCGACCTCTCTTTTGGGGTTTGCCTTTTCAGTGTCTTTAAACAAGATATTCGATGGGCTGAGCAGGAAAGACGGACCCCAAAGCAGCTTCTCCTTGCCAAAGGATGCAAAGAACGAATAATGAGGTTTAAGTTGCAGAAGCCACTCGTTTACGTAAGCCCTCGTGTGATGATCTGTCTCACCTTTCATAACCCCATCTTCCCATTGTCTGAAATAAGAAATGAGGCGGGGCTTGAATACGCTGCTCATAAGAGGGGTCTCCAGAAAAAAATCAGGCCGCAGATGAATCTCTTCTGAATATCGGTGTAGTCCCAGAAATGCGTTTTCCGGATTCTGCGTTGAGTGTCCGGGATAACGGACGTCAAGAAACATCAGGGCGTGCAGATTATATGAGAACCCACTCCTGATAATTTCAGGAAGCGTCGAGGATTGAGCCAGAGTTGCATGCCCGGCCTCCTGAGCAGAGACCTGGTGTGAACAAAGAGATAGAGCTATTACGATAAAAGCAGCTACCAATACCGATGATAATCTCATAATATTGTTACCGCAGCAGGATATTGATATTGAATGCAGAATCAGGAATTACCGAAACCCTAATATTTGAGTATCTCAATATTGTTACCTTGTCTTGCTGAATAGCGTCTCTGATGAGCAACTCCGAAATAAAGGGGATTTCGTCTTTGTCATCAAGTCTGACGCGATTGTCGTATTTGAACTCCGCAGTCTTGAACAGTTTGCCTGAAATACTGTAGAACTCTGCCTTCACTCCTACAAGCCTCTCTTTCGAGATCCAGTATTTGATGCGGTCATATGTCACGTTCCTGTTGGCGGCCTTCAAATCGACAACGTAGCAGAGTTCGCTGCGTACGATATCTTCTCCGAGCAATTTGCCTTCATAATCTTCATAGTAATTTGTCGAGGCAATGTCACCGTTGGCAGCATCACCGAGGAGCTTCTGCCGCGGTGAGATCGAAACCGGCTTTGAGAGACCTGAACGGATAAACCACATGTTCCGATCAACCATAAGTACCATCCTATCGTTCATGTTTAGCGGGCTCGTATATTTTGCCAGTGTATTGCTGCCCTTTACTTTTACTGTCAAACCCCGGGTTTCGGTCTTGCCTTCTTCGGTCGTCGTTATAGCGATGTCCCAGATGATGCCTCCGAGATTTCCGCGCGATCGATCGGCATGTTTCAGGATCTCCTTCACCGGCAGACCTTCTGCAGCAATAAGGATATTGTCGACAAACAGCAGCACCAGCACAGTGATGAATAACAGCAGGACCTGCTTCATAGTTTCCTCCTCATTATCTAACACGACGGTCTTCCTCCAAAAACTGTCATATATGTCCTAATGCATCCACAATAGTCATCCTGGCCGAACGCCGCGCCGGGATAAAGGCTGCCAACATCGAGAGGGCAGACATCAGAAAGATACTTCTCAGGAGCACAGTCCAGATAAGGTCAACCTGCAGAGGAACAGGGTTTGACGATGCCGGTGGAATGTAGGTCGGATGGGTCAATGTGATGATCGCGTAGACCGCAAAGAAAATAATGCACCCTGCCGCGCTTCCCATAATGCCCAACAGCAAGCCTTCTGCAGCAAACAGGAATTTTACGCCATAGCGCTTGAGCCCCAAGGCACGAAGCGTCCCGATCTCCCGGGTGCGCTCCATTACTGACATGCTCATGGTATTGACCACACTCATGACAACGATCACAAGGACAATCGAGAATATGAACAGGAAGATCATGTCGAAGAGGTTTTTTACCTGATTGTAGAAGACCGAAAGCTCGTTCCATGTCTTGACCTCAGCCGAAATGCCTGCATCAGATAAAAGACTCCGAATGTTAGCTGCAGCCGTCGCGGTTGTCTTTCCGTCTCCCCTGTTTTTGAGAAGCACAACCAGCCGCTCAGCACCCTGTTTATCTACCAGATCCTGAGCATGCCGATATGTCATCAGTATCGTCTTGTCGTTCGTAGCTGCAGTGCCAGTATTGTAAATGCCGAGCACTTTCACATCCAGGGCATTTGCCATGCCGGAATAGGTGTTGCTCAGTATGACTGCATCACTGTCTTGATCCAGGCTGAGCATTGCTGCCAGATCTGATCCCACAACAACACCGCTCTTTTCTTTATCGGTCAGATATGAACCCTTGAACGATGTGTATTTTGTCAGATCGCCCCGAATTAATCGATCTTCTTCAGGCACCAGACCTTCTGAAATGAATATGGTGGAGTTCTTGCCGTTGGAGATTATCCCACTGACCGAAAGCCTCGGCGTGACAAGCTCGACATCCGGCTGTCTTTTTACGAGCTCTGATATCCTCCTAACTTCCTCATTGTTGAACTGGTATTTCTCCGGGTGGAGTTTGCCCTGTTCCAGAAATCCTTTCTTGAAGATCGTGAGGTGGCCGAGGCCCTCTCCGTGGATTGCGGCGTTCGTAAGCCCCTTGTACGTATTGTGCACATATCCCTGGAAGAGATTCACTGCGGCATAGCCGAGGGCTATTGCCATAATGGTCATGAGACTTCTCCTGCCGTTCTTCATGATGTTTCTGAGCGATATGGTCAGCCACATAAGCATTATACGATCCTCCCGTCATCCAACCGCACGACACGCTTCACCTGCTCGATGAGCCGCTGGTCGTGGGTTGAAAAGATGAATGTCACCTGGCTTTCTTCATTTAACTCCTTCATCAGATCGATGATCGACCTGGCTGTCTTGTGGTCCAGGTTGGCAGTCGGCTCGTCTGCAAGGATCAGCGCAGGCTTCGTGACAAGCGCGCGTGCAATGGCAACACGCTGGCGCTGCCCCCCAGAGAGTTTGTCCGGCCGATGCTGCATAAAGTCAGTAAGTCCTGTTTCATGCAGCCGAGCGGCTGCTTGCTCGCGGATTGCCGACATTCTGCCTCCTCTGATCTGGAGAGAGAGCATAACGTTCTCCAGCGCGGTAAGAACAGAAATAAGGTTGAAGGTCTGAAAGATATAGCCAATGGTTTCAGACCGCAAGGTTGCCTTTTGGTCGTCGGTCAGTTCTGCGACGTTGTTGCCGTTTATGGATACGGTGCCCTCTGTGGGATCGTCTATTGCGCCTGCCAGATTCAGCAGAGTGGTTTTTCCACTTCCCGAGGCCCCTAGGATAGCAATAAAGTCACCTTTGTCAACCGACAGGTTCACACCCTGCAGGGCTTTCACTGTGGTCTGGCCCAAGCGGTAGTCCTTAGTCACGTTATGGAATCCGAGAATGCTCATGTCTGCCTCCTGGTATTTATCAGGAGCTGTCACAAGGAATCGCCCCTAACGTAACTATATACCCAGAAGCTTCTGTGCTCAAGATATTTGCGACAGACTGCCGGAAATGGGGGACGAACGGCAGATATGAGGGATGAATGCATGCATGTAGTGCAGGAGTTGTTACTTCGAGGCTACATCTGTTTGAACAGATGGGAGTAGGCCCGACTAACGTTGACATGATCCTGAATTTCCTTAAACGAAAGGGTATAGGCTCCGGTAAAGGAACGTGTAGCGGTCTGGATTGCTTTAGCATTTATGATGGCGGCTCTGTGTACCCTCCAGAAACGGTCAGGATCAAGCTGCTCCTCCAGTTCTCTGAGGGCAGTTCTGATCAGAAATTCGCCCTCGCGAATGCGGACCATAGTATATTTATCAGTGGCCCTGAAATAGCAGACATCTGTCACAGGGATAAGCCGGATGCCGCCCTGATGCTGCGCCTTGATCCACTGCAGATACCCTGATGTTTTCCGGAGAGTGCCTGCAATCTTCTCGACCACTGCCGTCATATCCGGAATGGAAGCTGACAAGCGCTCCTTGAGACGCCGAATGGTCTTGGTCAGACGTTCATCAGAGATCGGCTTTAACAGGTAGTCAGCAGCCTCGCGCTCGAATGCTTCAATTGCGTATTGATCATAGGCTGTGACGAATACGACCCAACATTTCCCGGCAGACTTCCGCGCCACTTCGAGGCCGGTAAGCCCGGGCATCCGGATATCAAGAAAAGCGATTTCAGGCTGTTTATCGGCGATGAGACTCAGAGCTGCTTCGCCGTCCCGGACCTCTCCGATGATAGCAAGCTCAGGCCAGAGCTTTGCAAGTTTCATCCTCAGATGGCTCCTGAGAGCCTCTTCATCATCAGCTATGATCGCTCGTATCTGTTTCATACGGTAACTCAATCGTTGTCTTCATTCCACAAGGGGTATTCTGCTCAAAGCTCAGATGTCCGCTTGCACCGTACAGGAGCTCGATCCGTTCACGGATATTGCCGAGACTGATGCCGCTTCCGCTGCTTTTGTCATTAATCCCTGCGCCGGTATCAGACACCGAGATCCTGACACTGCTTCCTTCCCTGATCGCCTGAACCGTTATTGTGCCTCCCTGCATGGATGGCTCAAGGCCGTGCTTTACAGCATTCTCTACCAGGGGTTGTAAGAGCAGCGGTGGTATCTGGAAATCCCGAAGGTTCTCTGGGACGTCGATAACATAACTCAGTCTGTCACCCATGCGGACTGCGAATATATCAAGGTAGCTCCTTACGAGGTCAAGCTCTTGAGAAAGCCTGACCGTGCGACGTCTTGCGGTCAGAAGTGAACCCCTGAGGAACACCGTGAGGGATTCGAGCATGCGCCGCGCTTTGTTGCCGTCAGAGTCAATCAGACCAATGATATTGGAGAGCGTATTGAAAAGAAAATGAGGCTCCATCTGGGACTGGAGAAGTTTTAGTTCTGCCTCTGCAGCGGTCTTCTCTATCTCGAGCCTCTTGACCCTTTCCTGGGAGAGCATGCCTAAAGAAATGAATATGTAGCTCACGATCACGCCGAGCAGGAGACTTATCAGGATGGTTCGGGAAAAAAGCGAAGAGTATTCGTTGATCAAAAGGAAAGGATTCAGTCCGTTTACAAGAGCACCGAGAACGGTTCCGGCAGTTGCTCCGATAATTACGAATATGGTAATCACCGTGATCTGCACAGAGAGCCTCTTGGCCTTACGATAGATCGGGAAGGCCGCAACATTGCAGAGGAAGATAGACAGGCCGATGCATTGGGAAAAGAGGAGCATTGGGAGGAAGGCCCAACCGAAACCTATCAGGGTCAGGACAATTGCGATAAGCGTATTGACAGCAGCAGTGGCCAGCAGGTTTATCAGGAAACGTCTGCGCGTTATCTTTGGATAATCTATCTGAATGCCCTTGTTCATAAATGTAACATGAGGGCAAGGCAGCCTGCCCTCAAAGCCTTTTAATGAAATAGGATTTGAGGGGCCATGGCACAGGTTCAGCGCGCTGGGCTAGTTCTCAAGGCCAAGATCGATCGCCACGGTCTTGATGATCGAATCGTCCACTGATGTATTCTTGAACAGGAACCCTTCGAGGAGTGCATTATCGCAGATCGTATTGATAAGACGGGGAACACCGTTCGAATATCTGTAGATCATCGAAATGGCACTATCTGTGAAGATCTCGCTTTCAGCGCCGGCAACTTTCATCCTGTGCTGGATATAATCCTTGGTGTCTGCCTCTGAATAGGCGTTCAGCTTTATCCTGATCGCAACCCTCTGCTTGAGAGGTTCATCGAGGGAGAGCACCTGATCGAGGTCAGGAAGCCCGAAGAAGACAAAGTTCACCATCTTACCTTCAGATGTCTCCATGTTCAGGAGGCCTCTGAATTCCTCCATGATCTCGGTGGAGTTCAGCATCTGGACTTCGTCCATAAGCACGACTGCCCTCTTGCCCTGCTCATTAATCTCATGGAGCCTGCGGTATATCTCGCTCAGCAGTTCAATTTTCGTATCAGGGACGTTTTTGACGCCAAGCTGGATCGCAAATTTCTTGAAGAGCCACTCCGAACTGACTGACGAGTGAATGATTACGAGGAGGGCTGCCTCATAGTGTTCCTCGTCGAGTTCTTCGAGGATCTTGCGCGCGAGGGTTGTTTTGCCTGCGCCGATGTTGCCGATAACGACGGCAAGACCCTTTCTTGTGTCAATGGCATATTTCAGCTTGACCAAAGCCTCTGCCTGTTGAGGGCTGTTGTAGTAGAACCTGCTGTCTACAACATTCGAGAACGGATGCTCTGCAAGTTTAAAATATTCGAGATAGTCCATGTATTAGAGATAGGATACCCTATCCTTCCTTTCTTTAGGTTTTTCTTTTGCCTGTTCTTTTTCTTTCTCAACGATCAACGGGGCCTGCATCCTCAGCTGCCCCATTTTATCAGAAACATTCCGGAATTTTGCACTCCATCCGTATACTCCGGTGTACAGGTCAAGGGCCTCTTTCAGGTCATTGTTCTTCTCATACGCCTCTGCAAGTTCATAGGTGAGCGCCCAGTAGGATTCATCCTTTTCTTTCATCTCCCCAACTGCCTTGTTCAATACATCTATGGCAAGGGTGAAAAGGCCCCGCTCCATATAGCAGACACCGAGCATGGTAGAAGACTGGATGAATCTTTTCGGATCATTTCTTGATGTCTGGAATTCCTTGATAGCATCGTCCACAAGGCCCATCTCTTTATAGGCGATGCCGAGGTTGTAATGGGTCTCTGAATCCTCATCGCCAAGCTCCTTTTCAAGGCCCTTCTTGAACTCGTGGAAAATCTCGAGCACGTCATTATCAAGGGAAGGCTCAGGCATTTCCTGGGCATCTATAAGGTCATCATCAGAAAGCATGAAGTTTTCGAATTCCGTTTCCACGGGAGGTTCAGCAGCTATTGGAGCAACCTTCTCAATCGGCGGCAGTTTTTCCTGCAGCGGTGTTTCAACAATCGGTGCAGTCTCATCGAACAGAGCTTCTTCAACGGGAACTGAAACAGGCTCCTCAACAACGGGTTTTTCAATGACGAGTTCATCATCCGGCAATGCTGTCTTCTCGGCATCCTCAAAGATTTCAAACATCTCACGTTTATCCGGAAGCTCATACGCATCCTGCTGTTCCATTCCGCGGGACACTTCAGGCTCTTCGTCTGTTTCAAATATTCCGGGCAGATCGAACTCTCCCGGCCCTTCAACGGTTTCAGGGAGATTAAAGGCATCATGTATTTCTATACCGCCTGCCAGTTCGTCGGCTTCAATGCCATGGTCTGTCTGCCCAAGCGCATTCAGGCGCTCATTGATATTCCTGTTTTCAGGGAAAAGCTTCTGCAGTTTTTCAAGAATTTTAATGGCCTCTGTAGCAAGCCCCTGGCGGGAATAAAAATCAGCCTCGGCTATTTCTTCCTCATAATCATCAATATCAAGTTCTCTTGAAGAAAACGGTTTGTCAAAACCGGTTGGCTGGGGAGCAGAGAATGAAGTCCGCTCGATGAGATGGGCAAAGCCTTGGTTACCAAGGCGCGGATCTTCTGGGCTGATCATGAGAGCATCCTTCATCGCCTGTTCCGCATTTGTGTCATCGCCATGGCGTTTATACAGTTCATTTAGGATGATGCACTCGCTTACAGCAGCTTCCTTGTTGTGCGTGTCCGTGTATACGGATTTAAGGCGCAGATGAACATCGATATTTTCCGGAAATCTCTGTTTTAGCCCCTCGAGCAGGCGCTGAGCTTCGCTCAGAAGACCATAGCGGGAGAAAATATCAGCCTCGGTGATTACCTCGTCAAATGCCTTTTCAGCTCTGACTGTAATGCTCTCCGGTGCGGTCTTTTTCCCGGCAGAAGGCACCTCGAACTGTTCCACTATCAGTTCTTCCTTTGGCTCTTCCAGCGGTTCAGGGGGTAGGGGCTCTTCAGGACTGACCGACTCCTGCAGTTCAATTGGTTCTCCGCCGCTATGGATTTCAGGTATGGAAGGAGCTTCCGGTTCAATGACAATATTCTCTATCACAGGCTCCTGAGTCAACGTATCAGAGATCTCGATCTCTGGGATCGTTGGTTCTGGTATAACCGGTTCTGGTTCAGGCGGTGCAAGTCTTTTTATCACTTCTGCATGCAGAGGATTAATCTTTTCTGCTTCTTCATAGCAGGATCTTGCATCGCCTTCCAGCCCTGATTCAGCGTACACGTCTCCCATGGAGATCAATTCTGTCACTGCAAGGTCATCTTCATTCAGCTGCTTGTAAAGAGAGACAAGCCTCTTGCCTGTTTCGATGGGCTCAATACTCCTAAAAATGTTGAGGAAACTGATCGCATCTTCAAACTTCCGGTCAAGAAGGACCTCATCAAGGATTGGCAGATATTGCGCCCAGGCCATCTCGGTTTCAGAGGTTTTTAGGTACAGTTCGCCCAACATCCTGCGAGCCTTGATATTTTTCGGTTCTTTTTCTGTTATTCGGATAAGGCATTTTATAGCAACATCGGTGTCATCTGTAATGAGCGCAAGTTCGGTGCAGCGGAAGAGAATGTCAAGGTCTTCCGGAAAAAGTACCGTAGCCTCTTTCATCTGTTCCAGAGCCGGCTGGACTTCTCCGGTCTTCTCAAGGACATGGCTGAGGCCTAAGGCGGCTTCCTTGTTTAGCGGCAGCAGATCGATCGTCTTCTGGAAGAATTCCCTGGCCTTCTGAATATCTCCTTTTTCATCATGGATCCGTGCGATATGTACAAATTCGCGTGCTGCATCTGATTTGAGGCCTTCTTTGATGTAGATATCTGCGACTTTTATCCTGAGCGGAATGTTTGCCGGTGAAAGGGAAAGAATTTTGGCATAGATATCGAGGATCTTCTCTTTCTTGCCTTCCTTTGCAAGGAGGTCCGCAACAACAAGATAGTACTTAATGGCCTCTGCGATCATGCCCTTTTCTTCGCAGATCTCGCCAAAGGCGGTGAGGGCGTCAGTGTCAGCAGGGTTGACGTTCAACACTTTCTTGTACAGCGCCTGTGCCTTTTGGGAAAAACCTTCCTGCCTGAAGAAGATAGCAGCTTTCTGGTAATACTCGATGGCAGACTTCTGAGTGCCCTTTCTTAGGTATATGTCGCCTATCATGTTGTACGTGTTGCCGTCAGGGCTATCTTTGACAAGTCTCTCAAGTTCGGAAATAGCCTTGTCAACAGCTCCTTTGGCTAAATACTTCTGGGCATCCTTTAATATGGCAGCTTTATCTAACATGCAGGTAACTCTAATATTATCGCACGGAAATAAAAAGTGTCAATGAAAACAATAAGTTATTTGCTTTATTGGGTGATTTTAGAGAAGGGGGAAAAGTCCGTTGAAACGGTTTCGAAATTTCTTATCATTTCAGTGCGCAATTCTGTGATCCTTCCGAGCATTTCCATGAATTTTCTGTGCTCAGCAAGCGGCATCTGTCTCTCGAACAACTCAAGAAGCGGCTCACAGAAAAACCAGGTGCAGCGGTAAGGCCTTTCAATGCGTTTCCGGATGCATCCCGTTATACCCAGGAAGCGGCAGGGGTCAGAGAAGGCCACTTCAGGGTCATCTGCCGGAATCTCCCTGTTGAGGGATGACATAAAAATGACATCGCTATAGTCAAAGTGCGCGTGTTTGTTGATACAGCAGACAGAGATGCAGTCCGGACAGACCCTTGCGGTGCAGGACTCGATGATAGGGCTGATAGCCTCGATGAACTCTTTAGCCATTTCTGCTGCACGGATCGCTCCCTGAAGAGCGGGGCGATGCTGAGTGAATATCAGCGCGATTTTGTCATGACTGATCAACCGGCAATCACGGAAACTGCAGAAAAGGATTTGAACGTATTTCCCGGCCGATGGTTGTTTCCTCCTCATGACCGCAGAGCACCCGAGTCAGGGGATCAAGCAGTATAAGCTTTTTCAGAGAATGACGGAGATCCTCCATACTGCCGCCGGGCAGGTCTGTCCTTCCGACTGAACCGCGAAACAGGGTGTCCCCGGAAAAAAGAAGATTCTCGCCATATAAGCATATGCCTCCGGGTGTGTGTCCCGGCGTATGGATAACTCTGAAACATGCCTTTCCAACCAACACCTTGTCACCTTCTTTCGCCATTATGTCCGGAGACGGGAAAGCATCCTTTGCATAGCCCCATGACACACAACGCTTTATTGTCCCGCCATAGGTCTGAGCCTCACTCTCATGCATGACTACCTTTGCCCGGTAGGTGTCTTTCAGCTCTTTCACAGCGCAGACGTGGTCATAATGAGCATGGGTAAATATGATATGGGTTGGTCGAAGTTCACTGATCTTGACATATTCGATTATTTTATCAGGCTCATCACCAGGGTCAATGATGATTGCCTCCCTGGTCTCGTGATCAAAGGAGACAAAGCAGTTCGTATCGAGCTGCCCCACAACAATGGTTTCGACCTGCATGCTCCATTATACAAAAAGCAGGAAGGTTTCAAAAAGACGGTGCTATTGAGTACAATAAAAAAAATGAAAGATACGAACCTCAAATGCAGATCCTGCAACGGTCCGATTAAGCTGCAGTTCGGTTGAAGGGCAATTACCCTGCGCTGCATGGATTGCGGCAAGCGATACGGTATTGCCGACTATGTTGAAGAGCTTGACCAGGAAACCTGGGATATCATCTCTACGAGGTCCTGTAACAGGGCATGAGCATCTTCGCTCCTCTCCTCTCTGCTGATAAGAATATGCTTGCTGTCTCTGCTGAAAATATGCGGGATCTGTACGACCGCATGGGCGAGGCCTATGATAAATCTGCCTCGTGCTATGATTTTTCCTGCGGGGGCTGTGAAGAGAACTGCTGCGAGGAGCGTTTTTACCACCATACCCTTTCCGAGTTTCTGTATCTGCTTCACGGGCTGCAGACTCTGGACGAGAGGAAGAGGGATAAGATATTTGCCAGTGCCCGTGAGGTGTCAGCGCTTAACAGGATGCATGATGCAGAGGGGCAGACCAGGCGGATCATGTGCCCGCTTAATAGCGACAACCTCTGCGGTCTCTATGAGCATCGACTCATGATCTGCAGGCTCCACGGTGTGCCTTACAAAATGCGCAGGCCTGATGGCAATGAAACGCAGGCCAGCGGTTGCCACAGAAGAGACTGGGATATGTCTCCCGAAAAGAGCGCAGACCGCATACTTGGCCGGACGGACCTTTACCGGGAACTTTCATGCATCGAGATCGGATTGAGGCAGAAACTCGGTTTCGGACATAGGATAAAGATGACAATTGCCGAGATGATCGTGGAGATCGAAGGACTGCTGTCCAGCTCTGCATAGCATTATTTCGCATGGGCCATACCCCGGAAAATCTTTACAAATCGCAATTTGGTGTTCTATATTTTATACTCCCCCTGAAATATCAAACGTGTTATTTTGTCCGCTCTGTTTTGCAAAGGTGGCGATGGTAAAGACTTTTCCGGCTGCACGGCCGCATGCTATGACAGATAGGCATTATTCGTTGTAATATAAAATCTTAATACAAGATCACAGGGGGGAATATGAGCATCAGAGAAAATATCCATCAGGTCATTGATCTTATTAAACCGCAGCATATCCTTGTCAGCGTCTTTGACAAGACCGGGATTGAAGATCTCATTAAGGGCATCCTCTCAGCGAATCCGGAGGCCATATTCTACTCCACTGGTGGTACGGGCAAGAAGATCGCTGAGATCCTTGGTTCAGAAACAGCAAAGAATTATATTTCTGTCGAAGAGTTCACTGGCGCACCTGAGATGGAGGGCGGTCTGGTCAAGACGCTCCACCCCAAGATCCATGCCGGCCTGCTTGCCGAGAGGGGCAATCCTGCGCATGAGGAATACCTGCATAAGACACTTGCCTCTGGGAGCAAATATGCCGGAGTATATTTTGACATTTTTGTCGGGAACCTCTATCCCTTTACCGCTGTTATAGAAAAAGCCGGCACGACCGCTGAGACTGCGCGCGTGAATATTGACATCGGCGGGCCTGCCATGACAATGGCCTCTGCAAAGAATTGGCATAGTATTGCTGCACTCACTTCCCCTCTCCAGTATGCTGATTTTGTTGCGCAGCTGAAAAACAACAGGGGAAGGGTCAGTCTTGAGCAGCGGTTCAATCTCGCAACGCAGGCAATGAAGGCTATAGGCGATTACCGCTCAGCCATTGGTTCTTTTTTTGGTAAACTTGATTTCAATAAAGATGTAAAGCCGCTGCTGGATGTCAAGCAAGAATCATCCAGCACGTGCTCTTAAAGTGGGAACGTTAAGAGGCCGCCAGGGATAGTCCCAGCGGCCTTCTTGCTGCCGAAACGCTACTTCTGCGAGAGCGTAACGAAGAGGGACGAGCCTCCTCTGAAAATGAGAAGAAGAACAGATTCGTCTTTCCTAATCTTGGTGACAACATCCTTATAGCTCTTCACATCTGATACCCTCTTCCGGTTGATCTCCTGGATCACATCTCCCTGCGTTAATGCGCCTGCAGCGATGCTGTTTTCATCAACATCACTAATGATAACGCCCTTGATTTTGTCAGGGATTTTCAGCTTTTTTGCAAGTTCCGGATTCATATCCTGAACACTGACTCCCTTGAGGGCATTCTGTAAATCACCGGCTTCAACAGGCTGCAGTGCATCAGCGGGAAGTTCACCAATAGTGATTGTCATGGTTCTTGCGTTGCCGTCTCTCAAAACCTTTATCGTATGCTGTTCCCCGGGAAGCGTGTTTGCCACCATATTTCTCAGGATATAGGGCTCTTCAATCTTTTTGCCGTCATATTCAAAAATAATGTCTCCCCTCTGCAATCCGGCCTTTTCAGCCGGGCCGTCTTCAACAACATCCCCTACGAGTGCACCGACTTCATCCTTCAGATCAAACTGTTTTGCAAGTTCGGGCGTAACCTTCTGGATAGAAACGCCGAGCCATCCTCTTACAACCTTGCCCCTCTTAATGAGGCTTTCCATGATCGACTTTACCATGTTGCTCGGAATGGCAAAGCCGATTCCCTGATAACCGCCGCTTGTGCTGTATATTGCGGTATTGATGCCCACAACTTCACCCCTGACATTGACGAGTGCACCGCCTGAGTTGCCGGGGTTGATAGCGGCATCAGTCTGGATAAAGTCTTCGTAGTCTGCTATGCCGACGTTTGCTCTCCCAAGGGCGCTCACAATGCCCATGGTTACCGTCTGATTGAGGCCAAAGGGATTTCCAACGGCAAGGACAACCTCACCTACCTGCAGTTTGTCTGAGTTGCCCCAGGGGACAACAGGAAGGCCCTTTGCATCTATTTTCACGACTGCTATCTCGGTTTTCAGATCAGAACCTATAATTTTTCCGATAAATTCCCTTTTGTCAGTGAGGGTTACCTTGATCTCATCAGCATCTTTGACTACATGGGAGTTGGTGATAATATACCCATCCGAAGACACGATAACTCCAGAGCCGAGCCCTGATGACTTCTGTTCCCTGGGCTGTTGCCTCTGACGACCGAACTGGTCGCCAAAGAACCTTTTAAAGAAAGGGTCATCAAGAAAGGGGTCCTGGCCCGTACCAACTTTAACTGTTCTGGTCGTCAGGATATTTACAATGCCAGGCTTGACTGCTGCGGTTACCTCTGCCATTGCCCTGCCTGTTCTTGTGAGAAGATCAACAGACTGTTCGGATATCTGGGGTCCCTGGGCATATGACACAGTGACCAGAAACGGCAGTGTCAGGGATATACCGGTGATTAACGCAGCCAAAGAACGAGCTGCCTTGGTTAGGAATGCTGAACAAAATGACATGACTTCCTCCTGTTTGCTGTTTCATACGGTGTAACTCTTGCACCGCAGAAAAGTTTCTGCGGCAGGTATTAGTTAAAAAACGCTATTTATAGTAGAATAGCATTATAGCAAATCAATAACTTCTATAAAAAGGCCGGTTATACATTTTGGACGCAAATAAGAGAGTATGGGTGCTGGTAGTTTCAATTCTGGTGGGCTTGTTGTTCTGCATGACGGGTTCCTCCGGCGCTCGTCTTGCGGCAGAACCTGGCAATAATAATGATGCCGTCAGCGGCTCTGCCCCCAGTGCAGGCCTTAACGAAATAGCCGTCATGCCTGGGGCTTCTCCGCAGTCATATTATGTCGTTAATGATAATCTCTATGTCCTTGTACAAAAACCGATGGCTAAAGCATATGGCGCATTTTCTATGGTGCCTGTGATCGTCTCCGATGCTGGCAGTTTCAGCGCCCTGGATGCCGAGTCTTCCAGCCTGTCATCAGGGGATAAACTGTATACTGACACAAGCAGTGCATTTGACCGCGCTGAGCAGGGGAATAAGAATTCTCTTGGAACAGAAGTGGCCTTGAATATGAATTTCAGGCGAGCTGCAGACAAACCCGAGAAACCTGGTTCTGGCGTTGATAGTTCCCTGGACAGTGAAGATATTGCGGATCCGCTTGAACCGATAAACCGCGTCTTCTTTACCTTTAACGATAAGTTTTATTTCTGGGCAGTGAAGCCGGTTACCAGAGCATATGGTTTTATTGTACCGGAATGGGGCCGGATGAGAGTGCGAAATCTGTTTGATAATATCCAGGCTCCGGCGAGGATGATCAATGCACTCCTGCAGTTCAAAACGGACAAGCTTGGAGCAGAATTCGCAAAGTTTGTTCTGAACAGCACTATTGGCATTGGTGGGTTATTCGATATCGCTTCCCGACATCCTGAACTCATGACCAGTGAAGAGGATCTGGGCCAGACCTTGGGTTCCTATGGATTGGGCGAGGGGTTCTATTTTGTATTGCCGTTTCTGGGGCCTTCTTCCCTGCGGGATACTGCAGGACGGATCGGTGACAGTTTTATTGACCCAGTTGGGTATATAACGCCGATGCATGATGCAGTTGCAGTTCGCTTCTTTGACCGCGTCAATGATACCTCTTTTCAGATGGGCACCTATGAAGATATCAAGGAATCTGCAGTAGATCCCTACTTTGCAATTCGGGATATGTATAAGCAGTTCAGGAGAAATAAGGTTCGGGAGTAGCAGTCCCGAACTATTTAATGACTTTTTCCTTCAAGCGCCTTACCAGATCGTTATAAGAACTTGATCGTATGATCTGCATAAACTGTGTCCTGTAGTTGTTCACTAAACTTACGCCCTCGATGATAATGTCATAGACTTCCCATTTGTCTTTTTTCCTGAGGATCCGGTATTCGACCGGGATGCTCAGCCCCTTTTTGTCGACAATCTTTGTCTTTACCACAGCGTAATCGCCATCTAATTTCTCGTCATAATACACTACTTTTTCATTTTCGTACCGCTCAATTTTCTTGATGTAGGTGTTTTCGAGAAGATCGGAATATAGACTTACGAATTCCTTTTGCTCAGCAGGAGTCCTATCTTTCCAGTGTGCGGCAAGTGATCGTTTTGCCATCTCCTCAAAATCGAAACGATTAATAACGGTTTGACGGATACTGGAACGTCGTTCTTTTTCCTTTTCCGGCTTCTTTAATTCCTTGTCATTCAGAATTTTCATAACCGCATCAACCGTTCCCCTTACCTGATCGGTCGGCTCACCCGCATTCGCACTGATATTGAAGCAGGTCAGAGTGAGTCCTGCAATGAGAGTCACAAAGGCCAGGGAGAGTTTGCTTTTTTTCATGGCACTATACCTTTCCGAATACGAATTTTGAAATCAATTCTTCGATATCAACTGCTGATTCCGTGTCTCTGATCTTTCCACCGGTAGGCAGTATTTTTTCCGAGCCGCCCGGCGTTATCTGTATGAATTTTTCGCCAATAAGCCCTTTTGTTTTGATGGAGGCAATTGCATCGTCATGGATCTTTACGCTTTCGTCAAGGGTAAGTTCCAGTAATGCGGCATTATTGCTAAGACGTATGTTTTTTATTGAACCAACTTCAACTCCGGCTATTTCAACAACCGCTCCGGGCTTTATGCCACCGGCCTTTTCGAACTCGGCGAGGAGGGTATACCCTCTTTTTCCCGTGAGGTCAAGGTTGCCGAGCTTCACAGAAAGATAGCCGATTGAGAGAATGCCTATCAGCAGAAAAATGCCCACTGCAAGCTCAAGATCGAATTTTTTCATCGTTGTACTCCTCGCGCATTAGGATAAGATATCTATCGGCCCCTCAAGTGAGCCGGTGATGAACTGCTTTACGACAGGGTTGATCGAGTTCCTGATCTCATCGGGAGTCCCTGCCTGTTCAATGATCCCATTGTGCAGCACCGCGACCTTATCGACAATGCTGAAGATGCCGGGAACTTCGTGGCTTATGATCACAGCCGTAAAACCGTATTTTTCATGGGTCGTCTTTATAAGCTTATGGATCGAATTCGTGATGACAGGATCAAGCCCGGTCGTCGGCTCGTCAAAGATCACCAGGGAAGGCTCTGTTACGAGAGCCCGTGCAAGGGCGGCACGTTTCTTCATGCCTCCGCTTAACTCTTCAGGAAACTTGCTCCCTCTGTCACCCAGACCAACATCCTCAAGCGCCCGTATAGCTCTTTCATGAATCTCAGCCTTGCTCAGCTTTGTTTTTTCTTTTAACGGAAAGGCCACATTCTCTTCCACGGTCATGGAATCGAACAATGCCCCTCCCTGGAAAAGAACACCGAGTTTCTCCCGTATCTTGTCGAGTTCAGCCAACGAGAGCTTGGTGATATCGATGCCGTCTATCAGGACCTGTCCTGTGTCCGGTCTGAGCAGACCCATAATGTGTTTGACAAGAACGCTCTTGCCGCATCCGCTTTTGCCTACAACCGTAACGATCTTGCCGGTTGGAATGAGCAGATCTGCACCTTTCAGCACGTTCTGACCTTTAAATGATTTATAAAGACCGATGAGTTCGATCATGTCTCTTCTCTTTTGTCTCCCCTGTCCCCTATATCAGGAATGATCCGAGTACATAGTCCCATACAAGGATCAATATCGATGACAGAACGACAGCCTCTGTTGTTGCCTTGCTTACGCCTGCAGCCCCGAAGCCAGAATTGAATCCCTTATAGCAGGAAATCCAGGCAACAATGAGCCCGAAACTGATAGATTTGTAGAGCCCCAGGAGGACGTCCTTCATCTCGACATAATCCTCCATAAGAGAAAAATACGTGCCGCCACTGATGCCGAGAAGCTTCACACCAACGACATATCCGCCGAAAATGCCGATGACATCGAATATTGCCGTGACCAGGGGAAAGACGATCAACGCTGCAGCGATATTAGGAACGATCAGATACCGGATCGGGTTGAGGGCCATAGCAGTCAGTGCGTCGATCTGCTCTGAAATTCGCATCATCCCAATTTCTGCTGTAAGGGCTGAACCGGCCCTGCCGGTCACCATAAGGGCTGAAAGCACAGGTCCCAGTTCGCGGATAAGACTGAGTGCTATGCCGGGGCCGAGGAGGGCATCGGAGCCGAACTTTCTGAGAATGTAATACAGCTGCAGAGCCAGCACCATGCCGGTAAAAGACCCTGTCAGGAGGATGACGAGCATTGACTTGTTGCCGAAGAAGCGTATCTGTTTCAGAAGCTGTCTGAACTTAAAGGGAGGTTTGAACATCATCTGAAGGGCGCTCAGGAGGAAAAGGAACATCCTTCCCATTTCCCTGAGCGTAGATAATACATATCTGCCGGCAAGCCTCAATAAGTTCGTCATAATAACGCTATATTATACAGGAAGGGTGTTAAAAGATGTCATTGGAAGCAAAGAACTTTGCCCCGATAATCCTATCTCAGAAGGCACTGTTGGCTTGCTCCGGTGTGTCTCCGTATACTATTCTTATGGCTGGTGGCATGTACCACTAAGCGAATGTTGTCAGAAAGGGCAGGTTGCCTATGAATAATGATCAGATAAAGAAAATCCTTCAGGCGGTGCAGGAGGGAAAACTGGCTGTGGATGATGCGGTCAAGAAGATGCAGCATCTGCCCTATGAAGATATCTCCTTTGCCATGGTCGATCACCACCGCCATCTGAGGCAGGGCGTGCCTGAGGTGATATTTGCTTCCGGCAAGACCGAAAAACAGGTGATCGAGATAGCACGGACAATGTATAAAAAGAGTAAAAGCTTTTTGATTACCAGGGTAACGGAAAAGATTTACAAGTCCCTGAAGATCAAGGGTGCGTCTTTTCATGCCTTGTCAGGTATGATCTCAGTTGGGGAGCAAAAGATGAAAGCAGGGAATCTGCTTATCCTTACCGCCGGGACTTCAGATATCCCCGTTGCTGAAGAGGCTGCAGTTACTGCGGCATTCCTTGGAAGCAAAGTAACAACAGTCTATGACGTAGGTGTGGCAGGCCTTCACCGTCTTATGGACAAGATAGATGCTCTCAAGGAGACGCGGGTGATCATTGTTGTTGCCGGCATGGAGGGTGCGCTTCCTTCTGTGGTGGGCGGCATGACAGACAGGCCAATCATTGCAGTGCCGACCTCGACCGGGTACGGCACCAGTTTCAGCGGGCTTACTGCACTTTTTGCAATGCTGAACTCCTGCGTCCCAGGCATTGCGGTGATGAATATAGACAATGGCTTTGGCGCAGGCTGCCTCGGACATAAGATAAACACCATTCGTTGATCTCTACATATTGAATGATCTATTTTTTGTCACTCCCGCTTGTCGGGAGTCTTTTCCCAGAAGGATTCCGGACGAGCCGGAATGACAACGCATAGAACATTACTTTTGCATCTTTTAATAGTTGATCCCCAACGAGCAGGATCGAAAACCGAAAGATTACCTCTGTTATTATGGCCGGAACCTCTCAACTGTAAGGCCGGTGATTCCCTTCCTTCTGAAGGCTGTCAATCCACATTGAAACGTCATCAAGGTCTTTGCAGTCTTTCCACATGCCGAAGCCTGTGGGCTTGAGGTCCCCGCTCCTTTTATTGAGAGGCATAATAACAGCTACAGACTTTCCCCTCTTTGTTATGATCACCTCGTTACCTTTTTCGACATCTTCCAGAATGGCTGACGCCCTTATTCTCAGATCTTTTGCCGTTGCGGTTTTCATAACAGACTCCTTGGTAAGTGTATACTTATAAGTATATAGCTTAGTGGTAGCTATGTACATTCAATGAACAATAACTTTCAACACCCGTAAATGCTTTTCCTGGCTTACTTTTCTGTTATCAGCGCCTGACGTGATGATATGACGATATGCCTATCATTTCTAAAAAACGCGATTCAACAAGACGGAAATTTGAGGAATACCGAAAGAAACGAGCTTGCAGGCAGGATGCGAACAAAGCCAACAATGACGCACTATCGGCAAACTGTCAAAAGTGATGATTATCGGGACAAAGGCGTAATAATCAGAAAAGCATAATTTTGCTCAAGATTATATCGCATGCGATATAATCTTCAAGTGAAAATTAATTTCGTTTCTTTTCAGGCAGATAGCCCTCTTCATTTTTCAGATTTTGCTTGACGTTGTCGCTACTTGCCCATAAACTTAAGAAAAAACCGCATGCGATATAAAAAACAATGTTAGCTGCGAGAAGGAAGAGATGAAGACATTCAGAACAGCACTGATTATCGGCGCGTTGCTATTCCTGTGCGTCGCTACATCCAGACTCCACGCTGCCGATGTCGAAATCGATGACACGCTCGCTGGTGTGCCCCTGGGGATTGGCGTTGCATCATTGAAGAAAAAGTATCCCACGCTCTATTCTCACAAGTTGAAGTATGGAGAGGTCCTCCACGAGGCGTGCAATCAAGGCACACTTGATGTGTTCACGTTCACGGAAGAGCCATGGAGTCCGGGAAAAATCACCTACATTTGGCTAAGGCGAGAAACCGATCCAACGGTATGCAGAGACAGCGCTGGTTCTTTGCCAGATCTACAGCTCGACCCAACCACATCAAGAGGTGTCCGGATTGGTGATCCTAAGGCAAAGGTAATCAAGGAGTATGGAAAGCCGAAAGAAGAGAAGTCTCTCGATTCCGGTGTTCGTATTCTCAAGTATCCTGTTCTGCCGGCGGGCGCTCAATCAGGGCTCGAAGATGTCGTCCTTTCCTTCAATGTCCGTAACGAAATCGTTGAGAGCATATCGGTCAGCGGGAAGGTTCCAGGGGCGAAGGCACCAAACTGAGCAGCTAACCAGGCGTTGTAGCTGACCGATCACGCTTGCAAGAGGGCTACCGTTCAATGCGAAGAGGCAAAAGTAGGTTTCAAGGCGCCCGCAAGCGCGCCGGCAGCTAAACGCTACGTTATGTGAGAGAGGAAAGACATGAAAGAAACATTGAAGCCCGGGATTGAGTCAGAGTTCACCTTCCGTATCCCAGAATCAAAAACGGTTCCAGCCCTTTATCCAGAGTCGACTGAGTTCCAGGAAATGCCGGAGGTATTCGCTACCGGATATTTAGTCGGTTTTCTGGAATGGGCCTGCATCAAGGCTATCAATACACATTTGAATTGGCCACAGGAGCAAACCGTCGGAACGCATATTGACGTCAGCCATATCGCAGCAACACCAATCGGGTTTGATGTGACGGCAAAGGTCAAACTCATCCAAGTCGATGGAAGAAAACTTGTCTTCGAGGTCGAGGCTCATGATAGCGTCGATGTGATATCGAAAGGCAGACATGAACGATTTGTAATCTATAAGGACAAATTCGACTCAAAGATGAAAGAGAAGGCAAATCGCAAGATCACATAACCAGGCGTTATAGCCGACGATTCGGTCTGTCACGGGCTGTGCGGAGCAAAGCCCGCGCCATCCCATCCCGGGGCTAAACGCTACGTTGGCTACTGCATATTATGAAGACACCAAATCATATCTCAGGTTTCATGCGGACAGAATGGGCTATTGTGGGCGTTGTTCTCGCTCTTCTGGTCAGCATCCTTCTGAAACTCGCCAATATCTGGATCAAGAGTGACGGTGTAGCAAACGCTGCAAACATCATTGCCGCCATTCCGCTAATACTCATCGTTCTGCTAATTGTCCTGTATATGGTCTTGCGACCATTCATTAATCGGCGTATTATTCGCGAGATGGAGAACATCAACAAAGAAGCACAGCGGAGCCAACAATCTTCTGCTGGCGATGCCGCTAACCGCGCCGCGCCTGAGAAGTGACGTCGTCTGTAGTAATCCACGCCGTTAATTCATAATGTCAGGTGAGTCTTTCAGGAAGGACATGATTATCTTCCCACGTCCATTTCTATTCAATGCCATTCGTAACATACCTTTGATCAAAAAATATCACGGGTGTTTGTTATAAGGAGATGGTTTGAGCAGAGAAGATAGCTTCGGTTCGTTGACTTTGCGCAGAGTGCTCTTCTATACTTGAATCAACCCTTGGGGGAGGCTAGTGAGGCCTGAGAGTCTCTCGATTTGACGGGAGAGACCCCTTGAACCTGATACGGATAATTCCGACGGAGGAAACAGGGAATTGATCAGAAAAGGCAACCGTATCCTCACAGGGATGCGGTTTTTTATTTTATGAAACTGAAGATCAACGGCGAAGACAGAGACACTATCAGCGCTCAGACCGTGCAGGAACTGCTTGAGGAACTCAAGGTTACTGCCGGCAGGGTCGCTGTTGAGGTGAATATGGTCATTGTGAGGAGAACTGAATATGCTGAGTTCAGGCTCAATGACGGAGACGTGGTCGAAATCGTTAACTTTGTGGGTGGCGGAGCGCGGTGATGATGAATATGTGTTTGTTTTGTCACTCCGACTTGTTCGGAGTCCTTCTGCAGAAAGATTCCGGTCAAGCCGGAATGACAGCATAAGCTGATATGTTGCATTGCTTTCGATTTCATGAGTTGCAACTTTGAACAACGGACGATAATTACGGAGGAAATATGGACGATAATCTTATCATTAGAGGAATAGAGTTTAAATCCCGGCTCTGGGTTGGTACAGGCAAATATAAGGATTTTGAAGAGACGAGGAGGGCTATCGAGGCTTCGGGTGCTGATGTTGTGACCGTTGCCGTCAGGCGTACGAATATCACTGACAGGAAGTCTGAGAACCTTCTCGATTTCATCGATCCAAAGAAATACAAGATCCTGCCGAACACTGCTGGCTGCTACACGGTCGAGGACGCTCTCAGGTATTCTCGGCTTGCGCGCGAGGCTGGAGTTTCTGATCTTATTAAGCTCGAAGTCATTGGCGACGAAAAGACGCTCTTCCCTGATGTGATCGGTCTTCTGAAGGCGACCGAGATCCTTGCAAAGGAAGGGTTTATTGTGTTCCCTTATACGAACGATGATCCTATTATGGCAAAAAGGCTTGTTGATGCCGGCGCTGCTGCTGTCATGCCTCTTGCTGCGCCAATCGGCTCTGGTCTCGGGATCAGGAATCCTTACAACCTCAAGATCATACTTGAGCAGGCAACGGTCCCGATCATTGTTGATGCAGGAGTTGGCACAGCCTCGGATGTTGCATTTGCCATGGAACTCGGCTGTGATGCGGTTCTGCTGAATACTGCGATAGCAGGTGCCAAGGACCCGATCGCCATGGCATCGGCCATGAAGCACGGTGTTCTTGCCGGCCGACTTGCGTTCAAGGCAGGAAGGATTCCGAGGAAACTCTATGCAACAGCAAGCAGCCCATTCGACGGTATGTTGTAAAAGCCGTGATGCGTAATCCGTAATGCGTGATGGGTAACTTCGGGGAAAAAAGAACTGACACAGATACGGTCAGGATATGAAACCCGATTTCGGGCTGTATCTCATAACGGACAGAAAGCTCTTTAGCTCATCGGACGCGATGCTGGAGGCTGTTGAGAAGGCGCTTCTCGGCGGAGTGAAGGCTGTTCAGCTGAGGGAAAAGGACCTTGGGATCAGGGAACTTCTTGCTTTGGTATACAGCATGAGAGCACTGACAGCGAGATATGGCGCAAAGCTCTTTATCAATGACCGGGTCGATATTACACTGGCTGTTGAAGCGGATGGTGTGCATCTCGGCAGTACGAGCATACCCGTGCATGCAGCCCGCAAGGCATCAGATGGAAGATTGATGGTCGGTGTTTCAACGCACAGTCTTGAGGAAGCGCAGCAGGCCGAGGCAGATGGCGCTGATTTTATAACTCTCGGTCCTGTGTATGAAACACCATCAAAAATGCAGTACGGAAAACCGATCGGTATTCAGCTGCTGAACGAAGCAGCAGGTAAATGCAGGATCCCGGTCTTTGCCATAGGCGGCGTCACGATCGGCAGAGTAGAGGAAGTTCTGGAACAGGGAGCATCCGGGGCAGCGCTCATATCAGCTATCCTGACAGCAGAAGATATTCAAAAAACTACAGAGGAATTTATAAGGAAACTATCATGACAAGACTTGAATTAGCCAAAAAAGGAATCATAACCGATGAGGTGAAGCTTGTTGCTGCCTCTGAAGGGCTCACACCTGAGCAGCTTTCTGCAGACATTGCATCCGGTGTTAGCGTAATTCCCATTAACCGCAATCATTCGATCACTCCCATCGGCATCGGCAGGATGATGCGCACCAAGATCAATGCGAACATCGGCACATCAAAGGACAGGATCTCGATAGAAGACGAAATGGAGAAGCTTGCTGTGTTGGTGAAATATGGCGCTGACGCTGTGATGGACCTTTCTACGGGGGGACCGATCAAAGAACTCAGACAGATGATGCTGAAAAAGTCGCCGATAGCGGTCGGGACCGTGCCTATTTATGAGGCGATCGTGAGAACGGTTGCACAGAAAGGATCGATCGCCAAGATGACAGCTGACGACCTTTTCGCTGTCATCGAGGAGCATGCTGCAGACGGCGTTGATTTTGTCACTGCGCATGCAGGCCTCACCATGAAGGCGATCGAGCGGCTGAAAAGCGAAGGAAGAATCCTTGATGTGGTGAGCAGGGGCGGCTCGTTCCTTGTTGAGTGGATCATTTACAATGAGAAGGAAAACCCGCTGTATGAGCAGTATGACAGACTGTGCGATATTGCATACAAGTATGATATGACCCTGAGTCTCGGTGACGGCATGCGGCCTGGATGTCTGGCTGATGCGACAGACCGAACCCAGCTTGAGGAACTGCTTACGTTAGGCGAACTGCGTGACAGGGCAGTGGAACGCAATGTGCAGGTTATTATCGAAGGGCCGGGCCATGTGCCGCTGAATCAGGTAGAACTGAATGTAAAGATCGAAAAAGAGATCTGCAAGGGTGCGCCTTTCTACGTGCTTGGCCCGCTTGTCACTGATATAGGCATGGGCTATGACCACATTACTGCTGCCATAGGAGGCGCTGTTGCCGGCGCAGCAGGCGCAGATTTTCTCTGCTACGTGACGCCCTCTGAGCATATCAGGCTTCCGACCATAGAAGATGTTAAAGAGGGCGTTATCGTATCAAAGCTTGCTGCACACGCTGCTGACATTGCCAAGGGTGTTAAAGGAGCAATGGACGCTGATATGAAGATGGCAAGGGCACGGAAAGCACTCGATTGGAATGGCCAGATAGCCTGCAGCCTGAACCCTGACAAGGTGAGGGAATGGAGGGCTGAAGTTCCGCCTACGGAAACCGATGTGTGCAGTATGTGCGGAGAGTTCTGCGCCATCAGAACGGTTGAGAGGGCGCTGCATAAGAAGTAGGTACAAATTCTTGAGCGGACAGGGACGATTTCCCTTAAATCCGGTCAAGGCGATAAGAGTTTTTTGGCATTGAATTGGTTCATCGCAGGTCTTTGGCTATTCCAATGCTTGAGTCGGTTATTAGATGTGGCTTCCGATGCTTTTTGGAATCGCTGCGACCGGCTTTTCGGGTCACGTCCCTGTCCTTCTGCTATACGGGAACTGTAATTTATGATGACGAACTATAAGTCAAAACCTGCAGAGGCCATACTGCTTATCGGACCTACGGGTTCGGGCAAGACTCCCCTTGGCAGTCACATCGAACAGCGCGGTATTTTAGGCAGAAAATGCCATCACTTTGATTTTGGACATGAGCTGCGGTCCATTGCAGATGCAGAAATTCCGCCTCAAGGTTTTATCGCGAACGAACATCAATTCTTGCAGGATGTGCTGATCAAGGGGCTTCTTCTTGAGGACCAGCACTTCCCTCTTGCAAGGAAGATTGTCAGGAACTTTCTTGCCAAACGCTGTTTCGAAGGATCCGATATGCTTATTCTTAATGGCCTTCCCCGCCACGCAGGGCAGGCGCGGGACATGGCAGAACTGGTGAATATTACCTGCCTGCTTGTTCTTGAGTGTACGACCGAGGACGTCTGTGAGAGGATCAAAAGGAACACAGGCGGCGACAGGATGGATCGAGCTGATGACGCTAAGGAGATGATCCAGAGGAAACTCGGGATATTCCATAGCCGCACAAAGCCGCTTGTCGATCACTATGCAGAACATGGCATTCCGATCATGAAGATTCCGGTGCATGCCTCATCGACCGCCGAAAATGTTTATTCCTTCCTGGTTTCTCTTCTCACTCAGTAGCCGCTTTTGTCTGATCAGCAGCAAAAGGCTTATAATTGATCATGTCAGTCTTATCTGTAAAATGTGTTATCTCAAGGAGAATCCACGCTGATGAACAGAATACAAACATTTTTTTTCTCCCTGCTTTTTCTTGTCGTTCCATCGATCTCAGGAGCTGAAGACAGTATGCCCCTCCAGACACTGCAGGTGCGGTTCGATCTCGGGGAATACAGGCTCCTGGGAAGATCAAGCATAGCTCTTCCTCCGGACAAGCCCTGGACAGTTCATGTTGAGGGGTTGACCATAACATCTGCCCATCTTCAGGGAACACCTCTGGCCATTCAGAAAGATGCTAAGACTATTAATGTGGATGCTGCTTCTTCCCCAACAATATTGACCTTTGAATATGAGGTATCGTATGCGTCTGTTCAGAAGAGGGGCAAAGAAGACGGTATCGAGACAGCAAACCTTGTCGGTCCGGAAGGGGTTGCGCTTATCAATGGCTGGTATCCCTCGATCGATGGTCTGGCCAGGTTCAGGCTTTCTGCTGAAGTTCCACAGAGTTTCGACGCTGTTTCAGAGGCTGATGAGATCATCGTGCAGGAGCGTGAAGGCAAAAGGGAGTTTTCCTTTGTCTTCGACCATCCTGTTGAGAGCATTAATTTCATCGCAGGCAAGTATGCTCACAAGAATGAACAGCACGGGGCAGTAACGATCCACACCTATTTCTTTCCTGAAGACAGAGAACTGGCTGCTAAATACCTGGAGCAGACGAAGAAATATATAAGCATGTATGAAGATCTGATCGGCAGCTTCCCCTTTAAGCGGTTCTCTGTTGTTGAGAATATTCTCCCAACGGGGTACTCCATGCCGACCTTTACGCTGCTTGGCAGGGATGTTGTCCGGCTTCCTTTTATTGCCGAAACTTCACTTGGGCATGAGATCCTGCACCAGTGGTATGGCAACTCAGTGTATGTTGACAATAAAGGCGGAAACTGGTCTGAAGGGCTCACAACCTATCTTGCTGACTATCAGTATGAGGAGATGAGGGGAAAGGGACCTGAATATCGCAAGCATATATTGGTTGAATATCAAAGCCAGATGTCACCGGAGAAAGAGTTCGCACTGAAGGATTTCAGTTCGAGGACAGACCGAGCAACTGCGTCACTGGGATACGGTAAAACAGCCATGGTTTTTCACGCGCTGGAAGGATTGTTAGGGCAGGATATGTTTCGCACTGCTTTAAAGGAGTTCTACGAAAAGAACAGATTCAGAGCTGCTTCCTGGGCAGAACTGCAGAAGGCCTTTGAGGCCGCATCGGCAAAAGACCTCGACTGGTTTTTCATACAATGGGTTGAGGAGAAAGGATCCCTGGACTTTGACGTAAGGAATGTTATGGTGAGGTATGGGAGCTCAAAGGCGCACCTCTCGTTCGACATTAAACAACAATCTGCCCAGAGATTCCAGCTCCCGGTGACTCTGAAAACAGACAAGGGCGATATCCGCAAGGTCTTTGATGCAGAAAAAGAGACTGAGTCCTTTGAGGTAGAGACGAATAATATTCCGCATGAATTGGTGATCGATGAACAATATGATCTTTTTAGAAAACTGACAAACGATGAGATTGTGCCTGTTGTATCAATGCTCCTTGGCGATAAGAGCAGAATATTTGTGTTTCCCAAAGGCAGGGAGAAAGATTATCAGGAACTCGAAGATCTTCTGAAAGAGCACGGGTTTACCGTAAAGAAAGAGGAAGATCTGAAATATGAAGACATCAAAGGATCATCATTGCTTGTTCCTCATGATGCAGCATTCTTGAGGAAACTATATGCGAATGTTGCAATGCCTGAAGGTGACGTTGTGCTTGTCATGAAGCAGAATCCATACAGCAGAAAAAGTGTCATTGGCATTATCAGTGCCCTGCCCGCAGCAGAACTCGGAAAGTATCTCCAACGGGTCACCCACTACGGAAAATACAGCACTCTGGCCTTCAGGAATAACCGCAATATTGCCAAGACCATAAATGAAAGTGAGCAGGGCGTTCGCGTCTTACTGACCAATGATGTTCCGGCAGTCGAACTGCCGCGCCTCACTGCCCTGAATGATATCATCGAAAAGGCAAGTAAAAAGGATATCGTGTACGTTGGTGAGCATCACGACCGTTTTGATCATCACCGCATCCAGTATCAGGTGATCAGGGAGATGTTTAAGAATAATAGGAAGCTTGCGATTGGTATGGAGATGTTCCAGAAGCCTTATCAGACGGCGCTTGATGACTATGTATCAGGAACGATTGATGAAAAGGCATTTCTGAAAAAGTCCGAGTATTTCAAACGCTGGGGATTTGATTACAACCTGTATCGTGAAATTCTGCTCTTTGCGCATGAGAACAAGATCCCAGTAATTGCCCTGAACGTCCGGAAAGAGATCGTTACCAAGGTCTCGAAAGAAGGGCTTCAGGCACTGAGTGCTGACGATGTAAAAGACCTGCCAGAGTATATGGACCTCTCTGATATGGAGTATAAGGAGAGGCTGAGGGGATTCTTCGAGAAACATGCAGGATCAGAGGGAAGGAACTTTGATTTCTTCTATCAGTCGCAGGTGCTCTGGGATGAGTCCATGGCCCATAACCTGAACGAGTTTATGACGAAGAATCCTGGATATCAGGTTGTCGTGCTGGCCGGGGGAGGTCATATGGCCTTTGGATCAGGCATCCCAAAGCGGGCGCATAGGCTCAATAAAAAAGAGTATGCTGTTATCCTGAACTCTGATGACATCGAAAAGGATGTTGCCGACTACATTTTGTATCCCTCTCCGCTGTCATTCCCCGAGTCGCCGAAGCTTGGCGTGATGCTGAAAGAGGAGAACAAGGCGGTGAGCATCAGCGGTCTTTCTGCTGAAAGCATTTCAGAAAAGGCTGGACTTATGATCGACGATGTTATTCTTTCGCTTGATGATGAGAAGATCGAGGCTATCGACGATATAAAGATCCATCTGTTTTACAAAAAGAAGGGCGATACGGTTGTGGTGAAAGTTGCAAGGAAAAGCTTTTTCTTTGGGGTTAAAGAGCGCATGTTCAAGGTGTTGTTATAAGAGATCTTTGGTGCGCGGCCTGTGATGGAATCCTATCCCATTGATCATATCCTTCCGTTACTGATACAAACCGTGTCTGGTAACAGGTCTGTTGTTCTGCATGCACCACCCGGCGCAGGAAAGACCACGAGGGTTCCGATAGCTCTGCTTGATATCATTACAGCTGAACAAGGTCGTATTATCATGCTTGAGCCGCGCAGGATCACCGCAGTAGCTGCAGCCCGGTGGATGGCCCATCTTCTTGGAGAAGAGCCCGGCGAAACCGTGGGTTATAGCATACGGTTTGACAGCCGCGTTTCCGACAGAACACGCATAGAGGTTATGACCGAGGGCATTCTTACCCGCCGCCTTCAGGCTGACCCAAGCCTTGAGGGCGTTGCCATGGTTATTTTTGATGAGTTCCATGAGCGGAGCATCCATGCAGACCTTGCTCTGGCCCTCTGTCTTGATATTGGCAAAAGTTTAAGGCCGGACCTTAAGATGCTCATTATGTCTGCTACGCTTGACTGCGGCCCGATCGCAGATCTTCTTGGAAATGCCCCGGTAGTTACTTCCAGCGGGAAGGCATTCCCTGTTGAAGAGCGCTACATGACTGATAACTGGAGCAGGTTACTGAAAGAAAAGGTTACAGAGGCGGTTGTTAGTGCACTCAAGGAAACCACAGGTGATATCCTTGTTTTTTTGCCGGGTTCAGCTGAAATACGACAATGCAGCGATATGCTCAGGACCATTAATCAGAGGAACAGCGGGGACCTCTCGATCCATCCCCTATACGGCGACCTTCCGTTTGCAGAGCAGGAGCGCGCTATACTTCCTTCTGAAAAACGCAGGATTGTATTCGCCACAAACATTGCCGAGACGAGCCTTACGATCGAAGGCGTGAGCGTTGTGATTGACAGCAGACTGACCCGCAGGATGCAGTACGATCCCTCAACCGGCATGAACCGTCTGATCACGGTCAATATTTCACGGGCGTCTGCTGAGCAGAGAAAGGGAAGGGCTGGCAGACTCTGCCCCGGCGTCTGCTATCGTCTGTACAGCAGGCATGTTTATCAGTCCCTGATACCGTTTACTCCTGCTGAGATCCTGGTATCTGACCTGTCGTCGCTCCTGCTCGAGCTTGCAATATGGGGGGTAAAGGAACCTTCTCAGCTTGTATGGCTTGATCCACCTCCTGCTGCAGCCGTTGACTCAGCGAGGCAGCTGCTCATCAGTCTGGGGGTCTTTGATGAGTCATGCTCGGTCACGCCGGAAGGCAGGAAGGCAGCCCGGCTGCCGCTCCATCCGCGGCTGGGGAGACTGCTGCTGAGAGCTGATGAGTCAGGGTGTATCGGACTTGGCGCTGACCTTGCCGCAATTGTCTCAGAGCGGGATATTATCCGGCGCCTACCTTCTGTCTCAAGCGATCCGGATATAGGAACAAGAATAGACATGCTGTCTTCCTGGCGCAGAACCAAGAAAGTGCCTGACACTGCTGATCTCTGGGCTCTAAGGGCAGTGGACAGGACATCAAAGCAACTCTTGCGGCTTCTATCAGGAGCGGACAAGGTTGTTGATAAAGAGGTCAGCGATCCGGATATGATCCCCCTGCTTCTGCTCAGCGCTTTTCCGGACTGCGTTGCTAAGGGGCGTGAAGAGGCCGATGGCAGTTTTGTCCTTATGCAGGGAAGGGGCGCACGGCTGTCTGCAGAGAGCAGTCTTGCCAGGAGCCCTTATATTGTTGCCGTGAATCTGGATGCAGGAGACAGCGCAGAGGGCAGGGTGCATATTGCAGCTTCTGTTTCAGAAGCCCTCATCCGGCAGGAATGCAGCAGAGGCATAAAGACGCTCCGCAGAATTGAATGGAGCAGGAGGGAGAAAAAGGTCATTGCTGCGGCAGAAGAGAGTCTCGGCGCGATCCTGCTTTCTGAGAAGCCCTTTTCGCCGACAGAAGAAGAAGTCCTTCCTATAATCTGCACGGCTATCAGGAATGATCATTCTCTCGTCATATTCAGTAATGAGGCGAAGAAATTCCAGGCACGTGTCAATCTTATCCAAAAAACATTTCCTGGACAGGACATGCCTGACCTGTCGGAGGAGCGCCTTTTATTGCAGCCGGAGGAATGGCTTTTGCCCTGGCTCGGCAGAATGCGAACAGTCCGGGATCTCTCGGGTCTGGACATCCTTCCCGCGCTCCGGGCGCAGCTCTCATGGAAACAGCAGCAGTTTCTTGATGAACAGGCTCCCACGCATATAATGGTGCCGAGCGGCAGCCGCATCGCCATTGACTATACTGCAGGAGAGACTCCGGTGCTTGCTGTCAAGCTTCAGGAGATGTTTGGCCTTGCCGACACACCGACAATCGCCGGTGGCAGGATTAGGGTGCTCCTGCATCTTCTTTCTCCGGCACGCAGGCCTGTGCAGGTCACCCAGGACCTGAAGGGGTTCTGGAATAGCGGATATCAGCAGGTCAAAAAAGAACTGAAGGGCAGATATCCGAAACATCCCTGGCCTGATGATCCCTGGAAAGCTATGCCGACGAGAAAGGTGAAAAACCGCAGTTAGGGTTGCGCATCAACGCTATGGGCGGGGATTGATCATTCAGATGGTGATCTGTACCACGTCCTGTCGGGAATTGATCATGTTCCCTGGTTTAGTTCATTGCAGCAGAATGGTTTTGTGATGCAGGAGGGTCGGGACGTCCCTCCTGCATACGATTCTGCTATTTCTTCTTGTCTGCTTTTGCTTCAATCTCAGTTGCTTTCATCTGATACTGGATCGTCACTTTTGCGCCGACCTTGAGATCGCCGGTGACTTTTGTGGTCTTGTCACGTGCAATCTCCCATTTTTCGTTTCCCTTCTGGACAACAATTACATCGTCTTTCAGCTCCAGCACCGGACCCGTCACCTGGTAGTTCTTAAGCGATCCCGCGAAGGCAAAAGAGACCATAACCATACACAACATCACAACCATTATTACATGCTTCATAAACACTCCTCCTGATACGAAAAATAATCCGCCCGTATGGGCGGTGCTTATCATTTCCCCTTGCCGAAGATAGAACCAAGTACGCCGCGGATGATCTGTCTGCCAACCTGACTGCCTATGGCATGTGCAGCGCTCCTGGCCATGGCCTGAAATATCTTTGTGCTTTCAGAGACAGCTTCGCGGCCTGTTTTGGGAGCCGCCGCGGGGGGAGCTGCCTCAGCTGCCTTTTCCTTAAGTTTTTCGTATGCCGATTGCCTGTCAACAACCCGCTCATAATGACCCGCGAGCACAGAACTGTTGACAACTGCAGAGCGCTCTGCATCGGAGAGCGGAAGGAGACGGCTTCGAGGCGGGCATACCATCGCCCTTTCTACGATACCAGGCACGCCTTTTGGATCGAGAAATGAGACCAGTGCTTCACCAACGCCGAGTTCCATGATAACCGTAGCAACATCGAGATCTGGATTGGCGCGAAATGTTTCGGCTGCCGCTCTTACTGCCTTCTGTTCCTTTGGTGTGAATGCCCGCAAAGCGTGCTGTACCCGGTTGCCAAGCTGACCGAGTACATCTTCCGGGATATCAAGCGGGTTCTGTGTTACGAAATAAACCCCGACTCCCTTGGACCTTATGAGTCGGACGACCTGCTCGATTTTGCCGGCTAAGGCCTGAGGGATGTCTTCAAAGAGAAGATGTGCCTCATCAAAGAAGAAGATAAAGATCGGCTTGGGAGGGTCCCCCACTTCCGGAAGCTGCTCAAAGAGTTCAGACAGCATCCAGAGAAGAAAGGTTGCATACAGTTTGGGTGACTGCATAAGCCTGTCAGCTGAGAGGATATTAACTATGCCTCTGCCTCTGCTGTCCGTCTGCATCATGTCCTGAAGATTGAGTGCCGGTTCACCAAAGAGATGTTCGCCGCCCTGCTCTTCAAGTGCGAGAAGGCTGCGCTGTATTGCTCCGGTGCTTGCGGTCGAGATGTTCCCATACTCATTCTTGAACTGATCAGCCTGCTCGCCTACGAATTTCACCATAGAGCGCAGATCTTTAAGATCGAGAAGCAGCAGTCCGTTGTCATCGGCGATCTTGAAGATCATGCTCAGCAGACTGCTCTGGATATCATTCAGATTCAGGATTCTACCCAGGAGAAGAGGGCCGATTTCCGATATTGTTGTCCTGAGCGGATGACCTTTTTGGCCGAAGACGTCCCAGAAGAGTACCGGCATCCCCTCGAAGTTCATGTCTGCCATGTTGAGCTGTGCAGCTCGTTCCCGCACTTTGGGATGTTCTCCTCCTGCCATTGCCATGCCGGTCAGGTCACCCTTTATATCTGCCATGAATACCGGAATGCCGATAGAACTGAACTGTTCAGCCAGTACCCTGAGCGTGACAGTTTTTCCCGTTCCCGTAGCTCCGGCAATGAGGCCGTGACGGTTTGCCATACGGGAGATAATACCTATCTCGTGATCGGTTTTGGCAACGCAGAGTGATTCAATAACTCCTGCCATGAAGCCTCCTTATTGAAGCTGGATAGTGCAAAAAATAATGCATCATAATATCATGTCGTCGATGAAAAGGGAACATGACTGACTATTCCCCTTGCGGCCTGATAGGCGCATAAAACAAGGACTGTTGCCTGTTTGAGATGAAGGCAGGAATGAACGATTTAGTGTTGAGACTATTGCAAGCTGTCCTTTGGCTTCCCATGTTAGGTCTATAATATATTGACAAGAGGTATGCAATGTCATAATCATAGGTCATGAAGGTTTTTCGATAAAAAATGAGAATAGCCGGCCGAGTTAATGACAGAAGATATAGTGAGCTAACCAGATGAAAATCGCATACGTTGACTGTTTTTCCGGGATCAGCGGGGACATGTGCATAGGTGCGCTTGTTGACGCAGGCGCGCCGCTCAAGGAGATCGAAAAAGGCCTTAAGAAGCTCAAGCTCAAGGGATATGCACTCAGGGAGCAGAAGGTCCTGAGGGCTGGGATTGCTGCAACAAAGGTGGATGTGATACTCAAAGCCGGGAGCAGAGAGCAGAGAGCAGAGAGTAAAAAATGGAAAGACATTCAGAAGATCATCAAAGAATCCAGCCTGCCTGAGCATATAAAGAAGCAGGGGCTTCAGGTATTCAAAAATCTTTTTGAGGCAGAGGCAAAGGTGCATGGCAAGACGATCAATACAACTCACCTTCACGAACTGGGATGTGTTGACTGCTTTGTGGATATATTCGGCACGCTGATCGGGCTTTCCATACTCGGCGTCGAAAGGATTTATGCATCTCCTATCAATCTCGGCAGCGGCAGCACAAAGACTTCTCATGGCATTTTGCCTGTGCCTGCGCCTGCAACCGCAGAACTGCTGAAAGGTATTCCCTGTTATTCTTCCGGGCCCGCATTTGAGATGACAACGCCGACAGGCGCTGTGCTTCTGAAAACACTCTCAGTGGGCTTCGGGACTATGCCTCTGTTCAGTTCAGAAAGAATCGGCATCGGTGCAGGGAATAAGGACCCCGAAGAACGTCCGAATATTCTTCGGATCATGGTCGGTGAAGGAGACGATACCATTCAGGATGAAGCCATTACCGTTATCGAGACGAACATTGATGACATGAACCCGCAGATCTATGAATATGTGATGGAAAAGCTTTTTGAAAAAGGAGCGTTTGACGTGTTTCTGACGCAGGTGATCATGAAGAAATCACGGCCGGGTGTTCTGCTTACCGTGCTCTGCAGCGCTGAAAAGAAGAATGAACTTGTTACTATCATCCTGAAAGAGACCACTACGATCGGCGTGCGCTTTTACGAGGCAGGCAGGGTTACGATGAATCGCGAGATAAAACAGGTCCAGGCACAATACGGCAACGTCAGGGTCAAACAGTCATTACTTGGGAGTTCGGTGAGAGTCACACCGGAATACGATGACTGCAAGAGGATCGCGAGGAATTCAGGATTATCAATGCTTGAGGTGATGGACAATGTTCGGAAAGCCAACAGGGGAAAACGTCAGACGTAAATATTAATGCCGCCGCTCGCTGCGGCCTGCTGTGAAGTCTCTGCAATAAGCCTCGCATTTTCCATAAGCATCTCGGCCACCTTCTGCTGAGCCTGCATCTGCATCTTGAGCGCACTCATTGATACCTGATCATAGAGCTGTGCCTGTTTCAGTTCGACTGCTGTTGTCATAAGGTCTGCCATGATAATTCCCTGTGCTTATAGTATGCCTCAGACATAGAGGTCTACGCCAGCTGATCCTTGCGAACTGCCCTGGTCAGACCCAGTCGCCCCCTGCTTTGGTGAATAGTATGTTGTCGTTGTTCCGCCCGAAACATAGATCTTGCCGCACTCGGGACATACTGCAGAATGGATCTGAACAAAGGATGTTGCTTTAATGCCCTGCTCCCGGGCTTTTTCAGCATTGTTCTGGACATGCTCCTGTTCGTGGGAACTAACAGCTGATGCTGCAAGCTGGGGTGCTATACTCGTCGGGGTCTGGAAAGAAACGGAGGGATCACTTGACCGATCCTGGTATTTTCTTTCTGCTCAGGTCTTGCACTCTTTTGGCTGAATTGCCTCGCTTCTGCTTGCTTTAAGAGGACTTTCGACTGCTCTTCCGGTCAGTTGAACGCCAACCGATGCTGGTCTGATCTGTTCAGCAGGAACTTTCTGCTGCGGCTGATAGGTATGCTGCTGAAATCTGTTCAGGGGATTTATCATCATTGCACCGCTTGATTACAGTTTATCAAGAAAAGGAAGAAAAACGTTATTAATGAGGTGATTTTGTTGAGTCAAAGTATTGACACTTGAAATATATTAGCGTATCATCTTTTCATGCATCGCATTCTGGTTATTGATGATGACGCTATCGTAAGGGATGTTCTGGAAAGCTTTTTTTCGGAAAAAGGCTTTAGCGTTACCCTGGCCGAAAACGGCGAAAGAGGTGTTGAACTCCTCGAACAGGAAAAGTTTGATGTCTTTTTTGTAGATCTTGTGATGCCTGGCATAGGCGGGCTTGATGTCCTGCAGAATGCCTCGGAACGCAATATAAAAACCCCTTCCATCGTGATCACCGCTTTTGCCGAAGTCAGAACCGCTGTAGAGGCTATGCGTCTGGGTTCTTTTGATTATGTCACGAAGCCTTTCATCCTCGAGGAGCTGCTCATCACCGTAAACAGGGCTCTTAATATCTCGAAGCTGAAGCAGGAAAACGTGATGCTCAAGAAACAGCTCAAGCAGAAATATAATTTTCATGGCCTGATCGGCGCCTCTCCCCGGATGCAGAAGGTCTATGACATGATCGAGAAGATCGCTGACACGGAGAGCACTGTACTCATTACCGGGGAGAGCGGGACCGGAAAGGAAGTTGTCGCAAAGACAATCCACTTTAACAGTTCCCGCTCGCAGAATTCATTTATTCCTTTAAACTGCGCTGCTATTCCTAAGGACCTTCTTGAATCTGAGCTTTTTGGTCATGAGAAGGGTGCTTTTACCGGGGCAGTGAATACAAGGATCGGCAGGTTTGAGCTTGCAAACGGAGGCACTATTTTTCTTGACGAGATCGGCGAGCTCCATCCGTCGCTCCAGGTGAAACTGCTCAGGGTGCTCCAGGAGCGTGAGTTTGAGCGTGTTGGCGGTACAAAGACTGTTAAGGTGGATGTGAGAATCCTTGCTGCTACGAACAAGGATCTTGAGAAAGCCACCCTGGACGGCACCTTCAGGGAGGACCTTTTCTACAGGCTGAACGTTATCCCTGTTCATCTGCCGCCGCTCAGAAAACGGAAAGAAGATATCCCGCTCCTTATTGATCATTTCATGCAGATATTCTGCAAAAAGAAGAAGAAGGATCTGATCAAGATCCCTTCGGTAATAATGGACTGTTTTCTGTCTTACCGCTGGCCCGGTAATGTGCGGGAGCTTGAGAACCTTGCTGAGCGGATCGTCATTCTGAATGACACGGGTACAGTTACGATCGACGATCTCCCGGAGCGGTTCCATACAGATAGATGTGAGCAGGCCCTGGAAGAGGCCTCCCATCCTGCAGAGCTTCGAGGTGTCCCGCCGACCGCAGCAATTGGCATGGCCCTTCCTGCTGAGGGAGTAGATCTCAACGGGGTTCTTAATGATATGGAAAAGGGACTCATACTCCAGGCCCTTGAGCGTTCTGGCGGGGTCAAGAAAAAGGCTGCTGAACTCTTGGGTCTGAACCGGACAACGCTGCTTGAAAAGCTGAAGAAGAAGGGAATCGAACTGCCTTTGCCCGAAAAAAGCATATCCTGATTCATCAGTTTCGTCAGTAAATTGACAGACTATCGCAATTAGAATTCAATAAAATCAAAGAGTTGTCATGGCATATTTGTTGCAATTTCAGCTGTCATGAACGTGGTGCGTCTTATAATCCTGCTTCTCGCAATGCTGTTGCCTTTGACTGCATATGCCCTTGATCCTGGTGGAGAACTGGTAACATCACCGCCGCTGAAGAAGGCGCTCGAAAGTCTGAAGCAGAATAAGCCTGCAGATGCCCTCAGGATACTTTCCGAATTCAAGCATGACAGCCTAACCATAGCCCAGTATTATTTCGTCTTAGGCAGGGTCATGAATGCCCAACAGAAGCCTAGCGAGGCTGTGGAACACTTTGGCAAGGCATATCAGTATGCTGCGAAGGGTGAGATGAAAGAGGCTGCGCTTCTCGAGCGGGCCGAGACCTATCTCAAAATGCGCTATTTCTATGAGGCCCGCTCAAGCTTCAATCTATTCATAAAAAATTATCCTGCTTCCCTTATCCTTGGCAGGGCATATCAAGGCGTGGCCCAAAGCCTGGCAGAGACCGGTTCGCTCAAAGAGGCACTTGCATATTATGAAAAATCGGGCAATGCACCTGAACTCCTCCTTGCAAAGGCAAATACCCTGCATCGGCTCGGCATGCATCATGAGGCTGAAAAAGTATATGCTGCGGTGCTCGAGAAAAATACCTTGCTGGTGAAGGAATCAGAGGAATCGATCTACTATCTCGGAGAGAATTATCGCGTAATCGGAAAGACATCAGATGCCGAAGCCTGGCTTAAAGAGGTGAAAAGTCAGCTCTTTAAGCCGAGGGCTGATCTCAGTCTCGGCATGCTTGCGATCCAGCAGGGAAAACCTGATGATGCGATGAAGTCATTTTCTTCGGTTATCGGTTCGCAGGACAGGGAGTCTGCGCGTCAGGCCCTTCTTGCCATGGCTGACATGGAGATCAAGGCCGGGAAAAAGGCAGAGGCCAAGGTCAGGCTCGAGGAGATACGAATAAAGTATCCCTATGGCAAGGTCTATGAACAATCCCTGCTCAGGCTTGCCCGTGTTCTGATGCAGGAGGGAAACTACGAGAAGGCCGGGCAGTCACTCAGCGAACTCGCTTTTTCCTCGTCGGTAAAAAAAGAGGCGCTTGAAGATTTTGAGAAGCTTTTGATCGAGGTGAGAACAAAAGACAAGGATCTCTTTCTGAAGCTCTGGAAGGCAGGCGGTCCGCTCCTTCTTGATGCTTCAAGGGAGAAATTCCTCCTTGATGTTGCCAATGACCTCAAAGGCTCTGGCAAGCCGTATCTTGACCTTATGCAGTATCTCGCTAAATACGGAACAGCGTCTGCAAAGACGAAGAGCACTGCTGCACTTGCCGAATATCACTTTGGCAGAGGTGAGCTTGACAAGGCGGATGAAAATCTAAGGAAACTGAAGGGCATGAAGGGCGTTGCAGAAGAGATGATCCGTCTTGAGGCCAGGCTTGCCTTCCTGAAGAAGGACTATAAGACTGCATCCGAAAAACTGCTTCAGTTGAAAAAGATGCTGCCTGCTGACATGCAACTGCTCGGTGACATTGTGGCAACGACGCGCGACTACCCCAAGGCGCTCGCACGATATGAGAAGGCGGTCAAAGAATCCGGGGGAGATGCGCTGTCGTATGCCCGGCTCGGTGATATCATGCATGGCCTGGGCAGGCAAAAGGACGCTCTTGCTTACTATCGCCTTGTTATAGGTAAAGAGCCGAATCATGACTGGGCACTGTATAGAATAGGTTCTTTGAGCGAAGGTTCTGAGGCTGAAGAGGCACTCAAAAAACTGAGCGGACAGGACCCGATGCTGGCGAGGCTGGCAGAGGCGAGGCTCATGGAGCTCGGCCTGGCAAAGAAAGGGGTCAATGACTTCTGATGAGTGAGATCGGCAAGCTCAAAGAGGCATTTCTTAATTTTACTGAGGCATCAAAGAGCCTGGAGGCCTATTACGGAAGGCTTCAGGAGCAGGTGAAATATCTGACGCTTGAGGTAGAGGAAAAGAACAGGCAGCTTGAAGATGCTCTCAGCAGCACAGAGGAAGCAAAGGACTATTTGAAGGGCATCCTCGAGAATCTCAAAGACGCAATCATTGTCCTTGATACGGACAAGAATGTCAGCATGATGAACAGAGCCTCAGAAGATCTGCTTATGCAGAATGCCGGAGATGTTGTCGGAAGGCCGTTTGAAGGTCTGCCTTTTTCACTGGAACGCGACGGTGACGAAGGAGTGCTGACGATCGGCTCAAAAAAACATAGTGTGATCGTGTCTCATTCAGAGGTGCTGGACAGGCAGGGACTTTTGCGCGGACATGTGATCCTCTTCAAGGACATTACCAGGATAAAGGAGCTTGAGGCCCAGAACGAGCGGAATTACCGTCTTATAGCCATGGGCGAGATGGCGGCAAAGATCGTGCATGAGATCAGGAGTCCGCTCTGCAGCATAGAGCTTTATGCAAGCATGTTAGCCAGGGACCTTGAAGGAACTCAGCACCTTGACATGGCAAAGGGTATATCAACCGGTATCAGCAGTCTGAACAATATTCTGACAAACATGCTCTTTTTCGCAAAGCCCCAGAAGCCGATCCTGAGACCGATCGACATCTGCAGACTTCTTGATGAGACGGTCTTTATGCTCATGCCCATGATCGAGTCGAGAGGTTTGAAGTTTCTCAGGGAGATTGAATCTGGCGTCAGTGTCCGCGGTGACGCTGATCTGCTCAAGCAGGTCTTTCTGAATATCCTGCTGAATGCCATACAGGCAACCCCGGAAGGCGGAGCAATTACGGCCGACTGTAGGAATGAAGAACAATCTGCACAGATCGAGATCAGCGACCAGGGGCCTGGCATCGAGACTGAGAATATCGAGAAGATCTTTGATCCCTTCTTCAGCACAAAGGAAAAGGGCACCGGGCTGGGTCTTGCCATATCGGCAAAGATCGTGCAGGCACATGGAGGAACGATCAAGGTGAAGAGTGCTCCGGGCCAGGGCGCTGCATTTTGCCTTTCTTTTCCTGAAAATGCGGATGCAGCGCAGGGCAATGCCATGATGAAAGAGGGGATCTTTTTGTGAAACCGATCCTTGTTGTTGACGACGATCCCCAGATGCGGGCAGCTCTTCAAGAGGCGATCCAGAGGCTGGGCCACAGGGCCGTTCTTGCTGAAAATGGTCAGGAGGCTCTGACAAAGCTGAACAGCAGTTCCTTTGCCCTGGTGATCACGGATATGAAGATGCCGAAGATGGACGGCCTGGCATTTCTGAAGGAGGCGAGGCTCCGCGGCGCAAACCTTCCTGTGCTTGTCATCACCGGCCACGGAACGATCGAAAATGCTGTTGAGACCATGAAGGAAGGCGCAACAGACTACCTGCTCAAGCCCTTCTCTTTTGATACCCTCAGCCGGAAGATCGATGCGATCATGGAGCGGATGTCCGGCAGCAGGGAGATCATCTCTGCCTGCCCGAAGATGAAGAAGCTTCTTCAGATAGCTGATGCAGTTGCGCCCAGCGACACGACTGTGCTTATCTTCGGAGAGAGCGGAACAGGCAAGGAACTGCTGGCGCGGCATATCTGGAGCATGAGTCTCAGAAAGGATAAGCCCTTTGTGGCAGTGAACTGTGCTGCCATTCCTGACAACCTTATGGAGTCCGAACTTTTCGGTTTCGAGAAAGGTTCTTTTACCGGAGCTATGGAAAAGAAGATCGGTAAGTTTGAACACGCCAATGGCGGCACCCTTCTTCTGGACGAGATCGGTGAGATGTCAATATCCCTCCAGGCAAAGCTCCTCAGAGTACTTCAGGAAAAAGAGGTTGACCGCATCGGCGGAAGGCAGCCGGTGCCGATCGATGTGCGCATCATCGCGACAACGAACCGTGACCTTTACAAAGAGGCCATGGAAGGAAAATTCCGCGAAGACCTCTATTATCGTCTCAGCGTCTTCCCGATCGATGTCCCTCCCCTCAGGGAACGGCAGGAGGATATCCCGATCCTTGCAGATCATTTTCTGAAAAAATTCGCCAGCCTGCAGGAGCGCCATGTCAGCGGCATAGCAAAGGAAGCAATGGACCTGCTCCTGAGCCGCCCGTGGAGGGGGAACATACGGGAACTGGAAAACACTCTCCAGAGGGCAATATTACTCTGCCGGGAGGAACAGATTGGCATTGAGCATTTCATGTTCTACGGTGAACAGCCTGCTCAGGCTTCTCAGGTTCAGGGGAACATCCGGGATATGGAGAAAGAACTGATCCTGAAGACCCTGAAGGAGATGGATGGGAACAAGACGCGGGCTGCCAAGGCATTAGGCGTAAGCGTCAGGACCATCAGAAACAAACTGAATGAATATGGGAAAAATTTGCCTACTTAAAGACCGTAACTCGTGAATCGTGAACCGTGAATCGTAAAGAGCCAAAGATTATCATAAAGAATCAATCTGTTACGCTTTACGCTTCATGTTTTCGGTCTTTTCACAATTGGCACGGTTATTGTATCTATATCGAGTATAAGAGGCGTCTGACAAATTAATGACGTAGCAGGCAGGAGGGCAAAAGATGGACAGCGGCTTCAGTATACTTGAGAAATTGATCCAGGCAACGCAGGTCAGGCACAGGATGCTCTCCTCCAATGTAGCAAATGTAGATACACCAAAATACCGTGCAAAGGATGTTGATTTCAGAAGCTTTCTCGAGAGTGAAAAATCGGGAATGAAGACTACCAATCCCCGGCATCTTTCCGCTGGCCCATTGAACACAGGGCAGTCAGCGGACCTCAAGGTTGTGGAGAACCAGTCCTGGGGCGATGACAATAACGTCGAACTGGATATGGAAGTTGCAAAGATGACAGAGAACGGGCTGCTCTACGAGGCAGCAGCAAGACTTCTTTCAAAGAAGATGCTTATGATCAAGAGTGCTGCAAACAGGAGGTAGAATGGATCCCTTTGGAATATTCAAGGTAAGCGCATCAGGGCTTCAGGCACAAAGGACGAGGATGAATCTTATTGCCTCGAATATGGCGAATGCCCATACAACCCGCACAGAAACCGGCGGGCCATACAGGCGGAAGGATACGGTTTTTTCGACCCAGCCCATGGAAACTGCTTCCGGCGAAGGAGTTGAGGGCGTGAAGGTCGCGGATGTGATAGAAGACCAGACCCCTTCTCAGATGGTTTATGATCCCGGCCATGCTGATGCAGACAAGGACGGGTACGTCGCATATCCTAATGTCAGTGTGATTGAGGAAATGGCAAATATGATGATGGCATCCCGCGCATATGAGGCGAATGTAGCTGTCTTTAATATGTCAAAGACCATGATCATGAAGTCTCTTGAGATTGGGAGGTAATGACTGATGAGTGATATGAAAATAGCCGGTGCCGGCATTAACCAAAATGCCCTTCAGATCAAGACAGGCCAGAAGGCTCAGGAAGGCGGTTTTGATGCAGTCCTCAAGGATGCCATGGGCAAGGTGACCGAGATGCAGGGTGAGGCTGAGAAGGGAATTAAAGAACTCGCATCAGGCGGGGATGTGACGCAGGCGATCATTGCGATGGAAAAGGCAGACATGTCTTTTCAGGTGATGGTCGAGGTGCGCAATAAACTGTTAACGGCCTACGAAGAGATCATGAGGATGCAGGTCTGATATGGCCAATCTCGTTGATACCATTAAAACGCTTCCACCGAAGAACCTGATCATACTGGTCATAGCAGTCGGCATGGCAGTGGCAGGTGTAGTTTTCTTTATGTCATGGATACAGCAGGCTGACTACCAGGTGCTGTTTGCCAATCTTGCGGAGAGTGATGCAGGCGGTATAGTGCAGAAGTTGAAGGAACTGAAAGTGCCGTACAAGCTTGAGGCAGGAAGCATTATGGTCCCTGCTGATAAGGTCTATGACCTGCGGCTCCAGCTTGCTGCGCAGGGGCTGCCGCACGGCGGCGGCGTTGGTTTTGAGCTTTTTGACAAGGCGGATTTCGGATCTACTGACTTTGTGCAGAAGCTTAACTATCGCAGGGCGCTCCAGGGTGAGTTGTCCCGCACGATCATGTCTCTTGCAGAGGTGGAGCAGTGCAGAATCCATCTTGCGATACCTGAAAAGTCACTTTTCGTTCAGGAAGGAAATAACCCAAGCGCCTCTGTGCTGGTGAAGCTCAGGGCAGGCAGAACTCTTACCCAGGGCCAGATCCAGGGGATAGTTCATCTTGTCTCAAGCAGCATCGAGAGCCTGAACCCCAAGGATGTTACGGTTGTTGACAGCCGCGGCGATATGTTGACTCGGCCTTCCGGCAATGATGTTGCCGGCCTCAGCAGCAGTCAGCTTGAATATCAGCATAACTTTGAGAAAGACCTTGAATCACGCGTGCTGGCCATTCTTGAACCGGTTGTGGGCAAGAGCAAGATCAGGGCAAAGGTTGCTGCTGCGCTTGATTTTACCAAGGTAGAAAAGACCGAAGAAAAGTTTGATCCTGACGGGCAGGTCATAAGAAGCGAGCAGAAGAGTGTCGAAAAATCAACGGCTGCCGGATCGGGCGGCGTCCCTGGTGTTGCATCCAATCTGCCGGGCAGACAAGCTGCACAGGCAGGCGGAGGCCAGGCAGGCTCGCAGAAGCAGAACGAGACAACCAACTACGAAATAAGCAAGGTGACGAGCCATACGGTTAATGCCTCAGGCGACGTGAAAAAACTGAGCATCGCCGTTCTTGTTGACGGCACCTATGCAGAGCCGGAGGGAGGCAAGGAGAAGAAATACGCTCCCCGTTCAGAAGAAGACCTCAAAAAATACGAGGATCTTGTGAAGAAGGCTATCGGATTCACCGCATCAAGGGGTGATGAGGTACGGGTGGCGAACATCCCGTTTGAAAGCGTACCCCAGGAAGACCTTGGCCAGGCATCTAAATCATTCATGCCTTATATTTTGACAGCAGCACGGTATGTTGTGCCGATCCTGGCACTATTACTCTTCTTCCTCTTCGTGGTGAAGCCGCTCATGGGCACGGTAACGACTATTGCAGCACCCCGCAGCGCAGGAGAACTTCCTCTGCCGAGAACCGTGGCTGAGATCGAAAGGTCAATGACACCGGGAGCTCTCCCAATGCCGAACGATGTTATCGAGTGGGCAAAGAAGAAACCTGATCAGGCTGCGAGCCTTGTCAAGACCTGGATCGAGGAGCGGTAAATGGCCTTTAGCGGACATGAAAAGGCAGCTATCTTCCTCAGTTCCATAGGCGAGGAGGCTGCTTCAGAGGTGCTGAAGAATCTTGACATCAGAGATGTCGGCATGCTCAGCACCTATATGACCCGCTTAAAGACGCTGAGCAAGTCTGATGTCGACCATGTTCTCGCTGAGGTCGCGGAAAAGATATCCAAGGGCGATATGCGGCTCGGCGGCGATGAATACGTGAAGAAAATACTCGCAAGGGGGTTGGGCGAGGAAGGCGCCAACAAGATTCTGGAGATGGCCTCAAAACAGAGCACGATAGACTCGCTGCGCTGGATCGACTCAAAGACCCTTTCCAATTTTCTTATAACAGAACATCCTCAGACGATCGCGCTGATCCTCTGTCTGCTTGAGGCAACGCAGGCATCAGAAGTACTCAATGGTCTTCCGGATGCTCTCAAGGCAGATGTGGCCATGCGTATTGCCACGACAGAAAGAATACCTGCTGATGCCATTGAAGAACTTGAAGAGGTTCTGAAGGGCCACCTTGATATAGGAAAAAGCACCGGGAGAAAGCTCGGCGGCATCAAAACCGTGGCCGAGATTCTGAACCAGTGCGACCGCTCCACCGAGAGCATGATCCTTGAGAAGATCGAAGGCTCAAACGCAACTGTTGCTGATTCGATCAGGCAGCTGATGTTTGTCTTTGATGATCTGCTCAGCGTTGACGACAAGGGTATTCAGATGGTGCTCAAGGAGATCAGCACTGAAGATCTTTCTCTTGCGCTGAAGACAGCTGCAGAGGCGCTCAGGGAAAAGATATTCAGAAACATGTCTCAAAGAGCGGCCACAATCCTGAAGGAGGATATGGAAGTGAAGGGGCCCGTAAAGGTGTCGGACGTTGAAAAGGCCCAGCAGAATATCGTAAAGGTAGCCAGAAAGCTCGAAGAAGAGGGTAAGCTTATGCTTGGCGGCCGGGGCGGGGAAGAGCTTGTCTAATGCAAAAATCTTAAAGGGCAGGGATTCTGTCCTGTATGGGATGCCCAAGCTGGAGAGCAAAGCACATAGAATTGACAGGGGCGCTACCTCCTCAAGGCAATCTGTAGAGGAGATGGAGCGCGATGCCTATGAAAAAGGATTTGCTGCAGGAGAGAAGGCAGGGCTTGAAATGGGCGCACAGAAGGCTGAACTGCTCCTCTCCAGAATAGAACGCATGATCAGGGAGATAGAAGATTTCAAAGTTCAGATCCTGAGCGAGGTCGAGCCCCAGCTCCTGGAACTCTCGTGTGATATTGCACACAAGATCGTCATACAGGAACTGAGTACAAGGCCTGAACTGATCGTGGGTATGGTGAAAGAGGCGATGCGGAAACTCGAAAGAACAGGACCGATTACCATAAAGATGAACCCTGCTGTACACGAACTCTTCAAGCGTCTTAAGCCGCAGCTTCTTGAGATCCACCCTGACGTTATTTTTGACATTGACCCGTCTCTTGTGCCGAATGCCCAGATTGTCATTGGCGCCAGCGAAGAGATTGTTACTGATATAGAGTCCCAGCTTGGCAACATTATGGAGGATATGGGGGGGAGCAGTGGCAGTCATTAACCTTTCTGCATACAGAAAGTCGCTTAATAATGCCGAACCACTGAGAGTTTACGGAAGAATAGACGAGATCACCGGTATCATCATCAAGGCCAGCGGACTCAGGGTCAGCATTGGCGAGGCATGCAAGATCTATACAGATCACGGGCCGGTTATTGACGCTGAGGTTGTCGGATTCAGAGACGGCAAGGTGCTGCTTATGGCCATCGGCGAACTTGCCGGTGTCAAGCCCGGCAGCAGAGTCCTGCCGATCGGCAAGAATGTCTCTGTCAAGGTCGGCCCAGGCCTTATCGGCAGAGTTATTGATGACAGGGGAAATCCAATTGACGGCAAAGGCCCGATCATCGGTGAGGACTATCCGCTTTTCGCTCACTCTCCTAATCCTCTCACCAGGCAGCGAATAACGAAGCCCATGGACCTTGGCATCAGGGCAATCAACGGACTGCTCACCTGCGGCAGGGGCCAGAGGATGGGCATCATGGCCGGCAGCGGCGTAGGCAAGAGCGTGCTCCTCGGCATGATCGCTAAATACACGGAAGCAGAAGTGAATGTTATTGCCCTAATCGGTGAGCGCGGCAGGGAAGTGCGCGAATTCATCGAACGCGACCTTGGCGAGGGCCTGAATAAATCGGTTGTGGTCATTTCCACTGCAGAGCAGCCTCCGCTTGCAAAGGTGAGAGGGGCCTTTACGGCAACTGCTATTGCTGAATATTACCGGGGCAAAGGACAGAATGTACTTATGCTTATGGACTCGCTTACCCGGGTGGCCATGGCCCAGAGGGAGATAGGCCTTGCCATCGGCGAACCGCCTGCTTCCAAGGGTTATACACCATCTGTATTTACCATGCTGCCGAAGCTTCTTGAGCGTGTCGGCACCTCTGAAGGCAGGGGAAGCATTACCGGCTTATACACGGTTCTTGTTGAAGGAGATGATCTGCAGGAGCCGATTGCTGATGCAACACGAGCCATTCTTGACGGCCATATTGTTTTGTCGCGCGAACTTGCGATGGAAGGTCATTATCCATCGATCGATGTTCTGAAGTCGATCAGCCGCGTTATGCCTGACATCGTTGACAAAGGGCACAGGGAATTTGCAGCCAGGTTCATAGAGACCATTGCCACATACAAGAAGATGGAAGATATGATCAATCTCGGTGCATACAAGGACGGATCCAATCCCAAGGTAGATTATGCCATCAGCATGATCGAGAGACTGAAGGGGTATCTGAGGCAGGGCATGAACGACAGGCGTGACATGGGTGACAGTTTGCAGGGATTATACATGCTTTTTGAAGAGATGAAACATGAGTAAGATTAAGACGGTTGCACGGGTCCTTCAGCTCAAGGACCACAAAAAAGAGGAGATCGAAAATGAGGTCAAGCAGCTTCGCAACCAGATAAAACAGCTTGAAGAGCAGCTTGGAAGCCTGGAAAAAAAATTCTCCGAAACCTCTCTTGAGTTTGAAGAGAAACAGCAGAACAGCGGCATGGATGTGCACAGGCTTGAACTCTTTTACAACTACTTCATGAAATTGAACGAGGATATGAATGCACAGAAAAAAGAGATCATCCGCAGGCTGTCTGAGCTGAATGGGCGTCAGGAAGCGCTGATACAGGCATATAAGGAAAAGAAGCTGTTTGAGATACTGAAGGACCGTATGGTTAAAGAAGAAACATCTGACAAAGACAGGGCTGAGCAGAAAGAACAGGATTTTCTGCACCTTGCGAAAAGGCAGAGGGAAAAATGAGAAAAAAGAGCGATCAGCAATCAGTCGTCAGCCATCAGCCGTCAGCAGTCAGTCGTCAGCATCTCAAGTCAGTATCAAGAGGAAAGGCCAAGGGGTGGAGTACGTTAAATCTTGTGGCTTTTTTTGTCTTTGTAGGGGTGTTGCTTATAGCGCAGAGTTCATGGCTCATTGCTGCCAATGCTCCGGTAAAGCAGGAGGAGGAGAAGAAGGCTGCGGCCAAGGCTGAGCCTGAAGTTAAGGCCGAGGCTAAAGGTGAGGTCAAGACAGAAGAAAAGAAGAAGAGCGACCTTGCAGAAAAAGAAGAGGTTCTAAAAAAAGAAGAAACGCGGCTCAAAGCCCTGAAAAAGGAACTTGACGAAAAAATTGATACGTACACTAAACTTCTTGCCAGGATGGAAGAGGCGCTTAAATCCATGGACACGGCCAAGGGCGAGAGATACGAACATCTTATCAAGGTGTATGAGGCCATGCCGAACGAGGAGGCAGCTGTGCGTCTGTCTGCGCTTGAGGAAAAGACTGCAGTGAATATCCTGACACGGATGAAGAGTAAAAAGGCCGGAGGAGTTATGGCAGCAATGGACGCAAGGAAAGCTGCTTCCCTGACTGAGGGCATGATGAGCATAGTGAAAAAAGTTCCTACCAAGTGAAATCTTTTCTCTGTAGTATCGTTGTTCCGCATGAGCGTTAAATTTCCCTTATCCTTTAAAATCAAATAGATAGAAAATTAACGTGCCCATGCTATCTATGGCACGCAGCTTGCCATAGATAGTGTTATGAATATCTCCATGCCTATTGAGACGGCTGCTGTTGAAGCGCCAAATCCTCGGGTTTCAGAGACCCAGGACACCTCGCCTAAACAGGGAGGTGCATTTGACCTCATGCTCTCTCAACTGATGCAGGCAATCATATCTCTGCCTGTCCAGCCGCAACTTCCTGGTGCTGATGAGTCATTGCCGACCGGGGAGGACATGGCCGCTGAGCCTCCCATAGATGGCGCTGCAGGGAAGATGGCATCAATGCCGCTTTTGAGCACTCTCCAGACGGTCCAAGCAGCCTTCAGCACAACAATAGCTAATGTGCTGGATGGCATCGCGGCTCAGGAAAAGGTTCTCCCCGCTTTTGATCAAACAGTGCTGGCAGAGGACAGTCTGGCCGCTGAGCTTCCCATAGATGGCGCTGCAGGAAAGATAGGAACTGTGCCGCTTCCAGAAACGCTTCAGGCCGTCCAGTCGGCCTTTGTTGCCGCGATAGCGGAGGTGCTGGATGGTGTTGCAGAACAGGAAAAGACTTTACGCAGCAGCGCAATCAGTCAGGAACAGACGGCTCTTCAGAAAACCCTTTCTCTCATGTCGGGTAAGGCAGATGCAGCAGCAGCTGAAGAAGATATCAAACCGGAATTACTTGTCAGGCCCGACAGCAGCGAATTAAAGATATCCAGTCAGAAGACCGCAGAGCCTGTCCAAAATTTCTCAGAAGCCATGAAGAAGACTCCTGCCCTTGAACTGCAGCATCCTCTGATCATGCGTGAGATCATGCTCGCAGAGGGCGCAAGCAAAGATATGGCTGACTTGCCGGATACGCAGGAGCGCTTGGAAAAGGCTGCATTGCCTGACGTCTTGCCGGGTACCAGCACCGGACCTCAAGTGCTCACCCGTATGCATACTCAGGCTGCTGAAGTGCCGACCGCTGTTGTCAGGCCGCAGCAGTTCTCCGAGGCCATGCATATGGAAGGGAACCGGTTTATGATCACCAGGCTGGATGGTACGTCCATCGAGATATCTCTCCAGCCTGAGGGAATGGGCAAGCTCGACATTGGCCTTCTGCTTGATAAAGGCGTGGTGAATGCCCAGATACAGGCATCCAGCACTGCGGCCAAGGAGCTGATCGAGAAACATATGCATGATATTATGAACGCCCTCGCTCAGGACGGTATAACTATCGGAGGATTTTCAGTTTCTCTCAAGGATGACAGGAGTGATTTTTCCTCGAGTCATGGCAAAGGACAGGAGCATCAGATTCAGGAAGAGTCTGTTAATAGCAGTGAATATATAAGCGCTCCGCGACAGCTCATTGATCGCGGTGCAGTAAGCATTTTCGTCTAATCAAGGAGGAGACTATGGATATCTCATCAGCACCAGCAGGCAAAACCTTGGGCAAGGAAGATTTTCTGAAGCTCTTTACAAGTCAGCTGAAGAATCAGGATCCGCTTAAGCCAATGGATAGCACTGAGTTCACTGCCCAACTGGCCCAGTTCAGCTCACTTGAGCAGCTCTTCAATCTCAACGACGGGATGCAGAAGATGCTCTCCTTTCAGGGTTCATTGAACAACGGCATGACCGCAGGTTTTATCGGCAAGACCGTCGTTGCCAAGGACGGTGTATCCGGCAGGGTTATTGGCGTGGAGTTCGATCAGAACATTGCCAGCCTTGTTCTTGAGGGTGGCCAGAAGTATCCCATAGGCCAGATAACACAAATTAACGAAACAAAAATCTAAGGAGGTCTTATCATGTTATCATCGCTTTTTACCGGAGTCAGTGGATTAAATGCAAATGGGACGGCACTGTCAGTAATCGGTGACAATATCGCCAATATGAACACGATAGGGTTCAAATCGAGCAGAGCATCATTTGGTGATGTTTTGAGCCAGAGTCTTGCAGCAGGTTCGTCGCAAATAGGTCGAGGGGTCATGGTCAGAAGCGTTGAACCGAATTTTTCACAGGGGTCCTTTGAAACTTCATCAAACGGGCTTGATCTTGCAATTGACGGAGATGGTTTCTTTATGGTCAATGACGGAGCCTCCCGCTTCTATACGAGGGCCGGGCAGTTTTCCCTTGACAAGAGCGGCAATATCGTAAACCCTGACGGACTGATACTGCAAGGCTATCTCGCAGACCAAACCGGTGCAATATCCGGAACACTGGGCGATCTGCTGATCGGTTCAGCCCAGAGCCCTGCATTGGCAACACAGGCTGCAACCATTGCCGTGAATCTTGACGCGACCGAGACAGTTCCTGCGGCCGCATTCACTCTTGATGGAAACGGCGATGCAGTCAATGACGACCCGGCCAACTTCAATAAATCGACTACGATCACCATCTATGACTCGCAGGGCGGACCTCATGAAGTGACTGCTTATTTTGTCAAGACAGCAGACAATGCATGGGACGTGCATTATGTGAATGCTGACCCGGCGAACCCTGCGCTGCTGATTGACTCCGGGACGCAGGCGCTTACCTTTGGCACAGATGGTTCACTTACCGACGATAACAGCGGTATTGCAATGAACTTCAATTTCGGAGCATCGGTGACCACTCCTCAGGCAGTGTCTTTTGACTATGGGACTGGTACAGGCGAGACGCCGGCAGGCACCGGACTTGACGGAACAACCCAGTTTGCCGCAGATTTTGCCGTTGCACGGCTCAATCAAAATGGCTATGGTGCAGGGTTTCTGAAAAATATCAGCATATCCGATGACGGTGTTGTCAGCGGTATCTTCACCAACGGCCAGACCCGACAGATTGGACAGGTGGCCCTGGCAAAGTTCGTGGCGCCAACAGGATTGAACAAGGCGGGCCGTAATCTTTTTACCGCTTCATTTGATTCCGGTCAACCGGTTGTCGGCGCTGCAGGAACATCAGGTCTGGGGGTAGTCATGTCTAATGCCCTTGAACTGAGCAATGTGGATCTTGCAGAAGAGTTCGTAAGGATGATCACTTCCCAGCGCGGTTTCCAGGCCAATTCCCGGGTAATCACTACGTCAGATGAACTGCTGCAGGAGCTGGTGAATCTGAAGAGATAAGAAAAGTCCTGCAGTTGACTCTATCTGATCGCCGATAATACGAATGAGGCAGGGGTGCCTTACGCCCCTGCCTCATTTTTTGCTCAGCTCTGCAGAAAGATTATTGATTACCTCACGATGCACTTTGACAATTTAATTTTGATCTCTGCTATACTTTTTTCAAAATCTGCCAGGGGGACATCAGAGACAGGGTAGATCATAATTCTCTGGGAGGGGGACAAATGAGCAGACTTTGCAAAAAGAAGCATAGCAAACTACTTTTTATTCTCGCCTTGATCATTTCATTGTTTTCCGTCACATCACAATCAGAGGCCGGTTGGTGCGATACATATCAATCGTGTTGGATAGTAGGACATTCCGGATTGGGGTGTTATATGGTAGGCACGTTCTATCATTACGATGAAGCTACATGCACAACATCCTCTGGAAGGTTTGAAGAATCACCTCCCACCTATGGCCAAATTCCGAATATCTATTTTTGTGATCATGAGCACTACTACAATCCAGGTCTAATACCTATCGGGCATTGTGAGACATACACGTGTGCTAACACTCAGCCGCCGCCTAATGCTGGAAAAGTCGGTACTGCATGTTCTGTTGGAATAGGCGCTTGTAAAAGCGACGGGGTGTTTGTCTGTTCTCCAAACGGAACGGGCCCTGTCTGTGACGCAACAGCCGGCACTTCCTCTCCTGAAATCTGTGACGGGATAGACAACAACTGTAACGGACAGGCAGATGAAGGTTTTAATGTCGGCATTGCATGTTCCGCTGGCATAGGCGCCTGCAAAAGAGACGGGCAGATGGTCTGTTCTTTTGACAAGACCGGGACGGTCTGCAGCGCGACTCCGGGGACTCCTTCTGCCGAGGTCTGCGACGGGCAAGACAACGATTGTAATGGCGCTATTGATGACAATATTCTCCCGCTTGACTGCTCGGCGGGTGAAGGGGCCTGCAAGAAGGAAGGGCATAAGATTTGTAGCTCAGGGGCATGGGGCAACTGCGATGCAATTGCGAGCACGCCCGCTCTCAAAGAGATTTGCTTTAACAAGGTAGACGGCAACCCCGTTGACGATAACTGTAACGGCCTGACAGATGAGGGGTGTGATTGTGACAGCACTACACAGTGCTGCAAAGACAATGTGCCTGTTAAATCCTCAGTTAATATGGCGACCGGAAACCTGAGCCATGAGCAGACGCTCTACAGGACCATGAAGGCGGTGCTGCCGCTTGATCTGGAACTTATCTATAATAGCGTAGAAGGTGACAGCATCCTCGGCAAGGGCTGGACACACTCCTACAATATGTCCGTTTCTCAGGGCAGTGATGGAGGTTATATTTATACAGGGGCCAGCTCCAAAAAGACGGCCCTCTATCTCAATGGAGCTCAATACAAACCCCTGAATGCCGAATATCCTGCCCTGACTGTCAATCCTAATAGCACATATACTCTCAGGCAGAATGAAAACACGGTTTATAGTTTCAACGCCGCAGGTAAGGTAACCGCCATTCAGGACAGATTCTCAAACATGATCACCTTCACCTATACCGGCAACAATCTCACCGGGATAACTGACTCACAGGGCCGGACAGTTTCATTGACCTATAATGCAGCCAACAAGATCGAGACGATTACCGACCCCAACAGCAATATCCATTCATTTGTTTATGAAGGTAGTAATCTCGTCAAAGTATCGACCCTGGCAACTGATCTGCAGACACTGACCTGGGCGTATACCTATACGCCTCTGGGGCAGATGCAGACCAAGACCACACCTATGGGCTACACCATCACCTATGTCTATCAGAACAACAGACTGTCACAAGTGACTGACAATGAAAACAGGACGCGGACGCTGAGCTTCGACCCGACAACGGGGGCATCCAGCATATCCGCAGGAGATGACGGGCAGTGGATTTACCAATATGACAGGGCAACAGGCAAGCTGGCGGCAAAGACCGACCCTGAAGGCTATACGACGACGTATGCCTATGGGACAAACACGGAGACGGTCACAGACGCCAAGGGGAACATCACAGAATACGTATACGACAGCAAAAAGAACCTGCTTTCGAGGACAGAGAAGTCTGCAACTGATCCGGTTGGCAGGACAATGGCCTATACGTATAACGCAGACAACGAGATATTGACCATGCTTGACCCTGAAAATCATCTAACTACCTATACTTATGAGATAATCGCTGGCGAGAAGATCGTCAAAGTCAAAGACGCTGCCAATGAAGAGACAGAGACGCGGTATTATGCTGACGGCAGGATCAAATCAATAAAGAATCAAAAGAACCAGACGACCACCTTCACCTACAGCTTTGATCAGGCTACGAAGCGGACAACAGAGACTTCTACCGACTTCCTTGGTGTCAGCACCAGCCGGATCTATGACCTCTCAGGCAACATGATAGAGAACAGGGACGCCTTTGGCACGGTGACGAAATATGAGTACAACAGCCTTAACCAGCTAAAGACAACAAAGGACTATCTCGACAGGGTGATGAACACCAATGAGTATTACGCAGACGGCAACCTTAAGGCCGTAACGGATGCGTACGGCAACCAGACCCGGTATAAATATAATTATGACGGAAAGATCACAGAGCTGAAGGACGCACTGGGCAATACAACGACCTATGTCTATGGCGGCGGCACGGACTGTGCCTCATGCGGCGGCAGTAAAGACAGCCTCGTATCGGTGACTGATGCTAACAACAAGACAACTACCTATGAGTATTACAAAAACGGCTGGAAGAAGAACCAGAAAGACCCGCTCAATCATGTAACGGCATACACCTACGATCCATCAGGCTTTATGACCAGTCTGACCGATCCTGCGCTGGCAGTGACCGCCTTTGACAAGACAGACCTTGTGATGACAAAGACAGACCCCCTTGGACGGGAGACGACGTATGTATATGACAAGGCAGGGAGACTGCATACAAAAACAGACCGTAAGGGCGCTCTGATCACGTATGCATATACCCCGGACAATGTCCTTCAGACGATCACCTATCCCGATACTTCAACTGTGAGTTTTACAAACGACGAACTGGACAGGATCACGCGCATGACCGACAGTCTTGGCACAACCACCTATCTCTATGATGATGCCAACAGGACCGTGACGGTGACCGATCCACATGGTTTTGTAGTTGTCTATAAGAACGATGAGGCAGGAAGGCTGAAGGAACTCACCTATCCGGGGAACAAGAAAGTGATCTATGGCTATAATCTGCTGAACCGCATGGAGACGGTAAGGCTCGACTGGCTGAACCAGACAGCGACCTATCATTATGATGCAGCAGGGCGGCTGACCAGTTTAACCAATTTTAATGGAACAGTGACGACCTATGGATATGATGCTGCTAACAGACTGACGAGTCTTGAAAACAAGAAGTCGGACAACAGTGTTATTTCGTCATATAGTTTCCCGATCCTCGACGGGATCGGCAACAGGATGCAGACTGTAATCAACGAGCCGTTAGCACCTGTGCAAAATCCTGAGAGTACTGCCTATACGTATAACGTGAAGAAGAATAGGCTTGAGACAGCAGGTACAACAACATTCGGCTATGACCTTGAGGGGCAGATTGCGAACAAGGGTGCGGAGACTTACACATTTGATTACGAACACAGGCTGACAACCATAACTGGCTCGTTCAGCGGTCAGTATTCATACGACGGCAAGGGCAACAGACTGAAGGCGACAAGAAACGGAGTAACAACATACTATATCCATGATCTGAACAACAATGTCCTTGCAGAGGCGGATGGGAATAAGGTCATCACAGGGTTTTATATTCATGGCCAAGGATTGCTTGGAATGGTCACTCCGGCGGATCAGGTTTACAGCTACCATTTCAATGCGATAGGTTCAACCGTTGCTATTACCGATCAGAGTCAGAACATCGTCAACGCATACTCATATGATTCATTCGGCAGAGTTCTTAATCAGAGTGAAACAATTCCTCAACCCTTCAAGTATGTCGGTCAGTATGGAGTCATGGCTGAGAGCTGTGAGCTGACCGCTGAGTGCTTACTCTACATGCGTGCGAGATATTATGATCCGAAAGTAGGGCGGTTTATAAGCGAGGACCCGATTGGGTTTGAGGGAGGAACGGTGAATCTGTTTGAATACGTCGGAAACGACCCGATAAGTAAAATAGACCCGACGGGACTGGCGAGCGCGCCTTCTGCAGGCCCATATTCCGATTGTACAAATACAAGTGACATATGCGACAAATTTTCTCCTTGTGATACATTTTCAGGTGCAAATGCGCGATGTTTTTGCAAGTGTGCAGGTAATGATCCTTGGTCTCAAGTGGTTAGGTGTTGCCTCCGCAAAAAGATTGATGAGGGAATGTCTGGCGATCAAGCGCATGCGTACTGCTATGCTGCTGCAAGTCTCGTAGCTCCGCCGCCTATTTCACGGCTATCATATTGCTACGGGTTATGTAAGGAGTGATAAATGCCCTATAACGCGAAAAATAAAAGAAATATTCCTGACTTGGCATTATCATTCATTTTTGGAGTTCTCGGCGGCGCAGCTTGTGGAATTATAATTCTTTCTTTTAATTCCTTAATCGGCAAAAGCGGCACAACCGGTTCAGTATATTTTGGTGCGTGGAACTGGGGCATTTTAGGGCTTGGGCTTATGTATGGCAGTTTTTTTGGCATATTGATCGCACCATTCGGTTATTTAATTTTACTTCGAAATATTGGCATTGGAAAAGGAATACTTCCAGGAACGATTGGAACCATTCTCGGAGGCTGCCTTGGAGCGTTTCGTGGCCCATTTGAAGCCCTGTGTTTTGGCTGTTTTGGTTTCTTTTTATCACTTGCAATCTTGCGTGTTAGTTATGTTTTTAAAGACCGATCAACGTCATCAAATCGAGAATAAGAAACTGCTTGCAAAGCTATGATAATGGAGACAATCGAAAAGAACATCATAACCGTAACAGACGCAAACGGCAACGCGACCAATTGCAAATACAACTATGACGGAAAGATCACAGAGCTGAAGGACGCACTGGGCAACACCACCACCTATGTCTATGGAGCAGGCACAGGCTGTGCTTCATGTTCAGGCAGTGGAGATGATCTGGTATCGGTGAAAGACGCCAACAATAAGACAACCACCTATGAGTATTACAAAAACGGCTGGAAGAAGAACCAGAAAGACCCGCTTAATCATGTAACGGCATATACCTACGACTCCACAGGCTTTATGACCAGCCTGACCGATCCTGCTCTGGCAGTGACCGCCTTTGACAAGACAGACCTTGTGACAACAAAGACAGACCCGCTTGGAAGGGTGACAACGTATGTGTATGACAAGGCAGGGAAATTAAAGACAAAGACCGACCGCAAAGGCGATGTAATCAATTACTCATATACCCCGGACAATGTCCTTCAGACCATCACCTATCCTGACAACTCGACGGTGAGCTTTACAAATGACGAGCTTGACCGGACCACGTCCATGACAGACAGCCTCGGCACGACGACCTATCTCTATGACGATGCCAACAGGACCGTGACGGTGATCGATCCTCACGGCTTTGTAGTTGTCTATAAGAACGATGAGGCAGGAAGGCTGAAGGAACTCACCTATCCAGGCAGCAAGAAGGTGATCTATGGATATGATTTACTGAACCGCATGGAGACGGTAAGACTCGACTGGCTGAACCAGACAGCGACCTATCATTATGATGCGGCAGGCCGTTTGACAAGTCTGACCAATTTCAATGGAACTGTGACGACCTATGGTTATGACAGTGCGAACAGGCTGACGAGTCTCGAAAACAAGAAGTCGGACAACAGTGTTATTTCATCATACAGCTTCCCTATCCTTGACGGAGTTGGCAACAGGATGCAGGCAGAGATCAATGAACCGCTCATGCCTGTATTAACCCCTCAACAGACGGGGTATACGTATAACGATAAAAAGAACAGGCTTGAGGCAGCAGGCACGACAGCCTTTGGCTATGATCTTGAAGGGCAGCTGGCGAGTGTGAATACCGATGTATATACTTTTGATTATGAGCATCGAATGACAGCTATCAGCGGACAGCAGTCAGCTTTCAGCTATTCATACAACGGAAGAGGCGAAAGACTGAAAGCAATAAGAAACGGAGTAACAACATACTACATCCAAGATCTGAACAACAATGTCCTTGCAGAGGCGGATGGAGCCAAGAGCATAACGAAGCTCTATATTCATGGACAGGGTCTGCTCGGTATGGTCACTCCGACGGATCAGGTTTACAGCTATCACTTCAATGCAATAGGTTCGACTGTCGCCATGACAGATCAGAGTCAGAATGTTGTTAATGCGTATGCCTACAACCCCTTCGGCGTAATTCTGAATCAGGCAGAAGCTGTTCCACAGCCGTTCAAGTATGTTGGTCAGTATGGGGTAATGGCTGAAGCGAACGGGTTGAATTACATGAGAGCGCGTTATCAAGACCCCAAAACTGGTCGCTTCATCAGCGAAGATCCTATTGGGTTTGATGGTGGAACGGTGAATCTGTTTGAGTATGTGGATAGTGTCGGAAAACCCCTGGCGGAGACGAACCTTTACCTTTACACGGACAATAACCCTGTTAATCGTACGGATCCCTTAGGCTTGTTCTGGAATGGAAATGCTGGAGCAGGAAATTGGCCGCAGGATATGGAATGTTCGTCAATTGCTAAAGGATTTAATGATAACAAGTGCACAAAGGATTGTTGTATCGAGCATGACAAGTGCTATCAACGATGGGAATGTAATTCATCGTCTTGGTATGGGCGCTTCCCGGGGCTCCCGATTCCCAGTGTGTGTCAATTATGTAATTTGGTAGCAACGGCTTGTATTATCATAAACAGTGGAAAGGCAGATTGTGAATGCAGCAAGGGAGGGGCATGGTAAATAGCATTCAATACTCGTTTGCGGTAGCAAAAAGGAAGGGCTTTTGTTTGCTTTTGGCGATTATTACTGCTGGTTTGCTTGGATGTAATCCTTTTTATGGGTTCATCGAATCTGAATTCAGTTTGGCTGCTGACTCGCGACTTCCTAAATGGATCGCAATGCCCAGCGAATATTCTCGCGAGGATACTTCAATTTTTATCACTTTCTATTCATCTAATAAAGTACGGTTCACTGTTAGGGGGCAAGCGCCTGAAAGCAAGCTTTTGATCGAGAAGATAGGTGTTTTCCGTTGGCACCCAACAACAAAACAGAAGGGTTTCACTGTTTACCCTATTCATTTCATCATTTCAGTTGATGGCACGGAAGAAACTTTTGCACAGATGAAACCAGAACCCTTCCTTTATGTTGTCGATCTGCACTGATACAAAGGAAACACATAGGACTTGGTCTACACATAAGAGAGGGATCTATGGTCAGGTCTACACCCTACACATACATATGAATACTGGGGTGAAATCCTTTCGGGGACGTTGATGAATTAGTTGACTTATCATTGGAAATAATCGTAAAGCATTTCATTCGGGAGGGGCAATGAAACAAGGGTTGAGGCAGGAAATCATACTCGGGCTAATCGCAGCACTATTTGCAATGCTGACGCCGTTGTCGTCTTTCGGGTATACAGTCAACTATACCTATGATGATGCCTATCGTCTCACTCAGGTGGCTCTTGACACCGGTTATGGCGAAACATATACCTATGACGAAGTGGGCAACCGTCTCACCTCTGAGGTCACCTTCACGCCTGACACAACCCCTGATCCTTTCGTCTTTGCAAGTATATCCAACGTTGCCCTGAACACCGTGATAGAATCCAGTCCCATAGCCGTAACCGGCATCAATACCTCCACAGCGGTCTCTATCACAAGCGGGGAATATTCAGTCTCAACAGACAGCGGTGCTACCTGGAGCCCATACTCATCCACCACCCCTGCTGCGATCGCTCCAAACAGCACGGTAAAAGTCCGGCAGATGTCGGCAGGCACATCTGTAACAACAACGGACGCGACGCTTTTCATCGGAGGAGTCAGCGCTACATTTTCTGTGACAACCATTGATTCAACGCCTCCCACATCTATCATTCGTACCCCTGAAGACGGCACTGGCATCATGAACACCTCCTTCACCATAAGCGGCACAGCCTCAGACATAGGCTCGTCAGTAAGCAAGGTAGAAATATCCATAAACAGCGGCCCATGGACCGAGGCCACGGGAACCAGCAATTGGACCTATCAGTGGACTAACATTACCCCTGGCACCTACACCATACAGAGCAGGGCAACAGACACCGCAGGCAATGTAGAGATACCCGGCACAGGCATAACAGTGCATGTGTACGCATACACCCCCAGCACTATTTCCATAAGCGGCAGATCACTTGTCGTAAACAGCCAGTCATTTACCATACGGGGTATCAACTATTCACCCGTGCCTATAGGGCAAGACCCATATAACCCTCCCTACGGCGATTACTTTACAAGCGCATACAGTGCAATCCATACCAGAGACCTCACCCAGATCAGACAGATGGGAGCAAACAGCATAAGGCTCTGGATATGGGACACGGAAGCAGACCATAAAGACTTTCTGGATCTGGCTTATAACAGTGGAACCAGCCCTATCTATGTCATAGCAGGTTATAACATCAACCCCGGCCTTGATCTGTCAAGCCAGACAATAAGAGGTATGATCAAGGAAGACTTCAGGGCAATGGTCCAGACCCATAAAGACCATCCGGCAATACTTATCTGGGCCATAGGCAATGACCTTAATGCAGCAGGTAATTACAGCACATCACTTGGCAGCCTCTTCAGCCTTATCAATGAGATGGCAGGCGAGGCCCATGCACTTGACCCCTACCATCCGGTCATGATGCCCCTTGCAGACGAAACACTTATCGAAACCATAACCGCCTATAATGCGAGCGTGCCGGCTTTGGATATCTGGAGCGCAAACGTATACAGAGGCAACAGCTTCGGCAGCCTCTTCAGCACGTACCAGGCTGCATCTTCAAAGCCGCTCCTGATCACCGGATATGGAATCGATGCGTACAATGACACTACTATGGCAGAAGACCAGACTGCACAGGCAGATTACGCAGCAGCATTATGGAACGAGATTGTGGCCAATAGCGCAACCAGTATTGGAGGACTGCTGACTGAATACAGCGACCAGTGGTGGGCAGGGATGCTCTCGACAGATACCGGCTGCCCTGAAGCAAACAACCCGGCTGTTCATGGCGACTGCGGAAGGCAGGCAGTTCCCCTGCCTGACGGATACGACAACTATGAATGGTGGGGTGTGATGCGGCCTGCTGACAACGGCACAGGTCCTGATAGTATTGAAAAACGGTCGGTATTCAACCGCCTGCAGAATATCTGGTGCTCGGAAATAAACCAACCCGGCATTACCGTTACCACACCCAATGGAGGAGAAAGCTATCAGGCAGGCACAACACAGACGCTACAGTGGACGTATACCGGTGATCCCGGAGCTTCCGTAAAGATAGAACTGTTTAAGGGCGGTGTATTCAATAGTACAATTGCTGCCTCTGTATCAACCGGCACCCTCTGTAGCGGCACCTATGCGTGGACCATTCCTTTATCCCAGACAACAGGTACGGACTACCGTATACGGATTACCAGCACATCCAACAGCGCATACATGGATGAAAGCGAAGCCAATTTCACGATTGTTCCGCCACCCTGTACAATCAATGCACCTTCTGCAAGCATCACACCTTCAAATCAGACGATTACGAGCAATGCCGGCAGCGTCAGCTATACCGTGAGTATTACCAACAACGACAGCGGCGCCGGATGCTCAAGCACGACCTTCAGCCTGTTGGTGAGCAACACAAACAGCACGGACTTTATCGTAGCCACAGGCCTCACACCTGTCACCCTGGCACCAGGCGGCAGCACAATAGTATCGTTGCCTGTTACAGCAGTCTCAGGAAAAACAACTGGTATGACCAATACATCGGTAACAGCCACAGCAGCGGGCCATGGCAGCGGAGTATCCAACAGCGTAAGTACGACGCTGACGGTTGCACCCCAGGTTGCGGTATTGGATGACTGGACCAACATCTACTCAGCCGCTCCCAACAATACCAGCGCCAGTAATCTTTCCTCAGGAAGTTTTTCCGTAGGCAGCGGCGCCAATCGCCTGTTTCTGGTGACGGTGGTACTGGAAAGCAGCACACCCGCAAACAGGACCATAAGCGCAACATATGGCGGCATAGCCTTGACCCAGATCAGAGTCACTGCCAGCACCCAGCGTGAAATCGTCTGGATGGGTTATCTCAAAGAGTCCCAGATCGGCACCGGCTCCAAAGCCCTGGCAATTTCTTACAGCGGCATACCGGGGAGTGTAGTAAATGCCTTGCATGTGAAATGGGCATCCTACACCGGAGTCAACCAGACCACGCCGATTGCCGGTTCCGGAGCCACCAACACAGCATCGACCTCGGCCACCTTTGGCAGCGCCATCAATTATGTGAATAACGGCATGACGGTGGTGGTTTCCGGCAATGGCGGCACTCCTGCCACAGGAACGCTAACCGCTGCCCCGTCCTTTACTGCGGGTGCAGCCACAACGACCGACGCGCAGACCAGCAGAACTTTTACGACTGCAAAGCATACTGCTGCCGGAAGCTACGCAGGTTCCACTTCAGTGGCCTGGACAGGGACGACAAGCGCGTGGTCAGGACTGGTGGTCGTGTCCCTGCAGCCGTAAAAAAACATTGCATGAGCTTTATGGAAATATTGTAACCTTTGAACCTCTTTAACTTTGCATCCATGCATATTTGCATTGACGTACCCTGAAAAGCCTGTGATACAATGCAGTCAGCTATGAAACTGCAACCTGACAGCAGGAGGAACACTAATGGCTGAGGGAATAACGGTCAGGGTGCTTGGTGACTATGGCCCGTTCTCCCGCATGGGCAAGAGCATCGGGTACCTGGTCACGCTCGGTAATTCCCAGTATCTGCTTGACTGCGGCACCCCGCTTTTCCAGCAGATCGGCGGCCACGGCCTCAAGAACATCAAGGGACTGATCATTACCCATTGCCACGACGACCACAAGCGGTGGTTCTCCGATCTTGCACTCTTCAATATGTATGCCCCGGATTTTGCAACAAAGCTTTTTCTTTTGACGAGCGAACAGGTCAGCGAAGAACTTAAACGAGCTTCAGGACCTGCTCTCGAAAGGAGTCTTTCTGTTGACGGCAGGAAGGTCGTAGATATTTCATATGACACGTACATAGAGCATAAATTGCTTGGGCCCAAGGCGAAGTACAGGATTGCAAGAATAGAGAAGGGCAACGGTGAATCAGGCTTCTTTGTTGAAGGACCGGACAAAAGGCCGGTCGGGCCTGAACGTGCCAAAATCGTTATCAGCAGTGCCACAGGACTTGCCCGCATGCTCTTTCGTGATCCTGACTCTCAGGAGTGGGTCGAGCCTGAATCGTTCTATCCCTTTTCTTCTGACACGTTTTATGAGCAGGAGAAGAACCTTTTCACAGACCCTGAGGGATGCACCATTGAGGCCTTTAATGCGCCGGTCTGGCACGGCCTTCCGAGCATTGGTCTGAAGTTCAGCAATGGCAGGGAATCGCTCCTCTTCAGTTCGGATACGGTGAATGATATTGACCTCTGGAAGGAACTCGCATTCGAAAAAAGAACAATGAGGCGTAACCTGCCGCAGGACGAGTTTGATGCAGCCCCTATCCTTTTTGGCGATATTAATGATTTTATTGAGCGTGCCTGGAGCCGTCAGAGATATGAACAGGCAGTCGATGCTTTTGTTTCAGGCGTGGTGATCCATGATGTCGCTTCAAAAAAGAGTGTAGTCCATACTGACTACAGCAGACTCAGCCATACAGCATTGACAAAGAACAGGACAATCCTCACTCATAGTCCTGACATGATGACGTCAGAATGGGTGCTGAGCAGGACAGACAAACTGTTCAGGGTAATCGGAGAAGATTTTTTCGAGATGGTCGGCGAAAGGGTCTATCCGCTGAATGCTGATATTTACCACAAAGAGGCCGGACGCTATTATGTGGGATATAAGAATCCTGAAGGAGCCTTCAGTGTCTGCGAGCAGGAGGGCTTGCTATCCCTATCCGGGAAGGGCTGCAATAGCAGGATGCTCTTCCGCGTGGATCTGTATGAGGATATTGGGGGCAGATATTTCCCGAAACTGGACAACGACAAGGACATCTATTTCGAACGCAAGGACGGCTTGGTGGAGTGCATCAGGTTTTCCGAAAAAGGCAGTATTGGCGACGTAGTCCACTGCCTGCGTGACAGTCTTTCAAGAAAACATTCTTAGGCCTGAGCAGCGTTATTCCTGACCTATTACGCTTTCAAACAGTAAAAGCATTTCTCCAAGGTTAAAAGGTTTTTTTACGACGTCGCTGATACCGTTGCTTTTCAGCTCTGCGAGTTCTTCATCGGTCGAAACACTTCCTGTTGCGATGATCAGCTTCTGTGAGGGATTGATCTTTCGGAGCTCTCTGCAGACCTCGGGTCCGTTCATGCCGGGCATGGACATATCGACGATAACCAGGTCAAACCTCATCTCAGGTCTTCTGAAAAGATCCAGGGCGATTAGCCCGTTTTCAGCAGTAAACGCCTGAAAGCCAGAATCTGAAAGTACTTCCACCAGAAGCTCGCGCACGATCTCCTCATCATCAACAATAAGAATCTTCTTGGCAGCAGCCATTACTGAAGTGAACCCCCCATTACGAAACGGAAAAATAAATGCTTTCTTTTTACCATATTACCACAGCTGTGGCATATGCTGAGCGATGATGTCAAAAAATAGCGATAAATTACTTTTAGGTCAATTACTTGACGCGAAAGGGTCAAGATAAATTAGGACACTATCGTTATATTTCAATGAGTTAGATTGTGGCACAGTCCTTGATAATAGGTGTGATATATAAGGAGGGTTATATTCATGGCAGAAGAGAAACATGAAGACACTGCGACTGATGCTGCTCCGAAACCTGCGGCAAAAGGCGGCGGCAAGAAAAAAATGATGATCATTATCATTGCCGCAATTCTGGTCCTGGGCGGTGCCGGCGGTTTTGTGGGGTACAAAATGCTTTCCAAAAAGTCTGAAAAAGCAGGCGAAGAAGGCGGACACAAGAAAGAGGGGCAGGTAAAGACAGCGCTTGTGCCTGTTGATCCCTTTGTTGTGAACCTGACAGAGCATGGCAGGTATCTGAAGGTTACGCTCCAGCTCGAGCTTGCCGATGTGGCCCAGCAGCCCGTAGTGACCGAAAAGATGCCGAATATCAGGGATGCGATGATTACGCTGCTGAGCAGCAAGTCAGCTGAGGCAGTTTCAGGGCCGGAAGGAAAGCTTCAGCTCAAGGACGAACTTCTCCTGAGAAGCAATCAGGCCGTGGGCAAGGACCTTTTCAAGAACCTATTCTTCACTGAGTTTGTGATGCAATGAACAAGGTCCTGTCACAAGACGAAGTTGATGCCCTGTTGCGGGGAGTCTCCACAGGGGACATCGAGACAGAGACCAAGAAGGAGTCTGAAGGCGGCATAAAGTCCTTTGACCTTGCAAGCCAGGAAAGGATCATCCGCGGAAGGATGCCGGGGCTTGAGATGGCGAATGAGCGCTTTGTCCGGTTCTTTAGAAACTCCATCTCCTCTGCGATCATGAAGTTCGTTGATATCAACATCCAGGGTATTGAGATGATGAAGTTCAGCGAGTTCATGAAGACCATTCCAATGCCTTCAAGCATAAATATGTTCAAAATGGAGCCGCTTAAGGGTTACGCACTTTTTGTGCTTGAAGCCCCCCTGGTCTTTGCATTCATTGAATTTTTCTTTGGCTCCAGTTCAGCCCGGTACGTGAAGTCAGAGGGAAGATATTTTACGCTTATTGAGCAGCGGATTATCCGAAAGGTCGTCAATATGGCTCTCACTGACCTTGCTGAGGCATGGAAGGTGGTCATCCCAATTACACCGGAATATACCGGCTCTGAGATGAACCCCCAGTTTGTGACCATAGTAACGCCGACCGAGGTTGTGGTGAAGATAGAGGTGCATATCGAGGTTGAAGAGTTCACCGGGAAATGTTTCTTCTGTATTCCCTATTCGATGATCGAGCCGATCAAGGAGAAGCTCTCTTCAGGCCTTACCGGTGAGAAGCTCGAAGCTGATCAGCGGTGGGTGGATCGTCTCACTGATATTCTCCTAACCTCACCCATACACCTCACTGCGGAGATCGGCAGAGTTGACCTTTCGGTAAGAGATCTTATGGAACTTGAGGTCGGCAATATCATAAGCCTTGGAAAGGCTGTGAGCGATGAACTCGTTATAAAGGTTGAGGATGTGCCCAAGTATATGGGAACGCCAGGCGTGAGCAGGGGTGCGCAATCCATCAAGATAACCAGGACCTTAGAGAAATGAACGGAAAGGAGAAGATACATGGCTGACAAACAGGCAGAAGCTCAGGCCGCCCAATTTAGTGAAGTGAGCAGCGACAACAGGGCCGGAGGTGGAAAGGATATCGATTTCCTTCTTGATATCCCGCTTGATGTTTCGGTAGAGCTTGGAAGGACAAGGATGCTGATCAAGGACCTGCTGCAGCTTGGGCAGGGTTCTGTGGTGGAGCTCGAAAAACTTGCAGGAGAACCGATGGAGATACTTGTTAACAATAAGCTGATCGCACGCGGCGAGGTTGTTGTCGTGAACGAGAAGTTTGGCGTGAGGCTGACAGACATTATCAGCCCCGTAGAAAGGATCAGGCAGCTGAAATGACAGAATTGGCTTTTCAGATGGCGCTCGCACTTGCTTTTGTGATCTTCCTGATTTACGCAATCTCTTTTGTGTACAAGAAGAAGCAGAAGGCTGCGAATCTGCTCAATCTTGTGGCATACCAGTCGTTTGGCCAGAAGATGGGCGTTGCAGCGGTCAGAGTGGGCAGTGAGATCCTTATTCTGGGAGTAACGCCTACGGACATGAAGCTCCTGAAAAAGATCCAGGATAAACCCGTTGCAGATCAGGAAGTGGCAAGTATTGCGGACAAGGTGAAGAAGCTGCGGAGGATCAGGCAGGAGATATCATGATGAATACAGTGGACATGAACAACCCGGTGATGTCTGTCTTTCTGATCATCAGTTTTCTGTCGCTGCTGCCGGCAGTGCTGATTATGTTCACGTCATTCACCAGGATCGTGGTTGTTCTCGGATTCTTGCGGCAGGCGATCGGCGGTCAGCAGATCCCGCCCAATGCGGTTATAATCGGCCTTTCGTTGTTCCTTACGCTTTTCATCATGGGACCTACTGTTGATGTGATCACAAAAGAATCCATTAATCCCTATATGGACAAACAGATCAACATGACCGAAGCGATGAAGCGGGCCGAGAATCCGGTCAAGGCCTTCATGCTGAAGCAGACGAGGGAGAAGGACATTGCTCTTTTTCTGAAGCTCTCGAAAGAGACGGTCCCTGCAAAACCCGCTGATCTGCCGCTGAAGGTTGTGGTGCCTGCCTTTGCGATCAGTGAACTCAAGACAGCCTTTGAGATTGGCTTCCTGATCTTTATACCGTTTCTGATCATCGATATGGTTGTGGCAAGTATTCTTCTGTCCATGGGTATGATGATGCTGCCGCCGGTGATGATATCCCTGCCGTTCAAGCTTCTGCTTTTTGTGCTGGTGGACGGCTGGAACCTTATTATCGGCTCTATTGTAAGGAGTTTCCATTGACCATCGAACTGGTAAAAGAGATCTCCGGCGAGGTATTCAAGACCATCCTGCTGGCCTCAGGGCCTGCTCTGATCACGAGCCTTGTGGTCGGACTTCTTATCAGTTTTTTTCAGGCAATAACCCAGATCCAGGAGTTTACGCTCACCTTTGTGCCGAAGATCGTTGCGGTCTTTCTCTGCATTTTTTTGATGCTTCCCTGGATGTCGCAGGTGCTGATCACCTTCACCAAGAACCTTATCGAGAACATCCCGGCGTACATACGATGAACCCGCTCCAGGAATTATCAGCCTTTTCCCCGGCCATGCATGCATTTCTTCTGGTGCTTCTGCGGGCTAGCATCTTCATGGGTATGCTTCCGGTCTTTAGCAGCAAGAACTTTCCCATGCAGTTCAAGATAGGTTTGGCAGTTGCCTTTGCAGCCCTGCTCTCCCCCATTGTCCATGTTGATACAGTGAACATATCCCTGCCAGTGCTCGTGATGCGTGAGGCAGCGTTAGGCATTATCCTTGGCGGCACAGCACGGGCAATCTTTTTTGCGGTTGAAATGGGCGGGCAGTTGATCAGTAATGCTGCAGGGCTTTCCATTGCCACGGCCTTTAACCCTGAGATGGGCCAGTCAACGGAAGTCTCAAGGATCTACGGCATCATCGCCATGCTGATCGTGCTTGCAATGGATGGCCACCATGAGCTGATATCGGTCTTTGTCCAGAGCTATGACTGGTTGCCGATCGGCCAGATTAATGTCGATAATCTCATTCTCAGCAAGGTGGCAGGGGCGGGCTCGAAGATATTCATTATAGCACTGAAGATCAGCGCCCCGGTTTTAGTCGGCATGCTTATCGTGAATATCCTGATGGGTTTCCTGTACAAGGCAGCTCCGCAGGTGAATATCTTTTTTGTAAGTTTTCCTGTGTTCCTGGCTCTCGGGTTTCTGATCATGGCCATGAGCGTGCCGGTCTTTACGCACTTCTTTGCCGGTGAGTTCCATGAAGTAAACAACGAGATGTTCAGGATCCTGGCCATAGCGCGAAAATGAGCAGAGGCAAAAGATAATGGCAGATTTTGAAGAGCGAACAGAACAGGCGACGCCGCGACGGCGTCAAAAGGCACGGGAAGAAGGCAAGGTCTCCCGAAGCCGCGATATCAATGCGATTGCTGCAATGGGCGGCATCCTTCTGGTTTTTGTTATTGGCGGCAAGCATTTTATGGATTCCATGGGCAGCATGACCAGCAGACTCCTGTCACTTCAGTATGGAATCGAACCGATCACCGTGCTGCGTGCAGCGTCGGTGGAGACCATGTTCATCCTGGCCCCGTTCCTCGGCACGGCCTTTGTCTTTGCCCTTGTGGCTAATGTTTCCCAGGGCGGCATTGCCCTCAAGCCGATGAAGTTGAACTTCGAGTCGATCAGCCCTCTGGCCGGTTTTAAACGGCTTTTCTCGATCAACGGGCTTATGGAGTTTCTGAAGAGTCTCGTCAAATTCTCACTCGGCGGGTACCTGCTTTACTGGATCATCAAAAAAGATCTTCCCCTGCTGCCGGGACTTATGGAGATGGGCTTCAGGCAACTTGGCGTGGCATCGGCCCAGATGATCCTGAAGGCCTTTGCCTTTGGCTTTGGTTGGTTCTTTCTGCTTTCGGTCATCGACTATTTTCTCCAGAGATGGCAGTTCGAGAGATCCATCAGGATGTCCAAAGAGGAGATGAAGGAAGAGCACAAGGAATCTGAGGGAAATCCTCAGATCAAGTCTCGCATCAAGAGCATACAGCGTGAGATGGCTCGGAAACGCATGATGCAGGAGGTGCCGAAGGCGACTGTGGTCATAACAAACCCGACCCACTTTTCGGTTGCCCTGAAGTATGAGGATGGCAAGATGGCAGCTCCGAAGATTGTGGCAAAAGGTGCGAATGAAGTTGCGCTCAGGATCCGGGAGATCGCGCGGAAACACAGTGTGCCGATCGTTGAGGATAAGCCCCTTGCCCGCGTTCTCTTCAAGCTTGACCTTGATGCCTCGATCCCTCAGGATCTGTACAAGGCAGTGGCAAGGATCCTTGCCTACATCTATGGCATGAGGAGTAATGCATGAATCACTTTCTGACCATGCTGCAGAAGAGAAGCGATGTGGTGATTGCCGTAGCAGTTGTGGCGATCCTTGGGGTTATGCTTTTGCCGCTGCATCCGCTGATCCTTGACCTGCTGCTCTCCTTGTCGATCGCTATCTCTATTGTGATACTCGTTACTTCCATCTATATACAGAAGCCGCTCGATTTTTCGGTCTTCCCTTCTATGCTTCTGATCGTCACGCTCTTCAGACTTTCTCTTAATATTGCATCAACGAGGCTGATCCTGCTCAAGGGCGGGGAAGGCGTATCAGCAGCCGGCCATGTCATACAGGCCTTTGGCAATTTTGTGGTGGGCGGAAACTATGCAGTAGGCTTTATCATTTTCATCATTCTTGTTGTCATCAACTTTGTTGTTATCACAAAAGGCGCCGGCAGAATTGCTGAAGTGGCGGCAAGGTTTACCCTTGACGCTATGCCTGGCAAGCAGATGGCCATTGATGCTGACCTGAACACCGGTCTTATCGACGATGCAGAGGCGCGCAGAAGAAGAATTGTAATTGCACAGGAAGCTGACTTCTACGGTGCGATGGACGGTGCGTCGAAGTTTGTTCGCGGTGATGCGATCGCCGCATTGATCATTACTGCCGTCAATATCATCGGCGGCCTTTTTATCGGCGTGCTCCAGAACAAAATGGCTGTCCTGGATGCTGCGAGCACTTACACGATCCTGACTATTGGAGAGGGTCTCGTTGCCCAGATCCCTGCTCTGCTCGTATCTACCGCGGCAGGCATGATCGTCTCAAGGGCTGGCTCGGACACTGACCTTGGTCAGGACGTCACCAAGCAGCTGCTGGCAAATCCAAAGGCCCTTATGACCGCGTCCGGTATTCTCTTTATATTCGGTTTGGTGCCGGGGCTGCCGCATATACCCTTCTTCCTTATTGCTGCAGCATTCGGCGGGCTTGCTTATGTGATCTATAAGTCGCCTGTGGAAGAAAAGGTCGAGGACAAAGGCGAAACAAAAACGCTGGAAGAGCCGAAGCTCGAGGGCTTCATAGAGCTCGATCCTCTGACCCTTGAGATCGGGTACGGCCTGATCCCTCTGGTTGAAGAGAAGAGCGGAGAGCTCCTTGCCAAGGTTAAGGCAATGAGGAGGCAGCTTGCAACAGAGATAGGCTTTGTTGTGCCGCCGATCCATATCAAGGACAACCTGCAGCTCAGGCCGAGCGAATACAGCGTGCTTATCAGGGGTGTTGAGGTTGTGCGCGGCGAAGTCATGATGGGCTACTACCTGGCAGTCTCGACTGAGGGCGCTGAGCGCATCGAAGGCATACCTACCAAGGAGCCTGCCTTCGGTCTTGCAGCCTTTTGGATAGATGCAAAGGATATGGAGCGTGCCCAGACTGCCGGATATATGGTGGTTGACCCTGCCACGGTCATCGCAACACATCTTACAGAGCTCATAAGGAAGCACTGCTGGGAACTTCTCTCACGGAGTGAGGTGCAGAACCTCCTCGATAATGTTGCCAGAATTTATCCGAAGATGGTCGATGAACTTATCCCTGTGCATATGACGGTCGGCGGCCTCCAGAGGGTCCTCCAGGGCCTGCTGAAAGAGCGCGTGCCTATCAATGATCTGATCACGATCCTCGAGACACTTCTCGATTATGCGCCGCAGACAAAGGACGTTGAGATTCTGACCGAGTATGTGAGGCAGTCGCTTGCCCGATACATAACAAAACAGTATCAGGCCCAGGATGGCAGCATCCCTGTTTTTACACTCGACCCCAGGTTCGAGAGGGTACTTGCGCAGTCTCTTGAGACCGGCGGCGCCCTGGCACCTGATACGGTGACCAAACTGGTCAAGGGTGTTGAGGGAGCAATGGGCAGGGACAAGCTTCGCGGTATGCAGCCTGTCATCGTCTGCTCTGTGCATGTCAGAAGGTTCCTGAAGAAGATCATGGAGAAGTTTGTGCCCTCAGTGGTTGTTCTTTCAAATAGTGAGATTTCCTCTTCAGTAAGACTCTATACAATGGGAATGGTGAGATATGAAGATTAAGAAATTCAGGGCCAGGACGTTCAGTGAAGCCCTTGCGCTTGTAAAAAGGGAGATGGGCCAGGATGCTGTTATCCTTGCTTCTGAGGAGCAGAAAGGACTTATACCGGGAGTTGAAGTGACGGCAGCCGCTGACTATGAGCTTGAGGAGACGCAGGCAAGCCAGTCTGCATACGCTCAATATGCCCAGGTCGCAGCTTCGGATAAAACGACGCATCACCCGCAGAGAGCCACCAATATTGATATCTCTCCTTCCCCGGCAAAAAGAGGTGTGCCGGTCTTTCATGATGCGGAGAGCATTACGGCGATAAAAGAAGATCTCGGAAACCTGAAAAGTCTGCTTGAAGATATGAAGAGCAAGGGGTTCGAAGTGGAGCTGCCAGAGCCGAAGAAAAAGGTCTTTCGCTATCTCAGAAAACGGGCCATCAGGGAGGAGCTTGCGCTCAGACTTTCGAACCAGTCGCCAACCAGTATGAGCGATCTCATTTCTGTGATGTCAAGGGAGATAAAGACCTATGATGAGGTAAAAAGGGCGAAGGTGGTGATGCTCATCGGCCCGACCGGGGTCGGTAAGACCACGACGATCGCCAAATTGGCTGCGCGTGCGATCAGGAACAACAAGAAAGTCGCCATGATCAACCTCGACACATACAGGATAGGGGCTATCGAACAGATACGCATTTACTCCAAGATCATGCGCATTCCTTTAGATGTTGCCTCGAATGGCGAAGAGCTGAAGAAGAGCCTTGACAAGTTTGCGGACAGAGATATTGTCTTCATAGATACGACCGGGAGAAATCCTCGGGACAGAAAATATATCGAAGAGATCCGTATTTTGTACACCCTTGGCATCCCGATCGAGACCCATCTGCTGATGAGCGCAAGCAGCGACGATGACTTTCTGGTGGAGGCATACCGGCATTACAAGAATCTGCCGATAGACTGCATAGCCTTTACCAAGGCTGACGAGGCCGTGAAATACGGCTCTATCTACAACCTGGCCAGTCTATATCAGAAGCCGGTTGCGTACATAACAACCGGCCAGAGTGTGCCTGCGGACATAGAGTTCCCCAACAGTGAGCGGCTGGCAGCAATGATCCTTAAGAATGAGGCGGCGTAATGACTGATAGACCGAAGCAGAAGCAGATAAAGACCATTACCGTCACCAGCGGCAAGGGGGGCGTGGGCAAGTCGAATGTTGTTGCCAATCTTGCAATTGCGCTTTCTAAGTCAGGCAAGAAGGTGATGATCATTGATGCTGACCTGGGCCTGAGCAATATTGATGTTATCTTTGACCTGGCGCCGAAATATACCATCCAGCATATTCTGAGCGGGGAGAAGAAGCTTGCTGATGTGCTTGTGGACGGTCCCTATGGTATCAAGATCCTGGCAGCGAGTTCCGGTGTGCAGGAACTGACCGAGCTTGATGAATTCCAGCGGCTGAGGCTGATCGAAGAGTTTGAGACCTATGACGCAGATATCGACGTACTGCTGATAGACACCGGTGCTGGTATTTCAGAGAATGTAGCCTTTTTCTGCATTGCTTCTCAGGAGATTGTTGTGGTCACCTCTCCTGAGCCGACAGCATTGACCGATGCGTACGCGCTTATAAAGGTGCTGAATACTCAATACCAGGAGAAAGATTTCAAGATCCTGGTAAATTCTGCGCGGAATGCCGAAGACGCCTTTGAGGTCTTCAAGCGGATCTCTATCGCGGCTGATAAGTTCCTGAATCTGTCCCTCGATTACCTCGGGTTTCTGCCGTATGATGACTCAGTTCCCAAAGCTGTGCGTCAGCAGAAGGCATTTATCGATGCGTATCCTAACAGCAAGGCATCCGAAAATCTCCGGCTTATTGCGGCAAAGGTGCTGGAAGAGGAAAGTCCGAACAAGATCAAGGGCTCACTCCAGCTCTTCCTGGGCAATATCCTGAAGAAAGAGACCATCGTTCAGAGCCCGTAAAGGGTGAGGGACTTTTGCCTGCGCTTAGTCCATGTCTGAGCCGGGCGAGCCACTCCTTGGCACAATGCTCAAGTAAAACACCCGATGTATGCCCACTCTGTAATGATGCACAGTTATGAATTATTGAATTAAATTCATACTTTATAATCAATAGGTTATAATATCTGCTAATAGACGCATGATATGATGCCGCAAACATTTCGCTTCCGGGGGATTTGCATCATGGCTGGATATGAACCAGCATTTACTGAGGAAGACAAAGAAAAGATCATCAAGGACTTTCTGCCGTTCGTGAAATATACGGCACATCGCCTTTCATGGCGTCTCCCTCCTCAACTGACCATTGATGACCTCATCAGCACCGGCCTCATGGGTCTCCTTGATGCGCTCGAAAAATTTGACGGTAGGGTCAAGCTCAAGACATATGCTGAGTTCAGGATAAAGGGCTCCATGCTTGATGAGCTGAGGTCCACGGACTGGGTGCCGCGGTCCACCAAAAAGAAGATCAGCGAGATCAGAAATGCCCATAGTGAACTCGAGAGGGAACTCGGCAGAGAGCCTGAAGACGAGGAGGTGGCGGAACTGTTAGAGATCGGGCTTGATGAATATTATGGAACGCTTCAGGATGCCCATGGCGCTGTGTCCCTGAGACTGGAGGATTATGAGGAACACTCCGGCGAAGGCCTTAATATCATGGAATGCATTGCCGATATGCACGAGAAGAGCCCTCTTGCCCTTCTTGAGGATGCAGACCAGAAAAAGCTTCTCGCACGCTTCATTGCAAAGCTTCCTACGAAGGAAAAATTGCTTCTTTCGCTCTATTACTGGGATGAGTTGACCATGAAGGAGATAGGAAAAGTCATGAATTTGACAGAGGGGCGTGTCTGCCAGCTTCATACACAGGCCTTGATCCGCCTGAAAGCCAAAGTATCTAATGAATTTTCTACTAAAGAAAAGAAGGAAAGGGGTCGATAAGAACTGATATGAAAGCCACTATACGCTTGCCCAAGTTGCTGAAGGACATAACCCATGAAGATATATCAAAAAGGCGGACTGCAGCAGAGCTTCTTTCTGCTGGTGACGAGAGAGCGATCTATCCCCTTCTGAAGGCCCTGCGTGACCACAACCCCGGTGTGCAGGATGCTGCCATGCGTTCTCTTATTGTGATCGGAGGCGAGGTCACTGCGTACATGGTCGTCCCGCTTTTGCGGGAAGATTCATATCTGCGCAATACGGCGATCATCATTCTCAGGGAGATTGGCGCGCCGACCGTGCCGCTTCTCTATTCACTGCTTAAGGACAAGGACGATGATGTCCGCAAATTTGCCCTTGATCTGCTGATCGACATTAATCAGAATGTTGATGCCGAGCAGATCATCCCTTTACTCAAAGATCCCAACCAGAATGCCCGTGCCTCAGCAGCCAAAGCAGTCGGCGTTGTGATGCAGCAGGCAGGTCTTCCCTATCTCATCGAAGCGCTCAAGGATGATGAATGGGTAGTCTTCTCGGTGCTTGAAGCGCTCTCAAAAATACCGGATAATGCTGCAGTGCATGCTATTGTCGAGCTTCTTGACAGCCCCAGCATAACCCTGAGATTTGCTGCGATCGAGGCCCTCGGAAGCATTGGATCTCCTGCAGCCTCTGCTCCTCTGCTGAAGCATTTCCTGAGAGCTGATGATATGGAAAAGCGGGAGGCGGTGAAGAGTCTGGTCAAGATAGGCGTTACTCCTTCGATGTCCGAGATATCAGATATTCTGATCGATATGTTAAAAAATGGCGACTGGGAAGAGCGGATAATCGCACTCAAGGGCATTGTGGACCTTGGCGAAGAAAAGGCAGTGATTGACATCGTGGATATCGGCGGCTCCCTCGACCCTTCTGACCCTGAAAGCGAAGACAGACTCTACAGGATCAATGAGGCATTACGGGCCTTTGGCTGCAGTGACAATCTGATCGCCTGCCTGAATAACCCGGCGATAAAATACCGTGGTAGGGTCCTTGCCATAGAGATCATCGGCGAACTTAAGTGTGAAAAGGCGGTCCCTGCGCTGGTAAAGCTGATCGAAGGTAATTTCAGGGATGTGCGACGCGCTATTGTCAAAGCGCTGGGTGAGATCAATGATGACGAGTCGCGGCAGGCCCTTGAGGATGCAGTCAACGACCATGACAGCCATGTCAGAAAGGCAGCCATCAATGCCCTTGGCAGGATAGGCGACCGGTCGTCTTTTGATATTCTTCTGAAACTGCTCAGGGTTGAGCAGTATCGTGATGTGCTGGAAGAGATCATACAGTCCATGATAATACTTGACCAGAATGAACTCTTCCTGCATGTGAGCGAGTTCGATGCAGGCCGCAAGGAGATCCTTGCGAAATATATAAATGACCAGAAAGCAGTGATCGATCTCTCCAGGGATGACAATATGCAGGTCAGGATCGCTGCCATATCGAGCCTCGGCAGGATTGGTTCAGAGGGGGCACTGATACGGCTGCGCGAGATCGTAAAGGACCCTGACCCGTCGGTCAGAAAGGCTGCCATTATGGCAATGGGGGATCTCCGCTGCTGCTATGATGATATCAAGGCAGCGCTCCATGACGAAGAAATGTGGGTGAGGCTTTACGCAGTCAAGGCCCTTGGCCGCTCAGAGAATCCGGGCATGATCGATGTCCTGATCCTGATGCTCAATGATAAGGAGATACCTGTGGTTCTTTCCACCATCGACGCGATCGCACAGATAGGCGGCAGGGAGGCCTTCCAGGCCCTTGCTCATCTTGAGGAAGACGAAAATCCGGCGATTCGCGAGAAGGCCGTTCAGACACTCGAAAGCCTATGACCACTCCCATGACACTCCAGGATGCGACCTTTAAACAGCTCAGGGACTTTGTCTATGAGAAGTCGGGCATCTTTATCCCTGACACCAAGAAATATCTTCTCGAAAATCGCCTCGTGAAAAGGATACAGGAGAAGAACCTCTCCAGTTTCGAAGATTACCTCTACCTTATCGTGTACGGCAACAACAGCGGAGAACTGGCAAGACTCTTTGATGCGGTTACCACAAACGAAACTTATTTCTTCCGTGAGCCTCAGCAGCTGGATGTCTTCAGCAATGATATTGTGCCGAGGGTCCTTGCCGAGAAGAAGACCAATGACATCAATATCTGGTCTGCTGCCAGTTCCACCGGCGAAGAGCCGTACAATCTTGTGATGCTGCTCCGGGAGAAAGCGCCGACAGTCCGCATGCAGGTGATGGGTTCTGACATCAGTGAGAGCGTCATCGAATCGGCCAGGAAAGCAAGCTACAGTTCCTACTCGATCAGAAACGTGCCTCCGGCGTACATGTCCAAGTATTTCAAGGCCAATGGCCAAAACTTTGATCTGGACAGTTCAGTGAAAAATGCAGTCACCTTCAAGAACATGAACCTGATCGATGCTGCAAAGATGAAGATGGTCAGGAACATGGATGTCATTTTTGTAAGGAATGTGCTGATCTACTTTGATGACAAGGCAAAACAGAAGGTGGTCTCTTTTCTCTACGATGCGTTGAGGCCCGGAGGATATCTGTTTGTCGGATCATCAGAGAGTCTCCATAACGTAACGCGTGCATTCAAACCGACAGTTATTAATAAAGTTGTCGTGTATCAGAGGGGGTAACAATGAAAATATTAGTGGTTGACGACTGTGCGACGACAAGAAAACTCCTTACCCTGTATCTGAAGTCAAAAGGGTATGAGGTCGTTACCGCAGAGAATGGTCTTGACGGCCTCGAAAAGGTCGGCAAGGAGAATGTGAACCTTGTGCTTTCTGACCTTAACATGCCGTATATGGACGGCCTGGAGTTCGTGAAGAGCTTGAGGGCAAACCCTGACACAGTGGAGTTGCCGGTTGTTATGGTCACGACCGAGGCAGACCCTGAGGAGAAGGAAAAGGCCATGAAAGCAGGAGCCAACGGGTACATGATAAAACCGGTGACCGCCGAAATGGTTGCAGAGAATATTAAAAAAATAATGAAAGATCTGTTTGGAAAGGGAGGCGCATAAAATGTTTGATCTGAAGATGAAGATTCTTGTTGTTGATGATTTCTCGACCATGAGAAGGATCGTGAAGAATATCCTGAAGCAGCTTGGGTATGAAAATATCGATGAGGCTGAGGATGGCGCCCAGGCATATTCAAAGCTGCAGGGCGGTGACTTTGATTTTGTGGTCTCGGACTGGAACATGCCGAACATGGACGGGCTTGAACTGCTGAAGAAGATCAGGAGCGATGAACGGCTCAAGGCCTTGCCGGTGCTTATGGTTACGGCAGAGGCAGAAAAGGAAAAGGTTATCACCGCGATCCAGGCCGGGGTAAACAACTATGTTGTCAAGCCCTTTACTGCCGAAGTCCTGAAGGAAAAGATGGACCGGATATTTGAAAAACTTGCGAAGTGAGACAGTGATGAGTAATGGGTGATGAGTGATAAGATGAGAAATCCGTAAACCTATTACCTATTACTTATTACCTAATTACGCTCTGAAGGAGAAATTATGGCAGATGAAATGGATGAGATAATCGGCGAGTTTATTACCGAGGCAGAAGAGTCTCTCGATAAGATAGATCCGCTTTTCATAGAACTCGAAGCCAAGGGTTATGACAAGGAGATGCTGAACGAGATATTCCGGTCCATGCATACGATCAAGGGTGCGGCCGGATTTCTGGGATTCAAGAATATCGTTGAGGTTGCCCACAAGTCAGAGAGCATCCTGAAGAGGCTGCGTGATCAGGAAATCATCATGTCCACCAAGCTTATGGATGCGATCCTCAGGAGTGTGGATATGCTCAAGCTTCTTCTTCATCATCTGAAGCTGAAGGATGGGGTTGACGAGGATATCAATACTGTCATTGCTGAACTGGACAGTGCCCTGCATGCTGCCATTGACGCAGGAGGGGGTGCGCCAGCAGCAGATTCACCTGCCCAGGTTCCTGAGCAGCCCAAAGCCGAAGCCCCCAAGGCTGAGACCCCAAAGCAGGAAGATCATAAGCCTGCTGAAGAGCCGCCCAAAAAGATAGAGACTGTTCCGGTGAGCGTGGTAAGAGAGCAGGCAGCGCCGACCGCAAAGATGCCGTCAACACTTACTGCCCAGGAATCCCTGCAGACGCTCAGGGTTGATGTTGAGCGCGTTGACAAGGTCATGGACCTTACCGGCGAGATGGTGCTGGTGAGGAACAGGCTTCTGAATATTGCGAACTATCTTGAGTCCCGTTATTCCGAAGACCAGAATGTCGAACACCTTCTCGGCACGGTCGCGTTCCTTGACCTTGTGACGTCAGACATGCAGCTTGCGGTCATGAAGATGCGGATGCAGCCCCTGAAAAAAGTCTTCGGTAAATTCCCCCGTCTTGTCCGTGACCTTTCGAACAATATCGGCAAGGATGTTGAACTGGTGATCTCAGGAGAGGAGACAGAAGTTGACCGCACGGTTATCGAGCATATCGGCGACCCCATGGTGCATATCATTCGGAATGCGATTGACCACGGTCTTGAATCACGGGATGACCGTGCCCGAACAGGCAAGCCGATCAAGGGCACGCTCTCGATCAGGGCTTTTCAGCAAGGCAACCAGATCATCATCGAAGTCGCTGATGACGGCAAAGGCATAGATGTAGAAAGAGTGAAGAGAAAGGCAGTCGAAAAAAGGCTGATAACTGAGGACGAAGCAGGCCGCATGGCTGACGAAAATGCGATCAACCTCATCTTCCTGCCCGGCTTCTCCACCATGGAAAAGGCCACAGAACTGAGCGGCCGTGGCGTTGGCATGGACGTGGTCAAGACGAACATCTCGAAGCTCAACGGATACGTCGAGATCATGAGCAAGAAGGGCGTCGGCTCTACCTTCAGGATCAGTATTCCGCTTACGCTTGCCATTATGCAGGCACTGATGGTGCGCGCTGGCACCAGCCAGTTTGCCATCCCGCTTGCCCCTGTTGAAGAGACCCTCAAGATACAACGCAAAGAGATCGAAAACGTGACCGGCCAGAAGGTGCTTGTGGTCCGTGAGAAGGTCTGCCCCCTGTTTGAACTGACCGAGATCCTGAACCTTGATGACCGCGCGGAGAACGATTACCGCTATGTCCTGGTCATCACCATCGGCGACCGGAAGTTCTGCGTTGCGGTTGACGAACTGCTTGGTCAGGAAGAAGTCGTGATCAAGACCATCCACGGTGTAGAAACTGATTCATCCTATATCATTGGGGCCACGATAACCGGCGAGGGGAAAGTTGTGCTTATCCTCGACCTGGCCGGCATATCAAGGAACGTCATAGGCGCACTGAAAGTTTAACTGAGCAGGTTGCTTAGACTGTAGTCCCTTAGTCTGTTAGGGCTGCAGCCTAAACACCTACAGACTAAACAGCTAAAAAGCTATGTAATATTTACAGACTATTTACCTGATTTACTTACTAAGGAGGCTTCATGCAACAGTACATTGGCTTTCATCTGAACGACAGCGAATACTCGATCCCCATTCTCAAGGTGCGGGAGATCGTGAGCATGCCCGAGATTACCAAGATGCCCCAATCCCTTGAGTATATTGAGGGCGTGACGAATCTTCGGGGCAGCATCATCCCCATTGTGAATCTCAAGAAGCTCGTCCATCTCGGTAATCCGGAGAATCTCGGCGCCAAGGTGATCGTGGTGGCAAGCGGCAGCATGACCTTTGGTGTGCTGGTTGATGACATTACCGGTGTCATCACGATCGATGAATCTGCCATTGAGCCACCTGAAAAGTTTATGAGCGGCAACATGGAGCAGGTTGAGGGCGTCGCAAAGCTGAAGGACAGGCTTATTGTTCTGCTCGATACCCGCCACCTGATACCCGGTGAGGATATGAGCGTCTTTGAGGATGTGATCATGGATGTGACAGAGTCTGCTGACGGCACGGTCGAGGTCACAAAAAAGGTCCATACCATTGCAGGTGAGACGACCGTAACAGAGACCCGTGACGCCAAGGAGTTCTTCGAAAAAAGAGGCATCAGTGCCCAGGACCCGCGGTATCTGATCGTTGACGATCTCATGACCTTTATGAATGCGATTGCAGCAAATGACCATGAAAAGGCAGATCTTGCTATTCAGAACATTGTAAAGAAGGGTCAGTCCGAACTATTTGGCGAAGTCGGCAAGATGACCAGAAAGATGCATGACTCGATCAAGAGTTTCAGGGATGCGCTCGATCCCAAGCTGAAGGATATTACCAATATCGAGATGCCGAATGCTGTTGATCGTCTGCATTTTGTTATCACCAAGACAGAAGAGGCAGCGAATAAGACCATGGGCATTGTCGAAAAATATCTTCTTGGCATGGACGATCTCTCCTCTCAGATCAGGAAGCTGAAAGAGCCCGAAGACGCTATCTCTTATCTTAAGACTTTCAGAAATGGACTTGAGGATGACATGACCGAGATACTTACCACCCAGGCATTCCAGGACCTGACCGGCCAGACCATTAAGAAAGTTATCAAACTGGTGGGGGAGATCGAGTCAGAACTGGTAAGGCTTATCTCAACGTTCGGCGTGAAGATGGATGCGGGTGCTGCTGATGCAACTCCTGCTGCTGAGCAGGTCTCCCAGTCCGGTGTTGACGATTTGCTGAAGGATTTTGGATTCTGAAAAGTCAATGCTGAATTTTAAGTGTTTAATGTTGAGTTGAGGATGAATTCCCTTCATTAAGCATTCGACATTAACAATTAAGCATTATGAGAAGAAAAGCAGGTTATTAAATAAAAACAGGGAGAATTGAGATGGCATTGATTTCATGGACAGAGGATTTAAGCGTCAGCGTTAGGGACTTTGACAATCAGCACAAGGAGCTGATCAAACTGATCAACGAACTGCATGACGCCATGGCAGCCCGGAAAGGCACTGAAGTATTGGGCAAGGTGCTCACGAATCTTGTCAGCTATACGAAGATCCATTTTGCAAATGAGGAGACGCTTATGCTGGCTCACAGCTATCCCGGTTATCTGAGCCATAAAGCAGAGCATGACAGCCTGACCAAGAAGGCCATGGAGATCAAGACAAAGTTTGACGGCGGCAATAATATCATCAGCATTGAGCTTATGAGCTTCCTCAAAGACTGGCTGACCAAGCACATCATGGGCGTTGACAAGAAATACAGCACATTCTTTGCGGGCAAGGGAATCAAATAGGACAATTGAGGAGATCAAGCGCTCAGCAGGTGATCTCTCAAAGCTGGCAACTGAGCTCAACACCATGGCTGGGTGGTTTAAGACGTGAAAGAGCAAAGCGATCAGCGGACAGCAATCAGTGGTCAGCAAGAAGATGTTTAATCGTGGAAGTAATTTTTGAAGGCAATGTTTAATGCTGAATGGTTAATGTTTAATCGTGGATACAATTTCCTTAAATTAAGCATTCAAAATTTAACATTTAACATTAAGGAGATTTATGACTATTAAGAACAGGCTGAGGATGAATGCACTGGTTGTGTTTATCTCAATGGCAGTTATCGTTGGTGCGGCAGTGGTGGGACTGACCTACATTCAGAACAATGTGAGCGTGCTGACGCAGAAGACAACACCGTATCAACTGAGGGCTTTGCAGCAGCAGCGGGCGCTTCAGGCCCATGCCTCAAATCTCGTGACTCTCTCTGCTTCAGATTCTGGCGAGGATTTGAAAAAGCGTTCGCCTGAGACTGAGCAGTCACTCAAGCAGGTGGTCCAGGCGTATGACGACTTTGCGAAGCTGAAGGGTGACCTGACCTCTGACCGGAAAGCGATTGAGGATATCACGAAATCCGTGCTGACGGTAGTTGAGAAGAAGGTGCAGAATGACGAACTCGGCCATAAGGGCGTGGAAGAAGCCAGAAAAAAACTTGATCAGGCATCCAAACATGTCAACTTGGCAGATGAAAGCATACGGAAGCTCCAGCAGAGGACCTCAGCAGAGGTGGTAAGCGGCATCAGCAGGCTGATCGGAGTGAATGAGCAGGCAAACAGTCTGATCACCGCAATGGATGGACTGAAGGATCTTCAGCTTTTTATCGGGGAGATACCGATAACAACGGACAAACGTGCGGTAGAGGTGACCCGCGACGATGTGAGCAGAACTGTTGGTAAGATCATCAAGGCTCTGAGAACAGTGAGCCCGATCGAGGGTCTTGATCCGACGACCGACGATCTGGTCAGGCGGCTTAATGAAGTGAGTGATCGGGTTGGCGGAAGCCGCGGCCTTGTTGCTCTTCAACTTCAGAGCCTGAGCGAGGCAGATCCCAAAATTAGGGAACAGATCGAGTCCAGCACAAAGTCTCTGCTCAAAGAGATCGTCTCAATGGTGCCGACCGTTGAAAAGGAACTGCAGGGCGGGCAGAAAAATGTTAAGTCCAACACCGACAGCATGGAGAAGAATACAGAATCATTCAAGGAGACAAATTCCATTCTTGCGCTTGCATCAGTGCTGCCTGCGCTAAACACCTCTATTATTCTTGCGATACAGGATCTTCATTCTGAGGAATATGTGGTCGGCCGTGTGGAGCACTTTAATAGGCAGCTTGCAGAGATCAAAGATCTTTTCAACAGGGGAGAAATGACCAGCAAGAAATTGAAGGAGCTTCTCCTGAAAGGCGGATACAAGGAAGAGGTGAAGCTTGTTGACTCTTTCAGCGGAATCTTCCTTTCGGTCAAGAATGAATGTCTTAAGCAGAACGGACTGTTCGATATCTTTCGCAGAGTACTTGGCGACATAGCCGAACTGCGAGACCTGAACACGAAGATGGGGTCAATTGCTGACAAGCAGTTGGCAGAGAGTGGCAAAGAAGTTGCCAAGGCAGGCCAGAGCCAGGAGAATTCAATCATTGCCTTAAACCGGGCAGGAAAACTGACCAAATACTCTGTCGCCATTATCGGCATTGCAGCGATCGTATTTTCTCTTCTGCTCAGCCGCTGGATAGGCAAGACGATTATTGAGCCGGTGAAAGAACTCAATGCCGTGGCAGAGGGGTTTGGGGCCGGCGATTTCACTGTGCGTATGAACGATAAACGGAAGGATGAGTTCGGTGTGCTTGCCGGACACTTTAATCAGGCATCTGAGCAGCTTAGGAAGGTTACGCAGCATATAACGACTGCGATCAAACAGTTGTCTGAAAACTCAGCGTCGCTTGAATCCGTGTCCGGGGCGCTGAGCGGTTCAACAAAGGAGCAGAGCTCTCAGACAGAGCAGACCGCTACGGCAATTGTCCAGATGTCGCAGACATTCGTTGATGTTGCACGGAACGCCTCGGATGCAGCCGGCTCCTCGAAGCAGACTGCTGATCTTGCACGAAACGGAAAGGCTGCAGTGCAGGAGACAGTCCGCGGGATGAGCAATATTGCCAATGCGGTGAAGAATGCCGGAGAGACGGTCGGGTCGCTCGGCGCAAGTTCCCAGGAGATCGATAAGGTTGTTCATGTGATCAACGAGATCGCTGAGCAGATCAACCTGTTAGCCCTTAATGCCGCTATTGAGGCGGCCCGCGCAGGCGAGCATGGCAGAGGATTTGCTGTTGTGGCCGACGAGGTTAGAAAGCTCGCCGAAAAGACGGTCGGTTCGACCGAAGAGATCGGCGGTATCATCGAGAAGATCCAGGCAGATGTGAAGAAATCTGTTTTGGCAATTCAGCAGGGAAAGGAAGAGGTTGCACAGGGCGAAAAGCTTGCACTTACTGCGGGCAATTCGCTTGATATGATCGTTTCTGCTTCAGACAGTGGTGCAGACATGATCCAGCGAATCGCAAGTGCAACGGAAGAGCAGTCGGTGACCGCAGGTCAGGTCACCAAGAGCGTTGAACAGATTGCGATCATCACCCGGAATCTCGGAACCTCGGTCGATGCCATCAGAAAGGCTGCAGAGAATCTTGATCATCAATCCAAAGAGCTTACTACTACGGCAAGCTGGTTTAAGGTATGAAGAAGCTATCAGCATTCAGCTAATAGCAATAGGGGATAAGGGAAGAGAGTGAGAGATTATCGAAAGCTGACAGTATGGCAGAAGAGCCATGAATTGACTCTGGCAATTTATAAGGCCACTATAAAGTTTCCGAAAGAGGAAGTGTATGGTCTTACCAGTCAGGCGAGAAGAGCGGCGGTATCGGTGCCTGCAAATATAGCGGAAGGCTGCGGAAGACAGACAGAAAAAGAACTTGCACGGTTCTTTCAGATAGCAGTCGGCTCTGCCAGTGAAGTTGAGTATTATGCTTTGCTTGCGAAAGACTTGAAATATATCAGTGATAAGGAAAGTGATTCGCTGATGAATGATGTGGAAGAGATAAAGCGAATGCTGTTTTCGTTTATGAAAAAACTGAAGGCGGAAGAGTGAAGAAGCCATTAGCATTCAGCAAACAGCTGTTAGCTAATACATTGCAGAGGTATTGTTTTAAGAAGCTGTCGGCTTATCGCTGACTGCTGAGAGCTGTAGGCTGACTGCTAATTATTAAAGGAGAAACGAATGGTATTTTGCTGCAGAGGTATTAATCCTGAAGGCTGTAAGCTGATTGCTGTTAGCTGTATTTTGAAGAGCTGTAGGCTGATTGCTGATGGCTGTATTCTAAAAAGCTGTCAGCTGATCGCTGATTGCTGATAGCTATCTATGGTTCGCGTATTAATCGTTGACGATTCCGCATTCATGCGAAATGCTCTTTCGAACATGCTGAGCTCTGATCCGGAGATCCAGGTGGTTGGCTTGGCGCGTGACGGCCAGGACGGCGTCGAGAAGGTGATGCTGCTGAAGCCTGATGTGGTCACCATGGACGTTGAGATGCCGCGGCTTGACGGTCTCGGTGCGCTGAAGCAGATCATGGAGAAATGTCCGGTGCCGGTGATCATGGTGAGCTCTTTGACAACCGACGATGCCAAGGTGACGCTGGATGCCCTTGACCTCGGCGCTGTTGATTTCATATCCAAGAACCTTTCGAACCTCTCGATCGATATCGTGAAGATCAAGGAAGTCCTGATCAATAAGGTGAAAGAGATTGCGAAAAAAGCGCATCCGAGACGCAGGATCGTGCCGAGCAGAACAGCAGTGGTTGCGACACCCCTGCCGGTCAGGACGACTGGAGAGCGGAGAGTGAGTGTCGTGGCTATAGGTTCTTCAACCGGTGGGCCAAAGGCTCTGCAGGAGATCATCCCTAAGCTGCCGAAAGAGTTCCCGGTGCCGATCATTATTGCGCAGCATATGCCTGCTACCTTCACCGGCCCGTTTGCTCAGCGTCTGAACGAACTGAGCCAGGTTGAGGTAAGAGAGGCAAAAGATGGGGATGTGCTGAAGGCCGGTCTTGTGCTGATCGCTCCGGGCGGTGGGCATATGCGCGTGCAGAGAAGGCGATCTCTTGAAACAGTCGTATCCATATCTGATGCGATCGAGGACTATATTTATCGTCCGTCCGTGGATGCACTTATGCTGTCGGTTTCGGAGTGTTTTCCTGGCCGTTCGCTTGGCGTTATTCTGACCGGCATGGGTGCTGACGGTGTGAAGGGCATGAAGGTGATGAAGCAGGGAGGTGCGAGAATATTTGCCCAGAACGAGGAGACCTGCATTGTGTACGGCATGCCAAAGGCGGTTGTGGATGCAGGCATTGCAGATAAGATCCTTGCGGTCGAAGAGATCGCAGGTGAAATGGTGAACTCAGTATAAAGAGAGGCAATGTTTAATGTTGAATTTTGAATGTTTAATGACCCGGCAATCAAATGCCTTAATTTTGTCATTCCGGCTTGCTTGTGCCCGATGTTTGGGTATCCGGAATCTTTCTGATGTCTTAAATGAAGGATTCCCGACGCGCTTCGCTTGCGAGAATGACAGCCTTTTGGGCGATGCAGGTAGTTTATAAGCAGACACTAATTAAACATTAACAATTAAAAATTATATTTTATTTTCGGAGGATATGGTGAAGTCATTGTTTGAGAAGTATAAGATCAAGTATCGGCTGTTGTTTATTGCGTTCATCGTTTTGTGTGGTCTGTTCCTGTTGGTTTCGCAATCTCTTGTGTTCCTGCGCGGCCAGCTGATGGAGGACAAGAGGATTAAGACACGGCATGTGGTGGACTCTGCTTACGGCGTTGTAGAACATTATTACAAAGCAGCAAAGGCCGGAAAGATGTCCGAGGACGAGGCAAAGACAGAGGCCTCTGGAGTGCTGAGGGGCATGCGGTATGATGAGAAGGAGTATTTCTGGATCAATGACATGAAGCCGGTCATGGTTATGCATCCGATCAAGCCCGAGCTTGAAGGTAAAGACCTTTCTGACATGAAAGATCCGAAGGGCAAAAAACTTTTCATGGAATTTGTCGAGACCGTAAAAAAGTCCAAGGCCGGATATGTTGATTACCTTTGGCCAAAGCCCAACTTTCAGGAGCCGGTTCAGAAGGTCTCTTATGTAAAAGGATTTGAGCCCTGGGGCTGGGTGATCGGCTCGGGGATATATATCGATGACGTGAATGCAGCGTATAAAAGCACGATGCTGAAATTCGGCAGCATTGCCCTTGTCATCATGATGCTGATCATAGGGACTATCTACCTGATCAACAAGTCCATAACAAGTCCGCTCGATCATCTGGCAGCAAAGGTTGAGGTCATAGCGAATGGTGACCTGACCGTCACGCTTGATACGAACGGCAAAGACGAGATAAGCCATCTTTCAGGCAGCATGAACAGAATGGTCCAGACTCTTAAATCAACCATCGACCGCATAACAAAGTCTGCAGATGATGTGGTGAAGGCAGTGGCAGTGCTGCGGGAACGTTCAGAGCGCTCTACTGAGGGTGCGCAGAACCAGTCGCGCCAGGCAGAGCAGATCGCAACTGCAGCAGAAGAGATGAGCCAGACGATCACTGACATATCGAAAAACTCCGCAACCGCTGCAGATAAATCAGAAGAGGCGATGGACGTCACGATTGCCGGTCAGAATATTGCAAAGAATGCGGTCGAGACGGTCACCAAGGTTTCTTCTTCAACAGGCGAGCTTGGCAGCATGATAAACGGCCTGAACGGGAAGATCGCTGAGATCAAGGATATCATCACGGTCATCAAAGACATTGCTGACCAGACGAATCTGCTTGCCCTGAATGCTGCGATCGAGGCAGCCCGTGCAGGAGAGCAGGGGCGAGGTTTTGCGGTTGTGGCTGACGAAGTGAGGAAGCTGGCTGAACGCACGATCAGGGAGACAGAACATATTACGGGCAAGATACGGGCTATATGGGCAGTCTCTGCAGAGACGACCGCTGCCATGGAAGATGCAACGGTTGAGGTAAATAAGGCTGCCGAATTTATCAAGGGCGGCATTGCCAATGCGCTTGTTGCCATTGTGGATACCAATAAGCAGGTGAAGGACCAGATCACGAGGATAGCTGTGGCTGTAGAGGAGCAGTCAGCTGCATCTTCCGAGGTGGTGAACAATATCGAGCAGACCGCTCATATTGCCAAGGAGATGGAAGCAATGTCCGGAGAGATCATGCGTGAGATAGATGGGCTGATGCAGGTGGCAGAGGGCTTAAGGACTGCAACAGCAGGATTTAAGTTATAAGAGTAATTTTGAATGTTTAATTTTGAATGTTGAGTTAAGGATCAATTTATTGCATTAAGCATTAACAATTAACCATTAAGCATTATCTCAAGGAGGGTTCAAAGATGAAAATGACGTTAGCAAAAAAGATGTACGGCGTAGCAGGTCTTATGATGGTGGTGATTCTCTGTATCTCGATCGGTGCGTTTTTTGTCGCACGGAATGTTGCCAATTCCTACGATGAGGTGCTGACAAATGACATTGCACAGCTCGAATTCAGCATGTCAGGACAAGTTGAGCTCGGCAGGGCAATCCAGGCATTCAAGAACTATGTCCTGCGAAGAGATGACAAGTATATCAAAGAGTTCGATGAGAAGATGAAGGCAATTAAGGACGATATTGATAAATATGCAAAGCTTTCTGACGGTGCTGAAGAGACGGCACTGGTAAAGAAGGCACACGAAGGAGTAACAACTTACGATGCAGGGTTCAAGAAGATGCTTGTGGCTGCAAAAGAGACAAAAGACATAGCAACTGTGGACAAGGAGGTCAAAGGTGCTGATAAACCTTTGGCAGATGCGCTGGAGGAGATGGACAAACTGGCAACGAAAAATGGCGAGGCGGCGACTGCCAGAGTAAAGGCAGCAGCAAGCAGAGCTACAATTATTATGATTGTCATTGCTATGGTTGTTGTTGTTATTGCAGGCTTCCTGAGCTTTGTGATCATAAGCGGTGTTCTTAAATCCGTTCATGGTGTCGCTATGGTGGTGCAGAAGGTGTCAGGCGGAGATCTTACCAATGATGTGCCGATAACATCAGATGACGAGATCGGCGATATGGCAAAAGGCTTTAATGAGATGATGGCGAGCCTCAGGAAGATCGCCACGCAGATAACCGGCAACACGTCAACACTTGCGACCAGCTCTGAAGAGCTTTCCCAGACAACCAATTCCCTGAATGAGGGTGCAAAAGAGCAGTCACGTCAGACTGAACAGGCAGCTACTGCGATTACCGAGGTTGCACAGACGGTCATGGATGTTGCCCAGAATGCATCAGCAGCTTCGAACTCCTCAAAAGAGGCGAGCCAGATTGCTGGAGAGGGCAGGGAAAAGGTCGAAAATACGGTCAATGGCATGCACCAGATTGCTGACACAGTGAAAGAAGCTGCTGCCACGATAACAGAGCTCGGCAAATCGAGCCAGGAGATTGGCAATATTGTCAGGACGATCAATGACATAGCAGACCAGACAAATCTTCTTGCTCTCAATGCAGCGATCGAGGCAGCTCGTGCAGGTGAGCAGGGTCGTGGTTTTGCGGTTGTTGCTGACGAGGTCCGGAAACTTGCTGAACGTACCGGCAAGGCAACGCGCGAGATCGGCGAGATGATCAAGAAGATCCAGGGTGAGACCGAGCGTTCAGTAGAGAGCATGAACGCAGGCATCGGCGAGGTTGATAAAGGTGTGAAGCTGGCTGAAGAGGCCCGCATTGCCATGGGCCAGATCGTGGATGCCTCAAACCGCGGCACAGACATGATCCAGCGCATCGCGGCAGCAGCTGAGCAGCAGTCAGCAGCGTCTGAAGAGGTCTCTGCTAATATGGAGTCCATAGCGAATGTGACCAGAAATACTGAGGCAGCATCATCGCAGATCCAGTCTGCTTCGCATGACCTCGCGCGGATCGCAACAGAATTAAAGAGCCTTGTGAGTTGGTTCAAGTTATAGAAAATAATTTTGAATGTTGAATTTTGAATTCTTAATTAAATGAATTCCAAGAGTAAAAAACCCTGCGGCAGAGACCGCAGGGTGTGCACTATTTAAGTTAGATTTTTTTCTAGTGTCATTCCAGCAAGCAAAGCGCGTCTGGAATCCTTCCGGAAAGATTCCGGATACCCAAACATCGGGCACAAGCAAGCCGGAATGACAGCAATTTGAAACTGTGGCAGAGCACAGGATGTAATAATTAAGCATTATCGGTAGTGGCAATGTTGAATGTTGAATTTTGAATTCTTAATTAAATGAGTTTCAATAATTAAGCATTAAACATTAGACATTAAGCATTATTATTAGACGTGGGGCGCATGGGAGACAAACAGGGGTTTTTGTGACCTGTATATTACAAAGGATGGGACAGAGTATGAAGACTGGAACTTGAACTGATAAGGAGAAGAGGCGCTGTGGATTTAAAACATGTATCAATTAAGTGGAAGACTGCAGGTCCGATCATTCTGCTTGTGGCAGTGGGAATAATCGCCACAATTTTTGTGACCGGAAACAGGACCGAGAAGATCGTAGTGGATGAGGTGAAGAATTCTGCGCTGAAGGGATATCGTGATACAGTGCTGAATGCACTGACCACACTCATGATAGCGAATGACTACCCGGAGACAAAGAAGGCTTTTTTCGAACAGATGAAAGAGATTACAGATCTGCATATTATCCGCTCAGAAGCGCTGGACCGGGACTTCCCACGGGCCTCTGCAAATGGATATGCCTTGGATGCTGTTGAGAAAGAGGTTATCAGTTCGGGCAAGGAACAGGTCGTGGTCGAGGGCAGCCATATCCGCGGCGTGTACCCCTATGTGGCAAAGGCGAACTTCATGGGCAAAAACTGCCTTGAATGCCATAAAGTTGCTGAAGGGACTGTGTTAGGCGCGATCAGCATCAGGATACCGCTTTCCGAGTCCTTTGGCAGGATCAGAGCGCTGCAGTATCTCTTTACGGTGCTCGGCATCATCGGCATTTTTGCCGTAAGCGTGCTTGTGATCGTGATATTTAACCTGACCCATAGGCCTCTTTTCGCACTTGTTAGTGCCATGAAACAGATCTCCAAAGGACATCTGGACATTAAACTCTCCATTGATCGCAAGGATGAGATCGGAAGTATTTCCGGCAATGTCAAGGGTATTCTCGATTACTTCGGCAAGATGATCAATTCGATAATGCTTTCGACCAGCAAAGTGCTTCCTGAGATTGATGTTCTCCGGAATATGTCTGATAGGGCTTCTCTCGGAGCCAAGACCCAGACAAGCCAGATCTCTCATATCGCAGCCTCGGCTGAAGAGATGAGTCAGACTATTAATGACATAGCAAGAAATGCATCGTCAGCGTCCGAAACCTCGAATGAGGCCCTGCGCATGGCAGAGAATGGCAAGCAGGTGGCTGACGGTGCGGTAAGCACGGTCAATAGTGTTTATGTGGCGACTGTTGAGCTTGCCGGCATGATCGAAAAACTGAACAGCAGTGTTATGGAGATCGGCGGCATTGTGACGGTGATCAAAGATATTGCTGACCAGACGAACCTGCTTGCCCTGAATGCGGCGATCGAGGCAGCGCGTGCAGGAGAACAGGGCCGTGGTTTTGCAGTCGTTGCTGATGAGGTTCGTAAACTTGCTGAACGGACCATCAAGGCAACGAATGAGATATCGAAGAGGATCGGCACGGTCCAGACAGAGTCAGAGCAGACATCGGCATCCATGGCCGATGCATCGGACAAGGTCACAAAATCGACAGAGTATATCAAGGAGCTTGAGACCTCTCTTGATTCGATCGTGTTTGCAGTTCAGGAAGTGAAAGACCAGATCACAAGAATAGCGACTGCGGTTGATCAACAGTCTGCAACGTCTGAAGACGTTGTGAAAAATCTGGAGAAGGCGGCAGGCGTTACCAAAGATATGGAGGCCATGGCCGATGAGATGAGCAATGAGGTAAAGGCTCTTGTGACGGTAACGGATGAACTGCGGGAAACCACAAGGACAGTGAAGACAAAGGGCAGCGCTGCGATTATGCTCGAACTTGCCAAGACAGATCACAGGAATTTTGTGGGCAAGATCAATTCCTGCCTCAGTGGTCAGGTGCAGATGGAGGCAGGAAAGCTGCCTGATCATCATAACTGCCGCTTCGGTAAATGGTATGAGACGGATGGTGCTGATATCTGCGGCAGTGTGCCAAGCTTTGCCTTGATCGTCCCGCCCCACGAGCGTTTCCACATATTGGCAAAAGATGCTGTGCAGGCTCACTATGCAGGAGATCATCAGAAGGCCGAACGGCTGCACAGGGAAATGGATCAGCTCTCAAAACAGGTAGTTGACATACTCGAAAAGATTAAGCAGGAGAGTTTGAAGTCAGAAGATATTTTCTAAAGGAAAAGGAGGGTTTACCATGGAAGGACAGATTTTACAGCTGGTGACATTTAAGCTCGGCAATGAGGAATATGCAACAGAGATTCTGAAGGTGCAGGAGATCAACAGAATGGTAGAGATCACGGCAGTGCCGAATTCGGCCTCGTATCTCGAGGGTGTAATAAACCTCAGGGGAAAGGTTATTCCTGTGGTGAACCTGAGGAAAAAGTTTGGGCTTGCTGCAAAGGAGAATGACGAGCAGTCGAGGATCATGATCCTCGACATCCAGGGCATTACGACCGGTCTTGTCGTGGACGGCGTATCAGAGGTGCTGCGCATATCTTCCGGCACCGTGGAACCGCCTCCGCCCATGGCAACCAATGTCAGTACTGAGTTCATTAATGGCATTGCCAAACTCGAGAACCGGCTTATCATTCTTCTGGATATCGACAAGCTCCTCGGCAAAGCAGAAACCACAGCGCTGGTGGCTGCAACGACGACACAGATACAGTAGAATAATTCTGAATGTTTAATGCTGAATGTTGAATGAAATGGATTTGCTCCGCAATTAAGCATTAATAATTTAAAATTAAACATTATTAAGCATTTCCAAGAGGGTGATTATGGAAGCTTCAGAAGTCAGAAAGGCGATTGAAAAGCTCGACAGCCTTTGGACTATCCCTGTTGTCCTTACGCAGATCCTGAGGGCAACGGGCGATCCTTCTTCGTCTCCTGAAGACCTGTATGACATCATAAGCCGTGATCAGGCAATAGCTGCGCGGGTCTTGAAGATGGCCAACTCTCCGATCTTCGGTCATTGCGGAAAGATCGGTGAAATTGAGCAGGCGATCATTCTATTGGGCTATGACCGTATCCGGAATATTGCGGTAAGTATCAGCGTGGTTTCGATGTTTTCCAAAAAAGGAGATATCAATCTCCGGAATTTCTGGGCCCACAGCTTTGAAGTTGCGTTCATAGCAGGATATATTGCGGGAGATGCGACCATTGTTAATGCTCAGGCAGCCTACCTGGCAGGTCTGCTGCATGATGTAGGAAGGCTGATCTTCTATAAACTCTACCGCGACCAATACAAGGCCATACTCGGCACCGACGATCTGCTCGAAAAAGAGATCGCTGCTTTTGGCTGCGATCATGCAGAAGCAGGAAGCTGGTTTGCGAAAAAGACCAAACTTCCGATAGAGCAGGTGCATGCGATACAGTATCATCATGCTCCGTCCCAGGCAAAAGATTTTGCTGATATCGTTGCCGTGGTCTCCCTTGCAGAAGCTCTGTCCAGAAGATACAGCCCAAAAATTGAGGATGACGGTATCTGGACCGGTGAGCACGATGCGATCCTCCTGGAACTCGGCCTGACAAATGAGGATCTTGAAGAGATCGGTGTGAAGCTCGGGCAGGAAGTATTGGAGATACAGAGTTTTCTGGAACTGATATAATGGAGAAAACAATGTTTAATGTTGAATAGCAGATGTTACACCACAATTTAACATTAATCATTATTGAAGGGATTGATATATGAACAATGCTGAACTGATATTGAAAAGTTGTGAAATACCTGCGGTGCCTATGGTTGCCATGAAGGTGCTCCGTCTGGTCAATGACCCGAATACAGAGATCGAAGCACTTCAGAATGCCATTATGGCCGACCAGTCGCTTTCAGCGAGGGTTCTGCGGGTTGCTAACTCGGTCTTCTATGGATCGCGTCGGAATATTGACACTGTCTCTGATGCGATCATCATGACAGGGTTTCAGACGATAAAAAATCTTGTTCTTGCAGCTGCAACAAAGGACGTATACAAGAAATTCGGCCTTTTGGAGCAGAAACTCTGGGAACACAGCATCGGGGTTTCTGTTGCTGCGAGCATTTTGGCCCGCGAAGTGGGCGGCATGAGCGCTGAAGAGGCAACAGTGGCAGGACTTTTGCACGATGTTGGCAAGGTGGTCATGAACAACAGTCAGCCGGAGCGGTTCGAACTTCTGACCGAGATGGTGTACAACGAGCGCGTTACCTTTGCCCAGCGGGAAAGGGATGTGTTCGGATATGGCCATGCTGAGGTCGGCAGTATGTTTGCCCAGAAATGGGATTTCTCGGAAGGGCTCTGCGACGTGATTAGGAGACACCATTTTGAGAGCGATGAAGATCTTCTTGATCTGGAGCCTTCAAAACGGACACTCTGCACGGTTATAGCTCTTGCTGATGCGCTCTGTGTAAGGCTCGGCGTAGGTTACCGGGGCCCCATGGCAGACCTTGTGCTGAAGGATGCTGAATGCCGGGATACGCTGCGGATCAGCGACGACCGGTATGCCGAGATCATCGAGGAATTCAAGCTGGCTTATGTTACAGAGAAGAGCAGCTATCAGATGTGATAAAGACCGTAAAGCGTGAGGAGTCAGGCGAGAGGAGTTTACTGAGAAACAGTAAGAAGCCCAAAGCTTTGATGGTGAGGCATGAGGACAGTGAGTTTAACAGTGAGCAGCAAATGCTTTTACACTTTACACCTTACGCTTCACTTTTTACGGATGTGTTATGGCGATTGAGGCACTGAAAAGGATATTCCAGATACCTGCCCTCAAAAAGCAGAAAGAGGTAGCCCCTGCCCAGGACCAGAAGAAACGCAAACCCCCGAAAAAGGAGCAGGAAGTTGCTAAGGGAAATGTTGATATCAAGATCTGATTCCAAGTTGCATTCAAACGCAAACTGCGTTGGCCTCGTCGTCAGCTCCTCGACATACCAAAAGTATGCCTGCGTCGCTTCCTCCTTGCCGCCTTGTTATCATTTTGAATGCAAATTGGAATGAGCCTGCCATGCTGAAGAGACTGACCAACAAGAAAGACGACAAAGATAAAAAGGCTGCCAGAAACCTGCTCTCCCTTGAGGTGACTGAGATTAGTCAGATCTCGGAAAAGCTCTTTGCTAAACTCGAGGCGAGGATGAAGGCCCTCTTATCTCTTGAAACTCGGCTGGACAAAAAGATAGCCCTCTTGGAGGAGCTGCTTCTGAAGGCAGAAAAGGTTAGGCTTTCGTCACCGAATCTGCCTGAGGACCGTTACGTCGAAATAACGAAGCTCGCAGATAAGGGTCTGAAAGTTGACGAAATCGCCGGAATCCTTGACATCCCCAGGGGCGAGATAGAGCTTATCCTTAGCCTGCGGCAATAACTTCCCTGATATCTTCCCCCCTCGGAAAAAATTTCCCACCGTAAAAACCGTAATCCGTAATGCTTTATGAGTAAAGGGTAAAAACAGTTTTTGCTATGCATTGAACCGCTTGTTTCTTCTCGTTTTTCAGCTAATGGCTGATGACTGATGGCTGATAGCTTTCTTTCTGGCATTTGAATTGCAAACAGGTATGTTATGCATAAAGGAATATACATAGCGCTCTCCGGGGCAACGCTGAAGCAGGCACAGATGGACATGATTTCGAATAACCTTGCCAATGCCAATACCGCAGGCTTCAAAAGAGACAAGATCTCCTTCCAGGAACACCTTGTATCCCAGATGAACAACAGGATTGAAAATATGGATGGCAGAACTATGAGTTATTTCGGAACGGTCAGCCCAGACTTTGAGCCGGGCGGGGTTGTGCATACCGGCAATACGATGGATGTTGCCATTGAGGGAGACGGCATGTTCAGCCTTGAAAACGGCCAGTACACAAGACGGGGTGATCTGAAGCTGGACAGTGAAGGCTACGTTGTCAACCAGAGAGGCGTTAAGGTGATGGGTACCGGCGGGCCGATCCAGATCACCGACACGGGAAGAATTGATATCAGCGGTTCAGGTGAGTTATCCGTGAATAATATAGTTGTGGATACACTAAAGATTGTCGAGTTCAAGGATAGATCAGGCATGAAAAAGTCAGGGGATGATGCCTTCACTTCTGAGCAGGAGGGGAGTGCCTCAACCTCAACGATTAAGCAGGGATACGTAGAAAAATCGAATGTTGATGCTGTGAAGGAAATGGTCCAGCTGATCACGGCACTTAGGGAGTTCGAGTCATACCAGAAAGCCATTCAGTCTTTTGACGAGTCCATGGGACGCGTTCTCAGCGATATGCCGAGGATTTAACAGGAGGATAGCATGATCAGATCTTTGTATTCAGCAGCAACGGGCATGGAAGCCCAGAAGCTCAACATAGATGTTATTGCCAACAACCTTGCTAACGTTAATACTGTTGGTTTCAAAAAGAGCCGCGCAGATTTTCAGGATCTGCTCTATCAGACGCTGAGAGCTCCCGGAGCAACCTCAGCTGAAGGGGCTCAGATACCCTCAGGCATACAGGTCGGCCTCGGTGTCAAGCCCGTAGCAGTTCAAAAGAATTTCTTGCAGGGCGATTTTATGCTGACCAGTAATCCTCTTGATCTTGTAATTGAGGGTGATGGTTTCTTTCAGGTTACACAGCCTGACGGAACGCTTGCCTACACGCGTTCTGGCGCCTTCAAGCTTGACAGCGAAGGCCGTGTCGTAAATTCAGACGGATTTCCCATGGATCCTGCAATTACGATTCCGGCAAACACGCTCACGACCACCATCGGTTCTGATGGTCAGGTGACCGCACTTATAGCAGGCAGCAACACACCGACTCAGATCGGTCAGATCGAGCTCGCACGTTTCATTAATCCGGGCGGGCTCAAGGCAATAGGTAAAAGCCTTTTCCTGCCTACCGGCTCCTCCGGCGAACCAACGACCGGCAATCCTTCGACAGTGGGGCTCGGCACGGTTGCGCAGGGTTTCCTTGAGATGAGTAATGTGAATGTCGTTGAGGAAATGGTCAACATGATTATCAGTCAGCGGGCGTACGAAGTGACATCCAAAGCTGTTCAGGCATCAGATGAGATGCTCCAGACAGCGAATAATATGAAGAGGTAGTGAAGACCGTGAAGCGTGAAAGGTCAGGAGTGAAGTGTATGAAGAACGAAATCTTTATCAGAAGAACGATATTGTTAATGACTGTATTCTTGCTCTTCACGCTTCACGCTTTACGCCTGACGGGATTTGCTGCTGCACTGCCGATCGATGATGTGCTGAAGGCATTTGTGAAAGATAACTATCCCTGGGCTGAAGTCGATATAACTGACGTGGTGTTGAGCGGTGAGCCGTCAGCTGGGCAGCCTGAGAGGATACTGGTACAGAAAGGCCTCCCGAACAAAACCGTTTTTGTCCTTGAATACAAAGACGGAAAGCGAATAACTGCCACTGCACAGGTGATTGCCTTTGACTGGGCTGTGATGACCCGAAGAGCCCTGAGAAAAGGTTATGTGCTGCAGAAGGAAGATGTGTACACAATTCTTATGGAGATCGGCCGCATACCAAAAGACGCAGTGAGGGTCAGTGATCAGCTTGTCGGCGCTGCTCTTAGCAGGCCTGTTGTTGCCAATACGCCGCTTGTGGCAGGCATGGTTCAGGAATCTCAGCAGGTTAAGCGGGGACAGCGGGTAATGATCGTAGCCGAGTCAGCATCATTTTCTATCATGGCAAAAGGGGAGCTCAAGGAGTCGGGGTATGTCGGCAGCGACGTGAAGGTTGTAAACCTTGATTCAAAGAAGATCATCGTTGGCCGGCTTGTGAGCGAAAATACGGTAAAGGTGGTGTTTTGAGATGAAGAAGCTTGCACTGGCAGACAATTCTGAAACAGCAGCTCAGGAGAAGAAAATGCAGAGGGATGCCTTTCCGAGACTTGTCATATCACTGCTTCTGCTTATCACGGTCTATTACATGGTTTTCTTTCTTACAGGCTGTGCGACAATTCCTGATCTGCCGCCGCATCCGCCCAAGCATGTTTATCGGGAAGAGAAAGTTGCCCAGTCATCGGTCAATTCGCTCTGGCATGACACAGCCAGCCTGTATGAGGACAGAAAGGCAAGAAGGCTGAACGATCTGGTTACGATTAATGTTGTCGAGAATATCACGGCATCAGGGAAGGCAAACACAAAAACCTCGCGGGACTCCTCTTCTGGCTTTGCGATTACCGATCTGTTTGGCATGAACAAGGATTTCAATATCCAGAATCTGCCGCTTATCAAGGACTTTTATAAAGGGAATACTGCAGCCGGCCCGCAGTTGCCCTTCACGCCGACTCTAAGCGGGACTGCAACGTCTGCCTTTGACGGCAAGGGAGATACTTCGCGTGAAGGTAAACTGATCGGCACGATCACTGCTAAAGTGGTCGAGGTGATGCCGAACGGCACGCTTGTTCTTGAATCACGAAAAGATACAACGATAAATAAGGAAAAACAGACGCTGGTGCTGAGGGGCATGATCAGGCCTGATGACATTCTTCCGGACAATACTATCCTGAGCAGCTATGTGGCTGATGCCCAGATATTCTACGTTGGCCAGGGAGTGCTGATGGAAAAGCAGAGCCCGGGCTGGCTTTCACGGATCATGGACCAGGTATGGCCGTTTTAGAAGCCGTAAATCGTGAGTCGTGAGTCGTAAATCGTGAGTCGTAAATCGTAAATCGTGAGTCGTAAGTCGTAAATCGTGAGTCGTAAGTCGTAAATCGTGAGTCGTAAATCGTGAGTTGCGAGTATGAAAGGAAAGATAAAATGAAGATTCGTTGGTTTAAACAGCAGGCGAAATATGTGACGACCGTTACAGCAATCTTCTTGCTGCTGTTACTGATCACGCTTCACGCTTCACGCATTACAGCCTCTGCGGAGCGCATTAAGGACATAGCCAGCTTTGAGGGGGTAAGGACAAACCAGGTGATTGGTTACGGCCTTGTCGTTGGCCTCGATGGCTCAGGAGACAAAAGTAATGCAACCCTGCAGAGTGTGGCAAATATGCTGAAGGGTTCCGGCATATCGGTGAAGATTAATGACATCAAGGCAAAGAACGTTGCAGCAGTTATGGTGACCGCTACGCTGCCTCCATTTCCAAAGCCGGGAGTCCGTATTGACGCACTGGTCTCGACTATCGGTGATGCAAAGAGCCTGCAGGGCGGCACGCTGTTGCTCACTCCTCTTAAGGGGCCGGATGGCAATATCTATGCGCTTGGCCAGGGGCCTGTCTCGATTGGCGGCTTTATTGGCGGCGGCGCCGGCACTACAGTACAGAAAAACCATCTGACAGCAGGCAAGGTGCCTGAGGGTGTCACTATCGAAAGGGATCCGAACTTCACCCTTGGCAATGGCAAGGAGATTAAGATCTTTCTCAGCAAGCCTGACTTTGCAACAGCATCGGAAGTTGTTGGCAAGATTAACGAGAATTTATCTGGCGAATTTGCTACAACAATCGATTCCTCTGCGATCAGGCTCAGGATCCCTGATGAGTATAAGTCAAAGGTTGTGGAACTCATATCGCGCATCGAGGCGGTTGCAGTCTTGGTAGACGTGCCTGCCAAGGTTGTTATTAATGAAAGAACCGGCACCGTAGTTATCGGCGACAAAGTGAAGATTGCCCCGGTGGCGATTGCTCATGGTGCGCTGACTATAGAGATAAAGACAGACTACAAGGTTTCTCAGCCTCCTTCATTTGCACCGGAAAGTGCCAGCACGGTTGTTGTGCCGCAGACGAATGTTACGGTGAAGGAGCAGAAGGCATCTCTCATAGAGGTGGCTGGTGTAACACTCGGAGAGGTTGTTAAGGGGCTGAACGCTCTCGGCGTAACGCCGCGCGATCTTATCTCTATCCTTCAGGCGCTGAAGGCTGCGGGTGCATTGAGGGCTGAGCTGGAGATCATATGATCAGTAAGACAGCAATTGGCATTCAGCCGCCAGCGATCAGCAGTCAGCGATTAGTGGTCAGTGGTCAGCAGACGCTGCAGCACAGGAACGTTGAAGACCTGAAGGGTCGGAAAGACCCTGAGGCATTACAGGCTGCGGCTAAGGAGTTGGAAGCGCTTTTTGCCTATGAAATGATCAAGGCCATGCGGCAGACGACCGAGACTACAAAGGGTGGCTTTGGCAAAGATGCATATATGAGCCTTTTTGATACAGAACTTTCCCGGATCTTTGCAGACCGCGGACTTGGCCTGAAGGAAGTTCTGATGAGAGGGTTGAATAGGAAGGCGGCAATCAGCAATCAGCAATCAGCAGTGAGCAGTCAGGATAATAAAGCAGGCATACAGGATACAGGATACAGAAGTCAGGAGATAGGGAAGAATCAGCAATCAGCTATTAGCAGTCAGCCAACAGCGATCAGCGGTCAGCAATCAGCTAACAGCTATCAGGATAAGAAGGCAGGAATACAGAAGTCAGAATTCAGGAGTCTTGAGACTGGACCCTTGTCCGAATCCCCCAATCTCTCTTCTTCAGATCCCAATATCCCTGTGGACGGTGTTATCAGCTCGAAGTTCGGTATGCGCAAGCATCCTGTGCATGGCGATAGCAGGTTCCATCACGGCATGGATATCGCAGCTCCTGTCGGCACGGAGGTCTACCCTTATCAGAGCGGTAAGGTTATTTTCAGCGGCGAACAGGCCGGCTACGGCAATACGATTGTTATAGATCATGCCAATGGATATACCAGTAAATATGCCCATAACAGATTAAACCTCGTAAAAGCAGGCGACCTGGTCAATGAAGACACAATAATTGCCGAAGTTGGGAGCACAGGACTCTCGACCGGTCCCCATCTTCACTTTGAAGTTAGGCGGGATGGAAAATATCTTGATCCTGCAAGGGTTTTGGCGCTCAAATGAGACTAAAGATATCCTGTAAAATGCCGATAAGAGAGCAAATAGTTCTTATCGGAGGTAAGCATGAAAGTTTACGGAAATAAGCCGCCTGAAAAACAGGATGTAGCGGTCAAATCCCAGAAGACAGGGAAGACCGAACAGGTCCTCGGCCAGGGGTCTGTTCAGAAGGTCAGTCCTGTTGACAAGGTCGATCTTTCTGGCAGGGCAAAGGGTATGGCTGAAATGACAGGCGCCATCAACCAGATGCCTGAGATCAGAACCGAGAAGGTCGCGGAGATCGGAAAAGCGGTTAATGATGGCACGTACAAGGTTGATCCGGAAAAAGTCGCATCAAAAATGATTGACGAGATGATATGACAGACGAAGACGCACTGGCAAAGATTCTGAATGAACAGGTCTTGGGGTACAAATCGCTTCTTGAGCTTCTCCAGAAAGAGAGGCTCTGCCTTATTGACCTCAATGCCAATGCTGTCGAAGAGCTGTACAAGGAAAAAGATGTGATTATTCTCAAGCTCAGACTGCTCGAAGATGAACGGTTAAGGCTGATGAAGGACTATGGCAAGGGCGATATAACACTTCAGAAGCTTGGCGAGGTTACCGGCAACAAGACCTTTCATGATATCCGGTCAAAGCTCAGGTCACTGATGCAGGCAATTGAAGAATTGAACAGTTTCAACAGGCTGCTGATCGAGCGGTCACTCAGTTATTTCAGAACCAATTCAGGTTTTTTCAATACCTTTGGTTTTGGTGACAGCGCCCCACAGAAGGGCATGCTCATTTCGAGGGAGACATAAATGTCCATTAACGGGCTTTTTAATATTGGGAAGTCAGCTTTGTCTGCAAGCCAGACCGCGCTTTCGGTCATCAATAATAATATTGCCAATGTTAATACGCCGGGCTATGCCAGGCAGGATGTTGTCCTTCAGATTTCCCGTCCGATCCAGGGTGCTGGTGGGCAGTTTGTGGGTACGGGTGTCACCACCGCCGGCATCACACGTAGCTATGATCGTTTCATCGAGGCCCAGCTGACACAGCAGTACCAGTTTCTCGGCAGATCAACCTCGCTCGAGAAGACACTGGGGAGCGTTGAGCAGGTTTACAATGATGCCACAGGCGCAGGACTTCAGAAGAACCTCATGGAGTTCTTCAATGCTTGGCAGGACCTGGCAACAACTCCGGAGGGCCAGCCGCAGAGGACCGTTCTTCTTCAGAAGGCGCAGTCTCTGGTTACGAATGCAAAGAGAATGGAAAGCAGTCTTACGACAATTCTGAAGCAGACCAATGAGAATATTACTGACATGGCAGGCACCATAAATGCCATGGCGACAAACATCTCTGCGCTCAATGGAAAGATCGTTCAGTTGGAAACAGGCCAGGGTTCGGAGCAGGCCAGCGACCTGAGATCGCAGCGGGACAATCTGGTCAACCAGCTCGCTGACCTTGCGGACATCAGTTCATTCGAAAATAAAGACGGGTCTCTGACCGTGACGTTAGGCATGAGAAACCTTGTATCTGGTGAACGTGCAACGCCACTCATTTCCAGGATCGATGCCAGCGGGAACACGCAGCTTTCCCTCGACAATATCAATATCACCGGCAACATAGAGACCGGCCAGTTGGGCGGACTGATTGCAGCCAGGCAGGAGATCACTGACAACAGCCTTTTCGGCCTGAGAAAGCTTGTAGCCTCACTCACAAAGGAGATCAATCTTCAGCATCAGGCAGGGTATGGTCTTGATGGAGTAAGGGATAGGGACTTCTTTTCCCCGCTTCAGATGACAGCAGGCGGCTCGTCGGCAGGAGCAAGCATCACAGCATCGATAAGCAATATGGCAGCGGTAACCCTGGATGAATATAATGTGACCTTTGATGCAACCGCTACGAACTACTCGGTGACGAACCGTCAGAGCGGCAGTGTTGTTGCCTCTGGGCTCTATTCATCAGGTGCGACCGTGACCTTCGACGGGATTGATATGACCATAACCGGCGCAGTGACAGCGCAGGATACCTTCTCTGTCAGCCCCCTGACCGGCGCAGTACGCAATTTCGGTCTGGATTCTGGCATAAACAACACCACTATTGCAGCCTCGTCTTCAGCAGCAGAGATCCCGGGCAACAACAGCAATGCGCTGCAGATTGCACAGCTTGCAGATACATCTATAACAGAACTTGGAGGTTTTACCTTCATGCAGAACTATACCGGCTTGGTAGCGCGCACCGGATCAGTAAGCTCTGCTGCGACTGATAGCCGAACCTTTGACAACAGCATGCTTGAAGCGATCAGGTTCAAAAGAGAGTCAACCTCAGGCGTTTCTCTGGATGAGGAGGCTGCCAACATGATCCGTTACCAGCGGTCCTATGAGGCTGGGGCGAGGATGATCAGAATGACAGACGAGCTTATGCAGACCATTTTACAGATATGAGAATTACATCATTCATGATATTCGATCAGCTTACCCGCGGGATGCAGCGGCAGACCGAGGATATCGGCAGGCTCAATGAGCAGCTGGTGACCGGCAAAAAGATCAATAAGCCCTCAGATGATGTCCTCGGCATGAGAAATGCCATGAACTACAAGCTCGGTCTCCAGGATCTTGCGCAGTTCAGCAAAAATGGTGAACAGGCTTCGACGACGCTCAAGTTCACCGAGACTACCATGACGGTGGTCTCAGATACCCTCTCCCAGCTTGGTTCGCTGGCGAAGAATGGCGCCGGTAATCTGAGTGACGCCACTGTAAGAGCGTTAAACGCAGAGAATGCGAAACAGATGAGGGACCAGCTTCTGGATATGGCCAATGCAAAATTCGGCGACCGTTACCTCTTCTCCGGATTCAAGACAGATACAAAACCCTATGATACTGCCACATACAACTACCAGGGTGACCAGGGCACCATGAATGTGATGATCGACAAGAACGCTTCAGTTGCGATCAATGATCCGGGAGACAAGGTATTCAGCGCTCCGTTCAGCGCCCCGACCGTGGTTCAGGTAAAGGGCAACTTTGTTCATTACACGCCGGGAGCCGGAACTGTCACCAATGTTGAGATCAGGGCATCTGATGATACCACCGTGCTCGATACGTTCAGTTTTTCCAATACTATTCAGATGGCTGATCTTCTGAGCAGTGCGATTACTGCCCAAAACAGCGTGCGGATAGACGCTCTGTCAACGCCTTTTGATATGGCGATCCAGAATGCCGCGAATATTGAGTCAGTGAACCAGCTGAGGGTAAACCGAATAGCAGACCAGAAGAACCTCAATATCAGCGCCACCAATTTACTGCAAGATTTTCTCTCCAAAACAGAGGATGCTGATATGACCCAGGTGGCCACGGAAATGAAGCAGATGCAGGTGGCCCTGACTGCGATGCAGATATCGTCATCGAATATGCTTCAGCAGTCGCTGATGGATTTTCTGAAGTAGGTGATATTGTATTCCTTCAGTTACCCATAGCGCATCACGCGTAACTGATTACTGCGCTTATGCAAGTCCCTCTGATAATAAATGCTGACAATGTCCTCACCCTCCTTAAACCCTTTGGCAAGAGCCTTAACCTCAAGATCAATGACATCATAAGCGCAGAGGTCCTGAATGTGATGGATTCTGGTGATGTCTCTCTTCGTGTGCAGCTGAAGAACGGCGAGAGCAGTATCCTCGTCGCAAAGTCTGACATAGCTTTGACAAAAGGCATGACAGTCCAGTTCCGGGTGACTGCAAGCGATTCAGAGATCAAGCTCCAGTTCATGGGCACTGCATCTGAAGGCAATAAGATGATCGAGAAGACCGGGGAAGAGCTGCTGCCCCAGAAGGTCCTGAGAATGCTTTCTGAGTTTGCCGGCTCCAAGATGAAACAGGAAGATCTCACGCTGATGCAGGAAGTCTTTAAAGCCCTTCCTGAAAGGATCAAGACTGCATTCCCGGAATTCAGGGCCCTTGAACGCATCATGCCTGAGATCGAAAAGCTGAGCTCAGAACTTCTGAAGAAATCCGTGGAGGATTCCGGCATACTTTTCGAGACAAAGCTTAAGCTTGCTGTGCAGGAGCAGGGCCTGGATGGGACAGGCGAGAGGCTGAAGAGTCTGCTGAGCGGCGGTGACCATAAGATGGAGCTACTGAAGTTAAAGGAAGCTCTGCAGGATCCGCAGCTTGCTGCAGTACTCCAGCGCACAGGCATAAAGCCGTCAGAGGTTGGCGGCATGGTTGATAAGCTGATCAAGAATGTAGAGTTCTTTCAGCTAACCTCTCAGGTGAATGATGCGATCTATACGTTTCTGCCGCTTACGTGGCAGGAACTGAAGGAGGGTGAGCTTTCGTTCAAGAAGGGCAGGGACGGCAGGGGTGAATCCTACACCTGTGATATTAACCTTGATCTTGAACCTGCAGGCAAACTTTCGGTGGCTGTTACGCTTTATGAGGGTAATTTCTTTGTCACCTTTTATGCAGCTGATGAAAAGCTCAGACAAATGATTGACAGCAACAGAGAATTTCTTGAAACGAAGTTCAGTGCTGCTGGCCTCAATCTGAGAGTGGTGAATGTCGGACAGAAGCAGGAGATCGACTTTGGGGCAAAGAAGACCCAGGGTCTGAACATTAAGGTCTGAGCATGGTCGATAAGCCAAAAAAAGCTGCAGCACTTACATACCAGCATGGGGATGATCGGGCGCCCAGAGTTGTTGCAAAGGGAAGAGGCACGATCGCAGAGAAGATTCTCGAAACAGCTCGCAAGCACGGCATACCGATCAAAGAGGACAAGACCCTTGTCGAGATTCTCTCCTCTCTTGATCTTTACCAGGAGATTCCTGCAGAACTTTACCGTGCAGTTGCTGAAATCCTCGCCTTTGTCTATGCCCTTAACCTCAAGGCCAAGGGCGGGAAGACGTAACCGATAAAAAACTCCTGTGAGAGGATTAAATTAATGACTGTTTGAATGGCGATATAATACTTATTTTTCAATAAGATATAGCGGTTCCATGCACAAAAAGCTGCCTGATCTGTTCAATGCCCCTAATACTGTTAAAGTTTTCCCAAGCACAGCCGATAAAATAGATAAGTACAGGTTTATGCAGTCAGAAGACTGCTTGTGCTCCAGAAGGGAGAGAGATTGGCTGTTTCAGACATACAACTGACACCGGGAATAAGGGGCATACTGCTCTCGATGCAGAGTTCTGCCTCGTTAATGGACCGCACACAGAATCGTTTATCGACCGGGAGAAGGGTTAATACTGCCCTTGACGACCCGATCATATTCTTTGCTGCGAGGGCCCATCAGAACCGTGCTTCAGATCTTCTCCAGCTCAAGGATGGGATTCAGGAAGCTGTTCAGGTCGTTGCTGCTGCTGACCACGGTTTGACCGGTATCACGGATCTGCTGACAGCAGCGCAGGCGCTTGCCCAGACTGCATTTGCAACGAATAAGCAGAGTTCCTGGGATTCCTATGCCACGCAGTTCGATGAGGTCCTCTCCCAGATCGACACCCTAGCTGGCGACAGCAGATATCGTGGAACGAACCTGCTGATCAGCGAATCCCTGACGGTCACTTTTTCGGAGGATTCAGGGCAGTCGTTGCTCACTTTCAACGGTGTTGACGCAACCAGCACAGGGTTGGGGATAAACACGGTCAGTGCCGGTGGAGGTAATCCATGGACTTCGTCCAGCGCTATTCAAACCTCGCTCGCCGAGGTATCTGCTGCCTTTAAGACTGCACGCGGATACAGCCAGCTGCTCTCCAGCAACAGCGGTTTATTGACGGTCAGGCGCGATTTTAATGACAGAATGGTCAATATTCTGGGCAGTGGCGCTGAGAATCTCACCCTCGCAGATATGAATGAAGAAGGAGCCAATATGCTGATGCTCCAGACCAGGCAGAGTATTCAGGCAGTTGGTATGACTATGGCAACACAGGCTGCTCAGGGAGTGCTGCGGATTTTCTGACAAATCCTGAATGATCTCAGGAACGACGATGTAACGGCCCAGAAAACATGTCCTTTCTTATTTCTCCTGATGGTTTGAAGACTGCGGAACTACACGATGATCGAGAGACCTAAATATTCGTCCTTCTTCGTATTCATGGTGTTCCCGTAAACATCCTTGCCGTAAAAGCCGAAGAGGAGATGGGAGGGGTCTATGGTGCCGTCACCAGTGGCATTCTGGTCTACTGAAAAGATGATTTTGGCTGTCCCGCTTTCAGCGTTGTAAAGAATATTTTTGGGGAGGGAGGGGAGCGTCACTTCAGTTTCAGCAACAGGCATGCCCCAGTTATATGCGCCCCCTTTTTCCGTATTGTATGCTCTTCCGATCTTCCAGTTCGCAGGGTTTTCAACAGAGGCTCTGTCCATTGCTTTGTCAAAATAAACCGTGAGGGTGAAGTCTGCAGAGCCGTTCGGCGCTTCGAGTGCGGAATCCCAGGAACTGACTTTTGTTCCGGGTCCATCGCTCAGGAATGGGCCTGTGAGCGTAGTCGCAAAAAACATCTCCGGTTTTCTTATACGATTCATATAATTTCGCAGGTCAGATGCCAGGCCTAAGTCAATAGAGTCAAGGATCTGTGCCTGTCCTTCTGCCTTGTCCGCCTGTCCTGCATCAGCGTACGCCATGCCGAGATCAGAGTATGCAAAGGCAAAATCCTTTTTTATGGCTATGGTCTGCTGGAATTTGGAGATCGCCTCTTCAAGATTGCCGCGTTCTCTGTTTATCTGGCCAAGGGAATAGATGGCGCCGTAATTGGCTGAGTTCTTGGTCAATATTTTATTGAACTGGTTTTCCGCTTCACTCTGCCGGTTTGTTGACATATACAACTGGCCAAGAGAGTAGATATTCTTCTCAGACGGGTTCACCCTGACCGCCTCTGTATATTCCATCTCTGCCTCAGAATACCGCTTCTGATCGAAATAGAAGTTGGCCAGTTTCAGATGCATATCATCACTGTTTGGAGACAGTCTGATCGCCTGCTTATATGCAGATTCAGCGTCTTCCGGTCTGTCAAGCTGCAGATACGCCTGAGCCATAAAATCGTATGCATTCAATGCGTTCGTTGAGTAGGGATCCTGTCCGATTGAACGCCTGAAGGCCTTGACCGCACCTTCATAGTCTTTCTTGATATAGGCATCAATGCCGCTCGAAAGAGATCCACCAGATAGACTGCTGCCCTGGAAGGACTGCGAGGCTGCGACATCAAATATGGAACTTGTGCCTACAAGAAATGAACTCATAACTATTTATCGGACAACAATGCCAACAACTTAAATAAATTTCAATAAATCCGGAATCATTATGACCTGCTCAATAAGTGTAATGATGCAACTTGTTGATAATAAGTAATTATATCGAGAAAGACTGTGTGCTTGGCACATGAATTGCATTAAATAGGCCGGACAGAGAGCCTGATGCTTTTTCGCTAGATAGGCGAGGGTAACTTTCCCGGCAGCGAGCTATAGTTTCCTGCTTATTCTGTCGATAATAAAGGCGAAGAAGTTCTTAATGAAAGTAAGGAGTTAGATGCAAGACGAAGAAAAAAAAGAAGGCGTAGTACCTGTTCCTGAGATAGTTGAGAACGACGGAGCTGAAGACAGCGCGACCTCGGAAGAGGCAACTGCTAAAGAAGTCGGGGCGAATCCAGCCTCTCAATCAAAAGACAACGTCGAATCATCGCATGATCGGAGGGATGCATTGCGGGGCTATTCCCGCAATGAAGATTTCATGATCAATGAGGAGAAATACGAAAATCAGACGCTTGAATTGACAGACGCCTCATCTTGGGCCATTCCGTGGTCAGATCTTATGATGACGATGTTCATCCTTTTTGCCGTGTTGCTCGTATACACATTGTCGGAACGTGATATCAAGGATGCCATGGCAAAAGAGACCGGGTCCAAGGGAAAAACAGCGCCAATGGAGAAGTCTGTATTGCCTCCGTTTAGTCCGGAGCAGCTTCTTGAGGCGAGCAGACAGTCTGTTAAGGAGGCGAACCTCGACGATGTGGAGGTTACTCTGGGCGCGGACAGATCAGTCAAGGTGAGTGTCCGTGGACCTATGTTGTTCGATCTGGGAAGCGCGGAGCTTCGCGATGCGACCAAGGAGTTTCTCAGAAAGATGGCTGCTGTTCTGAAGAAGACGCCAAACGAGGTGCATGTGATAGGGCATACTGATAATTTCACTATTCATAGTGAACTTTATCCGACGAACTGGGAGCTTTCAGCAGTACGGGCAGCTAAAGTTGCGCGCTATCTAATAGAGCAGGGGTCCCTTGAGCCGGAACGGTTTGTCATTCTGGGCAGTGCAATGTACAGGCCTGCTGTCCCGAATACATCACCGGAAAACAAGCAGAAGAACAGGCGTGTGGAGATCATAATAACAAGAGATGTTTATAAAGGTGCAACAGGAGGGTAATTAATGATCTGGCTAAATCTGGCAGGATTAATCATATGTGTCGCTGTGTTCCTCTTTAGCTTCTATCTCGGCGGCAATGTAACTTTGTATTTCAACCTTCCTGCTCTGCTGAATATCATATCAGGCACCTTTGCCGCCGCTCTGCTCAGCTACCCCTTTGACCGGCTCAAGATATCGTTTATTGTTGCGAAGAACTCTTATTTTAAGGCGCTCCCTTCTTCTGTCGATATTATCAATATCCTTCTTGATGTTTCGGTGAGATCAAGATATCAGGGGAATCTGGCGCTTGAGAAGCTGGAGAAACAGTCGGTTATCTCGTTCCTGAAGGGAGGTCTAAGGCTTCTTGTCGATGGGTACAATGAACATGAGATCAGGGAGGTACTGTCCGCTGAGATGTACTTTTTCCGCGAGAGAAGGGCATATAACGAGAGGGTCTTCAGGACACTGGGAAGATCAGCGCCTGCCTTCGGTCTCATAGCCAGCATCATCGGTCTTGTTGGCCTGCTCTCGGGTATTGGAGACACGGGTATCATTCTCAAGACGATTCCTATTGCCCTCATGGCAACACTGTATGGGATTCTCCTTGCGAATCTTATCTTTCTGCCCATTGCCGAGAACATACATGCCAGGACCAGAAGAGAGATGCTGCTCCAGAGGCTGGTCCTGGATGGGGTGATTGCCATCAGGCTTGAGCAGAACTCTCACAAGCTTGAATTGAAACTCACCTCCTTCCTGACCCCTGCTTCCAGAGCAGCAGGCGAAAATACCCTGGATGAGATAAGGAAGAAATATGCAAAGCAGCGCGCACAGGAGTTGACCGAGACGTCGAAACTGCGGAGAGCCAGCCTGAAGATTTAATAGTGCAGTTCAGACATGACGATTATTAAGCGGAGTATGCGGATAGATTGATTCGATAGGCTGTTCGCAGACGCACTCAAGACAGTGACTTATTTGTCAGGTTCGATGCCTGACAGCGCATCAGCTTTCTTGGTCAGCAGCCATGCTCCTTTCCCAATAAGTGAAGATCCTGGTCATTTAATTGACACGTTAGGGAATTGGACAAGAAACGTTCTTTCCTACAACCTATTGTAAATAAAAGAGTTTTATTGAATGAATAAATATGATAATATTTATTCATTTGGCAGATAAATTGCATGGTCTATCATATTTTGGAGCAAAATAAATTCTAAAGGATCTTGAAATTTGCTTAGTGACAGTGTTCTACCATCTGGCAATTCAAAAAAGATTTTAGTATATTGCGGTATTAACGATTTGCGGAACTTTAGCATTCTTCGTCCGCAATACGACGTATGTTACGGTTTTGATGCAAATCCCGATAAGGTAGAACATGCAAAAAAGGTTTATCAGAATGATCCTAATGTCCATATCGTTTTCGGAGCCTTAACGGATAGGAGTGGAGATGAGGTTGAATTTACTATTACCACTGATTGGGATCCCTCCTCTTCTCTCGGCAAATTCAATCCTGATTATATTCACATCAGGAATGGCAAGCTGTTGCCTCAAAAAAAGATCAAAGTTCCGACGATCAGCCTTCTCGACTTTTGCATTAACAAAGGAATTGATTCTATCGACCTGTTGATCACCGATCTCCAGGGAATGGATCTCACCGTGCTGAGCACACTTGGGAAGTTCATTCAGGAAAAACGGATCAGAGAGATTCAGTGCGAAGTTGAGACCGATGGGACGCCACCGATTTATATCGACCTGCCATCGAATAAATTTGCTGACTTCCAAAAAATGCTCTCTGATCATTACGATGTGCTCTGGAAGCACCCTGAGGTGGTACCGCCGGACTGGTGGGAAATGGATGTAAGGTGGAGGGTGAAGCAGGGAGAAGTTATCAGCCCTCAAATCAGTAAAAAACGAAATATAGTGTCAGTTCAATCCGGAGGCATGCGCCGTATCCATTGCATTGGCGACAGCCATGTTTATGTATTTTCAGGCCAGGATATTATCGACGGAGATGATGCCCTGCCTTTTTTTAAGACCTACCGGCTTGGGCCTCACACTGCATTCAATGCCTCGAGCAGGTGGAACTTGATTGAGGGCATTATTAAGAGCAACGTAAAGCCACCGGATATGGTGATGTTCTGTTTTGGTGAGATTGACTGTAGGGCCCATCTCCTTAAGCAGTCAGTTATGCAAAAGCGGCCGTTGGAAAATATAGTAAGGGAATGTGTGGAGAGATATTTCAAAATATTTGAAATGACGAAGGGGTTGGGAGTCGAGGTTCTCGCGTGGAACGTCCCTGCATCGAGTCGCGAAGATGTTGAGTTTGGAGAGTACTCAACCTATGGGAATTGTAAGCAGCGGAATGAAGTCACGCGACTATTTAATAATTATCTCAGAAGGCAGTGTGAGAAAACAGGTGTTAGCTTTGTTTCCATATTTGATAAATTAGTTGATGACGAAGGTTTAACGGTCACCGATTATTACATGGATTCGATTCATCTTTCCCAGAAGGCAATGCCTTTAATTCTTGAGGTTCTAAGGAGTAAAGGAATACAACTTCGGGGCGAAATCCGTGATGAGCCACTTGCAAATATGACAGACACGGACGAAGAGATCGCTATCAGGGTAACGGAAGCCGGCTCTGCCACGCTTGAATTTCAAAATATCAAATCAACTTCAGGGGCTCTCAAGCTGCAGTTTTTGCAGCAGCTTGCCCGTATTTTTGACCTTGATACATTCGTTGAAACAGGCACATTTATGGGAGACACGTCATCTGCGGCATCGGGCATTTTTAAGGCTGTGCATACGTTGGAACTCAGCCCGGAATTGTATCAGAGAGCAGTAAGACGATTCGAGAACCTCTCTCATGTCCATGTGCATCAGGGTGACTCCGCACATATATTCCCGGAACTGCTTAAACAGATTTCCGATAATATACTATTCTGGCTGGATGGTCATTACAGCGAGGGTGTAACTGCAAAAGGCGATGAAAATACTCCTATCCTCCAAGAGTTGAAGGCCATCAGGGAAGCCGGAATCAACAATGCTGTAATCCTTGTTGATGATCTCAGGGTTTTTGATAATGGGTGGGAACACATACCAGCTGATTCATCGCTAAGAGGCTACCCGTCTGTGACTGTTCTGTGCGAAGCAATACGGATGATTGCCCCTACCTATCAGTTTGCAGTGCTGGGGGATGTGTTAATCGCTCACCCTTCTTTGGATTCTTTTAGTGTGTCCCCTGTAGTTCAAGCTTGTACAATAAGCAGACTCTACAACGGCAACAACTATGATCTGGCAGAGGTGATGAAGGCGGAAGAAGTGCTCGGTGCTGCGCAGAATGATGAGCTGGAATTTTTGAAGGGATTATATGCGCAGTATATTGGATTTGAATCATATGGTCTAGGTCGTCATTGTCGCCTCTGGGCTGCGCTCACGAACGCCGCAGCGCAGAATAATAAGCAGGCCTGTATGGATTTCATCTTTTCCATCAACCTTGGGAATGACCATTGGCGAATATATTGGTATTTGGCAAAAACCGCATTTGCGGGCAGGCTATATCATCTTGCTGACAAAGCCATACAAACGGTAATGCATAAGTATTCGGACTTTAAGGATGCCGTGCTGCTCAAACAAGAAATCCAGTCTGCCTTAAGTGATGGTTCTCCAGAGAGCAGTTTTTCACCACAGGAACATATTGATATCGCTGTCCATCTGCAGATGGCTGGGAAACGCCAGGCTGCTCAGGAACAAATCGAAGAAGCTATATCCGGCAGTACGGATTTTGCAGATATTCTCTGCTCATATGCCGAGCGACTTGCTGATGCACAACTCTATGAGGCAGCCTCTGCGCAATTACCGGTTCTGTTAAATATAGATTCGCACAAATCACAGGCGCAAAACCTCCTCGGGGTGATTGCCTACCAACAAGGGCAACAGGGGCAGGCCATGGAGTATTTCGGCATGGCATTGGCTCATGATAAACTGAACCATTCAGCGCTCCAAAATGCCCTGATGTTGGCTAATCAGATGGGTATTGGCAAAGATGCGCTAATCATGTTGCGTGAAATTCTCACTAAGCATCCCGAAGATGCAACGCTGCTTAGAATAGCGCAAATATTTATAAATCAATTGGAAAAACCAAAAGAAGATAAGTCATTGCACTCCCTCCATGACAGCATTAAGATAAATATCGTGTACGCATCGTTGCATACAGAACATATACGGTATGCGCATCGGGGATTTGTTTCGGTTATCTGGTCGGCGTTCCCCCTTCAAGGGTGCGATGTATATGCGTATATGAATGCAAACAGCTTTCGAGGTCGGACTACCGGCATCGACACACTGCTCATGCTTGAGCCCAGTGTAGTTCTGCCTGGCGAATATGATGCTGCAATATGGCGACATTTCGATTACGTGTTCTCCCTATCGGATGAGGTGAGCAAACAGGGTCATAAGTTCAAGAAAATTCGTTTTCCGCGTTCAGGCTGGGTCATGGAAGATCCGATTACGCAAGATGTTAAAGAACGCGAAGCCAAATATCCGATTAGTGACCGAAAAAAAGCCATTTGTATGATCAGCGGGAACAAGCATTCTAGTGTCGAAGGTGAATTGTACTCAAAGCGAATTGAGGCCGCTCAATGGTTTTATGAAAATTCAGCAATACCTTTTGATGTGTACGGCTCACCGCCCTTCCCACTCCCAAATTATCGGAGCTCTCTGCCGCTCGGCTCAAAGTCAAACACGCTTAAACAATATGCCTTCTGCCTATGTTTTGAAAATACGAATCATCCGGTCTATTCCGCCGGCTATGTCTCGGAAAAAATACTTGATTGCCTGGAGACGCGCACTATACCGATATATCTTGGCGCATCTAATATAGAAGCCTATATACCTCGCGAGTGCTTTATCGACTTCCGAAAATTTACAAACTATTTCGAACTAAACGATTATTTATTAAAGCTTAACGAGAAGCAGTACTTGGCGTATATAAATAACATTGACGACTGGGTATGCAGCGGAGGGCTAATACCGTATTCCTGGTTCACAATATACGACCAGTTAGCCGAACTTTGCGCTGAAAAGATGGGAAAATCAGCGTCAGCATTATTTCAGAATGCATCGAGCTGGGAGGCTGGTCTTTCGGCAAAGCACGAGGATACCAAATGGGTGGAGCTTAAAGAAAAACAGCTCTGGACATGGGATTTTTTGTCGGAGATCCCGCAGGGATACAAACACGGCATTATCGGAAAATCAGCTGAAAGCGATAGGAATGCTGATCCAATACCTCGGGCTGCGGCTGATGAGCTCCACAAGAAAGACGATCGGCTGATTGTCGATTCGTCGCAGAATATGCTCGCGCGGCTACGGGAGGCGAAATTGCTCCATGACGGGGAGCCGCTTCGCCTGCATCTCGGTTGCGGAGAAAACCGCTTCGACGGCTATGTGAATATTGACTATCCACCGAGTGAGCATAATGTGATGCATGTTGCAGCTGATATCTTTGCAAATATCACAGAACTGAATTTCCCGCCTAACTCGGTGGATGAAATACGCTTGCATCATGTATTCGAGCATTTCAATCGAGTCACCGCATTGGCACTGCTTATTAGATGGCATACCTGGCTGAAAATAGGCGGAAGGATTCACATCGAAACACCGGATCTGATCGGAAGCGCCAAGACGTTGCTCTCCAAAGTATCCTGGAAAGCAAAAATGGGTGTGGTCCGTCATATAGCAGGTGACCAGTCCGCGGCCTGGGCTTATCATATTGACCACTGGTTTCCCGAGCGATTCGAACACACTCTGAGAGTGCTTGGATTCACTGATATTAAAACTGCTTCCAGTTCATGGCAGCACGAACCTTATCTGTCGAATGTTACTGCTGTCGCATGTAAATCGAGAAATATCTCTCTTGATGAACAGTTGACTGCAGCAGACGGTATATTGTGGGAAAGTACCGTCGCAGATGCAGAAAAACCTACTTATAATGTATGGACAAAACAGCTTCGAAGGGTAATGGATGGGAGCTCTTCTTCGGAACCGACTGGTACTTATATGCCAGAAATATCTTCGATTGCAGAAGCTTCACGAGTGCTCTCAAAACGAGCGTCGAAGAATCCAATTTCCACAATACACAACTTTAACCAGCTTGAGCGGGACAAGTGGGTGCAGGCAAAAGCTAAAAGTATTCCTTCAGGCTCACGAGTTCTTGATGTAGGGGCCGGCACCTGCCCCTATCGTTCGCTCTTCGCTCATTGCGACTACAAGACCCACGATTTCAAGAAATTCGAGGGGGTCAAGCTGGGAGGGACTTCCGATTACGGGAAAATTGATTATGAATCGGATATCAATCACATCCCCGTGCCGGATCGCTTCTTCGATGTTATCTTATGCACCGAGGTGCTCGAGCATGCACCGGAGCCGATAGAGGCCCTTCGTGAGATGTCCCGCATTTTAAAGCCGGGTGGACGGCTTTTCCTGACTGCTCCGCTCGGATCTGGATTGCATCAGCTTCCTTATCATTACTACGGCGGTTTTACCCCCGAATGGTATAAGCTGTATGCTGACAAATTTGGCCTTGACCTAATTGAGCTTATTCCCAACGGCGGGTTCTTCCGTATGCTTGCGCAGGAATGCGCACGAGTAGCCTGGACACTGCCCCTGCATGAGCAGCTCCACGGAAAAAACGTTGAAATGATACGCAGTCTTTTCGGCGAACTCATACCCCGCTATCTTTTTGCGCTTGAAGATAAATGCTTTATCGATCAATTCACGGTCGGCTATCATGTTGAAGCGATCAAGCGTACGGCTGAACTGGGTGGCAAGGCCTTCGAAGCCGCCGGCATAAGTCTGCGTGAACAGTCAGCGCACTCTCTTACATTGCCGGATCAGCAATTACAGAAAACGATAGGCCTGATTTTCAGCAAAGATCGAGCTCTGCAGCTAGAATGCACGATAAGATCGTTTTTCCGTCATGTCAGCTCTCGAGATCACATTAACCTGAAAGTTCTCTATACAACAAGTAATCAGCGCCATGAGGACCAGTATGGGCTGTTGAAAAAAGAATATCCCACTGTTGCTTTCATCAGGGAAACGTCGTTTAAGGATGACGTCCTTAACAACCTTGCCTCCGCTGAATATATCCTATTTATGGTTGATGATAATGTTTTCATCCGTGATTTTTCTCTTAAAGATGCCGTTACCTGTCTCGGGAAAAATGGAGATGCCATCGGGTTTTCTCTGCGTTTAGGAAAAAACACGACATATTGTTACATGCTGAACAAACAACAGGCGCTCCCTGTGTTTCGCCCGTTGGATCAGGGGATTCAGAAATATACATGGATTACTGCAGAACATGATTTTGGATATCCTCTGGAACTTTCAAGTTCGCTCTACCGGACAGCCGATATCTTGCCACTGCTGCAACAAATTGACCTCAAAAATCCGAACACGCTTGAAGCCCTGATGGATGCTAACAAAACAATTTTTGCGGCGAAGAGATCGGCACTCCTGTGCTACGAATCATCTGTAACGTTCTGTAATCCAATCAATAAGGTGCAGGCGGTGTTCAATAATAAATCCGGGGCTGATAACAATTACTCGGCAGAGTTGTTGGCTGATGGGTTTGCAAAAGGGCTCAGGATCGACCTTAAACCATTTGAGGGTTTTACGCCCAATTCCTGCCATCAGGAAGTCGCATTGCAGTTTACTCGCATTGCCGGCGGCAATGACGGCGAAGTTCGACTATCGGTTTTTTCGGGGAATGCCTATCAGTCTCAGCATCAACAGGATAAATATCTCGATACGGAGATATTCCAGGGGATGACAGGCGGGGTTTTTCTCGATATTGGCGCGCATGACGGCGTATATTACAGCAATACATACTTTTTTGAGAAAAACCGAAACTGGACAGGCATCTGCATTGAACCAAATCCTGCTCTTTCCGAGCGGCTCAAAAATAATCGGTCTTGCATTACCGTGCCAGGATGCATATCCAATGAAAATCGCACGGCAAAGTTTCTTAAAGTCGATGGATATCCAGAAATGCTGAGTGGCCTTCTTGAAAAATGCGATGCCAGCCATTTGGCACGCGTTGATAGGGAGATTAACACGTACTGGGGCAGCAAGACGATTATTGATGTTCATTGCTACCGGGCCGCTGATCTTCTCAAGCAATACGATATCTCACACATTGATTACTGTAGCATCGATGTGGAGGGATCTGAGCTGGAGGTTCTGTCGTCCATTGATTTCAAACAAGTCGATATTGATGTTCTTACCATCGAGAATGAACAGGGGAGTCGTGCCATTCGAGAGTTTATGAGGAACGCAGGATATGAGCTGATTCATCGGCTGGGCTGCGACGACGTATTTGGCAAAACGGGTAAATTTATGGTGAAGATGGGTCGTAAAGAAGGATTCTCCGCATCAGGGATACCAGCTGCCCGTCTACAGGCACCTGACCGAGTTCCCCTGGTCTCCATCATCGTCCTCAATTATAACGGCAGGGAGCCTCTCGCTCTCTGCCTGGACTCTCTCCAGCAGCATACGCCGGAGCCGCATGAAATCATTGTGTTTGACAATGCGTCAACAGATGGATCGCGAGAATACCTGCGTTCACGAACAGATATTGTCCTCCTTGAAAGTAAGGAGAATATAGGCTGTCCGCCCGCCCGTGCCAGGGCGCTCTCACGCGCAACGGGTGATTATGTTGTTTTACTTGATAATGACACTATTGTTACCCCAAAATGGCTGACGACTTTCATCGAATATACCAAGAAAGATCCTTTGATAGGTATTATGGGGCCACGTTCAAACTACGTATCCGGTGCTCAGATCGTTCCATCTGTTCCCTATAAGGATCTTCATGGCCTGGATACTTTTGCCATGCAGTTCTCTGCTGAGCACCGCGGCCAGATGACTCCGACGCATCGCCTTGTCGGCTTTTGCATGTTTATCTGCAGGGCTGTGATTGATAAAATAGGCAATATTGATGCTTCCTTCGGTAAATTTGGATTTGAGGACGATGATTATACCTGGCGTGCGT
>CAYWRK010000009.1:0-95181 GCA_964461065.1 uncultured Nitrospiraceae bacterium
ATGTCCAGGCAGGCGCAGGCATTGTTGCTGACTCGGTCCCGGAGAAGGAATACACAGAGACGGTGAACAAGGCAAAGGGTATGATGAAGGCTGTTGACATGGCAGAAGAAGGACTGGATTAACAAAGTCAGTAAATCGTGAAGCGTAAAGCGTGAGGAGTGAAAGGATTGATGAAGAGGGCAAGCATATGTTATTGATGATTGACAACTATGATTCTTTTACCTATAACCTGGTTCAGTATTTTGGTGAACTGGGCGAAGATGTTCAGGTCTTCAGGAATAATAAAATAACGATTGACGAGATCGAAAAGATGCGGCCTGACAGGATCGTCATATCACCAGGGCCCTGTACACCGAACGAGGCAGGCGTCTCGGTCGAGACGATTAGGTGCTTTGGCGGCAAAGTGCCGGTCTTGGGTGTATGCCTCGGCCACCAGTCTATCGGTGCGGCATTCGGCGGCGAGATTGTCCGCGCTCCCAGGCTCATGCATGGCAAGACCTCACTTATTCACCATGACAACAGAACACTCTTCAATGGTCTGTCCAATCCTTTTGAGGCGACACGGTACCATTCGCTGATCATCAGGAAGGAGACAATGCCGGACTGTCTTGAGGTCAGTGCATGGACAGATGCGGGAGAGATTATGGGCGTGCGGCATAAGGAGATGCTCATAGAGGGAGTGCAGTTTCACCCCGAGTCGATACTTACCCTTGCGGGAAAAGATTTGTTAAGGAATTTTCTGAAACTGAAACAGACGTAACCTTACAGGCTGTTCGTGATCTTCCTGATCTCCTCAAGCTTTTTCAGGGCATTGCCTGAGTCGATCGCTTCCTGAGCGATTGCAGCAGCTGTTTTTGGATCCGATGCCCTACCTGCTACCATAAAACCTGCTGCAGCGTTGATTATTACGATGTCACGCCTGGCTCCCGGCTCACCGCTCAGTATCTGTCGGGTGATAATTGCATTCTCCTGATTATCTCCTCCGACAAGGTCTTCGCGCTTTCCGCGTGCAAGGCCGAAGTCCTCAGGAGACAATATCAGGTTCTCTGCTCTGCCTTTTATGAACCGTGATATCTGCGTGCCGTCTGTGATCGTGATTTCGTCGAGACCGTCTTCACCGTGCACAACCATTGCATCTTCTGCGCCGAGGTTTCCCAGGACGGTTGCGAGTGTTTTTGTCAGTTTGGCGGCGAATACGCCAAGTATCTGTCTTTTGGCGCCCGCAGGATTGGTTATAGGGCCGAGGATATTAAAGATTGTTCTGAGGCCCATCTCCCTGCGCGGCCCGATTGCATATTTCATTGCCGGGTGGAAGAGGGGGGCGAATAGAAAGCCGAAACCTGTTTCAAAGAGACATTTCTCGACTTTGTCCGGAGACAGATCGATCCTGATTCCGAGTGCTTCAAGCAGATCTGCGCTGCCTGATCTGCTCGATACAGCCTTATTCCCGTGTTTTGCAACAGGAACACCGCCTGCTGCGACCACAATGGCAACGGTTGTTGAGATATTAAATGTGTGAGACATATCCCCGCCCGTGCCGCAGGTATCAAGCACGCCCTCCGGAGCATTGATCTTCGCTGCCTTGTCCCTCATGATGCGTGCGGCTCCGGTGATCTCATCAACCGTCTCGCCTTTGATCCTGAGTGCTGTGAGAAACGAGCCTATCTGGGCATCAGTGGCTTTTCCCTCCATAATCTCTTTCATGCACTCGGCCATTTCAGATTCCGAGAGGTTAATACTCCCCACCAGCAGATTAATAGCTTCCTTGATCATAATGGTCATATCCCCCTAATGACAGTAATCTTGTTCAGCCTGGTCATCCCGGGCATTCTTTATCCCGGCCGGTTCCGCGGGCAGATCGATATGTGGTTGAGGCTCTCTGTTGTTTGTAATGCCGCTGTCCCTGTTCTTTGCCATGGCAACATTAATCACAGTATTGATGAATTGGGGAGGAAGGTGCTGAAGGTTTGTATTGCTTGGTGTTTTGTTCAATATGAATTCGGAACTTGTCTTCAGATTTATCTGATCATTTTCAAAAAAACCGCTGGCTGTATTTTCTGTGACGTCCTCAGGCGAGAATGTGGAAATCTCCGGAACGATGAAATAGTTGCTGCCGAACGAATATTTTGTGACATAGCTATAGAATTCTTTTTGGCATCTGCCTACATATCCGCCTCCGATGAGCACGGACTTCGCACCAACTGCTTCAAGGAACGATAAGAGTACGACAAGATCCTCAGAGAGGAGCCTGCCGACGCTGGCAGATTCAGATTCCATATAAAGAATGGATGGCGAGCCGTTGGCAATCTCATTGAGGTACCGTGCATATTCGTCATTGGAATTCATATAGGTATAACTGTTGGTGGTCCGATAGTTCCGTGGCAATACCAGGATGACAAGTTTTTCATCCATGGTTAGATATTCAAGAAAATTTTTTTCATTTTTCTGCTGCTCCTGCTCAAGCCGCAAGACAGCCTTTTTCGACGGTTCCTTCAGAAACAGGTCAACAAGGCTGTCCTTCAGGTCCATGGGAGGGCGTGTTACCTGCGGCTTCTTAGAGTGGAAAAACAGATAATAGGATGGATGAACAAAGATGTATACCGACTTGTTGCTGTCGATATATTTTGCGTATTCGCCATATGATCCTGTCGGGATCTCCTGCAGTTTACGAATGCCAAGCTTGCTGTAAGCCCAAGATATCCAGAAGGGGTTTTTTTCCACGTCCTGGTTTCTCTTTTCAACGGCTTCCATTACAGCGGCGATATGCTGCTGTTTCAGTTCCATGAACTCACCAAGGGATTTGTCGTCAAAGGGCTGGGAAGGGGCGGCGGTCTGTGTCGGTACAGACGCGCATCCTGCAAGAACCGCTATACAGAGAAGAAGGGGAAAAAGGACACATTGTTTCATAGTTAGATACGCTCATTTTACAAATTATCATATTTCGAATACAAGCTGAGCAGATGCCTTAGGCACTTGCCCCCGCTGCTTGGTGCTCCGGCTATCGTCTTGTATTGGCATAGGCATCCTTGCTGAAAAGTTCGGGTATAGTGCAAAATATACGGCATATTCTTGTCGAGGGGGAAGCGTGTCACTGCGTATCGGCGTAATCGGCGTGGGTTATCTTGGGCAGCACCATGCACGGATATTTTCTGGTCTGGAGCATGTTGAGCTTGTTGGTGTTGCAGATCAGGACCGTTCGCGGGCTGACGAGATAGCAGCAAAGTTCAGCTCAGCATCATTCGAGGATTGGAAAGAGCTTGTCGGAAAATGCGATGCGGTAAGTATTGTCACTCCTACAACAACGCATCATGAGATTGCGCTTGCCTGCCTGAAAGCAGGCAAAGATGTCTTTGTTGAAAAGCCGATTACCGAAAATCTTGAAGATGCTCGTGAGATCATAGCTGCAGCTGAGGCTGGAGGCCGTATCCTTCAGGTCGGTCATCTTGAACGGTACAACCCTGCTATTGTGGCAGCTATGTGTCTGATACAGAATCCCCGGTTTATCGAGGCAGAACGGCTTTCGCCGTTTTTAGGCAGGGGCACGGATGTTGATGTGACCCTTGATCTCATGATTCACGACATTGATATTGTGAGCGGTATTGTGAAGTCAAAGGTCCGGAGCATCAGCGCTGCTGGTGACAGGGTGCTCACCGGCAAGATCGATGCTGCAAAGGCATGGATCGAGTTTGAAAACGGCTGTAAGGCGCTTATCACGGCAAGCAGGCTTGCGACAGAAAAGGTGCGGAACCTGAAGGTCCATCAGGTTGATTCATACATCTCGATCGATTACCAGGCCCAGGAAGTGAGGCGCTATTTTAAGGATGCGACCGGTATTGCTTTTGATGTCATCCAGCCGGAGAGCAGGGAGCCTCTTAAGGAAGAGCTGAAGGATTTTGTCTCCTGCCTGCAGAGCAGGGCGTGCCCTATGGTCTCCGGGAGAGAGGGCATGCAGGCACTGGAGATTGTAATGAAGATAAACGAGATGATATACCAGCAGTAGGTTTACACTTTGGAGTGTGCCTTAAGCACCAACCGTTGGCGCCTTAAGAAAAAGAAAAGAATAATGGAGATATAACAGATATGATTCCGATGATAGATCTAAAAAAACAGTTTGCTGAAATAAAGGATGAGGTGCTCAGCGCCGTGACCGATATCCTCGAAAGTGCGCACTATATTCTTGGCCCGCGGGTGTCTGAGTTTGAGAAGAAGGTTGCTGCATACCACGGTGTGTCTGAGGCGATTGGCGTTGCATCAGGCACTGATGCGCTGCATCTTGCAGTGGAAGCGCTTGGGATTGGAGACGGCGACGAGGTGATCACAACGCCCTTTACCTTCTTCGCAACCGCTGAGTCGGTGATCTACACAGGGGCTACTCCGGTTTTTGTCGATATTGATCCTGAGACCATGAATATTGATCCTGCACAGATCGAGGCGAAGATTACGGAGAATACCAAGGCGATCATTCCGGTCCATATCTTTGGTCATCCGGCTGAAATGGACAAGATCATGGCTATCGCAAAGAAGCATAATCTTCACGTCATTGAAGACTGCGCACAGTCATTCGGTGCAGATATCAATGGCAGGAAGACAGGCAGCTTTGGTGATGCCGGCTGTTTCAGCTTCTACCCGAGCAAGAACCTCGGCGCATTTGGTGATGCCGGTATGGTGACCCTGAGCGACGCAGAGCTTGTTGACAGGATCAGGGTGCTCAGAAACCATGGCTCAAAGGGCGCATACAAGCATGAGTCTGTCGGCTTTAACAGCAGGCTCGATGAACTGCAGGCAGGCATACTCCTGGTGAAGTTCAGGAGAATTGATGATTACAACAGGCGCAGGCGAGACAATGCAGCCTTGTACAATACCTGTATCTCGGACAAGGTGCTCAAACCTGTTGAAAGGCCCGGCATGACCCACGTGTATCACCAGTACACCTTGCGGAGCGCGCATCGGGACAAGATTCAGCAGAAACTGCGTGAAAAGGACGTATCGTCAGTAGTCTATTACCCGATCCCCCTGCACCTGCAGGAGGCCTTGAGTTTCCTTGATCACAAAAAGGGAGACTTCCCTGTTGCTGAAGAGGCAACTGCAACAGTGCTTTCTTTGCCCATGTATCCGGAGCTTGAAGAAAAAACGATCAGGGAGATTGCAGAGATCATCAACAATGTCTGAAACGGTCATGATCGTTGCAGGCGAGACCTCAGGAGAACTCTATGGAGCGCTCCTTGCAGAGGCCCTGAAAAAGAAAGTCCCGCAAATAAGGGTTATAGGCATTGGCGGCGAAAGAATGCAGGCTGCCGGAGTCGAACTTCTCTCTGGTATAGCAAGCGCCTTTGGTCTTACTGAGGCACTCTCTTCCATAAAGGCCCTGAAAGAGACATTTAGAAAAGCTTCAGATGCATTTCGACAATACCGCCCCTCCGTTGTTGTTCTCATCGATTACCCTGACTTTAATCTCCGTCTTGCCGCAGAAGCACAAAAGCAGAATATCCCGGTACTCTATTATGTGAGTCCGCAGGTATGGGCATGGCGGCAGGGCAGGGTGAAGAAGATCGCAAAGCTTGTTGACAGGATGGCAGTCATCCTCCCTTTTGAGGAGCAGATTTATCGTGATATAGGTCTTGATGCAGAGTTTGTAGGACACCCGGTCCTTGACGAGATGCAGCAGATACATTCAGATAAGAAGGCATTGAAAGCAGAGCTGGGCCTTGATCCTGACATGCAGCTCATATCACTTCTGCCAGGGAGCAGGCCACATGAACTGGAAAGACTTCTTCCCCTGCTCCTTGATACGGTCATACAGGCCAAATCTGATTTTCCTGAATGGCAATATTGCATACCCTTTGCTCCGAACACTGACCTGATACAGCACAAGGCTTATATAGACGCCCTGCAGCATGAAGGCGTGAAGATCAACAAGGGTAAGTCCCTCAAGACCCTTGCAGCATCGGATTATGCGGTTATCGCCTCTGGCACGGCAACGCTTCAGGCCGTGTTTCTTGGTCTGCCGCTTGTTGTTGTGTATAAGGTTTTTCCTCTCACGTTCTGGCTCGGCAAACGCATTATAAAGGTGAAGCATGTGTCGCTCGTCAACATCCTTTCAAAACGTGAAGTTGTCAGGGAACTTCTGCAGAAGGATGCGACTGTTGAAAATATCATGCTTGAGCTGAAGCGGATGATGAGTGATGCAGCATACCGGTCGCAGATGCAGAAGACGTACAACGAAGTGCGGAAGGTATTTGCTGAAAAGCATGCCTCTAATCGGGTGTCTGACATGGTCATCGAGATGGCCGGCTGGAAGAAGTAATATAACCCAAATGTTGTATCGCAACAGGCAGAAATACCGCAAAAGTTCTGCAATGACAACATGATCTTATTGATATCACGTAAACGAAGATGTCTTCAATAGTGATTTTTATAAAACAGGTTGGCTGGTCTATATATAGGCCTGAAGGTGTTGCAGACAGTCCTTTTCCGAATTCCTGCCTGTTGCTGATTGATGGTCTAATTCAATGAGAAGGATAATAAAACTATGTTCCTGATATACAGCATTCTTTACTCATTAGCTCTCCTGATCCTATTTATGCCGCAGTATCTTAAACGGCCTGCTGACATAAGAAAAAAATGGCTTCGTGACAAATTTGGCATATTCAGTTTTGCCCCTTGCCCCTTGCCCCTTGCCCCCATTTGGATCCATGCAGTCTCGGTCGGTGAGGTTAATGCTGCTATGCCCTTTCTGAAAAGACTGAGGGCAGCTCATCCGGATATCCCACTTATCCTTTCTACCATCACTGACACCGGACAGAAGGTTGCGAGGCAAAAAGTTCCGGAAGGCACGCATCTCGTCTACCTTCCCTTGGACCTGCGGTTCATACTTAAGAGGTGTTTTGATAAGGTCAGGCCGAGGCTTTTCATTGTCATGGAGACAGAACTCTGGCCGAATATATTCAGGGTTGCAGCAGAGAGGAGTATCCCGGTCATTATCCTGAACGGGCGAATATCGGAAAAGTCCTCAAAGGGATACCAAAAGCTATCCTTTTTTATGAAAAAAGTTTTTGACCATGTGACACTCTTCTGTATGCAGAGTACCTTAGATGCCGACAGGATAAAGTCCATCGGCGCAGAGGAAATCAAAGTGAATGTGTTAGGCAACTTCAAGTTTGACATGGACATATCGCAGCATATTCCTTCCTGGATGAAAGAGGTGCAGGGTCCGGTGATCGTTGCAGGCAGCACGCATGCAGGTGAGGAGCAGGTGATCATCGATGCATACCGCGAGAACGTCTATCTTTTCCCGGGACTGAAACTGATCATTGCTCCGCGTCATCCTGAACGGTTTGCAGAGGCAGAAGAGGCGATCAGAAAATCCGATATGCGATATATTAAGCGCTCCGAGTATGCAGCAGGGGGCGAGGAGCTTGGTCCAAAGAAATTCAATATCCTCTTGCTCGATACGGTGGGGGAACTGACAGCACTGTACAGCATCGCTGATATTGCGATCATGGGCAAGAGCATAGAAGGCCGCGGCGGCCAGAACCCGCTTGAGCCGGCATTCTGGGGTAAGCCGATCATCTGCGGCCAGCATATGGAGAACTTTCCGTTCATTAAAGATTTCTATGCTGCAGGCGCGGCCTTTCAGGTCACCTCGACCGGTCTTGCCAAAAAGATCAAGGAACTTCTCATGCAGCCTGAAAAGGCAAGGTCAGCCGGAGAAAAAGCACGCGGCCTGTATCTGAAAAACTCAGGGGCCGTTGACCGGGCAATGAAGGTTGTGGAGGGATTTATTCGATGAGGAGCGCACCTTCAGCTCACTGTAATTAACCGCTAACCTGTTTTTCAGTTATCATGCAATATTCCCCGAGTCCAGCTTTCTGTATTTTCAACAAGATAGTAAGTGTTCTTTTTAGAGTCTTTTTGGGGCCTTGACACGGCCTTTTTATTATGATATATAATAATTAGCACTCATAAGACTAGAGTGCCAATTAGCTGTTTTAAATCAATAAACAAGGAGGAATCAACATGTTATGGTCAGAATTTGAACGTTTAGGCAGATTTGTTGACCCCTGGAGGGAGTTCGAAAGAATCAGCAGGGACTTGTCAAGGATGACCTCCCATTCATCTCAGGATTTTCCGCTTGTCAATGTCTGGACATCCGGTGACAAGGCAGTTCTTACAACAGAGGTGGCAGGAATCAATCCTGAAGATATTGATATCTCGGTTGCTGATGAAGTTCTCACCATTAAGGGAAAGCGCCTGAGCGATGAACCAAAAGAGGGTGAGACGTATCACCGGAGAGAGCGCTGGGGTGGGCAGTTTTCAAAGAATGTCCTTCTCCCCTTCAGGGTTGACAATAAAATGGTAGAGGCGAAATACCAAAAGGGAGTGCTTGTAATCACTTTGCCACGTGCCGAGGCAGATAAACCAAGAAAGATCGCAATTGCGAGCGAATAGAAGAAGGAGGTGAAATTATGTCAAATGATGCGCAGGATACCAAGAAAAAAGAGGTTGCAACTACTCAGACAGATGAAAGGACACGCGAGCGAAGGGTATATATTCCATCAGTGGATATAATCGAAAGTAAGGACGAAACAACCGTAATCGCTGACATTCCCGGCGTTGATGAGTCATCTGTGGATATAACACTTGAAAAGAATATTCTCGAAATTTATGGAAAAGTCGACCCGGATATTCCTAAAGACCTCAGGCTTGCCCTCTCTGAGTATGGCATCGGCGATTATCACCGTCGGTTTACCCTTTCAGATGAGATCGACAGGGACAGGATTCAGGCGGTTGTTAAAAATGGTGTTTTGAAACTGATACTTCCAAGGGCTGAAAAGTCCAAAACAAGAAAAATTGAGGTAAATGCCGGGGCCTGACAGGCGCTCCTGGCGGAAAGGAGAAAAGACATGTCACTCAAAGATATTGTGCCTTTTGGAAAAAAAGATGTTTCGGTCAGAAAGGACTCAGACCATCCATTTAATATTTTCAGGAAGGAATTTGATGATCTGTTCGATAATTTCTTCCGCAGCTTTGACCTTAAACCCTTTGAAGCAGGAAGCGGTTCATTCAGTCCCAAAATTGATGTTGTTGACAGCGAAAAGGAGATCTGCATAAAGGCTGAATTGCCGGGCATGGATGAAAAAGACATAGACGTGTCCCTCTCCCGCGGTGTCCTCTCGATCAGAGGCGAGAAGAAGGAGGAAAAAGAAGACAAGGGGAAGGACTACTACCGGATGGAGCGATCATATGGTTCTTTCAGCCGGTCAATTCCGCTTCCTGCAGACGTCGATGAGTCGAATATCAAGGCAAATTTCAAGAAGGGAGTGCTGAACGTAACACTCCCCAAGACGGCAAAGGCTGTTGAGGAAACAAAGAAGATCTGTGTAAAGGTGGAATGACCGCATTAAATGCTGCCTGCATGGAAGCGGCCGCAAGCCTTATCCATGCAGGCATACTAACCGCAGTAAAAAGTACAGAACAATAAGGTCAATGCCTAAACTCTAATAAATCAGATGATGGTGAAGAACATGATAAAAAATAAAAGAGCAATAATTTACGGAGCAACTCTTATCCTGGTTGGGCTGATCATCGGCCTCGGCATATCTACAAATTTCAATCTGCTTTCTAACGGCCACACTCAGGAGGCGAATATATCCAAAGAAGCCGTAGACATCCTTTCCCGGACAGGACAGGCAATGGCAGAGGTTGCAGCTGCAGTGAAGCCTGCTGTCGTAAATATATCTTCCACTAAAACGATAAAAAAGCGAGGAATGCAATCTCCGTTTTTTGATGATCCTTTTTTCAGGAGATTCTTCGGCAATGAATTTCAATTTGAACGGCCAAGAGAACATAAGGAGTCGGGACTTGGATCAGGCGTAATTGTGGACAAAGATGGTCATATCCTCACCAATAACCATGTAATCAAAGATGCTGACGAGATCAAAGTCAAATTGTCCGACAAGAGGGAATTCAAGGGAAAAATCATCGGCTCAGACCCCAAGACAGACCTTGCCGTGATCAAGATTGATTCGAACCATCTCCCTGTTCTCAAATTAGGTGATTCCGACAAACTGAAGGTTGGAGAGACCGTCATTGCAGTCGGCAATCCCTTTGGGCTGAATCAGACCGTCACCTCAGGCATTGTAAGCGCTACTGGCAGGGCAAATGTCGGTATTGCCGACTATGAGGATTTTATCCAGACCGATGCTCCGATCAATCCCGGCAACTCCGGAGGCGCGCTTGTCAATGTCAGGGGAGAACTCGTGGGGATCAATACTGCCATATTCAGTACGTCAGGCGGATACCAGGGAATAGGCTTTGCGATACCGAGCAATATGGCCAAGGCTGTGATGGACAACCTCATAAATAAAGGAAAGGTAGTAAGAGGCTGGCTTGGTGTTTCGATACAGCCTGTTACCCCTGACCTTGCAAAACAGTTTGAAATCAAGGACGACAAAGGTGCTCTTGTGGCAGATGTTGTTGAGGAAGGCCCTGCTGAAAAGGCAGGAATCCAGCGCGGAGATGTTGTCGTGGAGTTTGACGGAAAAGAAGTGAATGATCCTTCGAGCCTTAGAAATAGTGTGGCAGGCACGCCCCCGGGCAAGAAAGTGACAGTGAAGATCATGCGCGATGGGAAAATGCAGACTGTGGATGTTGCTATTGCTGAACTTCCGGCAGACCTGCAGAAACTTCGTGGAGGATTTGACAATCTCCTCAAGGGAGTAGCGGTGCAGGGGCTAACGCCTGAACTGAAAAAGAATCTCGATGTACCTAAAAGGATTACGGGAGTTGTTGTTACTGATATTGACGAGGGCAGTCCTGCAGCAGGTCTGCTTTTGACAAATGATGTTATTATAGAAGTCAATCGGAAGCGGATAGGCAGCTCAAAGGACTATGAGGCTGTTGTTTCAAAAATCAAGTCAGGACAGGATGTCCTGCTGCTTGTCTTTAGAAACGGCTCCACCACGTATCTGTCGCTCTCTACACGATAACATACGACCTTTTGGATGAGCGAGGCAGGAAGATGTAGCCTTCCTGCCTCGTTATTTTGTCTTTGCCGATCGTTAGATGAGTGCTGTAGATAGAGCGTTAGGTTTCGTCAACAGACATTTCCCCCTGAACAGATAGATTATGTCCACAGCCCACCTGTGCTACACTTTCAGATATGATCCGTAAAATCCTTGTCGCGTTGCTCCTGTTCCTTATCCTTATCGTGTTCACAGGAATGATCGGCCTGCTCGGCTTCGGCACGCGTATCCATGCTCCGGGTCTTGATTCCCTGATGTCCCGCATTATCGGTGAAGATCGAGAGGGGCGCGGCAAGGCCGCGGATACGACACTGCCGTGGAATATCGAGGAGATCGCCGGAACATGGAAGGGCGTGAGCGATCTGGACGGCACCACGTGGCAGTTTACCTTTGAGAAGAATTTTGCGGTGCGGGCAGCAAGTTCGTCAGGCTATTTTAATCAGGGGACTGCATTTATCCACTGGAGGCTCGGCCTGACTGACGGACATGTCAGAGTGCCGCCAGGCTGGTCACCTCTTGACGTTGACATCATCGATTCAACGGAACAGCCTCATCGGAATACTTCTTCTCTTGGTGCTTTCTCTCTTCAGGGGAAGATCCTAAAATACTGTTTCAGTGAACCCGGCAGTCTTGTGAGGCCGATAAATGATATCTCGCGTGAGGGAATCCGCTGTTTCGATCTCTCACGCGTCGTTGCTGATTCGGGCGCTCTGAGCCCAGGCGCGGTCGCGCCTTCTCCGCCGCTTCCGGTCGTGCCATTGACGGAACCGGAGCACAGACCTAAGGCTGAGGCGAAGTCTTCTATGAGGGTAACGAACTTCCATGCGGACATTCTCATCCAGGCAGACGGCAATATCCATGTTCAGGAGACGATGCGGGTCCTGACAGATGGGGAGATAGTCGTTAAGCAGGAAGGGGGTGCCCTGCTGAGCGGCATTTACCGGGCAATTGGCGGACGTGTTCAGGGTCATCATGCGTATTACCGCCTCATGGGGTTTGAGATGAGGGGCGCTGCGCTCGACGGCCGGCCGATCCCCTACAGGGTGCAGACTTCTGGCCACTGGTTCACTCATTATGTCTTTCTCGGGCCGGAACGACTTGCCTTGACGCCGGGTCTCCACGAATTCACTATCGAGTATGCGGTGGACCGGCATATCAGATTTCTTCCTGATCACGATGAGCTCTTCTGGTGGGTCTTTGGCGAAGGCATGCACGGCTGGGCCGAATCAGTCGGCACGGTCGGCGTCACCATTACACTTCCCTCCGGAACGTCTGGTGTTGTGGCGAGCCTTGAAGACCATTCCTGGAATGCCGGCATAGGAAAGATCCCTGAGCTGCTTGCAAAGGCTGCTGCCACGGATGGCTCAAATGTTCTGCGTTATGATAAGGTGCTTTCGAAGAAGCAGTCCTATCTCTCGGTTGTGGTGAGCATGCCCAAAGATGCCGTGAGAGGACCTGATCTGGACCAGCGGACGCTATTCTTCTTTCGTGACATGGGCGCCTATTGGCCGGGTTTGGCAGGACTTACTCTATTTTTTGCATACTATCTTTTTACATGGGTCCGTGTTGGCAGAGATCCTGAAGCAGCGTCAATTGTCACCAGGTACAAGCCTCCGGCTGGCTGTTCTCCAGCCATTGCCCGCAGACTGATTACGATGAGCTATGACCGCACCACCTTTTCTGCGGGTCTGCTTGATCTTGCAGCAGAAGGTATGATCAGGATCACCGCTCAGTCAGGAAAGTATTTTGTGGAGAGAACGGAAAAGCAGGCTGTCGGCCTTGCACCGGATGAGACAGATCTTCTTGCTGCTCTCTTTAAGGCATCAGCCAGCAACTCCTATCAGCGAGCGAAACAGGAACTGGATGCCTTCACGATCCATCGGGCTTATCGGGCCCATCGCCGCTCTCTTTGGCAGTTGGTGAATAGACGGTTTTTTACGCGGAACCTGCTCTCTGTAATACCAGCAATCCTGATTTCGCTCGCTGTTGTTGCGATCAATGCCGAGATCGTTGATATAGAAGGAACATATATCACGGAATTGACGGGCCTTGGTCTCTGGACCTTGTTGACAGGCTATATCTCCCGCTTTCTTGTGAGAAAGAAAGTTCTGGAACTGAGAAAGCCTTCGAAACTTGTTTGTCTCGCGCTGCTCTTTCCCGTGGTGCTGTATGCTGCAGCTGTTGTGGTCAGCCACAGTGTCGAGGTCTTCAATATCATGAAGTTCATGTTCTTTGTTCCGCTATTTATCATGATGACCGGTCATGTGGTATTTCTGTTTCTGCTCAGGGCGCCTACAAAACTGGGCAGAAAGGCGCTTGATGAGATTGAGGGCTTCAGGACCTTTCTCGCAAGAACTGAGAGTGATCGGCTCGACAGGATGCATCCTCCGGAAAAGACGCCGGCACTGTTTCAGGCTTATATGCCGTATGCGCTTGCGCTTGGCGTGGAGAACCGCTGGTCTGAGCAGTTCACGGGAGAAATTGATGAGACATATACGCTTCCGCCGCTCGACCTTTTCCTGTCAGCGATCTCCCGGCTGTTTACCAAGAAGAGCTGAAGCTGCTCCTCGGGGTTTCGTTGCAAGCGAACCAATCGCGCTGCGTATAGCACTTACATCGTCACGAAATCGGCAGGTTGTAAAATGTGTTGATTATCAGGGAACGGCGCATCAAATATAGGCTCATCGTGAAAGCGAGTGGGTAAAAAGATGAGTTGAAGCAAGGATAGCATGGCGTCAGATAAGGGTAAAAGCGGCTTCAAGGGGAATCCAATATTTTCGCGTGCATATCCCGAAATTATGCTATGGTATTAATATACATCGATTTTCAAATTCTTGAAAATCGATCTTCTGTAAGCCTTTCGAATGAAATAACTTTCTTGGGGTGAACGAGATATCCAGAATCTGATTTTGGCAATAATACGCAGAGCCTGATAGGTTCCTGATGAATTTTGACGGTGGTTCGATTGAGCGGCCTGTACCTTTCGTGCGTTGCATCCCGTCACTGCTTAATGGAGGATTTACTGTATGGCTTCGGTTTTTTCCCACCTGCGCGGTATCAAACGGCTGTTCTTCACCTTCCGGGTAATTCTCGGGCAGTTCCTCATACCCAGGCACTGCCGGCTTCTCTTCGGCGCTGAAGAAAAAGAGCAAAAGATATTCGGAAAATATCTTGCGCCTGCGGAATACCGTATGAACCTGGCGGAGATTATTCGTGAGACGATGCAAAAACTCGGTCCCACGTATATCAAGTTCGGTCAGTTTCTGAGCGTCCGTCCGGACCTTGTCGCTCCTGATTACTGCGAAGAGTTCAAGAAACTGCAGGACCATGTTCCGCCGTTCCCCTTCGAACAGGTAAGGGAGACGCTATGGAACGAGCTCAATCGGGACCCCGCCGAAGTATTTAGCGAGTTTGACGAAACCGCCATGGCCGCAGCCTCGGTGGCGCAGGTTCATCGTGCGCGGCTCATGACCGGTGAAGAGGTGGCGGTGAAGGTCCAGCGGCCTCATATCCGGGAAATGATGTTATCCGACCTCTTTATCATGCTGCGGTTTGCGCACCTTATCGAACTTTTTGTTCCTTCCCTGAAAAAAAACCATCTCGTCATGCTCGTTAAGGAGTTCACTCGGTGGACCGACCGCGAGCTCTATTTTCGGCAGGAAGGAAAGAACGCGCTCCTTTTCGCCTGCAACTTCGAGGATTATGCGGGGGTCAAAGTCCCGAAAGTGTACCGGGAGTTCACGACCAAAAAGGTCCTGATCATGGAATATATTTGCGGCGTGAATGTCTGTCATGCTGCTGAGCATGACGTAGACCGGAAGGCCGTGGCCCGTCTCATCTCCGATTCCATGCTGAAGCAGATCTTCATCGACGGTTTCTTTCACGGCGACCCTCACGCGGGAAATATCCTGCTTGTAGACCGGGAAACTATCGCCTATCTCGATTTCGGGATCATGGGTTTTCTATCCAAAGACTTGCGCTCCTGGATATTCGACATCCTGTATGGCATGTCAGAGATGGACGTGACCAAGGTCATCGCTGCACTCCTGGAAATGTGCGATGCCAGTGAGGAGGAGATAGACATGGCGTCTTACCGTCGTGCAATAAACGAGGTGTTGTCCGAATTGCCTGTCTATGAATGTGCCGGAGTCCCGTTTACTCTGCTATTGCAGCGATTTCTCAATACGAGTCTTGCGTATGGGATCGACATTCCCCGTGATTTTGTTCTCGTGTCGAAGGCAATCACCACGCTTGAAGGGACCTGTCTGTCCCTTGATCCGGATATCAAGATCGTCGATCAGCTACGGTCCTTTGTGAAGGATTACGCTACGTCAGGGTTCTCCTTTGAGGAGATACTGAAGCAGCTGAAGGCAGGTCCGTATGAGCTAAAAACAATGAAACACCTCGTCTCAAAACATGTGGTCAGAACCATTAAGTTTTTCGAGAATCCGACGATACGGCTTGCGGGTGCGGGAGATGCAGCATTCGGGTCTGTCGGCGTTGCTACAGGGGTGAATATCGCTTACGGGTTCATCATTGCGGCGCTGCTCCTGTTCGCTGCCATCGTGAGCAATGAAAGCGACTTGGAGCGGTGGCTGCGATTACACATTGACCTGCCCGCATGGCCGGTCCTTTCGCTCTCAAGTCTGGCAGCCGCCTTGTTCCTGCTGATCACGCTCTTACTAAAAAACCGCAAACGAATTACGGGAAGAGACTATTGACAGTAATGCATTACTTAAACCGGATTAATAATGCCCTTTACTCTCCAATAGAAAACATGGCTTCAAGGTCATGACGAGAGAATGCTTTAAATGCAAGCATGGTTTCTGATTTTGTAATTGCATCAATGGTAACCATGTTTTTGGTCACAAGATCTGCAAGGTCATCATTTGATGGGACACGAGCTATAGCAATCAGGTCATACTTTCCACTGACTGAATAAACCTCAGATATCCCCTCCATTGCTGACAGTTTTTCAGCTACTTCATTGATTTTTGTTCTTTCTGCTTTAATCAGGATAATTGATGTAACCATTGCCATGATGTCTTTCCCCCTAAGAATATTATTGTTGTCAAAGTATACACAAATAAGTTGAATGCACGCGCCCTTCATGAAATAAACTTAACTGGATGTCCTGCAGTGATGCTTGTATACTGAACCTGATAAATATTATGCAGTATTACAGGAGGCGCCATGGAACGGAAACAAAAAGATGTCAGGAAAGGTTGCGCGGAGATACTGGAATTTACGGTTGCAGTCTTTAATGACAACAGGCTCCGGTTTATGGATTTGTCAGGCATGGCAATAAACATGTCGAGGAACGGTATCTGTTTTATCACGCGCTATCCTCTGAGGTCTGGGCATGTGCTTAAGTTCAAGAAAAGCATCGACCAACACTCCCACGGTGTTGTCATGTGGATCAAAGATCTCGGTGACCAGTATATCGTCGGTGCATCGCTGGGTGTCGGAGAGGCTGCTTTAGCGTGATGAATTGCAAAGATAACTAACACTGCATACGGCGATCTCTTAGCTGCGGAGTTCAGGAAGGAATAGATATTGGCAATTCTGTTCTCTTACCCCTTGGAAGACTTAATCTCCACAGCTTTCTGGACTGTCTTCTGGCTCGCTCCTGTTTCATTAACCTGTGCATATTCAGTGGTTATCTGTTTCAGGTGATTTACCCTGGCCATCCAGCCTTTGAGATATCGCCCAAACCGCGCCGGTCTTCGGGAAGCCAATCGCTGAAACCTCTGGGCCCGCATCTCAAGATAGGTGTCCACGTTCCCTTCTGACTTTGCTAAGATCCTTCTTGCCGCCGCAGGACTGTTGACGTATGTATCAAAGTGGACCAGACTCAAAGGATAGGGCAGCTTTGCCGCTCCTGACCTGTCCCATATTCTTTTGTATATAGCCTCGGCATCAGCACGGGTAAGGTCCTTCACATCTCCCTTGTACCCGAATTCATTGGCAGTTGACTGGAGGATGCCCATCTTGGATGACTCGCGCATGCCGTCCTTTTTTACATAGCTGCTTCCTTCATGCTTCATGATCACCTTCAGAATCTCTTTGAAGCTGTCAGGTGAGGGCTGGACAAGGGGGGTTGCTGGTTTTTCGATCGAGGGTGACGGACTATTCATAGCTGGCGCAGCACTGCTCTTCAGGTCTTTCTGTTGCCTGATCTCGGACCCGAGAATTTGCGCAAAGGCAGTTGGCGCAGTTGTTGTCTTTTCCCCGGTTGCCCTGTTCCTGAGAAGAGCGGCAGGATCGGTTCCTTTTGGTCTTCCTATTCCATCAGTTCCCTGTGTCATATGGTCACCTCACGTTTCCCTTAGTATAAATATGCTCGCATCATTAAATCCATCTGCTTTGGGTACTGAGGTCACGATAGGGAAACAGCACCGAATCCGGAATTATTCGTCATGTAATGGACATGGTATAATGCTGAGAATGTGCATGACGAATAAATTATGTCAATCCGTTGCCAATAGAACAGATGAACTTCGCTGAATACCTCTACTACCTCGGGCTGTCAGCAAAGAAGTTTGTTGCGCTGAAGAACCAGATGAGGCTGCCTTTCAGAGTGATCAGCATCGGCAACATTACGCTGGGCGGGACCGGAAAGACGCCTGCTGCGATTGCCATAGCCGAAGAAGCTATAAAGCGGGGATTCCAGCCCATTATTCTTACGCGCGGATACAAGGGGACTGCTCCTGGCCTCTGTTTTGTGACAAAAGGAGACAAGCCGCTTCTCACTGCAGAGCAGGCTGGCGATGAACCGCTTCTGATGGCTGAAAGGCTGCAAGGAGTGCCGATTGTAAAGGGTTCTGACCGGTATGAGGCAGGCATGTATGCGTTACGGGAAAGCATAGAGCATAGAGTACAGGGCATAGAGTATACAGCAAAGAGTAAAGAAGATGATGGGCAGGCAGGAGACTCTCAGTTCGCAGCTCCTGGACTGAATTTGTCTGCAGGCCCTAATCCCCAATCCCCAATCCCTGTTTTCATCCTCGATGATGGGTTCCAGCACTGGAAACTGCACAGAGACCGTGACATCGTGCTTATTGATTCAAGAAATCCCTTTGGCAACAGGAAGCTGTTTCCTGCTGGAAGATTAAGGGAACCTTTGACGGCGCTCCAGAGGGCAGATATCATCATGATCACCAAGGCGGAGCGGGAAGATGCGGGACTTATCGCTGAGATAAGAAAATACAATAAACATGTTCCGATCTTTTTTTCTGGACATCGTGTTGTTTCGATCAGATCGGGGTCAGGAGAGAGAATAGCTCCTGATTCTCTAAGTGGGAAAAAAGTATTCTGCTTTTGTGGATTGGCAGATCCTGAATCGTTCAGCAATACAGTGGCAGATTCAGGAGCAGAAGTGGCAGGTATGAAGGCGTACCGCGACCATCATCACTATGGTCAGCAGGACATTGATGCTGTCAGCAGGGAGAGTTTGGCGTCAGGCGCATCCTGGATCATCACAACACAGAAAGACTTTGTTAAGCTCAGAAATCTTGATTTGCCGGGGAATATTCTTATAATAGAAATTGCATTCATTGCAGACCAGCCTTTTTTTGATAGCGTGTTTGCATAACTGGTCTAAACAAAACAGGAGGAGCACGTGGTCAGATATATAAACGTAAAGAGCAAGACAAGAACCGAGTTTGTCGACGTTACGGAGAAGATACAGGAAGCGGTCAAGGAGGCAGGCATTTCTAACGGTATCTGCTATCTTTTTGTGCCCCATACAACAGCAGGCATTACAATCAATGAAGGTGCTGATCCTTCTGTGCAGCGCGATATCCAGACCTATCTGAACAAAGTTATACCGTTTGAAGGAGACTATCATCACCGTGAGGGCAACTCATCCGCGCATATCAAAGCGGCAGTTGTCGGCGTTGCCAGCCATGTTTTTGTTGAGGAAGGCAAACTTGTTTTGGGTACCTGGCAGTCCATCTTCTTCTGTGAGTTCGATGGGCCGAGGCATAGAAGGGTTGCGCTCAAATTCACCGCCAGCGACAAGAAGCAGGCATAGGCATGAAAAAAGAGGTTGTAGCAATTGTTGTGGGCGGCGGTCCTGCACCTGGCATCAACGGAGTCATCAGTGCCGCTACCATTGAGGCTGTTAATGAAGGCAAAGAGGTCATCGGTATCTTCGGGGGCTTCAAGAGCCTTTTTGCCGGTGACAAAAGTAGTGCCATACCCCTGACGATCGAGGATGTTTCGCGGATTCATACCACGGGCGGGTCTATTCTCAGGACATCCCGCGACAGTGCTGAGGTCGCAAAAGCACGATTCCCTGTTCTGCTCCAGACGCTGAAAGCCCTGAAAGTCCGGTATCTTATAACAATCGGTGGCGATGGCACTGCATATATGGCACGCTGGATCGAACGGGAGTCGCGCGGCAAAGTCTCTGTTGTGCATGTGCCGAAGACGATAGACAATGACCTTACTCTTCCGGGCGGCAGGTCATCCTTTGGCTATCACACTGCACGCCACTGGGGTGTAGAGATCGTGAAGAATATTATGGAGGATGCAAGGACCACAGGAAGATGGTATTTCATCTCTACTATGGGCAGGAACGCCGGTCACCTCGCACTGGGTATCGGCAAGGCTGTTGGCGCCACAATAACGCTAATACCTGAAGAATTCACCGAAGACAAGGTTCCCTTTCAGAAGATCTCCGATATCCTTGAGGGATCTATTATTAAGAGGCTTGCCCATGGCAAGGATCATGGCATTGCAGTGCTGGCTGAAGGCATTTCAGCAAAGGTTGACGAGCATGAACTCAGTGCGTGCGATGATATTAAGTGTGATGAGGTCGGCAGAATAAGGCTCTCAGAGATTCAGCTTGGCAGAATTATGAGTGACATGGTGAAGAAAAGCCTCGAAGCGAGAGGCGTGCATATGACGATAGTCCACAAGACAATCGGCTACGAACTGCGGGCTGCAGACCCTGTGCCCTATGACATAGAATACACGCGCGACCTCGGATACGGTGCGGTCCGGTTTCTGCTGAACGGAGGGACCGGCTCCATGATCACCCTTGACGAAGGCAGGCTAAGACCTGTCTCTTTTGTGGAAATGGCAGACCCTGCCACGGGCAAGACAAAGGTGCGGCTTGTTGATATAAAGTCAGAAGCCTATGAGGTCGGCAGAAAATACATGATCCGCCTAGAAAAAGAAGACTATGAACCGCGTGCCATAGAGACACTGGCAAAGGCAGCGAGGATGACGGTCCCCGAGTTCAGGAAACGCTTCGAATATCTCATTAACTGATTTTTTAGGGGGCCCTTTATCTCAGGCCCCTGCCTTTTATGCCATCCTGATAGTAGGTCAGGTTATCCGCATGTTTTGAACCTTCCTCTGCAGTGATAAGACCGTCAAGGGTGAGACGTATAAGGCTGACATCAATGGACGAGTATTCTTCCCCTGGCAACTGCATCTGCGATCTGATTTGATGTGATTTACCATCGCGAATGAAGTTCTTGATCTTATAGGAGTTCACAAGTTTCTCATAGGCAAGAACCGGCCCTGACTTGTCTTTTTTCATCACCAGTCGCTGTGATAGTACCAGCAGAAGTGAATCTGCAAGCTGTGAGCGTATCTGGGACTGCTGATCCGCAGGGAAGATATCAATGACCCTTTCGATGGTGGAAGTCGCATTTCTCGAATGGAGCGTGCTCAGTACGAGGTGACCTGTCTCTGCCGCCTGGAGTGCTATCTTGAAACTCTCGGGATCGCGCATCTCACCAATCACGATCACATCAGGATCCTGTCTGAATATGTGTTTCAGACCGTCAGGGAACGAAGATGTATCAATGCCGATTTCACGCTGATTTACATTGCTGTTCTTATGCTTGTGCAGATACTCGATCGGATCTTCGAGCGTTATAATGTTGCATCTTCTTTTGGTATTAATGATATCCACGAGAGCAGCCAGGGTTGTTGATTTACCATGGCCGGCCGGCCCGGTGATCAGGATCAGCCCCTGAGTTTTGAGAGCAAAGTTCTCGAGTTCCTCAGGAATGCCGAGATCCTGCATAGAGGGGATAGTATCCGGGATTCTGCGCAGAGTTATTGATACGGAGTTGCGCTGCTTGTAGATATTCACTCTGAACCTGCCGTATTCTATATTCGTAAAGGCAAAGTCGAGGTTGTTCTCTGCCTGAAATGAGGCCTGTTGATCCTTGTCCATAAGGGTCTGAGCGTAATTCTTCATATTATCCGGTGTTAGGGATGGCATGTTCAGACGCTTGAGTTCAGTGCTCATCTTGAGACTCGGCGGCACCCCTGCAGTAAGCTGAAGATCAGTTGCCTTTGACTCTTTCAGATACTTGAGCAGCATATTTACATCGACTGCTCCTGTTTCGGCCTCGCTGGTTACTATCGAGATTTCAAGTTCGCTTCCCTTTAGAGCGTCCATGCCATGGGACTCAATGCTCCTGATGGCTGCCTCAAGCTGCTGAGAGGGGACAACCACAGGATTAACCCTTTTCCCAAGGATGAACTCAACATCTCTGATCGCAACATAATCCTTTGGATTTACCATGGCAAGGGTGAGTTTGTTATCGATCTCAAGGGGCAGAACCTTGTACTCCTTAATCTTTTCAAGCGGCATTGCCCTGAGAACATCGTTCGGCACATCTATTTTGAAGAGGTTGACTGCTGGAACGCCAAACTGCTTGCTCAGAAAATCGAGGAGTATATCGGTAGTCACATATCCCATCTCGATCAGGATGGAGCCGATCTGGCCGCCAACCTGTGACTGCCTGCGCAATGCGTTCTTAAGCATATTCTGGGTGATGATCTCATACTTTACAAGGACTTCCCCGATCATAGGTTTCTTGATTGATGCAGATTCATTGGCCATAATACCCTCCCGATCGCTGATATTGTTCAGATTAGCATTACGTGGGAATACTTGCAAGAGAAGATCGGGCGATGGACAGTCTGACTGAGGGATTAGCCTGAAGTAGATGCCTTAAGCACCAGAAGCACCAACAGTAGGTGGCTTAGTCAGGGGAGGGTGAAACTACTTTTTGATCTTATATTCCTTAATTTTAGTCCTGAGCGTGTTGCGATTAATACCTAACAGTCTTGCCGTCTTGAGCTGGTTGCCGTTCGTTTCCTTAAGGACTATTGAGATTAGTGCTTTCTCCACTTCAGAGAGGACCGTGTCGTAAAGATTGAAATTTGTGATCTTTGCCATGTCTTTGAGATACCGCTTCAGCTTCTCCTCAAGAAAATCCTTTATGGAGTAAGAATTTGCCTCTTCGATAAGCAGGTCTTTCTTCTCTATAATGGTCCCGGTGGAGAGAACACAGGCTCTTTTGATCACATTTTCAAGTTCGCGCACATTGCCGGGCCAGTCATATTTTTCGAGAAAGGCCTTTGTTTCTTTGGCTAATTCCTTCTCGCCGGTTTCCAGTTTTTCAACTGACTCTCGCAGAAAGCTTTTTATCAGAAGGGGAACGTCCTCCTTCCTTTCTCTGAGCGGCGGCACCTTGATCTGCACGACATTGAAGCGGTAATAGAGATCTTCGCGAAAGCGGCCCTGACTGACAGCTTCGGAAAGATCCCTGTTTGTTGCTCCGATAATGCGGACATCTGCTTTCATGGTATCCGTGCTCCCGAGGGGATTGAACTCCTTTTCCTGAAGAAAACGGAGGAGTTTTGCCTGGAGACTCTGTTCCATTTCACCAATCTCGTCAAGGAAGAGCGTGCCTCCATGGGCTGCCTCAATCCTTCCGGTCTTGTCACGTGCTGCGCCCGTAAAGGCCCCTTTATTATACCCAAAAAGCTCTGATTCGAGCAGGTCTTTAGGGATCGATGCAGCATTGATGGCCACGAATGGCCCGGTTGAACGTCTGCTGTTCAGATGGATTGCCTTTGCCACCAGTTCCTTGCCTGTGCCGCTTTCGCCGGTGATCAGAACGGTAATATCTTTTGATGCAACCCTGCCGATATCCTTGAATACCTTAAGCATTTTCGGGCTTCTGCCGACCATCTGTGGTGTCTCGGTTTCAAAGGCAGCTTTTTTTAGTTCCCTCAGTTCTTGCCGCAGAGCAAGATCCTTGAACGCCTTATCCACGAGGATCTTCAGTTCTTCGATGTCAAAGGGCTTCTCAAGGTAATCGTAAGCACCTTCTTTCATGGCGCTGATCGTGCTGTCCATCATGGCGTTTGCCGTTATCATGATCACGATCGTGTCCGGCTGCGATGCCTTCAGTTCGCGCAGGCCGTCGAGTCCGCTGCCGTCAGGCAGCATGAGGTCAAGCAGAATGACAGGGAAGTGATCTTCTGCTGCCCTTAGACCTGAGGTGAGCCTGGTCCGCGAGCTGGTCTTGTATCCACCGGGTTCAAGCGCCTTTTTAATGACCCAGATGATGCTTTCGTCGTCGTCTATGATGAGGATTTTCTTATCCATGTTCCCTGAAGGGCAGGTACAGCGAGAATGTTGTGCCCTTGTCTTTCTGGCTTGCTACCGAGATCCTGCCATTGTGATCTTTCATGATCTTCTTCGAGAGCGAGAGCCCAATGCCTGTTCCGCCTTTCTTCTTTGTGTAAAAGGGCAGAAAGATCTTTTGTAGGTCTTCTTCAGATATGCCTTTCCCCGTATCTCTGATGGTTATCAGGGCCATGCGTTTTATCTTTCCGTGTTCTCCAAAGAGCTCCTTTGACGGACCGGTGGATATCTCGAGCAACCCCCCTTTATTCATGGATTCCAGAGCATTCTTGATGATGTTCAGGAATACCTGAAGGAGCTTTGACTCATCACCGAGAATAAAAGGGAGGCTTGGATCATAGAGCCTCTTGATCGTAATACCCGCCTTTCCTATCGGAACAGAAAGAATTGCAATGGTTTTTTCCACGACTTCGTGGATATTGATTGCCTGAAAAGAAGGCTTTCTGCATATTGTGAGATAGTCCTGGAGGATAACATTCAAGCGGTCTGTTTCTCTGACGATGAGGTCAGCGTATTCAGCAAGGGCTGAGTCTTCTGTTCTCTGACGAAGAAGCTGCGCTGCGCCCCTTATTCCGCCAAGGGGGTTCTTGATCTCGTGTGATATAGAGCCAAGCAGAAATACCACTGCTTCCTGATCGTGGTCCCCGCCTTCGGCAAGCGGTATGTTCTCTGACAGGGACAGAGCAGCACCTTCGACCCGGTCCTGAACATAAAAGGTTGAGAGGCTGAAGTCAATATTCATCTGCCGACCCATCGAAATGCTTACCGATTTTCCTCTGAAGGATCGCTCTTCGTCAATGCTTTTTTTGATAAGAGGAGATATCTTCTTTTCGCCGCGAAAGAGCTGGTTCAGTTTTTTGCCGACAATATCCCTGGAGCTTTTGCCGAAGAGCTCTTCGCCGCTTTTATTGATAAATGTCATCCTGCTCTTTTTGTCAAAAAGAATGATGGTCTCTTTAAGATTATGAATGATTGATTCAAAAGAAAACATTGCCTGCTTCAGTAGAAGAATTTTATGCACTCTATCATAGAGGCAGAACTTTTTTCAAATGGAGAAATCAATTATGCCTGATATCGGATAGGGCAGAATAGTAACTTACATTTGTGCAATAAGTTGTGGTAGCATGGAAAAAGAGATATTGTGGTGGGCTTTAAAAGAGGTAATATGCATAATTGAACTGTTGCTGAAGCATAAAATCCGGATGATCTGAAATTAAGGAGGGTGTAATGGAGAAGGTATCGTACAAGGAGATCGGCCTGGTCAACACCAGGGAGATGTTTCAAAAGGCGATGAAGGGGCACTATGCAATCCCTGCATACAATTTCAATAACATGGAGCAGCTGCAGGCGATTGTGATGGGATGCGTAGAGTCGAGCTCCCCGTTCATCCTGCAGGTTTCGAGCGGTGCACGCAAATATGCAAATCAAACATTGCTGCGCTTCCTTGCCATGGGTGCCGTGGGAATGATAAAGGATGCAGGGTCACCGGTGAAGTTTGCGCTTCATCTTGACCATGGCGATACCTTTGAACTCTGCAAGTCCTGTATTGATACCGGATTTTCTTCGGTCATGATCGACGGTTCACATCATTCATATGAAGATAATATTAAACTTACCAGGCAGGTAGTGGAATATGCGCGTGACTATAATGTTACGGTGGAAGGCGAATTGGGCGTTCTTGCCGGCATTGAAGATGAGGTTTCTGCAGAAAAATCGACCTATACCAAACCCGAGGAAGTGGAGGACTTTGTGAGCAAGACGAATGTTGATTCCCTGGCGATTTCTATCGGTACATCCCACGGCGCCATGAAGTTCAAGCCGGAACAATGCACCAGAGACGAACGGGGTGTCCTTGTTCCGCCGCCGCTCCGTTTCGATATCCTTGATGAGATCGAGAAACGCATACCCGGGTTCCCTATTGTCCTTCACGGGGCCTCGTCAGTCATCCCTGAGTATGTGCAGATGATCAATGCCTTTGGAGGCAAAATGAAGGACGCCGTGGGCATACCCGAGGAACAGCTCAGAAAGGCTGCGAAGAGCGCTGTCTGCAAGATCAATATTGACAGTGATGGTCGTCTTGCCATGACTGCTCTGATCCGCAAGACCTTTGCAGAAAGACCTGCTGAGTTTGATCCGAGGAAATACCTTGGACCGGCGCGTGACGAATTGACGAAAATGATCATCCACAAGAATAAGGAAGTCTTAGGGTCAGCGGGACAGGCATAAAAGGGATTAAATGCCCGGGTAGCAGTCTTTTAGGTATTTAGACTATTAGGCGGAAAGGTTATTAGGTGCTTAAGTTGCCGGTATCTGACAGACTATAGTCTATTCACCTATGCAGTTTCATGTTTGTCCCAACAGACTGAACAGCCAATCAACCTAACCAGTTACATTTCCTTTTATTATCAAACGGTTCTCTTGCAGTTAGATTGACATGCCTGTTTATAACCTGCTAAAATATTTGCTAATTTTCAAAGAGAGAGGAGTGATACATGAATGCCCGAAATCAGGGTGCGCGAAAGTGACTCACTCGAGAATGCTCTTAAACGCTTCAAGAAACAGTGCGAAAAAGAAGGAATTCTTTCAGAGGTAAAGAAGCGTGAGCATTACGATAAGCCGAGCGTGAAAAAGAAAAAGAAAGCCATTGCTGCCCGCAAAAAGGCCGCAAAAAGAATCAAACTGGGATCAAGATAGCATGTCGCTGCTTAAGCGGATTGACGAAGATCTCAAGGTTGCGATGAAGAGTTCTGATCCTGTCAGAGTCTCTGTATTGCGCATGGCAAAAGCAGCGATGAAGAACGTCCAGATCGAGAAGGGCCGGGAGCTCTCTGATGAAGAGATACTCTCGGTTCTCTCGTCTATGGGCAAGCAGCGCCGCGAGTCAATAGAGCAGTTCTCCCAGGCAGGCAGAGAAGATCTTGCCGGGATAGAACGACAGGAGCTTTCCATTCTGCAGTCATACATGCCTGCCCAGCTTTCATTGGAAGAAGTCGAAAAGTTTATTATCCAGGCCATTCAGGAGTCGTCCGCAAAATCAGAGGCAGACATGGGCAAGGTGATGAAGGTGCTGATGCCGAAGATCAAAGGCTTGGCTGACGGCAAATGGGTTAATACACGGGTGAAAGAGCTGCTGGCCACTCCCCCCGCTCAGGCCTGATGATCCTCCGCAGCCTTTACCAGAAAGCGATCGAAACCGGCATGGCAAACGACCCTCGTGGCCGGGACGCTGTAATGCAGGAGCTCGAGCGGCTGGCAAAGGACCATGAAGAACTCAAGCAGGATGAAAAAGACCTTTTTGACAATGACTCACTGAAAAACCCCTATTCAGATTCCCGTATTCTCCACGGCAGCGGCGACGAAGAGATCACGAAAGTGCTCGTCGGCGTTGACATTGAGGTCGGCGAGATCCTTCTGGCGGATACCCTGAGGAATCGCGACGAAAAGATAGATCTTGTGCTGGCGCACCATCCTGAAGGCAGGGCATTCGCAAACTTGTCCGCTGTCATGCATATGCAGGCAGATATCCTGAGTCTTTTCGGCGTTCCGATCAATATTGCCGAAGACCTTATGGATGGCAGGGCAAAAGAGATCGAGCGGCGGCTTATGCCGGTTAATCACACGCGGGCGGTCGATGCGGCTCGTCTTCTCAATATACCCTTTCTCTGTCTTCATACACCTGCTGATAATATGGTCGTAACCTTTCTCCAGCGTCTTTTTGATGAGAAAAAGCCACACAATCTTGGTGATCTTTTTGATCTGCTTAAGGCGATACCGGAGTACAGCGATGCTATGAAGATCGGCGTTGGTCCGAAAATACTCCTGGGCTCAAAGAAGCGGCGTGCCGGCAAGGTCTTTGTGGATATGACCGGCGGCACTGAGGGATCCAAGGATATCTTTAAAAGTCTGACCCATGCTGGCGTAAATACCATCGTAGGCATGCATATGAGTGAAGAGCACCGGAAAGAGGCTGAAAAGAATCATTTGAATGTGATCATAGCTGGCCACATATCGAGCGACAATCTTGGACTGAACCTTCTCCTTGACGAAACGTTCAGGGGCTCAGATGTTCAGATCCTTGAGTGTTCCGGATACAAAAGGATAGGCAGGCCCTCCTGACCTGCCCGTCCGGGCAGAAAATTCACCTGACGTGGTAAAATACCGCCTGACTATTTCCTCACTGGGGCCATATGAGATCTGACAGAGTTCTTGAAGAAATAAAAGAAAGAATAGATATTGTTGATTTCATCTCCGGGTACGTTCAGCTCAAGAAGTCAGGGCAGAACTGGAAAGGTGTCTGCCCATTTCATACCGAAAAAACGCCCTCTTTCATGGTAAGCCAGGCAAAACAGATCTATCATTGCTTTGGCTGCGGCGCAGGCGGTGATGTGATCGGATTTCTGGTGAACTACGAGCGCATGTCCTTTCCGGAGGCCCTGCAGGTCCTTGCCGAGAAGGCAGGCATCAAGCTTCCCGTATTCGGGCAGGACAAAAAGGCGATTGAAAAAGGTGAGCAGATCAGGAATGCACTGGCCCTTGCAGCGGAATTCTATTCCCGAAAACTGGGCGAATCAAAGGGCGCCTCTGCTTATGTCAAGAACCGCGGCATTACGGAAGAATCAGTAGCATTGTTCAGGCTCGGGTATGCACCTGCAGGATGGAGCAATCTCCTGAAGCATCTCAAGCAGTCAGGGTACAGCGATATTGTGATCAGGGAGTCAGGTCTGGCTGTTGCCGGGGACAAGGGTCTTTACGACATGTTCCGTGAACGGGTCATCTTCCCTATTATGGGAACGAATGGCAATGTGATCGCCTTTGGCGGCAGGGCAATGGATGACAGCCTGCCGAAGTACATTAATTCTCCGGAGACCCCGGTTTTCAAGAAATTCGAAACGCTCTTCGGCTTGTACACGGCAAAAGAAGCGATCCGACAGAAGGATTATGCGCTGATCGTGGAAGGGTATATGGATGTGATCATTTGCCACCAATACGGATTCAGGAATGGGGTTGCTCCGCTTGGCACATCACTGACATCCGGTCATCTTCTGAAACTGCGGAAACTCACCAAAGAGGTGGTTGTTATATTTGACGGAGATTCTGCCGGCATCGCTGCTGCAAAACGGGCCCTGCCGCTCCTGGCTCAGAATGATTTTCATGCAAAGATCCTGATCCTGCCGGATAACGAGGACCCTGACAGCTACCTCGGAAAACACGGGAGTGAGTCTTTCAGCATTCTTATTGAAAAGGCTGAGTCAGTGACCGATTTCATCCTGAGCGTCTCAAAGGGGCAGAAAAGCCAGGCTGTACGGGAGGCACTTGCGGTTATTGCCGAGGGGCAGGATACGATTGAGGCTGAACAGTTGCTCATAGAGCTCGCGGGCAAGACAAGGATCAGCGAGGCAACGCTCAGAGAGGAATACCGGAAGCTGAGGGCAAAGAAGACAGATACTCCCATCAAGCCGGTCCGGACGAAGGCCGCACCAAAGAACCGCGCGGAAGAAGAACTTCTCCTCAGTGCAGTCATTGCTTTCCCTGATAAGGCTGATGCCGTGCTTTCGCGGGTCAAGCCGGATGAGATAACCGATGCTTCTGTTTCCTCGCTGTTCCGCAAGATCGCAGCACTGCAGGACAGGACCAATATCGCCAGAGTCCTTGACCATGCGAGCGAGGAAGACCGGCTGCTTTTCACCCGGCTTTCTGTTGCTCCGGGCTTTGACCCCGAGTTTGTGGACAGGAATATCGAAGACTGTCTTATGAAGATCGAGAAAAGGAAGTTTGAGGAGCGGCTGCTGCATGCCAGGGCTTCGGATGATATTCAATTGATCAATACCCTCTTGCTTGAAAAGAAAAAAATGATAAAGGAAAAAGATCATGAAACACGATAAGGATTTTAACGAGTATTTCGAAGAGTTTGACTTTGACAATGAACGCACCTTTGAGTCAAAGGAAGACTCCGCTGAAGAGGTTCTTGAAGAGGAAGAGGAAAAGGGCAGCGCTCTGCTCGAGGCAGAATATGATCCGATAAAAGTGTACCTCAAGGAGATGGGCGGAGTGCCCCTGCTCACCAAAGAGAGCGAGGTCGATCTTGCGGTAAAGATCGAGAAGGGCAAGGAGCGGCTTGCCAGCATCATCTTCTCTCTTCCCTTTGCCATCGACAAACTTATTGCCCTGGGAAGCATGGTTGAGGCCGGGGAAGCTCCCTTGTGGCACATTGTCCAGAACGGGGACGAGGAGATGGGAGAGGATCTTGCGTACGAACGGAAACGGTTCCATCAGGCAACGCTTAAGGTCAGAACCCTGTATCAGAAACAAAAAGTAATTCTGGAGAAGATCAGGGATTCCGGCAGGAAACCTGACCAAAAAATGATCAAATCATTGACAGACAACAGGGATAAGCTGCTGAAAGAAGTAATTGGTCTTAACCTGAAAGACGACGTGCTGCACGATTTTTCTGAGGAATTGAAGAAAACGATCATGTATCTGTATGAGTTGTACACACAACTGGAGTTTGCCGGCCAAAAGGCGGTATACCGGGGTGCCAGTGTCACAAAGTCAGGCAAAATATCACTCCCGAAGAACCTCAAGAATAAAACGATCAGGGAAGAGATTGCCCTGATTGCCAAAGAATGCGATATCTTCAGAAACACCATCCGGGAGATCGAGGACCGGTTCGGCATAACGTATGAAGAGATGCGCAGGGCGCTCAAGCTCATCATCGATGAGGAGATGACCATAGACGATGCAAAGGGGAAACTGACCGAGGCTAACCTCCGGCTGGTCATCAGCATTGCCAAGAGATACATAGGCAAGGGCCTTGGTTTTTCCGACCTTATTCAGGAAGGAAACATCGGCCTCATGAGGGCGGTCGAGAAATTCGAATATCAGCGGGGGTACAAGTTCAGCACGTACGCGACCTGGTGGGTAAGACAGTCCATAACGCGTGCGCTTGCAGACCAGTCCAGGACCATTAGGATACCGGTGCATATGGTCGAGGCCATAAACAGAATGACAAAGGCGGTCAGGGAGCTCGTGCAGGAAAAGGGCCGCGAGCCTTCTCCTGATGAGATAGCGCAGAAGCTGAAGATACCCGTTGAAAAGGTCCGGAGCATGCTCAAGATCTCGAAGGAGCCGATCTCACTTGAAACGCCTGTGGGCGAAGAAGATGACAGCCATTTGAGTGACTTCATAGAGGACAAGGGAACCCTCTCTCCGCTCGATGAAGCGATACAGAAGGATATGAGAAAAAATATTGATGTGGCGCTTGCATCGCTCTCGCCCAAGGAACGTGAGATCATCAAGAAGCGTTTTGGTATAGGCGATGAGGTGCCGCATACGCTTGAGGACGTGGGTGTGGAATACGACGTGACCCGTGAGCGGATCAGGCAGATCGAAGTGAAGGCAATACGAAAACTGCGGCATCCGTCGCGGAGCAGGTGGCTCAGGACCTTTATCGAATCCTCGTAACGCTTAAGGTATCAGGCGGGATCAGTCATCGTTCATGAAATACCGGATACTGCTTGACCAATGATTCTGACGGGATATATAGTATTAAACTAACGTTTGATCGGCAGTGAAATGGTTTGCCATTCTTGTCACGCGTTACGCATTTTGCGTTACGGTTTCATGAAGGGCCCATAGCTCAGTTGGTTAGAGCTACCGGCTCATAACCGGTTGGTCCCAGGTTCGAGTCCTGGTGGGCCCACCATACCACAGGAGGATTGGTGAAGGATCGCTTAAAGCTTCTTGTACAGCTGCAGCAGACAGATACCCGCATGCTTGAAAAGCGGAGTTATATCGACAAGGTTCCCCTGCGTATCAGCGAAGTTGACGAACCGTTCAAGAAGGCCAAGGCAGAATGGGAGAAGATGAAGCTGAAAGCAGAGGCAGCAGCAAAGAAGAAGAAGGACAAAGAGAAGGCCCTCGAGGATGCCCAGGAAAAGCTCACGAAGATGAGGGCCAGGACATCGGATATCAAGAACAACAAGGAATATCAGGCCCACCTTAAAGAAATAGAGTCATCTGAAAAGGAGATTGCAGCAGTTGAGATGCAGATCCTTCAGATCATGACCGAGATCGATGCCGCACAGAAGGAACAACAGGGATTTGGCGAAAACGTAAAGAGCGAAGATGAGAAGATCCAGGGTTTCAAAAAGGGCCTTGAGGCAGACGTCGTGCGCCTTGAACAGGAACTCAATCAGATGAAGGACGAGCGGGCCAAGATGGTTGCGCAGATTGATGCTGATACCTATAACATATACCTTAAACTGCTGAGAAATGGCAAAGGTGTTGCGGTTGCAAGGGCTGAGGACAATATATGTCTTGGCTGCGATATGAACATTCCGCCGCAGCTTTCTCTGGAGATAAGAAAAGGCTCAGAATTGGTGCAGTGCCCGCAGTGTTACCGGATCCTTTACTGCGAAGAAGATTAGCCTCTTGCTGCCTAAAGCACCTGCTGTTGGTGCCTAAGGCAACCTCTGCTGTCGGTCGGTAAAAGACTTTCAAATCCCAAAGAAAATATTATATAATAATAAATAATTATTATAGGCTGCCGAAGCAGTACACGCAGCCGCTCCTGGCCGGCAGCGGTCTTGGAGAGGAAAGTCCGAGCTCCACAGGGCAAGGCGCTTCGTAATGCGGAGTCTTCCCCGACTTGTCGGGGGGGAAGGAAAGTGCCACAGAAAGGGAAACCACCCCATAATAGGGGAAAGGGTGAAAAGGTGAGGTAAGAGCTCACCAGTGTTCCGGGTGACCGGGCAGCTTGGTAAACCCCGCCTGGAGCAAGGCCAAATAGGTTCTGTTTTGAGAGGTGCCCCCTCGAATCCCTGCAGAGGGAGACAGAACGGGTTAGGCCGCATGACCCTGACCGTAATGTCAGGGCTCAGATGAATGGCTGCAGTCCCTGATTATTGGGGATACAGAACTCGGCTTATGGACTGCTTCGGCAGATAATTTTCGTTAAAGGCAAAGGAGCGCTATGGACGACCACAAACTCAAGGTTTTCTGCACCGTGGCTGAGACCAAAAGTTTTTCGAAGACGTCTGAGATCATTCATCTCACTCAGCCCGCTGTCAGTCTCCAGATTCAGGCACTTGAAGAGGTATATGAAACCAAACTGTTCGACCGGTCGAGCAGCACGGTGACCCTCACGCCTTCTGGTGAAGTGCTGTATAAGTATGCCAAGGAAATCCTGAGCCTGTACGCGAATGCGCAGAAGATGATCGGTGAACTTACCGGCCTGGTCAAGGGAAGCATCAGTATCGGCGCCAGCTCAACGATCGGCAATTATGTCCTTCCGGGCGTAATAACCGACTTCAAAAAGACCCACCCGAAGATCAAGATCCATCTGCTTATTGGCAATACAAAGCGTGTTGTTGAGATGCTCAATTCCGGCAACATTGACCTGGGTCTTGTTGAAGGTGAAGTTACACGTCAGAAGATGATCGTCGAAAAGATCCTTGCAGACGAGCTTATGCTTATCGTGCCTGCCCATCATCCTTGGGCAAAGAAAAAGGAGATAGCCATCAGTGAGCTGGCCAAGGAGCCGATTATTTTCAGGGAAGGCGGTTCAGGGACGCGCCAGATGATCGAGAAGTTTCTTGCCATGCACGGCATTGTGCCCCAGGCTTTAAAGATATCTATGGTGCTTGGCAGCACCGAGGCGATTAAGGAGGCTGTTGCAAACGGTCTTGGCGTTTCGATCATCTCACGCTGGGCAGCACGCAAGGAAAATAAATATGGCATTTTGAACTTGCTGAAAATCAAGGAACAAAAAATGATGAGAGAGTTCTCGCTGATTGCTAATAAAGGTGCTGTTTTGAACCATGCGGCTGATGAGTTCCTTACGTATCTAAAATCTTACCCGTTTGAAAAACTGTTGTCTTAAACGACAAGCTGGATAGTCTGCTTGCCCACCTGTGTGGGGGATAGGTGTTTAGACTGAAGCTTAATACCTGACAGACTGCAGACTGAACTGCTCGGGCTATTCTGTGTTCTTCTTTGTATAGGTTCTGAAGTCAATATCCCTGAAAATGCCGGTTTTTTTCTCGAGAGATTTTACTGCTGCTTCCCGTATCTTCCCCTGATAAATATCTGTGCTGAGCATGAAAAAATTGCTGATATGTTCCCTGAATTTTGTTTCAGCGAAATGGGCAGCAGAACCCATCTTCATCATAAATGGCCAGTCGCTTGCCTGAGCTATCAGCAGTTCTCTCAGCGCCTGATTCAGAGCCTGTTCCATCAGTCCATTTGCTTCCTGGTGCTGCCTTGCCATCTCCGTCATCCTCTCAGACGCTTTTTTCAGATGGCGGTACACCCAGCTGTTCGAAGCGTCAAGCCAGACGGCACTGTAACCGTTTTTTCCCCAGCTTGATGCTGAGGGCGTGACTGTCTCAATAACCCTGTTTTCAGCGCAGTATTCGGACGGTGTAATGAACCTGAAAGATCTCTTCTGCAGAGAGAGATTTCTCAGAACAAAGCGCAGCCATTCAGGGCCTTCATACCACCAGTGACCGAAAAGTTCAGCATCGTACGCTGCAGTGATCAGCGGTCTGGTCTTGAGAGTTTCCCTGAGAAAAAGAACCTGCTTTTCTCGTTCCTGCATAAAGTGCTCTGCATGGAGCGCTGCTTTTCTCAGCCCCTGCTCCGGGTCATAGAGTTTCTTGTCTTCAGTCTGTCCTGTTATACGAAAATATTTTATGCCGGTGAAGGTCCTGGTTCCTCCCGGGAGATAGGGTCTCAGATAGTCATGATCCAGATCAAAGCCTATGTCACGATAAAAGTCGCGGTAATCAACATCCCCCGGGTATCCATCCCGGGAACTCCAGACCTGTTTGGTTGAATCCGTGTCGCGACCAAAGGCGATTGCACCAGAAGGGGTCCTGACGGGGCGGTATATGCTTTTCTTCGGTTTGGGCGAGGCGTTGAGCAGACCGTGGCTTTCGAGAAAGAAATAGTTGAGGCCAGCCTCTGTTACCCATTCATCCAGGCCCGGTGCATAGCCGCATTCAGGCAGCCAGATGCCTGAGGGCTCTGCACCAAAATTATTCCTGAAGGTATTGACGCCGAGTGAGAGCTGCGTCTGTATGCTGTTCGGCTCGGACATATGCAGGGGCAGATAGGCATGCGTTGCGGCACTGGTGATGAGCTCGACTTTTCCGGACTGATAGATCGATCGGAAAGCAGAGATGAGATCTTTGCGATAAGTATCTTCAAAGAGGCGTTTTGTCTCAAGAAACCTTTTACGGTACAACTTTGCAAGACAATAGAGTGCGGGCTCGCTCCTGGTCCGCGAGAGCTCTCGTTCTGCAAGCTCGATGCGGCTCTCCAAATACCCCTGAAAACGAGCCATCAGGAGTTTGTCGCTCAGCATCTCCAGAAGTGACGGTGTAAGAGAGAGCGTTATTCTGAAGTCGGTCTTATCATTCAGGAGATCATCAAAGACAGCAAGCAGGGGGATGTATGACTCGATGATAGCTTCATGCAGCCATGCCTCTTCGAGATGCTCCTCGTGCTCAGGATACCGAATGTAGGGCAGATGCGCATGGAGGAGCAGTAGCAGATATCCCTCTGTCTTTGATCGGCTGACATTGGTCACAGTAAAGAATAATACAGTATACCCGCTGTCCAGGCAAGCTTGACAGTAACTACTCAGGTGAATAGTCTATAGCTGTTCAGTCTGAAGCTGATACCTAATAGACTACAGTCTAAACAACTTGAGTAGCTGCGAACACACTTAAAACCGGGAGAGCGATTATGCAGATATTTCTGAATGACAGGATTGTGCCGGAGCATGAGGCAATGGTCTCGGTTTTTGACCATGGTTTTCTTTACGGAGACGGCATCTATGAGACCATGCGGGCTTATGACGGCATGGTCTTCATGCTCGACAGGCATATCGAGAGGCTCAATCGCTCTGCATCCCTGATTCAACTGACTGTGCCTACTCCGGAAGTAATTCGTAATGCAGTCTATGAGACCATCCGGGCAAATGGCCTCACGAGCGTTTATGTCCGGGTAACCGTGTCGCGCGGCAAAGGTCCCATAGGCCTTGATCCTGCTCTCTGCCCAAGACCTACCCTGGTGGTGATTGCTGAGGAGTTCAAGGAATATCCTGAGAAGTATTACGATAAGGGCGTGAAATTTATCATAGCGAAGACCCGCAGGAACCTCAAAGAAGCGCTTAATCCAAAAATAAAGTCCTTGAATTTTCTGAATAACATCCTTGCCAAGGTCGAGGCAAAAGAGCAGGGAGCGTACGAGGCTATTATGCTAAATGCCGAAGGCTTCATTGCCGAGGGTACAGTCTGCAATATCTTCTTTGTCAAAGACAGTATTCTCTGCACACCTTCTATTGATTCAGGAGTGCTTGACGGCATCACGCGGGAGCTTGTGATCGACCTTGCAAAGGAAACAGGCATGCAGGTCACGGAAGGAAATTTTCTGCCTGAGGACCTCTTCCGCGCATCAGAGGTCTTCTTTACCAATACCACAAGCGAGGTCATGCCCGTTTCACAGGTCGAGGAGGTAAAGTTTGCTATTGGAGAGGTTGCAAAGAGACTGAGGCGGCTGTACAGGGAGAGAGTATTAAAAGCCGTGAAGCGTAAATCGTAAAACGTGAGCAGTAAAAGCATGAGAAGAAGTAATGGATAAGAAGATATTATTTGAGTGCCTTATCTGTATGCTTTTCCCTTTACGCCTCACGCTTTACGGCCTTTACTATTCCGGCGTTTTTACAAACAGATACACTGCAGCGGCACCAAAGAGAACCGGAACCAGCCAGGAGGCGATAAGAGGCGGAAGAATGCCTGCGTATCCTATGGACAGGGAAAAGGTATAACTGAACCAGTAGAGAAGGCTTATGCCGAGTCCGAGTCCCGCAGTGAAGAGTCCGCCGCCCATATGCGCTCTGCCTGAAAGTGACATTCCCAGAAGCATCATAAAGGCATTGATCAGGGGAAAAGAGACCTTTGAGTTGAGGTCAACAATCAGTTTTATATTACTAAAGCCCGCATTCTTAAGCCTCTGGATATACCGGTAGAGTTCAGCGATACCCATTTCATCAGATGATCTCATCTCCCGTGAGAAGATGTCCGGCGAATCAAGATTAGCGTAAGCCATGTGGCGGAAGTTCTTGGTCTTTCCGGTATCACTATCATACAGCGATACCTCTTCGAAGACCCACTGCCGCTGATCTTCTTGCCAGGCTGCACGGTTTGCAGTGATCACGCTTTTCAGAAAATCCTTGCCATGGACAAAAATGCTTATGTTATGGGCGATCTTCTTTTCCGGGATGTACAGCTCTATCTTTACAGGATTGCCACTTGTATCCTTGATCCAGGTGGCGCCACCGGAAACAGTTGTTTTCTTTTCTTTCCCTTCTATCTTTATCCTCAATGCAGCTGAGCGTTGAGAGAAATCCGGGATCACAAACTCGCTTATAGAGAAAGCGATGATACTCAGCACGGCGCCGGTAATGAGAAAGGGATAGAACAGGTCACGCATCCTTCCGCCTGCTGCGCGTATTGCGGTTACCTCCTTTCTCCGCGTTGCCTGGCTGAAGGTGAAGAGGCTGCAGATCAGCACTGACATTGGAAGCAGGTACAGAAAGAATTTTGGGATGGTGTAGACGGCATACATGATCAGAGATCCAACAGAAGGTTTGTTGGGCAAAAAGTCATCAATCTTTCCGATCAGGTCGATAAGGCTGAATACGAATGAGAGACCAAGAGAGATCAGAAGCAGCAGTCTGAAAAAATCCGAAAGGTACAGCCGCTGGACGATCCTCACCGCAGACTCTCCCTCTGAAACATGACCCATGAGAAGATTCCCATAAGGATTGTAGCCAGCCAGGCGCCAAGGTAGTGTGGGACGTTGCCGGCATTGACCATGTTTTCACCGTAGATGAGCAGGGTGTAATACAGAGTAAAGACAAAAAGGCCGAGCGCGAGGCCGCCCAGTTTTCCGGATTTGCCCGAAGCGAGCGCAAGGGGTGGACCGAGGAAGGCCAGCAGCAGGCATACTGCAGGCAGAGAGAATCTACGGTGCAACTCGAGATAGAACGCCACCTTTCGCTTGTATGTTTCTGCACTCTTAGCCTGCTCCATAAGTTGGGAAGGGGTAAACTCCATCTTTTTTGGAGCAGTTGACTCGGAATCAAGGTTCAGAATCATGTTGTATTTCTCAAAGAAGAACTCAGTGGTTGTTTTCCCATGCATGATATTGATGTACCCATCAGTCAGGTAAAGACCGACATCGCCTCTGTTCTGAGAAAAAAACTTGCCATGCTTTGCCATCAGCACCTTTGGTTCTTCCTTTTTTCGATTATCATAAATGAAAATATCCTCGATCATATCTGCCGATTTCTTGCCCTTGACGACAATGACGATATCCCTGAATGATGAATTGAAGGTTCCTTCTTCAAGTGCCATGACTGACCGCGCAGTAATGATCTCTGCTATGGTTTCCCTGAGCGTTACGCTGCTTCGTGGCCCGATATAAAAGCTGACCGCAAGCGTTGCAAGAAAGCAGAATACCCCCAGCAAGAAGACAGGACGGGAAATGTTCATAAAATCCATGCCTGATGACTTGAGTACAACTATCTCGCTGTCAAGGTTCATTCTGCCGTACACCAGCAGGACCGAAAGCAGGAAAGACATCGGGATCGTAAGCATTAGGAGCTGGGGCTGAATGTACAGTATTATCCTGCCCATGTCGAAGATCGAGGCGCCGACACCTGAAAGAAGACGGCTCAGGCGGATCAGTTTTTCCATCATCAGGATCGAGTTCAGAAAGGCAAGGGACAGCCCGAACGTGAGCAGCAGATCCCTGAGCACTGATCGCTGGATGAGCTTCACGCGTGTTTTTCCATGATGCTTCTGAAGCACGGGGCACGATAAATATTGCGGTACGTTTTTGACGTCCTGATATAGTTCCAGTTGTTATAGCCTTTTTCGATCGCCTTGTGCAGCCATTTGCAGGCCTCCTCAGCAAGGTTACGGGCGGCAAAGATCTCAGCCATGCTGTTGAGGGCGTAAATGTTGTCAGGATTTAGTCTGAGGGATGTCAGTATATCTTCCTCGGCAGAATCAAGGTTTCCCATCAGCAGGAGGGCAAAGCCCCTGTTGTTATAGGGCATGCCATTATCTGGCTTGAGGGTGATTGCTTTGTCGTAGTCTGCAATCGCCAGATCATATTGCTCAGTCTGCATATAAACATTGCCCCTGTTGTTGTACGCGAGGAAGAAATCCGGATTCAGTTCAATGGCTTTGTTATAATCAGCGATAGCATGGTCGAATTCTCTTTTTCTGAAGTAGACATTGCCCCGTTCCTTGAAAGCCCTGAAATCCTTTGGGTTATGTTCAATCTCCCGGGTGTACCGGGCGATATCAAAATCGTATTTCCAGGTTTTTGGCATGAACTCTGGTGGTTTCATGGTCTATTGCCCATAACCAGGCAACGCGTGCTGCAGTAACAAGATGAAACATCATATCTAACCCTCCCGGAGAGCTTATTATACCAAATTGCTTCTCAAATACGTGACCGCATCTATTCAGTAAGGAAAGGAAGGTCACTTATCCTCTGCGGATGCATAGAGATGAGAGTAATATCGGAAGAAAAGTACCTTGAGAAAAAAACTTCCATATAATTCCGGCAGGGCGGTTGATGAATATGCTATCTATATGTCTATCGGGAGCGTTTCGAGCCGCCCTTTCTATCAATATACCAAGTGAGTTGGCTTCGTAATATAGTGGCGTCCAAAATCCCTTGAAGCCCTTGTCAAGATTTCTTGCAGAACTCAACCATATCTGCAACACCATCAGGCAGGGAATAAGCAGGCTTCCAGTTCAGGAGTGTCCGGGCTTTTGTATTGTTGAACAGCAGGTCTTGTGAGACATAGTCCACATAGTTAATGGGATCGAAGTTGAGGTTGAAGAAGACAGAGAAGATGGCGAGCGGCATGGCCGGGAGCTTGAACAGCACGGCAGGGATCGGGATGATCCTGACCTTCTTATGAAGCGTCTCAGCAATAGCGGTGAAGAAGTCGAGCCATGTGTGGCTTAGCCCGTCAGTGAGATTGAATGTTTGGCCTGCTGCCTCAGTTCGCGTGCCTGCGAGCACTATTGCCCGTGCCAGATCCGTTACCTGGATCAGAGGAGCAATGTTCTTCGCGTCACCTATGAAGGGCAGGCCGAACGGCCCGAGCGTTTCGATAACACTTACCATCCTGCCGAGATACCGCGATCCCGATCCATATACCGGCGCAGGTCTGACAATGGCATATTCACACTCTTTGACTTTTTCCCTGATGATCTCTTCGCATCTTCTCTTGTATGTTGTGTAATGGTCATTGAGTATGACCTTTGCCGCTGTCTCTTCATCTGCAGGCTGTTCTGAGGGGATGCCCGCAACCGTTATGGAACTGACGAAGACAAGCCGTTTTATGCCCTTTGTGTTAAGATTGTCGACGATATTTTCCATAAGACTGATGTTCTTATCTGCCTGGGCCTTGGTGATATTCTTTATCTCACCTATGTGATAGAAGAGATCAATGTCCTCTATGGCATTGATCACAGAGCCAGGGTCCTCCAAATTGCCCTGGATGATCTCAACATTTTTCCCCCTTAGTATCTCCGGCATCTCCGGCTTTCGCGACAGGAGCCTGACCGCATGACCTTCGTCAAGAAGAGATTGAGCAACATGGCTGCCGATAAAGCCTGTGCCGCCCGTGATAAGAGTTTTCATGAATTGTCTCCAGAATGCTCTGACATAAGGGGTTCCACCCTGTCTTTATGAGCTAACATTTGTGGCCGAACTGGTTTCAGCTCTCTCTTAAACAAATCTTTTACTCTGTTACCTGGAATCGGCTTGCTGAAATAATAACCCTGTACTTCATCGCATCCGCGTTCTTTTAAAAAAGTAAGCTGCTCAACAGTCTCTACTCCCTCAGCAATAACTTTCAGATTCAGGCTGTGCGCAAGAGCAATAATAGCAGTGACAACAGAACTGTCATCATGGTCACTGGTAATATCCCTGACAAAGGATTGGTCTATTTTCAATACATCAATGGGGAACCGCTTTAGATAATTGAGCGAAGAATATCCCGTGCCGAAATCATCGATTGACAGCCTTATGCCAAGATCCTTAAGTCTCCTCAGCGTCTGGATATTCTCTTCAACATCCTGCATGATGACGCTCTCTGTTATCTCAAGTTCAAGATGCTGCGGGTCAAACCCTGTCTCCCGGAGGATGCCGGAGATCGTCTCGACAATGGTCTGCTTGTGGAACTGGCGTGCAGAGAGGTTTATCGAGAGGTTCATTACCGGGACCCCCTGCTCCTGCCAGGCCCCGGCCTGTCTGCAGGCCTCCTGTATTACCCATTCTCCGATCGGGATGATCAGCCCTGTGTCTTCGGCAATAGGGATGAACTTTGAAGGAGGCATATCGCCGAGTTCCGGGTTGACCCAGCGCAGCAGCGCTTCCATGCCCACGATCTTTTCTGTTGCTGCTTCGACCTGGGGCTGGAAATAGAGATGGAACTCCTCACGGTCAAGTGCATGACGCAACTTAGATTCGATGAAGAGCTTTTCGATGATCCTCCTGTTCATCTCGTTCGTGTAGAACTGGAAGTTGTTCTTGCCCCTGCTTTTTGCATAATACATGGCTGTGTCGGCATTCTTCAGCAGGGTTTCTATGTTGTCAGAATCAGCAGGGTAGATGGTGAGCCCTATGCTTGTTGTGATATAGATCTCGTGGCCCTCTATTTCAAATGGCACTGAAACAGCCTGTATGAAGTGCTGCGCTACCTGCGCAGCTTTTTCAATAGCACTTATATCAGACAGGATGACAGCGAACTCATCGCCGCCGAGGCGGGATATGGTGTCAGCTTCCCTGATACTGTATTTTAGCCGCCGGGAGACTTCGACCAGCAGGTGGTCGCCTAACCTGTGGCCAAGCGTGTCGTTCACCTCCTTGAAACGGTCGAGGTCAAGGAGCATTACAGCGATCATCTTTTTATTGCGCCTTGCAAGCGCCGTTGCCTGCATGAGACGGTCAGTGAAGAGCATGCGGTTGGGGAGGCTGGTAAGGCTGTCGTGATGTGCGAGATGTTCTAAGCGTTCCTCTGTTCTCTTAATGGCAGAGATGTCCGAGGCAATCGCAACATAATGACTCACTGAATTCTCAATGTCTCTGACCGGTCCTATCGAAAGCCAGACAGGATATATCTCGCCGTTCTTCCTTCTGTCCCATACCTCTCCCTGCCAGCCACCATTGCGAATTACGGATTTCCAGATCTGTACATGGGCACGCCGTGAATTGCGGTATGACCGAAGGACCGTCGGCCGCCTGCCTATGACCTCCTCCTTTTCAAATCCCGTGATCCTGGTGAAGGCATCGTTCACTTCTATGATCCTTGCCTTGCTGTCAGTTATGATTACAGCCTCGTTCGTATTTTCAAAGAACTTGCCCAGAAGACGAAGCCTGTTCTCTACAGCCTGCCGCTCCAGCAGTTCCTGTTCGAGCATCCTGTTGGACTCTCGCAGTTCCATGGTGCGTTCCATTATCTTCTGTTCAAGCTCATTATGCGCATTGCGGAGAGCTTCTTCTGCCTGCTTGCGCAGGGTGATATCTTCGGAGATCGTAATGATGCAGGAAGGGTTTCCGTCAGGATCTCTCACCGGGATCGATTTCAGCTGAACAGGGAAGGTGGTCCTGTCCTTGCGAATCTCAGTGACCTCGCGCGTCCACTCCTTCCAGGCAGATACTTCTTTTGCGTTTCGCTTTCTCTGCCTCTTGTCAGGGCAGAAGATGCTTACATTCATGCCGAAAAGCTCTTCGACCGTGTAGCCGTGTATCGCTGCCTCTGCAGGGTTTGTGTAGAGTATTTTCCCGTCGATGTCTGCGATGGTGATGCCGGTAGATATAGTCTCGATGGATGTTTTCAGCAGCCTTAGTTCTTCTTTGGTCTGTGAAAAGAGGCCATGACGACTTTCGAGCGTTGCCATGCGTTTGCGGAGCTGTTCCAATTCTCCGGTCATGGACTGTGAAGCTTTGCTGATTTTTTGTTTCTGTTCAGGCCGGTCCTTCATCTTCTCACCTGATATGTATGATTTGGTAGATGCCTGAAGCTCTGATTTAAGGGTATCACATTTAATGGTTGTTGTCAGTTTTTCTGACAGAGTGCTGCTGATATTTCGATCTGAGTTAGTTGTTTCCCCCTCTATATATAGTGCACAAGAAGACCAGGAGTACAAGATATAGGAATAGTAAAAAATGTTTAATTTTTACTTGACAAAGATTTCAGCCTCCTATAAATTTAGTGGTAAATAGTGGTAGAAAGTGGAGGAGTAATGCCAGGTTTCTCTGGAAAATACTATTACAGTGTGGACCCCAAGGGCCGTATCATGGTTCCTTCTCCTTTCCGCGAAATCATTTCCACTAATTATAATCCCAAACTCTACGTTGTCAATGCGCTTATTGACAAGTGCCTCCTCATCTATCCCCAGGAAGAATGGCTGAAGCTTGAAGAAAAGGTCAGGCTGCTGCCGAGCATGGACGAGTCAGTGCAGTATTTCAAGAGAAAGGTCATAGCCTCTGCCCAGGAAGTAGAACTGGACAAGCAGGGCAGGATCCTTATTCCTGCAGCGCACCGGGAAGATGCTGGCCTGAACAGCGACATCGTGATCGCAGGCACAACAGACAAGATAGAGGTTTGGGACAGAAAAGAGTGGGATGCTGTTCTTGATCTTACCAAAGAAGACAAGAAGGCAGTTGCAGCAAAACTTACGTCATACGGTATTTAAATGACGATCATCCATCTCCCTGTGATGTTAGGGGAGGTGATCGAAATTCTCGCTCCTCACCGGGGCGGGATATATGTAGATGCAACAGTAGGACTCGGGGGACATTCTGAAATGATTCTTTCACAGGTCGGTCAGGATGTAAAAGTTGTCGGGCTTGACAGGGATGAGCAGGCATTACAGAGAGCTGCTCAGCGTCTGAACGACAGCAGGGTTCTGCTGAAGAAGGGCACCTTCTCTCAGATGGAAGAGGTGCTGAACGCAGAAGGGATTCACGCGGCTGACGGTATTCTCCTTGATCTGGGCGTATCGATGATGCAGATCAAGGACCCTGTAAGGGGATTCAGCTTTCTTTCGAACGAAAGGCTCGACATGAGAATGGACAACGTACAACTTCTAACAGCCTGGGACATGGTGAATAGCTATGACGAGCAGGAACTGGTCCGGATCCTCAAGGAATACGGCGAGGAATACAGGGCTGCCAGGGTGGTAAGGGCGATCTTGAGCGCGCGTTCAAAGAAGACGATCGATACCTGCGCAGAACTGGCTGATGTTGTATTTAAGGCTTTAGGCAGGAGCGGCCGCACCCATCCAGCCACGCGGACATTTCAGGCACTGAGGATAGCGTTGAACAGGGAGCTTGAGGAACTGAGGCTTGGACTGGGGGCATCGCTCAGAATGCTGAAGAAGGACGGAAGGCTCTGCGTTATTTCCTATCACTCCCTGGAGGACAGGATCGTGAAGAACTTTATACGTGACAATGCAAAGGCTGGGATTGTGAAGCAGCTTACCAAGAAGCCCCTTGTTGCCTCGAGAGAGGAGATGAGGCAGAACCCATCTTCGCGGAGCGCAAAGCTCAGAGGAGCTGAAAAACTATGAGAAGGTCGAAAAAAGGCAGCATGTTTTCATGGGCATACAAGCCGTTATGCTTTGCGGTTGTTTTGTTCGGTCTGTTCGGTCTTGTCTGGTTGCGGTCGAGCGTCACAACAGCGACATACAGCATCCGTGACCTCGAAGACAAGCGCACCACTGCACTCAAGGAAATGAAGACGCTTATGGCGGAGCGCTCAAAGCTTATGGCCCTCTCGAGCATCGACCTCCCGAATCAGGGTCAGAGCCAGGGAGACAAGAAGCTTGTGAGCAGCGGTTATGTATTTCCTGACAGGATGAAGGTCATTCATGTGACAAGGACAAAGGAGCCTGAGGCGTACAAAGCATCGCATAAGGCGGAGAAGAAGGATTGAAGCAGAACTGGCTGAATAACGGCGAAGCCAGCAGGAAAAGAACAGTGATACTGAATACGGTCATCGTCTTCAGCTTTGTCATGGTTTTTTTCAGACTTGCTGACATCATGATACTGAAAAACAGGTTCTACACGGATAAGGCAAAATCCCAGCAGGTCAAAACAGAGGATATCCAGGCACGCCGAGGCAATATCTATGACCGCCGTGGCCGCGAGATCGCCATAAACCTTGAGATGGAATCGCTCTACTGCGACCCGGAAGATGCTGTCACAAATAAGGACGGGAAAAAAGGAGAATTCGATCCTGAAAACATCAAGCGTCTGTCTTCGGTTCTGCATGTTGAGCCAAAGGCAATTCAGGCAAAGCTGACGCAGCAGAAGAGATTTGTCTGGGTTGACAGGAAACTGAGTCTTGAGACTGCAGACAAGGTGAGAAAACTGAAAATGAAGGGCTTTGGTTTTATGGCTGAGGCCAAGAGGTTCTATCCCAGGGGCAATCTTGCATCGCATATTGTGGGCGCTGTGGGTAAAGAGAACCAGCCTCTTGAGGGAATTGAACTGAAATATGACAAATACCTGCGGACCTCTGCCGGCAAGGTCCAGGTTGCACGGGACGCGAGCGGCAGGGTTCTTTCCACTGGCATGGTTATGGAGACCAAGGGCAATGACATCATCCTGACGATCGATGAGGGGCTCCAGTATATTGCGGAAAAAGAACTCGACAAGGCAATGCTCAAATGGCGGTCTGTTGCAGCAACAGCGATCATGATGGACCCTTACACCGGCGAGATCCTTGCCCTGGCAAGCAGGCCTGCCTTTGATCTGAACGAGATCATGAGCGCAGGCAAGAATGATGTGCGGAACAGGGCCATCACCGATATCTATGAGCCTGGCTCTACGTTCAAGATTGTTGCCGGAACCGCAGCGCTCGAGGAGAAGCTTTTCCCTGCAGGCCAGACCTTTGACTGCAGCAGGGGAAGCATCGAGGTTGGCGGAAAGAATGTTAAGGACGCACATAAGCACGGTGTGCTCTCCTTTGAAGAGGTCATACAGAAATCTTCGAATGTCGGGACCATCATGATCGGCATGAAGCTCGGCAAGGAGAGACTCTATGATTACGCGAAGCGCTTCGGCTTTGGCGACAGAACGAGCATTGACCTGCCTGGAGAGGTTTCAGGCTGGATACGCAAGCCCGAGAAATGGTCAGCGACATCGCTCGGTGCCATCTCAATAGGCCAGGAGGTTGCCGTAACGCCGCTGCAGGTTTTGAGGGCGTATTCTGCGATAGCGAACGGCGGATATCTTGTGCAGCCTCATCTGGTGTCCCAGATCAGGTCGCCCGAAGGCCAGCCGGTCTTTTCGTTCAGTCCGGACCAGAAGAAGAGGGTTATATCAGAGAAGACTGCAGCAGCAATGCGTGATATTCTGAAGACCGTTGTTGAAGAAGGCGGCACAGCGACGAGCGCAGCGATCGATGGCAATAAAGTTGCGGGCAAGACCGGCACAGCCCAACTTGTGGACCAGAGGACAAAGCGCTATTCAAAGGACCGCTTTATCAGCTCTTTTGTGGGGTTTGTGCCTGCGGATAATCCGAAGATCGCCATGATCGTTGTGGTGCATGAGCCCAAAGGAGCGATATACGGCGGTGTTGTCGCAGCGCCGGTATTCAAGACTGTTGCTGACCAGGCGCTTTCCTATATGAATGTGCCGCGTGATGACGGCCCCGCCAAGAACGTATTACTGGTGGCGAGATAAGAATGAGTCAGATAAGAAATAGGAAAAGGCAGAGATAGCGACAGGAAATGAAGATTAGAGAACTGATAGAAGAACGTGAGATTGTCAGCATCATCGGCAGCAATGAACTGCAGGTGAGCGGTATTTCCTATGATTCCCGGAATGTGGAGCCTGGCCATCTCTTTGTTGCAATGCAGGGAGAGAAGGCGGATGGCCACAGTTTTATCGAAAGCGCTGTGGAGAAAGGCGCAATAGCTATTGTCCATGAGAAGGAGATCGCAGACAGCAGGAGCTTCTCATCGTTCGTGTCGCTGATAAGGGTGAAGGACAGCAGAAAGTCGCTTGCTTTTGCTGCAGATGCTTATTACCACACACCATCTCGTGCCTTGACAGTCATCGGCATTACCGGGACGAACGGAAAGACGACCACAACCTATATTTTGAAGTCGATTCTCGAAACATGGGGGAAGAAGGTCGGTCTTATCGGCACGATCCAATACATGATCAGCGATGCAGTGTACCCGGCGACCCATACGACACCGGAGTCCCTCGAATTCCAGGCTCTGTTGCATGACATGCTTGTGGCAGGCTGCAGCCATGTTGTGGCAGAGGTCTCGTCTCATGCACTGAGTCAGAAGAGGATAGATAATACAATCTTTAAGTCAGGGGTATTTACGAATCTTACCAGAGACCATCTTGATTTCCATGGCACCATGGACGACTATTTTCTTTCAAAAAAACGGTTCTTCACAGACCTGCTTGATAAAAACGCAATGTCAATTATCAATCATGATGACGCGTGGGGCAGAAGACTTGCCGAGGGTATCCGGACCGGTACCTATACTTACGGTCTTGAGACTGGGGCAGACCTGATGGCATCAGAGATGAACAATTCCTTTGACGGACTGAGGTTCAGATTACGTTTTCGCGGACGCTCTTATGACGTTGACTCTCCTCTGGTCGGACTGCCGAATGTGTATAACATCCTTTCTGCAGCAGGGGCTGCTGCATCGGTCGGCGTGCCATGGGAAATTATTCTCGAAGGGATTCGGAAATCGCCGGCGATAAGGGGTCGCTTCGAAAAAGTCGATGTTGGCCAGAAGTTCCTTGCAATCGTTGATTACGCGCACACTGAGGATGCTCTTGAGCGTCTCATCTATACTGCGCGAAGCCTGACAAAGGGAAAGATCATCACGGTTTTTGGTTGCGGCGGCGACCGCGACAGGGGCAAGAGGCCGCGGATGGGAGCCATTGCAACCCGGTTGAGCGATTTTGTCATTATCACGTCTGACAATCCGAGGTCTGAGCAGCCTGAGGAGATCATCAAAGATGTCGAGACAGGCGCTGCAAGAAGAAATTACCTGGTCGAGGCTGACCGCAAAGAGGCGATAAAGCGTGCAGTTCTTATGGCAGAAGCGAATGACGTTGTGCTGATCGCAGGCAAAGGGCATGAAACATGCCAGGAAATCGGGGGAAAGAGATTTCCATTCAATGACAGGGAGGTAATCGAAGAGTCTATCAGGCACCTCATCAATAATATATAAAGAATACAACGAGGCAGTATTCGTGGTACGGGGGTGCGGACCACAAGATCATTCATGAAAATCGTGACGGTTGAGGAAATAGTGCAGGCAACAGGGGGAAAATTGCTTTGCGGCAGACAGCAGGCATTTAGCAGACTTTCCATTGATTCGCGGAACATAGGAAGCGGAGAGCTTTTTATTGCCCTGCGCGGTGAACGGTTTGACGGTCATGATTTTATCCTTGACGCCCTGCAGCATGCCGACGGAGCGCTGGTGAGCATACCACCCGCAGAACCCGGCAGACATAAGACGATCATTTATGTAAAAAATACCTTGAAGGCTCTTCAGGATATTGCCCGTTTCCGGCGGCTGAAAAGAAAGATCCCTGTGGTGAGTATCACCGGAACGAACGGCAAGACAACTACCAAGGAACTTATTGCATCCATACTTTCCCAAAACCACAAGGTTCTGAAGACTACAGGGAATTTCAACAATCATATCGGTCTTCCTCTCTGCGTATCCAATATGCAGGGAGACGAGGAGTTCGCTGTTCTCGAGATGGGTTCTAATGAGCGCGGTGATATCCGTGAGCTCTGCGGGATCGTGCAGCCTGACCTTGCGGTGGTCACGAATGTTGGGCAGGCTCACCTCGAAGGATTTGGCAGTATCGAGGCTGTGCGTGACACTGACCTTGAGGTCCTTGAGCATGTCGAGACTGTATCAGTGAATTGTGATGACCGCTTTCTGATGCAGGGTATGAGCAGATTCACGGGCAAGGCCATTACTTACGGCATTGAGCATCCCGCTGATTTTACTGCAACAGATATTGCGCTGGCCCGGCTGGGTTCGACGTTTACGCTCCATACGCCTATCAGCGGAGCGTTCAAGGTGAGCCTGAAAATATCGGGCAGATTCAATGTGCTGAATGCCCTGGCAGCTGCATCAATAGCCTGTGAGCTGGGCATCAGTAATGAGGAGATCAGGCAGGGGCTTGAGGCATTCACCGGGGTTCCGATGCGGCTTGAGATAAAGAGCTTTTCCGGGGCGCTGGTGGTCAATGATGTGTACAACGCGAACCCTGCATCCATGGAAGAGGCCCTGACCGAACTGGTCAGATTAAGAAAGGGAAGGACGATCGCTGTTCTCGGCGACATGCTCGAACTTGGAACGTATGCTGAAGATGCGCACCGAAGCCTTATGAGGAGCCTGAACGAACATCAGATAGACCTTCTAATCGCAGTTGGCCCTGAGATGCAGAAGGCTTCAGCAATGTTTTCCGGCGTTTGTCATCAGGCTGCAGACTCTGATGAAGCTCGGTCTTTGCTTCTTGGCATGCTGAACGAGGGCGACACTGCGCTGATCAAGGGGTCCCGCGGCCTGCGCATGGAAAAGGTGCTGGCCGGCGAAGGGAAGCCTGTAGAGGCGGAGGTGGGCAATGCTCTATAAACTCCTCCTTATGCTGCAGCCGTATTTTTCTCCATTGAACGTATTCCGGTACATAACGTTCAGGACTGCGCTTGCGGTCCTTACTGCGATGATCGTTTCGCTGATCATAGGACCCTGCATTATACGCTGGCTCAAGAGGATCAGTGTAACGCAGCAGATCCGTGATGACGGTCCCCAGACGCATCTCAAGAAATCCGGAACGCCTACCATGGGCGGGATCATTATTCTTATCGCAATGCTCGTGACACTTTTTTGCTGGGGAGATCTGTCTAATAAATACATGTGGATCATGATCATATCTTTGATCGGATATGGAGCGATCGGCCTGCTTGATGATTACCTCAAGGTGATCAGGAAAAACCCGAAAGGCCTGCGTGCATGGTATAAATTCGGTGCCCAGATCAGCATTGCGCTCGTTATCGGCCTGGTGCTCTATTCCAATCCTGATGACCCGTACCGCTCAGAGCTGATTGTGCCGTTCTTCAAGAAATGGTTCTTTGATATTGGCTGGTTCTATATTCCCTTTTCCGTGCTGGTGATCGTCGGTTCGTCGAATGCCGTGAATCTTACAGACGGTATAGATGGTCTTGCTATCGGTCTGGTGGGCATTGCGGCTCTTGCAAACATGCTCCTGGTCTATATCTCAGGAAACGCGAAGTTTGCCCAGTATCTTGGTGTTTACTTCCTGCCCGGCACCGGAGAATTGACTGTATTCTGCGGTGCAATGTTAGGAGCTTCGCTCGGTTTTCTCTGGTTTAATGGGTATCCAGCTGATGTTTTTATGGGAGATGTCGGGTCATTGAGTTTGGGCGGTGCGCTTGGCACGCTTGCCGTCATCACAAAGCATGAGATCGCCCTTGCGGTCGTCGGCGGGATCTTTGTTATCGAGACTTTTTCTGTTATAGCACAGGTTGCCTCGTTCAAACTGACGGGCAAGCGGATATTCAAAATGGCGCCGATCCATCACCATTTTGAACTGATGGGTTGGCCGGAATCAAAGGTGATCGTCCGGTTCTGGATCGTTGGAATAATGCTGGCGCTGCTCAGTCTCGCAACGCTGAAATTGAGGTGATTATGAAAAAGCAATCAGCAATCAGCAGTCAGCAATCAGTCAGGATGCTGTTGATAACAGCAGTTCTTGCACTCATCACGCTTCACGCATCACGGATCACGGCGTTCAGCGAGGAGATCCAGGCGCGGGCAGCGGTTGTGATGGAAGCATCTACCGGAAGGGTGCTCTATGCAAAGAATCCTGAGCTGAGACTGATGCCTGCAAGTACGACCAAGTTGATGACAGCGCTTATCGCCGTTGAGAAGGTGAACCTTAAGGATGTCGTGACCATCAGCCGCAATGCAGTCAGTGCGGCGCCGACAAGATCAGGGTTCAAAGAAGGCGATAAGGTTACGGTCGAGACGCTTCTGTATGCAGCACTCATGAAATCTGCTAACGATGCTGCGGTGGCTCTTGCTGAGGCAGCAGGCGGCACAGAAGAACAGTTCGTGCAGCTTATGAACAGGAAGGCGATTGCACTCGGCGCGACTGATACGAAATTCATTAACGCCAACGGCCTGCCGGGTCAGGGACAGTACACAACTGCCTATGATCTCTCCAAGATCATGCGTCAGGCTATCAAGCACCCGGTGTTGAAGGAGATCCTCGGCACACGCGCAGCCGAGCTCTCAACCGAGGCAGGCAAGACCTTTTTCGTAAAGAATACCAACAAGCTTCTCTGGACAGACGATGAGCTCCTGGGCGGCAAGACAGGTTTTACCAATGCAGCCCGGCACTGTTTTGTCTGTGCCGGCGAACGTGACAATAACACACTCATCGTGGCTCTCCTGGGTGCGCCGAGCAGGATCGAGCTCTGGAAGGAGACAGAGGACCTCATGGCATTCGGCTCAAAGGTGATGAAGAACCAGGAAGAGCCTGTTGTGTACCTTACCCGGTCTGATTATGACGGTACCAAGGTAACCAAAGCTGCGTACACGAGAAAGGTTTCCGCCAAGAGCAGGGCTGGAAAGGGCAAACGGGTCATCGCGGCAAAATCATCACCTTCGGGTAATGGCAAGATAGTCAAAGCAAATTACAAGAGCAAGGCTGAGGGAAAAAACAAGCTTAAGGTTAGGGCCAAGGGAAAGAGCAAGGCCAAAAGGAATGCCGGGATAATGGTAAAAGCAAAGAAGACGAAAAGGACGAATATGGCAACAAAAGGACAGGATGGAATCAGCGGGTAAAAATATTACTGTTGTAGGGCTTGCCCGGTCCGGTGCAGGTGCTGCGCGGCTGCTTGCTGATATGGGTGCGGTCGTGACCGTCACGGACAGCAGAACAGCAGAGGATCTGGCAGACATCGCCGGAACCCTTCCGCCCTCTGTGAGACTCTGTCTTAGCAGCCATCCGGATGAGATATTTTCGAACGCAGACCTGATCGTGGTGAGCCCTGGTGTGCCGCTTACGATCAAGCCTCTTGCAGATGCCAGGAAAAAGGGAAAGAGGATCATCGGAGAGCTTGAACTGGCATACCAGATTATCGAGGGCTTAATGGCAGAGGAAAAGGCAGTACCATTTCTCGCGATCACCGGCAGCAACGGGAAATCGACCACAACGACCCTCTTGAACCATATGATGAACAAAGCAGGCTTCAAAACCATGTTCGGCGGCAATATTGGTAATGCACTTACAGAAGAGATCATGGAGATGAACACTGGCAACACGGTTCCTGATGCGATTGTGGCAGAAATATCGAGCTTTCAGCTTGAGGCTATCGAGACCTTCAGGCCGCACATAGCCGCGATCCTGAACATCACGCCTGACCATCTTGACCGGTATCATTCCATGCAGGAATATTGCGATGCAAAGGCTGCCATATTTCAGAACCAGCACGAACCTGATCTCCTTATTCTGAACGCTGACGACCCGGAGACCATGAAACTCTATGAAACAGGACTCAGAGAACGTGTCAGGAGCCCCCATGTTTACTTCTTCAGCCGGACGCGCGAAGTTGAGGGGCTTTATGAGAAAGACGGCATTGTGGTCGTAAATATGCCTCACCACGAGCAGGGAGCGGTGAACCTTGAGCTCATCGATATTCAGCAAATTCGCATTAAAGGGGTTCATAACCTGGAGAATGCCATGGCTGCTTCGGCCATGGCTCTCCTTGCAGGCTGCCCGGTCGAGGCGGTCAGAACGTCTCTCAGGGAGTTCCCTGGTCTCGAACATCGGCTCGAAATGGTAAGAGAACTAGACGGTGTGAAATATATCAACGACTCAAAGGGTACGAATGTCGGCGCAGTGATAAAATCGATCGAAAGCTTCTCTGAGCCGCTTATCCTGATCGCCGGCGGCAGGGACAAGGCAGGCGACTTTGCAGCGCTCAGAAGCCTTGCTGCCGAAAAGATCAAAATGGCTGTATTGATCGGAGAGGCTGCCGGAAAGATAGATCAGGCAGTTGGCAATGCAACCAAAACCGTGAAAGCAAGGGATCTGAAAGAAGCGGTGAATATTGCCCGCACGAATGCAGTTGAAGGCGATGTGGTTCTCCTGTCTCCTGCCTGCGCGAGCTTTGACATGTTCCGGGATTTTGAGGACAGAGGAACGCAGTTCAAAAAAATGGTTATGGGGCTTGAGGCAATCCATGCATAGCCACAAATCATCCATACAGACCCCGGTCATAAGGTCTTACGACAAAATGATCTTTTTTGCCATGGTTGCCCTGATAATATTCGGCAGCATCATGATCTACAGCTCAACCGGTGTTGTGGTCCCGGCTGCAGAAAAGAAGAGCATAACAGAGTTCTATTATGTGAAACGCCATCTGATCACCATGATCATGGGCACCATTGCGCTTCTTATGGCTTACCGGTTCAAGGCTGTACACCTTGAAAAGATGGCAGTTCCGCTGCTCATCTTCTCCGGTATTCTGCTCGTTCTGGTCTTTGTCCCTGGCATCAGCCTCAAGGCAGGAGGCGCGCGGCGCTGGCTGAGGCTCGGTATCATGACTTTCCAGCCCTCGGAGCTGGTGAAACTGGCGATGGTGATCTTCCTGGCAAAGTACCTCTCAAGCCCTGATTACGATGCCAACAATTTCAAGAGCTTTATAAAGCCTCTCGGCATTATGGCGCTTTTCCAGGTTGTATTTCTCAAACAGCCTGACTTTGGCGCGACCATGAGTCTTTTTATTCTGACCATGGCAATGCTCTTTATTGCCGGAACGAAGCTGCGGTATATCGCATCCCTGCTGCTGTTCGCAATCCCTGTTGTGGTAATGCTGGCCATGGAGCCGTACCGGCTGAAGAGGATAACCACATTTCTTGATCCGACAAAGGACCCTCAGGGAAGTGGGTTCCAGCTTATCCAGTCCTTTATCTCCCTTGGCAGCGGCGGACTGACCGGTCTCGGCCTTGGCGAGTCAAAACAGAAGCTTGCCTATCTGCCTGCAAAGCATACTGATTTTATCTTCTGCCTGGTGGGCGAGGAACTGGGTCTGCTTGGAGCAACGGTGGTGATTGCGCTCTTTGTGTTTCTCTTTGTGCGGGGTATAACGGTTGCCAACAGGACAAAGGACAGATTCCAATTCTTCCTTGCATACGGCCTGACCATGATGATCGCTGTGCAGGCGCTGGTCAACTTTGCGGTCGTTACCGGGATGGTTCCGACAAAAGGTCTTCCCTTGCCGTTTATGAGCTACGGCGGCTCAGCCCTTCTGGTGAATATGGTCGTCATAGGATTGCTGCTGCGTATTTCGCGAGGCGATGACCAGCGGCCTGTGCAGATCGGCGACAGAAATCAGATCGTCCGGAAGGCCGCCAGGAGAAACATCTACAGCAGTCAGGGAGCAGCACGGTGAAGGTCATGATCGCAGGCGGCGGCACCGGTGGCCACCTTTTCCCCGGACTTGCTTTGGCTGAAGAGTTCAAAAAAAGGGATGCGATGACAGATGTGGTCTTTGTAGGCACAGAGCACGGCATAGAGTCAAAGATCATTCCGCGGGAAGGCTATCCCCTGCAGTTTCTGAGGGCAGAGGGCATCGTCGGAAAGTCGTTCGTGAAGAAAATAGCCGGTACAGCGAAGATGGCTCTCTCATTCCTCGATGCGCGCAGGATCCTGACAGCTGCGGCTCCGGACATTGTGATCGGTGTCGGCGGATATGCTTCAGGTGCGGTCGTACTCACCGCGAGTTTGAGGTCGATCCCGACCCTGATCCATGAGCAGAACTCTGTGCCCGGAACAACGAACAGGATCCTTGGCAGATTTGTTGACAGAATATGCGTCACCTATCAGGAGAGTATGTCGGTCTTCCCCATAGGAAAGACCTTTCTTGCCGGCAACCCGGTCCGCATGAAGATCATGAAAGGAGAGCGCGAGTCTGCATGCAGGCTTTTCTCTCTTGATAGCGAAATGTTCACGGTATTCATATTCGGAGGGAGTTCCGGCGCATCTTCTATCAATAGGACCATGGTCGATGCCCTGAACCACCTCGGCGAACTGAAAGAAAAAATACAGTTCCTTCACCAGACCGGTGACAAGGATTTTGAGGGTATTCGCGACGCATACCGCAAGACCGGCGTAAAGGGAACAGTTGCACCATTTATCTACCAGATGGCAGAGGCCTATGCTGCATCAGACATTGTCATCTCCCGTGCAGGAGCAACCACGCTTGCTGAACTGACCGCGCTCGGCAAGCCTGCGATCCTTATTCCTTACCCCCATGCAGCAGGAAGGCATCAGGAGTTCAATGCCCTGAAGCTGAAAGAGATGGGTGCAGCAAAGGTCCTGTTCGAACACGAGATGAACGGTCCGGTGCTTGCAGAGGTCATCAGGGAGATGTGCGGGAATGCCGAAGGACTGAAAGAGATGCAGCGGGCAAGCAGGGGACTGGGAAGGCCTGATGCCTGCAGCAAGATCGTTGATCTGGCCATGGGCCTGCTCAAGAACCATGCGCCCAGGAAGAGAGGCAGCTGACGTGTTCGAGAGATACAAGACCATACATTTTGTCGGCATCGGCGGCATCGGCATGTCCGGCATTGCTGAAGTCCTTGCGAATCTCGGGTATGAGGTAACCGGTTCTGATCTGAAGGAGTCGGAGACAACGAAGCGGCTCCAGGCAATGGGCATCAGGATCTCCATCGGTCACCGCGCTGAGAATATCGGCAATGCCCATGTGGTTGTCGTATCTTCTGCTGTATCGTTTGACAACCCTGAAGTGCTTGCTGCCAGGGCCGGCACCATATCCGTTATTCCGCGCGCAGAGATGCTTGCAGAGCTCGCACGCCTGAAATACAGTGTTTTGATTGCCGGTGCACACGGCAAGACAACTACCACCTCGCTCATTTCTACCGTGCTGGGTCAGGGAGGATTTGATCCCACGATCATCATCGGCGGCAAGCTCAAAGGCATCGGATCGAACGCGCGTCTTGGCCGGGGTGATTTCCTTGTTGCAGAGGCTGATGAAAGCGATGGCTCGTTCCTTAAGCTTTCCCCTACGATCGCTGTTGTGACGAACATAGACAGAGAGCATATGGACTTCTTCAAGGATATGGACAGCCTGAAACAGGCCTTTCTTGCTTTTATCAACAAGATACCCTTTTACGGCGCAGCCTTCATCTGCAATGAGAATGAATATATCAAAGAGCTCATTCCGGCAATTCATCGGAGATTCCTCACGTACGGCATGTCTGACCAGTCTGATATTTATGCATCGAATGTCAGGAAGGGGTTCATGTCAACGACCTTTGATGTGTCCTTTAATCATACTGATGCAGGAACATTCACGCTGCCGATACCCGGCCAACATAATGTGCTGAACAGTCTGGCCTGCATCGGCGTTGCACTGGAACTGAAGATGCACCCTGCTGCGATCAAAGAGGCGCTCAGTTCTTTCAGCGGCATCCAGAGAAGGTTTGAGTTCAAGGGAGAGGCTAAAGGCGTGAAGGTCTATGATGACTATGGCCACCATCCCACAGAGGTCCAGGCGACTCTCGCTGCAGCTAAAGAGAATATGAAGCATCTGAGCAATGCAGGCAGGCTCTTCGTTGTCTTCCAGCCTCATCGGTATACGCGGACAGCTGATCTGATGGATGAGTTTGCAGGTTCATTCCTGGGAGTTGATGCGCTTGTTCTGCTCGACATATATCCTGCAAGCGAAAAGCCGATCCCGGGGATCACTTCAGAACTGCTTGGAGAAAAGATGAAGCAGAAGGGGCAGAAGAACGTATCGTGCTTCAGCGACAGAGAAGAGGCGATGAAGCTCCTGACAGCGCAGCTGAAGGAAGGCGATGTGTTGCTGACGCTCGGCGCAGGAGATGTCTGGAAGATCGGAGAGTCACTTGTGGAGAGGCTTCATGCTGATTAGCCAGGTAGAATGGGAAAAGACCTTCAACGGCTATTTTCAGGGAGATGTTTCATTCAATGTCTCCATGAAAGAACATACGAACCTTGCTATTGGCGGACCTGCTGATGTGGTCGTCAGCCCTGCTGATCCGGTATCCCTGAAGAACATTGTGATGCTCCTTGGCAAACAGAAGGTGCCTTTTCTTCCTCTGGGCGGAGGCACGAATATCCTGGTAAGAGATGCAGGCATTGATGGTGTTGTGATCAAGTTCAAGGCCTTTAACAGAATAGAGGTCATTCACGAAACAGACAACCATGCTGAACTCTTCGTCGAGGCAGGCGTGTTGCTGCAGAAACTGGTGAACTTCTGCAGGGAAAAGGGATTTTCAGGCATGGAAGGGCTGGTCGGCATACCCGGGATGCTTGGCGGCGCGATCTGCGGCAATGCCGGATCATACGGCTGCGAGATCAGGAATCTCATGCTCTCAGTTGTTCTTCTGCGCGCTGACGGCAGCCTTGAACGTTTTAAACCTGAGGACCTCGGCTTTGGTTACCGTAGATCAGACATTCATGCTGACGACATCGTGCTGAGCGCAAATCTGAAGCTCATGAAAGATGATGCAGCAGCGGTTGCAGCTCGGACCGAAGGCTTTTTCAAGAAGAAGAAAGAAGCCCAGCCGATCTGGGAGCGATCAGCAGGCTGTGTATTCAGGAATCCTGAAGGCATGTCAGCCGGGAAGCTGATCGACGAGGCAGGCTGTAAGGGCATGCACATCAATGACATTGAAGTGAGCAGCCTGCATGCAAACTTCTTTGTGAATCGCGGACAAGGCAGGGCAGATGACTACCTTAGACTTATGGATAAGGTCTCTGCAAAGGTCATGGAGAAATTCCAGGTTGCACTGGAGCCTGAAATAAGGGTAATGGGGAAGGCATGATGAGGGAAAATGAGATGAGAAAAAGAAAGATCGGAGTTCTCCTTGGAGGCTTGTCAGCAGAGCGGGAAGTTTCGCTCAGGAGCGGAAAGGCCGTGGTCAAAGCACTGAAGTCTGTCGGATACAATGTTGTTGCCATAGATGCAAAGGGTGACTTCTATGCAAAGCTGAAGAAGCAGAAGATCGAGCAGGTCTTCATTGCGCTGCATGGTGGACACGGGGAGAATGGGGCTGTCCAGGGCATGCTTGAGATCATGGGCATTCCTTACACCGGCTCCGGTGTGCTCGCATCGTCCCTTGCCATGGACAAGGTCGCATCAAAGAAGATCTTTCTCTATCACAACATACCAGTGCCTACGTTCGAGATCGTGCAGCGATCAGCAGTCAGCAATCAGCAGTCAGCAATCAGCTCTCAGCAATCAAGAAAGAACCTATCACCCATCACCCATCACCTATTACCCAAGAGCCTGAAGCTGCCGGTTGTCGTAAAGCCAGCAACAGAGGGGTCCAGCGTCGGGGTTGAGATCGTAAAGGATGAGAAATCCTATCAGAAGGCACTGGCTAAAGCCTTTGCATATGGCGATATTGTTCTGATAGAAAAGTATATCAGGGGGCAGGAAGTCCAGATCGCGATCCTTGATGATAAGGTCCTTGGCGGTGTAGAGGTGAGGCCTTCGGATGAATTCTACAGCTATAAGGCAAAGTACACAGCTGGCCTTACGCAGTATATCTTCCCGCCTGAGCTTGATAAAAAAACGTATAGAAAGGCAGAGAAGGCTGCCCTTGCAGCCCATCAAGCACTCGGCTGCAGCGGAGCAACAAGGGTGGATCTGATCATTGACAAACAGAAAAACCCATATGTGCTTGAGGTGAACACGATCCCCGGCATGACAGAGACGAGCCTGCTGCCGAAGATCGCAAAAAACGCAGGGCTTGATTTCCCGGAACTGATCCGTCGGATATTGGGAGACTGATGAAGGCTAAAAGCAGCAACAAGACCACTAAAAACAGCAGGGTTAATGCGGCCAATAGGAAGAGCGCGCCGAGCAGGCTCAAGCGGTTTGTATCAATCTTTGAGAAGTTAAAGATAGTCCTTCTGGTCGGAATCCCCCTTATGGTCGTTGGTGGTCTGATCTATCTCCTTACCCATGCTGTGCCCTCTGCCTTTACAATGAAGACGGTAGAACTGGCTGGCAATGAGCATTTGACTGATGACGAGCTGAGGAGTATCGGAGGGCTCAGGGGAGATGAGAGTCTCCTGACCATATCAAGCCGGAAGGTGTATGAAAAATTGAAGGAGTCCCCCTGGATACAGACCGCATCCGTACGCAAGGAATATCCGTCAAAGCTCCTTATCAATATCAGGGAGACAGAGCCCTTTGCACTGCTGGACATGAAGGGCAAGATGTTCATTGTGGATGACAAAGGCAGGCTGCTTGAGGAATTGAAGGACAACTCCGTGCCGTTTCTTCCTGTAATCATGAGCGATCCTTACAACGAGAAAGAGGCATTCAGAGAAGCGGTAAATCTGGCAAAGGTGATCAAGAACATGGGCGTACTCCATAAGAAGCAGCGCATCGAGATCATTGCTCATCAGCCGAATGAAGTGGCTGCAAACCTTGATGGTGTTCACGTAAAAGTCGGGGCAGGCGAGCATGAGGACAAGCTTACCAGGCTCAGCGAGATTGAGGAAGAGATCAGCAAAAGGCATATCCCTGTTGCGTACATTGATCTCAGATTTGCAAAAAAAGCGATCGTTAAGCCGGTAAACGAGGTGATCAGATGAGCGGCAGGACCTTTGCTGCAATTGACATCGGAACAACCAGCATATCGCTTCTTGCAGCAGAAGTAACGGAAAAGGGGACGAGAATGCTCGGCTCATTCAGAACAGCGTCCCGCGGGCTTAGAAAGGGTGTTGTGGTCAACATTGAGGAGACTGTTCATTCGATCCGCAATGCTGTAAGCGAGGCGGAATCCGCAACAGGCAGAAAGATAACATCTGCAGTTGTTGGCATTACCGGCCAGCATATTAAGGGGTTCCTGAGCAGAGGGTTAATCGGACTTCACGGAAGGGAAGTCACTGCCGCTGACAGGATGCATGCCATAGAGTCTGCAAAGACAGTGTATATGCCGCTTGACCGCGAGGTGCTTCATATAATCCCTGTAGAGTTCAACCTTGACGCGCAGCGCGGCATTACTGACCCTGTCGGCATGTCAGGCGTGCGACTTGAGTCCACCGTGCATATCATAACTGCCTCTTCTCCTGCGGTGCAGAATCTCAGAAAAGTATGCGAACTGGCAGGTCTTGAGGTTCTCGATATGGTGTTCGGGCCCGCAGCAGCAGCAGAGGCCGTGCTCACCCATGATGAGATCGAACAGGGGGCTCTCCTGATTGATATTGGTGGTGGAACAACAGACATTGCATATTTCAGAAACGGGGCAATGGTGCATGCCTCGGTCCTCGGCATCGGCGGGTTGCATATTACGAACGATCTTGCCGTTGGGCTGCAGGTGAGCGTGGCAGAAGCAGAGAGGATAAAGAAGACAGCAGGTCTTGCCTCTGTCCGCGCCCTTTCCGGAGAAGAGACCATAGAAATAACACAGCAGGAAGGGAAGCCGCTGAAGATGAGCAGAGAAATGCTTGCGGCAATTATTCAGCCCAGATGCGAAGAACTGTTCGAGAAGGTAAGTGATGAACTCGGAAAATTCAGCACACAGGGCGCTGCTTCAGCGGTTCTGTGCGGCGGGACAGCGCTTCTTGGCAACATCTCAGGCCTTGCAGCATCAGTCCTTGCTATGCCGGCACGCATTGGGCTCCCCCAGGGAGTGGCCGGCATGAGGAACATTGTCAGGACACCGTCTTATGCCGCTGCGATCGGCCTTGTCATATATGCGGCACAGAATGATAAAGATACAGCACTATGTCATGACAGGCCAGGCAATCTTCTGGCGGGATTCGCTGCAAAAATAAAGAATGTTTTCGTATACAAGGATTTCCTTGAAATAGTTCAGAAAAAGAAAAAGGGGGTATCGTATGTTTGAGATCGAAGAGGTAAGAGGCCAGAACGCAAAGATCAAAGTGGTGGGTGTGGGAGGTGCAGGTGGCAATGCTATCAATAATATGATCGCATCGCATATGCACGGTGTCGAATTTATTGCGGTCAATACAGATCTGCAGGTACTTGAATCATCACTTGCATCGGTCAAGGTTCAGATCGGCAAGCAGTCAACCAAGGGCCTTGGAGCAGGCTCGAATCCGGAGATCGGCAGGCAGGCGGCGATCGAGGACCGGGCTGCCATTATGGAGATGCTCGATGGCTGCGACATGGTCTTCATCACCGCAGGCATGGGCGGAGGCACAGGCACCGGAGCTGCCCCGGTCATTGCAAGCATTGCAAAGGAGATCGGCGCTTTGACAGTTGCTATCCTGACCAAACCATTCTTTTATGAAGGCAAGAGAAGAAAAGAGAATGCTGAAGAAGGCATCAGGGATCTGGCTAACTGTGTTGATACCATGATCGTGATCCCCAATGACAAGATAAGCCTTGTTGTAGAAAAGGGCACACCCATGATCAAGGCATTTTCAATTGCCAATGATGTGCTGAGACATGCGGTGCAGGGTATCTCCGATATTATCCTCGTGCCGGGCCTGATTAATGTGGACTTTGCCGATGTAAAGACTGTCATGGAAAGCATGGGCCGCGCTGTTATGGGATCAGGAACAGCCAAAGGCGAGGGCGGTGCCTTCGAAGCGGCAAAGAAGGCAATCTCTAATCCGCTTCTGGAACACTCATCCATTGAAGGCGCAAAGGGCATCCTTATCAATATTACGGGTGGTCTTGAACTTTCCCACGACGGCATCCAGGCGGCTGCATCATATATATACGACAATGCGCATGAAGATGCCGTAGTAATACTTGGCGCGGTTATCGACCCGGATATGACCGACGAGGTCAGAGTAACGGTAATAGCAACCGGTTTTGATGAAAGGAAGCTGAAGGTTGAGCTGCCGGAAATGCAAAAATGGGCGCCAAAGGAAGAGGTTAAGGAGATTAGGCCGATCATAAGCAGGGATATCAGCGAACCTGTATCCTTGAAGGCATCTGAGCGAGTCCTGGCGAAAAACCTTAATTTCAGTCTTCAGCCAGCCCTGCCGCGCGATATCTTTGCCTATGAGGAAGAGATGGATCTGCCGTCATTTCTCAGAAGGCCTAGCCAGCAGATACAGCAAAAAGGATTATAAGTCTTCCTCAACAGGAGGAGTTCCCACCCCCCTGGGAGCTCCTCCCCCCCCTGTTGACTTGTTTCAGGCACAGTAAAAAAACGATTCGAGACAGACAGCACTTCTTCCTGAAAAAAGGAGATATTTCCCAAAAAAGATAAATTTATAATTTCAGAGCCCTTTTTCTGATCACAAAATATGAGATGCTTTCCATATAAATAATTGAATTTAAAGCATTGTTGATATTATTAAGGATATGTCTGAATATTGGCATCAGGCTTGCAAAGATAAATCCCGGAAACTTTGAAATATAAGTTCAATTTAGAAAATGAAGGAGGTGACTACTATGAAGAAAGCATTAACATTGATCATCGCACTTATGTTCGCATTCGCAGTGACAGCAGCTTTTGCAGCTGATGCACCGAAGGCAGCAGCTCCTGCAGCGAAGGCAGCTGACACAAAGGCTCCTGCAAAGGTTGAGGAGAAGAAGGCTGACGTAAAGGCTGACGCTCCTAAGGCTGACGAAAAGGCAGCCAAGAAGGCCAAGAAGAAGGCTAAGAAGGCAGCTAAGGCTGAAGAGAAGAAGGCTGACGCTCCTAAGGTTGAGGAGAAGAAGGCTGACGCTCCTAAAGCAGCAGCTCCTGTAGCTCCTGCAAAGAAGTAATTACTTCTTAACAGATAAAAAGGGCTGGTCAGAAATGACCGGCCCTTTTTTTATACCTAAAAAGTCTGTCTCTGTTTGTTGGTTCTGCCTTACAGTTTCTTTGCAAAGAGCCAGCTTTCAATAACCGGAATAAGCAGCAGGCCAGGTGCAGAGGAAATGATCAATTAAAAAAAGTCACTCCAGAACGGGGTGAATATCAGGGAGGTCCAGAGCCTTCTCGGCCACAAGAACCTGGAGACGACCATGATCTATACGCATGTGCTCAGGAATATATGGAACGAGCCGATAAGTCCGCCGGATGCTCTTTACGCCGAATCGTAACCCATAGCAATTTATCCCTGTCAGTTCAACGTTTCTTATCCTCTGTACATAATGCTGCCTTGACTTCAATGTCACGTTGAAGTGATAATAAACAAGTGTTCACGTGAACAGTTGTTCATATCTTAACTGCAGGAAGTCTGTTCCTGTATTAATACAATAATAAGGAGCAGATGTTGGATCATCAAACGACGCGGGATATGGGCCAAGAGAAGAATGATTCCGCAGGCAGTCCCTGTAAGAAAGAGCCGGGTCGTTTTCTTATTCTCGGTGTGTTCTTTGGGAGCTTCCTCGCCCTTTCCCTGATAACCAGAATTGTGCTCATGGCGAAGAGCCTGCGCGTTATTGATGTCGAGCCGCTGCCGCTCCTTAAGGTATACAGCATGGGATTTTTGTTCGATTTTGTAACGGCCGGATATGTTGCCCTGCCTTTTGTTATCTATCTTATCCTTCTCCCTGACCGCATCTATAACAGCAGGCTGCACCGCATTGTCATGTCCATTGCAGTCTTCCTGACGGCCTATCTGCTTCTTTTCAGCAGTGTTTCCGAATTCATTTTCTTTGACGAGTTCGGCGTGCGGTTCAATTTTATTGCAGTTGATTATCTTATCTATACCCATGAGGTTGTGCGGAACATCATCGAGTCATATCCGGTCATGCCTATCTTCCTGGGCATTGCTGTCCTCTCTGCTCTCGTGGTGTTTGTCGTACAACGGACATTCCATTTTTCGGGTGTGCAGAAGAGCAGCCTCGGTCAGAGAATCAAAAGGGGCGCGTTCTTTTTTATCGTACCGGTTACTGCAACCGTGTTCGTGAGTCTGCCGCTTGCTCATATATCCGCAAACGCATATGCGAATGAACTTGCTGCCAACGGCATATATGCCCTGTTTGCTGCCTTCAGACACAACACAATAAACTACGAGACCTTCTATACAACTCTGCGCGATGACGATATTTTCAAGAATGTGAGATCACTGCTTGCAGAACAATATGCAGAGTTCTTAAGCGATGATATCCATGACATTACGAGGAAGATCAGCAATACTGGCCCTGAAAAAAAGCTGAATCTCGTGGTTGTTGTGGAGGAAAGCCTGAGCGCTGAATATCTTGGTGTTTTCGGCAATGCAAAAGGTCTCACTCCGAATCTTGACCGGCTGGCGAGGGAAAGCGTCTTCTTCACCAACATGCATGCAACCGGAACAAGGACTGACCGGGGGCTTGAGGCGATCAGTCTTTCCCTGCCGCCAACACCCGGCAGGTCCATGCTGAAGCGCCAGGATAACGAGGACCTTTATTCCTGGCCTGCACTCATGAAAGACCTCGGCTATGACACGACGTTTCTGTATGGCGGATACGGTTACTTTGACAATATGAACTATTTCTTCGGCCATAACGGCGTTGACCATACTATTGACAGGGCGCACTTTAGCAAGGGGGAGATTGTTTTTGAAAATGCCTGGGGCGTAAGCGACGAGGACCTTTTTCGTAAATCAATAGAGGAGTTCGGCAAATCATACGAAAAGCGCAAGCCTTTTTTCGGTCTGATCATGACAACCTCCAACCACAGGCCGTATACCTATCCTGCAGGAAGGATCAACATACCTTCTCACAACGGGAGGGATGGCGCAGTAAAGTATGCTGATTATGCTATCGGCAAATTTCTGCAGGATGCAGAGAAAAAGCCCTGGTTCCGTGACACAATCTTTATTTTTGTGGCAGACCACTGTGCAAGTTCTGCGGGAAGGAGTGCACTTCCAATCAGGAAATTTGAGATTCCCCTGTTTGTCTATTCGCCTGCGTATCTGGCACCAAGAACAATTGACAGGCTTTCGAGCCAGATTGACATTGCGCCGACGGTCATGGCGATGCTCAACATCAGCTATAATTCCCGATTCTTTGGCAAGGATATTCTCGCCATGGCTCCTGTTCAGGAACGGGCGTTCATTGGGACCTATGAACGGCTTGGCTATGTAAAAAATAGCCGGCTTGTTGTACTGAATCTAAAGAGAGTAAATCGTTATTACGAGTATGATAGGCAAACAAAGCAGCAGAAGGAAACAGGGACCGATCAGGAGCTTCTGACTGAGGCGGTCAGTTATTATCAGGCAGCGAGCTATCTGTCTGAGCATCACTTGAATCGGTTCGAAGCTGAGGCGGCAGGGCATGTCCGGTAAGGTTATAAGGAGTATCATGAAACGGCGCACCGGAGTTGAGTCAAAGCAGAATATCCTCAGGGCTGCCTGTAATGTTTTTGCGGAGCGCGGATATGAAAAGGCCTCGATCCGCGAGGTGGCTAAACGCGCGCAGATCAGCATAGGCGGCATCTATCTCTATTTTCCCAACAAGCAGGAGCTTTATACCGGCCTTATGAAAAATCAGATGGATGAGTTTCTGGCCCGCGTCGAGGCTCTCAGAACAGAAGGGCCTGAAACAGCCCTCCGAAAGCTGATTGATTTGTACATGGAGCTTGCAGTAACAAAGACAAAAATGCTCTCCACCGGCATTAAGGAATATGACCTTGAGTTCAAGCGGCCGATCAGGGATTCTTTTTTTAGGGCGCAACACAGTATTATTACTGATATCCTTAAAAAGGGGATGCAGAGTGGAACATTGCGCTCCATGGACTGCTCAGGCACAGCACTGATCATCCTGGTGACGCTCAGAGGTGCGATTCTCGGGTATCTGACAGGCGATATTAGAAAGCCGAAGGGATATGGCAGATCCCTTAATGAATTTATTCTCAACGGGATAAGGAGTCAAAACAATGGTTAATAGTTTAAAACGTATCTCATCCACGCTCCTCGTGGCTGCCGTCTTTACGCTTTTGTTCGCTGCTGTCTCCTGTAAAAAGAAGGAAGCGCCGGTGGCGAAACCGGCTGTTCCGGTCACGATCGGTATTGCAGCGCAGAAGGCAGTGCCGCTGCAGGTCAGCGCAATCGGTAATGTTGAGGCCTCTTCAACCGTTGCGGTCAAGGCGCAGGTGGGCGGGACCCTGATGAAGATTCACTTTTCAGAAGGTCAGGACGTGAAGAAGGGTGAACTGCTCTTTACCATTGATCCTCGGCCCTATGAGGCAGCACTCAGGCAGGCTGAAGCGATCCTTGCCCGGGACCGTGCGCAGTATGAGAATGCCCGTGCAGAAGAGCGGCGGTATGCGGAGCTGGTGAAGAAGGGATATGTTTCCGAGACCCAGTATGAACAGGTCAAAACGAACGCAGCTGCGCTTCAGGCTGTTGCCCAATCTTCAAAGGCACAGGTAGAAAATGCGCATCTGCAGCTAATGTACTGTTCTATTCGTTCCCCTTTCACAGGGAGGACCGGCAGCCTTGTCGTGTACGAAGGCAATCTCATCAAGGCGAATGCTGACACAGCTATGGTAACGATCAACCAGATACAGCCGGTAAATGTGAGCTTTGCTGTTCCTGAAAAAGCGCTTCCCGAGATCAAGAAATACATGGCCGGAGGCGCACTTAATGTGCAGGCACTTCTGTCCAAGGACGACAAGAACCCAGTGCAGGGGAGGCTCACCTTTATCGAAAACGCGGTTGATATGGCAACCGGAACGATAAAACTAAAGGGGAGCTTTGCCAATAGTGACAGAAAGCTCTGGCCCGGTCAGTTCGTAAATGTTATTCTGACCCTTACGACCCAGAACAATGCGGTTGTTGTTCCGACTCAAGCGGTGCAGACCGGTCAGAAAGGCCCGTTTGTGTTTGTTGTCAAGGAAGATGCAACCGTGGAGGCCCGGCCGGTTTCGATGAGCAGAACGTTCGGTGAGGAGTCAATTATTGAGAGCGGCCTAACTTCAGGTGAGAGGGTGGTGACTGACGGACAACTCAGACTTACACCAGGAGCAAAGGTGGAGATTAAAACAGAGCAGCAAGGGTCAGACAATAAGGGGCAAGGGGCAAGGGGCATAGAGCAAAAGGATAAGGTCAAGGTTGAGGTTAAGGCCGAGGAAAAGCAAAAACAGAAAGCAGAAGATAAGGTTAAGGTAAAGGGACAGGGAGAGAAAGAGGAGAAGAAGTCAGGGGAAATAGCGAAATGAATCTTTCCGAGCTCTTCATAAAACGGCCGATCATGACCAGCCTCGTGATGCTGGCAGTCATGATCTTCGGACTGTTTGCTTACCGTGCGTTGCCGGTCAATGACCTGCCGAGCATTGACTTTCCTACCATACAGGTAAGGTCAGACCTGCCTGGTGCCAGTCCGGAGACCATGGCAAGTGCGGTTGCGACTCCTTTGGAGCGGCAGTTCTCGACCATTGCCGGTCTGGACTCGATGAACTCGACCAACGGTCAGGGCATATCCATTATTACGCTCAAGTTTGCCCTGGAGCGCGACATTGACGCTGCAGCCCAGGATGTGCAGGCCGCCATCTCAAAGGCAGCACGCCAGCTGCCCCAGGACATGCCGAGCCCGCCGTCATATCAGAAGGTCAATCCGGCTGACCAGCCTGTTATCTATCTTGCGCTGAGTTCGCAGACGCTTCCGCTTTCAGAGGTGAACGAGTACGCTGACACGATCATTGCGCCGCGCATTTCGATAATCAGCGGTGTGGCACAGGTGCAGGTCTTTGGTTCGCAGAAATATGCGGTGAGGGTACAGCTTGATCCTCAGGCCTTGGCAAACAGGAAGATCGGCATTGATGAAGTATCCGCAGCGCTCGGCCGATCAAACGTGAATCTGCCGACCGGCGGATTGCAGGGCGACAAACAGGCCTTTACGATCCAGGCTACAGGTCAGTTGTACAATGCAGAGGCATTCAAGCCGGTTATTGTTGCTTACCGCAACGGCTCTCCTGTGCGGCTTCAGGATCTCGGAACCGTGATCGACAGCGTCGAAAACGACAAGATCGCTGCCTGGTACAACGCAGCAGGAAAGTCAACGCGTGCCATTGTTATGGCCATTCAGCGCCAGCCCGGCACGAATACTATTGAAGTTGTTGACAGTGTCAGGAAGCAGGTCCCGATCTTCCGGAGCCAGCTGCCTGCATCGGTTGATCTCAATGTTCTCTTTGACCGCTCGGAAACGATCCGCGAGTCAGTAACAGACGTCAAGTTCACCTTGGTGCTGACCATTGGCCTGGTGATTCTGGTTATCTTTCTCTTCCTGCGCAATCTGTCTGCCACGATCATTCCGAGCCTGGCTTTGCCGCTTTCGATCATAGGCACATTTGCTGCCATGTATAATCTCGGTTTTTCGGTCAACAATATAACGCTCATGGCGCTTACCCTTTCGGTCGGATTCGTGGTGGACGACGCGATTGTGATGCTCGAAAACATTGTCCGCCACATGGAGCACGGAGAAAAGCCGATGGAGGCTGCCCTGAAAGGGTCCCGAGAGATCGGATTTACAATCATCTCGATGACCATATCTCTTGTTGCGGTCTTTATTCCTGTTCTTTTTATGGCCGGGATGATGGGCCGCATGCTTCACGAGTTTGCGGTTACCATTACCGTGGCTGTTTTGATCTCAGGCGTTGTTTCCCTGACCTTGACCCCCATGCTTGCGAGCCGTTTTCTCAAGCCGCACGCAGAGTTGAAACACGGCCGGCTCTACAACAGTATGGAGCGGTTCTTTGATGGTCTGCGCAATCTGTATGAAAGAACACTCAAACGCGTGCTCGTTTTCCGCAGGACAGTCATGGCAGTGACCATGATCATGACTGTTCTGACAGCCTGGATCTTTACAAAGATGCCGACAGGACTTTTGCCCTCAGACGACATCGGCGCGATCTTTGCCCAGACTGAAGGTGCTCAGGGCGTATCCTTCGATGAGATGAAGAGGCATCAGCAGGCACTTGCAGCAATTGTGCTCCAGGATCCTAATATTGAGGCATTCATGTCTTCTGTCGGTGCCAGCGGCTCACGGGTTGGCTCAAACAGCGGGTTTATGTTCATGAAGCTCAAACCCCGTCATGAGCGCAAACTCAATGCAGACCAGATTATCCAGCAGCTCAGACCTAAGGTGATGGCTGTGCCGGGAATCATGATGTTCATGCAGAACCCTCCTCCTATCCGTCTGGAGGCTACCCTGTCCAAGGCCCAGTACCAGTTCGTGCTGCAGAGTCCGGAGACGGACGACCTTTATAAAAGTGCAGCAGCCTTTGAAGGAAAACTGCGCAGCCTGCCGATGCTGCAGGATGTTACGAGTGATCTGCAGATAAAGAACCCGCAGGTTACGCTCGACATAGACCGGGACCGGGCTTCATCGTTAGGCATCACAGCACAGCATATCGAAGAGGCGCTCTATTCTGCTTACGGTGCACGTCAGGTCTCTACGATATACTCGCCGTCGAACCAGTATAGGGTGATTATGGAACTACAGCCGCAGTACCAATTGGACCCCTCTGCACTGGGTATGCTTTATGTTCGCGCAAACACGGGGCAATTAGTGCCGCTTTCTTCTTTGGCAGTGCTCAATAAAGGGCTCGGTCCCCTGTCTGTCAACCATCAGGGACAGATTACTGCTGTCACGATCTCTTTTAATCTGAAGCCGGGCGCGCCGCTGGGCGATGCTGTGGCGGCAGTTGAAAAGGAGGCAATGGCTTTGCCTGCTTCGATCACTACGGGATTCCAGGGTACAGCTCAGGTTTATCAGGCCTCCGCCAAAGGGCTCGCACTGCTCCTTATCCTGGCGATTGTGGTCATCTACATTGTGCTTGGCATATTGTACGAAAGCTATATCCATCCGCTCACCATTCTTTCGGGCCTGCCGTCTGCCGGATTCGGTGCGCTGATCACCCTGATGCTCTTTGGCAAGGACCTGAACTTGTATGCCTTTGTCGGCATCATTATGCTGGTCGGCATTGTGAAGAAGAATGCTATCATGATGATCGATTTTGCCCTTGATGCGCAGCGGCGCGAAGGCCTCAAACCGCTTGACGCAATTTATCAGGGAGCTATTGTCCGTTTTCGTCCGATCATGATGACCACCATGGCAGCGCTTATGGGCACGCTTCCCATTGCGATCGGGTTCGGCGCAGGAGCAGAATCGCGTCGCTCTCTTGGTCTCGCAGTCGTGGGAGGGCTGCTCGTCTCGCAGCTTCTGACACTGTATATAACTCCGGTTGTCTATTACTACATGGACAGGATGCAGGAATGGGTAAAAGATCGCTTCAGAAACAATTTGCACAGGCAGAAGCAGGGCACAACGCAGGCCTGACTGAAGGTGTATAATAGGTTAATTATGAATGTTTATAATCGGAGGAATACTATATGAAAAGAATAATTCTCTTGTTGGTGATGATGGCTTTTTCTTTTGCTCCCGCTGCATACGCTGAGGAGATCATAGGCAAAGGAGAACTGGTCACTCTTGAAAGGGCTATCCATATTGGCCTTAAGAGGCACCCTAATGTGCTTGCTGGTCAGGGCTCGGTTGCTGTCAGCGAGGCGAAGAAAGGACAGGCTCAGGCTGGTTACTGGCCGACCCTGGACGCAACGGCAGGGTACAGCCGGGTCAAGCCTGCTTCTGCTTCGTCAGGGAGTTCTTCGCTTAGTTCAGGGTTCTCCACGTTACACTCCTTTGACCAGTATTCTGCCGGTGCTGCTGCAAAGCAGACCATTTTCGATTTTGGCAGAACCTGGACGAATGTGGGTATTCAGAAGCAGAACATAGAGGCGTCAAAGGCTGATCTCGAAAATACGGAGGAGCAGATCATCCTGAACGTGAAGCAGGCGTATTTTAATCACTTACGGGCGAGAAGGAACAGAGTTGTTGCCGAGGAGACGGTGAGTCAGTTTAAACAGCACCTTGAACAGGCAAAGGCTTTTTACGAGGTCGGCACAAAACCGAAGTTTGATGTCACAAAAGCAGAGGTTGATCTGAGCAATGCAAGGCTGAACCTTATCCGCGCAGAGAATGCCGTTCGACTCACTATCGTATCCCTTAACAATGCCATGGGTGTTCCTGATGCTCCGGAGTATGCCATTGAGGACAACCTTTCTTTTGTAAAATACGGAGCTGGGATTGAGGATGTAGTGAAGAGGGCTTATGAGAACAGACCTGAACTTAAGGCGCTCACTGCCCGGCGTATTGCTGCTGAAAAAGCTATTTATGTTGCTAAGACAGGCTATTTTCCGATACTGACCGGCAATGCATCCTGGTCATGGTCAGGTGAAAGGTCTGATACCCGCGATGGGGGCTGGAACACGGGCATTTCGCTCTCAATCCCTATCTTCAGCGGGTTTCTTACCAAGAATCAGGTTTCAGAGGCAAAGGCGAACCTGGTCATTCTTACAGCGAACGAGGAGGCTTTGCGCCAGAACGTACTTCTTGAGGTGCAGCAGAATTATCTCAGTCTTAATGAATCAGAAGAGCGGATTGTCACTGCCGAACTCACGGTGCGCCAGGCCAAAGAAAACCATGAGATTGCCACTGGCCGTTATGCAGCAGGAGTGGGGAATCCCATTGAGGTGACTGATGCAGAAGTTGCACTGAGTAATGCAAAAGCAGCGCATATCCAGGCTCTTTATGATTACAAAATTGCGGCTGCCAGCCTCGAAAAAGCCATGGGGAGCAGATAATGCATAATTCTGAAATAAATTTAATAATTAATTCATATAAGCTTCATTATTTAGGTATATGATATTTTCAAGGGCAAAAACCCTTAGCAAAACCCCTCCTAAGGTAGCCGGTCCCCCACCGGCTACCACATTTTTGCGGACGTTAAATCCCCAGAGCAAGACGCAGGAGCAACCCCGCATTAAGGCGATGAAATGACTGCCTTTTACGACTAACTGATGAACTATGCGCAGAAGTGACTATTGAGCATAACAATTGTTTAACTCTGAAATACAGATTCCTGATTACCCGGAGGTTAGATGAAAAAAATAATTGCCGTCATTGCTGTAGTGGCCGTTTTAGCAGTTGCCGGCTTTTTTTGGCGGAACAGCAAAGGAAACGATCTGAAATACCGGACCGAGAAGGTGGTCAAGGGGGACATTACGTCCACGGTGACGGCATCTGGCACAGTCAATGCGGTCACCACAGTTCTTGTCGGCACGCAGGTCTCCGGCACTGTAAAGGAAATCTTTGTTGACTTTAATTCCGCAGTAAAAAAGAACCAGGTCATCGCACAGATAGATCCTGCAACGGTTGAGGCCCAGGTGGAACTGGCAAATGCAGGGCTTTTGCTGGCAAAGGCGAACCTGGAAAAATCAGAGGCTTCGCTTACAGACTCCCAAAGATCCATGAACAGGGTAAAAGAGCTGTTTACAAGGAATCTTATTTCCAGAAGCGACCTCGATACCGCAGAGACGAACTTTCTCAATGCTAAAGCACAAGTGACAGCATCAAAAGCGCAGGTCGCGCAGTCGGCTGCAACGCTCAAGACAGCAGAGACCAATATGCGGTACACGAGGATCATCTCTCCGGTTGATGGCATTGTTGTCTCGCGGAATGTGGATGTAGGCCAAACTGTTGCGGCAAGTTTCCAGACTCCCACGCTTTTCACTATAGCCCAGGATCTTACCAAGATGCAGATAAATACGAATGTGGACGAGGCTGACATAGGAAAGGTTAAGACCGATATGGACGTTGATTTTACGGTTGATGCTTATCCTGAGACTACGTTTAAGGGCAAGGTCTTTCAGGTGCGGAACGCGCCGATATCTGTCCAGAATGTTGTCACCTATGATGTTGTGGTAAAAGTCTCCAATCCTGATCTCAAGCTCAAGCCCGGGATGACCGCCAATGTTTCGATCATTACATCTACACATGGCAATGTGCTGAAACTGCCAAAGGCAGCGCTGCGTTTCAGCCCCGGCAAGCCGGATAAGACGCGGGCTCCCAAACAGCAGAGAGGGCCGGGCGTATGGGTACTCGAGAATAACGCGCCAAAGCGTATTGCAGTCACCATAGGAATCAGCGACGGTATGCACAGCGAACTTCTTTCGAATGATCTGAAGGAAGACCAGGAAGTGATTGTCGAATCTATTGGCAAGGCGAATGAAAAGCCGGCTGCTGCTGCACCGAAAATGTTCTGATATGAGTTTGATCGATGCACAGGGTATCAGCAAAACATATACCTTCGGAGAACTCGAGGTGAAGGCGCTCTGTCCTACAACCCTGACAATCGAAGAGGGTGAGTTCATTGCGGTTATGGGGCCGTCTGGATCAGGAAAGTCAACGCTTATGAATATCCTCGGCTGCCTGGACAAGCCGACAACCGGGAATTATCTGCTGAGCGGGGTTGATGTGGGCGGCTTGTCCAGGGACGAGCGGGCTGAGATACGAAACAGGAAGATCGGATTTGTGTTCCAGGGGTTCAATCTGCTTTCGAGGACAGCAGCAATAGAAAATGTTGAACTGCCGCTTCTGTATAACGGCGTATCTGCTGAGGAGCGCAAACAGAAGGCCATGACAGCGCTCAGAAAGGTCGGGCTTGAAGGAAGGGAACACCACCATCCCAATCAGCTTTCTGGCGGCCAGCAGCAGCGTGTTGCCATTGCCAGAGCTTTGGTGAACAATGCGCCGATTATTTTTGCTGACGAACCTACCGGAAACCTTGATACGAAAACGAGCGCAGAGATTATGGATCTCTTCGTGCAGCTGAACACTGAGGCGAATATTACGGTCATGCTGGTGACGCATGAACCAGATATCGCTGCGTACAGCAAACGCATCATCCGCTTCCTTGACGGATGTATTGTGAGTGATGAGGCCAGAAAATGACTTACAGATCAGCCATCAGCCTTCAGTGGTCAGCTTTCAGCAGAGAAGGCACAAAAAAGAATTCCCCAGACTCGTGCGCGTGTATAGGCTATTTGGATTGTGCTTTTGCTGAGCGCTTACAGTTATGATTAACATCCCCTCTACATTCAGGATTTCTCTGCGGGCATTGCGCGTGAACAAGATGCGCTCAGGGCTTACCATGTTAGGCATGATCATCGGTGTTGGTGCGGTTATCGCTATGCTTGCGGTCGGCACAGGTGCGCGTCAGAAGATAGCTGAGCAGATCTCCAGCATGGGGAGTAATCTGATCATGGTACTCTCCGGGGCAAGCACTTCCGGCGGCATTCGGATGGGTGCTGGTACCCAGCCAACGCTTTCGCTTGGTGATGCAGATGCAGTCGGGAGGGAATGTCCCTCAGTGCAGGCAGTTGCTCCCATTCTCGGCGGAACTGCGCAGGTAGTATATGGAAACCAGAACTGGTCAACCAGTGTGACCGGCACATCGCCGAACATGCTCATTGTGCGTGAATGGAGTTTGTCATCAGGAAGATCGTTCACGGAAGATGATGTGAAGAGCGCCACAAAGGTCTGCCTGATCGGGCAGACTATTGTGGATAACCTTTTCGGCAGCATCGATCCTTTGGGTCAGGTGATCCGCATCAAGAAGATCCCCTTTACGGTTGCGGGCGTGCTTGAGGCAAAGGGTCAGTCGCCCAATGGGCAGGACCAGGACGATACCATCTTCATTCCGATCACGACTGCGCAGAAGAAACTTTTCGGCACCTCTTTCCCCGGAAGCATCCGCCTCATGACGGTGAAGGCACGATCAGCAGAAGACCTTGCAAAAGCGGAAAAGGAGATCACGGATCTGCTGCGTCAGCGCCACAGACTGAGCGCAAAACAGGAGAATGATTTTACGGTCAGAAATCTCACCCAGATACTGCAGACCGCAGAGCAGTCAACAAAGGTGATGACTATTCTGTTAGGCGCAATTGCCTCGGTTTCGCTTGTTGTCGGCGGTATCGGCATTATGAACATCATGCTTGTCTCTGTTACTGAGAGGACACGGGAGATTGGCATCAGGATGGCGGTCGGCGCCAAGACTTGGGACATACGGCTGCAGTTTATTATCGAGGCATTGACCCTTTCGATGATCGGTGGTGTCATAGGCATCATCATCGGCATTACCGTATCAAAGGTGCTCTCGAATCTCGCAGGCTGGTCTATTGTTGTATCGCCTTTCTCTGTCCTGCTCTCTTTTGGTTTCTCAGGCCTGGTCGGTATCTTCTTCGGTTTTTATCCGGCATATAAGGCATCACTGCTTGATCCTATTGAGGCCCTGAGATACGAATAAAAAAGGCCCTGCAAGAATGCAGAGCCTATTGTTATGGTGGAATAAGAGCCGTCAGTGTTTCTGTTTTTTCTGCATATCCTCGAGCTGTTTTTTCATCTCTTCTGTTGCTTTTTTCATCTCCTCGGTCTGCTGCTGCATCTGCTTCTTCATCTCTTCCTGGGATTCCTGTGACTGTCTCTGTGCAGCCTTTCCCATCTCTTCGGCAGCCTTTCTCGACTGCTCAGCACTTTTCTGCATCTCCCTGCTGGTCTCTTCCATCTCTTTTCTGAAGCGTTCTGCATTGCCGGACATTTTCCGTGCTGCAAACTGGCCGCTCAGACTGAGGAGAATAAATACTGCGGCGATAGCACCGAAAACGGTCCATGCCTTTCTTGCGGGTATCTTGTGCACTTCAACGCTTGCCATGACGATGTAGTATGTGCCGATCAGGATACCGATGATCGAACCTAGATACGGGAGAATGCCGATGACCGTGGTGATCGGAGAGATAGCTGATGCATACGCGCAGCAGCGGTATGCTGTTTCGTAGTTCTCCTGCGAGCCCATAAGCTTCCAGATCACAAAGGCTATGCCTGCACCGATAAAGCCGCCGATAAGCACGGCAACCGGCATCATCACGATTGCGGTGATACCGGCTATGGCGCTGCCGACAGCGGTCAGATGAAGAAGGCTGAGCACAGCCTGAATAAGGCCGCTTACAACACCGATTACTACCATGAAGATAAGAGGCTCGACAAATCCCCCTGTTTTCGGCATCTCCCTGAAAAAGGCTCCTGGCTGCGTGATCACCCGGATCGCTGTCTGTGGAATTGCTGCGAAGTCAAAACCCTTCTGTTCCATTGTTACCCCCATGAATATATATTTCTAAAAACAGTATCATACAGGGTATTTGATTACAACAAAAAAACGGGGGAATATCATGAGGACGGAGAGCGGTGATATCAGGCCTTAGCTGCAAACTCTCCGAAACCCTTCAAGATCCTGAGGCCAAGCTCCTGGCTTTTCTCCGGGTGGAACTGAGTTGCAAAGACATTGTCTTTCCAGATCATGGAGGTGAAGCTGCCGTTATAGTCGGTGGTCCCGCTGACAATGGTCTTATCCTCAGGAACAACATAAAAGGAATGCACGAAATAGAAATAGGAATTGTCATCGATACTGCAGAATATCGGAGGTCTTTTATTCAGGTTAACCGTGTTCCAGCCCATATGCGGCACCTTCATGCCTGTGCCGAACCGTACCACCTTTCCCCTGAATACATCGAGCCCTTTGCAGGTTCCAAACTCCTCTGATTCGCTGAAAAGCACCTGCAGGCCAAGGCAGATACCGAGATAGGGTTTGCCCTTCTGTATGGACCTGATAACGGTCTCGGTAAGCGACAGGTCTGTAAGATTTCTGATGCAGTCTCTGAAGGCGCCGACACCCGGCAAAACAACTGCCTCTGCATCATCAATCACCTGCGGATTTGATGTTACCGTTGCGTTTACACCAACCTTCTGGAAGCCCTTTTCAACACTTCTGAGATTGCCCATGCCGTAATCAACAATTGCTATCATGCTCTATTTTACGTTTACGGTTCTTGGGTCGTCAACTTATTGAATGGCGAGGCGAGAAAGCAGAGCTGTTGTATGCAGACATCTAAAGCATGCTCCCTCCCGATCAAGGGAGGGAGCTCTATTAATCGCTTGTTCTTATTTAATCACACCACATGCAACACGCGCTCCGCCGCCACCCAAAGCAGCCGGCTGGTCAGAGTAATTGTCCCCGCCGGCATGGATCATGAGCGAGCGTCCCATGACATCTGCCATCTTGAGCCGCGGAGCAGCCACGGCAGTTGATGCTGTGCCGTCAGTCCCGACTGTGAGTGCAGGGAGATCGCCGAGATGTCCCTTGCCCTCATGGCCCTCGTGCTTACCTGACCCTGCTGGATCATAGTGACCTCCTGCTGCAAGGCCTGGAACCTGCTTGCCGTCCTTTGTGCCAGCTCCGCAGTCGGGGTTCTGGTGAACATGGAACCCATGGAGTCCTGGCGTCAGATCAGTGAGCTTTGGGGTGAGGACCAGACCCTTTGGTCCTTCGGTTATCGTTATCGTGCCGATGCTTTTACCGATACCCTGTTCATTGACCAGGTTCATGGTTAGCACTACGTCTGTGGCAAATACCGGGAATGCCACCAAAAGTACTACGATAATAACTGCAGTAAATACTGACTGTTTCATCTGTTTTCCTCCTTTGTTGATTTGAACGCTTACGCTTTGTATATACCACGCAGCACGAATGAGACTTCGATCAGATAAGGTCGAAGCGATCCAGGTTCATGACCTTGTTCCAGGCTGCGACGAAGTCACGCACGAACTTTTCCTTTGCGTCGTCCTGCGCATAGACCTCGGCCAGGGCTCGCAGCTGCGAGTTGGAGCCGAACACAAGGTCAACTCGGGTAGCGGTCCACTTGAGGCTGCCTGTCTTGCGGTCGCGGCCTTCGAAGGTGCCCCGGGCATCGGCTCTGGGCTTCCACTCAAGGTCCATGTCGAGCAGGTTCACGAAGAAGTCGTTGGTCAGCGTCCCGGGCTGTTTCGTGAAAACGCCATGTTGCGATTGATCTGCGTTGGCACCCAGCACGCGCAGGCCGCCGACGAGCACCGTCATCTCGGGCGCGCCCAGAGTCAGGAGGTGTGCCTTATCCACTAGCATCTCTTCAGCAGAAACGGTGAAGGCCTTCTTCTGGTAATTGCGGAAACCGTCTGCCTCGGGCTTCAGCACGCTGAACAATTTTAGATCGGTCTGGGCCTGCGAGGCGTCAGTGCGGCCCGGGGTGAAGGGCACTTCCATTGCGCGGCCGGCAGCCTTGGCTGCCGCCTCGATTGCTGCACAGCCGGCCAACACGATTATATCAGCCATGGAAACCTTCTTGCCGTCGGACTGGGCGCGGTTGAACGAGCGCTGGATGCTTTCCAGGGTCTTAAGCACCCTGGCCAGTTGCGCGGGCTGGTTCACTTCCCAGTCCTTCTGCGGCGCCAGACGGATGCGGCCGCCGTTGGCGCCGCCGCGCTTGTCCGAGCCGCGGAAGGTTGAGGCCGAGGCCCAGGCAGTGGAGACCAGCTCCGCCACTGAGAGGCCGGATCCCAAGACCTTCTTCTTGAGGGCGGCAATCTCCTTTTTATTGATTAATTTATATTTAACAGCAGGGATCGGATCCTGCCAGAGCAGGTCTTCGGCCGGTACTTCAGGGCCGAGGTAACGGGCCTTGGGACCCATGTCGCGGTGGGTTAGCTTGAACCAGGCTCGGGCGAAGGCGTCGGCCAGGGCCTTCGGGTTCTTGTGGAAGCGGCGAGCGATGGGCTCGTAGATCGGGTCGAAGCGGAGCGACAGGTCTGCCGTGGTCATCATGGGTCGGTGCTTCTTCGATGGGTCATGGGCGTCCGGGATCATGTGCTTCGGCTTCACGTCCTTTGCATGCCATTGCTGGGCGCCGGCCGGGCTCTTGGACAGCTCCCACTCGTACCCAAACAGCATGTCGAGGTACCCGTTATCCCATTTCGTGGGGTTGGGTTTCCATGCGCCCTCGATGCCGCTGGTGGTGGTATGCTCGCCCTTGCCAATGCCGAAGCTGTTCTTCCAGCCTAGACCCATTTCTTCCAGAGGGGCTGCCTCAGGCTCGGGGCCTACCAGTTTCGGGTCACCCGCGCCGTGTGCCTTGCCGAAGGTGTGGCCGCCGGCCACGAGGGCCACGGTCTCTTCATCGTTCATGCCCATGCGGCCGAAGGTCTCGCGCACATCGCGGCCCGAAGCCACGGGGTCGGGGTTGCCGTTCGGTCCTTCTGGGTTCACATAGATCAGGCCCATCTGTACAGCAGCCAGCGGGTTCTCCAGCGTGCGGTCGACGCTGTAGCGCTTGTCAGCCAGCCACTTGTCCTCAGAGCCCCAGTAGATGTCTTCCTCAGGCTGCCAGATGTCCGCGCGGCCACCCCCGAAACCGAAGGTCTTGAAGCCCATGGACTCCAGGGCCACGTTGCCGGCCAAGATCATCAGGTCGGCCCAGGAGATCCTGTTGCCGTATTTCCTTTTGATCGGCCAGAGCAGGCGGCGCGCCTTGTCCAGGTTGCCATTGTCGGGCCAGCTGTTGATTGGCGCAAAACGCTGGTTGCCGGTACCGCCGCCGCCACGTCCATCACCAGTGCGGTACGTGCCTGCGCTGTGCCAGGCCATGCGAATGAAGAGGCCGCCGTAGTGGCCCCAGTCGGCCGGCCACCAGTCCTGCGAGTCGGTCATCAATTTGGAAAGGTCCTTCTTCAGGGCTGCCAGATTGAGCTTCTTGAACTCTTTGGCATAGTTGAATTCTGGACCCAAGGGATTGGACTTGGGGGCGTGCTGGTGAAGGATGCCCAGGTTCAGCTGGTTCGGCCACCAATCGCGGTTCGATGTACCTCTTCCTGCAGAGGTCCTGCCGGATTTACCTGTTACCGGGCACTTGCTGTCTTCATTCATACTATTTCCTCCTTTCTTAATTTGCGTGCCATAACAGCAGAGTAGCACAGAATATTGGCCCCTGCAAGAGAGGGCATACTGTCCCATAGTTTGCAGTGTGACAGTGCAATGATTCGGGTATAATACAGTGAGAGAAACGGAGGGACATCTATGGCAAAGTATACTGCTTCAATCGACGAAGATACACGACAGAGGATCCAGGCATTACCGGGACGCGTTCACTTTGCGGACTACATGAAAAAAGCGATCGCGATCTTTGTCGAGGAGCTTGAGAAAAATCCTGACCTTGAACCGGAGAATTTCATCATCACTGCCACTGCCCGGAAAGATCCGGGGGACAGAAAAAGGAAATAGCGGCCTCAGGTCAGACAGGCAGCCTTCCCATCTCTTTATTCGCCGGTATCCTCACCTCAACCGCATGCTCCTGCCGGTCATCAACAAGCGGAATTGCATTGTCGGATTGCTCTATGCCATCGACAACTACACTGGCTGCACTGCTGTCTTTCAATTGGAGCACGGTGATGTGATAAACGGTTTCCCTGTATCGGTAATGCACTTTGAACGATTGCCAATCACTGGGCAGACACGGAGTGAAACGCAGTTTGTCTACCTCAAGACTGAGTCCGAGGAGTGATTCAAGGATCAGCCGGTACATCCAGGCGGCTGATCCCGTGTACCAAGACCATCCGCCGCGGCCAACGTGCGGAGAGACTGCATATACATCTGCAGCGACAACATACGGTTCGACTTTGTACGTTGCGATCTTATCGAAAGAGCTCCCATGGTTTATCGGGTTGATCATGGTAATCAGTTCCCATGCGCGGCTGCTGTCACCGAGGGCAGCAAAAGCCATAGCCGCCCAGATAGCCGCGTGAGTGTATTGGCCGCCATTTTCCCGGACACCCGGGACATATCCCTTAATATAGCCGGGATTCAGATCCGATTTATCAAAAGGCGGGTCCAGGAGCTGGACCAGGTTAACGGCACGCCGCACGAGCAGCTTGTCCAGGGATTCCATGGCTGTTTTCGAACGAACGGCATCCCCGGCTCCTGACAGGACTGACCAGCTCTGCGCTATCGAATCGATCCGGCATTCGGTATTGCCGGAAGAGCCGAGCAGCGAGCCGTTATCAAAGTATGCGCGGCGGTACCACTCCCCGTCCCAGCCATTCTCCTCGATATTACTGCGCAGCTGCTGTGCTTTCTCCAGACATTGATCGACAAAGGGCAGATCATTGCGCAGACGAGCGATCTCGCAGAACTCCATTAATACGGTATACAGGAAGAACCCGAGCCAAACGCTTTCGCCCTTACCGTGTTCTCCTACGAGGTTCATGCCGTCGTTCCAATCACCCGAGCCGATAAGAGGCAGACCGTGTTCACCGAGCCTGATACCATGCAATACGGCTTGCACGCAGTGTTCGTAAAGAGGTGCTATTTCGTCAGACGCGTGGGGAAGATCGTAATACGAGTCCATCTCAGATCCTACCGGTCTGCCCTCGATGAAGCGGACGGGTTCATCTAATATGCCGGTGTCTCCGGTGGTCAGAACATAGCGGGAAGCAGCCAGCGGCAGCCAGAGGAAGTCGTCGGAACAGTGTGTACGCACGCCGCGACCCGAGGGGGGATGCCACCAATGCTGGACATCTCCCTCTTTGAACTGATGGGCTGCGCAGAGGAGGAGTTGGCTGCGAACCAGGCGTGGTTCTGTATGAATCAGAGCCATTGCGTCCTGCAACTGGTCGCGGAAACCGAAGGCTCCGCCGGACTGGTAGTATCCGGAGCGTGCCCAGAGACGAGAGGCCAGGGTCTGGTATAAGAGCCAGCCATTGGCTATTACATTGACAGACCGGTCAGGTGTTTCCACTTGCACCGCGCCGAGGGTGTGGTTCCAGTATTGCCAAACCGCTTCGAGAGCCCTGCGGGCGGCAGCAGGTCCGCGGAAACGCCGCACCAGTTTGCCGGCTTCATCACCGTTTCGTCCTGCGCCGAGCATGAAGATGAACTCACGCTCCTGTCCGTCTGCCAGATCAAAGGGGAGTTGGATAGCGGCGCAAGGGTCGAAACCGGCCCCTACTTTTCCCGAAAGCCGCGACAGGGACATGGCCTCCGGGCTTCGAAGCATGCCGTTGCGGCCGAGGAACTCGGTCCTGTCTCCGCTTACGGTCCGGCCTGTATCAGCCAGATCGAAGAAAGCAGTCCGGTCAGCGAACTCGGTGTTATAGGGGTTCAGCGCAAAGAGCGCACCGGTGTTCAGGTCAACTTTAGTGATTACGTGCATCCTTGTTTTTGGCTGCAGATCGCCCATTACCCATTCAACATACCCTGTGGCGGAGAGACGGCGGGACCGGCCTGACTCGTTCTTCACTTTCAGAACCGTGAACTTGATCGATGCGTCTATGGCAACGTAAACCCACATCTCGGAACTGATGCCGTCCTCTGTGTGTTCAAAGACGCTGTACCCGAAACCATGACGACTGGTGTAAGGCGTGAGGCCGCGGCTGGGCAGCGGCGACGGGGACCAGAAAAGACCGCTCTCCTCATCACGAATATAAAACGCTTCTCCGCCGGCATCGCAGACCGGGTCATTACCCCAGGGTGTGAGACGGAATTCGTGGGCATTCTCGCTCCAGGTATAGGCGCTTCCGCTCTCTGAAATAACCGTCCCGAAGTTCGGGTTTGCCAACACATTCACCCATGGCGCTGGCGTCACCTGCCCCAGCGTCGTCGTCATGATGTACTCGCGTCCGTCAGGGCTGAAGCCTCCCAGATCGTTGAAAAAGATCAGATCGCGGCGGGGCATCGCCACAGCAGGGGAAGTTTCAATGCGCGGCGACCGGGTTGTCTTGAGGCGGGGTACTGCTGTCTTCGCAAGACCCGGGCGGCTGATCTGGTCTGCCAGTGCTCCCCGCTTGTCGCTGATGATGATGCGGGCTACTGTTTGAAGCAGAATGCGGTCTTCGTTCGATATCTGCTCAGCGAGTCTTACGAAAATGCCGCCCGGCCGATCAGTGACGTTGGCTTCAAGACCTGCTGCAATGAGACCCATGATCTGGTCCTGAAGAAGCTGCCGGTACCCCGCGTGGTCTTCATTCCAGATAACCAGGTCAACGGTAAGTCCTTTTAAGCGCCAGTATGCATGAGCCTGGACGAGCTGCCGCACCAGGTCGATATTGGCCGGATCCTCGATCCTTAGCAGCACGATCGGCAGGTCCCCGGAAATGGCGTATCCCCAGAGACCGGATTGCCCGCGGTGGTTTTTCTTGAGAATATCGGCGTCGGCCCGCAGCGAGGAATTGGCGTAAATTATTGATCCGGCAAGACGTCCGTAAAGCTGCGCGTCTGACTCCGTAATATTGAGCTGCCGCAGGAGCACCTGGCTGTGCGTCCATGCCAGATCGAAGACGCGGTCAGCAAATCGCCGGTCCTGGTATTTCTCAACAAGGCCCATACAAACATCACGGGTCTCTCCGATGCCGGAGACTATGTCGATCGTTGCCGACGCCTCGGGTTCAAGCGTGATCCGGTATCTGATTGCAACAATCGGATCCAGCACCGAACCCTCATTGCCCGAGAGCGCCCCTGAGAGCGTCGACCGGCCGCTCATGGCTGCCGGGTTGGCGACAGTCCTTCCCCGTCCGATGAACTTCAAGCGGTCAGTCTCATAGGAAACCTCTGCGATTTCCGCGCCGTGAGCGGTCATAAGGTGGAACATCCATGGGGGATGTTCTTCAATCGAGCGGGGCCGGCGGGTGCAGAGGATGGCGCGCTGACCGCGAATGATCTCAGTCTGAACAAAAAGATTGCTGAAAGCCGGATGCAGGGAGTCAGAGGCAGAGGGTGCGACGACGACTTCAGCATAACTGGTGACGTCAATTGTCCTGCGCGTTCTGGCGGAGTTGGTAATGCGGGTTCGGCGCAGTTCAATGTCATCCTCTGGTGAGACAACGATCTCAGTATGCGTATCATAGTCAAAGTCGCGACGACGAAACTCAGCCCGCGCGTCCGTGAAGATTGCTTCGTACGTGTCTGCCCGTTTGAGCGTCGGCTGATAGGCAGTTGACCAATACTTGCCAGTCGCCACGTCCCGCAAATAACAGAACGTGCCCCAGTTGTCGCAAGTGGTGTCTTCGCGCCAGCGCGTTAGGGAGAGGTCTTTCCAGCGGCTGTACCCGCCGCCTGCGTTCGTGACCACCACCTGATATCTGCCGTTGGACAGCAGCTGCACCTCAGGCATCGGTGTGTTGGGGCTGCTGAAAATACGCATGGGCATTTCCGCTGCACTGAACGTCTCCCGAACGTCGGAGGTTTCGGAGGGTTCCAGATAGAAACCCGTTGCCCTCGGGATTCGCTCTTGAAGAAGGAGCATGGTGGCCTGAAACTGCGGGTCAGACTCAAACCTTTTCTGCATCGGACGCTCTAGGAGTAGATGGGACAGGGAGAGCAGGCTCATGCCCTGATGGTGCGCCATGAAGGACCGTATCACCGTGTTCGATTCTCTGCGGCGCATTCGTGAGGGTGTATAGTCGACTGCTTCATACATGCCATAGCGGGCCTCAAAGCCTTCAGCACTAAGCCGCTGCAGATTCAGGCAGGCCTCTTCTGGTGATACCATCAGCGCAAGCGCCGATGCATAGGGCGCGATGACCAGGTCGTCGGCAAGACCGCGTTTGAGCCCAAGGCCGGGCACGCCGAATGCGCGGTATTGATAGTTGAGATGGACGTCGACCGTGTTATAGCCTGACTCGGATATGCCCCACGGCACTCCGCGCTGGCTGCCGTATTCGATCTGTCTTTCCACCGCCGCCTTATAGGTTTGGTCGAGCAGTGTCTGCTCATAGGTCGGCATCACCAGGAGCGGCATCAGGTATTCGAACATCGAACCGCTCCACGAAAGGAGAATAGGCTCACCTCCGGCAATGGTGAGCAGCCGACCCAGCGCAAACCAGCTCTCCTGCGGCAGCTGTCCCTGCGCAATCGCTACAAAGCAGGACAGCCTTGCCTCCGATGCCAGCAGATCGTAAAAGCTCGCGTCCCTTCGACGCTCGCCGACATTGTATCCGATGGCCAGAAGATGCCGCGTCGGGTCGAACAGAAAATCATAATCCATGCGGCTGAGTTCACCTGACTGCAGTGCAAGCTTCTCGATGGCCGCAATTCTCTCAGCAGCGCGCTGGCTGCCAAGCCCTGCCAGTTCGCGCAGTGTCGGGATCTTATCGATGCTCTTCGCGTCCGGCAAAGAAAGAAATATCAGATCATCCCGTACGTTTCTGCATTGATTGGCAAAGGTGTCTGCCCACCACCGGATCTCCTTGTCCGGCTCAGCCTGATCCGCATGTGGGGCATCGAGACTATCTATCACCTCAGCGGCTGATGCAGTCAGCTGGTCCAGACAAAGGCGTGCTGCCTCAAGTGTCTCCGGACGTGCGCTGCATGAAGACTCAAGGCTCTTCCGGAGTTTGGCCATTCCGGATTGAAAGCTTTTATTCGGAGAAATTCCTTCCGCAGAATCCATAGAATCCATAAGAATCCTGAAGGTATCATTGAGCCCCTCAAACACCTGAGCCCCCAGGATCTTATGGTCGGGAAGTGAGAGCAGTCCGGCCCGCAGGGTCAGCAGGTGAGCAGCTAGATTTCCGCTGTCTACCGTCGAGATGTACGTAGGCAGCAGCGGTTTCAGCGACTGAGTGTCATACCAGTTGTAGAAGTGGCCGCGGTGGCGTTCCATGGATTCCATGGTGCGCAGGGCATTTACCGTGCGCTCGATGAATTGGCCTGCTGATATATACCCGAAGTCGTATGCTGTCAAATTCGCGAGCAGCGAAAGCCCTATGTTGGTTGGCGAGGTGCGATGCGCAACTGAAGCAACGCGATACTCCTGATAGTTGTCAGGCGGCAGCCAGTGATCTTCTGAGCCGACAAAGGTCTCGAAAAAGGCCCAGGTCTTCCGTGAAAGCTTTCGGAGAAAGATAATTTGATTGTGCGTCAGTTTTGCTTTTCGGTGGGTGAGAGGCCGACTGATCCACCACGCCAGAACAGGGGCGATAAACCAGAGAATCAGGATGGGAGCAGACGCAGCCACTGCAACAGGATTAGAAAGCGTCGCATAGATTGTGGCTGCAAACGCAAGAAAGGGAGAAAACCACATTGTCCGAAAGACACCGGCGAGACTGTTCTTACGGGAACTGCTGCTGTTTCTGTCCGGGTCGCCTGAAGGACTCCATTCAAGGAGCTGCCTGCGGGTGACCAACATTCTCCAGATCGTAAGCAGAATTGCATCCAGACTGAAGAACGCTTCGTAGGGAAGGCAGGCAAACGAAAAAATGGTCTGGATAAGACGCCTGACAGAGGAACGGCTCACGGCAGCGAGATGCTGACCAAAAAGCAGATCGTCAGGTTTTCTAAGCAGGTCGAGGACAGATGATATCAGAGAAGGAATAAAAAAGAGCCCGAGCATTGACAGGGTCCAGAACAATGTTGATGACAAGCCAGAGGGGAACGTTGTCCAGCCCAGCAGCAGGAGTGCGGTCATGGCAGAAGGTACAAGACTGCGTCGCAGGTTATCGAAAAGCTTCCATCGGGACAGCAGAGAAAGAGGATTCTTCTGGCGCTGCCCGTCAAGCCCGGGAACTCCCGGTAGCAGCCAGCGTACAAGCTGCCAGTCCCCTCGGATCCAGCGGTGTCGGCGGCTCACGTCTGCGCTGTAGCGGGCCGGATAATCCTCATATACCATCACGTCACTCAAAAGACCTGCGCGGGCGTAACACCCTTCGATAAGATCATGGCTGAGAATGCGGTTTTCCGGGAAACGTCCGTTAAGCGCCTGTTCAAAGGCATCGACGTCATAGATACCTTTTCCGATGAAGGAGCCTTCTTTGAAGAGGTCCTGATATACGTCTGAGACCGCACGCGTGTACGGATCTATGCCGGGATCACTCCCGTTCATGCGGGCATAGCGCGAGCGGTTTGTGCCCGGCAGACTCACCCCAACCCGGGGCTGAAGGATGCCGTACCCGGCAACAACGCGCTGTTTGACCTCGTCGTAGTGAGCAAGATTCAGAGGGTGGGCCAGTGTTCCTGCAAACTGCCGCGCCGCATCGCGCGGCAGCTGCGTGTCCGTGTCAAGGGTGATCACATATTTTACGCTGGACAGGATCTCCGTATTACCGACGATAAGCGAGAAGCTGCTGTCGGGATTACTATAGACACCTTCCCCTTTATATTTCTTTCTGCACAATAATGCATTCAATGCTGCCAGCTTCCCCCGCTTGCGCTCGTAACCCATCCAGATCTTCTCCTGGGGATTCCATTGCCGAGGGCGATGTAAAAGGAAAAAGGTATCGCCATTCACAGCCTGATATTTCTCATTGAGTTGTTCGATTTTCTGTTGAGCAAGCGATAAAAGCGGTTCGTCCGCAGACAGAGTTTCTTCTTGAGCATCCTGAAAATCGGTCAGCAGGCTGAAGTGCAGATTTTCATCCCGGTTTGCCAGAAACCTCACTTCCAAAGCTTCAGTCAAGTCCTCGATATTTTGAGCGCTTGTAAGCATGGTCGGGATGACGACCAGAGTACGCGATTCCGGCGGGATCCCTTTTGAAAAATCCATTCGCGGTAGTTGCTGAGGGGTTACCAGCAGCGTGGCCAGCCAGTTAACCAGTTCCACTGCCAGTTGGCTTGTGACCAGCAGAGTGAGTAAACCCATCACCGCAAGCAGCCAGTCATGAGCCCCGGCAGCGTATGCCTCTGCTACTATGCCCCCGGTAATAAACAGCGTAATCAGAGCGATCGAACCGACATAGAAAGACGAGAGAAACTCACGGCTGATTCTCTGAAGATACCCGGATGCGTCACGGCCCAGACCTGCTGCCTGCTCAAGCTGCGACAAGCCCCTGTCAATGAGGTAGTATCCAACATGCGCTGCCCTGTTGTTTATGGTTTGTCCGTTGTCCCCAGATGCCGCAGCCGCAGTCGCCAGCCCAATGGCCTCGAGCGCCACCTCGCTTTCGGATCGTGGGCTCTTCTTTGCTATCTTTTCCACAACGTGGCGGTATTGGTCCCGCGTTGCAAAATCCATCATGCCGTAGATTCCTGAGGGATCCTTGCGCAAGACCTGTTCCACAAAGCTCATTCTTTCGACGAACGCAACCCAATCCATTGCCCCCAGAAAGCGGAGGCTGCCGATACTGTTGCTTATAGAGACCTGGTCTGCGGCCTGCTGTTGGTTCTCCGAATGCACTGACTGCTCTATGGTCATGCCGGACTCGGAGAGCCGCTGCTCAATCCAGGTGAGCGGGAATGCCAGGGCCGGACTCTGTCCCTGCAGCCGGCGGGTAAATTCGGCGACAAACGAACTCACCATAGGCGGGTCTGACCGTACCATGTCAGCAATTACCAGGATCAGGCTGTTGGGGTCCCTCTCCGCCATCTCGGTCATCTGGTCAGCCCAATAATCAGCGAGGTTCCGGGTGACCCTGTCGGCAGCAATGCGGGCTGCAACACGGCGGAGATTTTCGATCAGAGCCAGACGCAGCATGATGGGAATTGCCCACAATTCTCCCAGCTTCAGGATGCTTACGGTTTGGTAGGCTGCAACGAAACTGCTCAGGTTTTCCGGGTCTACTCTGCCATCTCCGTGAGAGATTGTCTCCAGGGCAAGGTCATATACACGCGGAAGACCGGCCGAAAGACCGTCCAGCAATCGGGGAAGTTCACGACTGTATCCCTTTGGCAGGTGTCGTCTGGCTGTGCGGATCTGTTCTTCGATCAGATAGAAGTTATCGAGCAGCCATTCACCAGCTGGCGTGATCCGACGATCCGTCGTGATCGCCTCCATCAGCAGGCTGCGGGTTCCGGTCAGGATACTTTCATTTTCGGCTAATCGCGCCAGGAGTTGGTCGGGAGCGACACCCGGGCTCAATTTGTGCACGCTGGCCAGAGTCTTGCCATGCTGTTCCATTTGATCGCGGCTGAATAATTCCGATCGCAGCGGAGGCTCGCAAACAGCGCATTTTTGTGCCAGGTCTGTTGTCCGGAATCTTGCCCTCAGATGAGGCAGTATTTCGAGCATGCTCTTGGTGCTCTTCTTCAATAGGGATCTCTCCTTCTTGTATCAGCGCTCAACGGTCAGGTTTTAGCAAGATAAGGTGAACAAAGGCCATCCGGAATGCTAAGTCGGACCTGCTGATGAGCCTTGGGCAGTCTGCCTCTCGCTGAGAGCTTATTGCTGAGGGCTGACCGCTTGCTGATTAATGATTACTTGAACCCCTGTGCAGAGAGGATTTAGGGCTATATGTACGATGGAATCCCTGCGAGGCAAAGAGAGAGTGTCTGTTACTTTAAGATCGATGGAATGATTAATTTGAGAATGTAGGAGGGCTGTTCTTCTCACATCTTCAAGTATAACACATAACCGGTTTTCCACATTTGAAACGATTTTGAGCCTGCTGCGATGCCTCTTAAAAACAGGGGATTCGGGCCTTCTCAGATTTCGGTATATCCATGAAATTATCTGACCGTCTTGAGTCTCTGAACAGTCCTCTGTGAAGACCCTAACTCGTTGACACTCTTGAATTTTCCCTGATATACTCCTCATATGCAGTAAAAGATTGGGTAAGCAGGTAATTCCTGCTGCCGTGGTTTTTTGCCTTGAGTCAGAATTTCTTTTTCGCTATTTGGGCATACGCAGGGTCTTCGTACATTTCCGGGGGTCAAAGATGGGAAACAGGGAAAGAAGCAGAGAAAAGATGATGAAGGATGTGCTTGCTGTGGTCCTTGCCGGAGGCAAGGGAGAACGGTTGCATCCTCTCACGATCCACAGGGCAAAGCCTGCTGTTCCATTCGGCGGGAAATATCGTATTATCGATTTCACGCTCAGCAACTGCATTAATTCAGACATCAGAAAGATCGCTGTGATCACGCAGTACAAATCGCTCTCTCTTGACCGGCATCTTGCGCTTGGATGGGAGAACCTGCTCAATCCGCAGCTCGGCGAATACATCTTCACCATACCGCCGCAGCAGCGCATCGACGACCGCTGGTATGAAGGCACTGCTGATGCTGTATTCCAGAATATCTATGTCATCGAGAAAGAGAATTCTCCCTATATCCTGATCTTATCCGGTGATCATATCTACAAAATGGACTATGCCGAGATGTTCGATTTTCATCTGCAGAAGAATGCCATGGGCACGGTCGCAACCATACGAGTCAAGAAATCCATGGCATCTGAATTCGGCATTGTGCAGGTGGATACTGACTCGCGCATTATCGGATTCGAGGAAAAACCCTCTGACCCCAAGACTATTCCTGGCGATCCGGAACACTGTTACGCCTCCATGGGTCTGTACATCTTCAATACCGGAGATATCATCAACGAACTGAAGACTGACTCAGGCAAATCCTCTGCACATGACTTTGGCAAGAACATCCTGCCTGCGATGCTGAAGACAAATAAGCTTTTTGCCCATGAGTTCAAAGACGAGAACAGAAAGGAAGCAAAATACTGGCGGGATGTCGGGACCATCGATGCATACTGGGAAGCGAATATGGACCTGGTGTCTGTTGATCCCCAATTTAACCTCTATGATGACAACTGGCCGATGCGGACATACCAGGGCCAGTATCCTCCTGCAAAGTTTGTCTTTTCGCAGGAATACAAGGGCGGAAGACTTGGCGTTGCTCTTGACTCGATTGTCTGCGGCGGAGGCATCATCAGCGGCGGCAGGGTCCAGGGTTCTGTGCTCTCGCCGAACGTGAGGGTGAACAGTTATGTTGAGATCAGGGACTCGATCCTCCTCGAAAATGTTGAGATAGGAAGGCATTGCAGAATACGCAAGGCGATTATAGACAAGGATGTTTATATCCCTGCCGGCACAACCATCGGGTACGATCCTGAAGAGGACAGGAAAAGGTTCAGTGTGAGCCCCGGAGGCGTTGTTGTCATTCCTAAAGGTGCGGAGGTGCGATGAGCCTTGCCGGAAGGCTTGAGGATCTTGCCCTTGCTGATATTTTCCAGATCCTGAGCATTGGGAAAAAGACAGGGACATTTCTGGTTAAGGGAACAAAGGGCACGGCGCTCATTGTTTTTAAGAACGGCCTGATTGTGCGTGCTGAGACCGATGACCTTGAAGGCACGCTGGCTGATTTCATGCTTAAGGCCGGGATGATAAAAGAGACGGTCCTGCAGATGGCAGTGGACGTCAAGAAAAAGTTGCCGACCCAATCCCTTGCCGATCTTCTCCTGGACCTTGGCGCGGTCAGCAAGGAAGCTCTTGAGCAGGCAACGCGAAAGCGAATTGAGTATGTCATCTATCGTCTGCTTCTATGGGAAGACGGGGATTTCCAGTTTGAACTTGATGATCTTGATATCGGAGACAAGACTGAGCTTCAGGATCTCGGATGGGAGCTTTCAAAGGGTCTGAGCCCTGAGTATCTCCTCATGGAAGGTGCAAGGGTTCAGGATGAGTCAGCAGAGTCATCTTTTGATCCTACCCATGCTTTTACCATCGAAGACCATTCACACAAAGAAGAGACGGATTCAGGCGGGGGCTGGGACGATAACTGGGGTGAGACCCCTGCTGCTGAGCGGAAGGATATAACAGCGCTCAAGTCACTGACCCAGGAACTCCGCTTTCCGAACTCGACCTCTGAGATAACGCTCCTGGTGCTCAGACTTGCGAGCGATATATTCCAGCGGGGCGTGCTTTTCATGGCAGGGAAAAATCAGATTATTGGGCTTGGCCAGTTCGGTATTGAAGTGGAAAGGGCTGACGAAAAGATACGCGGCATTGTGCTATCCCTTGAGATGAGCTCTTTTCTGAAGAAGATCATCCTCGAACAGATGGCGTATAAAGGCCCGCTTGAGAAAGATGACATAACCCGGTATTTTATGGATGAGATTGGCGGCACGTGGCCCGCAGAGGCGGCATTTTTCCCGATCGTTGCAGAGGGCAAGGTCGCTGCTGTACTCTACTGCGACAATGCCATTTCCCGGGACCCTATTGGCGAGACCGAAGGGCTCGAGATATTCATCAGCCATGCCGGTCTTGCACTTGAAAAGTCCCTGCTGCAGAGAAGGCTCCATGAGATGGAAAAGGGCAGAGGTTGAAATGCAGGTCAAAAGAGATTTTTTTGAAGATATTCTGATACAATTTCAGCTAACGTGGAGATTCTGTGAAAACCATTCTAATTGTTGAAGATTCAGCTACAACGAGGGCTCTTATACGGGCTGTTATCGACGAACTCGGCGAGTATGAGACGGTCGAGGCAGGGTCAGGCTTTGAGGCGCTGAAAATGTTGCCTCAGCAGGAGTATGATCTGATCGTTACGGATATCAATATGCCGGACATCAACGGCCTTGAGCTTATTAATTTCGTGAGAAACAATCCCCGCTATAATCATCTCCCCATCATCATTGTCAGTACGGAGAGGAGCGAGGAGGACAAAAAACGCGGAATGGCCCTTGGCGCTACTGCCTACGTCACCAAGCCTTTCAAGTCATCTGAGCTGCAGGAAATCATCAAGAAAACCCTGGTTCCATGAGCGCCTCCAAGAAAGAATTCATCGCAGAAGCTGAAGACCTCCTGCAGGAATCACAGAACCTGATCCTCGAGATACAGGACTCTATTACCACCGGCATCAACCCGGATACCATTAATGCCCTTTTCAGGGCAATGCATACCCTGAAGGGTGTATCCGGTCTTTTCGGGCTCCAGGGCATCTCCAAGCTGAGCCATGCGCTCGAGGCGCTTATGGACGATGTGAGACTCGGCAAGGTCGATGTGACTGATGCTATCGTTGCGTTTCTTTTCAAAAATCTCGATATTCTCCGCAGTCTCGTTGATGGTGTCAGCAGTGGGCAGGAAAATGATGATGTTGCTGCGTATCTCTCAGACATTGAGAATTTCAGGAACGGGCAGAAGGGAGGCGGCGCAGCAGCTCCGGCAGAGAGTGTTATTGACCCTGCCATCATGCGGGTGCTCTCGGAATATGAAGAGCACAGGCTTAAGGCCAATATCAAGGACGGCAAGACCATTTATCTCGCAAAGGCGGTCTTCAGTCTTGATATCTTTGACACGGCGCTTGAGGCCATGACAAAAATCATCAAGACTCTGGGTGAGCTCATCTCAACGCTCCCCACATCATCGAATGTGCCTGACGGTTCCATAGGGTTTAACCTGATGTTCGGCAGCCGCCGGCCTCTTGATGAAATCCAGAAGGAGATCAATGTCGAGATAGAAGTGCTTTCTGCTCCAAAGATCTCTCAGCCAGCGGTTGCTGCAGCTCCTGCTGCAGAAAGCCCGAAGGTACAGGACACACACCTCAAAAGCACTTCGACAACCGTCCGTGTTGATATCGAAAAACTTGACCGTATTCTCAATACCATTGGCGAGCTGACGCTTGCGAAAGGCGCGGTGAAAAGGATCGGCACGGAGCTCATCGATAACTATGGCCACACATCTCTTGTGTACGATGTCCATAAAATATCCCAGACACTGGAACGGCGGTTGGCTGAACTCCAGGATCAGGTCCTTGAAATACGCATGGTCCCCATCGGCCAGATCTTTGCAAGGCTTTCGCAGATCGTCAGGCGTTACTCGCGTGAGATCGGCAAACAGATAGACCTTCAGATGTATGGAGAAGAGACGGAACTGGACAAGTTTCTAGCTGAGGAGATCGTTGACCCGCTCATGCATCTGATCAGGAATGCCATTGACCATGGGATTGAGATGCCTGAAGAGCGGAAGGCAAAAGGTAAGAAGGAGCACGGGACCATCACGCTTAAGGCATACCAGAAGGGCAATCATGTTGTTGTGGAAGTGAAGGACGATGGCAGCGGCGTGAGCCTTGAGAGGGTGCGGAAGAAGGCGATCGAAAAAGGGCTCATTGATGACGATGTTGAGCTCGAGGACAAGGAGATCATCAATTTCATCTTTGCGCCAGGATTCAGCACAAAGGATGTTGCAAGCGAGATGTCTGGCAGGGGAGTGGGTATGGATGTGGTCAAGGAAAAGCTCTCAGCCCTGGGAGGGTATGCTGATATTGAGACAAAGACCAATGTCGGCACGACCTTTATGGTGACACTGCCGATAACCCTTGCCATCATCAAGGCACTTATTGTGAGAGTCGGCGCAGAGAAGTTTGCCGTGCCGCTGACGTCCATGTCCGAGACGCTCATTGTGAACCATAAGGATATCCAGACCATTGAATGGAAAGAGGTAATTTATCTGAGGGGCGAGATGCTGCCCATGATACGGGTCAGCACCTTCCTGGGGCTTCCGGGCGACCAGAACGATCGCTCTTTTGCTGTTGTTGTCGGGTTCGGCGAACGGAAGGTCGGACTTCTGATCGACGAGCTTTTCGGCCAGCATGAGATCGTCATCAAGACCCTTGGTGAATACCTGAAAAAGCTCAAGGGTTTTGCCGGTGCTGCAGAGATCGGCAAGCACGAGGTGATCCTTGTTCTTGATATTGAGTCGCTGATCGATGAATCGCTCCTGAAGCAGAAGGGGGCTGCCTATGTATGAGGAATTTTACGGCCTGACTGCGCGGCCGTTCACCAAGACGCCTGACCCGAAGTTTCTCTTTTTGAGCAGAAGCCACGAGGAGGCCCTTGCACGTCTTCAGTATGCTGTTGAAGAGAAGGACCTGATCCTGCTGACCGGCGATGTTGGCTGCGGCAAGACCACGCTCACCAGGGCCCTGATGGACATCCTTGGCGAAAGGTACAAGATCGTTACGATCATCAACCCGGTGCTTACACCTGCCCAGTTCCTGCGCGCTCTCGCAAAAAGGCTCGACATTGATATCCCCTCTGTGTACAAATCTGATCTGCTTGATGCGATCTATGAAAAGGTATATCAGGAGTATGAGGCCGGCACCTCTATTGTGATCATCATCGACGAGGCGCAGCTCATTCCGAGCAAAGACACGTTCGAGGAGATCAGACTGCTCACGAACTTCCAGCTTGATAACACGAATCTTCTCAGCCTTATTCTTGTAGGACAGACTGATCTCAGGAAAAGGCTGAACCATAAGGCCTATATTCCTCTGAAACAGCGGATTGGACTCTATTACCACCTCGGCCCCATTGGAGAGGATGAGATACGGGATTATGTTCAGCACAGGCTGAGGACCTCAGGAAGAGAGCATATACTTTTTACGGATGAGGCCTTAAAATTTCTTCATGCCTATTCCGCAGGTGTGCCGCGGCTGATCAACAGTATTGCAACGTCAGCTTTGCTCGACGGTTTTGCACATGAAGCAGTCATTATTGACGCTTCGTTCATTGACGGGGCTGCCCGGGAGCTGGGTTTACATGGATATAGCGAGAATTAGAAAAAAGGCAAAGGAGCAGGAAGCGGGCAAGCGGCAGGCAGACCAGCCAGCTGCCCAGGAACCTGTTATTGAGGCTGCGTTTGAGGCAGAGGTTAAGCCTGTAATTCAGGAACAGGCCATGCCCGAAGAAGTTCAGCAGCCCGAACCTGAGACGGCTAGCCCTGAGGCAAAAAAGAATGAACCGCTTCTGCAGGAGCCTTCCGGCAGCAATGGCCAGGCAGGTGATGACGGCCTGGTGGAACTGCTTACCTTCAAGCTTGGCACCGAGGAGTTTGCCTTTAAAGTCGCAGAGGTTGAAGAGATACTCAGACTGCAGAAGATGACAAAAGTGCCGACCCTGCAGAACTATGTCATCGGCATCACGTCGCTCAGAGGGAAGATCATCCCGGTCATTGACCTTAAGGCACGTCTGAACCTGAAGCAGACAGGAGAGGCTCCGGAATACGGCACTGAGGAGAATCCGGGAGGCGGCAGGGAAGCAAAGATACTTATTATTGATGGGCCGCAGGGTTTTATCGGCGCAACGATCGACAGGGTCATGGGCGTTGTCAGTCTGGCAAAGGACAGGGTGCTCGGGCCCCCGGCTCATCTGACCGAGGCTGAAGTAAAATATATTGAAGGCATTGTCATT
>CAYWRK010000010.1:0-93135 GCA_964461065.1 uncultured Nitrospiraceae bacterium
TACTGCCTCTTTAAAACTCATTAAGGCTGGAAAGTATGTCCCTACCACGTGCCTTGGCAGGGCTTTCGGTAATGAGTTCTCAGTCCAAGGATAAGGGGATATGGTACATGTAAAAAACATGTTGAATTTATTGGTGAAATAGGGAAAATAGAAGCTGAGCAAGGTGCAAGGCGTAAGCGTTGAATCAGGAACAGCCGTAATCCGTTAGCATTTTATCTATTTTTTAAGAAACGCCCATGCACATGTTCCCCATTACCCATGACTGAACAAAAGGAGACTTATGAGACCAGTAACAACCTTCCGAGTCATACCAAAGATTCCTGAGAGCATAGAGAAACTGAGAGCTCTTGCCTATAACCTCAACTGGAGTTGGGATTATGAGGCTGTTTCTCTTATCAGGAGGATGGATCATGACCTCTGGGAGGAAGCTGATCATAACCCTGTCAAGATCCTCGGCATGATCAGTCAGGAGCGGCTCGATGAGCTCTCGAAGGACGATGGATTTCTTGCCCATTACCGCAGAGTAACGGAAAAATTTGAGCGATACATGCAGGAGCCGAAATGGTATGACAGACATTTCGGGAAAAAGGACGCGATCATTGCTTATTTCTCACTCGAATTTGGTATTACAGAGGCGCTGCCCATCTATTCAGGCGGCCTTGGGATCCTTGCAGGGGACCATCTGAAATCAGCCTCTGATCTTGGAATCCCCCTTGTCGGCGTTGGACTCCTTTACCAGTGCGGCTATTTTAGACAGCATCTGAACTATGACGGCTGGCAGGCAGAAAGCTATCCTATTAATGACTTCTACAATATGGCTGTTGAAGAGGTGAAAGGCCCGGATGGCAATAATCTTGTCGTGTCGATCGACATGTCAGGCAGAAGGGTTTATGCAAAGGCATGGCTTGCGAACGTCGGCCGTGTCCGGCTATACCTTCTGGACACAAACATTTCTCTGAACGCAGGGCCTGACCACGATATAACAGACGAACTATACGGCGGAGACAACGAAAAGAGAATGCAGCAGGAGATGGTGCTCGGTATCGGCGGCATCAGGATGCTCAAGCAGCTTGGTATCATGCCGGCAGTCTGTCATATGAATGAGGGCCACTCTGCGTTTCTGGGACTCGAGCGCGTCAGGATACTGATGCAGGAGGAGAAGATGTCCTTCAGGCAGGCAATAGAGGTCGCAAGGGCTGGCGGCGTATTTACCACGCATACGCCTGTGCCTGCAGGCATTGATGTATTCCCTTCTGATCTTATGAGGAAATATTTCTTTGACTATGCAAAGGAACTGGGTATCAGCTGGGATGATTTTCTTGCATTGGGCGCCGACAGTTACGACAACAGGCATAATGGTTTTTCTATGGCAGCTCTGGCATTTCACCTCTCTGAAAGGTCTAACGGAGTAAGCAAGCTCCATGGACATGTTTCAAGAAATATCTTCAGATACATATGGCCTGGCCTCCCTCAGGACGAGATTCCGATTACATCGATCACAAATGGCATTCACCACAGATCCTGGATATCCCATGACATGGAGTCGCTCTACTATCGGTACATGGGAGAAAATTGGATACAGGAACCGCAGAACATGAATAAGAAGGAACACGTTGACGAGATACCGGATGAGGAACTCTGGAGGACCCATGAGCGCAGAAGGGAAAGACTGGTATCCTTTGCCCGGAAGAAGCTGAAAAAACAGCTCATCAGGCGTGGTGCGCCGATCACAGAGATCAAGACAGCAGAAGAGGTCCTTGATCCTGAGATACTTACTATTGGGTTTGCGAGAAGGTTTGCTACATACAAAAGGGCGGACCTTATACTGCGTCACCCGGATCGGCTTGCCCGCATACTGAACAATGAGAACAATCCCGTTCAGATCATTTTTTCCGGCAAGGCGCATCCCAAGGATACGCCGGGCAAGGAACTGATCCGGGAGCTTGTTCATCTTTCCCAAAGGGAGGAGTTCAGAAAGCGCATTGTGTTTCTTGAGGACTATGACATTGCTATTGCCCGGTACCTGGTGCAGGGCGTTGATGTCTGGCTCAATACACCGCGCAGGCTTTACGAGGCATCAGGCACCAGCGGAATGAAAGCCGCAGTCAACGGTGTCCTTAACATGAGCATTCTGGACGGTTGGTGGGATGAAGCGTTTAAGCCGGGCATCGGCTGGGCGATCGGTAAAGTGGACGAATACTCTGACATCAATTACCAGTATGATATTGAGGCAAATGCCATCTATGACCTGCTCGAAAAGGAGGTTATCCCGCTCTTTTATACCAGAGGCACAGATAAACTGCCCCGCGGCTGGATACATTACATGAAGGAATCTGTTCGGAGCCTTTATCCTGTGTTCAATACCAACAGGATGGTCATTGAATACACAGAGAGTTGTTACAACAAAGCAGAGAACCGCTTCGGTTTTATCACGCAAAACAATTTTGAGAATGCAAAGGCGCTTGCCGGGTTCAAGGATGGGATAGCCGGGAAATGGTCAAAGATAAAGATCGAGGACATTCGTTCGGATGCAGAGGAAAAAGTGATGATCGGAAACTGCCTTACCGTGCTTGCAACCGTGAACCTTGGAGAGATCAACCCGGATCATGTTGATGTGCAGGTTTATCATGGGCTCGTGGATAACACAGGCATGATCACTGAGGGAGTTTCAGACAGTCTTAAAGATATCAGAAAACTGAGCGATGGCAAGTATGAATTCTCCGGCTGTCTTAACTGTACACTGAGCGGAATGCAGGGATTCTCGATAAGAATCCTTCCGAAGAACGATCTTCTTGAGAACCCCTTTGTGCCAGGCCTCGTTAAATGGGCAGTGTAAAGAGGTATCGGGTAAAAGGATAAGAAGGCGAAACGTATGAACATAGATGAACTTCTTGCCTCTCTCAAGAGCGGACAGGGTCTTGAACGGGCAAAGGCAGCTGAAGCCTTGGGAAAAGCAAAGGACAGAAAGGCAGAAAAAGCCCTTGTTCAGGCTCTTCATGACAAGAACTCGGCGGTCAGAAATAATGCGGCTTTTGCGCTTGGCATGATCGGCGCATCTGATGCTGTGCCCGACATTATGCTGTTGCTCAAGGATCCCGAGGAATGGGTGCGTAAAAGTGCTGCAAAGACGCTGGGTCTGCTCCGTGCGCATGGCGCAGTTGTCGAACTTGTTGCAGCGCTGAGCGATCCTTCTTACATGGTGAGGAAGAATGTTGCAAGGAGCCTTGGCCAGATCGGTGGAGAGACAGCAGAGAAGGCCCTTGAAAAGGCAGTGTCTGACCCTGATCGCATAGTTGCTCATGCTGCTAAGGAAGCACTAGAAAAACTCCAAAACGGATATAGGTGAGATCGCTCTATGGTAATGGCGCGGCAAATAAAAGTTGTGCTGCTGGCTGCTTGCATGATGGTCAATGTCTTTGCTGCGATCTCTTCTGCAGCGGAGCAGAAGATAAAGGCCAGGGTGCCTAGCATAACTTGAGCCTCCTCAGCCATGGCTGCCAGTGACGCCGCCAAGTCCATCCCCGGCATATTGTTTGTCGATGACGATATGGTGAATGCAACACTGACCATAATCTTCGATGATGAGAAGGTTGACCTGAACAAGATAAAGGCGGTGATGAAAAAAGCGGACTTCCCTGTGGAAGGCGAGCCGGTAATTTTGAAGTAGCGCCACTGTTGCAGCTATCTTGATGAACATATCTTAATTTTTCTCAGTCCCTCCCTGTGGTATCATTCCCGGTAATCATCATGCATTATCCATTCGTAGGAGCTTGGCAAATTCAGCCAAAAATACTGTATTTATTATTTCGGGAGGTTCCATGTCTAATAAATTTGCGATGAAAGATATTCTAAAAGTTCCTGCTCATATCCTGTCACATGTGATCATTATCGCTATCAGCGCAGGCATTGCACTTTCGTTTCCCTACATTGTAGGGTCCCTGTCTCATGCTTTTATGACGTCCTGGGCTGTTATCGGCAATGAGAAGATATTTCTCCTGATTGCAGAGACTGTCCTGGCAGTTCTACTTATCCTATTTTTTAATTACCTGGGCTGGGTCTGGAGGGACAGAAGGCTTGCTCGCATCGCACGGGCTGCAGGGCTTTTATATGCATCATCTTCCAGAGGTGTATTTGCGAGACGTCGCAACAGAAAGCTGAAAGAGGCTCAGGGCATAGCCCGGGATGTGATGGTGATCGGCTCAACTGGCTTTAGGACCTTCGAGGATCCGCGGGGAGATCTTCATGCAGTCATAAAGAACTGCAGAAAGGCAAAGATCATGCTCCTTAACCCGGCAAGTGAGGGAGCAGCCGCGCGAGCAAAGAGCATTCTTGATCCCGAGATCACCCCCGATAAGTTCAGGGAGCAGATCAAAAGAAGTATCGTTTTCTTGAAAGAACTTAAGGCCGTTCAGAAAGATATCAGACTGAAACTATACCATGATGTTCCATTTCTGAAGATGGCCTTGTCAGGAGACTATTTATGGGTGAACCATTATCATGCAGGACTCGATGTGCAGGTCATGCCTGAATATGTCTTTGTTCACAACCAGGATCCCGGAAGCCTTTATACCATCTTCTACCAGTATTTCCTGAATCATTGGGCTGACCCGCGAATTCCCGAATATGATCTGGAAACGGATGAACTCGTCTATCGGGATGCTGCCGGTAATGAGGAGAAAAGGGAGCGAATTGAAGAAATGGAAGCTGCTGCTTACTGAATCAAAGAGGGGCAGGCGATAACTATCTCTCTGCCCCTCCTGATATTCCTGCCTGAGAACAGTGCTATTTCTTTTTTGCTGCTGTTTTCTTGACGACCTTTTTTGCAGCTGCTTTCTTCGGAGCCGCCTTCTTTGCAACGGTCTTCTTAGCAACAGCCTTCTTTACAACGGCCTTCTTCGGTGCAGCCTTTTTAGCTACAGTTTTTTTGACAACTGCCTTCTTTGCGGTCTTCTTAGCAACAGCCTTCTTCGGTGCTGCCTTCTTGGGTGCGACTTTTTTTACAGTCTTCTTCATTGTGTTGTCCTTTCCTTTTGCTGCTGTTTTTTTCGTGTTAGTTTTAACTTCTGCCTTAACCTTTTTGATAGGCTTGCCAGTCTTTACAGCCTTTCTGAACGTTACTGCGAGCTCAACCTTAGAGGCCGGCTCTTTCCTTTTTTTAACTGGGATCTTTTTCTCTGCCCTGATCTTAACCTTTTCTTTTGCATCAGTCATTTCTTTCATTGCCTGAACCATGGGAGGATGGTCTTTCCTGACTTCAACATGATACTGTTTTTTGACTGCAACTGGACCGAAGCTTTCGAAAACACCGAGGATATTTCCCTCCTGGATGATAGTAATCTCCTCGCCGTTAAGCACAATATCTTTTGTCATGTAATCAATGAACATAACGCGCTGACCGGGTTTCAGAACCGTAGGGACAAACTTTTTTTCCTTTTTTCCCTTGCCAGCACCCTTTTTTTCTTCGAATTTGCCGGGACCGATAGCCTTGACGGTACCCTCTGTAGGTTTGGTTCTGGCAGCGTCAGGGATTATGATGCCGCCGCTGGTCTTTTCTTCGGGTTCGCTTCTTTCGATCAGAACCCAGTCATGAAGTGGTCTAAAACCCATGTGAGATACCTCCTGCAAAAATGGTAATGCTTAATTATACTGCAAGAGGATGTGAGAAGGAAAACGAAGTGGCAATTTAATATGCAGAGAAATACGGTAAGGCGTCTGCTTCATGATATCTTCAGCTGATATCTTTCGTTATTCTAGTAAACTAAGGCACACGTCCGGTAAGGCTTACTCATGTGAGATAAAAGCAGGTTGTAAAGAAAAGATACCAGAGGGAGATGACTACTTCTTCATGGTTAGGTCATCCTTAACAGACTTAACACCGTGCACAGAGAGGGCGAGTTTTATAAGGCGCGTCTTAATCTCTCTGACCGGTACTGTGCCACTCAGGGTCACTTCTCCCTGTCTGGATGCTACCCTGATATTTAATTTAATGAGTTCAGGATCAGTTGCTATTTTAGCTCCGATGGATTTCTGAATAGCGAAATCGTCAACTGGCTGCTCAACCTTCCGGTTATTCGAAGTTGAGCATCCTGCGGCCAGCGCGATTGCGCACGCCAGGACTAATAAGAGAAAAACATCACGCCAGCGCATAAAAGGGATAGTCATATTCCTTTTATGCCGTATTTCTGCTGCAGTTCAGCATTGCCGGCGATGTTTCTGATTTCGCCAGTCTCAACATTGATCTCAAAATAGAAGCCAGTCGGCATAACGCCGTCAGTTGCCGTATAGGTAACGAGGTATGTTTTATCGTCAACCTTTTTTGCGAGCCATCCTATCAATTTGAGCTTGTCGGCGTTCTCTTTTGTCCATTTAGTTAGCAAGGTATCAACCGTTGCTGAGCGGTCAAGGATATGAGAATGTTTCACTGACTCGACAGCCCAGTCAGGAGTTTTGTCTGCACTCATATCGGGAACGTCACCTTTTCGTTCGGGCAATTGCTGTTGTGCAGCGGGCTGGACAGGACCGGATTGCGATTGTTGTGCGGATAAACTGTTTTCAGGTGCTGCCGCCTGATAGGGTGATGGTACCGGTATAATAGTTTGCTGTCCCGACTTTTGAATTGTAAAGAAAAAGAACATGACAACAACGATGAGCAGCAACGCAATGCCAACGCCCACAGCGATCTTCTTGGTATCGCTATTGTTTTTACCGCTGTCCGCTACTTTCGTAATCTGTTTGAATACGGCGTAAGCATCATTGATCTTTTTGACCCGTTCATCCAACCTGCCGCGGGAGCGCTCGTCATGTGCTTCTGCCGGCGTTTTCCAGACCTTGATCAGATATTTATAGGTCTGCTCAACTGACTGGGCAGGCGCATCTTCCTTTAATCCGAGCACATCATAATACGCATATCCGCAGGCGCATTTATTCAGCACATTCTCGTTTGTCTGTCTGCAGTTAGGACATTTCCAATCCATAGTATATCTCCTTCTCAAATCATTGTAGCAGACCGATGGGAATGCTTCAAATGCTTTGCCGGGGCGCGTTATAATGAAACACATAGAATGCGCGAAGATGCACAAGGTGGCAGCATCAGGAGAGAGATCTGTATTTGGGGTATATGCCAGGATTTTCATATTTTCTTCATGATAAGGGTATAAACTTATTTCATGAAAAAGATAATTTCGATTCTAATCTTATTGCTCATTGGGAGTATCGCCATGGCTGATGCAGAGGTAAATAAGAATGCTGCAACGAAAGGGAAGAAGGCAACCTTTGCAGGTGGCTGCTTCTGGTGCATGGAAACGCCCTATGAAAAGTTGGAAGGCGTTAAAGAGGTCGTATCGGGATATACCGGCGGCAAGAAAGTGAACCCGACCTATGAAGAGGTGTCTTCAGGCATTACCGGCCATCTGGAGGCAATCGAAGTTTCCTACGATCCTTCCGTGATTTCCTATGACAAACTGCTCGATGTCTTCTGGAGAAATATTGACCCGACAGATAGTGGGGGGCAGTTCGTTGACAGGGGCGGACAGTACCGGTCAGCCATCTTCTACCATTCAGAAGAGCAGAAGAAGGCTGCCGAGACATCAAAGCAGAGGCTGGCGAGAACAGGCGTGTTCAGTAAGCCCATAGTTACGGAAATACTTCCGGCTGCAATATTCTACAGGGCAGAGGAGTATCATCAGGACTATTACAAGAAGAATCCGGTCAGATACAAATTCTACCGCTTCAATTCAGGGCGGGACCAGTTCCTTGAAAAGACGTGGAAGGGCAAGGCTGAGATAACAACAATTGCGCAAGGAGTAAACACATACATGAAACCATCAAAAGAGGAGCTGAAAAAGAAGCTTACACCAATGCAATACAAGGTAACGCAGGAGGAAGGCACAGAACCCGCTTTTAATAATGAATACGCAAACAATAAAAAAGAGGGCATTTATGTTGATATTGTCTCGGGTGAGCCGCTCTTCAGTTCGCTCGATAAATATGATTCAGGGACCGGATGGCCGAGCTTTACCAAACCTCTTGAGTCATCGAATATCGTTGAGAAGACGGACCGAAGCTGGTTTGCTACTCGGACAGAGGTGAGGTCAAAACATGGTGATTCGCATCTTGGCCATGTGTTCAACGACGGACCAAAGCCGACAGGCCTCAGGTATTGCATGAACTCGGCAGCGCTCCGTTTTATCCCGAAGGAAGACCTTGAGAAAGAAGGATTTGGACAATACAAAAAACTGTTTGAGAAGTAGTTTTTATGGAAAGCCACGATAGATCAGAATCTGAGCCTGTTAAGCTGCCGATTAGCGGGGTTCTTGATCTCCACACCTTTCATCCTCGCGAGATAGAAGATCTGCTGCCTGATTACCTGCATGAATGCAGAAAAAGTGGGCTTCTCGAAGTTCGTGTTATTCATGGTAAGGGCACCGGCGCGCTGCGTGAGACTGTACATGCTATCCTGCTGCGCCTGCCTGAAGTCATATCATTCAAACTCGCTGATGAAACCGCAGGCAGCTGGGGTGCGACACTCGTGGTGCTGAGACCCCTTGATTAAGGCTTTTTGTCTGTTTTTCCTGTTTTCCCTCGAACTGTTTGAACTTCCTGAATGCCACGGAAAGCGTAGATGATTCGCAGATAGCTGCTGAGATGAGCATGACGTCGAGGATTTCCTCTAAGCCTGCACCTTCCTCCATTGCTCTGCCCATATGCGCATCAAGGCAGTGTTCGCACCTGAGAGCTGTTGCAGCGCTGATTGCTGCAAGTTCTGCGGTTTTCTTATCTATTGCAGCAGGCTCACGATAAACGGACATACCCTTCAGCACAAAGGGAGTGAAGGTCTTGTGACGCTTCTTTAGTGTGCTCAGAAGAAATCCAAGATGGCCCCTCTGGTCCTCGATCATCTGCGACAGGGCGTCGGCCAAGCCCTCATCCTCTATCAGCGCTTTTGCCTGCCTTACCAGCTTCTCTTTTTCGTTTGCTGCCATAGGGGACCTCCAGAGGAAGATTTTTATCAGATTATAGCAGATAGATAATGGCTTGACCCCTCCAGAGTTTTTGATATACCTTATCCGTAGAGGATGAATGTGAGACGCTATCTGAGAATATCATCTTTGCTCCTTGGGCTTGCGCTGCTGCTCTACTGGGCAGCGCCATCTCAGTCGAAACCGGCTGCGCTCGATGATCTCAAAAAACGCGGATACCTGCTTTGGGGTTCTGATGCAGAGGGCGGCGCACCCTATATTTTCCCCAACCCCAAGGATCCCTCAAAGCTCATCGGTTTCGAAGTAGATATTGCAGATGCGATAGCCCGTGAATTGGGCGTTAAGGCAAAGCAGTCGCAAAATGCATGGGACAGCCTTGTTCCCGGTCTGCAGAGAGGCGACTATGACATTGCGATGAACGGCATCGAGATCACACCCCAGAGAGAGCAGGAAGTGCTTTTCTCTGTGCCCTACTATATCTATACCGAGCAGCTCGTTGTCAGAAAAGAAGAGACAGCAATTCAGACGACGAATGACCTGAAGGGTAAGAAGGTCGGCACCCTTTCAGGCACTGTTGCTCAGGATATACTGACAAAGATCGGCGGGGTGGATGTCAGGATCTATCCGGGCCAGGTCGAGCCGTATGAGGACCTTGCTATCGGCAGAATCGATGCCGTGCTTCTTGACCTTCCGATTGCTGCATATTACGGCAAGTCGAATCCGAAACTCAAATATGCCGGTGCTCCCATGGGTGAGGGATTTTACGGTATTGCCGTGCGCAAAGGAGATGCTGATCTCCAGAAATCCATAAATGATATTCTTGCAAAGCTTCTCAAATCAGGCGAACTGAAGAAGATATATGAAAAGTGGGACCTCTGGAACGAGACCCAGGAAAAGCTTTTTAAGAATGTGAAGGATTCGTCAGGCAGCAGCGGATTAGAAGAAAGCAAGAAAGCACCTGTCCATACTTTCTTCCCGATGCTCCTGAAAGGCGCCGGCCTAACGATCTTCATCTCAGCAACAGCCATGGTACTTGCGATTACCCTCGGACTTCTTCTCACGGTAGTGAGACTCTACAGCAGGGCGCCATTGAGCAACTTCGCGACTGCATATATTGAGGTTTATCGCGGCACCCCGCTTCTTATCCAGCTTTATATCCTGTATTATGGACTTCCGAATATCGGCATTTCCCTTAGTCCCTTTTTGGCTGCCTTCCTCGGCCTTGGCATGAACTATGCCGCATATGAAGCAGAGCTGTACAGGGCAGGTATCAGTGCTATCCCCAAGGGACAGATGGAGGCTGCGCTATCGCTCGGCATGACTCAGGGCATGGCCTTGCGACGGGTCATTCTGCCTCAAGCATTCAGGATCGCTCTGCCGGGTGTGACGAACGACTTCATAGCGCTTTTCAAGGACTCTTCCCTGGTCTCGATCATTGCGATGGTCGAACTCACAAAGACCTATACCATACTTGCTGCCTCGACTCTGAGATTTTTTGAGCTCGGATTGATCGTGGCAGTGCTCTATTTTGCGATGAGCTATCCGCTTTCCCTTTTTGCGCGCAGTCTTGAGGAGAAGCTGAAGGGGAAGCGTAGATGATTACGGTCAGGGATCTGCACAAGGCCTTTAACAGGCAGCAGCTCTTCAGGGGGATTAACCTTGAGATCAATAAGGGTGAGGTGGTTGTCTGCATCGGGCCATCTGGCAGCGGCAAGAGCACATTTCTGAGGTGTATTAATGGCCTTGAGTATTTCGATAAGGGTGAGATTTTGGTCGATTCCCTTGAACTGCATTCCATCAATAGGGTGAGGCCTGATTCGGCAGATCTTGAGGCAATACGCAGAATTCGGCTTAAGGTCGGCATGGTCTTCCAACAGTTCAACCTTTTCCCTCATATGACCGTGCTTGAAAATATCATCGAGGCACCTATGAGCGTGCTCAAGGTTAGCAGGGAAGCTGCCTCTGAGCAGGCAGTGTCCCTGCTCAGCAGGATCAATCTTGAATCAAAGGTGAGCAGTTATCCTGACCAGCTCTCGGGTGGGGAACAGCAGCGGGTTGCGATCGCGCGGGCCCTTGCCATGAAGCCTGAGGCAATGCTCTTTGACGAGCCAACATCTTCCCTTGACCCTGAAATGGTCGGCGAGGTTCTTGCGGTCATAAAAGGGCTGGTGAATGATGGCATGACAACAGTCATCGCTACGCATGAAATGGGGTTTGCACGTGAAGTCGCTGACAGGGTTGTGGTCTTTGATAAAGGCGAGATCGTAGAAATCGGTTCGCCCGAAGAGATCTTTGCCAATCCCAAGGCTGAGCGCACCAAGACCTTCCTCAGCAGGGTGCTGAAAATTTAAGCCTGCTTTTTTACTGCCGACAGACTGTTATAATACCTCCCATGCAATCAACTTCTTATGTTATTCTTGCCGCCTATATCCTGGTACAGTGCGTAAGTTACTGGCTGGACTATATCAATATCCGACATATGAAAGAGAAGGGCCTTGCGATACCGGCAGGATTTGAAGGTTATATTGACGAGGCGCTGCTGAAGAAGACCCATGCGTACACAATCGAACATAACACCATCGGCCTTGTCGAATCTGTGCTCAGCAACATCATTACCCTTATCTTTATCTATGGGGGCCTTCTTGCCATTTATGCCTCATGGATATCATCTCTTTCCACTTCCTTCATTATCCAGGGCATACTCTTTTTTCTGATCCTGAGCTATGCAGGTTCCCTGATCTCTGTCCCCTTCAGTCTGTTCAACACGTTTAAAATAGAAAATAAATACGGTTTCAATACAATGACCATGAAGCTCTGGATCACAGACCTCATCAAGTCAACGCTTATTTCGACCGTAATCATGGGCATTGTTATGGCCTGTGGTTTATGGATCATACAGAAGAGCCCGGAGCTCTGGTGGCTTTATGTCTGGTCCTTCTTTTTTGTCTTCAGTATCTTTATGATGTATATTTCTCCGTATGTGATCGAGCCGCTCTTTAACAAGTTCACGCCCCTCGAAGGCGATACTCTTGAGGAAAAAATAAAGATGATGATGCAAAAGACAGGCATAAGGATAAGCCGGGTCTTCAAGATCGATGCATCAAAGCGCAGCCATCACACGAACGCGTACTTTACCGGCATTGGCAAAACAAAAAGGATTGTGCTCTATGATACGCTGCTCAATAAGATGGATGAGGATGAGGTTCTTGCGGTGCTGGCTCATGAGGGGGGTCACTGGAAAAAGAAGCATGTGCTCAAGATGCTCGTTATATTTGAAGCTCTTTCATTGGTCGGTGCGTACATAGCCTTTAAGGTCCTGAAGGCAGGCATTCTTTCAGAGCTATTCGGCATCAAAGGAAATATATTCTTCGCTGAACTAGTGATCCTCAGCTTTGTCTTTAGTATTATCTCGTTTCCTTTTACGCCACTCTTCAGTGCCTTTTCCCGCAGGCATGAGCGAGAGGCAGATAGGTTCGCGGTCGATCTTGCGCCTAACCCTGATGCCCTTGCCACATCCCTGATCAAACTTTCAAAGGACAATCTTTCAAATCTTCATCCCCATCCGCTGTATGCAGCGTTTCATTATTCCCATCCGCCGGTTGTCGAGAGGGTGAAGCGGATACATGAAATGGCAAAGGAGCGGTTATGAAAGAAAAGATGGTCTTTGCATGGTCAAGTGGAAAGGACAGCGCCCGTGCGCTTCATGAAGTAAGACAGGATGACCAATATGAGGTGGTAAGCCTGCTGACCACGGTGACCGAGGAATATGAGAGGATCAGCATGCACGGAGTCAGGATCGCGCTTGTTGAGCAGCAGGCAGGGTCCATCGGCCTGCCTCTTGAGAAGGTGTACATACCAAAGGATGCATCGAATGAAAACTACGAGACAGCTATGAGGGACGCCCTTCGCAGATATAAGGAAAAGGGTGTCGGCGGCGTGGCATTCGGTGATCTCTTTCTGGAGGATCTGAAGGTGTATCGCGAAAATAAGCTTGCTGAGGCAGGGATGAAGGCAATTTTCCCTCTTTGGAAGCGTGATACTACAGAACTTGCCCAATCGTTCATTGACCAGGGGTTCAGGGCTATTATTACATGTATTGACTCACAGGCGCTTGACGGCAGTTTCTCAGGACGACTTTATGATGAGCAGTTCCTTGCTGACCTCCCTCCTCACGTCGATCCCTGCGGTGAGAATGGCGAGTTCCATTCCTTTGTCTTTGATGGTCCACTATTCAGCAGCTTGGTGCGTTTTAAAAAAGGTGAGGTCGTTGTCAGAGACAACCGCTTTTACTTCTGTGAACTCCTGCCTGCATTCTGATCTTTTCCTGTATTGGATGGAGAGGTTTTGGCGGCAAAGAAAAACCCAAGGGATATGACGATTGTAATGCAGGCTATGGTGACTGCGAGTGATTCCCCATGCCATAATCCAATAAACCATCGATTAAAGTCATCAGCAAATACAGCTGCATTGCCACCCATGAGTTTCAAATCATGCACGTATTTTTTGGAATTTGCCGGCGTAACGAGATAAGCATTTCCACCCACTATTTCATAACCCAAGACGTTTTGAGAGTCAGTCTCCGCTGTCAGATAAATCCATAGTGAGCTACTCAGACCAACGAATAGGATGATAGCGCTGATGAGGTAAAGGCGTGTTTGCAGATTTGGTGCTTTCCACTTCACTGCGCAGGCTCCTCGCTAGGCAGACAATTCAGTATTAAGTCTTTATTCGTCCAGCACTGTGCTTTGTCATGTCGTACGCATCGATGCATTATATGTGGGAAGAAGCAGGATAGCTGTCTACTTTCCTGCGATCATGGTCTTCAGTACATTGCCGAGGCGCTTGATACCGGTCCTAATGGTCTCTTCATCAACACTTGAGTAGTTCAGACGGAGGGTATTCACGTCCTTTTTGTTCACATAAAAAGGATCGCCCGGCACAAAGGCCACCTTCTGTTTGACTGCTTCTTTAAAGACCTCCATGGCCGACATGCCAAGAGGAAGGGTGACCCAAAGAAACATGCCTCCCTCAGGATGGGTATAGGCGAGCTCGGATGGGAAGTATTCCTGAATCGCTTTGACCATGGCGTCTCGCTGCCTTCCGTAAGCCTGCCGAATTTTGCTGATATGCTCGTCGATATCATTATCTTTCAGATACTGATGGATGACCCTCTGGCCAAAATAGTTGGTATGCAGGTCAGAGGCTTGTTTGGCAATTATTAGCTTCTCCATGATCTCACTGTTTGCAACGATCCATCCGATGCGGAAGGAGGGAACCACGGTCTTGGAGAATGAGCCTAGGAGCACGGTGTTTTCAGGTATGAGTTGATAGAAAGATGACTTTTCCTTGCCGAGGAACCGCAGTTCTCCGTAGGGATCATCTTCTACAATGATTGTTGGTTTACCCTTGAGCACATGCGCGACGTTTTGTCGGTTCTCTTCAGAATAGCTTATGCCTGAAGGGTTCTGAAAGTTCGGCACGCAGTAGAAGAGTTTAATGAAATGATCAGTCACGGTCTTATGGAATGCGTTAAGATCAATACCCTCTTCGTTTACCGGAATCGGGTGAAATCTCGCCTTGTAGATCGAAAATGCCTGAATAGCGCCAAGATAACCCGGCTCTTCAATGATAACGTTATCGCCGTCGTTCAGCAGAGTCTTGCCGAGGAGGTCCATGCCCTGCTGAGAACCTGAGGTGATGAGGATGTTATCAGGATGCACATGGATATGCTTTGATCGGTACCGGTCTGCAATCCACTCTCTCAGTTCTACAAAACCTTCAGAGGAACTGTATTGCAGAACGTCCTTGCCTGAATCTTCCAGAAGTTTGTTAGTGGCGGTCTTTATTTCCTCAAGCGGAAACAGATCCCGGTTCGGCAGTCCGCCGGCAAAGGAGATGACAGACTCATCCACTGCCAGTTTCAGGATCTCCCTGATAAAGGACCTCGGCACATCAGATATTCTATCTGCGAAGATATTGCCCATTCAGTCTGTTAATTTCTCAAGATACTGCCGCACCGTGATGCCGCTGCTGTTTTTCATTACATCCATGAAGGCAAGCTGTCCACTCTGGATCTTTGTCATCATGTCGTTGGCAGGGAAGAAATCAAATTTTGTGGAGATGCCGGGTGTTACCACATAGGAGCTTGCCCCGAATCTTCCTCCGTCCATCACTTTAGCTGCCTTGACTCTGCCTGAGGTAACGAGCTCTGCCAGGAACTGCATGAGTGTATCAAAATTATAGCTGAGGTTGCGCTCATCGAATACAAGTTCAAACTTGCCGGCTTCTCCAGTGTTTTTTACCGGGCAGCGGAATGGAAGATGTTCCTTGGCCACGCCCGAGCACTTCGCCTTGAATGCGTCGAATCTGTTTCGTATTTCTGTCTCGTCCAGAGAGGAATAGAAAAGAATGCGTTTGTCGAATCCCTCCTTGTCCCCCAGTAGTGATATGCTATAGCCCATCCTGTCCTCCTGTCTTTTTATATGCAATTCTCTGACAGACGCAGGAAGAGGTCGTCTGCTTCCTGCGCCACGCTGCCATGGTAATTACGAGTGCGATCTGCCTGCTGATGCAGGCACGGAAAGCAGTTACTCAATATTAAAGGTTGCGACCTCTTTCATGCCGGGGATATACTGGCCAACAGGCACTAGTTTCTTGTTCTCCTTAACGCAGTCGATGATGATGGACCAGAGTTGGTTAAGTTCTGCTTTTTCCCTGTCATTTTCAGGGGTCATTTTCAAGAGTGTTCCTTCAAGTTCGATCTTCATGGCAAATCCTCCGATAAATAAGATAGTTCATTATACTACGAATCCTGCTTTCCCGATGAAGTAGAAATGTCCTCAAAAATAGCTGCGGCAGCTGTCGCTCCCTGACCCACGGCAGTGACGATCTGTTTGAACCCTCCGGTTATGTCTCCTGCCGCGTAAACTCCAACAATGTTCGTTCGATAGCCCTTGTCCGCTTTGATATAACCTTCATCATCCATCTTGACACCGAGCTTCTTTGCCAGTTCATTACTCGGCACATAACCTATGGCAACAAAAACCCCATCAACCAACAGGGTGCTTGTTGAAGCATCAAGGACATTCTCAAGCACAACTTCTTTCACGGACTTATCCCCTCTGATCTCAATTACTTTTGTATTCCAGATAATGGGGACATTGTTTGCAATAAGGCTATCCTGCAGGAATTTCTCTGCGCGCAGTTTGTCCCGCCTGTGGACAATCGTGACATCAACGCCGAGGTTTTTTAAGTAGAGTGCCTCAGTGGCTGCAGTGTTGCCGCCGCCTGCTACAATCACCTTTTTCCCATCCTTAAAGAAATATCCGTCACAGGATGCACAGTAACTGACGCCTCTGCCCTGAAATTCCTTTTCTCCGGGCACGTCAAGCTTATTGCTCTCAGCCCCTGCTGCAATCAGCAATGCCTTTGCCTTGTACGCGACCCTGTTAGTTCGTATCTCGAACAGATCATTCGTCTTCTGTACATCGAACACTTCCTCGCCCTGGTGAATGTCCGTATATTGGATCGCCTGCTGTGCCATCATGTCCATAAGCGTCTTGCCGCCGATGCGGGTAAAACCGGGATAGTTCTCTACCACGGGAGTGATGGCAACCTGTCCGCCGATATTGCCCTTTTCAATGACAACGGAGTTCAGTCCGGACCGTTCAGCATAGATCGCTGCTGTAAGGCCCGCAGGACCGGCTCCGATGATCACGAGATCTTTTTCGACTACGCCGTTGCCTTCAAATGGCTTAATGTCAACAGGCGCTGCTGTCAGCACTTCTTCGATAAAGACCTCTTCTGGCTGCAGACCAGTGCCGACAAGCTGGTCGTTAATGAAAAGCTGAGGAACAGAGAATGCATTATATTCTGTTGCGAGATCCTTGTTCTCATAGATCTCGATGATCTCTGTGCTGATAAGGTCGCTCTTCTCTATTGCTGCAGAGATCGCATGCAATGCCTGCTGAGGGCAGTATGGGCAGGTTGGGCTCACAAAGACCTTGATGTTGCGGCGCTCCTTCAGTTCTGACAGGCGTTTCTTCGATGCATCAGAAAGCATTGTTATTCCTGCAGATGCCATGATCACGCCGAGCAGGAATGTGCGAGCCTCCTCGCCTGCAGGAGCGCCGGTAAATCTGATGGCATAATGTTCAGGCTCTATCAACAGCGTGGGGGTTCGGGTTATGTGGTATTTTTTTGCGGTTTTGCTGTCAGGGTCCACGATCACCGGCCTAATCTTGTCAGTGAGCGTCGAGAGTTCTCTCAGGAGCTCTCTGCAGAAGTTATTAAATGGCTTATTCTGCTCATCAGACAGCACTGCGATGATGCTGACGGATTCTGCCATCTGAGCCAGTTCCTTCTGCAGGACTTTCTTCGTGATTTCTGAGATAAATTCTTCTTTCTTCGGTTCCATTCCTTAACCCTGAAAAGTCAAAACGGTTATAGGACGTATTTTACCTGAAAACCCGGGAAATAATGGCCTTTGCCTGGACCACATTTCGAGTCAACAGGGCCTGTTGACTTGAAATTCTCATCTCGGATAAGATAACAATTCAATGAAATTAGCTATCGGATCAGACCACGCAGGATTTGGCCTTAAAGAGGACGTTCTTGAGCTTTTGAAAGGGCTTAATCACGATATTGTCGACTGTGGCACCTATAACACGGACTCTGTGGACTATCCTGATTTCGGTGAAAAGGTCTCGAAGATGGTGGCTGCCGGAGAGGTTGAAAGGGGTATTTTGATCTGCGGCACTGGCCTGGGCATGTCCATGGTAGCGAATAAGTTTCCGAATGTCAGGGCAGCGCTCTGCAATGACCTCTTCAGCGCAAAGATGAGTCGGCTCCATAATGATGCAAATGTGCTTGTTCTTGGCGGCAGGATCATCGGCAAGGACCTGGCCTCGGAGATCGTGCGGACATGGATGAGCACCGCCTTTGAAGGTGATCGGCATATGAGAAGACTGAATAAAATCAAGAAAATAGAGGGAACCTTAAACAGCTAATGATTGATGAAAGCCTGAAAACCAGCGATCCCGAAGTTTATGATGCGATTGAGCAGGAAAAGAACAGGGAGCATCAGAAGATTGTGCTCATTGCTTCGGAAAACTATGCGAGCCGTGCGGTGCTTGAGGCACAGGGATCGATCTTCACAAACAAGTATGCTGAAGGATACCCGTCAAAAAGGTATTATGGCGGCTGCGAATATGCTGATACTGTTGAAATACTCGCGATCGAACGGGCAAAGAAGATCTTTGGCGCCGAGCATGTTAATGTTCAGCCTCACTCAGGCTCCCAGGCGAATATGGCTGTTTATTTTGCGGCGATCAAACCAGGGGATACGATCCTCGGCATGAGTCTGAGCCATGGCGGTCACCTTACCCACGGTGCATCTGTCAGTTTCTCAGGAACGCTGTATAAGAATTTCTCCTATGGGGTGAACAAGGACGGTGTTATTGATCTTGATCAGGTGAAAAAACTTGCTCAGGAGCATAAGCCCCGCATGATCATTGTCGGCGCGAGCGCATACTCGCGCACTCTTGATTTTAAGGGTTTCTCTGATATTGCGAAAGAAGTGGGTTCCTATCTGATGGCAGATATTGCCCATATTGCAGGCCTTATCGCTGCAGGGGTGCATCCCTCGCCTGTCCCCTATGCTGACTTTGTTACCTCGACAACCCATAAGACTCTCAGAGGACCGCGCGGCGGCATGATCATGTGCAAGGCAGAGCATGCAAAGGCAGTGGACAAGGTGATTTTCCCCGGCATTCAGGGCGGTCCTCTGGTGCATGTGATTGCAGCAAAGGCAGTTGCATTTAAGGAAGCGATGACCGAGGATTTCACGACTTATCAGAAACGCGTTGTCGAAAATGCCAAGACCCTTGCAGATGAGCTTGTCAAGAGGGGCTTCAGCATCATCTCAGGCGGCACGGATAACCATCTCATGCTCGTTGATCTGACGAACAAGAACAGCACAGGCAAAGATGCGGAAGATGCACTCGATAAGGCAGGCATAACCGTGAATAAGAATGCTATTCCCTATGATACGCGGCCCCCTGCTGTGACGAGCGGCATCAGGCTCGGCACGCCAAGCATCACAACCCGCGGCATGGGCAAGGCAGAGATGGTCGAAATAGCTGAGATCATATCCTCTGTCATAGATAACTGCACAGACCCAGAAAAAATTCAGGCATTTGCCGAGCGGGTCAAGACCCTCTGCAATAAATTCCCAATCTACCGTTAATTCATGTCCATGTTAACGGCAACCGAGCTTCTCCCATGAAGTGCCCCTTTTGCGAAAGCCAGGAAGACAAGGTCATTGACTCACGGGTGAGCAAGGAGGGCAATGCGATCCGCCGCAGGCGTGAATGCCTGAAATGCGGCAAGCGCTTCACTTCCTATGAACGGGTTGAGGAACTGGCTCCTATGGTTATCAAGAAGGATGGACGGCGGGAGTCCTTCAATGCAGACAAGATCAGAAGCGGTCTGCTCATTGCCTGCAAAAAAAGGCCTATTGAGACGGAAAAGATCGACGAGATCGTTGATAATATCGAGAAAAAGCTTATCGGTCTGGGTGAAAAAGAGATACCGAGTTCTTCTATCGGGGAAGAAATCATGGCAGCGCTCAAGGAGCTCGACAAAGTTGCGTATGTGAGGTTTGCCTCTGTGTACCGGCAGTTCAAGGACATCAATGAACTGATGGACGAGGTGAAGACCCTTTTCGAACATAGGGGCACCCCCAAGGAATAAAGTATAGTTCACAGCGTGTGATTTACAAAATGCCCTGTTTTATGATATAAAATCTATTCGTTTGGGGAGTCGTCCAAGGGTAAGACGGCAGATTCTGGATCTGCTTATAGGGGTTCGAATCCTCTCTCCCCAGCCATCATGGTCCCATCGTCTAGCGGCCTAGGACGTGGCCCTCTCAAGGCTAAAACACGGGTTCGATTCCCGTTGGGACCGCCAATCTTTTCAATGAGTTACACGGTTTCTGCATGCCTGTCCTCGCCTGACCGTGAAGAAAACGTGATATTCAGTTTATCTTTTCCCTGACACTCCAATATTTTCAAACGGTTGTGCTTCAATATGTTGCAGGGTTTAAATTTAGAATAGCTCATGAAATATTCTTCATTAAAGAGTTGCTGCCGATATGCTAATATTTGGCTCATGGAACAGAAATGCCGGGAGGCTATCATATATTACAATTGTTGCTATTTTGAAAATTTCGGCCATTCCCGGTATATCACTTTGGAAGGACCTTATTTGACCCATGTGCCGAATCATTGACCTGTCACTTTTACCTCGCAGGCTTCATCATATTGCTTTTTGTGTCCTCATCGTATTTCTCGCCGGGTGTGCTTCAACAAAAAGAGCTCAAGTGGAAACGCTGCCCATTCCAAAGCAAGAGGAATCCAGACCCATTCCGAAACATCCGGAAGAAGATATCGAACGAAATGAGTTTTCAGTTGCAAAAGGAGATGATGTCATAGGGCGCTTGGCATTCATCAGTCTTGAAAAAGGGGATACGCTGCCGGATATTGCGAGGCACTTCAGCCTTGGACTTAATGGGGTGAGTGCAGCCAATCCGGGGGTGGATATGTGGGTGCCTGAGTCCGGAAGACGTATCATGCTGCCTCTGAGTTTTATCCTTCCGGATGCTCCAAGAAAAGGCATTGTGATCAATCTGGCCGCAATGAGGCTTTTTCAATTTAGAGGAGACAGTAAATCATTGGCAGTATTGACCTACCCGGTCGGTGTTGGTACTGATCAGCGGCCCTCGCCTACTGGTCAAATGTATGTTGAGCGCAAGGTAACCCGGCCGACCTGGCATGTGCCTGCCTCAATTGCCAATGATCATCTCAAAAAAGGAGACCCTCTGCCCGCCAAAGTTCTGCCGGGACCTCAAAATCCCTTGGGAGAATATGCACTCTATTTAAGTAAGCAGAGTTATTTGATTCATGGCACGAATAAGCCGTCCAGCATCGGTCTTAGGGCAACCAATGGCTGCATTCGACTCTATCCTGAAGACGTGGAGAAACTCTATGAGAAGACTCCGGTTAAAACACCTGTACTCATCGTTAACCAGCCATATCTCCTGGGACAGCGCAATGGAACAGTTTACATGGAAGTTCATGCGCCCTCTGAAGACCTGAACGCAGTCGAGTTTGATAAGTTCTATGCAAAATTAAGAACTATTGAAAGGGAATCCGGGCGCACGCTTGACTGGCGCAAGGTAAAGAAAGTATTGGCCGAGGCCCTGGGAATCCCTGTCCCAATATCCGAGATAAGGCACGGGAGCGGAATAGGAGTTGAAGAGACCATAGAAGTCATGCACCCGGCCAAATTACATGGCAGACCTGAAATACCGGAATTGAAGTCTGAGGCGTGGTCAGTCTTGGCTGCTGACATGCGCGAAGAGGTTGATGCTTTGAGGCTTGCCGCCATTATCAACCATCAGGGCCCACAAATTCCGGCAAGGGTGATGTCAATGGACAAAAGTTATCGTGTCGTCGCAGGCCCTTTCAATGATATAAAGGCGGCCAGCGATGCGACCAAACGCCTGAAAATTGATCTGGAAATAGATGGCATAATGATTGAACCTGAGAAGAAGAGATCAACAATCTCGCCTATTCCTGCACGTTCGGGCCGATTTCCTTCATCAAAATAATGGAGCGATTTATTCATGAACAAACGTTAATATATGTTTCATTTGTATTTAATTAACTTCATGTAATGTTCTCACAATTATGAAATTCAAAGGAGGTGATTAGATGATGAAGAATCTTAAGGTAATCGCAATGATGTTCGTTCTTGCCATTACTGTGATGGGTTGTGCAACAAAAGGTGACCTCGATAAATTACAGTCGCAGCAAATGATGACCGGTGCGAAAGCTGATCAGGCGGCTCAGGATGCACAGGCTGCCAAGGCAGCAGCGGATGCAGCCACGGTAAAGGCAGAGGCTGCTGCAACCCGCGCTGAAAATGCTCTAAAGATGGCAGAAGAGAGAGCGAAGATAGCGGATGAAAAGGCAAAGATGGCGGATGAAAAAACAAAGATAGCAGAGGAAAAGGCGAAGAAGGCTGACGAAGTTTTTCAGAAATCAATGAAGAAGTAAGTCAGTCTTGGGAGAATGTTAACGTTGCCTTTTGTGTTTGAAAAGGAAGTGGCAGGGTTTGAAATCCGGCCACTTCCTTATGTTTCTACCCTTCTGCTATCATCCTGGATAGTATCATTTAACAGAATCGAAGGGGTGTATGGGTAATAAGCGAAGCAGGACAGATGCATATCGAAACTTTTTTATTGTCTGCATCATTGTAACACCCTTTCTCCTAAGCGGATGCGGACACCTTAAAGAGGAATCTCAGGTCAGGTCAATCTTCAAGGAAGCAAATGATCTTTTCAGCCAGGGCAGGTACAAGGCCTCTCTGAGTAGATATGAGCAGATCATCGAAAAATATCCTACGGAGCGCGACAGGGTTCTTTTCGAGATGGGTATTGTGTATGCGTATCCAATGAATGAGCAAAAAGATTATCAGAAATCCCTGGAATATTTTCAAAAACTCATGAGGGATTACCCGGGGAGTGGATACAGGAAGGACAGTGAGATGATGATATTTCAGATCAACAATGTCATTGTCAAGGATAAGACTATTGCTGCACAGCAGACGCAGATTGGAACTCTCCAGCAAGAGGTCAGAAGCAGGGAAAAAGATATTATTGCCCTGCAAAAAATGACCGAAGCGCTTGAACAAAAGATCGCGAGTAAAGACAATGAAATATACACCCTGCAGAAGGAGGTTTTTGCACTCCAGAAAGAACCGGCAGACAAAATCCTGATAGAAAAAAATGAACGACGCTTGACGTTGTTCTTAAAGGGCAAGGCTCTTAAGACCTACAAAATAGCCTTGGGGGGAAACCCGAACGGTCCAAAAGAGAGACAAGGCGATAACAAAACCCCGGAAGGATTCTACATTATCGATGCAAGAAACAAAGACAGCCGTTATCACCTCTCTCTTCATATCTCCTATCCAAACGAGAAAGATAAAAAACGGGCAAAAGAGCTTGGTGTTTCTCCGGGCGGAGACATCATGATTCACGGTATTAAGAATGGTTTATCATGGGTTGGTGATCTGCACACAGAGGTTGACTGGACCAAAGGGTGTATTGCCGTTACAGACGAAGAAATAGAGGAAATTGACAGGTTAGCGCCAAATGGGACGATTGTCGAGATAAGGCCATAGAAGGACGCACATAACACGGGGCCGATCCTGTTGGAACCGCTGTCTTTTCGAGATGAAGTCCTCTGAGATCTTCTTCAGGTTATCTGCTGTAATAAAACGCTATAGCATCAAACCTTGATATGCAGCATGGGCAGGCCTAATCTCTGCCGTTTATTTTCTCCTTTTAAGAGTTCAGTTGTGCGTTTCGGGCTGTCGCCCCGCTCTCCTTCATGCCGTGCCTGCTGTTTTGTCGGCAGACTTGTGCCATGAAAGACCGTATATTTTCCGAACTTCTCTGAAAGGTTATCAATAACGCCATATACCCTGCTCATCTTCTCTATCTTTGTCTGATTGTCAAAAAGTGTGTAATGGATATCTGCCTGGGACATGAGCCCGGCAAGCACAACCCCTGTCTGACGATAGAGCGAGTGCGGACGATAAACCTTTTGAAACCCATTTCTCAATGACTCAAAAAGGTCAACAGGATATGCTGAGGGACGGCTCAGCTTCAGTTCAATCCCTGTGTCTCTGAAATTCTGCGTTCTGAGAAAGACAAAAAGCCGTGTTGCTGCGAGGTTATAGCGCCTGGCCTTTATGCAGGCACTTTCGATGTTTTTTGAAAGCTGTCCAAAGATGAATGCCTCGTCATGAGAGGGAGGGGTGAAGGTCTTTGTCTTGCTTATGGACTGGTAACTGCTTTTGGATTCTGCGGTGACCGGATAGATACTCCTGCCGTTTAACTCATGCCAGATTTCGTGATAGGGCTTCGAAAGATGCTTTTTTATGAACTCTTCATCTCTCTTTGCAAGGTCGAGCGCTGTAACAATGCCGAACTTTCTGAGAAAGGCCGCAGTATTCGGCCCAATGCCCCAGACCTTTTCTGCAGGGAGCCTGCCAAGGTACAGGTGAATATCCCTGCCCGGTATCATGGTCAGGCCATGGGGTTTATTATGCCTTGATCCTATCTTTGCCAGGACCTTTGAGAGGCTTACCCCAACAGAGACAGTGATCCCGAGTTCCATTTCGACCGTCTCCTGCATCTTTTTGGCGATCGATTCATAGGAGCCGTGAAAGCTCCTCCTGAGGCCTGTCAGGTCCACAAAGGCTTCGTCTATGGAGTATTCCTCAACATCCGGCGAGAAGCGTCTGAGTATCTCGAACATGCGAACAGAAAAGAGGCTGTAGGTTTCATAATCGGACGGCAGGATGACTGCATCAGGGCAGATCTTTTTAACGTCTGAGAGTCTTGTCCCTCTCTGCACTCCCCGTGCCTTTGCCTCATAGCTGGCAGCGGATACAATGCCCCGTTCCTTGCCGGTGATTACAGGCCTGTCTTTGAGTTCCGGATGGATCGCCTGCTCGCATGACGCAAAGAAGGCGTCAGCATCAAGATGAAGAATTGCCTGCGTCCAGGAACGGATGGTTAAGGGCTGATCATGCATATGATTTCGAATATGGCGCTAACGGTATTTTCTTACTACTGCGGTTACTACGCCTGCGATCTTGAGCTCTTTCTTCGGCCTGATAGTTTTGTACAAAGGGTTGGCAGGGATCAGGGTGATGATCTCGCCCCTTTTCCTTAGATATTTCATGGTCCATTCGTTGTCAACCTCTGCGATCACAATATCCCCGCTCTTGGGCTCCTGGCCTTTGTCAATGATCACCATATCACCTGGCAGTATGCCTGCCCCGGACATGGAATCCCCTGAGACCTTGAGCATGAAGGTTGCAGCAGGATTCTCTATGAGCAGGTCATCAAGGGAGAGGGTGTCTGCCAGCTCTTCTTCTGCAGGGCTCGGAAAGCCTGCCTCCACCGTGCCGAGCACACTTAATGGCAAGGCTATGGAGCCTGGGACGAGCCTGCCCTTTTCATCTTTTGAGAGAACATTGTTCTGTTCGAGCCTGGTGACAAGCTTATGCACAGCATTTTTTGAGCGTAGTCCTATGATCTCGCCTATTTCTGAGAAGCTCGGCATCCTGCCCTTCTGGTGATAAAAATGGGCAATGCTTTTTGTCCTGAAAAGGGTCTTGTCTTGAGCTGTTTGTTTAGTCATAGCCCATTATAGAGTGAACGTTCGTTCACTGTCAAGGCTGTTTCTCTTGTGCTATCCTGAGGCAGGGAGATACGAATCACTATGATCAATGAAAAAGCGATAAAAGCCTATGTCCTGAAGGAATTCAGGGATATTATCAATGTCGAGATCAGGAAGCTCGGCTCAGGGGTTCAGGGGTCTGGTTTTCTGGTGCAGATGCAGACAAAAGAGGGCTCTGGATCATATGTGGTGAAGTCGCTTCTGTCCGAGGGCTTTGGCCATGACTATCCCTCTGACAGGGCAGCGGTCTTTCTCCAGGACCTCGATGAATATGCAAAACTGCCGAACCATGTGAAGGCAATGGACGTACTTGCAGAGATGGAAGATGGGACTGTGAAGTCGATTGGCGGCGGAAAAGAATATTATCTCATGATGGAGAAGGTCGAAGGCAGGGATTATTTCAATGACCTTGCTGATTTTGCAGGCAAGGAGCGCCTTGAGGAGAGGGACATTGCTAAGATCAGGGCAATGGCATCCTATCTTTGCAGGATACATGCGCTAAAGAAAGAATCAAAAACCCTGTACTGGCGGAAACTGCGTGATACAGTCGGCCATGGCGAATGCCTTATGGGTGTCTTTGACATCTACCCTGATGGAACCCTGCCTTATGAAGAGATGGCAGATATTGTCAAAAGGTCTGTTGACTGGACATATAAACTGAAGCCGCGGCATAAAAGACTTTCCCAGATTCATGGAGACTTCCATCCTGGGAATATATGGTTCAGAGGGAAAAGGGTCATGGGTCATGGGTCAGAGGGTCATGGAGATACAGGGGATAAAAATTCCGGAAACGAAATAGATTTTGTTCTTCTCGATCGGAGCCGCGGCCCCTGGGGAGAGCCTGCTGATGATCTGACAGCCATGACGATCAACTACGTCTTTTTCTCGATCAGAAATTATGGTGATGTGAGGGGAGCATATCTAGAAGGACTTAAGCTCTTTGTTGATGAATATATCCGGCTCTCCGGCGATGCAGAGATTCTTGAAGTGACCGCGCCTTTCTTTGCCTTCCGCTGTGCGGTTGTTGCAAATCCTGTCTTCTACCCTGACCTGAGCGCAGAGGCGAGGAGAAAGATATTTAATTTCGCCAGGGCTGTTTTGTCAGCAGAACGGTTCGAGGCGGAGAAGGTAAATGAATATCTGGTTGGTTAATACTTTTTCTGGCTCGGCATCCTGATGTAATTCTCCCAGACTGCGAAGAGTTCAGCAGTTGCCTTCAGGTCCCCTGCACAGTACCGGGCAATGTCCATATGTTTTCCTGCTTTGAAAAGGTCTTTCACCTCATATCCGGTTATACCCTCTGCCTTTGGACTCTTGATGCCAAAGGCCCTGCACCACATGTCAAGACTGAACTTCCTGCGCGATGCACCAAAAAAGGTGAGCTGGTCAAAAAGGTCTATGTGTGCGTCTCCATACCGGTTCGGCATCAGGTCGCGGAGCGGTTTTATCTTATGCACTGCCGAGCGGATCATGATGAAGGGACAGTCAAAGCCTCTGCCGTTGAAGGTGATGAACTGGTTATGGCTCTTTATTATTTCCCAGAACCTCTGGATAATCTCCTGTTCAGTGCCATTCTCATAGGTTATGCCTTCTTCTTCAAAGGGCAGAAGCGGAGCAGCATTGTTCTGAAAGAAGACAGACCCTTTGCCTTTGTCAGGGTCGTACATGCCGATGGCAACGATTTCTGCAGTGAGTGGATAGAAAGAGAGGCTTTCCTTTACGTCTTTTTTGTCTTCCTCTGTTTCAGCCCACTTGAGCAGATAGTCCTGCACAGCAGGCACCAGAGAATCAAAATCCCTTCCAGCAGTTTCTATGTCGAATAGTATGCGTGCCATTTTTCAGTTGCGTGAAACGTAAAACGTGAAGCGTAAAAAGTTATCGATTCGGAAAGAATGACTTTAGGGGAAATCTGTTTTTCCCGTTCACTTCTCACCTTTAACGCCTTACGCTTTACGGTTTTTACGATGCCTTAGGTAGTTCCTTGAAGACGTTCCAGGTTTTGAGTATGTCCACGGCCCTCTGAAGCTGGATGTCGTCCTTCTCATCCACCTCTACAGGGGCGGTTTCTTTCTCTTCACCCTTTGAGTCGCCCTGTTCATTCTTCAGGTGGTGTTGAAGGTCTTTCTCCCTGAGCACGGGGTGTTCCTTGGAACCGTTTTTTGCCTCAAGCTTTACAATTATATCTGGTGTAATGCCTGTTCCCTGGATGGATTTTCCCTTTGGTGTATAGTATTTTGCTGTTGTAAGCCTCAGGCCCGAGCCATCGCTGAGCGGGATTACCGTCTGGACAGAACCCTTGCCAAAGGTCACAGTGCCGAGAGTCACAGCCCTGTTCCAGTCCTTGAGTGCACCTGCAACGATCTCGGATGCGCTTGCACTGCCCTGGTTTACAAGCACGACCATGGGGAGCTTGAAGTGATTGTCACTGTTCGTAAAGAATTCTGATTTTTCGCCGCTTCTTGTTTTGGTGTACACCACAAGCTTGCCTTTTTCGAGGAACTGGCTTGCAACATCAATGGAGCTGTTTAGCAGACCGCCGGGATCGTTCCTCAGATCAAGGACAAGAGACGTTATCTTTTCCTCGTTCAGTTTCTTTATGGCAACTGCGAGGTCATTTGCAGTCTGCTCCTGGAACTGATTGATCTTTACGTACCCGATGCCGCCTTCAAGGACCTTTGACTTTACGCTTTTCACCTTAATGATCTCTCGCGTCAGGGTGAAGTCCTTAAGATCTTTCCAGCCTTCTCTCATGATACTGATGATAACGGTCGTCTTGGGCGTACCTCTCATTTTTGATACAGCGTCCTGAAGTGTCATGTCGCGGGTCGTTACATTGTTGATCTTGACGATCTTGTCTCCTGCCTTGATGCCTGCCTTGTACGCAGGCGTGTCCTCAATCGGAGCAATGACCGTCAGCATGCTCTCCTTCATGCCGATCTGGATGCCGATACCGCCGAACTCACCCTTTGTTTCAACCTGCATGTCCTTGTACCCTTCTGCAGTCATGAAGCTCGAATGCGGGTCAAGTGAACTGAGCATTCCCCTGATCGCTCCATACACCAGATCCTTTGATTTTACGTCTTCCACATAGTGCTTCTTAACCATGGAAAGAACCTCAGTAAAAGTCTTGAGTTCCTCATATCCCTCGCCTTCAGCACTTACTGAGGTGACTGACAGTCTGCCAAGGACTATGCCTGTGGTTGCTACTGCCAGAACGAGGAAGAATACAAGAAATGTCTGCTTTTTTATCTTAAACATGCTGATACGACCTCCTGATTTATCTCTTCTTCTTTTTAAGCCATTGGGCCGGGTCGAGTGGTTTGCCTTTGTACCTGATCTCAAAATAAATTCCCTGGGCATTAAGGACACCTGAAGTCCCGACCTTCCCTATTACCTGGTTCTCTTTTATTATATCCCCAACCCTAGAAAAAATCTCGGCAAGGTTGCCGTAGAGTGTATGATACCCGCTGCCATGATTGATGATAACGAGCTGGCCGAATCCCTTGAACCACTCGGCAAAGATCACTTTACCACTATATACTGCTCGTGCATCTCCGGCTGAGTCTGTCTGGATATGGATGCCGTTTCTAAAGACCGGGGTGTCAAACTGTGGATCCTTGTGTGAGCCGTAGGGGATCGCTATTTTTCCTTCCGCAGGCCAGAGGAGTTTGCCCTTGAGCTGAGTAAAGCCCTTGCCTTCATAGTCGTCTGTTTTTGTCGATTCACGGATAATCTCGAGCATTCTGCGCGACGCCTCCTTCAGTTCGGAGATCATCTTTTGCCGCGTTGCCTTCTCTGTTCTGACAGAGTACAGAATAGTCTCTTTTTCCCTTTTCTTTTCTGCGAGATCTGCCTCTTTTGATTTGACCTTGTCCTGCCGCATCCTGAATTCCAGCCTGAGGCCTTCGAGTTTTTTCTGTTCACTATCCAGTTTCAGAAGGTTCTCTCGATATGTTTTCAGGATTCTATGCTCATAGAGGGTGACCTGTTCAAGGTATTTCCAGGTCCTCATGAGTTGTGCCATGTCTTCAGCGCTCAGTACCTGCGTCAGGACATCTCCTCCATAACCGAGGCGATTCATAGCGCGCAGCTTTCTCCTGATCCAGTTTTTCTGCCGCTCAAGACTGCGTTTTATCTTTTCCATTTCAACGGTAATGCCGTTGATGGCAGCCTCTGTCTGCCTCAGAGTGGACCGGTATTTTCTGAGATCTGTTTCTGTGGTATACAGCTTTTTATTGACTTCATCCAGTTCGTTCAGCACTGAGGCCTCACGCTCCTGGGCAGCGCTTAGTTTTCTTTTCTCTTCGTCGATCTTCTCCTGAATTCTCTTGTATTCCAGATCAGATGGGGCTGCAAGGGAGATGGAAGGACAAGCGAGCGCAAGGATAAGGAGAGCGGCAAGGATCATCAGTATTTGAGTCTTCCAAGCGCGATCGCTGCACCGAAAATGCCGAGGGACATGCCGATCAGGGGAAGGAGAAGAAATACGTCAGAAGGAAAGAGAACTGTTTTGAAAAGCGGAACAGAGATGATGAGCTTGACGAACAGAAAATGATGAAGAACAAATACGGCAGCAAGGCTTGTGAGCCCTGCGGTCAGACCGATCGATGCACCTTCGATGATGAAGGGGGCCCGGATAAAGCCCTTTGTTGCGCCGAGCAGCTTGAAGGTCTCGATCTCATCAGTTCGGCGATAGAAGAGGATCTTCACGGTGCTGTAGCAAACGAATACAATGCCGGTGCAGAGGATGATGGCAAGGACAAGGCCAGTTATTTTTACGCCTGCCTTGATATTCTGCAGGGTCGCGAGAAATTTTTCGCCGTAATCAACGTCAGAGATACCTTTGATCTTTTTCGTCTCCTCAGCGAGCTGCTTGACCGATTCAGCTCCCATAGCATCCTTTCTTAGTTTCACTTCAAGCGAGTCAGGCAGCGGATTTTCCTCAAGACCTTCAAGCACATACTGGGAGTTTCTGAGCATGCCTTTCAATTCCCTAAACGCCTCATCCCTGGAGATGAACTTAACTGAGGAGACTGCCCGTTTGGATTTGACAGCGCTGATCACCTGGTCGATCTTTTCCTGGCCGAGGTTGGCGTCGAGGTACGCGACCAGAGAAAACTTCTCAGGCAGGTTCCGCGTTGCTATCTCGATATTGTAAAAGACAAAGAAGCTGATACTGATGATGAAAAGTCCGGCAAATATCGTGAGCATGGAGAGCAGGTTGATCCACTTATCTTTTTTCAAGCTCTGCATTGCAAGCTTAAACGCATAGGATGAAGGCATCAGCATACCTCCTGGCTTACCAGAGTTCCCGCTTCAAGCCGGAGAACCCGTTTGCCCGAGTTCATATAAAGTTCCCGGTTGTGCGTTGCAATCAGGATGGTCGTACCCTTGGCATGAATGTCCTTGAATGACTTCATTACGTCCTCAGCTGTATCAGGATCGAGGTTGCCGGTCGGTTCATCAGCCAGCAGAACCGTTGGTTCAGCGACGATTGCTCGGGCGATCACGATCCTCTGCTGCTCTCCCCCAGAGAGCCTCCGGGGATAACTGTCAGCCTTGTGCCGGAGGTTGACGGTCTTGAGTGCTTCATAAACCCGCGTTTTGATCTCCCGTTCACCAATGCTGCGAATCCTGAGAGCAAGTGCAATATTCTCGAATATATTTCTGTTGTCGAGGAGTCTGAAGTCCTGGAAAACGACGCCGATATTGCGGCGCACAAAGGGGATGCTTGATTCTTTTAGAGACCCTGTTTCCCATCCAGCGATCGTAATATTGCCCTGGTCAGGCAGTTCTGCAAGGTATACGAGCTTGAGCATGGTCGTCTTACCTGATCCGCTCGGTCCTGTCAGGAATACCATCTCTCCCTTGTCGATCGAGCAGGTCACCTCCCGCAAGGCTGTTTGAAGCTCATACTCTTTGGTAATGTTTTCAAAATGTATCATCGGGGCTGATGGTTCCATCTATTTATCTTCTTCCTTCATTATGTAGTCGAGGAGGATATCATCAAGGCTTTTCGTTATCTGTTTTTTGTCTGGTTCCTGTTCAACGGGTAATTCTTTCGCAGGTGGTTCAGGGCTTGTCTGAACGGGTGCAGGCTGAGCAGAAAGAAGGGGGGGAGGAACTGACGCTACAGCTTTCGGCTCAGATGCGGGCTGAGAGGCAGCCTCATCCTGGGTATGTTTACCGGCAATCAATTCCTTGATCATTGCCTTGTGCTGTTCCTTCATCATCTCCCTTACTTTTTCTTTGTAATCAGGGGCTGCTGCAATATTGGCGTAACTTACTTTTTTTCTGGAAAGTATGGTGCCCTTGTTATAAAGCAGGGTGATGATATGCGGATTTTTAAGACCGCTGTCTTCGGTCTGAACATGATAGACAGTTCCCTTGTAGGATATATTGGTGTTATAGCCAACGAGCATAGTCAATATTATAATAGAAACAGGGATTTCGAATACATTATTTAGAGGCAGGCCAAAACAGAGGGGAAAAGCAGGCATCTCTTTTCCCTCTGCCCCCTGACATTTCTTGGCAAGAAATACGTTATCCAATTGATATCAGCAATGAGTTATTCCCCTGCTTGCGAAACAGGAAAATATTAAAGTATCCTTATCCCATGGCAAAAACCTCCTCTTCAATAGGTATTATCCTGATCCTGATGCTTTTGACACCAGCCTGCAAGCAGAAAGTTAACGTGCCTGAAACAGCATCTGATCTGCAGACAGCGGACGGTCAGCCTGCATACGGCGATGCGGTCATTGAGGGCACGATCGGCGAACCATCGAATCTTATTCCGATGCTTGCCAGCGACTCAGCATCTCACAGCGTTGCTGGCCAGATCTTCAACGGGCTTGTGAAGTATGACACTGACCTGAGCGTTACTGGAGATCTTGCAGAATCATGGGATGTTTCAAGGGACGGCCTGATTATTACGTTTCATCTCAGGAAAGGGGTGAAATGGACGGACGGCATTGAGTTTACCGCCGAGGATGTAATGTTCGGGTATAAAACGATTATCGATGAAAAAACCCCCTCTGCATATAAAGAGGATTTTCTTCAGGTAAAGAAGGCAGAGGTGTTGGACAAATACACCTTCAGGGTTACGTACGAAAAGCCCTTTGCGCCTGCGCTTACCAGCTGGCAAAGTCTGATTATCCTGCCAAAGCATCTGCTTGAAGGTAAGGATATTACCAAGAGTGACATGGTCAGAAATCCTGTGGGGCTTGGTCCGTATAAACTTGCCAAGTGGGCATCAGGTCAAGAACTGATCCTCGAATCGAACAAGGACTATTTCGAAGGGCAACCTTTCATTGACCGGTATATCTATAAGGTGATACCTGATCCTGCCACTATGTTCCTTGTGCTCAAGACCGGAGAAGTTGACACCATGGGGCTGACGCCGATCCAATATACCAAGCAGACAGACAACATATTTTTTAAAAACAACTTCCGGAAATACCGGTATCCTGCATTTAGTTATACGCACCTTGCCTTCAACCAGAAACATCCTTGGTTCAGCGATAAAAGGGTGAGACAGGCTATGTCCTATGCCATAGATAAAAATGAGATCGTTGACGTGGTGCTTTTTGGCCTCGGTAGTCCGGCAACAGGCCCGTATGTGCCGAACACCTGGCCGTATAATCCGAACGTGAAGAAATACGACTATAACCCTGAGAAGGCAAAAGAACTCCTGAAAGAGGCCGGCTGGCAGGATAGGGATGGAGACGGCATCCTCGATAAGGATGGCAAACCTTTTAAATTTACGATCCTGACGAACGCAGGCAACAACCTCCGTAAGAACACGGCTACGATTATCCAGTCCCGGCTTGAGAAGATCGGCGTAAAGGTCGAGATCAGGACTATTGAGTGGTCAACCTTTGTGAACCAGTTCATCGATAAGAAACGGTTTGAGGCAGTTCTGCTCGGCTGGTCGATCGGGCTTGACGCTGACCAGTATGATATCTGGCATTCTTCCAAGACAAAGGAGAAGGAGCTGAATTTTATCAGCTACAGCAATGCCGAAGTCGACGAACTTCTTGACAAGGGAAGGAGAACGTTTGATCTCGAAAAAAGGAAAAAGGCCTATTTCAGAATCCAGGAGATCCTTGCCGATGAGGTGCCTTATATCTTTCTCTATGTTCCTGATGCAACGCCGATCGTGCATGCAAGGATAAAGAATATCAAACCAACTGCCGTAGGCATAAGCTATAATATGCCGAAATGGTATGTGCCGAAGCCCTTGCAGCGGCATACCATGGTGCAATAATGCTCAAGTATCTTGCAAAGCGCATGCTTGAGATGATACCGACACTGTTCGGCATTACGCTCATCTCGTTCTTCATCATTCATCTCGCTCCAGGCAAGCCGACTGATGCGCTTTCCGAAATGAATCCCAAGATGACGCCTGAGGCAAGGGAACGGCTTGAGAAACTGTACAATCTCGATAAACCGATCATGGTCCAGTACGGCATGTGGCTCAAGAGGATCGTGAAGCTTGATTTTGGGGAATCGTTTTCAATGGACAGGCGACCGGTAATGCAGAAGATCTGGGATACCAAGCAGCCCCTGCTTGAGCGGAGGCTTTTCATAACATTCATGCTGAACCTGATGGCCATGATTATCATCTTAATGCTTGCCATACCCATTGGCATTTCCTCTGCTACGCACCAGAACACGCTCTATGACAAGATCACGACCACGATCGTCTTTCTTGGGTTTGCCATGCCTTCTTTCTGGCTTGCTCTTCTGCTGATGATGCTTTTCGGCGTGTATCTTGACTGGCTGCCCATCTCCGGCCTCAAATCCATGAGCTATGATTCACTCTCTGTCGGAGGCAAGGTCCTGGACAGGGTAAAGCACCTTGTTTTGCCGATGTTCGTTGCAGCCTTTGGCGGCCTTGCTGCAGATTCGCGATATATGCGCTCCAGCATGCTTGAAGTGATCCGTCAGGACTATGTGACAGTAGCAAGGGCCAAAGGTCTGCCTGAGAGGACGGTCATCTACCGCCATGCCTTCAGGAATGCGCTGCTTCCGCTTATCACCCTTGTTGGCCTTTCGATCCCGGGACTTATCGGCGGGAGCGTTATCTTCGAGAATATCTTCGGCATCCCGGGCATGGGTCAGCTCTTCTTTAACGGCGTGATGACAAGGGACTATTCCCTGATCATGGCTATCCTTACGATTGGCGCTTTTTTGACCCTGATAGGGAACCTGCTCGCAGATATCGGGTATATGTTCGCTGATCCGAGGATAAGGACAGAGAGATGAAGACAGAATCACTTGGAAGCCTCTTTCTGAAAAGATTCAAACAGAATAAGCTCGCTGTTGCAGGCGCTATTATTGTTCTCTGCCTTGTTGTGGCAGCGGTTTTTGCTCCGCTCGTTGCTCCGTACAAGCCGAATGATATTGACCGGAAGCATATTCTGATGCCGCCGGATATTCATCATCCGCTTGGGACCGACGACCTTGGCAGGGATGTGCTAAGCAGGATGATATGGGGTGCGCGCATCTCTCTTGCGGTGGGGTTTGTGGCAGTGGGCATTGCTTCAGTAATCGGTATTATCTTCGGCGCGATCGCAGGGTACTATGGCGGATGGACAGAGCGAATCATTATGAGGTTTATAGATATCATGCTTACGATCCCGACCTTTTTTCTTATCCTGGCGGTTATCGCGTTCATAGAACCAAGCATCTGGAACATCATGATCGTGATCGGGCTGACCGGATGGATGGGTGTTGCGCGCCTTGTGCGTGCAGAGTTTCTTTCTGTGAAGGAGCGGGAATATGTGGTTGCTGCCCGTGCTCTTGGCGCAAGCGACTTCCGAATCATTTTCCGGCATATCATGATCAACAGCATGGCGCCAGTGCTGGTATCAGCAGTGTTGGGCATAGCAGGTGCAGTGCTTGTGGAATCAGCGCTCAGCTTCCTTGGTATCGGTGTGCAGCCGCCAACGCCGAGCTGGGGCAACATCCTCACCCTCGGCAAGGACAATATCGAGATCGCCTGGTGGCTTTCGGTCTTCCCCGGCCTTGCCATCCTTATAACCGTTGTCGGGTACAATCTCCTTGGTGAAGGCATCAGAGACTCGATCGACCCGCGACTTTGGGAGAGCGAGAGGAAATAGCTGTCAGTAGCCTGTCAGGGCTCAAGCCTTCCAGCGCACTCTTGAATCGTGTATCATGATAACTGATGATAGAAAATACCCTTAAAGTAACTGCTGCGCTTACGCCTGATTCTGATAGGGCGCTGAAGAACCTTTCATCGTTTCTTGAGGAGAACCCTGAACGAAGCGAAGGGCTTCAGGAACATATCAGAAGCATCTCTCTCCTATTCAGCCACAGCCAGTTCCTTGCTAACTTCAGCAATAAATATCCTGAAGATCTTTTTGAGGCAATAAATACTATTGAAAGCGCTGGGTCGAGGGAGGACATTGCCCTTGCCCTGAATCAGGAGGTTGATGCTATTGGGGATTCTCCTCAGAGGACAACGCTGCCTCTTTACATGAACGCTGTCCGCAGATTCAGGTTGAAAGAGATCCTGAAGATCACGCTTAGGGATATACTGAAGAAGGCTGATCTGGTGGAGATTATGTCCGAGATGAGCTGCCTTGCAGACGTGATCATCGAAGGCTCTCTGAATATTATCAGGCAATATGTGAGCGGCATCTATGGATCTCCGGAAAACGAAAAATTCTCTGTGATCGCGCTTGGGAAGCTCGGTGCAGAAGAGCTGAACTTCAGTTCTGATGTTGATTTCATGTACGTGTACAACACGGAGATCGGCGAGACCTCAGGCGTGCTGAATAGTCATGGTGTGTGTACGAACAGGATATCGAACCATGAGTACTACTGCAAAATCGGCGAGGAGCTCTCCAAATTCCTTTCCCAGAACACTGAAGCAGGGTTCGTGTACAGGGTCGATCTGCGGCTGCGGCCCGAGGGGCAGCGCGGAGCAATAGCTCTTTCGTTGAGAGGCTATGAGATGTATTACGAATCGTGGGGAAGGGCATGGGAAAGGGCAATGCTCCTGCGCGCCAGGCCTATTGCAGGAGATGAGGGGCTCGGCAGGGATTTCATGGAGATGATCAGGCCCTTTGTCTTCAGGAAGTATCTCGATTTCACTGCCATTGATGAGATCAGCAAGCTCAAGACACGCATAGATGCAACGTTCAAGAAGAGTGATATCAAAAGGGGTTATGGCGGCATCAGGGAGATAGAGTTCTTCAGTCAGGCGCTCCAGCTTATCTATGCAGGAAGGGAGCCTCTGCTCAGGGAACGGAATGTGCTGAAGATACTTCACCGCCTCTTTCAGAAAGGGCTCATCGGGATGGATGACTATGGCATCCTCTCTGACAATTACCGATACCTCAGAACCCTTGAGCACAGGCTGCAGCAGGTGAATGACCTGCAGACTCATACCCTGCCTGTTGGGGATGCGGACCTGCTGGTGCTCGGCAGAAAGATGGGCCATGCGTCAAAGAATGAGTTTGTAGATGATCTTGAGAAGAGAAGAAAACAGGTGCGCACTATTTATGATTCTCTCTTTGCAGCCAGAAAAGAAGAACCCTCAACAGGTCATACGCTCTTTAATGAAGAGTTTTCCGACACTGAACTGAAGGAGTTTCTGTCAGGTGCTGGATTGCGGGATATTGATAAGGCCCTGCGAAACATCAGATCGATCAGGGACAGCACCTTCAACTTCCAGACCCTGAGGGGAAGAAGACTTCTCTCAGATATTCTGCCGATGTTCGTTGACAGCGGTCTCAAGTCCGGCAACCCTGATAGTGCACTCAATCATATTCAGTCATTTGCCCTGCTTCTCAGCACCAACGAGTCTTACCTTGAGGTATTCAGCAAGAACAGGACGCTTATCAACCTTATTGTTTATGTTTTTTCCCAGAGCGACTACATGTCAAAAATGCTGATGGCCAGGCCGCAGCACCTTGAGATGATAGGCTGGCAGGAGACCCTGCGGAAGAGCCTTGGGGCACTTCGGGCTGAGATCAGGGAAGCCCTGGCAGAAGGCGGATCAATAAGCGATGCGGTCAGACTGATAAAGCAGATGGAAGAGATTCGGATAGGCATGCTTTTTCTCCAGAAGATGTTAGATGTGGTCAAGGTGACCAGAGGACTGAGCAGGACAGCCGAGGCAGTCCTCTCTACATCTTTCGAGCAGGGCGGCGAGGGAAAGATGGGCATGGCAGTCATAAGCTTTGGCAAACTCGGCGGCAGAGAGATTGCTTTTGGGTCTGATCTTGACCTTATCTTTGTATCCCTCGGGGATGTTCAGCATGAGCAGACGAAGATTGCAGAAAAACTGCTCAGGATGCTCATTTCATATACACGGGACGGCATTGCATACAGCGTGGACACAAGGCTGAGGCCTGAAGGTTCAAAGGGCCCGCTTGTCTCATCAATCGAGGCATTCAGAAAATATTATGCAGAGTCAGCTGCATTCTGGGAGTTTCAGGCACTGCTCAAGGCCAGGCCCGTTGCCGGAGATATGAAGACAGGTTGTGCGTTTATGCAGATGGCGCATGAAACGCTTGCTGCCCATGGCTCAAAAGTGAATGCTTCCGATATCAGGCAGATGCGCGAGAGGATTATGCGTGAACGCGCTAAGGAGTCTGAAGGGTATGATATTAAGCTTGGCCCTGGCGGCATCGAAGAGATTGAGTTTATGGTCCAGTTTCTGCAACTGAAGAACTGCGCAAAACATAAGGCGCTTCTTGTCCAGAATACGCTTACAGCCCTTCGCAGACTGGCAGTTGCGGAGATCATTGCTCAGAGCGTGGCAGAGATTTTAATGAATGCCTATCTCTTTTTCCGCACCATAGAATGTCTGCTGAGATTACGTGGTGAGACAGTGCTTAAGAAGGATGAAGAAAGCCTGAAAAGCGCTTCAGGGTTTATGGGATTTAAGGATAGAGTGGAGTTAAAAGATCATCTTGAAAGTACAAGAAAAGCCGTAAGAGATGTTTTTGATCGTCACCTGCCTCTTTAAAAAATCTCCCTTATGGTATAAACTTCCCTGTATAGAGAACCTCAAACCACTCAGGAGGGCTTCATGGCACAGATAAAACGGATTGGTATTATTACAAGCGGCGGAGACTGCGGCGGCCTGAATGCGGTGATCAAAGGAGTTGCCAGAGAGGCATATTCATTGGGAATAGAGTCTGTTGTCATTCCGAACGGTTACGCTGGGCTCTATAACCTCATCGAGCTTCCTGAAGTGGTTTTTCTCAATGCAGAACGAGTCAGCCGCATCGAGGCTTCTCTTGCAGGCTCTGAGGCAGGCCATTCACGAGTAAAGATCAGCAAGATTAAGGACGAAAGGAAATATGACCGCATCAAGGAAGGGCTCAAAAAATTCGGTATTGACGCACTCATAATAAGTGGTGGGGATGACACCGGCAGCGTTGTTGTTGACCTCTCGTCACAAGGTATTCCCTGCATCCATGTGCCCAAGACCATGGACCTTGACCTTCAGCCATATAGCGTGGGCGGCGATTCGTCAATTAACAGGATCGCGACATTCACCAGGGATCTTAAAACAACCGGCCTCAGCCACAACCGGGTGATGGTCGTCGAGGTTTTCGGCAGATATGTTGGACACACTGCTTTCCGCGGGGGCATTGGCGCAGAGGCTGACTGTATTCTGATCCCTGAGATCCCGGTTGACTTTGATGTGGTATACGAGCATATGAAGATGACCTATTTCGGCAGGGTTATGAGGAGTGATGTGAAGGCCGGGACCTATATCATGGTTGTGGCCGAAGGTCTGAAAATTGCAAATGGTGAAATGCTCTATGATGAATCAGCAGGCATCGACGCCTTCGGACACAAGAAGCTTGCCGGTGCAGGCAAGTTCGTCAGGCAGCAGCTCGAAAAGCGGCTTAAGTCAGACCCTGAGGTCATTGAATTCATGAAGAAGACTGGTATGTATGCGCCGGGTGTGTATGAGGTTCCCGAGGTGAGGGAGGTAACGCCTGGTCATCTTGTTCGCTGCGGCGGTTCATCAGCGTATGATGTTGTCTTCGGATACAAGACCGGCGCGGCTGCAGTCTTGCTTCTGACCGCAGGTAAAGCAGGAGTGACCGTGGCTAATGTTGACGGTAATCAGATCTATTTCAAGGATACTTCTGAAGCAATCAAGCGCAGAGAGGTCGATGTCACCGAGATCGGACTCTATGAGAGCCTTGGCACCTGTTTCGGCAGAAAGCCTGAGAAATACACACACACATTCACGGAAGTGAAGGAGAAGATTGTAAGGCATCTGTAAGATCAGCTTGCAAGCTTTCAAGCTGGCCAGCTGACAGGCTTTTTAGCGTGTTGGCTTGTCTGCTTGCCATTTGTGATACTATGTGAACTATGGCAGGTATCGGCGAAAAGATAGATAGTTTCTTCATACGAAAGCTCTGGGACAAGGATACGACTATAGTCGGCAAAGCCATGTCTTTTGAGATTAAGGCGTTTCGGCTCATCTATGTTATCATAAAGGGTTTTTCAGAAGAGCAGCTTATCCTCAGGGCAATGAGCCTTGTTTACACGACGCTCCTCTCCTTTGTGCCGCTTCTGGCAGTAAGTTTTTCCGTGCTGAAGGCATTTGGTGTTCATACCCGCTTCATGATTTTTATCTACTACTTCCTTGAGCCCCTCGGTGACAGCGGTGTGGACCTCTCGATGAAGATCATCGGCTTTGTCGAGAATGTCAAGATCAGCGTTCTCGGCTCAATTGGCTTGACAGCGCTCATCTATACGGTCATATCTACGGTCCAGAAGATCGAAGGCGCACTCAATTACATCTGGGGCATTAAAGGAACAAGAGGATTAACCCAGCGGTTCAGCAACTATATGAGTGTTCTTCTTGTGGGGCCGGTCCTGATTTTTTCTGCTATAGGTATCACAACAACGCTGATGAGCAGCACGCTCATGAAGAAATTTATGGCGATCCAGATGCTCGGCCCTGTCATGTATATGCTCAGCAGGCTTGCCCCGTACATCCTCATCTCTGCAGCCTTTACGCTGATCTACATATTTCTTCCCAATACCAGGGTGCGGTTCCGGTCAGCCATTTCCGGCGGCATTACAGCCGCTATTCTCTGGCAGACCATCGGCTGGATATTCACCTCTTTTGTTGCATCGTCAGCTCAGTACTCGGCTATTTACTCAGGCTTTGCAACGCTCATTCTCTTCCTTATCTGGCTCTACTGGAACTTCCTCACCCTGCTGATAGGCGCCCGGGTCTCGTTCTACACGCAGCACCCGCAGCTGCTGGATGCAGGCAGCAAGATCTTGATCTTAAGCGACAGGCTCAAGGAGCGGCTTGCCATTGCGATCATGTTTCTTGTCGGTCAGGGTTTTTACGATAATCAGCTGCACTGGAAATTCGTCTCCCTCACCCAGAAGCTTGGCGTGCCGTCCGAATTCGTTCGTGAGGTCCTGTCAATCCTTGAGGAAAAAGGACTCCTTGTTCCGACTCACCATGAACCGCCTGCATATCTTCCGGGGAAAGATCTGGAACAGATCACCCTGAATGAAATAATCGCTTCAGTCAGAATTTCAGGAGAAGATACTCACAGCACCTCTCAATCCCTCGCATCGATTCCTGAGGTCGACGACATTATGAAACATATCGAACAGGCCATCACCCTCTCGCTGGACAAACAGACCCTTAAGGATCTTGTCCAGGGGGCAGATTCACGAAGCCAGCAATAACAAGTTCATTCTGTCCATTTCTTTCGTCTGGATGTACAATGAACCTATGCCATTGAAGATGCGGAAAACCTGCAAGATCCTGTCAGCATTTCTGGGTTCTTTTATCATCCTGATCATACTGCTTGCCTATTCCCAATACCTGACGCTTAAGAAGACCCTCATTGCGCAAGTATCAGAAAAGGCAACAGTTCTTATTGGCCAGAAGGTCGAAATTAGAGACGTATTTCTTGATTCGGCTGCAGGGATAACTATAGCTGACATTGTTATCAGAAATCCGGACAGCTTTGTTCAGGGCGACTTCCTGAGAATCAATAAGATCCGTTTGAATATGAGATACCGCGAGCTTTTTAAGGGCAGATTTTCTTTCAGAAACATAGAAATTGACGCACCTGAACTGTCCCTGATGTCCGCTGAAGGCAAGCAAAATATATCTGATAAATTCAGGGAATTCCTCTTGAAGAAAGGAACAGCAGAATATCTGATCGACGAATTCTCGATCAAGAATGCCAGCTTCAGCTTCAATAATGAGCCTCATTATCACGTAAGAGATATGAATCTGTCGATGAACAATCTCTCATCAGTTCAAGGCACAAAGACATCCTTGAAAGTTTCTTTGGCTTTTTGGGGCAGCAACAAAATGACTGCCAAAGGATGGGTATATCTCAAAGATAAAGCACAACAGTTCAGCATCTCGGCAACATCGGACGATATTAATCTTTCCCTGGTGAAGGAACAGATCGCGCAATACGGCATGGATCTGGAAAAAAGCAGGGCCAATATGTCATTCCAGGCTGAGGGAGATGCTGATCAGGGTATCAGGATCCGAACCGAGGCGCAGTTGAAAAGCACCGGAATGTCCATATTCAGGAAGGATACCAGGAATGCAATCTCCGTAACTGCTGATGCGTTTCTTGACATAAGAAAAGGAGCATTGACAATCAGCAAGGCCCTTCTCAGCACCGCAGACTCGTCATCAATAGAGGCAAAAGGCACGATACAGGGCGTATTCAGCAGGCCTTCGTATTCAGCAGAGATCAGGGTCGAAAAGCTCGATCTTTCATCGTTCAATGTCATGAAAGGCCTGAAAGTTGGCGGCATGCTCACATCTGATCTGATACAGGTGAAGGGAACTCTTTCTTCAGTCCTGCCGACTGCCGCAGGCACACTGACCATCAGCAACGGTTTTTTGAGCACAGATAAGGCAGATATTCAGGGCCTGAATGGAAAAATAGCCTTTGCCTCTTCAAAAGACATAGCTATCACGTTAGGAGCATCGGCTAGGATCCTCAGGGCTGGTGATGCAATATTCAGGCAGCCTGTTGAAATGAAGCTTGCTGCAGAGGGAAGAGGAAAGCCGGCAAAGATGATGCTTAAATCAGAGCTCGATCTTTCAAACATAACTATGAAACTGAAGGGCAAGGATGTGAGAGCAGCTTATCTCGCCGCATCATATGACGGAACGATTCAAGACAGGATAGTGTCCGGCAAGGCTTCCCTGGAAGGCAAAGACCTGGCATACGATACATACACGGCAAAGAATCTCAGGACAGATCTTGTTCTGGACTATGACAGCAGGAGCCTTACCGTAAAGAGCATAAGGGCGGTCAGCGATCTATTCAGCGCAGCCGGAGAGAGGATCAGCGTAAGGCTTCCCCACGGCAGTGGAAAGACCATCATGGAGGCAAAAAATCTCAGCGCCTCATATCCTGACAAGAAAGCTGCGTTGAAAGGGGTTGACTGCATGATATCCCTGTCTGGCGGAGACAAGGAAATTTCGGGCGATCTATCCTTTGCTGTCCAGCAGATCTCATTCCAGGACATTTCCTCAGGATTCATTGCCGGCAAAGGCAGCATCGCAAATAATGCATTCGTTCTTGATATCCCCTCTGCCAAAATCCTTGAGGGCACCGCCAGGATTTTGGCAAAGGGAAAATCAGCGGGCAGTCCATTTCCGATCGCATTGACTCTGACAGCGGAGAATATAAACTTGGCGCCTGTATCACATACGGCAAAATCTTTTATGAATACGCCCTATGCTGCATCCGGCAGCGCAGAGTCCCTGTCGTTTGAAGGCACAATCTTTTCACCTGAGAATGTTACAGGCAGGGCATCGATACGGGGCAAGAATATTTCAATTACCAATGCCGATAGCAAGGCACTGCTTAAAGACGCTGCGGTCAGTTCAGACATGGTCTTCCGCGGTGCGGGCGCAGACATTACGGCTGATATGTCTGTTACAGGCCTTGCACTCAAACTTTCAGGATCTGCAGACCGCGTTTTTCAAGATGTTCGCACCCTGCGCATGAGCCTCCTTATGCCTGAAGCCAAAATCAGTGATATCCGTTCCGTCTTCTGGGATATTGTTCCGGACCGCCTGTTGTATGCCGGCCTGAATGGAAGCTTTGCAATGAACCTTCTCACAACATATAGCACCGGAGCCATAAGCGCTGATGGCAGCATTCTCCTGAGGGATATTGCCATAGAGGGTGAAAACAATGAATACTCCCTCGGTCCGATTAACGGCACGGTGCCGATCCATTTCAACTCAGCAGGCAATGAGCATAATTCTCTGTCCATACCGTCATTTGAGCAGGCTGATTTTGAAACCCATAAAAAGGCCTATTCAGAAACAAAACAGTTTTTCGGCAATGAGGTAAAGATAGGCTCTATAAGGTATGGTTTCAGGCTGCTCGAGGATATCTCTCTCTGGATTGAGCAGAAAGGCAGTTCATTGAAGATCAACCGTTTTAGTGCTAAGATGTTTGGAGGAAAGGTCTATGGCACAGGTTTCGCAGATCTTTCTGATGGCCTCAGTTACCGAGGCGGAATCATTGCGGATGGCGTAAGCCTTACACAGCTTTGCGAAGAGATGCCCCCGATCAAGGGGTATATCTCCGGCAAGATCGACGGCATTGCAGCAATAAAGGGCACAGGAGCCGGCCTGACAAATATCAAGGGCAAGGCGGATTTCTGGACATATAGCACTGATGGAGAGCGAACGAGAATAAGCAGAGAGTTCCTTGAAAAGATCGGCGGCCCTCAGGTGAGGGCCTATCTTGGCGAAAGAAAGTTCAATAGGGGTATCATGGGTCTCTATATTCAGAATGGCTTTATCATATTCAGGGAGCTTGAGATATCGAACAGAAACCTTGTGGGCATCACAGACCTGTCTGTCAAGGTTGCACCACTGAACAACAGGATTGCCATTGATCATCTTATGTGGACCATAACAGAAGCAGCCCAAAGGGCAAAAAATGAATAGCCGCAAGCTGACAGGCTGGCAGGTAAACAAGCTCATTCAAGGAGGAAGAAGACATGAAGAAGCATCTCAGAGCATTATTGTTAGGACTGACGTTCATTATCGCAGCTTGTGCTGTCATCACGGTAAATATCTATTTCCCTGAAAAAGATGTCAAGGAAGCGTATAAGGTCCTTGAGAAGGAACTGATGGGAACAGACAAGAAGATTGACGAGCAGAAACCTGCCGGCAAGCCGGAAAGTTTCATGCAGTTCGAGTTTGTCCGCTCTGCGTACGCCCAGGAACCGGGCATGGCTGACAAGATTGCTGAAGCGGTAAGAAAGATGCCGGATGTTGTGAGTGCCTATAAAGAGATGGGAGCACGAATCAGTGATACTGACAGGCTAAGGGATGGCAGGGCTGTGGGCGAAGCGAATAATGGCCTTCTTTTGGAAAGAGAGAAAGGTCTCTCCCCCGCGGACAAGAAGATCGTCGATGCAGAGAATGAGAACAGAAAAACAGTTATCAATGGCATGACCAAGGCCATAATAAGGATCAACCGGCAGCCAGAGACGCCTGATAATGTGAAGCAGGTAACACCCCAGGCAACCAAACAGTTTGCTTCGATCCGCCGTGATTCAGCAAAAAAGGGATGGTGGATCCAGGACGATAGCGGCAACTGGGGGAAGAAATAGCTTAATTGATGTTGAGGGCAGGCAGTATTGCCTCAAAAGCCTTACAATGCGATAGGATTTTGCCGTTAGATTTTAGAGGTGTTATTCCTGAGAGATCTGAAATTGATAATAGTTGTTTCTCAACATAAAGGTATCGCAGGTAATGCTTTTTCGTCAGCACTGCCTGCCCTTTGTTAGGAAAAACTTGCATGTTAAGACGATTATCTGACTGTCACGCAGAAGCAGGGCTGGGTGTCAAAGAAACTCTATGACGACACACTGAAAATAGCCGGCATAATAAGGCAAAGCAACATAGGATAATCATGAGAACCTTTGCAGAAAAACGAACGTATGCTACTAAGAAATATTGTCGATTCATAGAGTTTCTGGGCATCTTGCCCTGCTATGCTCTCTATGCTGACTAAAGAGACCATACTCGCCTTCTTCAGGGATAAGACATCCCGGCCCCTCCTCTTTAAAGACATAGCACGCCTGATGGGGCTGAGCAAGCCTGAGACGCGTGCCTTAAAAAGACTTCTCAGGGATATGCTCAGACAGGGCGAGATCGTCCTCAACCGCAAAGGTCTGTATGGCCCGGCAGAAGAGATGAATCTTGCAACTGGCTACTTCGCAGCTCACCGTGACGGGTATGGCTTCGTGATATCTGAAAAACCCGGAGAACGGGATTTCTTTATCCCGCCAAAAGGTACGCTCGGCGCCATGAAAGGCGATCGTGTTATGGTGCGGGTAGAGAACTGGAATAAGCGCGAAGCGCGGATCATGAGGATCCTTGAGCGGGCTCATGCAAAGGTGTTGGGCACATTTGATATCACTAAGGCAGGGGCATTTGTAAAACCAAAAGACAAGTCCATTCCCTTTGACCTTTATGTTGCTCCACAGGACCGGGGCATGGCAAAGAACAGGGATATGGTTATTGCAGAGATCACCTCTTTTCCCACGGACAAAAGGCCTCCCGCAGCAAAGATCATCAGGATCGTAAAAAAACCGGAGAATCCTGCCGGAGAGGTAGAACTGATTATCGATGAGTTCAGTCTGCCGAGACGTTTCCCTAAAGCGGTCAGCGATGAAGCAAAACTGTTAGCTGCTACAGCTGACAGCACATCCCTTACCACTCCCGTGCAAGGCAAAATCAGTGAAAAAAGAAAAGACCTGCGAGACCTTTTTACAGTCACCATTGATGGGGAACGTGCAAAGGACTTTGATGATGCCGTGTCCATAGCTCTATCTGACCATGGATATAAACTCTGGGTCCATATCGCTGATGTGGGGTATTATGTTCCGTGGAATTCAGCAATTGACCTTGAAGCGCGAAAGCGCGGCACCAGTGTGTACCTGCCTGACCTCGTGATACCCATGCTGCCAAAGGAACTTTCAGAAGAACTCTGCAGCCTCAAGCCAAAGATGGACCGCAATGCCTTTACCGTTGAGATGGACTTTGACCGTTTTGGGCGTCGTCTGAGCTCACGCTTCTATCTCAGTCTCATCAACAGCGACGAGCGCATGACCTATACATCAGTCAAAAAGATACTGATCGACAACGATGAGAACGAACGCGAGAAATACCAATACCTGCTGAACGATTTTGCACTCATGGAAAAGCTCTGCAACATCCTCAGAACAAAAAGGTTTGAACGGGGCAGCCTTGATTTTGATCTGCCCGAGCCGGAGGTCCTCCTCGACCTTCAGGGCAGTCCGGAGGCGATCATAAAGGCAGAACGGAACTTTGCGCATATGGTCATTGAGGAGTTCATGATCGCTGCCAACGAGGCAGTTGCAGAGCATATCGAGGCACTCGGTATTCCCTGCATTTACCGGATACATGAAGAGCCTGACCCAATGAAGCTCGATGATGTTGTGAATGTTGTAAAACAGTTTTCAAGGACTGCAGGCAAGAAGTACACTGCCAGGGATTTCTCTGACATTCTGAAATCAATAAAAGGCACGCCTCAGGAAGAGATTATCAATTATATAGTTCTAAGGAGCCTCAAGCAGGCCAGGTATTCAGTAACCAATATCGGCCACTTCGGCCTTGCCTCTGTGTCGTACGCCCATTTCACTTCGCCGATCCGCCGCTATCCTGATCTTGTTGTACACAGGATCCTTCGCGAGATCCTGGCCAAGAAGATCATTTCTGATCAGCGAAAAAAGGAATTCGAAACCATGTTCCCTGATATTGCCTTCGGCTCATCACGCACAGAAAGGGCTGCTGATGCTGCTGAATTCCAGGTGATCAAGGCGATGAGGGCCTGGTTCATGAAAGACAAGATTAGTGAGGTCTTTGCGGGCAAGGTTGTTGGCGTCTCGTCCTATGGCATCAGGATACGTCTGAATGAATTCTATGTTGAGGGCTTTCTGCATATCTCTTCCATGACTGATGACTTCTATCAGTATAATGAAAAGACCATGAGGCTTTATGGCAGACATACGAACCGCTCATTCAGGATAGGCCAGGAACTTGTGGTGAGGGTGGATAAGGTCGATCTCGATGAGCGGGAGATTGTTTTCGGATTAGCCTGAATACTTACGTTCTTCGCCTGTCCACAACATAGCAGCTATCACCTGATTTTTTTGCAAACTTCTTCATTTCCGCTGAAACCTCTGCAACCTTTCCAAAGTGGGTCATCTTGGGCGTGTTCATAGGGACAACTGCAATGGCGATGCCCAGGAGCGGGATCTTCTGCTCATTCCCCAGCCTGTCATTGGCCAGATAAAAGCCTCTTGTCTTTTCTTCTTCGCCGAAGAGGTCAGAGACTATGATCCTGAAATGATCGATGATCATCTGACTGACTAATTCCGCTTTTTCGACATTTACGATAAAGACAAAATCATCGCCGCCGATATGGCCGGAAAAACCTCCGGGGCCGGCTTCTCTCACGGAATTTGCCATGATACGGGCGATCATGCGCAGCACCTCATCGCCATGGGAAAATCCGTACGTGTCATTGTATGGTTTAAAGTTGTTGATATCGATATAACAGACGGCCAGATCCCTGCCGAGCGCCTTTTCGATCGCATTTTGGATTGAGGTGTTGCCGGGAAGTTTCGTAAGCGGATTGTTATCAAGTATCCGATCTATGCGCTGAAGAGAAAGGTTGATGCGAATGAAGAATTCTGCATGGTTGAATGGATGGGTAATAAAATCATCCAGGGGACAGCCTGACCAGTCAAAAACCTCTTGGGCGTTTTCTTCAAATATGCCGATCACCGGGAGCATGCTGAAATAGCTGTCGCTTCTGAAATCCCGTATCAGGTTCTGCGTTTCACTGTCACGATGGCGGAGGTCAGCGATGACAACGTCCGGAGGATCAACATAGATGACGCCGAGTACGCTGTTGAGCTCATGCAGCAGAATTGCCTGCAATCCCTTGCCCTGGAGCCAAAGTCCGATCTGGGATGAGAAGTCGCGGTCCTTTGAAATGACCGCTATCCTAAGTTTTTGCGTCACCTTCCGACTGTATCTCCAGACTGAAGTTTTTGCAATCAACAAGCTTATCTTCGAGTTCCCTGACGATCTCCTCAAGCATGGCCTCATTCAGCCCCAGCTTTCTCCAAGCAGCTTCCTGAATGCGGGGGACATAATCATCACCACTGAACCCAAAACCGCTTGCCTTTACAAGCACATCCGCAAGATGAACAACAGAGGTCTTGGCGAGCTGGGTTGAGGCCCTCTCGACATCATGGTGAAAAGCGATCGGCTCGATCAACTTTTCCGGCAGGAACCAGGACCGTGCAAGCCATTCCCCGATCTCGGCATGGTCTGCATCAAGGAGGTCTTTCTCTGCCTCGAGCATGGACAGATCCTTCTCTTTGATAAGCGCAATCAGATGGTCGTAATCGGATTCAAGCTTGATTTTGATGATGACCTTGCCTATGTCATGAAGCAGGGCAGCAGTAGATATTTCCTCTATCTCCGGCAGGTTCAGCTTTTTGGCAATGATGTTTGCCGCGACCCCTGCGCCAAGAGAGTGTTCCCAAAGCCCCACCGTGTTCTTCTCCATCATCTCGAAGATGGAACTGCTCAGGGCAAGGCTTTTTACGACATTGACCCCGAGAAGTATCAGGGCATTTGAGATTGTTGAGACCCGGCCGGAAAAACCATAAAACGGAGAATTCACCAGCCGAAGGACCTTGGCAGAGAGGACCTGGTCGGATGCGACTACCCGTGCCATTTCATTCACCGACGCCTTATTGTTTTCGGCAAGCGAGGTGAGTTTTGCAATAACGCCGGGCAGTGTCGGCAGAGACTTGGTGTCCTTGATAATGCTTCGTATTTCCGCCCGTTTATTTTCCATCAGCATCCCCCATGGACCTGATGATCTGCGTCCGATATATATCCCTGAGTTTCTGCATCAGCGGATCTTCAGATACTTTCGCAAATCTTTTATCGAGAATCTCGAGGCTTTCCTCAAGCGTCTTTTCTCCTTCAAGTCTGACCGGATGGCCCTCAACGATCACAGATTGGACCCCCATGCTTGTGAGCCTGCTGATCAGGGAATCGGTAAGTGTTATGCCCTTCCCGCATATGGGCGAACTCGCAGGGTTATCGTCGAGCTTAATCTCTTTTGCCAGTACCATGCCCGCTGCAGCATAGCTTATCGGAATATTCTGCACGCTTTCTCCTTTGATAAAATGCCTGAATGTATTTCATTATACACGATATTTTTGTATTGTACGCACCAGGGAAAGTCCTTATTGTTGCCTCAAAGGCAACTCAGTCCTTATAATATGGCGTTATGTCAGAAAAGGCCTCTCCCATTAAAGGTATTGTTCGTTCGCTCGGTCTTGTTTTCGGCGATATCGGCACAAGTCCGATCTATACACTCACGGTTGTCTTCCTGTTATTCCAGTCGCCGACCCAGGATAATATTCTTGGCGTGCTTTCGCTTATAGTCTGGACCCTGATCATGCTCGTTACTGTTCAATATGCTTGGATTGCCATGAACCTCAGTCGGCGGGGCGAGGGCGGCACGATCGTGCTGAAAGAGATCCTTATCTCAAGCCTCAAGTCACGAAAGATGTACGGGTTTGTGACCATGCTCGCGATCATTGGTGTGGCACTGCTGATTGGAGACGGTGTCATAACACCGGCGATCAGTATTCTCAGTGCTGTTGAAGGAGCCCTGCTCATCCCGGGATTTGAAAGCCTTTCCAAGGGCTCAATTGTCTTTATCTCTGCGGTAATTGCGATAGGGCTTTTTGCTATCCAGAGCAAGGGCACTGAAAAGGTTGCCGGAGCATTTGGTCCCATCATGATCGTATGGTTTTCAGCTCTTGCTTTTCTCGGCGTCTTCTATATTATTGAATCTCCGGTGGTGCTGAATGCTTTGAATCCTTACTGGGGGATGAAGTTCCTTCTGGATAATAAGATCAAGGGGTTCATTGCTCTCGGGGAGATCATTCTCTGTGCAACCGGAGGTGAAGCCCTCTATGCTGATATGGGGCATCTCGGCGGCAAACCCATCAGGCAGGCCTGGAGCCTTGTTTTTGTTGCACTTGTCCTGAACTATCTTGGCCAGGGAGCCTATCTTCTCAAGCATCCAGAGGCAAAGAACATTCTCTTTGAGATGACTTTTCATGCCTTCAGCCCTGTATATGTGCCATTCCTCCTCCTGAGCGTCTTTGCTACTATCATTGCTTCACAGGCAATGATCAGCGGCATGTTCTCGATTGTGTATCAGGGTATTACAACAAGGCTAATGCCGATGTTCAAGGTGGACTACACGTCAGTTGAGCGCCGATCGCAGATATACCTTGGCGCGGTGAACTGGTTTATGCTCTTATCGGTAATCTTCATCATGATCGAATTCCAGGAGTCGAGCAAGCTTGCTGCTGCCTATGGCCTTGCGGTTACCGGCACAATGACCCTGACCGGGATCATGATGACCTGGATCTTCGCCCAGAAGCAGAAACCTCTATATTCAGCTCTCTCGCTGCTGGTCACGATCATAGACCTGGCATACCTGAGTTCAAACTTCTACAAGATCCCTCATGGCGGATATTGGTCGCTCATTATCGCATCAATACCCTTCGGCATGATCATCCTGTATAAGGAAGGGCAGAAGAGACTTTACAAGATGATGGAATTCATGCCGCTGGAGGAGTTCCTTCATAAATTCAGAAGGGTCTACGCATCTACTTCCAAGGTGAGCGGCACTGCGCTCTTTCTGATCAAAGACGCAAAAGAGATACCTTTTTACATCATCCAGACCATGTTCTATCACGGCATTGTATATGAAGACAATATTTTCGTATCGATCATCAAGCGTGATGACCCTTTTGGTGTGACAGGCTTTTTCAAGCCTGATCTTTCAGACGGTCTCAGGGTCTTTGAGGTGCAGATGGGATACATGGAAATGGTGGACGTCGAAGAGATTCTGAGAGAGGCCGACATAGAAGAACGGTCAGTTTTCTATGGCCTTGAGGACATCATAACGAGCAACCCTGTCTGGAAGGTATTCCATTTCATCAAGAGAAACACGCCGCCCTTTATTAATTTCTACAAGCTCCCGCCCAAAAAGCTTCATGGCGTTCTGACAAAAGTTAATATGTAGAACATGAAAAAGCCTGCAAGCCGTAAAGCTAACAAGCTCGCAAGCCAGCAGGCCAACAAGCTGGAAAATCGGCAAGCCGGCAAGCAGTTAAAAAGAACTCTCGACACCTTTTATCGGGAATATGACTTCAAACAGAGGATACTCCACGATCCTATAGAATTGCCGCACCGCTATAAAAACACCGGAGACATTGAGATTGCCGGCTTCCTTGCATGCTGCTTTGCATACGGCAGGATAGGACTCTTTAAGCCTGTTGTTGAAAAGATCCTGTCGATTATGGGGGAGAGTCCTCTTGATTTCCTGCTCCATTTCACTGTTGCCAGACAGACAAAACTTTTTCAGGGAATACAATATCGATTCAACAGAAACGAAGATATCATCTGCCTGCTCTACATGCTTCATATCATTCTCCAAAAAGAACGCTCTCTTGAAAACGTTTTCATGAAATATTACCGGGATGCAGACGAGAACATTGGCAATGGCCTGGCAGCAATGATGGACCGATTTCTGTCTCTGGACACAACGAAGATCTACGACAGAAACATTAAGCCCTCCGGGCTTACGCAATTCTTTCCCTCTCCTGCAAAGGGAAGCACCTGCAAGAGATCGGCTCTTTTCCTGCGCTGGATGATCCGCGACAGAGATATCGATTTTGGCATTTGGAAGAAGATACCGAAAGACAGACTGGTGATCCCGCTTGATACGCATATCATGAAGATCTCCCGATGTCTCGGCTTCACCAAGAGAAATTCAGCAGACTGGAAGACAGCAGTTGAAATAACCGGAGTCTTGAAACAATTCGATCCGTTAGATCCCCTTAAATACGATTTTGCTCTTTGTCATCACGGCATTTCAGGATTATGCAAGGGAAAAAGAGAGAAGTCTGTATGTGTGGGATGCGTCTTTAGTAACTGCTAATTCTTCTTTCGCAATCGTGTTATTTCCAAAGATCAGACAAGTAACTGGCACGATAGAGATCAGTACCCGACAGGGATTCCTGATGCAAAGAGTTTTTGCACAATGCCAAGTTCGTCAAAGGTCAGAAGCTCTGGAAAGGAGACCGTATCAGACCTTACGATTGGCATAAAACCGCTGATCGGGTTGAGGATGCCGACTGCGACGACAACATCACGGCCAGGCATACGAATATCGAAAAAACCACTGCCAACCCTTTTATTGATCGGCACGTCAAGAACAGAATGTGCATTCCAATCATTAAATTCAATGCCGGTAATATCATAGAATCTGAGGTTCAGATCACCTTCCAAACCGGAAATATCCCTTGGAATGACCTCCCAGTCGATAAAAACTGTATTAGGATCAACTGCCAAGGCAATAATAGAGTTCTCCCCGTATTCTTCAGGAAGTCCCCCAAAAAAGATCTCTTCTGCTTCATCTTCTGTAAGTTCCAGATCAGGAAGGAATATTTTCAAGTTTGCCTTCGCGTTTTTTGCGGAATACCGTTGAGATTTTGTCTTAGGTTCCTGCCCTGCCTCGAACTTCTTGGCTGAAGCACCTGATTTCAATGCTGGTATCACAGGGACTGCCGGCTCTTTCTTTGCGGTAGCAGTTTTTTTCTCTGTCTTTGTAGCAGGCTTGGGCTTTAAAGCAGTAACCTTGCTTGTCTTGGCCTTTGGTTTTTCCTTAATCTCAGTTTCGACCTTGGCTTCACTCTTAACCGCGATCTTGGCCACGACAGGGTTCTTCTTTGGGACAGGTTTCACTGCCTTTACCGCAGGCTCGGGTTTCACTGCAGAAACCCTGCTAACCTTGGCCTTTGATTTTTCCTGAACCTCGGCTTTGATCGTAGCCTCGCTCTTTACGGCAACTTTTGCCGCTACAGGCTTCTTCTTTGGAACTGCTTGCACTGCTTTTACCGCAGGCTTAGACTTCATTTCAGTAATCTTGACCTTAGCCTTAGGTTTTTCCTTAACCTGAGTCTTAATCTTAGAAACAACAGCCTTTTTCTTTGCCGTCTTCGTCTCTGCCTTTACCGTAGTCTTTGGTTTTATTGCAGAAACCTTAATGATCTTGGGCTTTGGTTTAGTCTTAATCGCAGTCTTAGTCTTCACCGCAACCTTCACCGTTACAGGCTTCTTTGTTGGAACTGCCTTCTCTGCCTTTACTACAGGCTTAGGTTTCACCGCAGTAGCCTTTTTGACCCTGGCTTTTGGCTGAGCCTTAACCGCTACCTTCGCGACTACAGCCTTCTTCTTTGGAACTTTCTTATCGGTCTTTACCACTGGCTTGGGCTTAGCCTTACTTTGAGTCTCAGCCTTGACCGCCACAGTCTTCTTTTTCGCAACAGCCTCTTTCAGCGCAGGTTTTTGAACGATTTTATCCAGCTTTGCAGCGGTCTTGACAGAAGCAGACTTTTTCGTTATTGCGGTCTTTACGGCAGGTGCCTTGGCAGATTTCCCCGGAGCTGGCCTCTTTGCATCGGTCTTTATTGTTTTGCCTGCAGTCTTTCTGGATTTATTTTTTAGATCTTTGGTTTTCATAAGGTCACCCTGTGAAAGCTATTCTATCAAATTTAAGAGACAATTATACAAAATATCATCTAATGGGCTTCGGCCCAGTTGTGTCCGTGCCCTATGTCAACTTTCAGGGGAACTGAGAGATTTACCACGCCTTCCATCTCCTCTCTGACAAGCTGCTGCATGACCCCCAGCTCCTGCTCGGGAAGCTCAAACAGAAGTTCGTCATGCACCTGTAGAATCATGCGTGCCTGCAGAGCTTCGGAACTCAGGCGCTTCTGGATAGAGATCATGGCTAATTTGATTATATCTGCGGCAGTTCCCTGAATAGGAGAGTTCACTGCCAGTCTTTCGCCTAATTGACGAATATTCTTGTTCTGATTTTTCAATTCAGGAACAGGTCGTTTCCTGCCAAAAAGCGTTGTTACAAATCCTTTTTCCGTGGTTTCCGCTATCAACTGTTCTATATACTGCTTTACCCCTGGATGTCGGTCGAAGTAATGCTTGATATACTGCTCAGCCTCTTTTCTGCCTATGTTCAGCGTTTCTGAAAGGCCAAAGGATGATTGGCCGTAGATTACGCCGAAGTTGACCGTTTTTGCCGTCCGTCTCATTTCAACAGTGACATCCACGAGGGGAACGCCATAAAGTTCAGCGGCGGTCCGTGTATGGATATCAAGATTGTCGTTAAAGGCAGAAATAAGTCCCTGATCATTGCTCAAATGCGCCAGAATTCTGAGTTCAACCTGTGAATAGTCAGCGGAAAGAAGCAGATTCCCCTGCTCCGCGACAAATGCAGCTCTAATCCTTTTCCCCCAGTCTCCTTTTACCGGAATATTCTGAAGATTCGGATCGCTGCTGCTCAACCTTCCTGTTGCAGTCACTGTCTGATTAAAGGACGTGTGCACTCTCCCTGTCCGGGTGTTCACCAGGCCAGGCAGCACATCAATATACGTAGTCTTTAGTTTTGTGAGGCTCCGGTAGTGAAGGACCTCCCTGGGGAGTTCATGCGACTCTGCAAGCTCTTCGAGTACATCCACTCCTGTTGAGAACCCTGTTTTTGTCTTTCTGCTGGGGCTCAGGCCGAGTCCGGTGAAGAGGATGGCGCTCAATTGTTTCGGCGAATTAATATTGAACTCCTCGCCAGCAAGAAAATAGACCCGTTTCTCGATCGCTGCTATGTCTTTTGCAAGTTCCTTTGACATCTCCTCCAAAAGGCCATCTTGTATTTTTATCCCGGCAGTTTCCATGTCAACGAGCACCTTGATGAGCGGCATTTCAATGGTGAAATAAACCGAATCAAGCCCGTTCTCTTTCAATCTTTCAAAAAGCAGATCCTTAAGTTCAAAGGCGAGTGCTGCATCCTCCGCAGCGTACGGTGCAGCCTCATCAATGGGGACCTCGGCAAAGCTCGACCGCTTTTTCAGGACTTCCATAAAAGACTTTTTTCTCTTTGAAAGATATTCAAAGGAGACTTCATCAAGACTGTGTCCTGCCTTGTTCGGGTTCAGGAGATACGCAGCTATCATGGTATCCAGGAGAGGTCCGTCAACACTGACTCCTTCCCCGGCAAGCATCAATATGTCATATTTCAGATTATGGCCGATTTTAGTGATACGCGAATCCGCAAAAACAGGGCTGAGGATCTGCCACACCGCTTTCTTGTCCAGTTGCACATTTTCCGACATCAGAGATTGTGTGTGGTCCATTGGCAGGTAGTATGCACGCTTTTCGTCATTGCAGAGAGACAGGCCGACAAGTCTGTCAAAGAGAGGTTTTCTCCCGGTGGCCTCTGTATCAAAGGCAGTTTCGCTCTTTATTGATGCCGCTATCCCCCGGAGCGTTTCAGCCGAGAAGACCGCTTCGTATTGTCTGTTCGACGTCGCAAGAGTATTGGCCTGGGAAGGGAGGAGTTTCATCAGACTGGTAAATTCAAACTCTTTAAAGAACGACAGCAGAGCGAGCCAGTCCGGCTCAAGAAGGCCAAACTCCGCAATGTTAAAATCTATCGGCACAGCGGTATCAATGGTTGCAAGCTTTTGGCTCATCAGCATCATGTCACGGCCGCCGGTAATCATGGTCCTCAGCTTTTCCCGGGGAATACGTTCAGGATGTTCAAGGAGATCCTCTATGCTGGCAAAAGAGGTGAGGAGTTCCTTTGCGGTCTTTTCACCAATCCCCTTGACGCCAGGGATGTTGTCAGCCGCATCTCCCGTAAGCGCCATGTATTCAGTAACCCGTTCAGGTCCTACCCCGAACTTTTCTATAACATAAGCCCTGTCAAGTATCCTGTCCTTCATGGGGTCATAGACCTTGACCCTGTCATCAACAAGCTGCAGCATATCCTTGTCTGCCGTAACGATATAAACATTCGACCCTTCGGATGCCGCCCTTTTTGCTATGGTTCCGATAATATCATCAGCCTCATATCCCGGCATCTCGAACACCTTGATATGGAGGGCAGATATCACCTTCCTGATATGCGGCAACTGTGCGACAAGATCTGCAGGCGTCTCCTTCCGGTTTGCCTTGTACTGCTCAAACATCATATGCCGCTCAGTAATTGCCGGCGAGTCAAAAGAGACAACCAGCTCTTTGGGTTTTTTATCCCTGATGATCTTCAGCAGCATGTTCGTAAAACCAAGGATAGCGTTGGTAGGAAATCCCTTTGAGTTTGTGAGTGATTTGATGGCGTAGTAGGCACGGTAAACATACGAGTTTCCGTCGATAATATAGAGGTCCATGGTGGAGATTATACCTAAAATTGACTAAAGATACGTTCTTATTTTAGAGTAGACAAACACCATCGGAGGTAACATTGGCCACTATAATTGAGGATATCAGCAGCACAAAAAAACGTCTAAAAATCGAGATTCCGGCTGACATTCTTGAAAAAGAATATGCCAGTTCTTTAGATAATGTCCGGCAACGGGCGCGCATTCCCGGATACAGGCCCGGCAAGGCACCCATGAGCATGATCGAAAAGAGATTTGGCGATGATATAAAGAGTGAACTCCTTGAAAAACTTGTTCCGACGTATTATGCAGAGGCAGTAAAAGAGTCTAATCTTGCTCCGGTTTCCATGCCGAAGATTGAGACGAATATTGACATCAAAAGAAATGAACCGCTCGTATTTTCGCTGACTGTAGAAGTGAGGCCAAAGATCGAGAATATGAACTACACCGGCATAACATTGGCTGGCATTTCGGCATCGGTCGATGACAAAGAGGTTGATGATACGCTCAAGGGTCTGCAGAACGACAGGGCAATGTTTGAGGCAGTTGACCGCGAGATCACGGAAGACGACCTTCTCATAGTCGACTATGTAAAGCTTGATCCTGCAGGGGAAAAAGAGATTGTGGCGCAAAAAGATCAGGTTATGAACCTCGGCAACAGGCTTACACCGCGTGGAATTCTGGACAACCTGTTAGGTAAGAAGAAAGGTGACATGGTTGAGATCACCTTACCCGAAGTCGTAGAAAAAGAACTGAAAGAGGATTCTGATAAAGGCAACAAGTTGCGTATAACCATCAAGGAGGTCAAGGAAAAGAAACTTCCCGAGATCGATGACGAATTTGCTAAAGACTTTGGCAATGACTCCCTTGATGCCCTCAAAGAGAAGATAAAAGAAGGCATCCTAACGGCGAAGCAGGAAAATGGCAAAAAGCAGCAAAAGGCTAAAATTATCGACACTCTGATCGAAGGCCATGCTTTTGATGTCCCTGAATCCCTCGCCGAAGCAGAACTTGATCATCTGATAAACAACGAGCGGCATGGTGATAAGGCTGTACCGGAGACGGAAACTGTTCCTGAAAATACAGATGAAGCCCTTGCGGAAAAGCTGAGGCCAAAAGCGGTGAAAAACGTGAAAGCAACGATCATCCTTGATGAGATAGCCGAGAAAGAGAAGATCATTGTCTCTGAGGCTGAGGTGAAGGATAGGATATCGCTCATCGCCAAGCAGTTTCAGGCAACACCGGATGCCATAGTCAACCTTTTTATGACGAGGGACGGGTCCCTGGAAAATCTCAGGCATAATATCAGGGAAGAAAAGGTGCTCGACTTTCTGCTGGCCAGTGCAGAGATCACCAAAGGAGCGTAACGTGAGCTTAATACCCATAGTAATAGAACAGACCGGAAGATCAGAACGTGCGTATGATATCTATTCTCGCCTTCTGAAAGACAGAATTATTTTCCTGGGCACAGCTATAGACGATCATGTTGCGAATACGGTCATTGCTCAGCTCCTTTTTCTGCAGACAGAGGATCCGGAGAAAGATATCCATCTTTATGTCAATTCACCGGGCGGCATCGTAACCTCAGGCCTTGCCATTTATGACACCATGCAGTATGTAAAGCCTGACATATGCACCTATTGCATCGGCCAGGCAGCAAGCATGGGAGCACTCCTCCTCACCGCAGGCACAAAGGGCAAACGCTTCTCTTTGCCCCATGCACGCATCATGCTCCACCAGCCGCTGGGGGGCTTCCAGGGACAGGCTACAGACATTGAGATCCATGCACGAGAGATATTAAAGGTTAAAGATACGCTGAACAGGATCCTGGCAGCGCATACCGGCCAGCCGCTCGAAAAGACGCGGACTGATACGGACAGAGATTTCTTTATGTCAGGCAAGGAAGCAAAGGACTATGGTCTCGTGGACGAGGTCATTGATACAACGCACAAGAAGAAACAGGAGAGTCAGAAATAATGGCGAGAAAAGACGACGAGTTGCTGAAGTGCTCGTTCTGCGGGAAAGGCCAGGAAGAAGTGAAGAAGCTTATCGCCGGTCCGACCGTCTATATCTGCAACGAATGCATTGAGCTTTGCAATGAGATCATTGAAGATGAACTTGCTGTTGAGACCAGCACGGAAGCTCTGCCCAAGCTCCCAAAGCCCAAGGAGATTCACACATTTCTCAACGATTATGTCATCGGCCAGGAAAAAGCAAAAAGGATCCTTTCTGTTGCTGTGCATAATCATTACAAAAGAATATACAACCCGGGTGTATCTGACGTAGAACTCCAGAAGAGCAATATCCTGCTGATAGGACCGACCGGCACCGGAAAAACCCTGCTTGCCCAGACACTTGCAAAGCTTCTTGATGTCCCCTTCACCATCGCTGATGCCACTACACTCACGGAAGCTGGGTATGTCGGTGAGGATGTCGAGAACATCATACTCAAACTGCTTCAGGCCTCTGACTATGATGTGGAAAAAGCACAGCGGGGCATCGTGTACATCGACGAGATTGACAAGATAAGCAAGAAGTCCGATAACCCCTCGATTACAAGAGATGTCTCGGGTGAAGGCGTTCAGCAGGCGCTTCTCAAGATCATTGAAGGGACCATCGCAAGCATTCCGCCTCAGGGCGGCAGAAAGCATCCCCAGCAGGATTTCATCCAGGTGGATACAACAAATATTCTCTTTATCTGCGGCGGTGCATTCACTGGCCTTGACGGGATCGTGGAGCAGCGCGTTGGCAAGAAAACCGTTGGTTTTGGCTCAGCCCTCTCACCAAAGAGCGAGAGAAAGACGGGCGATATGCTGAGCATGGCAGAACCGGGAGATCTTCTCAAATACGGGCTTATCCCTGAATTTGTCGGCAGACTTCCAGTCGTGACCATGCTCGCCGAACTTGACGAGGCATCACTCGTAAAGATTCTTATGGAGCCGAAGAACGCTCTTACCAAGCAGTATCAGAAACTGCTCTCTTTTGATAACGTAAGGTTAAAGTTCACTGACACAGCTCTTTCGGCAATAGCCAGAAAAGCGATACAGAGAAAGACAGGAGCACGCGGATTGAGAGCTATTCTTGAGGAGATCATGCTTGATGTCATGTATGAGATACCTTCCCAGAAAGGCATCAAGGAATGTCTGATTACCGAGGATACGGTTATTAAAAATGAAAAGCCGATCCTCTTGTATGAAAAACAGGCAGAATCAGCATAATACAGAGTCGCATTCAAACGCTAACTGCGTTGGCTTCGTTGTCAGCTCCTCAACATACTCAATCCCGAAAAGCATTCGGGACGTCGCTTCCTCTGCTTAAATTACCTGCTTTTGGTTTGCCGCCTTGTTATCATCTTGAATGCAACACCGTATAACAAGGATGAAGTATTACCTATTGTGACTGGGTTTTCTGTCCGCTCTAAGGGATTTTTCGATAGCCTTCCGGATAGAATCTTTCAACTCTTCGTTCCTGATATCAGCTACCACAGAGGCAGCAAATGAAATCTCCTCCGGCGATAGCATTCTCATTGGCTTCTCTGCCTCTGGCTGCTTCTTTTCTTTCGTGATCCTGCCGAGTCTGAACCTTACCTCGGTTACCGCGTACGCAGAAAGCTTTCGGACGATATCTTTCTTATAATAGGTGAGTTGCTGCATCCAGGCAGGCGATTCAACATGCAGAAGAAGTTCCCCTTCCTTGAGCGAAGCAGGGAACATGTGAGAAGAGATGCTTTTTTCGAAGATGTCAGGCCAGTCGTTCCGGATTCGCTGCAGCCTCACTCCGTTCTCGATCCCGAGTTGTTTCAGCATCGGGCCGAGAACGGTTTCAGCACTTTTCATCAGACGACCTTCTTTACCGTCCCAGTCCTCAGGCAGCGCGTGCAGACATACGCACGCTTGATGCCGGCGTCAGTCTGTATCCGCTTCCTCTGAAGATTCGGCAGAATCTGCCGTTTCGTCCTGTTGTTTGCATGGCTGACATTATTGCCAACCGTCTTTTTCTTACCACATGAATAACAGCTTGCCACGTTCATTCCCCCTTTCTACATTGCATAATCATAGTTGGTTATGATAACATTTTAAAATTCTTGTTACAAGATTATCATCCGGCGCAGTATTCTATCTGCAGCACGTAGCATAGCTAAGGACAAAACAATATGGCAAAAGTCAGGATATACGAATTAGCAAAGAAGTTGAACAGAAATAGCAAGGACATCCTTGACGAACTTGCCGATATGGGATTTGAAGGGAAATCCCATTCCTCAAGCATCGATTCATCGATTGCCGACAAAATAGCAAGAACACTGGCCGCATTGGAGCCGATAGAACCTCCTCCGCCTCCTGTAGAAGAACCAATATTGACGCCTGAGCCTGTCTTAGAGGCCGTTGAAAAGGATGAGCCGAAAGAAGAGGAAGTTAAGGCTGCAGTCCCGTCAGCGCTTCAGGCAGAAGTTGCAATCGAGCACCAGGAGATTGTCAGGAAAGAGGAGCCAAAGAAAGTTCAAAAGCTGGCCAAGCCGCATAAAGACAAGATGGAAAAGACCATAAAACTTGAACCAACTCTTCCAAGCGAGTCTACACTGCTTATCGTCGACGAACCCGAAGGTGATGTTGTTGTTGCTCCGACAACTCCGGAGAAAGATGAGGACGTTGCTGTTCCGGATCGGTTCAAGAAAGAAAGCGAAGCCGAGAAGATAGAGAAGTTTAAGGCAAAACCCGGACTCCAGAAAGCATTCACGAGCATCAGGAAGGTTGAGCCGAGAAAATGGGATCCCCGGTCACAAAAAAGAGGGTTCGGCGGGTCAAAATCATCATACAAGCAGGATGATAAACAGCTTGTGCTCTCGACCGCTCCAAGGAAGAAGAATCTGAAACTCCGAGAGGGCATGTCAGTCAAGGAATTCGCCGAGCTCATCGGCATAAAGAGCGGCGATGTAATCAAGAAGTTCATGGCGTTAGGGGATATGACCACCACGATCAACCAGCCGGTTGATACAGATGCAGCTCTGCTTATAGCCGACAGCTTTGGCATAAAACTGGAACTCGCATCGGTGGAAGACGATTATCAGGTTGATGAAGGGACGCAGGAGGACGCAGAAGCTCTCCGGCACCGTGCTCCAGTCATAACCATAATGGGACATGTTGACCACGGCAAAACCTCTCTTCTGGATGCAATCCGGGAAACAAAAGTCACGGAAACCGAAGCGGGTGGCATTACCCAGCACATAGGTGCATATAAAATCAACCTTAAGGGAAAGGATATCGTGTTTCTGGATACGCCAGGCCATGAAGCCTTCACCGCTCTGAGGGCACGTGGCGCCAAGGTTACGGATATTGTTGTGCTTGTTGTTGCCGCTGATGACGGCGTTATGCCCCAGACGAAAGAGGCTATCAATCATGCCAAAGCTGCAAATGTGCCTATCGTTGTTGCGATTAACAAGATCGACAAGCCAGATGCTAATATAACCCGTCTGAGGAATGAGCTTTCAGAGCAGGGCATAATATCAGAGGACTGGGGCGGCCATAATATCTTTGTCGAGGTATCAGCAAAGAAGCGTATTGGCATTGAACATTTGCTTGAGATGATTCTCCTCCAGGCTGAAGTCCTTGAACTGAAGGCCAATCACGAAAGAAAAGCCAAGGGCACGATCATAGAGGCAAAGCTTGACAGAGGCAGAGGGCCTGTAGCTACTCTGCTTGTTCAGGCAGGCACACTGAAAATAGGAGATGCTCTCCTTTCTGGTTCTCATGTCGGCAAGGTCAGGGCACTGGTCGATGACACGGGCAAAAGGATTCAGGAGGCCGGTCCATCGACACCGGTTGAGGTTATAGGGTTCTCTGAGGTCCCGGCTGCTGGTGACGTCTTTATGGTAGTCGAAGATGAAAAAAGGGCCCGTCAAATCGCGCTGACAAGACTTCATAAACAGCGATCTCTCGAAATAGCAAAAGCGAAGAAACTCACGCTTGACGAACTCTATACCGCGATAAAGGAAGGCCAGATAAAGGAGCTTAACATTATCATTAAGGGTGATGTTCAGGGTTCTGTCGAAGCGATCAAGGATGCTTTTGAGAACATAACGCATGCCGAGGTCAAGGTTAAAGTTATCCATTGTTCTGTTGGCGGCATTAATGAGTCAGATGTTATGCTGGCCACTGCTTCAAATGCCATTATCATCGGATTTAATGTGAGGCCTGAGACCAAGGCCGCTCAGACGGCAGAAAAAGAAGGTGTTGACGTTCGCCTCTACAACATCATTTACGAAGCAATCGACGATGTTAAGAAGGCGCTTGAGGGCATGCTTGAGCCGACCTTAAAGGAAAAAATTCTTGGCAGGGCAGAGGTGAGGCAGCTTTTCCCCGTATCCCGGCTTGGCACAATAGCGGGATGCTCTGTTATCGATGGTTACATGACACGAGTAAGCGATGGCATTCGCGTTATCAGGGATAACGTTGTGGCTTATGAAGGCAAGATCGCAAGTCTGAAAAGGGCGAAGGATGACGTAAAAGAAGTTCAGACCGGGTACGAATGCGGAATACTGATAGAGAACTTCAATGACCTGAAACTCGGTGACATCATTGAAAACTTTATCATAGAAAAGATCGCAACAAAGCTTTAAACCGTAGCAACTATTCAGGTTGTTTAGACCTTAGTCTATTAGGCGAGGTCAAAGGCTGCAGATTTCTCTTGCTGCCGCTCTAAACACCTACAGACTATCTACCTGACCAGAGGACCATATGCTTCCTTATAAACGTTCACAGCGAGTTGGTGACCTTGTCCGTGAGGAGGTTGCTGACATTATCATGTACCGGCTCAAGGACCCGAGAATCGGTTTCGTGACTGTGACCGGCGCAGACATGTCCGATGACCTCAAAAATGCGCGTATCTTTGTGAGCGTACTGAAACCGGAAGACCGGGAGCAGACTCTTGAGATTCTGAACGATGCCAAGCCCTTTATGCGGGCGGCACTTGGTAAACGGCTCAAGATGAAATTTACACCGAATATAGAATTCCGGCTTGACACATCTATCGAATATGGATCAAAGATAGATAGTCTCCTGAAAAAAATCAGGACAGAAGATGAAAGCTCCTAAGAGCCTTATAGCTGCACTCAGAAAAGAGAAGGTCTTTCTCCTGGCAACTCACATCAACCCGGACGGCGATGCTTTGGGTTCGTGCCTCGCCCTTGCTGAAGCGCTTGAAGGGTTGGGAAAAGAAGTCCGTATCTTTGACAGAGATCCGGTTCCTGAGCTTTACCGGTTCATGCCGGGCCAGAAAAAATGCAGATCAACGCTCGGGAATTTTCTGAAGAAGAACCCTCTGCTTATACTTCTCGACTGTAACAGCCCGGAGCGGGCAGCGCTTGAGGATTATGCATTCAGCAAGTCTGTTGTTATTGATCACCATGAGACTGAATCGCCCTTTGGTGATATCCGATGGGTCGAACGGACGGCAGCTGCAACCGGCCTGATGGTATTTCATCTGATACAAGCTTTGAATATCCGTTTCACAAAATCGATGGCAACGAATATGTATACGGCAATAGCGGTCGATACAGGAACCTTCAGATACAGCAACACCAGTTCAGACGTGCTCAGGGCAAGCGCTGAGCTTGTCGAGGCAGGTGCTCAGCCAGGTCCAATTTCAGAACATTTGTATGAACGCTGGAATAAGAACCGGTTTGATCTGCTCAATCTTTGTATCGGCACGCTTGAAATCAGGGATAATATAGCCCTGACCCATGTCACCAAAGATATGTTCAAAAAGACCGGGACTGTAGAAGCAGATACCGAGAATTTTGCCAATGTTCCGCGCATGATCGACTCTGTTGCAATTTCAGCGCTTATCAGGGAGACCGATAATGGCCGCTGGAAAATAAGCATGAGGTCAAAGGGACAAGCAAATGTTGCAAAAATTGCTGCGGCATATGGTGGAGGCGGACACCGGAATGCTGCGGGTTTCAGGATCAAGACTGACCTCCAGTCTTTGAAAAAGGCTCTCTTTTCTGCCGGCAAGAACGCTCTGCCGAAGAGATGAAGCAGCAGAATATACTCCTGCAATACTACCGGTATACAGTCTAACCAACCTGCAGTAGTTACCTATCCATGAACATAATCATTAATCTCAACAAACCAAAAGGAATCACCTCCCAGCGGGCAGTCACGAACGTGAAGAAACTGCTGGGAGTCAGAAAAGCCGGCCACACGGGAACCCTTGATCCCATGGCGACCGGAGTTCTTCTCGTATGCCTGAATGAGGCTACAAAGATAAGCCGCTTTCTTCTTGATAAAGACAAGACCTATCAGGCGAGGCTTAAACTGGGTGAAAGAACCGACACCCTTGATGCCGATGGCAAGGTCATAGAAACAAGGGATGTGCCGCCATTTACTGAGGAAGATATTGTCAGTGTTGCCAATCAATTCATCGGCAATATAATGCAGAAACCTCCCATGTATTCGGCGATTAAGCGCAACGGCCAACCCCTTTATAAACTCGCCCGGCAAGGCATAGAAGTTGAAAGAGCGGAGCGATCTGTAGAGATTTACGATATCAAATTGTTGCAGATAGACATCCCCTATGTTGACATAGCTGTTTCCTGTTCAAAAGGAACATACATACGAACGCTCTGTGATGATATCGGTCTCATGTTAGGCACAGGAGCTCACATCACCGCACTCGGGAGAACAGGCATCGGCACCTTTACGATTGATGCATCAGTGACCTTTGACAAGCTGGAGCAGGGAATTTCCGATGATGCACCATACGTGACATCCATAGACCACGCGCTTTCTGATCTGCCTGAGGTTATACTTAATGAAACCGACTTCATTAAAGCAAGAAATGGCATACCTTTGAGTAGAGATATTGTTAACGGAATGCCTGACAATGTCTGCCTGCGACTGAGGGATCCTTTCGGTTCTCTGTTCGGTATCGGTATTACGAAAAATGAAAAAATTACCATCGAAAGAAACCTAAATTTGTAGCTTTAAGGGCATTTCTTAAACCATTTTCTCAGGGTTCAGTTTGAACTCTCTGAAATAAATACAAATAAAATGCTTGACAAGAGATTTTATTTCTGGTATTCATAAGCTATGTTTTTTAGCGGAAAAGGAACAATAGGATTAGATATCGGCTCGAGCTATATCAAAGCGGTGAAGCTCAAAGAGTCAAAAGGCTCATATGACCTTGAGCTCTGTCAGCTCCATTCCCTGCCTCCTGAGCTCATTGTTGACGGATCCATTATCGACTCTCTCCGCCTCGTTGACTCCCTGAAGGAGTTGATCAAAACAGCAGGGATTAAGGCACAGAATGCTGCCATCTCCATTTCAGGCCATTCATCAGTCATTATCAAGAGAATATCCCTGCCTGAAATGTCAGAAGAGGAGCTTTCAGAATCAATTAAGTTTGAGGCAGAGCAGTATGTTCCCTTTGATATTGAGGACGTTAATCTGGATTTCCAGATCATAGGCCCAAAAGATGAACCGGGGCAGATGGATGTTATTCTTGTTGCCGTAAAAAAAGATATTATCAATGAATATATCCAGGTGGTAAAAGAAGCCGGCCTTACTCCCGTTGTTGTTGATATTGATTCATTTGCCCTTGAAAATATGTATGGGATTAACTATGAAATTGAACCCGGCAAGAACGTGGCGCTGCTCAATATTGGAGCAAGCACCATTAATATGAGTATCCTGAAGGGTGGTATATCGGTCTTTACAAGAGACAGTTCTCTGGGCAGCAATCTGCATACCGAGGCTTTGCAGAGAGAATTCAATATCAGCTATGAGTTTGCTGAAAAACTGAAGCGCGGTGAGTCGGTTGAAAACGTATCACCTGAAGATGCAAATGCAGTAATCGAATCAGCGTCTGAAGAAATCCTGAGCGAGATTAGTCGTTCCTTTGATTACTATCGGAGCACTACGGTGCACGAAGATATCGCTGAAGTCGTACTCAGCGGGGGATGCGGCCTGATCAAGAATTTCGCTTCGATGATCGCGCAACGCTCGGGCATAGAGACAAAAATTGCTGAGCCGTTCAGAAATATTCGAATTCCAAAGAAGCTCGATGTGGCATATATCGAGGAAATAGCCCCAATGATGGCTGTGGCGGTCGGGCTTGCCCTCAGAAATCAGGGCGACAGATGATAAAAGTCAATCTACTTTCAGCAACGAAAAAGAAAAAAAAGCAGAAGCCTGTTCCGACCTTTCTGATTTACACTATTCTTCTTACCCTGGTGGTTGGCGCGATATTCCTCTATATCGCCTACCATTTCAGTTCTGCGGTTTCAGCCAAAGAGGCGAAGGTCAAAGAAAACGAAAAAACTATTGCAGCACTAAAAGAGAAGATAAAGGCTGTTGAAGATTTTGAAAAACTGAACAAAACATTTTTGCAGCGCAAAGATATTATCGAGGAACTTGGGAGAAACAAGTCTCTGCCGGTCAAGATACTTGATGAGATCAGCGCTGTTCTGCCTCCCGGAGTTTGGCTGACCAGCGCAGATGTTAGGGGGCTGGATGTGTCGCTTTCGTGTGTTGCCTTTACAAATACTGATGTTGTTAATTATGTCAATAACCTGAAGAATTCAAAAATCTTCACCGATGTATATCTCCAGGAGTCAGTTCAGTCAAAGGTAGCCACTGCTACCGTATACTCTTTCAAATTAACATTCAAGGTGAAAGTGTAATATGGCAATCCAGCTTGATATGAAGACACTGCCTCCTTATGTGAAAATAATCCTGGCCGTACTGCCGTCGATTATCATTGCAGCACTTGTCCTGTTCCTGGTGATTAGCCCCAAGCTGAAGCAGATCAAAGTTCTGGAAACACAGATTGACAAACAGAATAACGAAATAGCGGCCAGCCAGGTAAAGGCTGCCAAGCTTGAAGTATTGAAAATAGAAAACGAAAGGCTGTCAAAAAGAATCAATGAACTGAAAGAGCAGCTCCCCGACGAGAAAGAGATATCAAGTCTCTTAAAACAGGTTTCTGATATGGGGATCTCAGCTGGCCTTGAGATAAAGTCGTGGAAGCCGGCCGCAAAGAAGTCGCACCCAAGTGGTATTGTCCATGAAATACCGGTATCGGTTGATGTCATTGGGACATATCATAATTTAGGATATTTTCTGAGCAGTCTCACCAAACTGAACAGAATCGTTAATATTAATAATATGAAATTCGGAAGTCCCAAAAAAGAAAAAAGTGGCACAGCATTGCAGATTTCATTTACTGCATCAACATTTTCATCGGTTTCTGATGCAGAGGCAGCCAAGGCCCCAGCTCCGGCAGGTGCAAAAAAATGATCAATATCGGCCAGACGCTTATATCCAGCCTTCTATGCACAGCCCTGCTTGTTTTGTCCGGGTGTGACGGGAAACCGCCTGTGGCTCAAAAAAAACCTGAGGCAGCTAAACCCGCGGCCGCTGCTCCGGCCCAGCAAGCTCCGGCGCAGGCTGCTGAAGTTAAGGTTGAAAAAGAAGTTTATGTATACGAGCCAAAGGATCGCAGAGATCCTTTTACATCCCTTGTTGAGATCAAAACGACCAGCTCTCGCAAGTCGTTGAAGGGAGCCTCTCCCATTGAATCCTTTGATGTTGATGAGTTAAAGCTGATCGCTATTGCATGGGATCGGCAGCAGTCATATGCTCTGGTAACGCTGCCGGACAATAAATCGTTTACTATTCGAAAAGGCATGACCCTGGGGATCTATGGCGGAAAAGTTCTTGATATTACGCCCGATTCAGTAATTATTAGCGAAAAGGTGAAAGACTACAGGGGACAGCTCAAAACCAAAGATACTATACTGAAACTCCGCAAGGAGGAGGAATAATGAAAGAACATATACTACGGAAACCATTAATAATTATTTTTGTGCTGATAGCACTGATGGGTTCTGCAAATACCCAGGCAGCAGAGCAGTCATCTCAGGCCGAAGCGCCGGTTCTTATCTCTGTCAGGGCTGATGAAAACGGTCTTGTTATCAGGAGTAATAAGCAGTTCACGTATACGCTGAACAAGACAAATGATCCTTACCGGGCAACGGTCGAAATTCCTGACATGCATGCCGGTTCATTTACCGAGAAGATCGTTTTCGACAATGGTATGGTCACTGAAGTTGTACCTCAGCAGATCGATTCGCCGAAACGCATGACAAGGCTTGACATTTTGCTCCAGAGCCCTTCCTCTCTTACCCCAGCATACAGGGATAACACGCTTGTTCTTTCCATCAAGAAAGATGATCCTCTGATGTTAACCGAGTCCAAAGATTTTGAAACTGATCCTAAGGCTTTAGTACGTTTTGTAGCCGTTGAGGTGCCTGCAGAGAAAGACGCGACATCCGCTACGTCCAAAGCAACAGAGATAAACAACATAACCATTAAAAAGTCAGCTGATACCGTAAAAGTAATCATCAGCGGCAATGGCACGATGATACCTAATGTCTTTCCTGTCAATGAACGGATTGTCGTTGATATCCCTGATACGGTATTACGCGCTGCCCTGCCGACTCAGGCACTTTCTCCACTCAAGGGCATACGGGCAGGAAAACACAAAGACAAACTGCGTCTCGTAATAGACCTGAAGGAGAAAACAAATTTCGATGTAACAGCAATCGGCAATACCATAGAAATATCGCTTATGAACAAGGAAGATGCGCAGCCTCAGCGTGCGTCATCTAATGCTGCCAAAGAAGCGGCTTTTGGCGGAGCTCCAGTAGTGGCTGAAACGGCCATAGCAGCCAAAGATACGGCGATGCCTGCAACCGACGGGGTTTATACGGGAAAGAAGATTTCACTCGATTTTCAGGACGCTGATATTATTCCAATATTCAGGCTTCTTGGCGATATAAGCGGATACAATATTGTTGTTAATCCTGAAGTCAAAGGAAAAATAACCTTAAAACTGATAAATGTGCCTTGGGACCAAACTCTCGACATTATCATGAGGACCTTCCATCTGTCCAAAATAGTCGAGGGCAATATCATCAGGGTATTGCCGACCTCAGCCGTGGCGAAAGAGCTTGATGAAATCAAGAATAACAAGAAGGCTCAGTCTGAAGCCGGTGATCTGCAGACAAAGATTTTCACCGTGAATTATGCGAATGTCGATAAAATCAAGGATGCTTTTGACAAGGCCAAGGTGCTCAGTTCGAGAGGCAGCTTGAGCATTGATAAGGACAGCAGCAATATTATTGTAAATGATCTCGAGATAAACCTGCTGAGGGTTGAGGCTCTCCTGAAAGAAATCGACACTGAGGATTTACAGGCAAGACAGGTATTAATTGAGGCAAGAATCGTTGAAGTCAATACGGATTATATCCATGACCTTGGCGTTCAATGGGGAGTATTTAATACGAAAACCACAGGGCAGGGCACCACTGCTATTGGCAATCAGGGATTAGCCGGCAACACATCGCCCGGCAACTTTTTAGTGAATACCCCGGCAAGTGCCATAGCCGGCCAGCTCGGCTTCGGATTTATCAACAGGGCTGGCACATTGGCTCTGGATCTTCGTCTGTCAGCCATGGAAGAGAATAAGAAAGGCAAAATATTATCTCAGCCAAGGCTTCTGACCATGAACAATATAGAGGCATCCATAAAACAGGGTCGTGAGTTGCAGCTGCCTTCAACGGATAAAGATGGACAACCAAAGTTACAGGCAATTCCGGTGGATATTACTCTTAAAGTTACGCCAAAAATTACCCCTGCAGGAGCGATTATTCTCGACCTTTCGATAGTGAAAAAGGAATTACTGCAATTAATATCAGCAGGCGGTAATGTTGGAGCAGATACGACCAATACTGATATTAAGACGAAAGTTCTTGTTAACAACGGCGAGACGCTTGTTGTTGGAGGAGTCTACAAATACAGCGAGTCTCATGGTGATCAAGGCATACCAGGTCTGAGTAAAGTTCCGCTTCTCGGGCTCTTATTCAAGAATGATAACAACACTAAGAATCAATTTGAGATTATCGTATTCGTTACTCCCAGAGTAATTGAGAGCAGCAACAGCCAGAAATAGAACAGCTTTTGCTTTTGTGGCAGACCGTTGGGTGGACGTTATTTGTTTAATTTTGATTTCCAATAAAATTGAAATATTGAGATAAGGAGTGAAAAATGAAAGGTAAATATTTAATTTCTGGCTTGATGGTTTTGCTGACCTTGCCGCTTTTTAGTTGTGGCGGCGGTGACGTAGGATCTCCCGGTTCGACCGGAAGCGTTGAGACAGGCATTGTGGTCCAGTCGGTACGCATTGCAGGGGTTCCGACAGCGACAGATCTGACACCGGATATTGATGCAAATGTTCATGTCTGCACAACGGATGCAACAACCGGTATTTCAACGTTTGAGGAAGGCCTCTTTCGGGTAACGGCAAATATATCCATACTTGCCAAGAGACTGAATGAAAGCGGTGTTGCAGGAGCACCATTCCCGGCAAGCATTGAGCAATGCACCATAACCTATCTCAGAGCGGTTGAAGACCCTTCTGCACCTGTTATTCCTTCGCTGACCTTTTTCCCAAACTGTATATTTACTGACGGTGTAGAGGCAACATGCAATGTTCCCCTGATTGACATACAGAGAAAGAATGACTTCTGGAACGCGATTGTGAGTGGCAAGAATGTGCCTTCCGAGAGGCCGACGCATTATGTGGCAAAGTATTCCTGCACCTATAAGAATGAGTTTGGTACAGGCACTTTCCCGGTTGAATATGATTTCTGGATAGATGATTTCCAGACGTGTCAATAGGAGGATCTATGAAAAATAGACTATCATTGTTGTCAATAATTATATTACTGTTCTGCCTGCCAATATTGCTTGCCGGGTGCGGCGGTGGCGGAACTGAAAGTTCAAGCGCACCGGATGGAATTAATACCGGCATCCCTACCGTGGTTAAGTTGCTGCCGGTTCAGTTTATTGCCCAGACAAACTCCTTTATCACGCTTAGAGCCAGGGTGCTTGACGGAAATGGAAACGCTGTCCCGAACTATCCGGTCAGCTTCACGAATCTGTCCTTGACTGGTGTTCTGACCGCTGTAACTGCAAATACCAACAACTCCGGAAATGCTGAGGTAAGAATATCTTCTACTACTCCGGGATTTGCAACTATTCTTGCACAGGTTACAGGCGGCTCCGGAACGGTGAGAGACAGAAAGACCATCTTCTTCTCTACAAACGATATACTGACAACAACCATGTCTCTGGATGTAAACAGTGTTCCAGGCAACGGCATATATAATGAAAATTCTGATTTTATTCTTTTCGAGTCAGATGTTGATGATACTGTTGAAGTATTGGCAACCGTTTATGATGCTGGCGGAGTTCGTGTAGGCGGCGGATGGGGCGTCTCCTGGGGCACGAGCCATGCAGAAGCCGGTTTTGTCAGAGCAGAGACAGAAACGAACGTTAATGGCCAGGCAAAGGCTGTTGTTAAGGTCACCCCCACAACCATTAGAGATACCGAGACACACGTGAACGTTTCAGCCTTTTCTCAAAATGGTTCATTTAATCTGACCACATTATTCCTGAGGCCGGTTGTGGTTGCCGCAGCAACGTCATCACTTACTGCGAAGCCAACAACGGTTGCTCCTAATGGTACTTCTGAGTTGACTGCGATTGTCAAATTGACTACAGGGGCTTTAGCGCCTGACGGCACTACAGTCAGTTTCACAGCTACCTGCGGAACGGTTACACCGTTTAGCCAGTTAGCGGATGGTATTGCAACAGGAACGTTTACCGCTCCGGATACAGCGGGAGCATGCACTGTGACTGCCACTGCTGGCGGTGTTGTGATAGGATCCGTGGTTATAACTGTGGCAGCGCCGACAACACCATTGGTGGTAACGCCTTCAGCACAGTCAATCAGTTGCACCAATGTTTTGGGAGTCGATTATATTATAACCGGTGGCACACCAGCCTATACGGTTACATCATTGAATCCAGGCGTTACTACGGCTGTTACAGCAACAGGGTTTCATGCTGATGTAACCGGTGGATGTGGCGCATTTGGGGGTGCAAGCACTGCGGTATCAATATTGGTGCAGGATAGCTCTACTCCGGTTGCATCGCAAACAGTTACATTAACGGTTACCAATCCGTAAGATCTTATTCTGAATTCATAAAAGGGCGGGCTAAACCCCGCCCTTTTTTTGTGGTGCGTCCGGCATTGTCCTGATTCTTCATCTCATTCTCCTCCTGATGTATCGTTGCTCAAATGTGCTAAAATGTTAATTCAAATGTTAAAAGGTGAGGAGGGGTTATGATTCTTTCACTCATTACTGAAGGGATACTCTGTCGGTTCTGTCGCTCTTTACCGTACAAAGCAAACCGTGATACTATAGAGAAAAAAAAGAGGTGAAATAATGACGCAGTTGCTTGAAAAAGCCTTCAAGGAGGCATCAAAACTGCCGGTGGTTGATCAAAACTCACTTGCAAAGTGGGTGCTTGAAGAGTTGGAGGCAGAGAAGAAATGGGAGCTGATGTTCGCAGAGTCCGAAGATGTCCTCGACAAGCTTGCCGATGAGGCTATTACAGCGCACAAAAAGGGTAAAACAAAACCATTGGATATTGATCGGTTATGAACTCAAGGACAACGGAACGTTTCTGGAAGCACTACGAAGCGTTGCCGGTGACAATCAGGAAACAGGCAAAGAAGGCTTATAAGCAATTTCAGGAAGACCCATACCATCCAGGTTTATATTTCAAACAAGTCCATTCTACACGGCCCATATTTTCAGTAAGAATTACGAAAGACTACAGAGCTGTCGGTATCATTCAGGGTGAAGATATGATCTGGTTCTGGATTGGAGCTCATGCGCAATACAATAAAATATTGAAACAACAGTGAGTCGGGACAGATCATACGCTACACTATAGAATCGCTTTTATTCGGATTATTAATCATAGACGGGAATGGGGGCAGAATTATTAATCAGCTGATCTTTAAGGCGCGCTACATCTCAGGGGTGATAGCCTCGCATCTGAAGATCCCGTGGGCTGATGAATATGTCTTCTACCTGCTTGCAGCCATAGCACTGCTTATTCTGATGCTTGTTGCCAGAAAGATATTGGCGGCACTTTTCCCACTTCTTCTCAAACCGTTTCAACCCCTGAGAATGCATCTTTCTGATAAGCGCAGAAACAGGTCAGAAGAAAGATTTATCAGAAAAAAAATCAAGAAGGCACGGGCAGAGAAAGATTACCGCTCAGCTGCCCTGCTTTATCAGTCGATCAATTCATATGATGAAGCAGCACATATGTATCTTGAGGCAGAAGAATATGCCGCTGCGGCGCAGCTTTATGAAACAATTGGTGACCTTGAGAGGGCTGCACTCTATTTCAAGGAGGCTGGCAACAATACAAGGGCAGCTGAGCTCTATGCCAAAATAAAAGACCACAAGAATGCAGCGCTCATGTATGAGAAGGGTGGGAATTATCTTAAGGCAGCAGAGCTTTATGAAAATGCCGATGATTATCTTAAGGCAGCCGAGGCCTATGAACTCTGTTTTCTTGAGCAGAGGAGTCCATCAGCCATAGAGTCCACTGGCCGCAGATACGCGCAGATGAGCGGAAAACTCTACGAAAAGGCAGGCAACTATGACAAGGCGGTCAAGATTCTGGAAAGGGCGAGACTCTTTTATGAAGCTGGACAGGTGTATGATCTGAAAGCTGATTTTCAGAGGGCCGGACAATGCTATCTGCACGCAGATAACCTCGAAAAGGCAGCAGAGGCATTTGAAAGAGGCGGCGACACCAGAAAGAGGGATGAGATATTATCGAAAGTATCTTATAAAAAAGGCCTCTTGCAGGAGGCGGCATTGTTTGCAGCGAGAGCCGGTGACCTTCTGCTGGCTGCAGAGATTTCGATGGAAGCGGGCAGTTATGCAAAGGCAGGTGAGTTATATGCCAAAGCCTGTTCCTTTGATGAGGCTGGAGGGATGTATCTAAAAGCAGGTGATTTTCTGAAGGCAGCTGAAGCCTTTGAACAGGCAGGAAGTTTTCTTGCGGCAGCAGAGGCATATCAGAAGGCCGGTCAGAATGACAGGAAGGTTGCAGAACTCTATGATAAAGGCGGGGAGCATCTCAGGGCCGGCCTGCTTTTTATGCAGTTGGATCTTATTGACAATGCACTGGTGGTCCTGCAGAAGATTGGACCTGAATCCCCTGACTACAGACCGGCTTCTGTGCCTATCGGCAGGATATTCGGCCAGAAAGGCATGACACACCTTGCTATTGAGAAATTCAATAAGGTGATCAACAATGAACCGGTGAACAAGGCAAATCTCGAACCATATTACTATCTCGCCCTGTATTATGAACTATCAGAAAAAGTCGATGATGCCAGGACTATCTTTAACAAAATTCTTGCCGAGGACTACCATTTTATGGATGTCAGTCAGAGGGTATCCCGGCTGGTATAATGACCCGGCTGATTGGCAGGCTGGTAAACTCAGAAACAAGATATATGGCTAAACCGTCCGGCCCATAACGACCTGAATTGCTTGTCTTTTTTGTTGTATAATTATTCTTCTGGTAATCTATGAAAATAATGACTTTTGTTAGAAAAAGCTCGTTCCTGAATGCAGCGGGCATTATTGTATTGGTGTTGGCTGCATCATACAATCTTGGGAAGATTTTTGAACTTGTTTCAATAAAAGGCGCGGCGGTAAAGACAGAAGCCAAGTCTGCCGGAATGAAGGACCTGCAATCCATAAAGAGCTATGCCGCTGTTGTTGAAAAAAACCCCTTCGGAATAAAAGGCGCAAGATTTTCTGTTATTCAGAAAGAGTCTGGCAATGCAGCAGACCCTCAGGGTCTTGTCTTAAAGGGTGTGATAACGTATAAGCCAGGCTTTGCCTTCATCGAAAACAGGGGAGCTATGGAGAGGCTTTTCAAACTTGGCGATGATGTCTTTGGCGCCGGAAAACTGACTGCTGTGTACGCAGATAAAGTCAGGATCTCTGATAAAGGCAGAGAAGTTGAGCTCGTTTTTCAGAAGATCGAATCTGTTGCTGCAAAGCCCACCTCAGGTTCAGGCGGAGCTTTTCCGGCCCAGACCTCGAAAAACAGCAAAGAGATGACCTTTGACCGGGAACAGATCAAGAAGTTTCTGGAGAATCCTAACGAACTTCTTACGGGCGCCCGGCTTATGCCGCTTCTTAAAGAAGGCAGGCAGGAAGGTTTTGTGGTAAGAGAAGTTAAGCCCGGGGGAGTCTATGAAAATTTGGGGCTGAAGAATGAAGATATTATTCTCAGGGCAAACAAAGTAGACCTGAATTCTCCTGGAGACGGGGTGAAGATATTCACTATGATAAAGGAACTGGACAGGATGGAACTGGATATAATAAGGAATGGTGTGCCTATGACTCAGGTATACCATATCAATTAGGGGGGCTATTGTGAAGAAAATAGGTATAAATGTAAATCCCATTTCCAGACTGTTAATGGGTCTTCTTGTTGTTTTTCTGCTGGTTTCGGTTGTGTCTGCTGAAACAAAGAAAAACCTGATAGCAGTGAACCTGCAGGATGTTGAGCTTCCCAATGTGGTCAAGTTCATCAGCGAGGTGACAGGGAAAAACTTCATATTCGATGAGACGCTGAAGGGCAAGATAACAATAATCGCGCCCTCAAAGATATCGGCTGACGAGGCCTACTCTCTCTTTACCTCTGTGCTCAATCTTAAAGGCTATACCCTGATACCGGTGTCCGGCAATCTGCTGAAGGTAGTCCCTGTGGGTCAGGCAAGGTCTCTCTCTCCTGAGGCTGCAGAGGGGAAGGCAAATGATGCTTATATCACGAAGCTTATACCGCTCAGCCATATAAGCGCTGAAAATGCCCTGAAGTTCTTTCAGCCTCTCATCTCAAAGGACGGTCATATCTCGGTTTTCGGGACCGGCAATTACCTGCTGCTTGTAGAAAATGCGCTGAATATCCAGAGGATCGAGCATATTCTTTCTTTTGTGGACCAGCCCCTCCTGAAGGATGATCCTGAGATTTACCAGATAAAGAATGGTGTAGCAGAAGATATGGCAAAGACAATCAATGACTCGTTGCAGAAAAAGGACAAGGCCGGGATTGGCGGAGATGAGATACGGGTTATGGCAGATACCCGGCTCAATGCCCTTATCCTGATCGGTTCGAACTATGCCAAAGAATCGATAAAAAAATTTGTTGCCCTCCTTGATATTCCGCAGAAAGATACGACAGGCAATATAAAGGTCTATTTTCTTGAGAATGCCGATGCGATTGAGCTTGCTAAAGTCCTGGACAGTGTTGTCAAGAATATAGAAGAAAAGGCAAAGCAGCCCCAGGAGATGAAGGGCAAAGTGACCATAATAGCGGACAAGGCAACGAATTCGCTTATCGTAAATGCGCCAGCCGGGCTTTATCAGAACCTGTTAGGCATTATAAAAGACCTGGACAAACGGCGCAAACAGGTTTATGTGGAAGCCATGATTGTGGAGGCGTCTCTGGATAAACTGAAAGAGCTCGGCGCCAAGTGGCGCACCATAGCGCGGAACGATGGCGAACCTGTTGCAGTCGCAGGGTTCGGAACGATGGATAGCAGCTCCATGCTCGAGATCATTAATGGTCTTGCCGGCATATCAGTGGGCGGCATGGGCAACTTTTTCAGTGTGCCGGTCACTGATGGAATAACGACAACCAATCTTACCATTCCCGGATTTTCAGCCCTTTTTAGTGTCAATGAGTTCAGGGACGCGGTGAATGTACTCTCAACGCCGCAGATACTCACCTCTGACAATAAAGAAGCCGAAATTATTGTCGGCGAGAATGTGCCTTTTATATCCAAGAGAGAGACGAACACCACGGGGACAGCAGCGGGCAGCCTTTTCAATGTGATCGAACGGAAGGACGTAGGTATTATGCTTAAGCTGACGCCGCAGATAACAGAAGGAGAGTATGTCAAGCTTGATCTCTATCAGGAGATTTCCTCTCTGAAACAGGAGACAAATGTCCGTATTCTTACGGAGGTGGGTCCGACCACTACGAAGCGTTCGACCAAGACTTCTGTTGTTGTCAGGGACAATCAGACGGTGGTAATAAGCGGCCTCATGCAGGAAAAGAGTGAGGAAATAGTTACCAAGGTTCCCATGCTCGGCGACATACCATATCTGGGATATCTTTTTAAGTTCAAGTCCTCAAACAAGACAAAAACCAATCTGGTCGTATTTCTGACACCGCATATCATAAGGGATTCTGCTGACCTTGCTGCACTCTCAGAGAGAAAGAAGGCTGATTTCACCAGACAGATGTCTGATGACAAGTCCAGCCTCAAAGAGCCTGTTGAACCTGAGCTGAAGGTGAAGGATCAGTGAGTCGGGAACTCAACTCCCTTCAGATATCTGATATTGATGTCAGCCTGCTGAAGGACGTTCCGTTTGAGTTTTCGAGAAACAACCGGTTTCTGGTGTACAAGAAGGAAGACAACCGGTTATTTGGTCTGGTCTGTGATGATAACGGCAGGCTTGCCTTGCGGGATATGGCAAAGAATCTCGACCTTGATTTTGATCACAGTTTTTGCCCTGAAGAAACCCTCCTGAATCTGCTTAATCAGGCTTACAGTCTTATCCCATCTGCTCAAACAGTTATGGGGGAGATCTCCGGGGAAGATCTGAAGATGTTCTCGCAGTCAGCCGACCTGCCGAAAGACCTCCTTGAGCTGAAGGACGAAGCGCCGGTAATAAAACTGCTCAATGCGCTTTTTCTCGAAGCAGTGAAGGAGAGGGCAAGCGATATCCATATTGAGCCATACGAGAGAGAGCTTGAGGTAAGGTTCAGGATAGATGGCATACTAAAGAAGCTTATAGCCCCGCCCAAGATAATTCAGGATGCCCTTATCTCACGCATCAAGGTGCTGGCCAATCTTGATATTGCTGAAAAGAGGCTCCCGCAGGATGGAAGAATACGACTCATTGTCGGCGGCAAAGATATTGATATCAGGGTTTCCATCATACCAACCTTTTTTGGTGAAAGGGCTGTATTGAGGATATTGGACAGAATGAAGGGCGTAATGAGCCTTGAGGAACTTGGCCTTGGTGAAAGCAGGATGCCGCAGTTTGCATCTCTGCTTTCCCGTTCAAATGGCATACTGCTCGTAACAGGTCCCACAGGTTCAGGAAAAACAACGACTCTTTACGGCAGTCTGCTCAAGATTTACAGCGAGGAGAAGAACATCATCACGATCGAGGATCCTGTTGAATATCAGATAAAGGGCGTGGGACAGATCCAGGTGAACCCGAAAATTAATCTGAATTTCGCTACCGGTCTCAGGTCGGTACTCAGGCAGGACCCTGATATCATAATGGTCGGAGAGATCCGGGACAGGGAGACTGCAGAGATTGCCATACAGGCCTCACTTACGGGCCACCTGGTCCTCTCTACGCTTCACACAAACGACTCGGCCTCGGCAGTCACGAGGCTTGTGGATATGGAGATTGAACCGTTTCTGGTGGCATCGTCACTCTCTGGTGTGCTTGCGCAGAGACTTGTGAGGAAGGTATGCGATTTCTGCAAAACGCCGGTGGCACTCAGTTCCGGCGAGAAGTCAGGTTTCACTGCATTGAAAGACGTTGAGACGGTATATAAGGGCAAGGGCTGCCCTGAATGCAGAGGCAAAGGCTATCTGGGCAGGACAGGCATATTTGAGTTTCTCTCTATAGACGAAGAGATAAAAGATCTGATCCTTGCCAAAAAGGATGCCAGGAGCATTAAGCAGAGAGCAGTCCAAAAGGGTATGGCAACGCTTATGGATGATGGTATGAGCAAGGTGAAGGGGGGAACTACTTCTCTCGAAGAAGTGCTCAGGGTGACAAATCAGGATTATGCCGAATTTTAAATATCTCGCTTACAATACCAAAGGCAGGGAGATAAGCGGGAAGATCTTTTCGCACGACGAAAGTGAAGCAGTAGCTGACCTCAGGGAGAAAGGTCTTTTTGTTAAGCAGATCGTGAAGGATGAAAGGTCAGGCTTCAGGCTTGAAAAGGGACTCAGCATCTCTGATATCTTTATTAACCTCTCTGCGATGATTTCCTCTGGTGTCCTTGTACCTGCCGCTGTCCAGTCAATCTCCCGAGAAACCGTGGGGAATGTAAGAAAGGTTATGGAGGATGTTTACAATAATGTTGTGAAGGGTCTCAGCCTTTCCGGCGCCATGGAGATGCGGAAGGATTTTTTCCCTCAGTATGCAGCGTCTATGGTCAGGGCAGGTGAAGAGTCAGGAAGATTGGATACCGTGCTTGCCAGCCTCGCCGGTTTTTTGGAGAGGGAGAAGGAACTGAAGGACAAGGTAAGGTCAGCTCTTATATATCCGGTCTTTATGGTTACCGTCTCGCTTCTGCTGATATTTTTCGTATTTGTATTTGTTTTCCCCAAGGTTACCGGTATATTCATGGATCAGAAGATACCCCTGCCCTATATAACGAGAATTTTCATGGGGCTGAGTAATTTTCTCTACAGGTACTGGTACCTGCTGATTATTATTGCTGCTGCAGTATTTTTTTCAGGCAGGGCCTATTATCGAAGAAAGACGATGCATCTGTCAAAAAAACTCTTTTATTCTCCCTTTAGATCATTCAGGAACCTCTATATTTCAAGATTTAGCAGAGTTCTGAGTCTTCTTCTCTCTGGAGGAGTCCCGATTATAAAGGCGCTCGAGTATTCAAGGGACGTATCAGGCAGCGAATACCTTGCTTCGGAGATAGACAGGATAAAAAACGAGGTCAAAGAAGGGAAAAAAATATCAGACCTTGCGCTTTTCCTGCCACCAACATATCTCCAGCTGGTGATTACCGGCGAGAAGACCGGCGGGCTTGAGGGCTCGCTCGAAAGGATAGCAGACATGGCCGAAAGGGACTTTAGAAAATCTGTCGATAACTTTCTGCGGGTGCTTGAACCTTCAATAATCCTGGTGATGGGGGCAGTTGTGGGTTTTATGGTGATATCCATTCTTCTGCCTATTTTCCAGATGAACCAGATAATTAAATAAGGAGATGAATATGCGGATAGAAGAAATACAGGGACAGGGGGCAAGGGGCAAGGTATTTTTGCCTCGCATTATCCTTCGCAAGAAGGGCTTTACTCTTATCGAGGTGCTTGTTGTGGTATTCATCCTTGGTATTTTGGCCGCTCTTGTAGCGCCAAAGATGCTTGGTCGTACTGACGATGCAAGGATAGCTGAGACTAAACTGCAGATGAAGAACCTTGAAACCGCCCTGAAGCTCTACAAGCTTGACAATGGTCTGTATCCCACAACAGATCAGGGGCTCGAAGCCCTCATCACCAAGCCGACATCAGAGCCAATACCAAAAAAATACAAAGACGACGGGTATCTGGAGAAGAATAAAATACCGAAGGATGCATGGGGGAATCCCTATCTGTATCTGTCTCCCGGCAGCCATGGCGACTTTGATGTTATCTCCTATGGCTCAGATGGAAAGCCGGGAGGAGAGGGCAAGGACGCTGACATAAAAAACTGGGAGTTGGAGTGATAGAAACTTGCTTTCTAAATGATGACAAGACGTTTCAATCTTATAACTACATCTATTTATAGAATACCTCCTGCCCTCCCTTTGTCAAATCCCGAAGGCTTTCGGGACTTTTCGGCGAAGGGGGGCGAGGGGAGCTTTATTCTATGAGAGGTTTCACTTTATTAGAACTTCTCGTTGCCCTGTTTATAATCATGACTCTTGCCTTCATGTCATTTCCGAATGTCTGGGGCGAACTGGTAAAGGACGATAATCTTACGCTCGCTTCAACCCTCAGGAACCTCAGGAATGAGGCTGTTGCCAGAAAAAAAGAGATATTCTTTACGATAGATTTTAAGGAACGCCAGTTCAGGGTAAGCGGTGCAAAGGGTGAGGCGAAGGACAAGCCCAGAATCATCGATATGAAGGAAAACGAGATATGGGAGGTCTTTATCCCTTCAAAGGGTGTTATGAAAGATGGTCAGGTCATTGTCGCATTCAGCCCTTCAATACAGGAAGAGCTTATTGCACTTTATCTCTCAAGAAACGGTAAAGAGACGTCTATCATACTGAATAACCTTTCAGGTGAAGTGGAGATAGAAGAAGGCAGAAGGAAGTTCGATGAGTAACGCAAAGGGACAGGGGTTCGTGGTTAAGATATTTTCAGCTTTTCGGTCACCTATCACTCATTACCTATTACCCATTACCAAGAAAGGCTTTACCCTCATCGAGGTACTCGTGTCTCTTGCAATCGTGAGCGGGGTATTTCTGCTGGTGCTTACATCATTTTCCTATCATATCGATGTCTTCGGCAGGAAGCAGGACAGTCTTAGGCTTGTGCTGCGTGCAAAGGAAAACCTCTACCTTTACAGAACAGGGAAACTCATAGAGCTTGAAGGCACAAAAGACGGTATAGCTTACGAGATAAAAACGGAAGACATGCAATATCACTTTAAGAAGGTCACCTCGATGGCCAGGTCAGGCAGGGATGAGGCATCGCTTCTTGTGTACGTGAGGAAATGAAATGGGGGCCGGTAACAGAAACGGTTTCACGCTCATCGAGATACTCGTGGCTCTTGCGATATCTGCAGTAGTGATTGGGTCGGCGTACACTCTTTTCTTTACCGTAAAAAAAGGAACAGCAGGCGTATATGAAAAGATGATAGAGAAGGAACAGGCCTTTAACCTGTTAAGCATGATCAGAAAAGAGATCGAGAGTGTATATTATGCCAGGAACACGGACTACACGGGCATTAAGATAGAAGAGAAGGACTTTTACGGCAAGCCTGCTTCGCGGCTCACCTTTACCTGTTTCTTCAGAGACGGGCTTAAGGTGATCAGTTATGCTGTTGTGGAAGACAGGGACGGCAGACTGAATATCATAAAGACGATCGCGGATGTCATAAAGGGCGGGCAACCGATAAAAATAACCGTGCTCAAGGATATTGAAGGTTTCAGCGCGGCGGTGCTGGACGAGGGGTATGACAAAGTATATGATTCGTCAAAGCTTAAAAGGGTTCCGAAAGACGTAAAGATAACTCTCATGCTCAAAGGAGACAAAGGGGGCGAAGCATTTTCGCAGATATGCTCCCTCATGCTGAACGATGCTCTCTAAGAAAGGCTATGTTCTTGTTATCGTACTTCTGATACTTGCAGTCACTACGGCCGCGGTAATTCATTTCGCAGGGACCGTGTACGGCTATGTAAATACGGCCAATAACTTCAACGAGTCAGAAAGGATGTCATTGCTGCTTAAATCTGCATATCTCCTTACTGCAGAAAAGGCCATTGAGCTGTCATCGCAGATCAATTTCAGTGACCAAAGGGTCATATCCCTCGAAGAGAAGATTGAGGATACGACAGTCGTGCTCCTTCTGGAGGACAATAACAGCAAGCTCAATGTGAATCTGCTTGGGTCAATTAATCCTGTTTTGAGCGAAACCGGTCGAAATATTTTCCGAAGGCTTCTGCGGGAGCTCAAGATTAGCGAGGAGTATGCTGACAGGCTTACGGACTTTATCGATGCTGACAAAATTCCAAGGCTGCCGGGGGGAGAAGAGATGGCCAAGAATCATCCACTTTATTCCCTGTCTGAGTTGCGCTATATATTCCCTGATGATGTTGTTAAGGCGGTCATGCCTCATATAACGGTCTTCGGCAGTGAAAAGATAGCGATAAACATAAATACAGCTGACCTGCCGCTCTTAGTGGCTCTTCACCCTGAAATGTCTGAGGCTCTGGCGAAACGAATCATTGAAGTGAGGGAAGGCAAACCTTTCGAAAAAACGGCTGACCTGTTAAAAGTGCCTGGCATGGAAAAGATCGGTTATTATATAGCAGAGTTCATAACCGTGAAGAGCACCAGTTTTAACGTGACGGTAAAGGCAGAGCGCAATGATTTGACAGAGACTGCTGAGGCAGGATTTGATCTGAGCGGGGGCAGAGCAGTGCTGAAATACTGGAGGGAACAATAATGGCTTTATGTCTCTATGAGGAAAACGGCGGGTTTCGCGTATACGATGAGGAGAGTAAACGCTTCTCCCCGACTGCGGAAAAGATCGATGACCTCCTGAAGGTGCTTGTTAAAAACAGGGATATCAGACTCTATGTCAGTCTAAACGCCTTCTCAATGCGCAGGAGTGTTCTGCCTCAACTCGAAGGCGACAAAATAAAAGAGATACTTCCCTTTGAAATGGAGGGCCTTTTTCTCTCGCCTTCTGCAGCACTTGTATTTGATTTCTTCCCTCTTGGTGTTACTGAAAAAGGCACGGAAGGTCTCGTGTTCGCTATGAAAAAGGAGATGGCAGAAAAATATATAGCCCCTTTTGTAAAGGCCGGACTGAACCTTATCTCACTCTCTCCGGCATGGGAAAGCAGGCTCTCCGAATATGGCACAGATGAAGCCCTTTTTTATAAGACATTGCTTAACCTTGCGCCTGCAGGCCTCACCGGAGAAAAGAAAAAGAGAAAGGCAAGGGACATATACCGAACTGTTTTTCTCTACGCAGTCATTCTTCTGTTGGTATTTATTACAGGACTCTCGCTCAGGTATTACCTTATTCTGAAGAATGAGTCCAGGATAACGAAAGAAGTGACAGCAGTGTACGCCAGTCTTTTCCCGGGCCAGAAGATGCCGCCTGACCTCTATTATGGCATCCAGTCAAAACTGACCGAACTGAAGCAGAATTACAGGGCTTTCAAAGGGGTGGAGGTGCTCGGAATCCTGAAGTCGGTTTCGGAGAGTGCACGCGAAGGGGTCAGGGTAAAAGAGATCACAATGGACGGAAACAAGGCTATACTTAAGGGCGAAAGTGCGGACTACGCTTCTGCGGAGCAGTTCAGGAATAACTTGAAAAAAAGTTTCAGCGAAGTTCAGCTCCTTGAGACAAAGAACATGCCGGACGGCAAATCCGGGTTTGCAATAGAGGTGACTGTATATGAATAAAGACAAGAAAAAGCTGCTTATTGCGGCCGGAATCCTTGCCTCGTTGTTTGTTGCAGTTCTTTTCCTCCGTGCAGGTGTGAACGACGCACAAAAAAGGCTTGCTCTCATGGAGTCAGTGTACGCCGAGATGAGCGGCAACAGGGCCGGGCTCATTTCCATGTCGGAAGAGACAAAGGCGTTCAAGACAAGGGCAGTGGAAAGCAAGAACAGGAACTTTGTGTCTGAGATCGAAAAGACCGCAACGGAATTTGGACTTTCAAAGAACCTGAGAAAGGTGAACTTCATTACGCACAGGGAGGATGCCCGGTTCAGGGGAGACGACTATGAACTTAAGATCGAGGGAGTGGACATTAATTCGGCCATTAACTTCATATACCGGATGTCAAACGCCGGCATCCTGGTGAAGGTAAAAAAATGCTCCATAACTGTTAGCTTTGAAAATCCGACTCTCCTCAACATAAGCCTTCTTGTTTCTCACATTACATGAAAAAGATCATCATAGTCCTTGCCAGTGCTATACTCACGGTCTTCCTTGCACTCTTTTTTTTTCTTACACCTTCGCAGATCATAGCGAAGATCAATGATGCGCAGCGGGCAGTGGTGTTGAGTGCTGAAAAGTCAGACGGCAACTTCCTGACAGGGTACCATTTCGTGAACGCCTCACTTGCAGGAAATCAGGGTTCAAGGCTTCTGGTTCTTGAAGAAGTGAAGCTCGATCTTCATCTCCTCCCGCTCATCTTTGGGCGGATAGGGGTGGATATACATGCAAAAGAGATAACGGGAGCTCTCTCTGCAGGCTTGGACGGCAGCGTAAAAGGAGAGGCAAGCTTTAGGAGTATTCCCTTTGACACAGAGGCGTTTATTCCGCCGACAAATGTATCCTTCACTGCGCCGATTTCCGGAAGAGTTATCGTGTCCGGCAGAAAAGCCGATATGGAAGTCAAGGCTGATGAGATAATCTGGAAAAAGCTTTCTGTGTTGGGTTTCGACTTGCCGCTGGATATTTTCGAGAAGGGCAAAGGCGCATTGACGGTCGAGCGTGGCAGGATAATCGTCAAGTCGCTCGCTTTTGAGGGGAGCAAGGGTTATGCAAGGCTTTCGGGTGAAATACTCAGAGAGCAGCGGCACCTTACGCTTGAGCTTTTCCCGAGCGACTGGAATGATTTCATGCTCATGCCTCTTGAACGGTATAAGCTTTCTCCGGGGCAGTACAAAATGACACTCAATTTATGAGCAAGAATACCATTATATGTCCTATGGCTCCGCGTTTCATATTGACGCGTGGGCTATAAGCATCGCAAAGGACTTCTATTTACTTTACTCTCATGATTTCAATAACATAGTGATACAAAAAAAGATTATCAGAAAAGAGAGGTTTAAACAGAGGGAATGGCATATCTGAGATTTCTCACATCTGGCGAGTCACACGGGAAAGCCCTTACAGGGATAATTGACGGCATTCCTTCAGGATTCTCACTATCCTCAGACGATATTGACCGGGATCTGAAGCGGCGGCAGGGCGGATATGGACGCGGTGGCAGGATGAAGATCGAAACAGACCACGGAGAAATTATATCAGGCGTAAGATGGGGTAAAACATTGGGATCCCCAATAGCGCTGCAGATCGTCAACAAGGACTGGGAAAACTGGAAGGATATTATGAATCCGGAATGCAAAATGCAGAATCCGGAATCAAGCGGAGAAACACGTAGAGTGGTAACCCGTCCGCGTCCTGGCCATGCAGATCTTGCAGGCGCGGTAAAATATAATACAAAAGACGTCCGGAATATTCTGGAGCGATCGAGTGCCAGAGAAACTGCCATGCGCGTGGCGATCGGCGCTATTGCAAAAAGCATACTTTCGGTTTTTGGCATAGCCGTCGGAAGTTACGTGATTCAGATCGGATCTGCCGGCGTTAAGAAGCAGCCGTGTTCAACAGAAAAACAGCTTTTGGCTCTATTCAGACTTGCGGAAAAATCACCGGTAAGATGCCCTGACAAAGTGGCCTCAGCCAAAATGATTGCGGCTATCGACAAGGCAATTCAGCATGGCTATTCGCTTGGCGGCCTGTTTACGATCTTTGTCACAGGACTGCCAATGGGATTAGGGAGTCATATTCAGTGGGACAGAAAGCTCGATGGACAGCTCGCGCAAGCTATAATGAGCATTCAGGCCATTAAGGGCGTGGAAATTGGCAGCGGCTTTGGAATGGCTTCACAGCCTGGCTCTGAGGTGATGGATGAAATTTATTATAGAAGAGCTTCTGACCCCATGACCATGCCATTTTACAGAAAAACAAATCATGCCGGCGGCATAGAGGGCGGGATGTCCAATGGTATGCCGATCACGCTGACTGCTGCCATGAAACCGATTCCGACGTTGCGGAAACCTCTCGCATCAGTAGACATCATAACCAAACGCCCGCTTGCAGCGGCCTATGAACGCTCAGACACCTGCGCTGTCCCGGCTGCTGCAGTCGTAGCAGAAGCCATGGCTGCACTCATTATTGCAGATGCTTTTCTTGAGAAATTCGGCGGTGACAGCAGAGAAGAGATTTTGCGCAATTATAAAACGTATAGTGCCTATGTCAGAAAATACTGAAGCTGCGGATTATGCTGACCAATATCGTATTGACCGGATTCATGGGAACAGGGAAAAGTGTGGTGGCCAGAGAATTATCTCGGCTTTGCGGCATGAGGCTCGTCGATATTGACCGGGAGATTGAAAGGTCGCAACAGAAACCCATTGCCGAGATCTTTGCCCTATGCGGAGAAGATCATTTTAGGCAGATCGAGACTGCAGTCATACTGCAGTATGCGTCAGAACAGGGAGTAGTTATCTCTACCGGGGGCGGCGCAGTCCTGCGTGAGGAAAACCTCAAGGCGCTGCAGGCACATGGCATTATCTTCTGTCTCACCGCAGGCAGTGAGACCATTGCCCTCCGCACTGCCGGAAATAATGATCGGCCTCTCCTGCAGGGTAATGACCGGCAGGCGAAAATAGCGGTACTGCTGACCGAGAGGCAGCCATTTTATGAAAAGGCAGGAATTATGATCAATACTGAGGGGAAGACTCCGCTTGAGATAGCTGAAGAAATCATAGGGAAACTATCATGGACAAGATAAGAGTTGAACTGGGAGAAAGAAGTTATACGATTGCCACGGGCAGCGGCATTCTGAAAGATATTGGGAAAAGCCTTGAACGCTTTGATTTCAGCAGGAAGGCAGCCATTGTCAGCAACCCAACAGTCTACGACCTCTACGGCAAAACACTTGCAGCATCTCTCTCGGACTCTGGTTTTGGGGTTACTGAGATCATCCTTCCTGACGGAGAGGAATACAAGAATCTTGCATCGGCTGAGAGGATTTATGAGCAGCTGCTTACGATGCGATTCGACAGGAGATCTGTGCTGATTGCGCTTGGCGGTGGGGTTATCGGCGATATCACAGGATATGCGGCATCAACCTACATGAGAGGAATTGACTTCATACAGGTGCCGACTACACTGCTGGCCCAGGTTGACAGCTCGGTAGGAGGGAAGACCGGCGTCAATCATACGCTCGGAAAAAATATGATCGGGACATTTTGGCAGCCGAGACTTGTATGGGTAGACATCAGCACACTCCATACCCTTTCACGCAGAAATTTCCTTGCCGGGATGGCGGAAATCATCAAGTATGGCATTATCTGGGACAGTTCATTCTTCGATTTTCTCGAAAAGAAGAGGGAATCCATTTTGAGCTTTAATCCTGACGCTATTCTCCATATTATAAGACGTTCCTGTGAAATCAAGGCTGATGTCGTTTCGAGGGATGAGCGAGAATCCGGTATACGAGCCATACTAAATTTTGGACATACTATCGGACATGCCATTGAGACTGCCACCGGCTATACAGCATTTCTCCATGGCGAGGCTATTGCCATAGGGATGCATGTTGAGGCTGTTCTCGCACATGAGGCTGGTCTTATTGGCAGTGATGAGGTCTTACGGATACAGCATCTCTTAAAGACATTTGGTCTTCCGACCGAAATACCTTCCACAATCGACCTTGCGGTGTTCTTTGCTGCCATGAAACTGGACAAAAAAGCTGTTTCCGGCGACGTGAAATTCATTCTCCCTGAGCAGATAGGCAAGGTCAAAATCCAGGGGGAAATTCCTGAGATGATACTTCAACGGGCTGTTAAAAAAGCTTTGTCAAAAGATCAGTAACGCTATTATTCTTTGCCCATAATTTCTCAGGCATGCTGTCGGCAGGTGTTCAGGTGCTGCAGCTGCAGCCTGGAACCCCGGATAACTCCAGACCTTTTGTTTTTGACAGATAGCGCCAAAACTGGGATAATAGAGCCGAGGCAAATCAAGGTGGATACGGATTAATGAGAAAAAAGACCATACTGCTGGTTACGAAGAATAAATCTGCCCTGGCTTTTCTTGAAGCATTTTTCAAGCGTTCGAGGAAATACCGAGCGTTCTGGTGCGACTCTTCCGGTGCATTGCTCGATCATCTTTTGAAGAAAGATGCATCTGCAATCATTATAGAAAATACACTCCTGCCACGTATTGCCAACAGGACGACTGAAATACCTGTAATCAGCATTATTGCGGGTAATCGGGAAAAAGGCATTGAATCATCCATTACGTACAAGTCCGATCTTTATATGCACAGACCATTTCTTGACAAAGATCTCGATCACAAACTGCAGCTGCTTATCGGGATTCATGAAGCACACATTTTCCTGAAGCAGGAGATTCAGCATCTGCAAACCATCAATGACCTCACTCAGCTCATATCATCTACGCTCGACACGAAAGAGCTTCTGTTCCGAATCGTCAAGAAGATCGCTGAGATTATGCCGGTAACGCGGTGTTCGATCGTACGAATTGACTGGCTCCATAAGTTTGCCTATGTCGTCGCCAGCTTCGAGACGCCTGATCTCACAGCCATCAAGCTCAGTCTGAAGAAATACCCGGAGATCGAGGAGGCGCTGCTGCACAAAAAGCCGGTTATTATCAGGGATATTACCTCTGATCCCCTGATGTCGTCCGTAAAGGATATTGTTGCACCCCTCGGCATTCGTTCCATACTTGTCATGCCGATTATCTTCAAGGAGAAGGTTATCGGCACGCTGTTTCTGAGAACATCGCGAAAACAGCACGAGTTCTCAGCCAATGAAATTCGGCTCCTGAAGACCATATCCGATGTCTCGGCAAACACACTCTACAATGCCTTTCTCTTCGCGCAGATTGAGGACGAGAAGACGAGGCTTGAAAAACTTGCCATCACTGACTATCTTACGGGTATCTACAATATCCGCTATTTCTATCATCGCATTATTGAGGAGTTCAGCCGCTCGGAGCGGTATGTTTTGCCGATCAGCTGCCTTATGCTTGACATTGATTTCTTTAAAAAGATCAATGATTCATACGGCCACAAAACCGGCGACGCAGTTTTGAAGGAATTTTCTCTCCTCCTGAAACATTGCACACGCAAAAGCGATGTACTTGCGCGCTATGGGGGGGAGGAGTTTATCGTCATGCTTCCCCATACTCCCCTTGACGGGGCCATAGCTGAGGCAGAGAGGATTCGCAGTGCGATCAAGGGCCATAAGTTCAAGAGCCTCAAGAACCAGATCGGCATAACAGTCAGCATCGGCATCTCGGTGTCCCCGAACGCCAAGATCAAAACCCACGATGATCTCATCTCTGCAGCTGATGATGCCCTGTACGAGGCCAAGAAGAGCGGCAGAGACCGTGTAACTGTTTTTGATTAGTATAGCCTTTTCTGATCAGCGGCACTGCCGAGACCGGAAGCAGGTGCTCTAAGCAACGTCATGGATATTATCACCTCTCACCTCAATGCCGATTTTGATTCCCTCGCCTCTATGATCGCGGCTAAGAAGCTCTTTCCTGATGCCTTCCTTGCATTCCCTGGATCCCAGGAGCGCAAGGTCCGGGACTTTATAGAGGTCTTTCATCCAGTTGAGATCAGAAAGCTCAGGGATATTGATCCTGCAGAGATCAAAAAGCTCATAATTGTTGATACCAAGCAACCAGACAGGATCGGCATATTCTCTTATGTAGCAAAGAACAAGGATGTCCAGGTCCATATCTTTGACCATCACCCCATTGAGGAGGGAGACATCCGCGGCAATGTCGAGCGAATAGAAACCGTGGGGGCAACTACGACGATCTTTGTTGAGCTGCTCAAGGAGAAGGGGCTTCACCCGGACCCGATGGAGGCAACCATCCTTGCCCTGGGTATATACGAAGAAACAGGATGCTTTCTCTTTCCTTCTACAACCGAGCGGGATCTTGGCGCAGTATCCTATCTCATAAGACGGGGTGCCATCCTCAATATCGTATCAGAATATGTTAAGACCGATTTAGGCAAAGAAGAACTGGAGATCCTTAATGAGCTGCTGAAATCCTCCCGGGAACTCATCATTAAAGGGATACGGGTCATGATCACAAAAACTTCACGAGATTCCTATTTTGGTGACGCAGCCCTTCTGGCACATAAGATCATGGACCTGGAGGATATTGATGCTGTTGTTCTGATTTTGGGCATGCAGGGAAGGATTGTCCTTGTCGGCCGAAGCAGAGCGAAAGAGCTTGATGTTGCGGCCCTCTTGAAAGAGTTCGGCGGGGGAGGCCATCATGCCGCGGCATCTGCAACTATTAAGGGCGATTCCCTGGAGATTATTGAAGAACAGATTCTTCGGAGGATCCCTGATTATATAAAGCCCGGAAAGGTCGCTGCTGACATCATGACAAGTCCGGTTATTGCAGTCCCGTGGGACAGCGCCATCAGAGAAGCAGAGGATAGCATGACCAAGTTTGGCGTCAATGTTCTCCCGGTTGTAAGAGATGGTGAATATGCAGGCCTCATATCACGGGAGACAGTCGAAAAAGCTATCTTTCACGGCTTCAAAAAGAATCGCATAGCTGATTTCTGTTCAACAGAAAAACTCACGGTAACCGCCGATACCCCTATCAGGGAAATCGAGACCATGATGATAGAACATAACCAGAAATTCATGCCGGTGCTGGAGGGCAGGAGGATCATCGGAGCTATTACAAGAACAGACCTGCTCAGAGTGCTGTACGAAGAATTCTTGAAAAAACGCCGCGTTGATAAAGAAGAAACAGCTGATATCCATTTTTCCAGCCGTAACCTTTCCTCTTGGCTCCGTGACAGATTTCCCGCTGAGATATTCAACATTCTGAAACTCTCCGGCACGGTTGCTGAAAGTTTGGGGTTCAACGCATATCTTGTTGGCGGATCTGTAAGAGACTTGCTGCTCGGAAAGCAAAATCTTGACATTGACCTCGTGATCGAGGGCGACGGTATCAGATTTGCCTATATCCTGGCAGAGCAGATCAATGCAAGGGTCAAGCCCCATCATAAGTTCGGGACAGCCCAGGTGAAACGGGGCGCATTGCGTATTGATATTGCTACAGCACGCACGGAATATTACGAATCTCCTGCAGCCCTTCCAAAGGTCGAAACATCATCGATCAAGAAAGACCTTTACCGCAGGGATTTCACGATCAACACCCTTGCCATCAGGCTTAATCCGAACGATTTCGGTCTTCTGATCGATTTCTTCGGAGGCCAGCGCGACCTGAAAGAAAAGACCATTCGTGTCCTACACAATCTCAGCTTTGTGGAAGATCCTACCCGCTCATTTCGTGCAATACGGTTCTCTGAACGGTTTGGGTTCAGACTGAGCAGACACACGGCATTTCTTATGAAATCAGCCATTGAGATGAATCTTTTTGACAAGCTCTCAGGGACACGCCTTTACGAGGAGCTTCTTCTGTCATTTAATGAAACAAGCCCTGTGCTTACCCTTAGAAGGCTTTCCGATCATGGCCTGTTGAAAGTGATCCATGAAAGGATTGTTTTTAACAAGCAGCTTGAGCGTGACCTTGAATCCACGGCCGAAACCCTTGCCTGGTATAATCTCCTTTATCTCGACCAAAAGATTGAAAAAGGAATGCTGTATCTTATGACACTCCTGTCGCACCTCAATGACCAAGAACGCACAGATGCACTGGCTCGTCTTTCGACGCCTCCTAAGGCCAGAAACATTATTTTAGAGGGAGTGCGACAACAGCGTGAGATCGTGGCAGGGCTTCCTGCAAGAGATCCTGTCAGTCTCTACCACCTGCTTTCTGACAGAGAACTGGAAATAATCCTCTTTTCCATGTCATCCACAACAGATGCAGGAAAGAAAAAGGACATTTCCCATTTTCTTGTTGAGCTTCGCAAGGTTAGGCCAATTCTCAAAGGGAATGACCTGAAAAAGCTGGGGCTTCCGGAAGGTCCGATCTACTCAAAGATCCTTGATAAACTTCTGCATGAAAAGCTTGCTGGAAAATTGAAAACAGCAGAAGATGAGATCACTTTCGTAAAGAATAATTATCTTTTGTGACCATGTCTTGTGAACTCAGAAAAGGCACGTGGTAGGGACATACTTTCCAGCCTTAATGAGTTTTAAAGAGGCAG
>CAYWRK010000011.1:0-79044 GCA_964461065.1 uncultured Nitrospiraceae bacterium
TAGGCCACGAGGTGGAGAGTGCAGAGGATGGCAGAAGGGCCATAGAGCTGTTCAGAAAAGCCAGGGAAGAGGGTAAACCCTTTGATCTGGTTATTCTTGATCTTACGGTAAAGGGCGGTATGGGCGGACAGGATGCGATCGCTAAGATCAGGGAGATTGATCCGAATGTTAAGGCAGTGGTTTCCTCAGGATATGCAGACAGCCCGGTTGTGGCTGATTATCGCACCTATGGTTTTTCAGCGGTCCTGAACAAACCTTATAAGCTGGAATCCCTGAAGGATTGTTTGAGTCTGTTTGTTTTGTAACCGCTTAAGCAAATAGGTTATTGGTATTGCAGCTGCTAATAAGCTATAGTCTAAACAAGCTAAGCAGTTACTTTATTATTGTATGACAAAAGACGAATATATCAATTCACGCTACAATGACTATCTCCACTATTGGGCGAGCATCGGGCTTAAGTTCGGGCCGATAGTCACGCTCTCGCTCATACCACTTGATTATTTTGTCAGTCCGCAGAATTTCAGCACTTTCCTTACGTATCGTTTCTGCAATGCCGCAGTCCTTTTCCTCCTCTACCTGTATAACAGAAAAATGACAAATCAGAAGCGAGTCAATGTTTCTATCATGCTGGCTGCAACTGCTGTCTCAGCTATGGTTGCCCTGATGGTTGCAAAATTTGGCGGACATCAATCGCCCTATGCAGTGGGCTTTATCCTGGTCGGTATTTTTGTGAGCGGTATTGTTCCCCTGAGCTTTGGTGCATGCCTGATGTCATCCCTGATCGTGTATGCCATATATTTGATCCCGGTCCTGCTCTATGAACCTATCACAAATGTTCCTTACTTTGCATCCGAGAGCATTCTCATTTTCGCATGCATAAGCACCATGCTGATCATGAGATATTTCGCCAACAAGAGACTGTTCCACGAGTTTGAGCTCCAGTTTGATATCGAGCAGTATAAAATTCATCTCGAAGATCAGGTAGAAGATCGCACACATCAATTATCCACAACCATCATGCATCTTGAGCAGGAGGTGCATAACCGCGAACAGGCCGAAAAGGAGCTGATCGAGAGCAAGAATAACTGGGAAGACACGTTTAATACGATCAATGATGCGATTACCATACATGACAGGGATTTCAATATCCTCCGTACCAACAGCGCAGCTGAATGTCTGCTCGAAAAAAGGGCCGAGGAAATTATTGGCAATAAATGCTTCAGATCATATCACGGAACCGACCAGGCGCCTGAAGGCTGCCCCAGCTGTCGGACCCTGCAGAATGGCAATCCTTCGATCACTGAGTTGTTCGAGCCGCATCTCAATAAATATTTAGAGGTTAAGGCACTTCCCCGTTATGACAAAGCCGGATCACTAATCGGCGTGATTCATATTGTTCGCGACATAACGGAGAGAAAAAAAGCAGAGGAGGCGCTTTCTGAGCAGCAAGACTTTGCATCCAACCTCATTGAAAACTCCACAGTGGCAACCTTTGTTCTGGACAACAGCCACCGGGTGATGCTCTGGAACAGGGCCTGTGAAGAACTCACAGGCTGTACCGCAGAGGAGATGATCGGCACAGACAACCAGTGGCAACCGTTTTATGCCAAGCAGAGGCCGACGGTTGCAGATGTCATCATCGACAACAGAACAGACGATCTTCCTGAACTGTACCAGCATTATTCCCGCTCATCACTGAATCCTCTTGCGATCAAGGCAGAGGGCTGGTATAAGAACCTGGGCGGCAAGGATCGATATATTTCCTTTGAAGCTTCACCGATCTTTAACAGCAGCAGAACATTGATAGCCGCTATCGAAACACTGCAGGACATTACCGAAAGCAAGCGGCTCGAGGAGCAGCTCCTTCAGGCGCAGAAAATTGAGGCTGTAGGCCAGTTAGCCGGCGGGGTTGCCCATGATTTTAATAATATCCTTACGGCCATTGTCGGCTATGCCCACCTGACGCTGATGAAGATGCCGCAAGACGAACCGCTCAGGAAAAATGTGGAGCAGATACTGCAGGCTTCGGACAAGGCAGCTGCCCTCACTCAGAGTCTGCTGGCATTCAGCAGGAAACAGATCATGACCCCCAAGCCCGTTGATCTGAACGATATTGTCAAACGGCTCGAAAAACTTCTGATAAGGCTAATAAGGGAAGATATCCAGATTGCAACGACCTATACAGCAGATGCATTGACTATCTTTGCTGATACAGGCCAGATCGAGCAGGTGCTCATGAATCTTGTTACCAATGCCAGGGATGCCATGCCGCTGGGCGGCAGGATCGTGATCAAAACCGAGACTATGCAGATGGATAGTCATTTTATTGAGGCTCACGGATACGGTAAAGCGGGAAAATATGCGCTTCTGTCAGTTTCCGATAATGGCCAGGGCATGGAGGCAAAAATCCGGGAGAGGATATTTGAACCCTTCTTCACTACTAAAGAACAGGGCAAGGGCACAGGGCTGGGACTTGCCATGGTCTATGGCATCATCAAGCAACATGAAGGCTTTATCGATGTTTATAGTGAGCCCGGAAAAGGCACGACCTTCAAGATATATCTGCAGCTGTCAACAGGACGAGTTGAACACGAGAAGGTTCAGGAAGAATCTGTTGCGATCAAAGGAGGAGCAGAGACAGTCCTTGTTGCTGAGGACGACAGCGCACTGAGAAAACTGATGATTACCATACTGCACAATCAGGGGTACACGGTGATCGATGCAATAGATGGAGAAGATGCTGTGCAAAAGTACAGCAACAACAGCGACGTCATTCAGTTGCTGATTCTTGATGGTATCATGCCCAAGAAGAACGGCAAAGAGGCATTGGAAGAAATCAGGTTGATCAATCCTAACGTAAAAGCCCTGTTTGTGAGCGGTTATGCAGAAGATATTATCAGCAAGCAGGGGTTGCTCGAGCCTGGCATCAATTTTATCCAGAAACCGCTCTCACCATCCGTGCTGCTCAAAAAAATGCGTGAATTGCTGGATGCGAAGGGCTGAGAAGGCTGCGGCCTAACCGCTGCTCTTGTCCAGAACCATTCTGACCTGTTTCAGAAGTTCCATTGGCGAGACAGGTTTGAAGACAATGGCCGTACCCTTTCCAAGGGACGCCTTGTCCCGGACAATATCCGGGGAATATCCTGACGCAAAAAGAATCTTTATATCCGGTTTTATCTTCCTGATCTCCTCGTACGCCTCTTTCCCACTTTTTCTCGGCATAATGAGATCAAACAGAAGAAGCTGGATTCTCTCCTTGTTCTCCAGATATTTATTTACGGCATCCTTTCCATCAATTGCGGTAATGACCGTATAGCCAAACTCTTTCAGCACTGACAGCGTTAACTCCCGCACGGATTCGTTATCTTCTGCAAGAAGAATGGTCTCTGTTCCTCCTGCCGGCTGCTCCTCTGTAACCGTAGTTTCCTCCTCGGCTGCACCGGATGCGATGACCGGCAGATATATCCGAAAGGATGTGCCAATACCCGGCTTGCTGTCCACATTGATATATCCCTCATGCTGTCTGACTATGCCATACACAACCGCAAGTCCCAAACCTGTGCCCTTCCCCACTTCTTTGGTGGTGTAGAAAGGCTCGAAGATCTTCTGCCTGGTCTGCTCATCCATGCCCTGTCCTGTATCAGAGACAGTCACCATGGCATAGTGGCCAGGCTTTCCGTATCCATAAAGATTGATGAACTGCTGGTCAAGTCTGACCTGCTCTGTCGTAACCGTTAAGGCACCGCCCTTGGGCATGGCATCTCGCGCATTGGTCGCCAGATTCATCAAGACCTGCTCGATCTGGTGCGCATCAGCCAGAATAGGGATCTCATTTTCATGCAGTACGGATTGTAATGCAATGTCCTCACCGATCACCCTGATTAGAAACTTCTGCAGTTTCCTGATAACCTCATTGAGATCTATGAGCTTTCTGTGGATAGGCTGCTTTCTGCTGAACAGGAGAAGATCTTTGGTCAGATGCGCTGCCCGGTCTGAGGCCTCAAGCATCTGTTCGACATTTAATCGGTTCGGATCGTCTTTTTCCATCTTTCTAAGGGTCAGATGTCCGTATCCGATAATTGCGGTAAGTATGTTGTTAAAATCATGGGCCACGCCGCCGGCAAGCGTGCCGATCGATTCCATCTTCTGGGACTGCCTGAACTGTTCTTCAAGCTTCCGGTGTTCCGTGACGTCCCGTGCAATTCCCCGTATAAGCGAGATGTTGCCAAGGTCATCCCTGAGCGCTGTTGCATTCATGGTTATGTGCAACAGCTGTTTGTCGCGACGCCGCAAGGTTGTTTCAAAATCTGTCACAAATCCATTCGCATTCAGAAGCTCGAGATAGGTAGTTCTAGCTTCAGCACGATCATATAGGTCACGAACCGCAACCGACATGAGCTCCTCTTTCGAGGCATATCCGAGGCGTGACACACCAGCCGGATTTATGTCCACAAACTTGCCGTCATACGTTGATATAAAGACGATATCCTGAGACTCCTCAAAAAGACTGCGGTATTTTTCTTCGCTATCCCTGAGCGCTTTCTCGGTATTTCTTCGCTCGGTAATGTCAATGCCCGTGCCTACCAAAAGAGTCGACCCGTCGATCATGGCGCAGAATCCGGTGAAATAATAAGGTATCGTGCTCCCGTCCTTGCTCAGAAGATCAGCCTCGACAGATGATTCGCCCTTTTCAAAAACCTCCATAATTCGCTCTTGCACCTTCATCTTTTGATCCGCAGAAAAAAAGTCCAATGCATGCATGCTCAGCACCTCTTCCTGCGAATACCCGGAATCTTTCAGAAATCTTTCATTGATACGGACCATCTTCCCTTTGCTGTCGACAACATAAAATATACCGGGGAGGCTGTTAATGATCGATTCTGAGAATTGCTTGGACCTCAGGATCTCACTCTCTGCCAGCTTGTTCTGGGTGACATCGCGCGTCAAACCCAGCAACGCGTAGATTTCGTCCTTTTCGTCGCGCAGCGGCACGGCGTGGGTCTCCAGCCAGAGGTGGCGTCCTTTCATGCCGATCATCTCGAACAAAAGAGTCCCGGTCTCGCCCTGAAAGACCCGACGGGTCAGATCCAGGAACGGCTGCCGATACTCAGAGGTGATCAGCGGGCAGACGCATTGCCCTTTAACCTGGTCCAGGGAATCGACCTGGAGCATAGCTAAACCAGCGCGGTTCATCGAGATCAGGTTCGCATTCTCATCGAGCAACTTGACGCACTCAGGCTCAGCATCAATGATCGTATGGAGCAGCCGCTCGCTCACCCGCACCGCTTCCTCCGCAAGCTTGCGCTCGGTAATATCCGTCACCACGCCCTCTATCGCGATAGGCTTACCTATTTCATTTTTAATCAGCACATTTCTCTGGTTCAGCCACCTGACCTCACCGGACTTATGGACTATCTGATATTCGTAATAAGTTGGCATTACACCCTTTAATAGATCGGCCCATTGCACTGCGAAATAATCCCGCCAGTCAGGATGTATTGCCTGTTTGATCAGAGCAGAAGTGTTATAAAAGTCATCAGGAGAGTAACCGAATATTGCTGTAGAGGCAGGACTGACGTATTCATAAACACCGTCAGGAAGCGACATCCGATAGATCATGTCATGCGAGTTTTCAGTAAGACTTCTGTATTTCGCCTCAGCATCCTGCAGATTCTCCTGAGCAGTCACGCGCTCTGCCATCTCCTGCTCGAGTTCGCGGTATGCATCTGAAAGCTCCCGCGTCCGCTCCTCGACCTTGATATCGAGATCTGCTTTTGCTTTGTGTAATTCCCTGAGAAGTTGGACAGTGCTGATACGACTCGTCAGCATCTCTGCAATGCGCATGAGCAGAGCCTGACAATGAACAAGGCGGCCATTATCGGCAAAAACAAAGAAGCCGGCAGGACAGCACGCATTCTCGAAAGGTATCAGCAGCAGCGACGTAGGTTCATAGCGCTTTCCAGACAGACCAATTGCCAGACTGGCCGCCTGGAGATCATCACCGGTCAGCAGGACAGATCCGGACGCAGTAAAGTCTTTGGGGAGGACAAGGGAAATACTTTCGACTGCAGTTTCAGAAAAAGAGACATATGAACTCTCAATCCGAATCTGATCGTCAACACTGCTGCAGTATGCGCAGACAGGGATATCTTTCAGCAGGGAGATCTGTTCAAGTCCGGTGTCGATAACAGCACTGGGATCCTCAAGATGGCTGATCTTTTCAGCGATAAGCCCGAGGAGGGCCGCATCTTCAGCCCGCTCAGCCAGGGTTTCATTTTCAAGAGAGAGAACCCTTATTGTCTCCTGCAGTTCCTTCAGTTGGAGTTCAGGATCCTTGGGATCAGGCAAGATGACCTTCAAAGAAGTCTATAAGCGTTTGAGCGGTCTGAACAGGTTCGTCTTCCTGGATCCAGTGTCCGCCCGTCGCAATTCTGATCAGTCTGCTTCCCGGAATCTCCTGATGCAGCCTCTCTGCGATCATAGCACCCAGATAGGGGTCTGCGTCACCGCGGATGATCAAAACCGGCATGGCGAGTCTTTTCAGGTCCTCGCTGATCTCCATCAGGTTCGCATTATTAAGGCACTTGGCAAAATGAAGGAAGGCCTTGCGTCCACCGCTTTTTTTTAGGGGCTTCATAAAGAGCTCCATAAGCTCATCAGTCACCAGGTTCTTATGATAAAGCCCTCTTTTGACGATTAACTGGAAGGCACCCAGATCCACGGCAGCGATCATGAATTGACGAATAATGGGGGTCCTCATCGCAATGATTGGCTGGACAGGCCAGTAATCATATGCAACCGTATTGATCATCGCCAGATCAATAAGCATGTCCGGATATCGGACAGCGAAGATCTGACCCATACCGCCGCCGAGATCATGCCCGACAAAATGGAACTTGTCGATGCCGAGTGAAGTTACAAACTCCTTGAGTCGTTCTGCATGGTCTTTAATGGCATAGGAGACATCGAGCGGCATATCTGAGTCGCCGCAGCCTAACAGGTCGACCGTGATAACGTCATACTTTACTGCAAGCAAGGGCACGATCTTGCGCCAGATGAAGGAATAGGTGGTAATGCCATGGACCAGAAGGACAGGCTCACCCCTGCCAGTGCGGTAATAGATACACGCTCCTCCGGAAACAAGAGCGGTCTTCTTTTCCCCCATAATGCTCATAATTTCATTATACCCCTCTATTTGCCGTAATAGATATAAAGAGAACCAGCTCTCTATCTAAAGGATATCTCCCTGCTTATTGCCCCATTTCATCCAGGGCAAACTGCAGACCTTCTGCCCTTCCCTGCCAGTATGCAATCTGATCACGGGTCATCCAGATGTCGTGGAAATTCTTGGGCTCTGCATTTTCAAGCACCTTCAGTTTTTCTGAGAACTCATGCTTCTTTGCAGCTGCCCTGTCGTATTCTGCCCGCACCTTTTCGATAGATGTCATGGGTTACCGCCTTATAAGATCCAACGCAATGTTCGTGCCCATCTTCATGCCATAGCCGAGCGTTATTACCAGCATGGCAACAGGCTCAAGCAGGCGTGCCGCAGTGAGAGGCCCGCAATCAAGAGGATCGAACCCGACATCCGTGATCAGCTTTGCAGCAACAGACTTTGCCTCAGCATCGTCACCGCAGTAAAGCATGCTTGCCCTGCGGGAACCGAAGAGCCGCGATCGTTCCTCATACACCTGCGCAAAGGCAGTATTGAAGGCCTTCACAACTCTTGATCCTGGAGCCATTCTGGAGATCTCCTCGGCAGCAGAACTGGTATAGCCCAGCTCAAGACCGCTCAGATCCGGCTTGAGCGGATTCGTGCAGTCAATTACTATCTTGCCAGCCAGAGTCCCGGCCTGTTTGATGGCATCAGGCACATCTGACCAGCGCACGGCAAGAAGAATAACATCAGCCTGGGCTGCTTCTGCAGGAGTGCCTGCCTTTGCATTGGGTAGAGCTGCTGCAAGGGTATTCAACTTTTCCCGGCTCCGCGAATAACTGAAGATGATATCGTGCCCCTTTGCAGCCCAGATCTTTCCAAGACCGCTGCCCATATTTCCTGAACCGATAATGCCTATTTTCATGATCAAGCCTCCCTGTCTTCCTTTTCTAAACTATACCAAACAACAAAACATCTGTCGAATGAGTAAATTCAATAAAAAAGGGTGCAGGGAAAACCCTGCACCCTTTCGATACCTGTCTATGAATCAGGATACTATGGTTTCCACTGCTCCACGAACTTGCCGTCCTTTGTAGTCCAGACAACATAGGGAGGCGCAGTTACATCACCCTTATTGTCAAACTTGATCTTGCCCATGGCTCCGGCAAACTCTGATGCATGAAGCTTCTCGATGATCTTTGCACCGTCTGTCGCATTGGCCTCCTTGATGGCAGAAAGCATGATGTTTGCCGCATCATAGGCATAGATGGAATAGGGTCCGATCTCACCATACTTGGCATTATATTTACTGATGAAGTCCTTTGCTGAGGGGATGTTCTTAGGGTCAGGGCTGAAGGTAAGATAAGTTCCCTCTGCTGCCTGCGGTCCTGCGATCTCTATGAATTTTTGATCAATAGAACCGTCACCGCTCATGAACGGTGATTTTATGCCGAGTTCACGCGACTGCCTCACAAGCAGGCCCATCTCGGGATATATGCCGCCGAAGAAGATCAGTTCAGGCTTCTTCTCCCTGACCGTCGTGAGCACGCCCTTGAAATCCTTGTCTCCCTGAATAATCCCGCCATAGAAGACTATATCAACCTTATCACCAAGGGCTTTTTTGAACTCATCGGCAAGCCCCTGACCATAAGTTGTCTTGTCATGTATAACAGCGATCTTCTTCACTTTTAACTGACTGTTTGTGAAGTCGGCTCCGACCTTGCCCTGCTGATCATCCCTGCCGCAAACCCTGAAAACACCCTTGTATCCCTTCTCTGTAAACTGCGGATTCGTCGAACCGGGGGAAATCATCGGCAGGCTTCCCCTGTTGTAAATATCGGAGGCAGGAATGGAGCAGCTTGAGTTGAAGTGGCCTATAATAGCAACAGCACCGTCATTGACGATCTTGTTCGCAACCGAAACAGCCTGTTTGGGGTCATGCTGATCATCGCCGACGATCAACTCGATCTTTTTGCCGAGCACGCCGCCCTTTGCATTCCACTCCTCAACCGCAAGGGAAACGCCGTTCTTGAAATCAGTGCCAAACTTCGACTGATCACCGGTCATGGGGCCAGCAACGCCGATCTTGATAGAATCAGATCCTTTCTGGCAGCCAGTAAAGATCATCAGAGCTAAGCCAAGGCACAGAAGCAATACGAAATTCTTTTTCATCTTATCCTCCCGAATTATTCTGAATGATGTCACAAAATCGTTTTGCATTTTTCTTTATATCACCCTTGCAGATGGCGGTTGCTACAGCAACAGCATCTGCTCCCGCGTGCATGACAGCAGCCGCGGTATCAATACTGATGCCGCCGATAGCTACAACAGGAATACTGCAATTTTGTTTGATTGCTTTAAGAATGTCAACCCCTTTTGGTGCGCCTGCATCCTTTGTGCTGGTATGGAAAATGGGGCCAAACCCGATATAGTCAGCGCCACCTGCTGCAGCCGACCGTGCCTGTTCAATACTGTGGGTAGAGATACCGATGATCCTCCTGCCCATGATCTTTCTGGCCACGATCAGTGGCAGATCGTCCTGACCGAGATGCACCCCATCAGCCTCTACTGCAAGCGCAATGTCAGCGTGATCATTGATAATGAAGACGGCACTATAGGAGCGGGTCAGATTCCTAAGTATTGCGGACTCCTGATAGATTTCGCGCCGAGTCTTCTCTTTTTCGCGATATTGGATAAAGGTTATGCCAGCATCAAGCACACGTTTCACCATATCCGTGAAGGGAACAACTGAATGGGTCCTGTCGGTAATAAAGCAGATGCCGTGCTGATACATTACAGAACTTCGGCTATTTGTTCGAACTTTGCGGAGGATTGTTCATCTTCTCAACCAACCCGGTATTGAACTCGCCCTTAATAAAATCAGGGTCATTCAGCACCCTTTTATGAAAGGGTATGGTTGTCTTGATGCCTTCGATGATGAACTCATCCAGCGCACGCTTCATCCTCGCAATTGCCTCTTCCCGGTCGCGGCCATGAACAATAAGCTTGGCAACCAGAGAATCATAATGAGATGATACGGTGCAGCCGTTGTACATGGCAGTGTCCACGCGCACTCCCGGTCCGCCAGGGACAGCCATGAAGGTGATCTTGCCAGGGCAGGGTATAAATCGTTCAGGGTCCTCAGCATTGATCCTGCATTCAATGGCGTGACCGGAGAACTTCACCTGCAGCTGTTTCAGTTCCAGGGGATAGCCGGCAGCTACCCTGATCTGTTCCTTCACAATGTCGATGCCGGTGACATACTCAGTAACGGGATGCTCGACCTGAAGGCGCGTATTGATCTCCATAAAGTAGATATTGCCGTCAGGCTCCACGATAAATTCTATAGTCCCTGCATTCCGGTATTTGAGCGCCCGGGCAGCCTTGATCGCATATTCACCGATCTTTTTTCTGAACTTCTCCGTTGCGATCGGCGAAGGCGACTCTTCGATCAGTTTCTGGTGCCGCCTCTGCACAGAGCAGTCTCTTTCGCCGAGATGGAGGATATTGCCCTTGTTGTCACCAATGATCTGAACCTCAACATGACGCATCTCGGTAATGTATTTTTCCATGTACAGCTCGCCATTGCCGAAGGCCGTAAGAGCCTCTCTCTGCGCCATGAAAAAGAGTTTCTCAAGCTCTGCCTCTTCCCTGATGATCCTCATGCCGCGACCGCCGCCGCCGGCAGACGCCTTGATGATCACCGGGAACCCGATCTTTTTTGCCAACTTGAGCGCTGACTCCTCTGTCACTACAGGGCCGTCGCTGCCAGGCACGACAGGAACTCCTCTGCGCTTCATGGTCTGCCGGGCTTTGGACTTGTCTCCGCCAAGCCTGATCGTATCTGCAGACGGACCAATAAACGTGATGCCTGACGTGAGGCAGGCCTCTGCGAACTGAGGGTTCTCCGAGAGAAAGCCGTAACCGGGATGGATCGCTTCAGCATCAGTAATCTCCGCAGCTGAAAGAATGCTGGGAAGATTATTGTAGCTCTGGGCAGTGTTTGCCGGACCGACACAGACAGATTCATCGGCGAGCTTTACGTGGAGTGACTCCTTGTCAGCCTCCGAATAGATCGCAACAGTCTTGATGCCGAGTTCCTTGCAGGCACGGATAACCCTGACCGCAATTTCGCCCCTATTGGCAATGAGGATCTTGTTAAAAAGCTTCATGCAGGGTCAACAAGGAAAAGCGGCTCGCCGTATTCAACAGCCTGTCCGTTGTCCACAAGGGCTTTCACAACCGTGCCGTCAGCCTCGCACTCGATCTCATTCATGAGTTTCATGGCCTCGATGAGGCAAAGGACCTGTCCCTTCTTAACCTTCTGGCCTATCTCGATAAAGCTCGCGGCCTCAGGTGACGGCGAACGGTAGAACGTGCCGACAATGGGTGATGTAATAGTGATCAGTCTCTGCTCAGGCTCTTCAGCCACGACCTCTCTCACCATCGTTTCCTGCGTCGCAACGACAGCTGGCCGGTGAGCAGGGATATCTATGGACTGCAGATACTTTTCACGCTTGATCTTTACCTTGGTGCCGTCCTTCTCTACCTGAAGTTCGGTAATGTCTGTTTCCTTGAGCAGTTCAATGATCTCTTTAAGGTCCTCAAGTTCCATTATCGCACCCTTTCAATATATTCAGATGTCCTGGTATCGACCTTGATCGTGTCTCCCTCATTGAGATGAAACGGCACTCGAACGACCGCGCCGGTCTCGAGTGTTGCGGGCTTTCCTCCTCCTGATGCCGTATCACCCTTAAATCCCGCGGGGTCGGTCTTTGCTATGACCAGTTCAGCAAAAGTCGGCAGTTCCACATTGAGTGGCTCGCCCTTATAGTAAAGGATCTTCACCTCGACATTTTCCTTCAGAAAAAGCTTTGCATTTCCGAGTTGTGCCGGGCTCAGCGGGAGCTGTTCATATGTTTCCTGGTCCATAAAGATATAGTCGTCACCCTGGGCATAGAGGTACTGCATCTTCTTTTCTTCGAGTCCTGCAGGGGGAAATTTTTCGCCTGACCTGATCGTCTCTTCGATGACACTGCCGGTCTTGAGATTCCTCATCTTTGTCTTGACGGTCGCGCCGCCCCTTCCCATCTTCACATGCTGGAAATCGACAATTTCATAGGGGTCGCCTTTATATTCCAGCTTTGCGCCTTTTCTAAAGTCACTGGTTGATATCAATGGTCTGTTCCTCCTGAGTCAATGTTAGAGTGTTTCAAGTTTCTTGGGGAGCGCTGTCAGGGTCATGCATCCCTGCTTCTCAGCATGGACCATGTCTTCGATCCTGACCCCCCCGATGCCGGGAAGATATATCCCCGGTTCTATGGTAAATACCATACCTGCCCGAATCTTCTCTCTTGCAAAACGTGATATGCGCGGCAGTTCATGGACATCAAGACCCACCCCATGGCCTGTACCGTGACCAAAGTAATCACCGTACCCTGCCTTTTTTATAACATCTCTTGCTGTCTTGTCAACCGCGCGAGCAATAATTCCTTCGCTAACAGACGCAATCGCGCCCTGATTCGCGCTCAGGACGGTATTATAGACGTCGATCTTCCGGGGGAGATCCTTTCCGCCCTTCATAAGAAAAGTCCTGGTCATGTCAGAGAAATATCCGCCTGCTTCGCCCGCCCAATCAAACATGATAAAGTCACCCTGCTTGATCCTGTTGTCTGTCGGCCGTGCATGCGGCATTGCCGAGTTTTTTCCCGCAGCAACGATTATGTCAAAAGGAATCACCGCACAGCCCTGATCTTTCAGCCCTGCTTCAAGACGGAGCGCCAGATGCCGCTCCGAAAACCCCGCCTTGATATAGGGCTTTACTTGAAGAAAGGCCTTCTCTGCCCGTTGAACTGCCTTAGCGATCATCTTGAGCTCAAGCCGGTTCTTGATCCTCCGCATCTCCTCGATCAGGTTCGTAACGCTCTTTACCTTGAACCCTTTTCTGAGAAGGGACTTATAAAATGCGTAGGATACGGTTGATTCGAATCCGAGCGTTCTGATGCCCGCAGACTTAGCTTTTTCAAGGATCTGCTTTGGGCGTTCCTCGCGCTCGATAACAATATCAAATCCCCGCACCTCTCTTTTTGACTGCTCTTCATACCGCGAGTCAGTAAAAAAAATGCGCTCTTTCTTTGCTATGAGCAGGCAGGCAGATGAACCGGTAAAGCCGGTAAGATAGCGGACATTTTTGATATTGGAAACGAGCATGCCGCTGATCCCTCTGGACGCAAGGGACTCGGTTATCGCAATGATCTGCTTCATCTGCTCAGGATCTTCTGACTGGCTCGAACGGCAAGGAGATATCCTTCAATGCCGAGGCCGCTAATCTGACCCGTTGCTACGCCGGCGATATAGGATATTTTTCTAAAATCCTCTCTCTTATGAATGTTTGAAATGTGCACCTCAATAGCAGGTTTGCCTATCGCTGAAATGGCGTCCCTGATGGCAACGCTCGTATGGGTATATGCAGCAGGGTTGATGATCAGCAGGTCATAGGTCCTCTTCTGTATTGCATCGACAATTTCACCCTCGCTGTTTGACTGAAAGGTTTCCGCTTCAAGGCCGAGTTCCTTTGACAGTTCGCCTATCTGCTGATTGATGTCATCAAGAGTCGTGCTGCCGTAAATATCAGGCTCTCGTGTTCCGAGGAGATTTAGGTTCGGGCCGTGTATAACAAGGATTTTCATGGATATTCAGTTCAGAAATTACTGTTTGCCGGCAACAGGCCCGCAATTACAGCCCTCTTAGAATTCGTGCTCTATCCTGGGAATTATGGTTTTAAGGACATAACGTCCCTTTCCGTAATTGCCCTCAGGCTTTATGACAAGAGAAAGATAATACTCTTCATTGATCTTCCTCATGATTATGCCGCAGGTATCGGACACGATCGAAAATTCTCTTGCCTGCCCCAAACCCAGGTTCTCTGCAGCATACCCAACGTCCCTGATCATCGCAGAGGCCTCAGCGCCAAGCCCTGTAAGATCTATGAGCTTCTCGGTAACATATTCCTGAACAGGAATGCCGTCAGAGGCAAGGATCATCGCTGCAACGGCACCGTCAACTTTATCTACCGCCTCTTTAAGAATGTCCGAGAAATCCATCGCGCCCTTTCTGTATGCCTTCAAGAAATGCATTCAGTTTATCTATAAGTACTTCTTTGTCTTTGCCCATAAGCTTCAGAAGCGACCTGAGTTCGTCTACCCGCTGAAGAACTCTCTTGTCATTAGGGTCATTAGCAAGGCACTTTCTGTAAACTCCCATGGCCTCTGCAAATTTGCCCTCTCCCACAAATCGGTCAGCATCAGAAAGATCTGCTATCTCTTTTTTCGGAACTGCGGCCACTTCTGCAAAAAAAGCGTCGACCGGCTCTTCGGTAATTTCAAGCGGCTCTTCTAAAAGTTCAATCGTTTCCTCTGCCTCTTCTGCGGCAGATAATGACTCGCTGACAGCGGGACTCATCTCCTCAGCAATCGACTCGCCAACATCCTCAAACGAAATGTCTTCTGCGGCAATAACATCATCTTCAGAAATGGAAACTGCGTCGCTTTCTTCAGTTTCATCCTGTGTCTGAAGGTGGACTTCGTTAACAACCTCAAGCTCATTGTCCATGCCTGACTTATCGCCAAAAAGCGAGTCTTTGAAGGCGTTCAGCTCATCTTCAGAATGTTCTACCTGAATATCAGGAGCCTCAATATGAATCTCATCGCCGATATGTACATCAGACGGCTCTTCTGTAGCGTGAACAACAGGTTCAGGCATTCTGATCTCACCATATGCCGGCTCTTCTTTCCGCACTGCTACAACACGGGGCGCTGGAGACAAAGCAGCTTCGATATCTCTCAAATTATTAATCGACTCTTCATCCATGGGATTAAGCTTCAGGATGGTCTTGAACACCTTTATGGCAAGGTCAGTTTCACCTGTGTCCCTATATAGCTCTGCGAGTTTCTTGTGGGCAAAAAGGTTGTCAGGCACGATCTTTATGACACTTTCGAATTCCTTCCGGGCCTCATCCATCATGCCCTTTTCAAGATACGTCTTGCCAAGTAGAACCCGCGCACTGGTGTAGGTAACGTGTTTCTCGAGCCCCTTCTGAAGCACATCTATCGCCTCTTCCAGCATGCCTTCTTTTCTGTATTCCTCGGCAAGAGGCAGAAAAAGCTTCGAATTGGGGTCTTTGTCAAACTTTTCTTTCAGTTTTTCGATATCTTTAGATGCCATAAGTTATCAATTTTTTAGCAAAAATTGGGGATAAAGTCAAGTTTTGATTTTAAGGTAGCAGTCGAGTATTGCATCAGCAATGTCGTCTTTGCTCATGCGTTTAGTCCGCGTTATGCCATTCTTATTATCTATTATGACCACCCGGTTCGTGTCAGTTTCGAATCCTGCACCTTTTTCAGTAACATCATTGAAGACAATCATATCCATCTTCTTTCTCTTCATCTTTTCTTTTGCCCGGTCGATCTTCTTCCCGGTCTCTGCCGCAAAACCAATAATGCAAGGCCGCTTCTTTTCTCGTGCAATGCAGCTGACAATGTCCTCGGTACAGGTTAATGCAAGAGATAGCAGTTCTTTTTTCTCGACCTTCACCTTGGCCAGTTTAGCAGGTCTGAAGTCTGCAACGGCAGCCGCCATGATCAGAGCAGAAACACCTATTCCTGTTTCTTCCCTAACAGCTGAAAGCATCTGGTCAGAAGTATCGACCCGCCTGAAAATTATACCCTCAGGCCTCGCCAGGGACGTAGGGCCACTAATCAGCACAACCGATGCACCGCGATTCCTGGCAGCTTTTGCCAGGCTGAAACCCATCTTCCCTGAGGACCGATTGGAAATGAACCTGACAGGATCAAAATACTCCCGAGTCGGCCCTGCAGTCACAACGATCTTCTGACCGATCAGGTCCTTGGGTGTCAGAGCAGAAACAACTGCATCAACAATCTCCTGCACTTCTGCAAGCCTTCCGGTTCCTTCTTCTCCGCAGGCAAGTGATCCACTATCAGGACCGGTCTGGATAATGCCAAGAGAGCGCAGTTTTTTCAGGTTCTCCTGGGCAACCGGGTGTTCATACATCTTCACGTTCATGGAAGGTGCAATGATCACAGGACCGCGAAAGGCCAGGAATGCTGTTGAGAGTATGTCGTCGGCTATACCGTTTGCAAGTTTGGCAATGATATTTGCCGTAGCAGGGGCCACAACCATGATATCAGCTGCTGCTGGAAGTGAAATGTGCGTCAGGGGTTCCTGAAAAAGCGAAGTATAGACCGTATTCTGTGACGCAACCTGCAGAGAAAGAGGGGTAATAAACTGCTGGGCTGCCCCGGTCATCATAACCGTGACCGAGGCGCCTTTATCCTTAAGCCTCCTAACGAGCCCTACAGCCTTGTATGCTGCAACGCCGCCGGATACGCCCAGAAGAACTGTCTTATTCTTCAGGTTCGTCAGCTGTTGGTTCCTTTTCCTTCTTGCCGCCGAAAAGCTCATCAAAGGCCATCTTGTCAAAACTTCCGGTCCCTTTCTCCTTCTCGTGGAGATAGACCTGCAGGTCCTTCTCCAACTCGGTCAGGTCCTCGCCTGCTGCCTTCTTTCTGCTCTCCTCAAGAAGCTTCCGGTAATCAAGCTTTCCTGCCTTTTCCATTGCCACCATTGCCTCTTCACCGGTGATGAATTCAAGCTTATCCTGCACCGCTTCTTCAATCGCAATGGTGGTAACTTTCTTCGATTTTGTTGTCAGCCTGGGCTTTGCTCCGAGAGAAAGTTCTTTTGCCCTCTGAGTAGCAATGCTGACGAGTCTGAATTTGCCATCGATCTTCTTATGATCAATCTCTGCCGGCAGGGAAATAATGTCCATGAATGTTTACCTCCTGATGATGTTTTTCTCGATCCATGCTGAATCTATTTTTGAGCTCCGCTGACGTTCCGCCGCTATGATGGACTCGAACGTGCTAAGCGAGCTCTTCAGCAGGTCGTTTACTATAACATAATCATACATCATATATGCCCGAATTTCGTCACCAGCCCGTTTCAATCTTCTCTCCATGTCTTCTTTGGTGTTGCTCATCCTTTTTTCAAGCCGGTCACGCAGCACGGTCATTGAAGGAGGAAGAATAAAAATAAAAACTCCATTGCGATAGGTCTTCTTTATCTGCGCTGCCCCCTGTGTGTCAATGTCGAGAATAACGTCAAGGCCGTCATTGATGATCTTTTCGAGCCTCTTCCGTGATGTGCCGTACAGGTTGCCATGCACCTCTGCCCACTCAACAAACTCGCCCTTCTGAATCATGCCCCTGAATTTCTTTACACTGATAAATGAATAGTCTTCGTTGTTAACCTCTCCCTGGCGCGGAGCTCTCGTGGTATAGGAGACAGAGGTTTGCACGTTATCCATGGCTTCCACGATCTTCTTGCAGATCGTTGTTTTACCGGCTCCGGAAGGAGCTGATACGATAAACAGGCTCCCTTTACGCTTCTTCATCGTCACTGCCGCCCTTGCCGTCGAGGAATCGCTGCGTAATCGTCTCGGCCTGAAGGGCAGAAAGAATAATATGGTTGCTCTCCGTAATAATGATTGATCGTGTGCGCCTTCCCTGTGTAGCATCCACGAGCTTACCGGCCTTCTTCGCCTCTTCGCGTACGCGCTTCATGGGAGCAGAACCCGGTGTTACGATCGATACCACTTTGGCAGAGGCGACAACATTCCCGAAACCGATATTGACCAGAACTGGACTGATATCATTTTTTTTCATACAAAAATCCCCCAATACAAGGTTAAGGTCAAGGATAAGGTTAAGAGAGGAGTTCCCGCCTGAGCCTGCTTCTCATTGCAGATTCTGCACCTGCTCCCGGATCCTCTCTATCTCAGTCTTCATGTCAACTGCAAGCCGCGAAATACCATAATCAGCCGACTTCGATGACATCGTATTGACCTCTCGGTTCAGTTCCTGCACCAGGAAGTCAAGTTTCCTGCCTGCTATATCGCTGCCGAGCAGTTCCCTGAACTGCTGAATATGACTGTCGAGCCTCGCCGTCTCTTCGGCAATATCAACCTTGCTTGCGAGAATTGCGATCTCCTGCTGCATTCTTGTTGGATCCATCTCGTTATTCCCAAGCAGCACTCTCAGTTTCTCCTGCAGCCTCAGACCGGCTTCAGGCATTGCCTTTACGATCAGATCCTTCATCTCTCTGTTCATCGCTTCAAGAGAATCTATAAGCCTGATGAGTTCCTCCGCAAGCAGCTGACCTTCCCTGCTTCTCATGCCCTGAAGGCTGTCAACAGCCTCATCAAAAACCCGTTGCACTTCCGCTATATCAAAGGAGACATCAGTCTCCATAAACTTGTCGTGAAAATATGCCATGCTGTTGATGTCGAGAGCGCCGGGCATCTGGAACTCCTGTTGGAGGGCCCTGAGCGCATTGAATATCCTGCCAGCCACCACCTTATTAACCTTGAGGTCAGCCGCAGCCTCACCGGTAATCGATATCGTTATGTCGAACTTGCCCCGGTTAAACCGATTTCTGAGGACGTTTCTGAACGCCATCTCATGCTGGCTCAGGAATGAAGGCGCCTTGATATAAATATCCAGAAACCGCTGATTCAGGGATCTTATCTCTACCCTGCATCCGGCCTTTTCAGCGCTCCCAAACCCTGTCATACTCTGTGCCATAGCGATCATAACTATAAAACAGCTCATTGGATTAGGTCAAATAGACCTATAAGTTATTGCAATGACTAAATATATTGAAAATTCAAAACCAAATACTATAAAATTACAATTCATTCTACTTCCGGAGGAAACTATGGCTGAAACAGTTGAGATAAGATGGCATGGAAGAGGCGGCCAGGGAACGGTAACTGCAGCAAAGGTATTGGCAGACGCCTGCCTAAGCGGAGGAAGGCATGTGCAGGCCTTTCCTGAATACGGACCTGAGCGCGCAGGAGCACCCCTGCGGGCTTACAATCGCATAGCTTCAAAGGAATTGAGGATGCACTGTCCTGTTCTCGAGCCTGATGTCGTAGCAGTGGTTGATGCAACTCTTCTTGACAGCATCAATATTACAGAAGGCTCCAAGGAAAGCACGGTATTTGTCATCAACACCACAAAAGACCCTAAGGATATCAGGGCCAAACTTAATGCCAGCGCGAAACAGCGCGTGGTAACCGTCGACGCAACAAAGATCGCCATCGACTGCTTTGGCAGGGCTATGCCGAATTCTCCCATGCTCGGAACAGTCTGCAAAGTAACCGGTCTGGTGTCGCTTGAGCATCTTCTGGATGATGTCAGAAAAAGTTTCGGTAAGAAGTTCTCCCAGAAGATCATAGACGGCAACCTTGAAGCAACAAGAAGAGGATATGAGGAGGTAAAAGAAGGATGAAAGCAAAAGGATGGAGAGAACTGCCGCCCGGATCAGTTGTACTTGAGGGAGGCAGTGCAGCCAAGTTCAAAACAGGCTCCTGGAGGGCCTACAGACCTATATGGAAAGAAGAGAACTGCATACAGTGTCTCTTCTGCTGGATCTACTGCCCTGACATGTCCGTGAAGATAAAGGACGGGAAAAGGGAACAGTTCAACTATGACTACTGCAAGGGATGCGGCATCTGCGCCCTGGAATGCCCTGGTAAGAAAGGTCAGAAGGCCATTGAAATGGTAGAGGAGGGCAACTAGATGGCAAAGGTGGTAGCAGTTACCGGAAATGAGGCTTGCGCAAATGCACTGCGTCAGGTAAATCCTGATGTTTGCGGCATATATCCTATAACACCCCAGACAGACATGATGCAGAGGTTCGCATCGTTCATAGCTGACGGCAAGGTTGACACTGAATCGATCCTGGTCGAGAGTGAACACAGCTCCATGTCAGCCTGCATCGGCGCGGCAGCAGCAGGCGGCAGAGTCATAACAGCAACATCTTCTCAGGGTCTGGCACTCATGTGGGAAATGCTCCATATTGCATCAGGCGACCGGCTGCCGATCGTCATGCCTGTGGTCAACCGCGCTCTCTCAGCGCCTCTGAACATACATGGCGATCACTCTGACGCAATGGGAGCCCGTGACACCGGCTGGATACAGCTGTGGTCAGAGAATGGTCAGGAGGCTTATGACAACACCATCCAGGCTTTCAGAATCGCTGAGCATATGGATATCAGACTGCCGATAATGGTCTGCCTTGATGGATTTATCATCAGTCATTCGATAGAAAGGCTGGAATATCTTGAGGACCTGCAGGTTAAGGAATTTGTTGGGCCATTCAAGAACTTCCTGCCGCTTCTGGATCTTGCCAAACCAAAGAGCTATGGTCCTCTTATTCTTACGGACCTTTACCATGAATACAAGCGTGCACAGCATGAAATTATGACAAAGGTGAAAGATGTTGTGCTCGATGTCGCAAAGGACTTCGAGAAGATGAGTGGCAGGAAATACGGTATTTTTGAGAGCTACAGGCTTGAAGACGCTGACATAGCGATCGTCATCCTGAACTCTGCTGCAGGAACAACAAAGGACGTTATAGACGAATTCAGGGACAAGGGTATCAAGGCCGGCCTTCTCAAGCCAAGACTCTTCAGGCCTTTCCCCTTCGCAGAGATCGCAGACGCGCTCAAAAACACCAAGGCTGTCTGTGTCATGGACAGGGCAGACTCATACGGCAGCTACGGACCGCTCTTTATGGAGGTGGCCTCAGCGCTGTACCCGCTCGAAAAGAAACCGCTGCTCATGAACAAGATCTACGGCCTTGGCGGAAGGGATTATCTGCCTTCCCATGCTGCCCAGGTGCTCACTGAACTCAATGAGATAGCAACAAGCGGCAAAGTGAATGTGCTTAAAGAATACATAGGAGTGAGGGAATAATATGGCGACACCACTTACATTAAAAGAGCTCACAAAAAAGGAAGACCGGTTCACCCACGGCCACAGAATGTGCTCAGGGTGCGGCGCTCCGATCGTCGTAAAGATCGCCATGATGGCAACCGAGTATCCTGTCATTGTCTCCAATGCAACAGGATGCCTTGAGGTTTCATCCTGCATATCCGAATTCACTGCATGGAACGTGCCCTGGATCCATACAGCATTTGAGAATGCAGCGGCCACACTCTCAGGCGTAGAAACCATGTACCGCTCACTCAAGAAGCAGGGCAAGTTTGACCAGGAGGTCAAGTTCATTGCATTTGGCGGCGATGGCGGAACCTATGATATCGGGTTTCAGAGTCTTTCCGGCGCCATGGAGCGGGGTCATGACATGATCTACATCTGCTATGACAACGGTGCATACATGAACACCGGCATACAGCGTTCAAGCGCAACCCCTCTTGGCGCAGACACTACCACGTGTCCTGCAGGTTCAGTGATACCGGGCAAGCTCCGCAACAGGAAGAACATGACTAAGATCATGGCAGCACACGATATCCCCTATGTTGCCCAGGCATCCCCCTCTCACTGGCAGGACCTTTTCAAAAAGATTCAAAAGGCGCATGAGATCAAAGGGCCGAAGTTCATTAATGTCATCGCTCCCTGCAACCGCGGATGGCGTTCAAAGACCAATGACGCGATTCAGCTTGCGAGACTTGCTGTCAACACCTGCTACTGGCCGCTCTATGAAATTGAAAACGGCGTGACCAAGATAACGGTAACGCCAAAAGAGAAGATCCCTGTTGCCGAGTTCATGAAACCACAGGGAAGATTCAAGCATCTTTTCAGCCCGGAGAACGAGGGACTGCTTCAGCGGGTTCAGGATGAAGTTGACAAGGAATGGGCAAAATTACTCAAAGAGGCAAAAACAGATTGATTAAAGCCTGCCTTTATGATATTTTCTAAGGTGTTATGAGCTCAGACCTGGTAATGTATGAAGAAGAGTTCCAGAAGATCGATGAGGAACTCCAGAAACTTTTCCAGCAGGCGAATGCAAAGGTCGTGTTTCTTGTTGACAAGAACGGCCAGCTGATCGCATCTGCGGGCGATACGCATGAGATCGACACAACTTCGCTCGCATCTCTCACCGCAGGAAATATCGCTGCAACCGGTGGTATCGCCCGCCTGTTAGGAGAGAAAGAATTTACGATCCTTTTCCACGAGGGAGAAAAAGATAATATTCATATATCCCTCATCGGTCTGAGGGTCATCCTTGTTGTTATTTTCGACAAGCGGTCATCCCTCGGCCTTGTGAGGTTGCGTGTCAAGAAATCTTCAGAGGCACTCGTGAGAATTTTTAATGATATCACGAGCAAGGCTGAGAAAGAGAAGAGCGAAGGCAAACTCGATGACTCTCCTTTTGCTGAGATCAGCGATGAGGATATCGACAATCTTTTCAAGTAGGTGTGCTAACTAAGTGTCCTTTATAAACTATGCTTCCCGAGAGATCAACTGCAAGATCGTCTACTATGGTCCCGGCCTGTGCGGAAAGACCACAAACCTGCAGTATGTATACAAAAAGACGAACCCTGATCAGAAGGGCAAGCTCATCTCGCTGGCTACGGAGACCGAACGCACCCTATTTTTTGATTTCCTTCCACTTGCGCTCGGCGATATCAAAGGTTTCAAGGTACGCTTTCATCTCTATACTGTTCCGGGACAGGTCTTTTATGCTGCCAGCAGAAAACTGATCCTGAAGGGCGTTGACGGTGTTGTCTTTGTTGCTGACAGCCAGATCGAAAGGATGGAAGCGAACATCGAAAGCCTTGAAGACCTGCGGATCAATCTTGCAGAACAGGGATATGAACTAGACAAACTTCCGTATACGGTCCAGCATAACAAGCGTGATCTTTCAAACGTTGCTCCTGTGGAAAATATGAACAAACTCCTGAATCCCCGCAATGTGCCTTGGTTTGAAGGCTGCGCGGTCACCGGCGTTGGAGTATTCGAGACACTCAAGAACGTCGCCAAACAGGTCCTGATAGAACTGAAGAAGCACTATTAGGCCTTAACAATTTCCTGAACTATTCGTTCTGCTAAGTCCGATAAAGAATCATCCCTCGCTCCAAAGACCACATAGGCGTCATGGCATCCAAGAACCTCAAATACAGTATTTCTATCGATAACAGCACGTGCATCCCTGCCCGAAGCCTTTATTGGAGCGGCAAGATCAGCGCTCGAAATATCCTGTGCAGCTGTGCCGCCTGCATAATAGATCGGCAGTAAAATGAGCCGGTCTGTATTCCTCAGGCCGTCGATGAATGTTTTTATGTATCCATCCTTCATGAGCCTTGTCGGACCGAACCCATGAGGCTGGAAAATATAGCAGATCATGTCGCTAATCCCCTGCATGGTCTTCATAAGGCTCTGGATCTTGTGAGGATTGTGAGCATAGTCGTCGATTACAAGATGCCTGCCGTCATTAAGATGAACATCAAAACGTCTCTCAATGCCAGAGAACTCAAAGAGAACAGCCGCAATCTTCTGCAGCGCAATGCCGGTTTCTGCGAGAAGTGCTATACAGGCAAGGGCATTGTAAAGATTGTGTTTACCGGGTAGAGAAAGCATGAAATCCTGACCATAAACGCTGAAGGTGGTATTTAATGGCTGATACCGGATATCCACAGCCTGATAGTCAGAAACTTTGTCTATTGAAAATGTGACGGCAGCTCTGATCTTGCATGCCTTAAGATTCCAGTCATCTGCATTCAGAAGAACGATGCCGGAGGTATTGTCAGACAGTATCTCGAACATCATACCGGTCTCTGCAATGGAATGATGATCAAGGTCAAGATTCAGCAGGACAGTATGTTGTGGCCGGTAATTTACAATGCTTCCATCAGACTCACAGGCCTCGATGACAAGCTTATCAGAACTGCCTGCAAGGTAATTGCCGGGATTCTTCTCTGTTCTGAACTGCTTCACTCTGCCGCCGCCGATAAAGTTTGGCTGCATTCCGAGGCGATGCATAAGGAATGCAAGCATGCCTGATGTCGTGGACTTACCGCTCGTTCCTGCAATTGCAATTGTTTTGTAATCCGATACTATCTCAGCGAGGTATTCAGGGCGGGTTTTAATCCGCAGACCAAGTTCCTGCGCTCTCCGGTAATCAGGATTGGACTGCTCTACTGCAGTACTAAAGACAGCAGAGTCAAACGATCCGTCGAGACCCTCGCCATCCTGAGCGACAATCCTGATGCCATTTTCTTCTAATCGCCTCCTGAGAAAATGGTCAGAGTGGCTGTCAAAAAGACGGTCAGAGCCTCTAACGGTGTGACCTTTGTCTGCTATAAAGCCTGCAATAGCTGATACGCCGCTGCCGCCTATGCCGGAGAAAAAGATCTTCAACCGCGGCTTCTACTGTTTGTGGACAATAGCCCTTACACCCTGCTTGCTCAAGTTTTCCGAAACCTCAACCGCCTTCTTGAAGTTGGCATAGGTTCCCGCAGTTACGCGAAACATTATCTTTTTGTCTTTACCCTCGATTTTTTTCACCGATGGAGTAAATCCTTTCTGTTTGAGTTTATCACTAACTGCGTTGGCATTGGCCTCATTCTCAAAGAGTCCGGCCTGAACATAATAAAGCCGCTTGCCCTTGACTGCTATGCCAGCCTCATTCCCTGCAGCCCGCTTTGGTGTCGCAGTTTTCTTCTCTTCAGGTATTGAAACAGCAGCAGGCGCCTTTTCCTTATTGGGTTTCTCGACTTCAGCCTTTTTCACGGGCTCTTTCTTTGCCTCTGGCTTAGGGAGAGAATCCTGGGGTTTCGCTTCCTTTGCCTGCGTTGCTTCTGGTTTTTGCTGTTCTGTCTTGACCGGTATCTCCGGAATCACATTCGGTTTTTCTGAAGGTATTACAGCTGGTGCCGGCACCGGAATCGGTGAAGGCTCAGGGAGGGTTTTGGCGATCTGCTTTTCAGCAGGTGCATGCTTGCTGCCTGCAGTAAAAAAGAAATATCCGCCGACACCAAGCCCGATCCCAACAACAATAGAAACTGCGATCAACAGTATGCGCTTGACTGGACTTGCAGGCTTTGCCTCCTCATAGGAAAGATCAACATCATCTTCTGGGAAGCTATCGTCTTCGTGTTCCTCATGCAACAATTTTCCCCTATCTCCCGCACGGGACTTTTTAAGCTCTTCTCCAAAGATGTCCGATTCATCGGTAAACAGATTCCTGTCATCGTCTTCTTTCTTGTCAAAAGGATTCTCTTTCTCCGTCATAATTAATTCCCCCTCTTTGGTCATTTCATGTATGGTCTCTCTGTAATAAGCAGGGTCTGCGGCATTTCCCCGAATAGGTTCTCCAGCAGCCTCGATGTCAGAATCAAGCACAGCCTCCTCGGTCAATTCTCCTTCCTCACCAAGGATCATTGGAGCAATCTCTTCTTCAAGAGATATCTCTCTGATCGTCTCGTCTTCCGATTCAGTCAGTGAGAAATCGCCGAGAATAGCCTTCGTCTTATTTATAACTTCTGCTTCATTAAGAGGTTTAACCAGCGTATCGAGGATGCCGATGGTAACCGTGTATTTTGAGTCGAGTTCTCCCTGATGTGATATAAACATGATTACAGGCACTTTTTCGAGGCTCTGGATAGTATGGATAGCTTTGCTTAACTTAAGCCCATTGGTCCCTGGCAGCAAGAGGTTGATAAAAATCAGATCCGGAATAATCGATCTGGCGGTTTCTATTCCTGCTTGAGGATCAGCAAGCGTCAGCACCTCGAGACCCAGTCGAGTCAAAAGCCTTTCGACCAGTCCACAAGCAGCTGCATCATCATCGATGACAAGGACTTTCTTAGCAGCAGCCATGCACAGACCCGTTATTTCCTGAACTCAAGTTTGTTGATTTGATACTCAATATCAGCTACCTTTCCCCGTTGATTATACAGGATTACAAAAAAGAGAACATAGCCTGCGATCGGAATCATACTGAAATACATGACATAGGCAGGAAGCGTTGAATGCTGCAGGATCTCGACATATTCAGACATGCCAATTCTCAAAGCAATAAAGATAACCGCACAGAAGAGAAATACGAACTGCAGGAATTTAAGAAACTGCTGGATACTCCCCTCCTGTCTCCTCATCACATCAAGCTCTCTTTTCTTAAGATCAAAGACACAGCTTGCGCATTCCTTTCTGCCCGAAACACGATGTTTTCTGCAGAGATGGTTTCTCCTGCAGCATGGGCATGCAAAACTCTCCTGCTCATGCACATAATTATCACAGACCGGACATCTTGTCAGCACGCTGCGTTCGTCAACAAAATCTTTTTTTAAGCGTATTTTTTCCATGTAATCAGCCGCCCTGTACACGCATAGGTTCACTCTGCTGCGCAGACCTGAAGTCCTTCTGTCTCCGTATCAAATCCTGTTCCCTCGCCTCTTCAGGCACCTTCATGAATATTATATCCTCATTCCGTGCAGATACAAGATCATTTTTCTCTTCGTCCTGCATGATCTCAACAGGGAAAAGCACCTCTTCTATGCCCGGAGAAAGGTATTCAACTGCGTCTCCCCTGTCGAGTCTGTTTCTCAAGGCAATCTTTGCAAGGCCACCCTTCTTTTCGAGAATGATGCCGACGAACTCATGACTCATGCGATAGCTTTCGCCGTCGAAATTATAGTCCGCGTCAGGCTGTCTACCGAAAAACATACCCGTTGTATAACCGCGGCTGCTGAACATGGAGAGTTCCCGAACCCACCGGGGGTTCACCTGATACGCATGATCGGCAGCGATCTGATCAATCGCCTCCCTATAGACCTTTGTAACGCCGGAGACATAATTAATCCCTTTCATCCTGCCCTCTATCTTGAAACTCTCAACTCCTGCATCAGCAAGCAACGCCAGGTGTTCAATCATGCAGAGGTCTTTTGAGCTCAGGATATAGGTTCCCCGGTCATCCTCGAAAACAGGGAAATGCTCACCAGGCCGCTTTTCTTCCATCAGGGTATAGCGCCACCTGCATGAGTTAGTGCATTCACCCGTGTTCGCACTCCGCGATGCAAGAAAGCTGCTTATGTAACACCGGCCTGAATAGGAAAGACAGACTGATCCATGGACAAAGACCTCAAGCTCAACAGATACCTTCTCGCGGATCTGTCTTATCTCATCAACCGAAAGCTCCCGACTGAGGATCAGTCTCTTTGCACCAAGGTCCTGCCAGAAAAGCGCTGCCTCAGCATTTGTGATATTTGCCTGGGTGCTGATATGAATATCTATCTCAGGAGACCTCTTCCTGCAGAGTCTGAAAACACCCGGATCAGAAAGGATAACTGCGTCGGGTTTCACCTCATTGAGAAAGCCAAAATGCTCTTCCATGTCGCTTAGGTCCCTGTTATGAGGAAAAATGTTCATGGTCACATATGCTTTTTTGCCTTGGTCACGCACATACGCTAACGCCTGAGCAAGCTTCTCTCCCTCGAAGTTTCCAGCCTTGCCTCTCAGGCTGAACCGCGAGTCACCAAGATAGACTGCATCTGCGCCATAGTGGAGAGCAGTTTTCAATTTTTCAAAGTCTCCTGCAGGTGCAAGAAGCTCAGGCCTTTTCATACAACAGCCTTGTCTGCTGACAAGGACTTCTTGTGGTGCTTGATCGCCCGGAGGGCAAGAATGTCGCATCGTTCATTTTCAGCATGTCCATTATGTCCCTTTACCCAGCACCACGTTATATCGTGCGGCTTTGCGGCCTTGAGAAGTCTCTCCCACAGGTCCCTGTTCATAACATCTTTCTTCTGGGAATTCTTCCATCCTTTTTTTATCCAGTCACTGATCCAGACAGTCATGCCTTTCACCACGTAGCTGGAGTCGGTTGTTATCTTCACCCTGCAGGAGACTTTAAGCGCCTCAAGCGCTGATATCACACCCATAAGCTCCATCCTGTTGTTCGTGGTCATGGTTTCTGCGTCTGATATTTCTCTCTCCTTATCATCAGATCGCAGGATCGCGCCAAAGCCTCCCACTCCCGGATTTCCGCTGCATGCGCCATCTGAAAATATCTCCACAAAAGGCACCTTTTTCTCTTTTTTCATGACGCTATTTTACTCTTTTTCAGACCCTCATTGCCAAGCAAGGCCTGCTTTGACTTATTTATTCCCTTTCTTTATCCTAAATCATGTCAGATGAATGGACCACGCTACTCGTAACCTATGACCAGCTCGAAGCAGAGATGATAAAGGATCTGCTTGAAAGCGGGGATATCGAGGTTGTGCTCAGATCTGCAAAGGTAAGCCCCTATCCTGTGAATATCGGCAAAATGGGCGAGGTAAAGGTCTTGGTGCCGTCGATCGACAAGGATGCGGCAGAGGAGGTTCTCAGAAGGTTCAGGGAAGAAGCCGGCAACATGGATAAGGAGTTTAGCTGAGCATGGCAGAAACCCTCGAAGAACTGAAAAAGCAGGTCTTCTACGATATGCTCAATATCGTTGGGCGGGTGTTCATCGCAGTCAGATACGGCGAGGATGTTGTCATCGGCAAGAGGGGTTTCCTTCCCCAGGAGCGCGAGAAAGGGCTCGTGCTCGTCTTCAACAAGAAGATGAACTTCACCTGGGACGATCTCGGCATCACAACAACACTCGCTTTTGGCACAACACCTGAAAAATGTTTTATACCGCAGGAAAGCATCGTTACTGTTTTCTCTCCCGAACTGAATGCCCAGTTCTCTGCTTTGACCAAAGAAGGAGAAGATTCAAAAGAACCACAGAAAAAAATAAAGGCCCCGGAGAAAAAAACCTCTTCTGATAAGAAAGTTATTAGCGTGGATTTCAAAAAGAAAAAACAGTAATTATTTTTATCGCTATTCCATAGAGTTCAAATGGTTTCTGGTTGCAATCCCAAATGTTGCAAAAAAACAATAACAGAGGGGTGGGGTCGGTGAAAATGCCCTGCCTGCGACACCTCAAATGATGTTGCAGATAATAATGTGGCATATGTCAGGACGTCATGAACAATGAACTGCCCGTAACCAGATCTCGCGGTAAGATAAGGTCGCGTTGCAGGGCTTTTCAACGGCTCGGCCCCTCCGTTAAAAAGTATCCTACTTCTGCCTTCTCCCTACTGCTTACTTTGTTTATGCCCTCGGGTGGTAGGTCTTGTATACTTTCTTGATCCTGTCAGTGGTTACCTTTGTATAGATCTGCGTTGTCGAGATATCCGAGTGACCAAGCATCTTCTGCAATGATCTAAGGTCTGCACCACCTTCAAGAAGGTGGGTCGCAAAGCAGTGCCTGATGGTATGAGGAGAAAGTTCAATGCCTGACTGCTTGCCGAGCGCTTTCAGGGTCTGCCAGAAGCGCTGTCTCGTCATGGGCCTTCCGTTCCTTGTCACAAAAAGATAGGGGGACTGTTTCTTCTTCAGTATCCCTGGACGTTCCTTTTCAGTGTAGTCCTTTATCTTATCAAGGGCCCGCAGATTTACCGGAACTATGCGCTCCTTTGATCCCTTGCCGAGAACCCTTATGAACCCCGCATCAAAATGTATATCCCCGAGTTTTATGGTTACCAATTCACTCACCCTGAGCCCTGATGAATAGAGCAATTCAAGCATGGAAGAATCCCTTAACGCGGTTTTGGCCGAGAATTTGGCGCCAAGCAGGTCTTTAACATCGGATACGCTCAAAGCCTTTGGCACCCTCTCCCACTTTTTCGGTGTCTGCAGATTCTCGGTCGGATCGTCCTGAATGAGTTTTTCAAGAAGAAGGAACTTGTAAAAGGACTTGATCGAGGATATATACCTGCAGACGGTAGAAATGGTATAAGCATCACTCCTGAGCAGCTCAAGAAAATTCAGGATATCAGGCTTGTCCGCCTTGACAGCGTCTCGGCCCTGCTTTTTCAAGAACAGGAGATACTTCTTTAGGTCAGTTGCATACGCGTTGACCGTATTTCTCGCAAGGCCTTTTTCTACAGAAAGGTACGTAAGGAAGAGATCAAACGACTCCGCAGGCAAGATATTCCTCTATCCCTGTTGCACGTTTCAGCCTGTCGTAAAGCATCGGTGCCATCTGCATGAGATTAACGGTATCTTCACGATTGTAGCATATCAGACGGTCAAGAGCTTCGGAAGACCCTGCTCTGGCCTGCTCCCACATTTTGACTGCATCATACCCGTCAAGCCCCTGAACAGATCCATCCCGTTGAATGCCAAAGTCATGTTCAAGCTTCTTAAGCCCTCCCTTGATGCCAAGCCTTTTGGCGGCAAAACAGAGGTCAAAATGGGGCATGGGGAACTCTATACCGCGAAACGTCTGCTGTAGAAAGGGGACATCAAAAGCTGCACCATAGAAGGTGATAAGACACTTATAATTACGGAGTTCCTCATTGAGAGCCTCAGTCGTAAGGTTCTCTCCCCTGACAAAGGACTTATACTCATCCCCGTCATAAAGACCGACTACGGTGACGTACCCGCCGCTGTTGTACTGCAGACCGTTTGTCTCAATATCCAGACAGACCGTTTCCCTCTTGAATGTTTCAAAAAGCCGCCACTGCTCGCGACGCTGGACTGCCCTGCCGAAGTAGCCCGCATTACGGGCCTTCAGCTCAGACTGAAAACGGAAGAGACTCTCGTCAAAGAGCCTCTTCCGTTCAGGACTGAATATCTGTATATCCTCTGCACCGATGAAGTCATCCCATGTCAAGACGCCTTCCTTCCACAGCCTCTGCTCTTTCTTCTCGCCAATACCCTCAAGGATGCAGAAACTGTTTTCTATCATTCATTACTTCTTTCCCTGTGCAGCAGGTGCTGGTGCAGGCGCTGGTGACCCGCCCTTCCGCTCATCCATACTGTTGAATATCTTCATATTCTTCAGCGCAACAGAATCTGCCTTGGAACCGTGGCACATGGCGCAGAAATCACCCATCTTCGCACCCTTGGCCGTATCAACCCTCAGATACTTGTGGTTTGGGTTAGACGGATGAGGATCATGACAACCAACGCACTCAAGCTTGCCATCCCTCAGAAAAACATCGGACACGGTAGCAACTTTTGCATTCGGCGCTATGCCAAACGGATGGCTGTGGGTAGCAGAAACAGCAGCAATACCCATACCTCCCCTATCCATTGTCTCATGGCAGCCGAGACATAATGCCGTGGTGCCGGTAAAAAGCTGCTTTGTTTTCGGATTAATAGCTTTCTTGTTCGGTTCTACGGCAAAAATCAGTTCACCCTTTGCATTGTGAATTCCATGACAACCAACGCAGTTCAAACCATCATGAGCCCCTGAAGCAAATGACATTACCGGCACAGCAAGAGCAAGAACAATGACCCCTAAAAAACGAAAAATTACCATATCCTTCTTCTCCTTGATATATAAAAGTTTTGTATTATACTGAATGACAGTATTATCTTGCAATTAATTCTGCAAATAGATCAATAATAAGTCCTATGGCCTGCAATCATCTTCCGTCACCATACATGGCGCTGACCTCAGTAGTGTATGAACCGTCTGTATTATAGATAAAGAGCGGATTTTCGATCTTTATGCCAGGTCTGGATTCCTTAACCGCCTCGATCAGAACTATTTTGGACTCTGCGCCTGCATCATTATGGACAAATCTGATTCTTTTGGGCTCAAGACGCCAGGATCTAAGAGCATCAATAGCTTCAAGAAGCCTTTCAGGGTGATAGATCATAAAGAAGCGGCCCCTTGCCTTCAGCAGATACGAGGCTGCCTCCGCAAGCTCACTGATCTTGAGTGCCAATTCATGACGGGCAATAGCCCTCTCCTGGCCTACGCTCAGCTTTCCTGTTGTCGGCTTTCTGAAGGGCGGATTTGATACAACGAGATCATACGCCATGCATGCGAAGCCATCTTTCAGATGCTTTATATCAGCGAGGACAGCGGTAACCCTATCGCCAAGACCATTGATCTCTATATTCTTCAGGGCAAGACCATAGAGCGACTCCTGAAGTTCAACAAGAGAAACGCATGCCTTTGGATATTTTCGTGCAAGGAGCAGCCCTATGATACCAGAGCCTGTCCCAAGGTCAGCAATATTCCTTGCATACCGCATATCAGCAAAGGTATACAGGAGAACAGCATCTACAGAAAATCGGTAACCGTCCTTGTTCTGATAGATCTTTATGTCCCGGATACCGTCAAGCGTTGTTTCCATTATTACCTGCCTGTCTCTGAAGATCAAATATTAACTGTTCCATAGATACACAACCCTTCGACAGGCTCAGGGCGAATGGTCATGGTGAGCTTGTCTAACCATTTGAACACTACGTTGAGACTATTGTTGTGATCAGTTTTGTCATGGAGTATCGATTATACCGGAATCATGTCTGTAGTTGCAGGCGAATTGCCCGGTTTCAAAACTTCCTAACTATCAAGCTATAGATATATTTTATTGGTTAATTGTAATTATGATTATGGTAATATTTCCGTGTCTAATTTGAACAGGCATGGGATAGAAAGGAGGCTGTCTGAAGCAGTATCAATGATTTAGGAATCGCAAATGATTAAGAAAATACTATTAAGGGGGATAAGATGAAAAGAACGTTGACCATTCTTTTTGCAGTAGCATTTCTTTCGGCAGGATATCTTGCCTATACCGCATCAGGAGTCTCCTCGAAATCTTCTGTACTGGCCTCAAAAAAGAATTACGCGGCAACCATGTACATAGCAGGCATGGGCGGACATTTTGCCAAGGCTGATATTGCGATCGATCCCAATAATGCGGATGATCCAATCAAAGTGACGGCTCTCGACAGAGTTGTTATCGGCGACAAGACAACACATCCGACCCATGATGCCCGCATTGATGTCAACGATCCGAACATACTCTTCTGGTCAACCTATACGCTTGATCCTAACAAGAAGATGCATGTTGGCAAGACCGATCTGAAGACAGGCAATGTAATACTTGATGTGGCGCTTGATCCTGACAAAAGAGCTCCGGGAGAAAAACCGCCCCTATATTGCGCATCAGGTCAGTCGAAGAAATATTACATGCCGGTCTTCATGGGAGCTGAGGGCTTCATCGACGTCTTTGACAAGAAGACGCTGCAGCATAAACACCGCATGTTTGTAAGCGATATCGGCTATGAGCTTGGATCGTATGTCTTCGTTCACGGCATCAACTCAAATGATATGAAAAAATTCATTATATCAATAAATCAGAAAGGTGAGGACGGAAAGGCGAATGGTAAGGTTGATTTCATCCTTGTTGATCTGCCGGCTCTGGAAAAGGGCAAATGGAAAGTGCTGAAGAAGAATACCTTGACAGGCGAGCCTGGTAAGACGATCACCTTCAGACAGTTCTTCAGCAAAAATGACAAATATATCTTTGAATCTGCAGGCGACCGCTTCTGGCTTATAGACGCCAAGACCCTCAAGCTTGTTGACGAAAAGATGACAATCGGCCAGAACCACGATGCAATGCCTACGCTTGACGGCAGGTATGCAGTGCTGACGCTCAGAACCAATACCGAAGGCTGCGATGCTGATGGCAAGGCCATAGCCGGAAAGACCATAACAGATGGGACACTCCAAATCTATGACGTTGAAGCCAGGAAAATTATCGGTAAGCCGGTTTCTGTCTGCGTTGACTGTCATAAGAACATGGGGCTCGGAGATAAGAGTTCTGTCCTCTGCGGCATAGACGGCAACTGGAAAAAATAAGTTATTGTGGGCAATGCAGCGCATTCGCTGCATTGCCCGTCTGCATTTCATCGCCCCATCTTTTCGATTTTCTCTTTTTCCCTAAATCGCCATAACTGCTGATCATAGGGATATGATAGAATCTAGAAGCTGATAGGAGGTTCTATAATGATCATCGGCATTCCAAAAGAGATCAAGAAAGAAGAGTTCCGGGTATCAGTCACTCCCTCCGGTGTCAAGGAGCTTAAGAAATCAGGTCATACCATTCTGATAGAGACCGGTGCAGGCATTGGCAGCGGATTTTCAGATGATGAATATCTTCAGGCAGGAGCTGATCTTATGGATAGGGAAACCTTGTGCACCAGGGCAGATCTTATCGTAAAGGTCAAAGAACCCCTACCCTCAGAATATGATCTTCTGAGAGATGGTCAGGCCCTCTTCGCGTACCTTCACCTTGCACCAAACCGGGAGCTAACAGAAATTCTCTTAAAAAGACATATCGCAGCCTTTGCCTATGAGACCCTTGTGAAGGACCATACCCTTCCCCTGCTGATACCAATGAGCGAAGTTGCAGGAAGAATGGCCCCCCTTATGGGAGCATTCTTCCTCCAGAAGTTTCATGGCGGAACAGGCCTGCTTCCTTCAGGTATTGAAGGGGTCAGACCAGCAAAGGCTGTCATCCTTGGTGCAGGCGTGGTCGGCATAAATGCGGCCCGCACAGCTTACGGCATCGGCATGGATGTGATTGTGCTGAACAGAGGCATCGAAAGGCTCCAAAAGATAGATGAGATGTTCATGGGCAGGGTAAAGACGCTTTCTCTCACCAACGCTCATATTCAGCAGGAGATTCGGGATGCCGACATGATTGTTGGAGCAGTGCTGGTGCCTGGAGGGAAGACCCCAGTTCTGATCACCCGGGAGATGCTCAAAACAATGAAGAAGGGTGCAGTGATCGTGGATGTAGCCATCGACCAGGGAGGCACTGCAGAGACCTCGCGGCCCACAACACATGATAATCCTGTGTACGAGGTCGATGGCATCATCCACTACTCAGTCGCAAATATGCCGGGAGCTTATCCGAGGACTTCAACGCTGGCGCTCACCATGGTTACCCTGCCGTATATAAAAATGCTCGCTGATATGGGGATTGAGAAGGCTGCGGACAATCCGATTCTCAGAACCTCATTAAATACGTATCTCGGAAAGATCACTCATCCGGTGCTTGCAGAGGCTATGGGCAGAAGCAAAAACGGCTGACCTTGCTGCATGCCAATGTTAATCACCCTGCTATTTTTCGTGGCAGTTTTTGCAGAGGGAAAAAGTATCGTCGCTCGTTGTTCTGAGCAGATTAATGCCGGTAGAGCCATGAGGATTATGGCAGCCTGCACAGTTAAGTTGCATCTTTCTGCCATTCACCACAAGCTGCTTCTTACTCTTAAGAGGATGACCGGCCTTGCTGACTCCTGATACAGCATGGGGGCCATTCGCAATCTTGGGATGGCATTCAAGACATCCGACATTGACCGATTTATCAAGAAGGCGCATCTTGTCAGAGGAATGGGGCTCATGGCAGATCATGCACATACCGGCACTTACCGGAGGGTGCGCATTTCGATATACAAATTCCTGTTCAAGATGACAGTTGAAGCAGAGATTCGGCACTTTTTTCAGAAGCAGCCGCTTTTCATCAGACTGGTGGGGCGCATGGCAGTCTGTGCAGGCACCTGCAGCGACCGGCGCATGCTTTAACTTCTGGCCGTTAAAATTACTTTTGCTGTGGCACCGGAAGCAGATGCCCGGCATCAGTTCCACAAGCAGTTTCTTTTCGGGTGAGGCATGTGGCTCATGGCATGAAGCACAGAGGCCGCTTTCAACCGGTCCATGCACCCTCTTCTTGCCAGAAAACATGGTCTTGTCATGGCAGTTATAGCAGAGATCGGGAGCCGGCATCAGAAGAAGTTTCTTGTTTGGGCCGCCATGAATAAAATGGCATGAGGTGCACATGCCGCCTGCAACCGGAGGATGCACTGACTTGTTCTCGAATTTTTTCTTGTCATGGCAGTTAAAACAGAGATCAGGCATCTTCGAAACGAGCAGTTTAGGATTATCAGAGATGTGCGGATCATGACAGGAAAGACACTGACCTTCGGCAACAGGCGGGTGATGCACCTTGCCAGAAAACTTTGTTTTGTCGTGGCAGCCAAAACAGAGGTCAGCCCCTTTTGCAAAGAGGAATTTCATCGGTTTGGCATTTTTTTCGTGTGGCTTTGTATGGCACGCAACGCATCCGCCTGTCTTGATGATCAGATGTACGACTTTGCCGGTCATCTGAATCTTGTGGCATTTGGAGCAGTCAGGTGTTTGCTGGGCATAAGAACCGAAAGGGTACAGCAATAAAAAAACCAGAAGAACCAGTCCGGATGAGAGAAAAATGCTCCTGCGTGCTTTCAGATTCATAGGTTCTTCTGCAATTATTTCATTCTTCTGACTTCTGCCACCTGCATCCTCGTTACAGCCCGCTCAAGCGAAGCCTCAGCCCGGTTAAAGTCAACTTCTTCCGCCTTTTTGAGCCGTTCTTCAGCCCTCCTCATGGCCGCCTTTGCGCGTTCAACATCGATCTCATCAGAGCGCTCAGCGCTGTCAGCAAGGATCAATACCTTGTCCGCACCAACCTCTGCATATCCCCCGTTCACAAAGAAGATCTTCATCTCACTTCCTGTTTTGCAGGTAAGCATCCCGATCCTGAGGATCGTAACAAAAGGCACATGACCGGGCAGAACACCAAACTCACCCTCGCTGCCGGTCGCAGTCACTTCATCTATCTCTTCACTGAAGACAAGGCCCTGCGGCGTCACTATCTCAAGAAGAAGTCTTCCCTCAGCCATTTTTACCTCGACCAGCCCAGCTTCCGCGCATTGTCTTCGACTTCTTCAATGCCGCCGCACATGTAGAAGGCCTGCTCAGGAACATCGTCATACTGACCGTCAACAACTGCCTTAAAGCCCTTAATGGTATCTGCAACCTTCACATATTTACCCGGTCTGCCGGTAAAGACTTCAGCAACACTGAAGGGCTGGCTCAGGAATCTCTGTATTTTTCTTGCCCGTGAAACGATCAATTTATCATCCTCAGAAAGTTCTTCCATACCAAGGATGGCTATGATGTCCTGAAGCTCCTTGTATCTCTGGAGGATCTTCTGTACGCTTCGTGCTACAGCATAATGCTCCTCGCCGATAACCTTGGGATCAAGGATCCGGGATGTTGAATCCAGAGGGTCAACAGCAGGATAGATGCCAAGCTCCGAGATCTGACGTGACAGAACAACGGTTCCGTCAAGATGGGTAAATGCCGTTGCAACAGCAGGGTCAGTCAAGTCATCGGCAGGAACGTAGATCGCCTGCATGGATGTGATAGCACCCTTCTTTGTGGTCGTGATCCGCTCCTGCAGTATACCCATGTCTGTACCGAGCGTAGGCTGATATCCGACAGCCGAAGGCATTCTGCCGAGGAGCGCTGAAAGCTCAGCGCCTGCAAGCGTGTATCTGAAGATATTATCGATGAAGATCAGAACGTCCTGGCCCTCATCACGGAAATATTCTGCTGCGGTAAGAGCGGTAAGCGCAACTCTTGCCCTCGCTCCGGGCGGCTCATTCATCTGTCCGTAGATAAGGGAAACCTTCTCGAGAACGCCTGAATGTTTCATTTCGTTATACAGGTCATTACCTTCACGGGTTCTTTCGCCAACACCGGCAAAGACCGAAACGCCGCCGTGCTTCATAGCGATGTTATGGATCATCTCCATGATAACAACAGTCTTGCCTACGCCTGCACCGCCGAACATACCCATCTTGCCGCCTCTGACGAACGGAACAAGAAGGTCAAAGACCTTAACGCCGGTCTCAAACACCTGGGTGACAGGCTCCTGAGAAGAGAAATCCGGTGCAGCCCGGTGAATAGGAAGTCTTTTCTCAGACTTGACCGGACCCAGCTTATCAACAGGGTCGCCTACAACATTCAGAATTCTGCCGAGTGCACCCTTGCCTACGGGCACCGTGATCGGCAGTCCTGTATCCACTGCTGCCATGCCCCTCACAAGTCCGTCAGTCGCCTGCATCGCAATCGTTCTGACCTTGTTATCGCCAAGATGCGAAGCAACCTCAAGTGTGAGGTCAAAGTCAGGGATACCTTTTGATGCATCACCCTTCTGCTCGACCTTAATGGCATTCAGGATATCGGGCATCTTGCCTTCGAATTCGACGTCTACGACAGCGCCGATAACCTGAGAAATCTTTCCTGTATTGTTGCTCATGCTTGTACCCCCGGGTATGTAGTCATTAAATTTATCCTTGCCTTTATCATTTCAGTGCCTCAGCCCCGCCCACGATGTCCATAAGCTCCCTGGTGATCGTTGCCTGGCGTGCCTTGTTATACTGAAGCGACAGTTTCAGTATCATCTCATTGGCGCTCTTTGTAGCATTTTCCATGGCAGACATCCTCGCAGCCTCTTCCGATGCCTGTGACTCAAGGAGTGCCCTGAAGATCTGTATTTCAACGTTCTTCGGAACAAGTTTGCTGAAGATATCTTCCTTTGACGGCTCATAGACAAAGTTGAATATTGGTAATGCATCATCTGCAGCCCCGATCGGCGCAAGTGGAAGAAGCCGGGAGATCGAGATCTTCTGCGCTACCACTGACTTGAACTCGTTGTAAACAACGATCACTTCGTCAACAGTCTCATCGGTGTAGTTTTCGATGATGTCAGCTGCGATCTCCTGCGCATTCGCATATGAGATCTTTCCGGAGATGCCAACCCAGGAATTCCTGAGTTCAACATTCCTTCTCTTGAAATAGTCCTTTGCCTTCCTGCCGACAGAGCTGATCGTCACATTGAAGCCATCAGCCCTCAGTTCGGCAATATGCAATGTAGCTGCCTTGAGGATATTGGTATTAAAGGCGCTGCAAAGCCCACGGTCACTCGTGACAACAAAGACTTCAACGTTCCTCCTCGGCCTCACAGCAAGGAGCGGATGAACTTCGCCTTCAAGGCTGCCTGCAAGACCGGAGAGAATAACGTTCATCCTTTCGGCATACGGCCTGAGTTCGAACATCCTCTGCTGCGCTTTCCTGAACTTTGCAGCAGCAACCATCTTCATGGCCTTGGTGATCTTGCTGGTGCTCTGAACAGCCTTTATACGTCTCTTTATATCGCGTAATGTCGCCATTTATTAGCTCCTAGCCCTCAGTAAATAGCTATCAGCTTACAGAATAAAATGTTTCTGCTTACCGCCAACCGCTGACCGCTGACCGCTTTTGTCATGCCTGAAATCCTTTTTTAAAGTCCTCGACAGCCTGGGTCAGCTTTGCCTTGAGGTCATCATCAATGGCCTTCTTGTCTGACAGTTCCTTCATGACATCTGCCTTGCGGTCTTTCATATACCGCAGAAATTCCTGTTCGAATTTCCTGATGGCCTCAACAGGGACATCATCGATAAACCCCTGCGTAGCTGCGAACAGAACAGCAACCTGCTCGACCATGGACATCGGCACAAACTGGCCCTGCTTCAGGAGTTCTACCATTCTCTTGCCTCGCTCGATCTGTGCAAGAGTTGACTTGTCAAGATCGCTGCCGAACTGGGCAAAGGCTGCAAGTTCCCTGAACTGCGCAAGGTCAAGCCGCAGCGTTCCGGCAACCTGTTTCATCGCCTTTGTCTGAGCAGCGCCGCCAACGCGGCTGACAGAAAGACCGACGTTAACTGCAGGACGCACACCTGCATAGAAGAGTTCAGGCTCAAGATAGATCTGACCGTCTGTAATGGAGATGACGTTCGTCGGAATATAGCCTGAAACGTCGCCTGCCTGAGTCTCGATAATCGGCAGTGCAGTAAGAGAACCTGCTCCGAGCTCATCAGAAAGTTTTGCTGACCGTTCGAGCAGTCTGGAATGGAGATAAAAAACGTCGCCGGGGAATGCTTCACGTCCGGGCGGTCTCCTGAGGAGGAGCGAAAGCTGCCTGTATGCGGTTGCCTGTTTGGACAGGTCATCATACACGATCAGCGCGTGCTTACCGTTGTCTCTGAAAAACTCACCCATTGCACAGCCGGTATAAGGCGCAATGTATTGGAGCGGAGCCGGGTCGCTGGCCGTAGCTGAAACCACGATCGTATGCTCGAGCGCACCGTTCTCTTCAAGGATCTTTACAATACGGGCAACGTTTGACTGCTTCTGACCGATTGCGACATAGATGCAGGTAACGTCTCCGCCCTTCTGATTGATAATCGCATCAATGGCAACTGCGGTCTTGCCGGTCTGACGGTCGCCGATGATCAGCTCGCGCTGTCCTCTGCCGATCGGGATCATGGCGTCAATTGCCTTCAGTCCTGTCTGGAGCGGCTCATGCACAGACTTCCTCTCGATGATGCCGGGAGCAACTACATCGACAATGCGCATCTCCGAGGTGTTGATCGGACCTTTTCCATCAATAGGGTGGCCAATAGCATTGACAACGCGGCCGCGAAGCGCATCACCGGCAGGGACTGACATGATCCTGCCCGTGCGCTTTACCACATCGCCTTCGTGAACAAGGGAGTCATCACCAAACAGAACAGCGCCGACAGCATCTTCCTCAAGGTTGAGGGCCATGCCCATAACACCGTTGGGGAACTCAAGAAGCTCTGATGCCATACACTTATCAAGTCCATAAATCCGGGATATACCGTCGCCAACGGAAATAACCGAGCCGACCTCGCTCACATCAACTTTCTTCTCAAAGTCAGCTATCTGTTTTTTCAGCAGTTCACTTATCTCATCAACCTTAATTTCCATCAAATCACCCCTTTATAAGCTCATCTTTTAATAGTCTGAGTTGGCCCTTTACACTACTGTCATACATTGTGCTTCCCACCTTCACCAATATGCCGCCGAGAAGTGACGGATCTATCACATACTCAACATCAACATCCCGGTCAAGCAGCTTTTTCAAAGAAACCTTAAGCCTCTCTTCATGGCTCTTCGACACCTCAACCGGCGTAAAGACTATGGCTTTGGCCTGCTTTTTCTTCTCAAGATATATCGCTGTCGCAGTCTTCACGATCTCTGAAAGCGCTGCAACCACCCTGTTTTCCGTGAGGTAAATAACAAATTTGACCACATTGTCCGAGAGCTTTGCCTTTTCAGCGATCTTCCTGATCGCGCCTGCCTTTTCTGTCTGGGAAAATCCAGGGTTCAGAAGAAGGCTCCGGACCTCTGCACTCCTGTTCATCAGGTGTTCAATAGCAGTGAGTTCCGAGAGCGCCTGCAGCGCAGAATTCATACCTACGACATTGATAAACATCTTTGCATAGCGTTTTGCCTGTTTGATTGGCTTCAATTCTTGCCCTCTATTTTCAGAAGAGATTCTTCGAGCAGCTTGATCTGCTCTTCTTTTGTGAGCCTATCCTTCAGCTTTTTCTCAGCAAGTCCCATGGCAATCTCAACAGCCTCCTGCTTGATCGTCTCTTTCGCCATCTTGACTTCAAAATCGATATTGTTCTTTGTCTGCTCGAGAATTCTTTCTTTCAGTTTTGCGCCTTCTTCGATGATGCGCGTCTTTTCCCGCTCGCCGGACTCTCTGGCCGCAGAAAGTATCTCTTCAAGCTCTTTATCTTTTATTTTCAAACGTTCTTCGACCTGGGCGAGGGCTTTCTGGGCAAGTTCTTTAGCCTCACGAGCCTCTTTCAGTGACTGTTCTATCAGTTCGGTTCTCTTCCTGAAATAGCCCTTGATGTCCATCATCTTCATCAGGAAGACGAGCAGCCCGACAAGGATAACGAAATTAAGGATAGCAGGGGCGTAGGTTGCCAATAACGATTTTGGTGCAGCTTCACCGCCGCCGCTCGCTATCGCAAACGAGGCCGTTAAAAGTAAAGCGTTAAACGTAAGGAGTATAAAACCTTGAACCTTGAACCTTGAACTTTTCACGCATGACGCTTCACGCTTCACGGTCTCTCTCATGCCTTCACCAGCTTCCTGACGATCTCTTCAGCAAACTTCTCTGCATCAGCCTTGAGTGCGGTTTTGGCCTTTTCTGTCTCGGCCTTCAGTTCTTCGCGCGCCTTCTGCAGCATCGCGGTGGCATGTGTCTCAGCCTCTGCCATGAATGCCTTTTGGCTGCTTAGTCCTTCTTCCCTGAGCTTTTCAAAGGCATCCTTTGCCTTATGTCTGGCATCAGAGAGCTCTTTGCTCATCTTCTCGAGACCTTCTTCTTTTTTCCTGTCCATCTCTTTTGCCGCGTCAAGGGAGCCTTTCACAGAACTCTCCCTTTCCTTAAACAGGGCAAGCAGCGGACGGAACATAAGAATATTAAGGATATAGACCAGGACGAGGAAATTGACGAGTAAGACAATCAGCCATTTTAACTCAATATCAAGCATTGCTTCCCCTTGGATTGATTTTTGGTGAAAAGCTTAAGAAGGTTATCACAGGCTTATTTTTGTTGTCAAGAAATATTGCAGTAAAAATAAGAAGTTAGCCATTAAATAATCTGCATTGACAATTAGAAAAACTTATTGCTCATATTAAAGAAGCGCATTCAAAAAAAGACTATTTCTTGGCGGCTAGTTTTTCCATGATTCTTTTCATCTCTTCAGGCATTTCGCCCTTCATATGTTCTTTCAGATAAGAATTATTAGCAATTATTTTTGTGACCTTGATCATGAACTCCTGTTTTTCAGGAGACAGTTTTTCAATATTTCTGAGCTTATCCATATAGAAATTTTTCGAGGCGAGACCAAGTTCGTTGCGCACCTCATCAAGCGTCATCGCTTTTGGCTTCACCACCGGCTCTACCAGGTTGTATTTACTGTAATCAAAAACCTCGACATACGGTTTCAGCAAGGGGTAGATCTCTGAATACGGCCAGGGCGCTATTGCCAGGAAAAACGCGAGGTCAGGATTGTAGAATTTGGCCAGTTCGACGGTAGCCCTGATCTTCTCTTTCGTATCGTCCGGCATACCCAGCACAAAAGAGGTCTCAGAAACTATATTATGCTTATTGATCAGGTCAAGCGCCTTTTTGGACTGCTCAACCTTGATATCTTTCTTGAAAATATCAAGAGTCTCCTGCGTTGTTGCCTCGACACCAACATAAATATGATCAATCATTGCCTTCTGATACTTCCACATGATGTCCTCATCACGGAGGATATCATCAACCCTCGTCTCCATGAGGATCTTGGTGCCGACTTTTCGCTCGATCAGAAGATCCAGGATCTTTTCCCAGCGCTCCCGTTCCAGCGTAGGCGTCTCATCAGAGATCATGACCACATTCACACCATAGGTATCTCTCAGATACTCGAGCTCTCCAACGAAGTTCTCAGGGCTCCTGCCGCGCCAGCTCCGCTGCCAGAAAAGCTGCTGGGAGCAGAAGCTGCACTGCTGGCTGCAGCCCCGGGAAGAACTGACAATAGCCAGGCGCGAATTCTCCATTGTCCGATAGGTATATATAGGCCAGTCAACAAGGTCCCAGGCAAGAGGAAGGGCATCAAGATCCTTGATGTACGGTCGGGATGGGGTTACGACAGGCTTTCCGTTTTCGAGGTATACAATGCTTTTTACCTTTGCTACATCGCCCCCTGAGTTCAGGGTATCGAGGAGGTCAACCAGTGTTTCTTCCCCTTCCCCCCTGACAATATAATCAACAGTGTCAGCATGGTCTCTGAATATCTCTTCGTAGCAGAATGTCGGGTGCACATTGCCGATAACGGTAACAACTTCCGGATTAATCTTCTTCGCCAGCTTTAAAACGTTGAGAGCTTCCACAATACCGGCAGTAAATGCAGTAGTTGCAACAACCTCAGGTCTTTCTGCTTCGATCCGTTTCCCAATCGTTTCGAGCTTATGCCAATGGCTCATGGCATCATAATAAACTGGGTCATATCCCCCAGCCCTGAGGCTTCCCGCGATATAGACAAATCCGACATTTAACCAAACACCAGCCGATTCGACAACGCCGGCGTGATACGGAGGGGTAATGAGCATGACTTTATTGATCTTTTTCATAATTTTTATATTTTAAGCAATTTCAATACCATTGAGCAACTTTTTTTTGCCCATGAGCAGCTACCCATGAAAACTGAGCTCAGAACTTATCACAAAAACACTACATGAGCATTCTTCAGGTGTGTCTATAGAGAAAGATAGGGCAGAAGCAGGGAACCATCTTCTAATCTAAGGGGAGGAAACTTCTCAGCTACATTTCTGGCTTTCATCATCAATAGCTGAACCTTTTCGGGATCGCGAGGCTTTCTGCGCCGTTTATACGGCCGTTGTCCCGCAAGACGCCTTTCAAGCATCAACGATGATGCTATGCTGCGGAGCGTTTCATATTCAATGTCCATTGGCCTTATCCTCCACTATTATCTCCACCATTTCTATCGCCAAGCAGTCTATTTAGCTCATTCATCACGTTTTCTGCCTGAGCTCTTTTTCTGATATAAGCTCTATCAAGCCCTTTTACCCTCTTAGCAACATCAAGGACCGCGGAGGCCCACATCATATTACATAGTATAGCAAGACTGAGGACTTCTCGGTTACGAGAAAATATCTTTGCCAAGAGCTGATTGCCGGGCGCTGATAGCTATTAGAAAGTCATTGAATACTGCCACCAAATGCCGAGTCCGAAAACGGCAAGAAGAACTATATGTTTGACCATGAGCAACCGCCTTCGTCTTTTCTCTGCATCAGGACCATAGACATTATCCACATAGGTAAATGTCCTGCCTGCACCCGTGGCAAAGACCGTAATCACGCATACGATACCGGCCCAGAAGAGCTGTCTTTTCAGTCCAAAAATAACCGTGTTGACTTCCGTTGCATAGACCTGCCTGCTGAGCCAATAAATAGCCAATACAGTTGCTGCCCAGCACCCGGCGGCAAAGTCATGGACAAATCCGATGATTATAGTAAAAGCTTTTTTCATGATTTCAGAATCTCTTAGTCCTTATATATCTCATATATAATATAGCAAAACTGCGGGACTTATGAGTTAAAGAAAAAAATGGAATGGGATTATGAGTATGAACCTGAGGGACGATCCGAGGTATCGAGACAGTAACATAATAGGAGGACCATTCTTGGTCCTCCTATTATGTTGTCTCAGATAAATTAATATTTTATCGTAGCCTCATACCGATATCGTCTCCAACTACAGCATTAGCATTAGCAGAGGTATTTACAATTCCATCTGGGCCGGCAGATAAAATCCAAATAGCCGTCCCCGCCAGCAACATACTGTCGCCATTTGTAATATAACTATGCCCCCAAGGGTCCATCGAAACCGTAGCCATATAAGGTCCTTTCCATGTAGTAGGCCAGCATTCCTGTGCATCATTCAGGAAATAATCATTGTAATTAATTTGATTCGTAGTAACCCATCCAGTTACACCTGCCGCAACACTTGGCACGGTTCCGGCACCAACCAACAGGGTAGTATTTGGAGTACAGCTGACACTTACTGGCCAGTTCCCCGTATCCTTCTTCATAACAATGAGCGCTGAAGAAATGGACCTGACATCCGCAGCAGCCCTTGAAATCTTTGACTCATCAATCTCCTTGAAAATAAGCGGAACCAGAATACCCGCCAGAACTGCGATAATACCAGCCACAACAATGACCTCGATCAGTGTAAAACCTTTCTGCTCCCTCAGTTTCATAAAACCCTCCTAACAAGATTGTATTATATAGAAAACTAATTATATTCCGACGGGATTATAATATGACTTATTAATCGGCATTTCAAGAGAAAACTTTAATATGCGTATTATTCGGATCAGAGACCCTATTCATAATGGCTAATATAGAGTCTATTCTGATTTCTTCTTCCCCTTCTTCTGGGCCGGCTTTTCGGACTTAAGCCCTGCAGGATGGTCTTTCAAGGCCTGTTTTTCCGCTTCGCTCTTGTACCAGTCAATTGGTCTGTCTGTCTGATCCTTGAAAGTCCCCAGAGATTCGTCCCTCAGTTCAGCAGCCTCGGCATCTGCCTGGCCAACAAGAATTTCATCAACTACCTGAGGGCAGGAGGCTACAGAACCGGGTCTTGCCTCAATCTCTTCGCGCACGCTCGGCATAACCTTCGGGTCCTTTGCCATAGCCATCTTCAGTTCGATCGAGAAGTTCACATATCGCTCAAGCATCCTGAATACCGCAGAGTCGCCCATCGGACTTCCTGCATTCTCATCAGGCAGGGGTGAAACCTTACCATTCTCGATCTTGGCACGGCCCACCATTTCGCAGCCTGTGCCATTGTCAGTCATATAACCGAGGTTGTCCGTTATTACCGCAAGCACAGTCGGGATATTTGCCAGATCCCAGTGCGCGAAGAGACCCACTTCGCCGTCAGGGAGAGGCTTGAGCTCGTCAATGCTCATGCAGAGAACACGAGACCACGGCGGTACTGGCCGCGTGCGTGCACGTTTTGGAAGGCCTTTCACATGTCTGCGAAGTGCATCGTCGAACAGATTAGTCGCAGTTTCGGCTTCACCTAACACGTTAACGCAGTGGTGCTCCGGGATCCCTAAAATCTCCTGCACCATCGCATAATAGTCATCACGCGTCACAATACCAAACCGGTTGCGGTACCCGCCTCCATCACATATGCGGCTACCCGGAGGGAGACAGAATTTCATCTTCTTCCTGCGGCAGGCCTGGAAGAAATAGACGTATGCCGAGGTAGCGCCTATAAGCGCAATCGGTACGCCAGTCGCTTCTGACTCACGAAGGGCCTTGAGCAGCTTATTGATATGAATGCCGGACTTGCCAAGAAGAAACTCACTATCCGGCGTACCAAAGGCACGACGTGTCTGGTCCATGCCAATTGCCATGCCCATCGATGGCGCCATCTCAGGGCTCGGCGCCAGAATCAGGATCCGGCAGCGCTTGCCCTCCTCGAAGTCAGGGAACAGATACGAAGCGGTCATCATTTTATTGGCAGCAAACACAAGCCTCTTGCCGTCCTCATCGCGGAAGATTCTGCCTCTCTGGGTAAGGCTGGTTGTCCCACCCGTAAGACAGGCCATGACAGACTGCTCAAGCGGAAAAGAGGCAACAAGATGAGTCTTGAACACATCGTTGTACACCATCGGAACGTCCTGCCAACGATCAATGTCCCCAGGCCTCACGTTCTTGGCCTCGCAGAACTCGTGGAAAATAGGATTAGCAGCATACTGCAGATGAAACATCCTGAGAGAATAATCATTGAATACTGCATCAGAGATCTCAGCATCCACGCCAGCCTCTATAAACTTGAGAACGTCCTCGGTCAGACGATGGCGTTCTGCTGCGATCTGTGCAGCATTCATGGAACAAGCAGGAAATTTAGGCATGAAAGCGGCCTCCTTAATCGGTTAACAGTAAAACCCTCTCCCGACCATCTATGGTCGAGCCGAAGGATAAGGGACTAGACAAAAATATCAAAGCAAAAAACATACCCCGATCAATAAATCCAAAATACCAATAAAACAGCTTTCATAACAAGGCGTTACATTTAATAGTCAGGCATTTTCAATGCCGTCATATTGCACAATAAAAAGGCACCAGCGCACAAATTAAGGGCAGTTCCTTCTATTTTTGCCATTACCTCGTCAAATTCAGCGCAAAATTAATCGCAATCCGAATTTCAGTCATCTTTTCTGCAGACAACTCCGCGATCAACGAACCGACTCTGGCCCTGGAAACCGTCTGAATATGGTCACAATTAACTGCACAATCCTTCTTCATACCATCCTGCGGTGTCAAAAGAACTTCGCTGGGAATGTCCCTTATCGTTGAAGTCACTGGAGCAACTGTCACTTCCCCAAGGTATTCAAGAACGGAATTTCTTGTTAGAATAACGACTGGGCGTTTTTTGTCAGGGGAATTGAACCTGTACCACCTTACATCTCCCCTCTTCACTATTCCCCCCACTCTTGTTCCGACTCCCAGACACTGAACTCCGCCTTGCCTGACGGATAACGCTCATATCCTTTTCTATGCTGTTTCTCGAGCCTTTTGAGGTTCACCTGATTGACGGCATCACTCAAGGCTTTTCTGGCAAATGCAGAGCGGCTCGTATGGAGTTGTTTAACCGCGTTGTCAACAGCAATCACCAGATCATCATCCAAAGTCATCTGAATCGTTCTCATCATAATCCTCCATCTTTATCATGTTGATTGTTATAGCTATATTAATCAACATTTCAGAAAATTTCAAGATTCAGCTTCATCTCGGAGGTTCACGGATTCTTGCTTCGGCAAAGGGACTCGACTCGTTGAGTTAGCGGCCAGAGTTGAACGGAAATACAATCGTCAAATTTACGTTTTGAGCCTTTTCCCCGCCACTATTTCCCTCTCAGCCTTCCATTTCTCATACGCTATCTTCATGCCCTTTCGGACAGGGATCTGAGACATTAGTGAGAGAATATGGGCATGAGGAAAACCCTGCAGAGGTACCTTGGTCATATGCCGCAGAACCCTCCCGAGACTCAGCAGTTCAAGAGAGCTTTCAAAGAACAACTCTTCCCGCACCTCTGGAGCCATCGCAGGGTCAGGATGGTCAAACAGCGCATATGCCCCATTATAGTATTCCCAACCCAGCTCTTTATAAAGATACGGCTCATACTGCTCACGAAGCCTTGTTCCAGGGTACGGCACAACCAGGGAGGGATGCATACTCACGCCCAGGCGGTCTGCAAGCTCAACTGAGCGCTTGAAGTCGTCTATTGAATCCTTGCGTGACCCTAACATGTAAAAGAGCGAAACATCAATACCATGATCCCTGAGCGTTCGAAGCGCAGTCTCCCGGTCAACCCCTATCTTGCCGTTGGCCGCATATTCCTTCAGACCTTCGTCCGAAATCGCATCCCAGCCAACCCAGAGGGAGAGCAAACCGCTCTCGCGGGCAGCGTTCAACATACGGGACCCATCCTTAGACAAAACAGGGCCGAGGCTGCCAAAACCCATCCACTTCTTGCCGCTGCCCTTGAGCGCCGTGAACAGATCAATGGCACGCTGCGCCTTGCCGGTCCACCAGATATTCTCATCGCCGTTGATATACATTTTTTCTGGAATAGCAGACACGTCGCGCACTACATGGTCAATCGGCCGGAAACGGATCTTTGCGCCATAGAACGGCTTGACCGAACAGAAGGTACAATTGTATGGACAACCGCGTGAGGTACTCACGATCCTGAATTGATGTTTACGTTTGCCCTGCAGAAGCCCGTAAAGCGGTGTCGGCAGATCATCGAGGGAGATCTGCTCTCCACGATAAAAGGGTTTCAATTGGCCTGCGCGAAAATCACGGAGCACTTCAGGCCAGACTGATTCTGCCTCGCCGATCACCACGGCATCCCCGTGAGTCTTGGCCTCTTCAGGCATGGCAGAGGCATGCATATTGCCAAATACAATCTTGATGCCGCGCGCCCGCAACTGAGCAGCGATTTTATACCCACCTACTGCCGTAGGCGTCAGGATACTTATGGCCGCAAGGTCGCACTCCAACTTCTCAATGGCCTCGGGGTCAGCACTGGCACTGATCAGCTCAATTTCGATATCAGGATCTGCACGCCGGGTAAGCGCTGCAAGATACTCAAGACTCGGCGGTGCTATAGGCGCCCATCCGAAAGGCAGGGGAGCAAAGATAATGGCAAGTTTCATAAATAGCTAATAGCCATCAGTCTTCAGCTATCAGCCTAAAGCGGTTAACCCCGAAAAACAAAAGATCAGTTTTCAGCATTCAGCTCTCAGTTCAGGGGCAAGAATTTCATCAGAAACAAGTTTCGTTATTTTGTCAGGGTTAAACCGGGGCATGAATAACATCTCTCAAATATTCTCTCCTGAGATGCCGGAGATCAAAATATTCTTTAAAGGTCTGTCCTTCGAAATCGGACCTTACGGATTCTTGCTTATCGACTACTACTACCATATTCTTTATTATATTATAGGCAAAAGAGACAGGCGCATTGTTTATAATCCTCACATCCACAGGCGCGCTAACAGAATCCTCTAACGCTGCATCAAGATCAAATTCAAGGATTAAAGGAGATATGCCGTTCAGGTCAGAGATAAAAACTGCAACATCAATATCGTTATAGTGCGGACAAGATACAAAAGAACCAAATATATACGCAAATACAACATTATCATGATTGCTCAAGTTTCGAGCGATCTTCTCTATTATTTCTTTCTTGTCTGGGCTCATATTCTTTACACCATTCATTTGTACATGATATCACGTTGTTCGGGGTACAATCAAAAATATGAAACAAAGAAATAGGAAGTCGCTGTAGCCTTGTACCCTGACCTTCAAACAATAAGCTGAGTTTCACATGCAGTTATGTTATTTAATATCATAATTTCGTCACTCTGTCGGATCGGTCCTCTTCCATTCTTTATACGCCTTGTGCATAGCCCTATTCATGGGTATCTGCATCATCAGCGAGAGCAGATGGGTCATTGGAAAACCCTGGCGTGGAATTTCGCACAGATGATGCATGATCCTCCCGGAGCCCAGGAGATTAAGAGAGGTTTTATAGTATCTCTCCTCCCTTTCCCTTACACTCATTGTCGGGTGTTCAAAGACAGCGTTTACTCCGGTAAAAAACTCCCACCCTTTGCCTCGCAATAAATACGGCATATATTCATCATAAAGCTCTGTGCCGGGCAGAGGAGTAAGAAGCACCGGGTGGACACTGACACCAAGCCTTTCGGCTAATGCAACGGCGCGGTCGAAATCTTCAGTAACATCAGAGCGCCCACCCAATACCACAAAAAGCGTCACATCAATCCCATGGTCTTTTATTCTTCGAACAGCATCTTCCCGATCCCTGCCCTGTTTTGCAGACGCATGGTAACTCTTCAAGCCCTCACCTGATGATGTTTCCCACCCAGCCCATACTGAAAAGAGACCACTCGCCCGAGCAGTAGCTAACAGCTTGTCGCCGGAAGGAGACTGCGGGGCCCGCAGGTCGCCGAACCCATACCAGTGTTTTTTTGTCCCTTTCGAAAGCTCGGTAAAAAGTTCAATCGATCTGTTTACATCGCCGCCCCAGATATTATCGTCCCCATTAAAATATATTCCCCCTGTACAGGTTTCTACCTCCTGAGCCACGCTCTGAACCGGGCGGTAACGGATTGTATCACCGAAGAATTTTCTGACCGAGCAAAACGTACACCTGTAGGGGCAACCCCGTGCAGTAAAGACAGCTCTGAATTTATACGGCCCCTTTATTCGGTCTGTCAAAGGAAGTGGAAGGTCATCAAGCGGCAGTCGCTCTCCATAATAAAATGGAGCAAGATTATCTTGCAACACATCATCAAGAACCGCACTCCAGACCGATTCGACTTCTCCAACCACCACAGCATCAGCATGCTGTTTCGCCTCTTCCGGAAGAGCAGTCGGATGAATACCACCAAGGACTACTCGTTTGCCGAGCATCCTCAGGTCATCAGCCAACTTATATGCCCATGTCACCGTTGCTGTCATAGAGCTGATACCAACAACGTCTGCAGCAATATCTTCAACTTTCAACTCGCTTACATTGGCATCTATAAGCTGCAGATCTACATCAGGCTTCATCTTCAGCGTCAAAGCGCCGAGATATTCAAGAATGGGAGGAACCAGCGGCACCCTGCCGGAAAAAGGAAAACGCGGAGAAATAAGGGTAACTTTCATGATAAATAGCTATCAGTCATCAGCATTCAGTGTTCAGCTCACAGCCAATAAAGAAGCAATCAATGCTCAATCCGGAATCCTTGATGGAAGGTTTCCATCGAAAAAGGAATGCCCCAATAACTGACGATCATCACAGCAAGTGCGATTATAGAATACCAGGCCAGCTTTCTGCCTCGCCAGCCAAAGGTTATGCGCAGATGCAGATATATGCCGTAAATAAGCCAGGATATAAGAGACCAGACCTCAACCGGATCCCAGTTCCAATAATTACCATTTACCGTATTTGACCAGTATGCGCCGGATATGATCATAAGCCCATACATAATGAACCCTCCGGCAACAAACCGGTAACTGAGATTATCAATTGCCCGCAGATCAGGCAGTTTCTCATATATCCCGCCAGACTTATTCTCTTTAAGCAGATACATGAACCCCATGCCTGCCGCAATAAGCACTGATGCAAATCCTGTTGAAGCTCCTATTATATGAACCCATAACCACCAACTCTGCAGTGCAGGAACAAGCTGGGTTGCCACGTCCTTCATAAGCGTTCCGGCCCAGCCCATAAGGACAAACGAAACCGGCATGACCAGCACACCCAGAGGACGCACCTTTTTTATGGTGAACTGAAAAATCAGGAAGATCAGGATCGTATTGAATATGCCAAACGTAATTGACTCGGAAATGGTGATAAAAGGCTCTATCCCTCCGGCCATCCAGCGTAACGCTATAGCTGCGGTATGGGGAATAAACCCGAGAAGTGCGCTATACAACCCGATAACAAAGAGCTTGTCGTATTTTGCGATAAGACCGAAGAGATAGCTGAATGTGCTTATGCCGTATAGTCCGACAGCAGTCCAAAAATATAGTAACTCAGGTTTCATCTCTTCACCTCAAAAAACGTATTTCAATAAACTGCGAAACGCGGTCTCGCTTACGGTTGAATAACCTCTGGCTGAAGATTCAGTTTCTTTGCACGGCGTCGAAGAGTTTCGTCAAAGGTGGCAAAGGTCTCAGCCCTGTAGCTTGATACCATATGGAGAGCATCTGCGAAATCCATGCCCTGAGCATGGACTTCCAGCGCAGCAAAAATTGCAGGTTCGTCCTCAACAACTATTCTTTCAAACGACAACAAGGCTCGAAGAGCTGCATTAACATGTTTCCGGTCAAGCTCATAGACTCCCCTCAAAATCCATTCTGTTTCGAGAACAACTGTTTTGGCAATGAAAATCTGTTCTCTCTTAAGCAACCTGGCAGCGCGCTTTGTCTGAATGGGGTCATCATTGACAAGTAAACGCACCGCGATATTGGTGTCTATCGAGATCACGCACCTGCCTGCTTATGTGCCTCATTAATTATTCCTGCCTCCATGTCAGACAGGCTCTTCTTTGGTCCATCATAGCAGGCACTACCGATCACATCATCAATAGTTGTGGTCTTCTTGCTATTTAAAGGCTTCAGTATCAGAATGCCATTATCATCAACAATCATAAAAGAAACTCCGGCCCCCCAACCATGGCTCTTTCTGATCTTCTGGGGAATGACAATCTGTCCTTTACTGGAAAGTGTCGTTTCCATAATGTTCTCCTGATAGTAAGATTATGTAAGTCTATTTTACCACACTTTGCGTATTCCTGTTTACTGACCGCAGCTGGATGCTGCCTGATCACTGATGCTTCTGATCTCTTACCGATGATTTCTGATAGATTATTCACTTGTCGGCCTGTCAGCTTGCTGGCTTTCTCGCTGATTTCTGACTGCTGATAGCTATTACCTGCTTCTCCTCATCCTGCCGTAGAACGTAATGATCATCCCGGCAAGTCCTGCCCACATGCTCGCCAAAACGATCGGCTGTCCTGGCTCATAGCTCACTCTCATGCCTACCCAGTAGCGAATCTCTTTCACCGAAATATCGTACGCGCCAGCGTCAAACTTCTCTCCCACAGCAGCCTTACCCTCAACAAGCGATTTCTCTGCCTTTTCGTGGCCAGATCTGTCAAGAGGCCATATCTGGAAAAAAGCCTCCCCACTTCTTTCCTTGAGCTTCGATGGCTGATAGGCCACCTGCAAGCCAAACAGCGATTTTACCGGTTCCTGAGGAAATGGCAGGTCTGCAGGCCCCTCTTTTGTTCCCGTGGTATAGAGAAAGGATTCATCCTTCCGCTTAAGACTCTGGAGGGGGATGTGCGCACCATAAAGGTCTCTGCCCTGTTTATCGTAGAGCAGAACCAGGACAGAATAGCCCTCCTTATCGTTAAAATACGAAAACCCATTATGATTAAGACTCTCTGTAACATAAATGATCCCCTGCTTATTTCGGCCCTTCTCACCCACCGCAATCTCATAAGCTGCTCTCTTGTTTGCACCCTTCACTTTGTAATCTGCATACATTTTGATAAGTGACGTTTCTCCCTTCAACTTCGACAAACTGAAAAAACGCCCCATATCTGCAGCATCGTAGTTCTGGAGTTCTCCGCTCAGAACTGTCTCACCTTCGGTAAGTCTGATATTGCCCCTGAAGTAGAAGAGGCTGTTATAGACGATGCCGAGCAGCATAAAGACAAAACTCAGATGAAACAGGATCATGCCGAGTGAGGTGAGCGTCACCTTCCGACCCCACATCCTTGGAAAAAAACAGCAGGCAACATTCACTACAAGAAGCACAAGGAGGGCGTTGAACCAGAGCGTGCCAAATATCTTTGCCCCAGCCTCAACTCCACGATATATGGTAACGCCAACAAGGCAGCAGACAAGGATTGCGACCAACAGGCCCATGGCAAGCTTCACGGAAGAGAGAGCTTTTAATATTTTTTGTAAAATCAAGTTAACCTCTTACAGATCATTATTTCAAAAGAAACAAAAATATTGACGAGTATTACAAATTGATGGCTATAGTGTGCGATCAATTCTCACTCCTACATGGATAAGCAACCCCTTTTCCGGATAATGAGCAGTGTTTCGTGTTGCTATCTTGTGTCCATTTATAAGAGCCGTTGCAGCAATGAGACAATCTATAGTTGAGAGAGTTATCCCCTTTTCTCTGTAATGTCTGTATAGAGTCCCACCTTTGATTGCAACATCAGGGGTAACCAATTCAACGGAACATGCTGATATAAAATCATTGGTACTCGTTTCCTTTTCCTTCCGAATGCCCGCATGGAGTTCATAAACAGTGAGCACGCTTACGAAAGCGCTATTGCTATCCAATAGAGGATCAACAAGAGTTTTCGCATAGTCCATCCCTCGCAGATAATCAATGGCTATATCCGTATCAATGATTACGGTTCGCATAATTACGCCCCTCATCTTTACGCAATTCATTGACAATATCAACGCTGTCCTTATCACGATTGCTCCAACTCCCGAAACTTCCTTTTGCTTTCTGAATCTTCTTCTTATGAAGATAGTCTTTTAGAGCCTCAGTAACCGTCTGGCTAAAGTTTTCTGACATTTCTTTTGCCTGCTTGAAAGTCTCAGCTGGAATAGTAATTGATGTTTTTACAAGACCCATAAAATCTCCCTGTTTTATATTTATAACCTTAATATAGGATACTAAAGTAGTATTGTCAAGTAGGATAAAGCTATAAGCATCATATACTATCTCTTAGCGGAAGAAATCCAAACCGAACTCTGTATATGCGCCGGACAGGAGGCGCTTTGGATGTCCCCAAAATTCCATCACATCCTCAGATTTTGTAGCGCATTAGTCTTTTAATTTTGCTTTGCCAAAGATTGTATGAATGCTGCAGGTGATATAATCGGAATCCCTCCATACTGTCTCAATTTTATAAGATGTTTATCCCCGGAAACAATATATGCTGCCCCTGCTGCAACGGCACACTCGATGAATTTATCATCATCAGGATCAGCCTCAATGATATTTAACCTGTCATCACAGACTACAAGTTCACAATAAGAATGCTGTCTGAAAAGATCAAGCACCTCCCTTAACTCCGGCTCGTTGTCAAGACCGAACCTGGAAAGCACCTCAATATATTCTCCGAGTATCTCGACTGACAGGCACAGAACTACTTCACCTTTTTTCCATAAATTAACAATCTTGCGGGGATTGCCCTTAGGACTCAGAAAAGAGGATATAAAAACATTTGTGTCAATTACAATCTTCACCTGGTTTTTCTGGTTTCCCTGATTACCCGTTCCACATCGGATTCGCTAAAACCCTTTTCTTTCACCTTCTTCTCAACCCGCGCCCACAAGTCATCAACAACCTGAGACATATCAGCCTTCTTAATATAACTCTCGACCATCTCTCTCATTTTCCCGCTTGCAGTTTTTCCTTCCCGCCTGACAATGGTATAAAATTTATCCTTTGTCTTATCGTCAATCCGCAGAATCATCTGGCTGCTCATATTCAAACCTCCACTATCATGTATATACGTATTATACGATATACACAAAGATTGTCAACAGGCGCAGTATGCTTTCGAATTCTAACCGCTACTCCCCCAGCTTCTCAACCTTTCAGATAAACTTATTGCCGTCCTTCACGCCATAGGCAACAGATTTTCCGTCAGGAGTATACACCGGCCGGAAGACTTGCTCGTATGCAGGATGCTGTCTTATCGTTTTGCCGCTCACAACAACAAAACGTCTATCCGTCAACAATACTGCCATAGTCTATGCGTCGGACAGGAGGCGCTATAGGATGTCTAATCTTGCTTGACGTGGCATGGCTGGGTTTTATCGAAAGATTTTTGCGCTATCAGAGAGGAAAGCACTCTGTGAACCAACGTCCCCAAAGTGCTCAAGGCTGTGCGCTATTATTTCCATTCCGCCAGCCGCTTCAGGGGAATAAACAGTTTAAGAGGAGAATCCTGAAGCGGAAGAAAACCAAAGCGAAGATAGAACCGCGAGGCATTCTCATCCTTCGCATCCACAAAAAGTCCGGTAATCCCCCCTGAAGCATGCGCTGTATTCACTATCCGTTTAATTGCATCAGCAACCAATATGTCGGCGTAACCTTTACCCTGACAGATCTTATCAACAGCAAGGCGTGCCAATTTCGCTGCCGGCAACCTTGTCTGTTTCGGCAGATGTCTTGAATGTTCTTTGGGTATAGCCGTTATCTCAACTTCAAGAAAGGAGAGTGTGAAGAAGCCAAGGATACTCTCTGGTTTAGCCTCATCGGAAAGCACAAAGGTGTTTGAAAGTCCCTTTTTACAATGTTGGAGTGCTGTTTTCTGTAGAAATTCATTTAACGCTGCTGCCCCACAATCAAAAGCCTTTCGGTCATGCCTTTCGCCAAGCGACGCAATAGTCAGCATCGAACAAGTTTGTCATGCTTTTTCAGAGCCTCCATCAATACGCGTGTACACATGGGCGGTGTTTCTAACGCCGCAAGAAACGTTCGGGAATCTTTTTCGCTAAGACTGAGCACTTCCTCACGTTCGAGAATCTCGCTGGCACGATCAAGAGCTGTCTGGATTATAAACTGGTTAAGCGTTGCGCCATAGACAGCTGCTGCCCGTTCGATAATAGCGCGCGTGGCATGAGGAATTCGTGCCGTGATTCGCTCATCCGCCACAGTAATGGTTGATCTTTTTCTGGCTGGTGATGTTTTCATATTTTTACCCCCCCTCATATTTTCATGCTAACATCAATGGTGCCAAATTGGCAACAGATCTTGTGGGCAGTGTTTCTGAGCACTAATCCAGCTTCTCAACCTTCCAGATGAGCTTATTGCCGTCCTTCACGCCATAAGCCACTGATTTGCCGTCAGGAGAAAAACCGGCTGGAATACCTGTTCATATGATGGATGGTTCTTTATCGTCTCGCCGTTTGTGTCAGCAACAATCACAAAGCGCTTGCCGTCAACAATACTGCCATAGTCTATGCGCCGGACAGGAGGCGCTATGGGATGTCCTCAAAGTGCTAATCCTACGAGGCTTTCGCAACTACATTTCGCGTTGTAGCCTTTTTAACCAGACGTTTGGCATGCATATGCTCATTTTTTTGAAGCTTCTTTATATAAGCGTCAAATCCACCTGCTTCTTCCTGAAGCCTCTCTCTCGTTTTCCTTACCTCAGCAAAGATCGAATCTTCCCATCTCATGATTTATCTCCTTTCCAACAGCTCCGACGGCGTAACAATCATGGGTTCGAACAACCCAGTCCGCATATAATATTGGTGAATCGCCGTCAAGAGCACCGCCAAGGGCTATGCGCCGGATAGGAGGCACTTTAGAATGTCCCTTAACAGTTATTCCTTATCGAAAAGTTCGCGCAAACAAGCCGCATCAAGCCTGTCCTTTTCACGTCCAGTCGATTCCTTGTTACGAACGAGGTCTTTTCTTGACAAGAAGGGGATCTGGACACCTTCAATTTCTTTAATTTCTTTTGATGCATTCGCATCTTCAAACTCGACTCCATCAATAGACGTGAGAATGTCGATCCTTCTGGGCGCGACTCCCACCTGAAAAACCAAACCTTTTTCCTGAAATGTACGTGTTGTCAAGAGGTCTATTGGAGCGCCAAATTCTGCAAGAGCATCATAAATAGCAGCAGAGTTATTCTTGGAGGCATCTACCCATATGTCAAGATCAGCTGTCGCTCTGGGATATCCATGCATCGCCATGGCATATGCCCCTACCACAAGATATTTAACTTTGTTTTTTGATAAGATTTGTAACAGTTCTTTGTAGTCCTCGTTCAGCACCCTGGTCCCCCTTTAATGCCCATACCTCCCTGGTAATTTCCCAAACAAAGGAGACGCGATCCTCCGGAGAAGCATCTACATACCCGCTGTCACTATCCTTTAATTTCTTTATAACTGCCCTGCTCTTATCAATTCTCATTGTAGATATTTTACCATGAAAGATCACTTTTCGCGTTTTCTCTTTGACACTCTAATCGCTGACTGCCGCATGCCTATTCGCTTGTCAGCTTGTCGGCCTGCCAGCATATTTGCCTGTTTCGCTGATTGCTAATTGCTGACTCCTGCCTGCCTGCTTGTCAGCCTGCCGGCTTTGAGCCTGTTTCGCTGATTGCTGATAGCTGACTCCTGCCTGCCTGCTTGTCAGCCTGCCGGCTTTGAGCCTGTTTCGCTGATCGCTGATAACTGATGGCTTATTGCTATTTAATTTCCAGCTTCTCAACCTTCCAGATCAGTTTGTTGCCATCCTTCACGCCATAGGCAACCGACTTACTGCGATAAACACCGGCTGGAATACCTGCTCATATGATGGATGCTGTTTGATCGTTTTGCCGCTCACAACAACAAAGCGCTTGCCGTCAACAATACCGCCAGGCTATGCGCCGGACAGGAGGTGAATTAAGATGTCCCCACCTATCCGCTTTTGGCCTCATTATTCTGTTGTCTATAAAATACCAAAAACTCGCTGGGAGAAAGGACTGTTACTCCATGACACAACGCAGGTGGAAAATGTGCATGGTTGCCTGTGATCAGACATTTTGCCTTTGCAGCTATAGCCACTTCAAGGAAGGGTTCATCATCAATATCAGGCAGTGATTGCGAGAGAGGAGAAGAAGCGACAGTATATCCACGATGCTCAACGTGATCGAGGATGGCCGCAATCTTCTCTTTTTCAAATCTGAACTTGGGCCGGTCGAGCACTTCTTCATATTCACTCAGGATGCGGGCATCAAACGCAAGAGCCAGTTCACCGGACGAAACCATGCGGACAATTTCCCCGCATGACCCATAAGGTGACAAGAAGCCGGCAACGAGAACATTCGTATCAAGAACTATTTTCATCCTGCGGTTGCGCGTTTATTTCGAACAGCTCTAATTTCAACATCAATTTCATCCATTGAAATCTTGTCAGTTCCCTGGTCAACAGACCGGCGCTGGAGACTTGCAACCGCTTCTATGGCACGCATCTGACGAAATGCGGTCAGAGACTCCTCGAGATTCGACTCGCTAATTGAAGCAAGAATGGCAATTGGCCTTCCATTGCTGGTTATGATCATCTCCCGCTCGTCCGGGAGTTCTTTCCATATCTGAGCTGATTTGCCTCTTAAATCGCGGACACTTAGAAATCTCATAATATTACCTCCAATTGCATACATAATTATATACACAATTGACACTCAAATCAATTAAAGCTACAAGTCAATTGCCAGTATTGAGACAAAAACCAAGAGGCAACTGAAAAATCGCCATTATATGATATTCTGGTTGTCTGCTGATTGCTGACTGTTCGCTTGCCGGCCTGTTTCGCTGATTGCTGATCGCTGACTTCTGCTTGCCTGCTTGTCGGCCTGCCGGCTTGTTCCTGCCTGTTCGCTTGTCAGCCTGTTCGCTTGATAGCTTGCTGTTCTGGCTGATCGCTGATAACTGATGGCTTATTGCTATTTAATTTCCAGCTTCTCCTCTTTCCATACAAGCTTATTGCCATCCTTCACGCCATAGGCAACCGACTTACTGCGATAAACACCGGCTGGAAGACTTCTCATAAGATGGATGCGGCTTGAACGTCTTGCCGCTTGAGTCCGCAACTACCACAAAGTGCTTGCCGTCAACAATACTGCCATAGGCTATGCGTCGGACTGGACCCGCTGTAGGATGTTCCCAAAATTCAGCCGCGTGGCCTTCTCATCGTCGTCAGGTTATTTCAAAATAGAACACAACGTCCCACCTATCGTTATTTTACTCCGCGGTTTCGCATCCCCCCATCAGTCTAACAGTCTGAAATTGGCGTCCTCTTTCAAGGTTTTATCAAAGGTAACTGTCATTAAACAACCGGCTGTGCGGTTTATCCTCCCGATCAAATAGTCCGAAAAATCTGCTTTGCCTCTGCGGTAATCCTTTACTGCAAGATAAATCAGGTCTTTTTCTCCAATATGAAACTGCCGTGCAGCCAGCACTTTTTCCAAAACATCCGCTATCTCTTCTCTGCGATATCCGTAGGCTGACTCCAAAACCCAGACCAGTTCACAGAGAACAATGCTGTTTATATGGCAAGCCCTGCTTTCCCTGATTGCACTATTGATCGCAGCAGTTGCAATCTCACACTGGCGTTCATCGTCACCGATAAGGAATCGGACAAGAACATTTGTATCAAGTCCTGTCATTTCAATAGAGCGCAGGCCCTTTTTCTGACAGCGGCCCTCATCTTTTCAATCGAAACCTTTTTCATCCCTTTTCTGTGAAGGACCGACTTTAAATCCATTACATCTATCATCGCAGGAATCATGGTAACAGCACCATCATCTCCCGCAATAAAATCAACCTGATCACCGGGATGCAGCTTCAAGTAATCCCTAATCTCTTTCGGAATGGTCGTCTGTCCCTTTGAGGTGATAGTAGCAGTAGGCATTTAATCTCCTTTCAATAATAATCATTCCTTGTATTATTGTAAGGAATTATTGCGAACCTGTCAATCTATCCCGCTTACCAATCATACTCCCCTTCCAAGGAAGGGATCTAAGGCCAAAAAAACCCACCATTTCGGGCGGGGATTTAAAGAGTTACGCATGCATTGCTATTTATCTTCCAGATTCTCGACCTTCCAGATAAGTTTATTACCATTCTTCACGCCATAGGCAACCGACTTGCCGTCTGCGGTAAATACCGGCTGAAAGACCTGCTCATACGATGGATGCTGCGTAATCGTCTTTCCGTTTGCATCTGGCCACAACATCACAAAGCGCTTGCCTTCTTCCGCGCCAGGCAGACGAGATATTTACTGTCAAGGCTGTATGTGAGATCAGCACACTCCGGGATACGCCCTTATCAAGGTCTTGCCTATACTTGAGCTCGGTCATGGCGTTACACTTATATTAGTTTAATTCACTCATTAGGCTGAGAACCTGTCTTCAACGAACACTGCAAGACCCCACTGTCCCACGCTTCAAGCATCGCCTCACCGGTCTGCCGAAATTCGGGATGATCGCTGATATAGGCAATGACTCTTCCCCGGGTTTCTGTTACTGCGTCGGCAACCCGTTCAAAAGCCTGTCGGATGGTAGCTGAAGACAGGGAAAGATGGGTCACCGCAAACTGCTCCATAGTCTTGCGAGACCACCATTTCTTGGTGCCGGCCAGAGAGAGGGCCGGCACATCCTTCCGGATGTAAGCAGTAGTAGTCACCACATCATACACAGGCGCCAGGCGAACAGGGCCACTTGCCGATTCATACAGTACTCCGAAATTCTTCAGATGAGCGTCGCCGTTGCGCACCATAAGAGACAGCACCATCATTTGGAAATACTGTTGCCGTGCAGCTGCCTGATATTCTGCTGAAACAAAATCGCAAATGCTTCGAGCCACCCGCTCATAGCTGCTGGCGTACTTCCTGGATGTCCCAACCCCCTGCAGGCTGCACATATCCTCGAAACCCAGGGGTACCCCACCAGTTCCGAGATCAAAACGCTTCATCACAAAGAGGCCGCCATTTTCAGATAGATGGAACTCCGGAACGGGCAACCCTGCCTGCTTTGCAGCCGACATGCAAAAAAACTCGTTGGCTGCCAGTTGAGGGTACTCGCCCCCCCAGGACTTGACAATATACCCGGCCGTTGTAAGAGACGCCCTGTCCGTTGCTTCAAGCAGGACCTTGGGCTGGACGCCGGAAACACCGGACTTCAGAAAATAGCGGTTCATAAGCTCATGAAAGAGCTCGGACGTATTCGGATATGTCAGCAGCTCTTCAAGCGATTCAGGTGATTCAGGAAGTCCCGGGGCCTTGTCGCCGACAGGCGAAAAGCGATTACGCCCGATTTGGTTGCCGCCGGTAACACGCAGGATTACCAAATCATCCTCACCAATCAGCTTGGCCACAGTTCGCCGGATAGCCTCCAGCAGTCCCCCCTCAGGCAGGTTCATTTGGAACACGGGATGAAGATCACGATTGACCCAGCTTTCAAGACGCACCGGCATGGTCAGTGAAACCTGATCTGAATCCGGCGTTGAAGGGTCATAGGAAAAGACATGACGCTGCCCGTTTTCGCGAGCAAGCAGTCCGGCCAGCCTGCCTGCCACCCAGACAACAAGAGTTTCAGCGCCCGACTTCACTCCTTTTCCTCCTGAAGCTCCTCGAGAGTTGGCGGACGACCGGCAGGCCGCACCCTGAGTTGCAGTCCCAGCGCACTCAGCAGGCGCATAAGCTTTCTCACGCCGATCTCCTGCACTCTGCCGGACTCGATCTGGCCAATCGTCGTCCTGCTCATCCCCAAACTCTTTGCCAGTTCAGCCTGTGACAGCCTGTGCAGCTTTCGTGCAGTACGAATTTCCTGTCCTATTTCAATAAGCATAATTGCATTATATATAATGTATTATTATTTATCAATATTATTATGCTTTATAACAAATGCAATTGCTGATTATTTTTCGCGAAGTTAAGCTGCATGCATTTACAGAAAGGATTGTCTTTGCTGCTGAGATGGCTGTTTTCTGGCACCTGAATCCAGACATTTGATAGCTGATAACTTATAACTGACTATACTGATGGCTGTTTTGCTGTTTTTCCAGCTGAAGTCTGATAACTGACAACTATCAGCTATTCCCCCAACTTCTCAACCTTCCAGATGAGCTTATTGCCATCCTTTACGCCATAGGCAACTGATTTTCCGTCAGCAGTAAATACCTGCCGGAATACCTGCTATTACGATGGATGCTGCTTTAACGTCTTTCAAATTGCGTCCGCGATAACAACAAAGCGCTTGCCGTCAACAATACAGCTATAGGATATCTGCAAGGCTCCTCACAAGTGCCCCGTCAGGCAGAGCATTACTTCAGACAGCAATTTCCTTCATAATTTTTATAGATTTAAGCATCTCGTTTTTATCATACAATTGATTCGTAGCATACTTATGTATGATATTCGTAATCAGCGTTTGATACGGAATACCGTTTTCCCCTGCTTTTTCTTTTATCAGTTCCAGATCAAAACCATTTATTCGCAAGCTGATGCTTCTGCTTTTTTTAGCCCTTTCAATAATATTGCTGATCTGCTTTCTTCTTTCTTTCCCGGCAGAAGTATATGCAGCCACGTTTTTTTCAATATCCTTCTCATAGGCATCGAGCTTTGTTTTCATGTTATCTCCCTCCATATTTTTTATGCAATTTTCTGCTTGGAAATATTGTCTTCAGCACTATCCTCTCGTTTTCATCAATGATAAAAGGAACAGCATACGTATAATTCCGCAGCGATAGAACAAAGAGCAACTGATTTGCCCTCCTTGCATTCTCAAGAATATCAAGGTATTCTTCAGACAAAATGATATCGGTTACTTCATCAAAACTGAGACCGCGGTCAATAATCAATTTTTCGTTTTTCTTTTTGTCCCATACTATTTCCATTGTTTATTCTATGTAGTGTGTATATACATTGTCAACGATTATTTGCGCCCCGGCTGGCACACAACAAAAAGCCCCAGAGGAAATCAGGGGCTTTTAAGAGTTACGAATGCATTGCTACTTCCCTTCCAGCTTCTCCACCTTCCATACAAGCTTATTGCCGTCCTTCACGCCATAGGCAACCGACTTACTGCGATAAACACCGGCTGGAAGACCTGCTCATAGGCAGGGTGCTGTTTGATCGTCTTGCCGTTTGCGTCCGCAACTACCCAAAGCGCTTGCCGTCAACAACACCGCCAGGCTATGCGCGCGACAGGAGGCGCTATGGGATGTCCTCAAAATTCCGCCGCGTGGCCTTGTCATCGTCGTCAAGTTATTTCAACGTAGGACACAACGTCCCCACCATTTTCAGGAAATTCCATATCGCTATTTTTCGGCATAAACTGGAATGACTGACACAATATACCAAACATATCCCCTAATGCCCAAGCACCTCCTTGTGTGAGCCTATAGCGGTGATGATGAGTTCCTTTTCTTTGATGAGATATGTAGCCCTGTACTGCATCGTTATACTAAATGCCCACTGTTCTGTCCCGGAGAGTTTTTCGTTTCTCAGGCTTGGATGCGCCGGATTGCTCAGAAGATATTCCATCTGAGTCCAAAATTTGAGCCGCACTTCCTTCGGCAAATCATTCAGTTGCTTAAGGACTGTCCCGGGCAGGACAATATTAGTCGCCAAAGTGCCTCTTTGCCGATTTAACGGACTTAAACACTTCAAATTTACCGGCCTTCATATCTTCAAGGGAATGTGAAACTGCTCTCTGCCATTCTTTTTCCCAAAACCAGGCCTGTGTCCGCGGAACCTCGACAACAGGCCGAATAACAATCTCTCCGTCGCGAACAATAACCTCCACCCGCTCGCCAATGTTTAGCGGAATCTTTTCCCTGACATCCTCCGGAATGGTAACCTGGTATTTATCTCTGATCTTGACAGTGCTACTCATAATAATATACTCCTTTACTATAGTATTACTTTCCTACTATATTTTACCAATTAGCTGTGAAAACTTTCAACCTTTGGGTTCCAATGCTGACGGCTGATCGCTGACAACCTATTCGCTAATGGCTGACAGCGTTATTGAGGCCTCCACAATCGTATATCTACTTTTGTGAGCTGATTGCTGAAAGCTGAGAGCTTCGGGTACAATTAATCCAGCTTCTCCACCTTCCAGATAAGTTCATTGCCGTCCTTCACGCCATAAGCAACTGACTTGCCGTCAGCCGTAAGTACCTGCCAGAATACCTGCTCATATGCAGGGTGCTGTTTGATCGTCTTGCCGTTTGCGTCAGCAACAATCACAAAGTGCTTGCCGTCAACAATACCGCCAGGCTGTGCGCCGGACAGGACCCGCTGTAGGATGTCCCCAAAGGGGTTTATGATTTTTCAGCGTATTGCCTTAGCGCCTCATTCATAAGCGTCTGATATGGGGCCTTCTTCTTTGTTGCCAGCTTCTTGAATAACAGCAATACGTCATCGTCAACTCTTATAGTCGTTGAAACCTTATGCGGCCGGTAGAACCTTCCTCTTACACCTTTAGAAAAATCAATCTCATTCGGCAACTTCATATTATCTCTGCTTTTAACCAATGCTTTCATATTTTTCACGCTCCTTTTTTGTGGCCTCCCGTGCCGTCATGATTCTCATAGTCTCTTCCCCCTTTCCAGCTATAGTGTACATGTGCCCCAAAACAATAAGCCGTCCCTCATGTGTTGCCCCTATGGTAATCCAGCGCTCTTCGAAATAATCAAATCTTTTGTCCAGCACTGATATATGGAGCGGATCAGCAAACACCTCAGCAGCCTCGCTAAAAGATACGCCATGCCTCAGCTTATTGTCGCCAGCCTTTGCCTCATCCGATCATTTTGTATTGACAATGTAAATACTTGACTGTTCCATTTTACGTCTATCCCCTAACCGCTGAAAGCTGATTGCATGATCGCTTGCCAGCCTGTTAGCTATTCGCCGACTGCTGGTTCGCTTTTTGCCAGCCTGTTAGCTATTCGCTGACTGCTGCTTCGCTTTTTGCCAGCCTGTCGGCCAGCCGGCTTTTTAGCTTGTCTCGCTTGCCAGCTTGTCAGCCTGCCAGTTTCTCCTCTTTCAAGCTGCCGTTTGATTATAATACGTATCATAATGAAAACAGGAAAACAGCGCTAATATGATTCTTGGCAGAAAGCTCATCGTTATTATGCCTGCATATAATGCAGCGCTAACCCTCAGGCAGACTTACGAGGAACTGCCGCATGAGTATGTGGATGAGGTAATTCTGGTTGATGATGCGTCGAAGGATGAAACGCTAAGGCTCGCAGAAGAACTGGCCATCAAGACTATTATTCCTCTGCGATCAGGTAAAGTCCGTTTCCATTCAGAGGTTTTCAGAAAAATGGGGTGAAGTAACAACAGGCACCATGCAGGAAGTGGATTATATCCTGGCACGGATATTAGGTTTATGAGGAATTTTCAATAAGTGAAACAAGATTCATCGTGTAACTCACCACAATGGTCAATAGTCGCATTGACAGCTCTTTTAAACAGTATTGAAGACTTTCACTTTCGCGCTGAATTGCGCATTCCCTGCCAATAAAACTGGATTACTCCCTCCGCCGACAAACACTGTAGGCAAAACACCGGAATCGTAATATTCCTTAAGAAATTGCCAAGTCTTCCGGGAGCAAAGCGAGCGGATGCTAAAATGTTGCCTTCACCAAAAATGTTAAAGTCAGTTTAAAAATAGACTATAGGGATGAAGGTTCTGCTTTGTCATTGTGGACATGGCACACTACCAATAGTTGATATCCAGATAACGGTAAATTGATCAACACGCCGATAACAGAAGCTGGAACTGTTGACGATCGGAAAATCATACGGATTGTCGCTGCCGCTGGCAGAACAATCACCACCGGAGCGACAGTTTTCGACGATACTCTTACCTAATCCGACAGAGTCGTTATACATGCGACAGAATGGCTCCGATACGTTTTCAAGGGCAGGGTGACTATTTTGCTGTGCTCCTCGGTTAAGCGAACCACATCCGCCCATACGTCTTTGTGTCCAACCGTAAGATAAATCCGATTTGCCGTCTCCGATACCAACTGGTATCGGAGGGACAGCGGTAAGCTTGCCGGCCGAAGCGAGGTTGTCTATAATTACACAATCAAAGCCGCTGCAACCGCCTGTCTTTTCCCACTGGGTTGCAACTTCGTTGATACGGTGCAGATTATCCTTGACCTGTACAATGGCAGGATCGGGTTCTTTTGCCGATGCGGCAAAGGTGACTGTTGGCATGGTAACAATTAAGCTTGAGACGAGTATCACAAGAGTCTTCAACTGTTCCCAAACCGTAGTGACGTTCTTCATGGCTCTCCTCCTGCAAAATATATTAATATTAATAATTCTACAAGATAATAGAGGTTTGTCAAGGTGGTGTGTAGCAGGTGTCAAGCAGGTGTGTGACGAATACATAAACTATGAGGTAAAGCTATCATCAGCAGGCTGCTTAGCCTCTTCCGGAAGCTATGTCCATGAAGACAGTAACTGTCATTGAGCTAATACCAATAACATTAGCTGTAATATCATCTGGATTGAGTTCCCTGAGATTGGCATCTATGCGCTGCAAATCAATATCAGGCATCGCCTTCAGTTTCAAAACACCAAGATACTCGAATTGGCGGGACAAGCAGAACCTTGCCGGAAAATGGGAAAAGGGGGAATAGTATGGCGACTTTCATCGGGACTTGACTATTACAACTCACTGCTTACCGGTTAAAGTTCGTTGAATGTACAAGCAACTTCATATCAACCCAGAATATCCGTTAGGCAAAGATTTCTAATGGCCGCCATTAGGGAGTAGGGGGCATAAGGCATTGAAAAAGCGGTAGAATATGGCACGATCGAAGCGGCTTCGGAGCGAATACGGCAGTAAGGGAATCTTACATGACAACAGAGATCCAGCTGAGCTTTACGGACAAGGAAATAACCCCATGGGGTGGACTATCACTGATGATGAGGTTATTGAAGAAGATAGGATTTCGTGAAGCATTGCAAGGGGCAGAACTGCCGATACAGGGATCAAACCGAGGGTATGAACCGGAGCAATTGATAGAGCAGTTTCTGATTGGAGTCTGGTGTGGGGCCAACCGATTTGAGCACATGGAAGTAACCCGGCATGATGAAGCAATCCGGCAGATATTTGGCTATGAGCGAATGGCTGGGCACAAGGCATTTGTGAGACATTTTGGAAAGTATACACAGGGGACGAATCAGCGGGTATTTGGACATTTGTATGAGTGGTTTTATAATCAGCTGAAGTTTGATAATTTCACGTTGGATATGGATTCGACGGTAATGAGTCGGTATGGGAATCAAGAGAGAGCACGACGGGGATACAATCCACAGAAGCGTGGACGCAACTCGCATCATCCGTTGCTGGCCTTTGTGGCAGATTGCCGTATGGTAGCCAATTGCTGGCTCAGATCAGGAGATGCACATACGGCAAATAACTTCCATGGTTTTCTCAGTGACACCCTTGAGAAGCTTTCTGACAAGAAAATAGGATTATTGAGAGCTGACAGTGGATTTTTCAGCAGGGAAATTATAGAGCATCTTGAGAATCCTGAGAGGCCGATACCCTATATTATCGCAGCCCGGCTGCATCGGACCTTGCAGAGGATGCTGGCCGGACACCGGCAGTGGCAGACACTTGATGACGGCATATATGTAGCCTCTGTCGAATATGAGAGTCCGGGATGGGGCAAGGCACGAAGGATGGTCATGGTGCGGCAATTAATCACACGCAGACCAAAGGCAACCGGTAAAATCCTGAAGCTTTTTGCCGATGATGCCGAGTATCAGCAGTATCGATATGGATGTTTTGTCACAAGTCTTGAACTGCCTGCAGCATTGGTATGGAAAATCTACAGGATGCGAGCTGATGCAGAAAACCGCATCAAAGAACTGAAATATGACTTTGGAGCAGACAGCTTTAACGTAAATAATTTCAGCGCCACAGAGGCGACAATGAACTTTGTCATGTTGGCCTATAATCTGATGAGTCTATTTCGACAGGCTGTTTTAGGCAGTAAGGTGCAGCCTACATTGAAGACTCTGCGTTATAAGGTTTTTGCTATCGGCGGCTACCTGACGAAAAAAGGAAATGCCAGGGTTCTGAAACTATCACTGGCTATGCGAAGGCGTGCATGGTTCACAGGGCTTTGGGATAAATCACGGGCTTTTGATCTGCCCGCTATTTTTCAATCGCATCTCTAATGGACAATCTGGGATCAATAACCTTATCTTGGCCTCAAGAATCCCCCATCTATCTTATTCAGGGGAATATTTAAACGTTTGCTTACTTTTTTATAATTATCCGTAACCATCGTGGAGAAATCTACCCAACAGGTACCATAATTATACTCGGACACATCAATGGCAACGGGCTTGCCATTCTTGTCTTTTATAACTTTCTCAATATAGGCAAAATGGGCGCGGGAATTAAATTGGGCAATATCTCCTTTTCTGACATCCTCCGGACTGACCTGCCTCTTCAACTGGACTGGCTTGTCTGCCTGTCCTGCCATCTTCTGAATGTAGTCAGTACACATCCCGCCTTTCGAGAGCCAGCATCTGGAGTCTCCAATAGTACACCCCGCTCGCTTTGCAACTTCCCTGATAACACGGTTGCTGCATGTAGGCAATTGAGCGGAACAGACATTGGCAGACAACAAGACGAACATGGCCAACCACACCGAAAGCATACCGAAATTCACAGCTTCTCCACTTTCCAGATCAGCCTATTACCGTCCTTGACTCCATAAGCGACGGACTTGCCGTCGGGAGTAAAGACAGGCTGAAATACCTGCTCATAGGGTGGATGCTGCATGATCGTCATTCCGCTCGAGTCGGCAACCACGACAAACCGTTTACCCTCCTTGCGTGCCCTGTAAACGAGCCTCTTGCCGTCGGGACTGAAGACCGGTGTCACTACCATATCAAAGGCCGGTCCCTCCTTGCCATTGATGACGACAAACCAGTTCTCTCCCGTCCTCGCCGCATGGGCATAGGCACTCCCGTCACGCTTATAGACAAGATATTTGGCCTCCTCGTATTCTTTCCCCTTCCTGGCGTCTTTGAGAAAGAACTCATGCAGCCCAGCGTTGTTACCTGTGGAACTGATAGCCTGATGTTGCGATGCAGGATCAACATTGCCGATGATCGCTCCAACCGCTTTCAGATCGGGCCTGATCACCGGCGGACCGACGAGGGGCCTTTTCGAGATCTTCTCCTCGATGCCGTTGAATACAAGAAAGCGTTCCCCTGCTCTTTCAGCCTCATAGGCAAGAGAAGTCCCATCGGGTCCGAAAGCAGGATTAGATACGACATCGTAGAGTGCGGCTTTCTTTACTTCACCGGCGAGCCTGAAAGGGGTTTCAACCACCCTTTCCTTTCCATTCTCCAGGACAATGGCAGCGAGTCTCGATTTGGCGGCATTCGTAATCATCAGAGAGCACATGCCGTCTATGACCGACTGGGTCTTGAATCCAGTGTCGCTGATAAGCAGTCGCCCGCTGCTCTTGCCTTCTGCAGTCTCAACATAGGCTATCAAGCTTGAATCAACGTTAAACGTGAGTCTGGTATAGTTTGTCGTGATACCCTGGTTCATTGCGTTGTCCAGAACAATAAACCTCTTCTCTCCCTTCATTGCCTGATACGCAACGTGTTTGCTGTCCGGGCTGAATACAGGCGACTCAACAGCGTCAAAGCCGCTCCCTTCCACTCCGTCCGTAACAATATGCCACGTGCCGTCGACAAGAGCGCCGTACGCTATGCGCTTCCCGTCTGGACTGATCGCCACATCGCCAATGGTCGCATATTGTTTGCCAGCCCTTCCGTTGTGGACTACGCTGGAACTGCCGGACTTCTCCGATATATAGGCAACGCCTCCTCCGTTCTCACTGAAAAAGATCTGAAACGTCGGCAGTTCAGGAGCATGTCCCATGACAGACACAGGGGTATTCGGATTCTCTTCCGCCCCAATGGTCGCAAGCACTTTAGTAATGCCAACCACATCTCCCGCAGGGTTTGGCTTCTCCCTGGTGCAACCGGAGAAGGCAAGGGTAATAATCAGAAGACAAGAAGCGTGCACTGAAAACAGACTTATTCGCATTTCACTCCTTTTTGCTTTCTTCAAAGCCCTGATTGATTATTATAACAAGGGAAAGAATATGCAACAAAAAACCCCGCCTGAAGAGGCGGGGCTTTTTAGGGTCAATCTATTCTCGGCTTAATACGTACCGCCTGGTGTGTAAGTCTGCGTACCGTTGTTTCCGGCGCACCGGCCGGTGCCACCCTGACATGTAGCACTGCCAGTCGTCCACTCGCCAACGCCCCTGTACGGATGATGACCAAAGAAGTTATTTGTATTACGGATGAATGCATATATCTTTGACCCCCCTACTGGTGGTGCGGGGTTAGGCGTACCTGAGCCACCCCATGTCCATAGCGCACCGCCAGCTAGCGTGCTGGTCCCATGATAATCCTGCGCTCGGATCGGCCGAGCCGGGCTGGTCGTGGCCGATGAATGGCAATTATGACATATAGTCGTCGCACTGACACTGTTCCAACTGCTAGCCCCTGCAGATCCGGCACCATGCTGCGAAGTCGTACCTGGCGCTGCATTATACCCGACATGACAGATTGTGCAGAGCATCGTAGTAGCAGTAGCATTGGCATTAGTATAGATTGGTGCCATAATCGTCACCGCATTACCATGAGCAGCGACAGTCCTTGTTGTCAAACGCCCTACGGTGTTATGACAGTCAAAACAGTTCATAACAACACTGGGTGCCACAACGTGGCCGCCAGCAGTTCTCGTAGTCCCGATGTTGTCATATGGCACGGCAAGCCTTGTATTTACAGGATAGTCACTAGTACGCGGTCCGAGTACGGGATGAACAGATGTATTTGTCGTCGCGAACTGACTCTTGACATCGATAAGCCCCTGCGTGCCTATTGCGCCATTTATAGCAGTATAGGTCGCGCCCAGCGCCACGCCTCCAAATGGCATCGCATTGGTGCTTGAAGCGTTAGAGCGTGCAGTCGAATTCTGCGCACCGTTGCTATCGTGGCAGGCAAGACAGAACTTCTGGGTGATAACATTATCAACATTGTTTGACGTATGGCCCGTCGACGTCCGAGAGCCTGCGGTGTATGCGGTAGCAAACTTCGTGAAGGTGAATGCCCCGCCGGTCATATTGGTAATCGCGACCTCACCACCCAGGGCGTCAGGATCGCGCAGGTCTATGTTGCCGTCCATATGGTAGTTGCTCGTCACGATGGACGATGACCCAACAGTACCAGACCATTTTCCTTCAAGGTGACAGACAATACAGTCGCCTGGAGTGACAGCGCCCCGTCCGGTCTTCTTATGCCCGTAAGCCAGCCCAAACTCACCTACAACGGCGTCACGCGGAGTCCCATGCGTGCCCGTTTGAGGCGAGCTATGACAGCTTATGCAGTTCATGTCGGAAGCGCCCCATCGCGCTGTTCCCCCGTGGCAGCTCACCGTTGAGCACGAACTCGATGCAGCATTGTAGGTATACGTAAAGGTAACGCCCGACTTTGCTAGGAGATTGTAGGCGTCGTTGTTGTGAAGCGTCGTACTGATAATCGCAGGGGTCGCATTGACGACCGTGCTATGACAGGTATCGCACGTCTGCGAACTGTGATTCGCATGGCTGTTCATCTTCCGAGACTTGTCGGTATGCACAATCACCTTGACCATGTCCACATTGAGCTGGCTGTTGGCCGTGTCGTTGTCCTTGAGGATGACGCCGAAGGTTGTCGCCCGTATCTGAGCCGGGGTCCAAGTAGCGCCCCAGAGATCGGTCGGTGTCGTCGTCGCAACTACCTCGGCATTGGCGGCAGAGGTAGTCCCTGGCAGCGAGATCGCCTTTGCCGTCCCGACTCCGGCAGTGCCGTTCTGTGTAAGCTGGATGTTCAACTGGTTGCCTGGAGTCGTAGCAGAGGCAGACCAGCCCTTAACTACTACGGTGATACCGGTAATGGTATCAGTATCAGCTACTTCCGTCGCCGTGTAGCCGAAGGTTGTAAGGATAAGAGTACCCTGCGCCGTACCCGCATAGGTCGCAAATGCCGCATCTTCAGCTAATGCATTTGCAGGAGTTGTCCATGTTGCGCCTGACTGCGTAATCGGCACACGCTTCAGGTTGGCATAATTCGGCCCACCGGTCGTCGGTCCGCCGACTCCATGGCAGATATTACATGCCGAGGAGGTGCCCCATGTCGGTGTTGTGGTTGCAACGACTACGCCGGTAGCAACTCCTGTGCCGTTATTATGACAGCCGGAAGCAGATGCGCAGGTCGAATATCCGCTGCCTGCCGCATGCTTTGTCACGTTTGCAGGATAACCGTTGATTACGTCTATATCGCCATCTGCATGGTTGAGCGTTGGCACTGTAGTGTTGTTCGTTGCTCCTGCATGACACAGTGCACAGTTCGTCTGATTGTGGGCTGCGTGGCTGCCCGTTGCAGGACCCGATGCTGCGATAGCTACCGAGTGGCAGGCGTCGCAGGTGGCTGCCGTGCCCCAAGTCGGGGTTACCGCAGACCCGGAGCCATAGACGTTACCGTGGCAGCTTGCTGTGGAGCAGGTAGAATATCCTGACCCTGCCGCATGCTTTGTTACATTGGCAGGATAACCGTTATTTACATCAATGTTGCCATCACGATGACCCGTATCGGGAGGGTTCGTTGCCGTGGTTCCTGCATTGTGGCAGTCTGTACACGTCGGGTTGTTATGCGCAACATGACTGCCTGTTGCCGGACCGACTGTTGTTAAAGCACCTCCGCCAGTGTGACATGCGCCGCAACCGATGTTATTGCCCCAGGTTGGCGTAGTAACAGACCCGGTAGTGGCATACGGATCAGCATGACAGGACGCTGTTGAGCATGTGCCATAGCCGTTGCCCGGTGTGCTGGTTGATGAATAACCAACTCCGGCAGCAACATCAATCAACTTATTAAGGTGAGTTGTACCAAAGGCATACGTCGCGGCCGTAGCGCCAGTATGGCAGTTACCGCAATTTGTGTCCTGGGTCAGATGATCAGTATGTGAACCTGTAGTTCTCGTTGTTGTTGCATGACAGCCATTGCAAGCAATAGCCCCCGCCCATGACGGAGTCGTTGCATAGACAGGTGTTGGTAATGCGCCGCTATCGCTCTGGCCAGAGCTATGGCAGTAGACCGTTGAACACTGTGTTGTACCGCCGTTTGTGTTTCCGACGCTGTAGGTAACGCCTACGCGGCCGTCAAATGTACCGGTAGTCGTAGAAAGGTAATTAAAGTTTATATCTGTTGTTGAATTGCCGACATATGCTGCAATCATACCGCCCGTGTGGCATGTCGCGCAGTCAGCTGACGGTAATGCCAGATGTTTCACATGCGCTCCCACAACAATTGCAGGTCTTGGGTCTGCAGCCGTAGGAGGATTCCCGTGGCAACTGTCGCACGCTCCTGCCGCAACCTTAAAGCCCACATTGTGCGGATGGCATGTTGTACAGTTTGTCTGATTGTTATGCGTCCGATCTCCGGCTGGAGATGTTGACATATTGTACGCATGGAACTTTACACCGTTTGCCTTTGTTCCATCGTATGTATGGCATACCTCACACACCTTTGTAGAGGTTGCATGCCCTGTTGAGTCATCTCCAAAATCAGAGCTGCCGTTACGCGCATCTGTGAAGGCTACTGTGCCACCGCCAGGGAAATTAAGCGTAGGCGAGCTTGGCGCAGTAATAGCAGTATCGATCCTCTTTATGTTGGTTGTGGATTTTGAATGACATGTTTCGCAGACAAACTCGCCATATCTGCCGCCCACAATACCCCATCCGCCCGAACCATTCCACTTTGTTGAACCGGTAGATAGAGAGTTATGCAGAAGCGGATCATTGGCGACAACATTGAGTGTTGTTGTCACATTGTTTGTATTAACAGTTGTATGGTTTGTGCTCGGCACGGAAACAAAAGATGTATTCGTCCCGGCCGTCTGCCCGGCCTTGGCGTGAGCAGTTAGTGTGACCGTAGTGTTCGTAGCGCCAGGGGCAACCACCACAGACGTTGCACTAAGAGTAGATGCGTCAAAGTTTGTAGTATTGCTATCGCTCTTTGCAAGAGTGCTGAATGTCTCATTAGCGCATGCTGCTGTGTCATTGTTGGTTATTGACAAGGTATAGACCACTGTTCCGCTGTCAACACTGATCGTGCCGGTTGTTGGCGCAAGACTCACAGTAGGCGCATTACGCGTACATGCAGCAGCATTCCACTGCACGGTTTTGTCCGTGCTGGTCGATGCGGTGTTATTGTTGCCCGCTGCATCGGTTGCTACGCCGGCTGCTATGTCTGCGATGACCGTTCCCGTAGTCGTCATACCCGTTACTGCTACGTTATACGTCGTGCCGCTGCCGGTTACGGTCGCTGTCTTTGTGCCGCCTGCTGTGCCGGTTATCGTCACATCGCCGGTCGCAAAGGTTGTTGTGCTTTCACTAAAGACTACGGTGAAGTTGATCGGTGACGTGCTCGTCGGGTCTGCCTGGCCGCCTGCCTGGTTGATGGTTACTGTCGGCGCTGTGGCGTCCCTGGTGATCGTGGGTCCATCGGTCTGCGCGATAGGATTGAGTGCAATATCCGTAACCCCGCTGGCTGCCATTCTCACTATGACGGTACCTGCTGAACAGGTGGTAACGGTAACAGGATAGGTGTTGCCAGTAGGTGCACCAACTGCAAATGAACACCCGGTTGCTGTGCCAGTGTTTGATAGATCTCCGGCGGCAAATCCAGTAATCGCCTCGCTAAAGATCGCGTCAAACACAAGGGTGGCTGCGTTGGTTAAATTGTCGGTGTTTGAGTCTCCGGCGTCAGAACCGGCCTGAAGGTCAAAGGTGACCGTCGGTGGGGTTACGTCTGCCCCATTCCAGGTAACGGTATTGTCTGTGCTGGTCGATGCAGTATTTCCGTTGCCTGCTGCATCGGTCGCTACGCCTGCTCCGATGTTCGCTATAACTGTTCCGGCCGTTGTCATGCCGGTTACTGCTACGTTATACGTCGTGCCGCTGCCGGTTACGGTCGCTGTCTTTGTGCCGCCTGCTGTGCCGGTTATCGTCACATCGCCGGTCGCAAAGGTTGTTGTGCTTTCACTAAAGACTACGGTGAAGTTGATCGGTGACGTGCTCGTCGGGTCTGCCTGGCCGCCTGCCTGGTTGATGGTTACTGTCGGCGCTGTGGCGTCCCTGGTGATCGTGGGTCCATCGGTCTGCGCGATAGGATTGAGTGCAATATCCGTAACCCCGCTGGCTGCCATTCTCACTATGACGGTACCTGCTGAACAGGTGGTAACGGTAACAGGATAGGTGTTGCCAGTAGGTGCACCAACTGCAAATGAACACCCGGTTGCTGTGCCAGTGTTTGATAGATCTCCGGCGGCAAATCCAGTAATCGCCTCGCTAAAGATCGCGTCAAACACAAGGGTGGCTGCGTTGGTTAAATTGTCGGTGTTTGAGTCTCCGGCGTCAGAACCGGCCTGAAGGTCAAAGGTGACCGTCGGTGGGGTTACGTCGCCTGCTGAAGGATTAATTGTAGCCGCGGCAATACCACCGCGAACAGTAGCTGGATAGGTTATTGTTGGATTAGCATTGCTTGCTGCGGCATATGCCTTTGATCCGCATATTGAATAATTAGTATTAGGAGATGCAGCAGAAACGGATGTTACGGTATACCCTGTGTCAACAGTAATAGTTGGAGAAGTTGCATTGTTTGCAGTTATTGCAAAAACACCATAACCACCTGCCTGCACTGCAAGGCTATACGTAAAATTAGCTGTTGTGTTGTTATTATAGATTGAATAAGTAGCATTTATAGGAGTTGTTTGATTGACGCCTGTATAAGTAGAGGCATAAACTCTGATTGCTGGAGTAGTATTAACAAGCGGTGATGCAGTAACCGCCAGCGTTGTACCGGAAGCTGCCGCTATCTGTGTTTCGTTCAGATATCCCAGCCATGATATCCTTCGTTGAGTAACATCACTAACGACGCTCTGTGTCAGCGTCTGACCACCGTATGTTACAGTAAATGAACCCGCATTTGTGCCTCCTGAATCAGCTTCTACTGCAACGAGCAGAAGTCTGTTAGCACCAGCTGATACCGTAAAGGACCCTGAAGCGGTTATAGCTGCAGCGGTAATAGTTGGAGTATTCGGAAATGCCTGCAATACGGCAACTGCCGCCTGCGCCTGCTTCGGTTTCCATAACCCCTGATACATGAAAGTGCTGAATACCAAAGTGAAGATCAGAATGAGACTGATCTTTGCCATCCAGTTCATCCCTCTAACCTTATTCGCGATTATCCTTCCCATTATGATCTCACCTCACTTTGTATGTTAATAGTTCTATTAAACATTTTCAGCACTCTCATTACATCCTCCAATTATGGCAGTGTCGTATGGCAAAGGGTGCAGCTCTTGCCTATGTCGGTAGTCCAGTTGACCGAGTTTCCGTTATGGCATGCCACGGTGCTACAGGATCCAGCCGAAAAACCTGCCGTAGCCTGCAACGTAGCCTTCGATGCATCGTGTGATGTATTTCCGGCCTTGTATAAGTTGGTCCTTGTCCAATATGCATTGATATCTGCGACAGTCGTGATATCGTCCCTGACCTGCGCCTTTGAGCGCACGGTTAGCGGCGCAAAGACAACTTCCCTGATACCGTTAACATGTTTGGCTTTTACAACATTGGCAGTTCCAAGGCTGCCCTTTACGTTTCCTGCTCCATGACATGCTGCAGTTGCGCAGGAGGTCGTTGTATCTGTTGTTGCGCCCTTGTCATTAAAGTTGACTGCTACAGTGTCATAGTGGCAGACGTTACAGCTTATGGTTGTGGAATAATTAACATCACCATGAGCTGCGTTTACGCCTACTGCACCGGCAGATGGAATCTTGCCGGATGCATTGTCATACACATCATTAATGTGAATACCTGCAGCATGAGCCTGATGTGCATTAGTGGTTGGCCAGTTACCATGACAGCCTGCACAACGGTCACCAGCAAAAGTTCCACCCCACGCAGGCGATGTTGCATAAACAGGTGATGAGGCCTTACCGTCACTGTGGCAATAGGTTGAAGCGCACTGCTTGCTGCCATTCATACCTACTCCTGCATTAACCGTTACCACGCCATCTCCATGGCCAGCTCCTGAGCCTGCATGTGCATGACAATCCGTGCATGCATATCCGTAGTTGGCGCCGCCACCCGTATGAATTGCGTGAGAGCCGCTTGTGGTATGGTCATGACACATTGTGCATCCAGTACCACCATTGCCCCAGGTTGGAGTTACCTTTGCTGTTGTCAGGTTGCTGTGACAGATAAGCGTGTTACAGGTTGTATACGGCGTGCTCTTCACCTTGTTCGCACCGTATCCCAGGTCATTCACTGCGTTTTTGTATACATCAATGTTCGTGTCAAGATGCAATCCTGCATTTGCAGTTGTTCCCTGCACGTAGCCATTATGACAGTCAGCGCAGACTATTGCTGACTGGAATGTAGTTGATGCTAAATGCGTTGAGTGACTGCCGGTTGCCGGCACTGTTGCATGGCACGAGGCGCATGTTGCTGGCTCGCCCCAGGTTGGCGTTGCCACTGCTGTAGTCGTTACCGAGTGGCAGGTCGTCGAACAGGTGCCTGAGTACGTTCCAGCAGCATGTTTGGCGACAGTTGCCGGATAACCGTTGATTACATTGACATTGCCATCACCATGATTTGCGGTCGGAGCAACTAAATTAGTTGATGCGGTCGCATGACATAGTGAACAGTCTGTTTTATTGTGAATAGCATGACTGCCGGTATTAGGTCCGGTTGCCGCAATAGCTACGCTGTGACAGGCTGTACAGCCGTTGCCGGTTGAACCCCATGTCGGCGTTACTATCGTGCCCGTACCATATACGTTTGCATGACAGCTTGCCGTTGAACAGGTTGCATATCCTGAGCCTGCTGTGTGCTTCGTCACATTGGCTGGATACCCGTTGCTTACATCGATGTTGCCATCAATGTGATTCAATGTCGGCACTGTCGTATTGTTCGTTGCGCCAGTATGACACTGTGAACAATCCGTCACGTTATGCAGAGAATGGCTGCCCGTTGCAGGTCCGCTCGCTGCAATAGCTACGCTGTGACACGCTGTACATCCATTGCCGGTCGATCCCCATGTCGGGGTCGTTGCAGAGCCTGCGCCATATACGTTGGCATGACACGCTGCCGTTGAACAGGTTGCATATCCTGAGCCTGCTGTGTGCTTCGTCACATTGGCT
>CAYWRK010000011.1:79144-87596 GCA_964461065.1 uncultured Nitrospiraceae bacterium
TCGTTGCAGAGCCTGCGCCATATACGTTGGCATGACACGCTGCCGTTGAACAGGTGCCGTAGCCGTTACCCGGAGCTCCACCTGCTGAATATGTACCCGAAACTGATATCGAGTGGTCAACGTGCGATGAAGGATATGAGCCTGCAATACCTGTTGCAGCTCCGGCATGACAGTCTCCGCAAATCGCTGCGGCTGCAATGTGGCCGGTGTGGCTGCCGGTGGCAATCTGTCCTAAGGCCGATCCCAAGGTGGTCGAATGACAGCTTCCGCAGACTACTGTGCCATTCCATGCAGGAGTTGCATAGACTGGCGCACCATTACCGCCATCTGCTGCCTGTCCCGAGCTATGGCAGTAAACCGATGAACATGCAAGAGTGTTGCCCTTGGTATTACCTGCACTGTACGCCCTTACTGTTGTCTGGCCATCATACGTCCCTGTTGTTGTTCCCAGTGCGTTAAAGCTGATGTCGATTTCAAAGGTAGAAACTGTTGTTGGCATTAAATAGTTATTATGACAGGTTGTGCATGCGTAATTCAGCCCGGCAGGCGCTGTGTGAGTGGCATGCGCCCCTGCGGTGGTTGATCCGGTTGCATACGGGCTGTTTGCCAGTCCGTTCGGTCCGCCCAGGGTAGCAGCGGTCGGTGGATTACCATGACAACTGTCGCATGCCGAGGCCTTAAATCCTGACTTGTGGCCGTGGCAGGACATACAATCCGTCTGATTATTGTGCGTCCTATCCCCAATAGGTGCTGTTGACATATCATATGCATGCTTCTTAACACCGTTCAGCTGTGTTGCATCATACGTATGGCAGACCTCGCAGATCTTGGTCGATGTTGGATGAGCTAACGTGTCATCACCAAAGTCAGACGAGCCGCCCTTTGCGCTCAAGAACGTCACAGAACTACCAGGAAAGACATCAGTTCCGTTAGGAGAGCTGATCGAAGTATTGACCCTCTTTATATTCGTTGTGCTTCTGGTATGACAGGTTGCACATACAAATTCACCATATTTGCCATTCTGGATACCCCAACCACCCGAACCAGTCCACTTTGTAGAACCAGTGCTGATTGAGTTGTGAATAAGCGGATTGTTGGTTATATATGTTGTTACGATATTGCCGGTTCCGTTTGCATGAGCAGCAGCAGCAGCAGTAACCGTAGATGTCGTCGTTTCACCATCAGCTGCCGTTGCTTCGGTCACTGTAAGAACAACAGTCTGCTGCCCGGCCGGTGCCAGGCTGACTGAGGCCGGAATAGATGAGGTAAAGTTTGCGTTACTGTCACCTCTCGACAGATTGATTGTGAGTGGATTTACACACCCGACCCCGGAGTCATTATTCGTAATCTGGACGTTATATGTAACATTGCCATTATCAGTAGAGATCGACTTGGCAGTTTCCAGAAATGTTACAGATGGGGCAGCTGTTGTGCAGGCAGCATTGACCGTAATTGGTGAGTTGGTCGTGTTCACTGCTGAACATGCTGTGCCTGTTGCACTGTTATCGCAAGCAAAAGAATACCAGGCCTGAGCGCCGGTCCCTGAAGAAACCCACGTTGCTGTATTTTGTGAACCGCTTGTAACCGCAGTCGCAGAAATACCATAAGCGCCGCCAGGGCAGGAAGGTGCTGCTCCTGCTGCGCCAGGCGTAACTGCGTTTGACTTGCAGACAGCCAGATACCAGCTGTTTGCATCAGCGTCAGTCGCTGTTGCAGTAAAGGTAACCGTATTCCCGTCAACTACCGGGTCTGGAGAGTCTGTCGTATTAACAGTAATCGCCGGAGCTGCGTTCCATGTAAGTATGATCTGCCCTGCTCCTCCGACCCCGCCGAGGCGACCTGTTGTAGTAGTCGTTCTCGCTCCTGAAGCTCCGCCGCCATATGTTAAGCCAACATTACCAGTTGCCGCTGCAGTAACTCCAGCGCCACCGTTACCACCGCCAGTTGCAGTTCCTGTACCGGCAGTTCCAACGTTGGCATTTCCTCCTGCGCCGGTTGTTCCTGCGCCGCCACCGCCTGCGCCGCTGCTCGTTGTATTTCCAGTACCGCCATTGCCACCCCGATAGACAGTAGTGCCAATGCCGCCAGTGGTAGATCCTACTCCGCCTGCACCATTACCATTAGCCGTATTGTTCCCTGCTCCGCCTGCACCGCCTTTGGCGATAAGAGTAGCCGCAGTATTAAACCAGGTATCGCCACCTGCTCCGCCGTTTCCGCCGGTTGCAGATCCGGCTGTGCCGCCCGCACCTACAGTAACATTATAAACAGTCGAAGGAGTAACAGCAGCCGTCCCAATTACATTTTGACCGCCTGCGCCGCCACCACCAGTTTTTGTGCCAGTGGCTGTTCCAACTCCGCCGCCGCCACCGCCAGCGCCCCAGAGCTGAACAGTAACAGAAGTAACTCCTGCAGGAGCTGTCCAGGTCCCTGTAGTCGTGATGGTTACAGTACCAGCCAAGGATTCTTTAGGCTTATACCACCCCTCATGCAGGAATGTGCTGAATACCAGCGTGAAGATCAGAATGAGACTGATCTTCGACATCCAGTTCTTTCCCCTAAGCTGCTTTTCAATTACCTTAGCCATTGTAAAACCCCCTTTTGACTTCTATCTTAAAATTTATATGCATATCTCCAACCTTAATAATCTCTTATGGCAGCGCCGTGTGGCACTTATCACAGCTTATGGCGCCTGCTGTCCAGGCTACCGTGTTTCCGTTATGACAGGCAACCGATGAGCAGCTTCCGCCAACATACGATGCTGTTGGATTGAGCAACGCTCTTGATGAATCGCTCGAACTCTCACCAACCTTATAACCGTTGTTTCTTAACCAGTTATTGTTAAGATCAGTCACGGAGGCAATAGAGTCTCTGATCTGTGACTTTGAAGCTATTGTCACGCTCGCAAATTTGACATCCCTGACTCTGTTGACATGGAATGTCTTGTCCAGACTTGCCGTTGTCAACTGACCCTTTGCAGTTCCGCCGGTTCCATGGCAGCTTGCTGTGCTGCAGACAGAGCCATTGTCATTGTAATTAACCGTGACCGTATCATAATGACAGATGTTGCAGCTGACGGTTGTTGAATAGAGCGGGTTGCCATGGCCGGCGTTTGTACCAGCTCCTGCGGCAGCCGCTATCTTTCCGGTCGCATTGCTATAAACGTCATTGTAATGAATGCCGACCACGTGAGCACCGTGGGCATTGCTGTTCGGCCAGTTGCCATGGCAGCCTGCGCACCGGTCTCCAGTAAACGAGCCACCCCATGCAGGTGAGGTTGCATAAGAAATCGTAGCTTTGCCATCGCTGTGACAATCCGAGGTTGTACACTGTTTGGAACCATTATAGCCAATTGTGCCGACTATGGTGATCGAGTTGTCGCCGTGTGTTGAACCGGTTCCGTTATGACCATGACATTCTGTGCAATTAAAGCCGTAATTAACTCCACCGGCTATGTGTAGAGAATGGCTGCCGGTTGTTGGTGTTGCATCATGGCAGAAATTACAGCCTGCGCTGTTAAGCGCACCCCACAGTGGCGCCTTGTATACACTTGCGCCATTGCTATGGCAGTATGACGTCGAGCAGCTCGAATACCCGCTGCCTGCGTTATGCTTCGCTATATTTGCAGGATAGCCGTTAGATACATCGATATCTCCATCAAGATGTGCTGAGCCGCCGCTTGTCCCGGCTGTTGCTCCAGCATGACAATCACCGCATAGAGCGTTTGCAGCGAATATACTGTTAATGCCAGTCAAATGTTTGTTATGTGTTCCTGTCGTAGGTACTGCCTCGTGGCAGGATCCGCATGTCGAGGTTGTTCCCCACGTCGGCGTTACAGAAGCAGTAAGCGTTGCAGAGTGGCAAACTGTTGTACACGTGCCGGCATACGGTGCTCCTGCATGCTTTGGAACAGGCGATGCTGTATAACCATTAGCAACCTCAATTGTACCACTGTAGTGATTGGATCCCCCATTGCTGCCCTGAATTGCACCAGTATGACAAGTACCGCAGGCAACAGGAACAACTGCGGTGAGATGCTTCGTATGCGTGCCGGTCGACGGAACTGCATCATGACAGCTTGCGCAGGTCACAGAAGCACCCCATGTTGGCGTTATTCCCGGTGTGCTGGTTGCAGAATGGCACAAAGTCGAGCAGGTGCCGCTGTATGATCCGACGGCATGCTTTGCAACAGCCGCAGGATAACCATTCGTTACGTCAATAACGTTATTAAAGTGAGCAGTTCCCGCATCGGTCCCCTGCACCGCTGCATTATGGCAGTTTCCGCAAACAACTCCGGATACTGCAAGATGCTTCGTATGTGCTCCAGTTGCTGGCTGAACATCATGACAGGTTGCGCAGGTCCCTGCTGTTCCCCACGATGGTGTTGCGATTGCTGTATTGGTTGTCGAATGACAATTTGTCGAACAAGTGCTGTATCCTGAGCCAGGCGCGAAACTGGTGCCCTTTGTTGTATACGTTGTTCCTGTTGCCGAACCGCCGAAACCAAGATTGATTGCATAGTTGGCATGAGTTCCGTCAGCTACAGTTGTATCAGTATATCCGTTATGACAGGCTGCGCAGGGAATCGCCTGAGTCTGGGCATGTTTTATATGACTGCCGGTTGCTGAAGCATGAGAAGCCATATTCACATGACAGCTTCCGCAGCCAAGTCCTCCGCCATCCCATGCTGGTGAGGCATATGCCGTAGGCGTGCCGCTTCCACCTGCTCCCTGAACATTACTATGACAGTATACAGTCGAGCAACTGCCAACCGTTGCACTCGGCGCTGTGGCGCCTGTAGACCCGCTGGCCAATGTTTTGTATGCAGCGCCTGTGCCGAATCTTGCATTAGCAGTATTAAGCGCCCATGAAACATTTCCATCAACGTGGCCGCTTCCGGTTACACCGTGGCAATCAGCGCAAGCAAGATTGAGCTGGCCGACGCCGGTTCCCGCATGTCGTGCATGAGCATAAGTAGTCGGCCAGGTCTGACTTCCTAATGCTACTTTTGCACCGTGGCAATCACCGCAGACGACTGAGCCAGTCCACGCAGGGTTTGTTCTGGCCACGTTACTAGTGAGTGTTGAACCGTGGCAGTAGATCGCTGAACAGGTGAGACCACCTGAGCCAAGAGTATCGTTATAGCTGACTCCAGCCTGGCCACTATAGGTTCCTGTTGTGCTGCCGAAATTACTGAAACCTATCGAAATATCCCAGAAACCAGGATTCACTGTGCTTTCATGAGGCATGACATATCCATTATGACAGTTGTTACAGGAGTACCCGAGATCTACCGCATGTTTCTGATGTTTACCTGCTGTGGTTGACCCGGTTGTTTTACCGCCTGAATTGGCCAGTGTTGCAAGATTCACTGGAGGTGTGCCATGACAGCTCGTGCAGTCTGAAGGCTTAAAGCCTCCCTCGTGCTTATGACAGGTCATGCAATCAACACCGTTATAGTGACTCGGATCAGCCGGCATATTGTAAGCGTGCTGCCTGACGCCGTTTACCTGTGTAGCATCATACGTGTGACATACTTCGCATACACGGTTAGAGTTGACATGTCCACCCGTATCATCGCCAAACTGATTAAGGGCCTGAAGACTTACAGCTCCGCCCGTTACTAAACTCGGGAACTCATGAGTAGGAGAATTAGGTGATGTGATCATCTCCTTCACGCCCTTGATATTTCCGGTTTCAGGACTATGGCAGGTGGCGCACTTGAACTCACCATATCTACCGCCGGCAATACCCCATCCATCAGGAGCCCACTTGCCGGACGTTGTATTGTCAGAGTTATGCATAAGCGGACTTATTGCAGTGACCGTTGTGGTTGCTGTCACATTAGCAGGTGATGTATGTCCAATGGCTCCGGCACTAATAGTGGTAATGTTAGAAGCGCCAACCAATACGCCAAGCTGCGAGCTCACCGTTAGATTGACCGTTCCTGTTGCGCCGCCGGCAAGGATCAGACTTGATGACGAAAGAGTCGAGCTCTTGAATGTGGATGGCGAAAGGTTAGAATCACTGACAACACCGAGATTAAATGTTGTGGGTGTGCATGCGCCGGTATCCGTATTCTTGATCTTGACCACGTAGTCAATGGTGCCACCCGGCGTAACCGTCTGAGACGTTGGCGTAATGATCATTATCGGACTGTTCATGGTGCATGATGCCACACTCAGTGTAGTCGCTACATTGTTGGTGTTCAGCGCAGCATGATTTGCGCTCGTAATAGAAATATACGACGTATTTGTTCCGCTCGTCTGGCCTGCCTTGGCATGCGCTGTCAGCGTTATTGTGCTGCTCGTTGCGCCTGACGCCAGAGCGATAGAGGCTGCACTTAATGTTGAGGCATCAAAGTTGGTGACGTTGCTGTCATTCTTTGCAAAGTTAAAGGTCTCGGCCGCGCAGCCGGAATCATTGTTTGTGATCGTAAGCGTATAGACAAGGATGCCGCTGTCACTATTAATTGTCCCGGATACGGGGGCAAGACTAACCGTCGGTGCAGTTCGTGAGCAGACGGCGGCGCTCAGTGTTGTGGTTACGTCGTTGGTAGAATCGGCATGCGACTGACCCTGTCTGGTCACATTGACATGAGAACTATTCACGCCGCTTGACTGGCCTGCTTTTGCCCTTACTGTCAGTGTAATGGTCGAGCTTGACTGGCCCGGGGCGAGCACAAGACTGGATGAACTCAGAAGGGATGCATCGAAGTTCGTTGAATTGCTGTCTATCCTCGCAAGGTTAAACGTTTCACTCGCGCAATATACAGAATCATTGTTCGTAATAGAGAAGGTATACGGTGTGGTACCTGCCTCAGTTAAAATCGAGCCGGTCAGTGGGGCCAAACTTATAGTCGGCGTAACTTTAACGCATGCGTTAATAGTAGTCTGCACATTATTGGATGATTGAGATGCATGATTCGGACTGGTCACATTTATATGAGTATTGTTCATGCCAGTGCTCTGTCCGGTCTTAGCTGTAACCGTAACGCAGTTGGTAAGCGGAGCAGACACCGCACCGGGCAGAAGGGTTACGGGCGTTGAGCAAACTGTTGAGGCATTAAAGTTTGTGCTGTTGTCATCAAAAGCTATTGCCGATGGCGTAAAGGTTTCTGCAGCACAGCCTGTATCATTATTGGTGATTGTTACATTATAAGAAGCTGTTCCACCATCTGTAGAAATGGTCCTTGAGGCGGGACTCAGCGCAATAGTTGGCTGAGTTCTTACACAGGGCACAACCGCAAGGGTAGTTGTAACATTCGACGATGTCACATCCAGATGATTTGTACTTGCAGCAGTTACGGATGTTATATTTGTACCATTTGTCTGGCCAGCCTTTGCACGTGCGGTAACGGTTATAGCACTGCTCGTTGCTCCAGAGGCCAGGACTATGGAAGGTGAACTTAACAGTGAGGAGTTGAATGCAGTAAGATTGCCGTCATTCGCTGAGAGGTTAAAGGTTTCACTCCCGCAATTCAAATCATTATTCGTTATGGTCAGCGTATATGGTGCTGTGCCGGCATCCGTTGTTATCGTGCCTGTTGCAGGTGATAAACTGACCGTTGGCGCTACTCGGGAACATGAGCCTGATGCCGTATAGTAAACCGTTATCGTAACATTATCTATAGATGCTGTTTCCGTTCCAGTTGTGCCCAATCCTTTTGCTGATATTGCTACACCAAAATTCGGGTCATTGATATCCGCCACAGTCCATGCCGTACCCCAGAGATCTGTGCCCGAACCGTAGGTGGCTATTGCCTCTGTTGAGCCCCAATCTACTGCTCCTGCATGCTCTGTTCCTGTTATTACCCCGCCCTTGACGAGCTTAACACTGTTGTCTCTGATGGTTATAAAGGTGAATGTCGTTCCCTCTTTCCGCTCTACTGCTACCGCAATGCCATTGATCGTTGCGCCAACAGGTATTGCGAAATTAAACCCCGATGCAACCAGATAGTTGGATATTATGTTCTTCCCCAGAACTGCTGTTGCATACACATTATCCGAGGTATTTACATTTGAAGGATTTGTCCAGGCTACAGTGCCTACACCAGCGTTGTTGGCCGTAACCGTTGGGCTGTTCCCTGATGAACCTCCGGCACCCACACTCAGCGTTGTTGCAACCGTATTAGTAGTTGCATTTGCATGATTGGTGCTTGCTGCGGTTATTGATGAAGTATTTGATCCGCTGGTCTGTCCAGTCTTGCCATGAGCTGTCAGCGTGATCGTGTTGTTCGATGCTCCCGGCGCCAATATGACAGACGCTACGCTCAGGGTCGATGCATCAAAGTTGGTGACATTGCTGTCACTCTTTGAGAGATTGAAGGTCTCACTTCCGCAAGTTCCGGTATCGTTATTCGTTATGCTCAGTGTATATACTGCTGTTCCGCTGTCGGTTGTTATCGTCCCGGTCAACGGCGCAAGACTGACTGTCGGCGCTACCCGGTTGCAGG
>CAYWRK010000012.1:0-87456 GCA_964461065.1 uncultured Nitrospiraceae bacterium
AAAAGCTCTGTATCCGTTTCCAGGGAGGGCAGTGCAATAAATGCCAGGAGGCCTGCCCGGTTGAAGGCACAATTACGTTTGACGACAGTGAAAAAGTATACGAGAGAAATATCGGCGCAATAATTGTTGCAATCGGTTCAGATCTCTATGACTGCAAGAAGCTGCCCAATCTCGGGTATGGAAAGCTCGAAAACATTTACAACAGCAAAGAATTTGAGCGGATCATGGCTTCCAACGGACCCACAGATGGAGAGCTCAAAACAACAGCAGGAACAGCGCCGTCGAGCATTGCAATTGTCCACTGTGTCGGAAGCCTTGATGCCAGGCATAAAGACTACTGCTCCGGAATATGCTGCCAGTATGCTTTTAAGTTCAACCACATGATAGAGAAAAAACTGCCGGGCACCAGGATTTATCATTTTTATAAAGAGCTTGTTATCCCGGGCAAGGACGAGTTCAGCCTGTACCACCATGCGCAGTCAAATCCGCATTCAACGTTCGTCAGGTACAACGATATACAGGATCTGTCGGTTGCAGCAGATGAAAAAGGAAATATAATTGATTACAAGGATATCTCCGGGAAGTCCGGAAGCGTGAATGCAGATATGGTCATTCTCTGTCCGGCGGTCATCCCGGCTGAAGAGTCAGGGAAGCTCGGAGAGGTTCTGGAAACAGCGCAAGACCAGTTCGGTTTTTTTGAAGAACTGCACGGACGACTGGATTCTGCCCAGTCTAAAATCAAGGGAATCTTTCTGGCCGGGACCTGCCAGTCTCCGATGGACATTCAGAAGGCCATGAACCAGGGCATGGCTGCTGCCGGATACATTCTCTCTGGGCTCGTTGTGGGCAGGAAGCTTGAGATTCAGCCGATTGTTGCGGTGGTAGACAGCGAGCGTTGCTCCGGATGCAGAGTATGTGTGAGCGTATGTCCGTACACCGCGATATCGTTTGATACAGAAAAAGAGGTTTCACAGATAAACGATGTACTCTGTCAGGGATGCGGCACGTGTGTTGCAGCCTGTCCCTCTGCCGCGATCAAGGGCAATCACTTTACCAATGAAGAAATTCTTGCTGAGATAGCAGAGGTGCTGAGATGAGAAACGACGATATTTATGAGCCGAAGATCATAGGCTTTCTTTGCAACTGGTGTTCTTATGCCGGGGCAGACAAAGCAGGAACAGCACAGAGTCCTTATCCTCCCAATGTAAATATTATCAAGGTGATGTGCAGCGGCAGGGTAGATCCCCAGTTTGTGCTGAAGTCTTTCGAACAGGGCGCTGATGGAGTCATTATTCTTGCATGCCATCCCGGCGACTGTCATTATAAAGAGGGAAATTACCGGGCTGTCCAGCGCCACCGGCTGCTGCTGAAGATGCTCGAACCCTTCGGCATAGAAAAAGAACGGTGCAGATTCGATTTCGTCTCAGCCGGAGAAGGTGATAAGTTTGTAAGGCTTATCACCGAGATGGTAGATACTGTCAGGGTGTTAGGTCCATTGAAAATACCGGCGTAATTTCCATAACTTGTTGTATAATTGAGAAAAACATTGGGGGAATCATTATGGCAATACAGACTCTTGATGCACGTGGCCTGAAATGCCCGCAGCCAACACTGAAGATCACTGCTATGGCTGTCAGGATGAAGCCGGGTGATGTACTGGAAGCTATTGCTGACTGCCCGACCTTCGAAAAAGATGTCAGGGACTGGTGTACTCGTTCCAAGAAGATACTGCTCTGGATTCGCGATGAAAGCGGCTCCAAAAAATGTCAGATCCAGTTCTGAAATAGCAGATCCGATTTCTGCTCCGTAGTTGCCTTGAACTATCTTTAGAAACATTGCCTCTCCTGGCAATGCGATCCTTCAGACAGAGTACGCAAGAGAGATTCCGGAAAGATAAGCATGGATAACAAAAGAAGAAATGATCTGCTCATCGAAGAGCTGAGAAAACGGAAGGTGAAGGAAACAACCGTCGATGTCGAGGCAGAGCACATCAAGGTCGTGATCTTCACGCTCCGTGAAAGCCTCTACGCCTTCCCTGGCGTTGACGTGAAAGAGATCCTGTCATTGATGGATATTTCCCCGGTCCCGGGTGCACCGGACTTCATCCCCGGCCTTATCAACAACCGCGGAGACATTGAGTCTGTCATCAACCTCAACAAATTTCTTGGGCTTCCTGACAGCGAAAGTACCGCAGCCAGCCGGATTATTATGGCCTCAAAAGCTGGTCTGCGCTCAGGTATCCTCGTGGATGCTGTAATTGATGTTGTAGATATGCCTCTTGCTTCGATCAAACCGGCGCTGTCCACGCTCGGCCATGCAATAAAGGAACTCGTGACCGGCGAACTGATCTATCTCAGCAGAACCGTCGTGATGCTCGATATCGGTCGATTATTTGAAAGACTGGTTATCCATGATACATAACAGAAAAGAGGAAGATAGCGGCCTCCCCGCAGAGATCGATCTTCTTATTTTTAAGGCAGCGGAGATAAAAATCGCGCTTGACACGGTCCAGGTTGACTGCATTATAAGCGCAGAGCAGGCCGAGCAGCAGGGAATTTTCTGCGTCACGCTAAACGAAGTCCATCTACTGGACGAAGGGGCATCTGCTTTATACTCAACCGTTATTTTGCTCAAGAATCAGGCCTGCGGGATAAGGGTTGATGGGCTCGATGCGATTATTACAGTTCCGATTGAGGCCATACAGCCGATCCCTGAGCCTCTTTCTTGTTTTTCAGGGCCGAGCATCTTCTGTGGGGTTGTGCCGCACGAAAAAGCGATAGTTCTGCTCATCGATCCATACCGGCTGAAAGGCCTGAATCCATGCGAAGCGGTTGCAACCGCTTGAAAGAGAGGAACCCAAGATATGCATAAAACAGTATTAGTGCAAAACAAAACAACATCCAAGAACCAGCTTATGCTGTTGCTTATAGTTCCGCTGGTCCTTGCCATCGTTGCCTTCACACTGATTTCCCTGTCTGCGATCAAAACCGGCGGAGAAAAGCATATGGAGGCCTACGAAAAGGCCCTGCGGGATGATAGCGATGCTGCTGTCAGGCTTTTTATGGACAGAAACGGAATGCTGGCCCGGGAACGGGCCCTTGCATCGGAAACATCACGGCTCTTCATGATGCGGGCCGGCTTGCTTTCCATTCTGCTCCTTATCTGCACAGGATATATGATCAGCCGCGTTCAGAAAAGGTTATATGACAACATTGAGAAGGCATCTGATGTTGTAAAAAATATGGGGTCTTGTGCAGGCATGCTGTCGATAACAGTAGAGCAATATGCTGCGATCTCCTCCGATGAGTCAGCTTCCATATCTGAGATTACATCAACGACCGAGGAACTCTCTGCATCCTCAACACAGATTGCCGAACATGCAAAAGCAGTCGTAGATACTGCTCAGAAGACCTGGGAGGACACAAAAAAGGGCGCAACCGCGATTGAATCAATGATGATGAAGATGGCCGAGATCCACGGAGATAGCCAGAAAAGTGCCCAGGAGATTCTTGATCTCGGCAAGAAGTCCCGGGAGATCACAAAGGTAATGGAGATCATCAACTCCATTGCTGATCATACAAAGCTGTTAGCCTTCAATGCTGCGCTTGAGGCGTCAAGTGCAGGCGAGGCAGGGAAACGGTTCGGCGTTGTCGCAGCGGAGATCCGAAGGCTTGCTGACAGCGTTACAGAATCCACAGGCGAGATCGAGGGGAAGATCAATGAGATCCAGGAGGCTGTTAATAACCTCGCCGTTGCCTCGGAAAAGAGTTCGCGGGGAATCGAACAGGGCATGGATTTTTCCTCCCAGACAGCATCACTTCTTTCTGATATTGTTGAAGCAGCACACACTACCATGGACTCTGCCAAACAGATATCACTCTCCACGCAGCAGCAGAAGACAGCTAACAGCCAGGTCGTGATCGCTCTGCGCGAGATCATGCAGGGCGCAAGCACAACGTCTTCCTCTGTTGAATCACTTGGCACCATAAGTTTTCAGCTTGCAGCTCTGTCCGAGAGCCTTGCCGAGATACTGAAAAAAGTTGGGTATAAGGGCGACGTTGTATTGCCAGGATCAGCAGAGGATAGCGTCAAAGCATAGACAGGATGAAGAAGATACGTGTTCTCATAGTTGACGACAGCCTTCTGGTGAGGAGCCTGATCAGATCAATCATTGAGATGGACCATGAAATAGAGGTTGCCGGGGAAGCATCAAACGGCCTGGAGGCGGTCGAAAAAGCCCGGAGTCTTCATCCGGACATTATAACCATGGACATTGAAATGCCCATAATGGACGGGCTTCAGGCAATCGAGCAGATAATGGCCACCAGCGCAGTCCCGATACTCGTCGTAACATCCAGGGGAGATGCAGAGACTGCTTATGCTGCCATATCACATGGTGCTCTTGACCTCATGCTGAAGCCTGAACTGAACATCGAGACCGCTCGCGAGTTCGTGGCAAAGCTCAAGCTTATGTCTAAGGTCAGGGTTATTTCTCATATTTCCGGCAGGCTGCCCCGGAGGCATCCCACTGGACCGGAGACGCTGGCCTTCAGTGGAAATTTCTCGGATAAGATAGTCGCCATTGCCTCGTCAACCGGCGGGCCGGGTGCTCTGTCGATCATATTATCGCACCTGCCTGAGAAGTTCCCTGCGCCGATCGTAATTGCCCAGCATATCTCTGACGGGTTTGTCAGCGGAATGGTCAGTTGGCTCAGAACGCTGTCACGGGTCGAGCTCAAAATGGCAGTGCAGGGGGAACATCTCAAGCCCGGCACAGCCTATCTCTGCCCATCCGAAAATCATATGAAGATCGACCGCTCGAAGAAGATCATCTTTGTAGAGCGGCATGCAGATGACATATATCGGCCATCGTGCGACATATTGCTGTCGTCTGTGGCAGATGCTTTCGGGAGAAAGGCCATCGGCGTAATCCTCACAGGCATGGGAAATGACGGTGTTGCCGGAATAACAAAGATTCGGGAAGCCGGGGGCTGGACGATCGCCCAGGATGAAAATACGTCCGTCGTCTTCGGGATGCCGAAGCTTGCTATAGAAAACGGCGGCATTGATACAGTGCTTCCGCTGGATGCTATCAGTGGGGAGATCGTGAAAGCAACAGCCTGCGCATTTACTTCTACTGCGGGGACAAGTCAATGCTCTTAGCACCTTTCAAATCACTGATCAAGGAGAAATGCGGACTTTCGTTCGAAGATTCCCGCGAGGTTCTGCTCGCTGAAGGTATCAAAACAAGATTGTCCGAGCGGGCAGTCACCTCTCATGATGCATATCTTAACCTCCTTTCTTGTGAGCCGGATGAGTTTAACAGGCTCTTGAGCCTGATCACCGTGAAGGAGACGTACTTTTATCGGGAAGCAGTGCACTTCAAAATCCTCACGGAAACGTTGATACCAGAATTATCATCAAAGATAAAAAATCGAAAGATCAGAATTGTATGCGCAGGTTGTGCGACTGGCGAGGAACCATACTCGATCGCCATTGCCCTTGCATCAGCGTTCGGGCCGGAGTTCATCAGCATGTTTTCTGTTGTAGGATTTGATATCGATGAAGAAGCGCTCCGCAGGGCCAGAGCAGGCGTTTATGCTGATCATTCCTTCCGGGGAGTTCCTGACCATATACAAAAGAGTTTTTTTGACGCACAGGGAAACAGCTACAGGATCAAGGATGCTGTCCGGCAGAGTGTTGACTTCCTGCGTCTAAACGTCTTCAGCGATTCATATCCTGACGCAGTCAGAAGCGCAGACATCATCTTCTATCGAAACGTATCCATCTATTTTGAGCCAGAGGCCCAGAAACGCATTTTCAAAACCCTGTCCGACATGCTGAACGAAAAGGGTTATCTTTTCCTGAGCTCTGCAGAAACGTTCATTCATGATGGTGGAGCTCTCTCTCTTATTGAAAAGGGAGGAGTCTTTCTTTACCGTAAGGGTGTTGAGATGCAGATAGAGGAGAGAAGAAAACCCTCCTGCAGCAAGAACAGATCTGCAGCCCATGCGATGACAGGACTTGCCGGAACAGCCAAAGCCAAAACAAAATATATGGCAATAAGAACAAAGGACACACCACACCAGATCTTCGACCGGGCACTCGGACTCGCGGAAAAGAAGAAATATGAAGATGCGCTGCAGCTTACGGAACAGATCCTCAGCATGCAGGCCTCATTCATAAAGGCCCGCATGCTGAGGGCCGGTATCCTGATCAACCTGCAGAGGCTCGATGAGGCAGAAGTTGAGTGCCGCAGTAGCATGGAACTTGACCAGTGGTCTCTCGAAGGACATCTCCTGCTCGGTCTGATCGCTAAAATTCGGGGGGATTTTGAGGAATCAAAGAAAAGGTTCAATGAGGCGGTATATATCAAATCGTCCTGCTGGCTCGCCCACTTCTATCTCGCGGAGATCTACCGATCTGCAGGCGACAAGAAGTTGTCCGGCCGCGAGTTCGAAATTGTGATAAAACTGCTGGAAGAGAAGGGATTTTCTGATCATGGACTTACGTTCTTTTCCCTTTCGTTCCCCATGGAACAGGTCATACATCTGTGCAGACATAACCTCGCTGATATGAAGCGAGGCAGGGCATAGCAGGGAGATAGAGATGGCATTCGATGTCAAAAAATTCATCGCCAGATTTGTAGAAGAAGCCCGCGATCATATCGAGGCTCTCAACCAGGGGCTCGTTGAGCTTGAGAAGAATCCTGGCGACGAGGAGACCATCAACGCGATCTTCAGGGCTGCGCATACCATTAAGGGATCCTCGCGCATGTTGAAGCTGACCGCCATAACCGATGTTGCTCACAAGCTGGAAGATGCCCTTGGGGCTTTGCGTGAAAAACGGATTATTCATACCCAGGAGCTTGCAGGCCTTTTGTTCAGGGGTGTTGACGCTGTATCCGCCATGATACAGAACGTGTCTGCAGGAGAACAGATCACTCTGGACAATGTTTCCCTCTGCGAGTCACTTACTCAGGCGGCCGAGGGCGCAATCGCCCCTGGATCACCAGCAGCAGGCATTGAGGCTCAGGAGAGAAATACCCCGTCTGTTTGCGCTGTTGCACCCACTACCCCAGCAGAGAGCGTTAAGCCGACTGCCCCTCAAAAGGCAAAGCCAACCGCCTCTGAGAGCATTCGGGTGAAATCCGAAAAGCTCGACGACCTGATACGGCTGATGGGCGAAGTCGTATCACATCAGAATAAGCTCAAGCAGCGCATCATAGATATCAGCGCTTTGGAGCGTGAAGCGAAGCGAACTCTGGACATCTGCTCCCGGGTCTGCGATGGTCCGTCTCTTATCAATGCCCGGTCTCTGCATCTGGGACTGAAACAGCTCCTGTCGGTGATGAGGCAGGACAAAACTCTGCAGGACATCCTTACAACTGAATTTCAGGAAAAGGCTCTTATGCTGAGGATGGTACCCCTTTCTACGGCCTTCGACCCTCTGCACAGGCTGGTGCGGGACATTTCGAACTCTCTTGGCAAGGACGTGGACTTTGAGGTGGAAGGCGGCGGAATCGAGCTTGATAAAAAAATGGTCGAAAAATTGAGCGACCCTCTCGTGCATATGCTCAGAAATTCGATCGATCATGGGATTGAAGACCCGCAGGTTCGCCGGGCAGCCGGTAAAGCACCAAGGGGAACGGTGCGGTTGTCTGCTGCTTATGACGCAGGAAACATCCTTATTGAACTATGCGACGACGGCTCAGGAATTTCGACCACAAAAATAAAGGAAAAGGCTCTTTCAAAGAAGCTTTTTGATGAGGCCGCTCTCGACAGTATGCCGCAGGAGGCACTGCTCGACCTGATCTTCCTTCCCGGCTTCAGTACCAGCGGCATCATCACAGACATCTCGGGCAGGGGAGTTGGCATGGATGTGGTAAAAAGGAACATAGTCGAAGATCTGAAGGGAACGGTGCATATCAGCACCCAAGAGGGAGTTGGGAGCTCCTTCTTCATCAGACTTCCCATGTCTCTTGCAATCATGCGGATCCTGCTTATTTCCTGTCAGGGAATAGAGTTTGGCATCACCTCGCACTATGTGATTGAGATCATTAAAATAAAGGCAACCGAAATCATTGATGTAGTCGGCCGGAAGGCGCTGCGACTGCGTGAAGAGTTCATTCCGATTGCCGAAATGGACGGCGTTCTAAACATCGGGAACAACGGAATTAAAAAGCCGGAAACCCTGCTCATTCTGATTGTGCAGGTCGCTTCGGAGAAAATAGGCTTCATTGTCGATGCCATTTTAGACGAGGAGAACATGGTGATCAAGCCGCTGCCCGACCACCTGCAGAGAGTCCGGCTTGTTGCGGGAGTTACTATATCGGGGAAGAACGAAATCATCAACATCCTTAATGTGCCTGCGCTTATGGAGACTGCCAAGAATGCAGGCGTGGTTCGGCCGACAAGCCGTGAAGATGATGCTGCGGAGCAGGAGATCCATATCCTGGTCGTAGATGACTCCATCAATACACGGGAGATCGAGAAAAGCATCCTCGAGGCGTACGGTTACCGGGTGACCCTTGCAGGAGATGGTTTAGAGGCCCTTGAAAAAACAGAGCAGTCGAGATACGATCTGGTTATCACTGACGTGGAGATGCCGCGGCTTGATGGTTTTTCGCTCACCGAGCGACTGAGGGCAGATAATTCTTATAAGCACGTCCCTATCATTATTGTAACGTCGAGGGAAAAGGAAGAAGACAAGCGTCGCGGCATCAGCGTTGGCGCAAATGCGTATATCATTAAAGGGTCATTTGATCAAAGCAACCTCGTTGACACGGTGCAGAACCTTATCGGGAAAGGAAAAAATATATGAAACCGAATACTGAAAATGTAACCATACTGGTGGCTGATGATGATCCGCTTGTGCGGGAGATGATTGCGATGATCCTGCAGGACGAGGGGTATTCTGTCGACATGGCCGAAAATGGAGCTGAGGCTTTGAAAATATTCGGTTCCGGAGACGGTATCAGCCTCATTGTCTCGGACATGAACATGCCTGAGATGGATGGTCTGGGCCTGATCAAGGCCATCCGCAATACAGGACACGACGTGCCGATCATAATTCTGACCGGGAACAGTGAGGTTACAACCGCAATCCAGGCCATGAAAACAGGGGCCAGTGATTATATCCTTAAGGACGAAAATATCCAGGATACCATCGGCATATCAGTAGAAAAGGCGCTTGAAAAACACTTTCTCAAAAAGCAGAACCAGCAGCTTCTGGAGGAGCTCGCGCGCAGAAACGACAAACTCGAACATGAGAAGGCCCTTGCACAGAAGGTTCAGAAGAATATCCTGCCGCGGGATCTCCGGTTTCCCGGGTTCGAAGTGGAGTCGTTTTACCGGCCGTCAGACAAGATCGGCGGCGATTTTTTTGACGCCTGGGAGAACCGCGGCATAATACACTTTCTGATCGGTGACGTGTCCGGCCACAGTACTTCATCAGCCTTGATCATGGCAGTGAGCAAGGGAATTCTCCAGTCGCTTGGCTATACGCTGAGTGATCCTCGGGAGATCGTCAGGACTGCAAACCGGATGATCTGCGATATTGTGAGTGACAGCGGCATGTTTCTGACACTGCTGTATGGCGTTTTCGACCGCGCTAAGGATGAACTTCTCATTGTTTCGGCGGGCCATAATCCCGTCTTTCTCGTCAGGGGAGAGGATGTCACTCGAATTGACTCAACCGGATCAGTGCTTGGGTGGGATTCAGAAGACAGATGGGATGCGACTGTCTCAGTTTTTTCACCTGGCACAAGCCTCGTGCTGTATACCGATGGCCTTACAGAAGTGAAGAACCGTGCTGGTTTGGAATTCGGTGAAGAGGGTCTGGAATCCCTGCTGCGTGATGATCTTACCCCCGGAGCCACGATCAGTAAAATCGTACAGAATGTCGAGACGTTCTGCAGTAATGAGTTTCCGGACGATCTGACCCTTTTCATCATAAAACGGATACCTATTTGATGGATCAGAGAATCATTTCTCTGAAATTTAAGCCCGTCTTCGAGAATGTTGACTCGGCTCGAATTGCCGTACATAATGCTTGCAGAGATCGGTATCTGCAGCCGGGATCAGAGTCGCTCATAGGCGAGCTCCTGCTGGCCGTCACAGAGGCGATGAATAATGCAGTAGAGCATTCAGGGGCTGAAGAGGTTGAAATCGAGGTAATTGCCGGATCGCAGAGCCTTGTTTTCCGCATGATGACGGCGGGAGAGAGATTTGACCCTACGGCTGGTGTTGCTTTTCCTGATCTCGATGATTCTGAAGAACTGCCTGAGGGCGGATTCGGCAGAGCGCTGATTGCGGAAATGGTGGACTCCGTAACATATGAATATCGTGAAGGCAGAAATATTCTGACACTCGAAAAAAACATGCAAACAAAGGAGGATTAGACAGATGGAGATTAGTATCAGCATGGAGGGGGATTTCGTAGTAGCTGACGTAGCTGGTGATCTTGTAGCGAGTACAGCAGAGGAACTCAAGGCCCAGCTGGGAAAGCTGATCGAGAAGAACTTTCTTTTCGTGATTCTCGAACTGAGCAAGATAAGCTTCATGGACAGTTCTGGCCTTGGTGCCTGCATGGCTGTTCATAAAGCATTCAATGAGAAAAAAGGGAGTCTTGTCTGCACAAAGCCGAGCGAGACCGTTGCCAAGGTCTTTCGTGTTACCCGCGCAGATCAGAAGCTGAACATGGCAAATACGCGCCTTGATGCCATTAAATTCCTGAAGAGTGCAGCGTTAAGCGGGAGGCAGTCATGAAGATGAACGAATCGACCAAGCTTGGCGAGATTCTGATAGAAAAGAAGATCATTACTACTGCTCAGCTTGAGGAGGCTCAGAAGAAGATGCAGGCCCATTCTCTTCCTCTCGGTGAGATGCTGGTAAGGCTAAAATTCGTTTCTGAACATGTCATGCTCGACACCCTCAGCAAGCATTTGGGTGTAGATTTTCTGAATATTGCAGAAAACGATTATCAAATCGTGGATCGTTCGTTATCAAGAGTTCTGCCTCTGGAAATATGCGAGAAACAGAAAGTTCTGCCGATCTATCAGATTATTGATGAAGATCTGCGAGAACTGACCCTGGCGATGGCCAATCCCTTTGATGAAGATGTCATTAACGAGGTCGCATCCATAACGGAATGCCGCGTTAACCCGGTACTGGCAACCATCGCATCGATCGAAGGAGGCATTGCCAAGCTTTATGCGATCAAGACCGATGTCAAGATCGAGAAGTTCTCGATGCAGAAGGGTGATCCAACATCGCTTGTAAACGGGATGCTTCAGACTGCGGTGAGGCTTGGGGCAAGTGATATCCATATTGATCCTCATCCGAAAGAGGTCTTTGTGCGGATGAGGGTTGACGGAATTCTGGAGGTTGTTTCTGTCTATCCGACGGAAATGCATTCATCCGTTTCCACAAGGATTAAGGTAATGGCAAGCGCTGCAAACTCGAACATGAGGATTGAAGAGCGTAGACTCCCGCAGGATGGGGCCATAGCCGGCACATTTGACGGGCACCTTGTTGACTGCCGCGTATCTACGCTCCCATCGATATTTGGCGAGAAGATCGTCATGAGGATCTTCGACAAAGACAAGGCTGCCTATATTGGCCGCATCAGAGACCTCAAGATGTCTCCCCGGATGGAGTTGAAATACCGGCGCTGCGTAAGACATCCGAGCGGGATCAATATTGTTACGGGTCCGACCGGCAGCGGGAAGACGACAACATTGCACGCCGTGATCAATGAGATCAGCTCGGTTGGCATCAGCGTGGTTACCGTAGAGGATCCCGTCGAATACCAGGCAGGGGGATATATTAATCAGAGCTCCCTGATGCCCGCTGCCGGGTACAACTACACCCGGGCCCTGCGGGCAATCATGAGGCAAGATCCTGATGTCATTCTGATCGGTGAAGTAAGGGATCGTGAGACAGCCGAGATCGCAACGCAGGCAGCCTTGACAGGCCATCGCGTCTTCACAACCCTCCATACTGACAATGCAGCAAGCTCGTTTGCGCGACTGATCGATATCGGTGTCGAGCACTTTCTTGTCTCCTCCACAACGGTCTCATCCCTGAACCAGCGACTTATCCGCAAGGTCTGCACGAACTGCGCTGAAGAACATGTCCCGACAAAGGTTGAGCTGGCAGATATCGGCATTGACAGCCAGGTTATCAGCGAGATCTTGAATAATCCGCAGCAGTTCAGCATGCGAAGGGGAAAGGGCTGTGATATGTGCCGCAAAACCGGTTATCGGGGAAGACAGGGTGTCTATGAACTAATAGCCGTCACCCCGGATATACGCGAGCTCATTCATCGGAATCAATCAACTGATGTGATTGCTACAACGGCTAGGGAAAAAGACAATGTGAATATGATCTTCGAGGAGGGGTTGCGGCTTTTCCTGACAGGGGTTACCACGCTGGGCGAAATGCAGCACCTGCCTCGCGGTGATTATAAGATGAAATCGGTTGAAGAAATCCTGAAGGATTCTGAACTTTCATGAGCCAGGCTTCTTCAGCCCTTTAATGGCAGTAATGATATGACACATCCCAGTAGTGCGGTTCAGGAAAAGCTGAAGGGATTACGGAAGATTTTTTCCGATCAGCTGCCCGAAAAAATCCGGGAGATTGAAGAAGCTCTCGAAGGTCTGCTCAGGGACGAGTGGGATAAGACCCGGGCTGAAACTGTTGCACGCCTGATTCATACGATGGCCGGCACTGCCGGCACCTTTGGCTTCTCTGCAATACGGTCCGCGGCGAAAAGTATTGAGGCACTGCTTCGAACAGCCACAAAGGACAGTGCTCTTCCGGCAGCCAATCTGCTGGCACAGATGAGAGAACAGTTAGAAACACTCAAGGGCGCCTGCGCAGATGCTGCAGTGACAATGGTCACTCCGGAGGTGATCGGGCAGGCACCCTTGCCTGTCTGCTCAGACAACGACACTGTTTTTGTTGTCGATAACGACCCCCTGTATACTGATAGCCTTGCTCTACAACTTCGCTGTTATGGATACAAGGTAGCCGCTTTCAGCACATTCGTTGATCTCATGGCGGCTTTGAGTGCTTCAACACCGCTGATTATTGTCATGGACCTGTCAATTCTCGAAGGTCAGCATGCCGGCGTAGACGCAGTTGCTGAGCTTCAGCAGAGATGCAGAACGGCAGTCCCCATTGTCTTCCTCTCTGACCGCTCTGATTTTAACGGTCGACTGGAGGCAGCGCGCTCAGGCGGAGACGCCTATTTCGTAAAGCCAGTGAATGTTGGACGGCTGGTGGACAGGCTTGATGTTATGACTGCTCGCAGGCCCAGCACTCCCTTTCGCATCCTGATCGTAGACGACGACCCGCTCTTGGCGGACTTTCATGCAACCGTCTTGCAGCAGGCCGGTATGAGTACCGCAGTGGTCACTGATCCTGAGCGGGCGCTGGAGAGCATGATCGACTTCAGGCCAGAGCTCATTTTAATGGATGTGTATATGCCGGGCTGCAGCGGCATGGAACTGGCCAAGTTGATACGTCAGGATGAGACGTACATTGATATCCCTATAGTATTCCTGTCCTCTGAAACTGACATAGACCGGCAGCTTGCTGCAATGGGCCGTGGAGGCGACGATTTTCTAACCAAGCCGATACAGCCCGCCCGCCTGATTACGTCGGTTACGCTTCGTGCTGACCGGTACCGCACTCTGCGGTCCTTTATGCTGTATGATGGGTTAACAGGACTTTTAAACCACACGAAGACAAAGGAGCAGTTAGACATCGAAGTCTCTCGCACCACGCGTCAAAAGAGTGAACTCTCCTTTGCCCTGATCGATATAGACCTTTTTAAGTCTGTAAACGATACCTATGGCCATCCGGTCGGTGACCAGGTCCTCAAAAGTCTTTCCCGCCTGCTGAAGCAGAGGCTGAGAACAACGGATATTGTGGGTCGTTTCGGGGGAGAAGAGTTCGCAGTCATTCTCACTGATACCGACGGGCAGACGGCGCACAGGATATTGAACGAACTGAGGGAGGATTTCTCAAAGATCTGCCACACTCATATGGGTGTCACCTTTAATGTTACTTTTAGCTGCGGTATCGCCAACCCGGAATCGGGGATGACCGGCACTGCCCTGATCAACGAAGCGGACAAGGCCCTATACGAGGCCAAGCGGGCAGGACGAAACTGCGTGGTCTACGCGAGTGCAGGCGAAGCAGGTTCAGCTTGTTAGTGCATAGCCGTAAAAGTTAGTTCGCTTTGGCTTATGGTAAGAAAAAAACTGTTTTGAAATGCTTATTGAATATTAAAAGCTTAGGTCAACGCAATCAGGATTTTCTGCAAGCACTGCTTTTGCTTCGGCAATATCTTTGCTGATCTGAGTGATCAGCGCATCAGCGGAATCGAACTTCATTTCCTGCCGCAGTTTCTTAATGAAATAGATCGTCACTTCCTCGCCGTACAGGTCTTCATTAAAGTCAAAGACATGCACCTCGATCGCAAGAGACTTTGCATTAAACGTAGGTCTGAGGCCGATATTAACGACCCCGTCATAACAGGTATCCCTTGCAGAGAGTTTCACTGCGTACACACCATCTGCAGGTATGATTGCATGTTTTGAGGCAATGTTTGCTGTTGGAAAGCCGAGGGTTTTCCCCCTGCTATCACCCTTGATCACAATGCCGGTTATAGCATAAGGTCTGCCTAAAAGTCCTGCTGCATGCTCAACTTCTCCGGCTTTCAGCAACTGTCTGATCTTGGTGCTGCTGATCACTTCGCTTCTCAGAAAGATCTGCTCCACCTCGTTAACCTTAAAGCCGAATTCCTCACCCATCTGCTTCAGGGTTTCTGTAGTGCCTTCCCTTCCCTTGCCAAAACGGTAGTTGCATCCTACAAAGATCTCCTTCGTGCCGAGGAGGTCACAAAGGATCTTCTTCACGAACGCTGGCGGCGACATTTCAGAGAAATGAAGGGTGAAGGGTATCTTGACCAGCACATCGATGCCTAACTTGCTTAACAGCTCTATCTTCTCTTCATAGATGCTGATGAGGGGTGGACATTTTTCCGGCGCAAGTACCTTGAGCGGGTGAGGTCTGAAGGTGACGACCATACTCTGGCCCTTAATCTCCTTAGCCCGTTTTATGACCATACGGACAAGCTCCTGGTGGCCAAGGTGTATGCCGTCAAAGTTGCCCAGCGTTATAACGCTGTTGGTAAAGGGACGGGTAATTTTGCTGAGATCAGTTATGAGCAGCATAGATTTTCGTGCATTGCAAAGGATTTAAGCAATCTCATGTATAATTATAATGTTTTTCACTATTCTTTGGTTAGATAAAAGCAGAAAGTGGTTTTAGAAATATCATGTTTGACAGAAAACTGAAAATATATCAACAGATCATCGAACAGATGGCAGATGGGGTCTGTCTTATAACACTCGATGGCAAGATTGCGTATTGGAACAAAGGGGCAGAGGTCATAACCGGCTGGTCTGCTCTCGAACTGTTAGGGAAATCCTGTCATGATGAGGTGATCAGGTTTGAAGATGCAGAGGGGAACGCCCTCTGTGACCTTATCTCTTCCGTTGCTGCGACGGATGAGCCGCGCCGCATGAATATTTTTCTGAGGATCAGAAATGGCAGCAGGGCCCTTATGGAAGGCACGATTTCTCGAATGTTCAGGGAGGGAAAGCCGGAGCGCAGTATTATCACCTTCAGGGACATTTCGCAGTTTGCAGCGCTCAGACCATTTCAGCTTAAGACTCAGAAACTCGATCGCCTGATCCCAATCTGCGGATGGTGCAAAAAGATTCGGCATGATGATCAAACGTGGGAGCAGCTTGAGGCCTATCTCACGGAGCAGGGCTTCGGTGATTTCACGCACTCTATCTGTCCTGTCTGCGCAGAGAAGATATTCTCGAAACGCATTTATCTTGAGAGCTACCAGAATATCTGCAAGGCGATCAGCACCAGTCTTTCGGTTGAGGAGGTGCTGAATCTCATTGTTACCCATGTTGTAAAGGTTATGAACATGAAGGCAAGTCTCGTGAGGCTTATTAACAGAGAAAAAAACCAACTCGAAATTGCTGCCCATTGCGGTTTGAGCGAAAGCTATGTAAATAAAGGCCCTGTTGAGTATGACCGGTCCATTGACGATGCCCTCGCAGGAAAGCCTGTCTCGATCTACGACATTACAGAAGACCGGTCATCAAAATACCGGCAGGAGGCGGAGAAGGAAGGCATTCGTACGATTCTTTCGATACCGCTCAGGTTCAAGGATGAAGTAATCGGCGTACTCAGAATGTACACTGCAGAACCTCTGGATTATTCTGAGGAAGACCTGAAGTTTCTTGCTGCAATTGCCGAGCAGGCTGCTATTGCGATCATGAATGCCCGCCATTTTGAAAAAAGCGTCTCTCGCGAGCGCGAATATCTCGATATCTTCAAAGCCGTAACGAAAACGATCAGTTCAACGCTTAATGTGAAAGAGGTCCTGTTCACGGTTGTCAGGATGATCCCTGCGGTCATGCGGCTGAAGGCAGCGACCATACGACTCCTTGACGACTCTGGCCAGAAACTGGTACTGGAGGCGTCTCACGGCCTGTCAGAGCAATATCTGAGAAGGGGGCCTGTTGATACTGAGGAGAACATCCGGGAGGCATTAAACGAAAAGCCTGTTGCGATCTATGATGTTATGACTGACCAGCGGATTACCTATAAGAAAGAGACAGAGGCAGAGGGGATTAAGAGCGTCCTTGCACTTCCCATCATTGCCAAAGGAAAGGTGATCGGTGTACTCAGACTGCTTACCAATGTGCACAGGACCTTCAGTCAGGACGAGATCGATTTTACAATGGCCCTTGCAGAGCAGTGTGGCATTGCTATCGAAAACGCACGGATGTATGAAAAACTCCATACTGCAAATATGCAGTAACGTTGTCGCTAATCTCTCAGATTCAAAAAACTACACCTTAACCTTCCAGACAGTACCTTCCTTCTTGTCTTCAAGTACCACCCCTTTATCTTCAAGCTCCCTGCGGATTGCATCAGCTGCAGCCCAATCCTTGCTGCCCCGGACTTTCTGCCGCTCCTCAATCTTTGATGCAATGAACTCCTCAGTCACATTCGGGCACTTGAACCGCATCAGCGCTTTGTTCCATTCTTCAGGTATGCGGCTGAAAATATTGAGAATACCTCCGGCCTCTTTAAGGAGTCCTTCGGTCCTTTTTACAAGAGCTGCTGCCCTTGAACCAGAGGGTTTGCCATCGAGATATTTATTCAGCATACGGATCAGTTCGAAGATATTTCCGATTGCAAGTGCAGTATTAAAGTCATCGTCCATCGCCTCTGTAAATCTATCCTTGAATTTATCCAACATCTCCTCGAATGCCTTCTCTTCTGAACCTGCCTTTTCCTTTGCATTATCCTGTACAAGAAAATCACGCACACGGAGAGCCGTGGTGTAGTAACGGTCAATGGATACCTCGGCCTCTTTCAGTTGTTCATCCGAAAACTCGATAGGGCTGCGGTAGTGGGTTGAAAGCAGAAAGAACCTCACCGGTTCCGCATCAAACTTTGAAAGAATTTCCTTAATGGTAAAGAAGTTGCCGAGAGACTTTGACATCTTCTCCTTATCTACGGTGATGAAGCCATTATGCACCCAGTATTTTGCAAAGGGTTTGCCGGTAAATGCCTCTGACTGGGCAATCTCATTTTCGTGATGCGGGAATGTCAGATCAGCCCCTCCGCCGTGGATATCGAACGTATTGCCAAGATGCTTTCGTGACATGGCTGAACACTCGATATGCCAGCCTGGCCTGCCTGAGCCCCAGGGGCTGTCCCAGGAAGGCTCTCCTTCTTTTGATGCCTTCCATAGGGCGAAATCCATAGGATTTCGCTTGCGCTCATTAACATCAACCCGAGCACCTGCAATCATGTCGTCAAGGTCACGTTTTGAAAGCTTTCCATAATCACTAAACGTATCGATCTGAAAATAGACATCTCCACCAACAGCATAGGCGTACCCTTTGTCCACAAGGCCCCTGGTAATGTCGATGATCTCCTGAATATGCTCGGTTGCCTTTGGCTCAATATCAGCCCTGTCCACACCGAGTTGATCCATGTCCTGATAATATTCAGCGATATATTTTTCTGCCACCTCGTTCCAGGCAATGCCCTCCTGTTTCGCCCTGTTGATAATCTTATCGTCGATATCCGTGAAATTCTTCACAAACGTAACATGGTATCCCCTGAACGCAAGATACCGGCGCATGATATCAAAAACGATGGAACTCCGCGCATGACCAATATGGCAATGGTCATAAACGGTTATACCACAAACATACATTTTTACCTGTCCCGGCGCTACAGGAACAAAATCCTCTTTCTTGCCGCTCAGGGTATTATATAGCCTCATTCTGCCTCCTTTTTGCACAGCACTTTCAGGAGCCTCAATTTTTCTGGCAATCTCCGAGATACGCGCCTCAAGCTCCTTAATCTTTTCGTTCGTCGGGTCCGGGAAATAGTCCATCACCTCGACAAGCCCGTCTTCAGTCGTCATCCTTGTGATCTTCTTTCTTGTAATTCTGCCCGGTACTCCTACACATATGGCACTGTCAGGCACAGGCTTCAGAATCACGGAGTTGGCGCCGATTACAGCGTTATTGCCGATTGTTATCGCGCCCAGTATCTTGGCTCCTGCGCCAATAGTCACATTATTGCCAAGTGTCGGATGACGCTTGCCCTTTTCCTTGCCTGTGCCGCCAAGGGTCACTCCCTGGTAAAGAAGGCAGTCTTCTCCGATCTCTGAGGTTTCGCCTATTACGACACCCATGCCATGGTCTATAAAAAACCCCATGCCTATCTTTGCTGCCGGGTGGATCTCTATCCCGGTGAGCATTCGCGCAGCATGAGAAAGAAGTCTGGGGAGGACTGGGATGCCGGCGTTCCAGAGAATATGGTTAATCCTATGGATAACAATAGCATGGAATCCGGGATAGGCAACGATGACCTCGAGAGCGTTTCGCGCCGCAGGATCTCTCTCGAAAACTGCCCTATAGTCCTGCTTTATTTCCCTCCAGAAGCCCATGTTTAGAGCCTATTATACATAAAAAGCAGAACCAACTGTGCTATTATTCTTCATGCAGATCAGCCCACAATCAGACCTTCAGCAGATGATCGCAGATTATATGGAGAACGGGTTTTTAGACAACATCATTGATATGTTCAGGCATGACAGCTCGCTTTATGATCTTATTGGCACATTGATACAAGATGAACGAGTCAGAGTAAGAATCGGCATTACCGCACTGATGGAAGAACTGAAGAGGCTTGATCCTGCCAATATCATTTGCGCCAAGAAAAACCTTCTGCCGCTTCTTGCTCACACCGATGCGGTTGTGCGGGGTGATGCAGCAAACCTTATCGGCATTATCGGCGACAGGGAATCGCTTCCTTTTCTTGAACCTTGCCTGCTGGATACGCATGAGGGCGTCAGGATCATTGCCCAGGAAGCTATTGCCCAGATGCGAACTCAATAGAAATTTCTTTGTTGCGGGGTAATTATGAAACGTATAGCAAATTTTCTCTTTGAAGCCGGCATGCTCAAGCGCACACCAAGGACCGGTTTCCAGTTCCTGGGATCCGGCTCCGAGTCAGTTGCGGAACATATATTCAGGACTGCGTACATAGGCTTTGCTCTCGCCCATCTTGCAAAGGATGTGGACAATGATAAGCTGCTCAAGATGTGCCTGTTTCACGATCTACCTGAGGCCAGGACAGGGGATCTGAATTATGTGAACAAGAAATACGTGAAGGCTGACGAGGAAAAAGCTGTCAATGATCTTGCAGACACGCTTCCTTTTGGTGATGAGATCAGGGACTTGATATTCGAGTTCATGAAGGGCGAGAGCCTGGAAGCACAATTAGCCTATGACGCTGATCAGCTCGAAATGATAGTGGCCCTCAAGGAACATAAAGATCTCGGCAATACGTATGCAGATGAATGGCTCAACTTTGCTCTCAAAAGACTGAAAACGGATATTGCCCGGGAACTTGCCAATACCATCCTCGAAACAGATTCGTCCCTCTGGTGGTTTTCGGATAAGAGCGACTGGTGGGTGAAGGGGAAGAAAGAAACATAAGAACTTTTTGTCATATACTTATCCCTTTCCCTCCTTCTCAAGCAGGCAGACGACATGCGCAGCAATACCTTCCCCCCGGCCGATAAATCCCATGCCCTCGTTAGTCTTTGCCTTGATATTGATCTGTCCTGCCGGGATACCGGTCAGGGATAATGCAGCCTTCATCCTTTCGATAAAGGGCGCGAGCTTCGGCTTTTCAGCAATAATAGTTGAGTCGATCCATGCAACAGCGTACCCACTCATTCTTGCCAGCTCAACGATAGTCTTCAGCAGTTCGATACTCACAGCATCTTTCCATTTTGGATCCGTGTCAGGGAAATGGGTCCCTATATCTCCGAGGCCAAGTGCACCGATGATTGCATCGGTAATAGCATGACAGAGCACATCAGCATCAGAATGGCCGACCAAACCCTTTTCATGAGGTATTTCGACTCCGCCGACGATAAGCTTCCTGCCTTCCGCAAAGCGGTGAGAGTCATATCCCGTGCCAATCCTCATTGGTGCTCAGTCCGCATTTTGAGAAATGCTTCAGCGATCACGAGGTCTTCTGGTGTTGTAATCTTGATATTCGTATATTCCCCTATTATCACTCGTATACGGCCACCATTTTTCTCAACGAGAGCAGCATCATCAGTTGCATAAAAAGATTCCTTCATTGCCCTTTCATAGGCAGCAAGGAGCGGTTGATAGAAAAAAATCTGGGGGGTCTGTATCGCAATGAGCGTATCCCGATTCAATGTCTTTCGTATCAATGCTCCTTCGACCTCTTTTATCGTATCTTTTGGTGGCACACCGATTACGACACCGTCATATCCTGATAGTGCCTTCAGAGCTCTTCTTGCGGTCTTGGGTTCAAGGAAAGGTCTTGCCCCATCATGGATAAGGACAATTGAGCCTTCGTCTTTTATGAAATGAAGTCCGTTAAAAACAGAATCCTGCCGTTCCTTTCCTCCCGGCACTATGCGCTTCACCTTCGTGATCTTATAGTGTTTAAAGAGTTCTGTACCTGCCTGCATGTCAGTCTCCTTAAGCACAGGGATGATCTCAGAGATTTCAGACATCTTCTCAAGGGTTTCGAGGGCCCATATCAAAACCGGCTTGTTGCCCAAGGTTTCAAAGGGCTTGTTTCTGTTCTCCCCGAACCTTCTTCCTAGTCCTGCAGAAGGAACAATAGCCACTACGTTATGCTGCACGGATTCACCTATTACCCTATTCTCTATTTTTCTGTCTTAAGAGGATTTGATCGTCACGTAGTACTTTTTCCCGCCCCTGTTGACGAAAAGGAGGGCTGCATCTCCCGGTTTCACGCTGGACACAGCCTTATTGTAGTCGCTCAGTCCTTCGATACGCTTTCTGTCAATCTCCTGAATTACATCTCCTTTGCGAATGCCTGCCTCTTCAGCAGGACTTCCTGCTTCAACCCGAACAACAACAACACCTTTCTCATCCTTATGGAGGCCAAGCTGCCGGGCAATCTCCCTGGTGAGATCCATGGCGGTCAGTCCTGAGAGCCCTTCTAACACTGAATCTTCAGGTGCGTTTCCCGGAGTTGTCTCAACAATATCTTTTGGCAGTTCTATAATCACTACCTTAACGGCATATTCCTTGCCACCCCGCAGGATAGTGATTGGTATTTCGCTGCCGACCTTGCTCTGGGCGACCATATTCCGGAGAGTCCCCACATCAGATATCTTTTTGCCGTTATATTCAAGGATGATGTCGCCCCTTTTCATGCCAGATTTTTCAGCAGGGCTTCCTTTGGCAACATCTCCTACAAGTGCACCCTTCTCGCTCTTTAAGCCGAACTTCTGTGAAAGCTCAGGCGTCAGTTCCTGGATCGTCACACCGAGCCAACCCCGCGTAACCTTCCCCTTATCAACAAGCTGGTTCATCACAAGACGGGTCATGTTGCTCGGCACGGCAAATCCAATGCCCTGGTACCCGCCGGATCGAGAAAAAATTGCCGTATTGACACCGATGAGTTCACCCTTGATATTCACAAGCGGGCCGCCTGAATTTCCAGGGTTGATGGCCGCATCCGTCTGGATAAAGTCCTCATAATCGGCTATCCCGACATTGGCCCTTCCCACCGCACTTATGATTCCCATAGTAACCGTATGGCTCAGACCATAGGGATTTCCGATTGCAAGCACGAATTCACCCACCTGCAGTTTGTCCGAGTCTCCCCATTGCGCAGCCCTGAGATTGTCTGCCTCGATCTTCACGATAGCGATGTCCGTCTTCGTGTCCGCGCCGATAATCCTTGCCTTGAATGAACGCTTGTCAAAAAGCGTTACCCTGATCTCGTCTGCCTGCTCAACAACATGATTATTGGTGATAATATAACCGTCTGTGCTTACGATAACCCCTGATCCCAGGCTCTGCTCTTTCCATTTTTTTGGCATCTTAAAATTGCGGAAGGGGTTCAAAAGGTCAAAAAAGGGATCTTCAGCCGATGGACCTGCCTCTCTCTTCATAACCTTTGTCGTAGATATGTTTACGACAGAAGGTGAAATAGAACCCGCAATCTCTGAAAATGCCTTGCTCGTGTCGATGATCTGACGCGGCACATTCGGCGTGGTAAAGGAAGCGTATCCCTTGTGAGTGCCAGTTACTTTCTCAAGGAAATAGAATGAAACTCCACCGATAAGAATGCCGATGAGCAGGAAAAGAACTATGACGCCTATTTTATTCTTCATGGTTCATTAATTATAATAGTCTGCATGCATGATGTAAAGTGTCCATTCTTGACAAAAACCCTATTCTAATGCTAACTTTTAAAGCTCATAATACTTGGGAATCCAGGGGTTTGGATTACTTTTTGTCTTCTTTTCTGCCTGTTTCAGTCCCAAAATATATCCCTGTAGTTTACATTGGAGGTCTCTTATGATGAAACGCTACCTTTTGGCGCCGGGTCCAACGCCGGTTCCTCCGGAGGCCTTATTGGCCATGGCAATGCCGATTATTCATCACCGCGCCCCTGATTTCGTGCCGGTCCTCGAGTCAGCAAAAAAAGGGCTGCAGTGGCTTTACCAGACCAAAAATGACGTTCTGATTATCTGTTCAACCGGTACTGGCGGCATGGTAGGGTCGGTAAACAACTTCTTCACCCCCGGGGACAAGGCACTCGTTATCAATGCCGGAAATTTCGGGGAGCGCTGGACCAAGATCTGCAAGGCGTACAATCTTTCGGTAGAAGAGATCAAGATAGACTGGGGCTATACTGTAAAACCTGAAGATATTGAGGCCGCCCTGAAAAAAGACCCTTCAATAAAAGGTGTTTTTGTGCAGGCATCTGAGACCTCCACCGGCGTGTATCATGACATTCAGGCTATAGCATCGGTGGTCAGGAAATATGACAACACTATCCTGGTTGTTGACGCCATCTCTGCGCTCGTTGCCCATGATCTGAAGATGGACGAATGGGGTATTGATGTGCTTATCGGCGGCTCCCAGAAGGGCCTCATGCTTCCGCCGGGCCTTGCTTTTGTCGGCGTCAGTGAAAAGGCTTGGAAGTTCGCAGAGACCTCAAAATCTCCAAAATTCTATTTTAATTTCACGGCCGAGCGGAAGAAGCTCAAAGACAACCAGACGAATTTCACTTCTCCGGTCTCTTTGATCATCGGCCTGAACGAATGCCTCAGACTGCTCCAGGCCGAAGGGCTTGAGAATGCGTTTAACCGTCATGCAAAGCTTGCCCATGCTACGCGTGAAGCAGTAAAGGCGATCGGCCTTGAGATGTACACCAAGGAGTCACCCAGCAATGCTGTCACCGCTATCTGCGCTCCCAAGGACATTGACGGCCAGGAGATATACAAGAATCTGAGGGTTAAATATGGTATAACTGCAGCAGGCGGCCAGGGACAGGCAAAGGGCAAGATATTCAGGATTGCCCATCTCGGCTATGCAGGCACCTTTGATACTATCATCGCCATTGCAGGCGTCGAGATGGTGCTCAAAGGCATGGGATATCCCTTGAAACTCGGCACTGGGGTTGCAGTCGCCCAAGAATTATTAATGGTATAGGAGAGAAAACTCTAATGAAAGTACTCGTCAGCGACAACATATCGGCAAAAGGCGTAGAAATACTCAAAAAGGCAGGGCTTGAGGTAGACGTCAAGACCGGGATGAAGCCTGAGGAACTGAAGGCATGCATCGGTGAATACAGCGGCCTGGTCATCCGTTCGGCAACCAAGGTAACTGCTGAGATCATAGAGGCTGCAACGAACCTCAAAGTTATCGGCAGGGCAGGCTCTGGCCTTGATAATGTCGATAAAGCAGCAGCGTCAAAAAAGGGTATTGTTGTCATGAATACTCCCGGCGGGAACACGGTGACCACTGCAGAACATACTATTGCAATGCTCTTCTCTGTGGCACGCATGATCCCCCAGGCAACAGCGTCCATGAAAGCAGGCAAGTGGGAAAAGAAAAAATTTATGGGTGTCGAGCTTTACAACAAAACCCTCGGCATTGTCGGACTCGGTGCAATCGGAGGCCAGGTGGCAAAGAAGGCGCAGGGTCTTGAGATGAACATAATCGCCTATGATCCATTCCTGAGTGAGGAAAAGGCCCAGGAGATGGGAATCAGGAAAGGTTCTCTTGATGAGATATTCGCGGAATCGGATTTCATTACCATCCATTCGCCCATGACGCCCGAGACCAAGGGCTTGATCAATGCAAACACCATGGCTAAGATGAAGGATGGCGTAAGGATCATCAACTGTGCACGCGGCGGCATTGTCAATGAACAGGATCTTTATGAGGCGATGAAGAGCGGAAAGGTGGCGGCAGCAGCACTTGATGTGCTTGAAAAGGAGCCGCCCGAAAACAACCCTCTGCTCACGCTTGAAAACCTCATCTGCACACCCCACCTGGGAGCTTCTACAGAAGAGGCGCAGGAAAATGTTGCTCTTGCCGTTGCAGAACAGATCGCAGATTATCTTGTCCATGGCACTATCAGAAATGCTGTCAATTTCCCTTCGATCCCGAGCGATCAGGTGCCGAGACTTCAGCCATACCTCAACCTTGCTGAAAAACTTGGTAGTTTCTCTTGCCAGATCTTTGACGGTGGAGCAACCGAGATCATCGTTGAATACTGCGGCGATGCTGCCACGGTCAATACCGCTCCGGTCACCATTGCTGCACTCAAGGGATATCTCAACCCTATTCTGCTTGAGACCGTAAATTTTGTGAATGCTCCCTTTATTGCAAAGGAGCGTGGTATTGAAGTGAAAGAGACCAAGAGCAGCGATGCAGGCGACTTTTTCAGCAAGATCACAATCAGGATAAAAGCAAAGAACAAGGAAAGTTATGTTTCGGGAACCCTGTACAGCAAAAAAGATCCTCGTGTCATAGAAATCGACAATTTTAAGGTGGAGATTGTTCCTGAAGGTGAACTCCTGCTCATGTATAATAATGACAAACCCGGAGTTATTGGCAACATCGGTAATTTATTGGGCAAGAACAATATCAACATTGCCCGCATGCACTTCGGAAGGGAATCAGCAGGCGGCATGGCAATCTCTGTGGTAAGCCTTGATGCGAAGCCCGGTCCGGAGGTCCTTGATCAACTCAAGGCGTTGCCGAACATCTTATCCATTAAGCAGATCAGCCTCTAACGCTGACTGACGAATTTAAGAGAGGAGTTACTATGTCAGTTGTTGTGATCGTGGGTGCGCAGTGGGGAGACGAAGGAAAAGGAAAAATTGTTGACTATCTCACCAGAAAGGCCGAAGTGGTTGCCCGGTATCAGGGCGGGCATAATGCCGGCCATACTGTCGTAATAAAGAATGAAAAGTATGTGCTGCATCTTATCCCCTCGGGGATCCTCCATAAAAATACCCTTTGCCTCATCGGCAACGGCGTTGTTGTCGAACCTGCCGCACTTATAGAAGAGATAACAGATCTCAAGAAGAGAGGAATCAAAGTTGGCAGTAACCTCCTTATCAGCAAGAATGCCCACCTCATTATGCCGTATCACATTGCGCTTGATCAGGCAAGTGAAAGAGCGAAAGGCAAGAAAAATATTGGCACAACAGGCAGGGGCATTGGTCCTGCGTATGTTGACAAAATGGGACGTTCAGGATTGAGGGTTGGGGATCTTCTTACTCCTGAAGCATTTCTTGAAAAACTCAAGGCAAACCTTGTTCATGTTAACTTTCTTCTGAAAAACCTGTACAAGGCACCGACGTTCAGCGCTGAAAATATATTCAAGAAATATATGGAACATGCAAAGGTGCTCAGCAAACATATTGCTGACACAGACATTATTGTAAACGATGCAATGACCGCAAAGAAAAATGTGCTGCTTGAAGGGGCACAGGGGACGCTCCTTGATATTGACCATGGCACATATCCCTTTGTAACATCATCAAGCGCCATCGCAGGCGGCGCATGCACAGGCCTCGGCATCGGACCTACAAGGATCAACAAGGTTTTAGGCATTGTTAAGGCCTATACAACCCGTGTTGGCAGCGGCCCTTTTCCCACAGAACTCCATGACAAGACCGGAGAACTGATAAGGGAAAAGGGAGGGGAGTTCGGCTCAACAACGGGCAGAGCCCGGCGATGCGGATGGCTCGACACAGTCATACTTAAGCACTCCTGCCGCATTAACGGCCTTTCAGGTATTGTACTCACAAAACTTGATATCCTTGATGGCATGGATACCCTTAACATATGCACTGCATACAAGTACAAGGGAAAGATCATCAAGGAAATGCCGAAAGAACTCTCGGTCTTTGAAAATTGCGTTCCTGTATACGAAAAAATTACCGGATGGAAAGAGAGCACCCTTGGCATTACGGATTTCAGGAAACTACCCAAAAAGGCACAGTTATACATAAAGCGTATTGAAGAGCTCATAGGGGTTAAGGCATCTATTGTTTCAACAGGACAAAAAAGAGATGAACTGATACTCATTAAGGAGCCTTTCTGAGAGTTCGCCGAAAACACGAGCGGTTTGTCCGCCGGCTCGAGTCTGAGTTTATCGGCGAGGGAAAAAACTATCGAGCAATTTCTGGCGATTTCTCGCGGTACGGCCTCTTCATCAGGACAAACCATGCCTTTGTGCCGGGCACCGAACTCGACATTATCATTCACCTTCCAAACGGAACTGACTGCAAGTTAAGAGGTCTTGTCAGGCGGGCGATGAAGACAACTATTGTCTCACTCAAAAATGGTATGGGCATTGAACTAATCAGCAGGGATCATAACTATATCAAATTTCTGAAAGAGTTCGATCCAGGGGAAGACGGCGACTCAGCAACAGTTACCAGTGAAAAGCGCACGCAATCGGAGACAGCGCACCACGGACACCACAAAGCTCAGGAGCAGCACCATAAGCCAGCATCAGATCCTGCTTTGGACTTTGTCATCATCGCCTGCCCGCAGTGCAGTGCAAAGAACAAGGTCCGCAGAGAAAGACTTTCTCACGGCCCTAAATGCGGTAAATGCGGCGCTCCCATTTCACTTCAGGCATAGTTTCCGGTCTTGTTAATTTCGTATTTCCTTCTACATGTCCATCATGCAGCAAACCCACAGACAGCCTTGCGCATGCGCCATTCTGCGACCAATGCTGGGACAGCATAGAGCAATATTCCGGACCGTCATGCCGGATCTGCGGCGTACACCTTGTTTCAGTGCATGCTGACCGATGTCAGACTTGTCTCGAATATCCTCCAGCATACACAAGGGCCCACGCGTTCACCCATTATGAAGGCCTCATTGCTTCCGCAATTCATCACTTCAAGTTTCTGGGTATCCGAAGACTTTCAAAGCCGCTTGCTGAGTTATTGCTCTTTTATGATACTAAGGACATGGATGCAGTAGTCCCTGTGCCGCTCAGTCCGAGTGGTCTGAAAAGCAGAGGCTTCAACCAGGCTGTTCTCCTTGCCAGCCACGTGGCAAAGCAGAAGAAGCTTCCGTTGCTCATGGATGAGTTGAAAAAGATTGTGGATACGCCCCCGCAGGTAGGCCTCTCTGCAAAAGAGCGTGCTGTCAATGTGAAGAAGGCATTTTCCTGCAGAGGAACGGTTATGGGCATGAATCTGGTGCTGATCGACGATGTCATGACGACCGGCGCTACGGTCAACGCCTGCTCCAGGGAGCTCATCAGGGCGGGGGCGAAAAGCGTATCAGTGCTCACCCTTGCAAGGGCAGGGATGATATAAAGCCGTGAGGAGTCACGCACTTCAGCAGGTGCCTTAGCTTGAGCTTCTGGACAGAGTGGCAAAGGCTCTGAACCGCAAACTCGTTATTTCACTTCAACGGCAATAAATGCTTGCCAAGGGTGTTTGACCGGATGATGGGACTTCCTTTAGAATTAATACCTGCACACCGTGCCGGTGTGGTGGAACTGGCAGACGCGCCGGACTCAAAATCCGGTTCCCGCAAGGGAGTGGGAGTTCGATTCTCCCCACCGGCACCAATGATCCCTATCTGATAATATCCGCAGTAAAGGTGTAAAGCTTCGAATTGATGAAATCCTACCACAGCTGCACCGTTCGACTCACCAGTTGGCTCATCGGGGACTGCCTTGATTTGGCATCAGAAACAGCGTAGAATCTCCGGAGAAAGGAGAATGTCCATGGAAACGGTCACAAAAAAACAGTTCACTGACGCCTTCCCCCTCTTTGCAAAAGCAACGGACAAGCTGACCGCTGACCTGCTTTCTGCTGCGCGCTTCCAGAAATTCCCTAAAGACCTGCAGGTATACCGGGATGGCGATGCCTGCGCTGCAATTGCCTTTCTGCTGTCCGGTGATATCAGAGTTTACAAGACTGGCGAGGGCGGAAGAGAGATAACACTCTATGAGATAGGAAGGGGTGAGACCTGTATTCTTAACGCATCCTGCATCCTTTCGAACCTTTCCTACCCTGCCGAGGCGGTTGCTATGGAAGCGGGCGAAATGCTCCTTATCCCCTCGAATGACTTCAGGAGGCTGGTTGCGGATTACGAGGAGATGAGAAACTTTGTTTTCAATATCCTGAGTCAGAGGCTTGCTGAGGTGATGGCCCTTGTCGAAGAGATCGCGTTCGGCCGCATGGACCGCAGGCTGATGGATTATATTGTTGAGAAATCCGGAGATAACAGGCTGGCTGCAACGCATCAGAAGATCGCCGATGACCTCGGCACGTCCCGGGAAGTTGTGAGCAGGCTTCTTAAGGACTTTGAGCGCAAGGGCAGGATAACGCTTTCAAGGAACCTCATAGAGCTCAAAAGCTTTTAGTCCTCATAGAGTGATCACGCTGGTTCCTGTTTTCCCGCTATCCTGAAAAATGTTACAGTACGAACATTATGTCCGCAAAAATTCTTGTCATTGACGATGAGTTGCTCATCCTGAACACGGTCGAAAAAGCGCTTACAAGGGTCGGGTATTCTGTTGCCAGGGCTCAGAACATGGAGGAACTCAGCACAGCGCTCAGGGAAGCGCCCTTTGATCTTATGATCACGGACCTCCATATGGAAGAAGACACTGCAGAGAATATCATCGAGAGGGTGAAGCAGACCTCGCCCAGGATCAAGGTAATGATCATGAGCGGAGGCACATACAAGACCGATGCTGACAATTTTATTGAAAAGCCCTTTAAGCTGGATGAACTGCGGGAAAAAGTCAGGACCTATCTGAATGCATCTCCCTGATATTGATACAGCGCTCTTCTCATTCATAAACCAGAATCTGCAGAATCCTTTTTTCGACAGGGTAATGCCCTTTGTTACAACCCAGACATTTTTTGTATTTCTCCCTTTCGTGCTGCTCCTTTGCTTCAGGGAGAAGAAGCATGCTCTGCCGGCGCTGCTTGTCGGGCTTTTTGCCATTGCTTTTGCTGATGCAGGCGGGCACCTATTAAAGGAAATGGTGATGCGGCAGCGGCCCTGCAACGCTCTTGACAACGTCCACCTCCTTGTCGGCTGCAGCAAGTCATATTCAATGCCTTCCAACCATGCATCAAATGCCTTTGCTTTTGCCATGACCACATGGTTCATGCTGAGAAGCAGGCTGAGCTTTTTTTTTATTGCAGCCGCAGCACTGATTAGTTTTTCAAGAATCTCAGTCGGTGTCCACTACCCGTCTGATGTGGCCGCAGGTGCAGTTGTCGGGATAGCTGCGGCGTACGGCGCAGTGATGCTTTACCGCTGGACAGAGAAGATAGTAATAAAACGCTCCTATGGTCAGGCTCTGTTTCTTGCCCTCGCGATGACGAGCATAGTTAGAGTCTTCTATATCATGACAGGCCCCTTTGACCTTGTGGCTGATGAAGCGCATTATTGGGAATGGTCCCGCCGTCTTGACTGGAGCTATTATTCAAAAGGGCCTGTGATAGCCTGGCTCATCCGGAGCAGCACCTTCTTTTTCGGCAACACAGTCCTGGGAATCCGGTTTTTTGCAGTCCTTCTTTCAGCCCTCAGCAGTATCCTGCTCTTCAGGCTCGGCAAGGAACTCTATGATGAGAGGACAGGCCTTGCCTCGGCTCTTCTCCTGCAGGTTGTGCCGCTTTTTTCTGTTTTTGGAATGCTCTTGACCATAGATGCTCCGTTTATTTTTTTCTGGATACTCTCTCTCTATCTTTTTCATCGCATCATCAGGCAGGAGTCGTCTTCAGCAGAAGGTCCCGCCCCGTCACTATTATGGATACTGTTAGGTATATCAGCAGGGTTTGGTCTGCTCACAAAATATACCATGGCCTTTTTTCTGCTTTCTGCGTTTCTCTATCTTCTTTTCCAAAAGGATGCACGAAGGCTCCTGAAGACTCCCGGCCCTTATCTGGCCTTTTTTATCAGCATGCTTGTTTTTAGTCCGGTGATATTCTGGAACGCTGCTCGCGGCTGGGTGACGCTGAAGCATACTGCAGGACAGGCGCATATTAAGGAAGGGCTTGTGTTTACGGTCCGGTCTTTCGCTGAATTCCTCGGCTCACAGTTTGGGGTTCTGACGCCGCTGCTTTTTGTGATGATCATCGTTGCAATTTTGAAATTGCGCAAGACGGAAAAAGGAGCCTTCCTCTTCTGGTTCTCTCTGCCAACAATCGCTTTTTTCCTTGCCAAGAGCATTCAGGGGAAGGTGCAGGCAAACTGGGCTTTGACGGGATACATCTCCGGCATAGTTGCCTTTTCAGCTTATTATTTGAGTCGGTGGGAAGAGTTCAGAAAGCCTCTTCGCATGACCGTGGCGTTTGCCATCGCCCTTGCCATGTTGACCACGCTCTTTGCCCATGCCCCATCCCTGCTCAGGCTGCCGGACAAACTTGATCCTTCCATCAGACTTATGGGCTGGAAAGAGCTGGGTGAGGAGGCGTCAGTTCTTTACAAAAACATGTCTGTGCAGGGGCCGGTCTTTATTTTTTCGGACAGCTATCAGGTGGCGAGTGAACTGGCTTTTTACATGAAAGATAATCCGGTTACGTACTGCGTGAATCTCGGCAGGAGAATGAACCAGTATGACCTGTGGCCCGGCTTTGAAAAGCTCAAGGGTCAGAATGCCATCTTTGTCAGGGCACGGGGGAAAGAGGATGTTCCCGAAGAGGTCTCTCGAGCCTTCAGTTCGTGCGATCAGAGCATGATCGAGGTAAAGACGCGGAGCAAGAAAACCCTGAAATTTAGCGTATCAGCGTGTTATGATTTTAAAGGTTTTGAAACACAGCAGCCGGAGACCTATTGATGACCATATCTGTTGTAATACCACTTTATAATGAAGAAGAAAATGTTCAGGAGCTTCACAGTCGCCTGAAGACCGTGCTGGACAAGCTTGGGACTGACTATGAGATTCTCTTTATAGATGACGGAAGCACCGACAAGACCCTGCAATTTCTGCAGGAGATCCAGGCAGGGGACGGCAAGGTCATTGTTCTGAGTCTCAGGAGAAACTTTGGACAGACAGCGGCTTTTGCAGCCGGGTTCGACTATTCGCGGGGCGACATTATTGTCACTATGGACGGGGACCTTCAGAACGATCCGAATGACATCCCCAAGCTCATTGAACAGATGAAAGACAATGACCTTGTGAGCGGATGGAGAAAAAAAAGAAAAGATCCATTCCTCTCACGCAGGCTGCCCTCGATCATGGCGAACTGGCTTATCAGCAAAGTTACCGGCGTAAATCTTCATGATTATGGCTGCTCGCTCAAGGCATATAAGCGGGATGTAATAAAAAACCTCAAGCTCTATGGCGAGATGCACCGGTTCATCCCTGCAGTTGCAAGCTGGTATGGCGTGCGCATTGCAGAGGTCGAGACAGAACATCATCCAAGGGTGCGCGGCAAGTCAAAATACGGCATTTCGCGGACCATGAAGGTTGTGCTTGATCTGATCACCGTCAAGTTTCTCCAGAGTTTTTCAACAAAGCCCCTGCAGTTTTTCGGTCCCATAGGTCTGGCGAGCGGCATGTTAGGCTTTCTGATCTCAGTGTATCTCACGATAGAGAAGCTTATTGCGGGCAAGGATATTGGCGGCAGGCCTCTGCTTCTGTTAGGTTCGCTGCTGATCATCGTCGGCATCCAGTTCATCGGCATGGGTCTTCTTGGCGAAATGATGGTGCGTGTGTATCACGAGACCCAGAAAAAACCAATTTACGTCATTAAGAAGGTTATCGGTCCTGGCAATAAATAAGAAACTCCTCATTCTCATCCTCAAGCTTGCTGTCAGCTTCTTCTCGTTTTATCTGATTTCCCGAAAAGCTGATATGGTTCAGGTGCTCCATATCCTGAAAGGTCTTGGACTTTTTACGTTTCTGAGCGCATCAGCACTCTATATCCTGTCCCAGGTTCTTTCTACCATGCGGTGGCAGCTTCTTCTGCCTGACAACTATCCACTGAAGAGACTTTTTTCATTGTATATGATCGGTGCTTTTTTCAGCAGTTTTCTGCCCGGCGTTGTGGGTGGCGATGCTGTCAGGGCCTATTATCTGAACAAGGATGCCAAGAAGATCAGTATTACGCTTGCTGCTGTATTCATGGACCGGTACCTTGGCTTTGTCACGCTCATGCTGATCGGCATGGCTGCCTTTCCGTTCAGCCTTAAGGTCTTTGGGAGCTCACCGCACCGATGGCTTATGCCGGGGTTTTTTATATCCTTTGTCATCGGCAGCATCCTGTTTTTTGGGCTTCGCCTTGGCAAAAGATTCAAGATTATGACCGGCATTTATGAATATATATCGGCAATAAAAGATCAAAAGGCTGTCATTGTAAAGACGCTTTTTCTGTCAGTCGGTGTCCAGCTGCTGAATTTCTTGAGTGTTGTCATCCTTGCTTCGAAGATGGGCGAGCATATTTCTCTGCTCCTGCTTTGTGTTTTTCTGCCGATTGTTACAACGATCGTTGCTCTGCCTGTCTCTATATCAGGCCTTGGCGTTCGTGAAGGAACGTTTGTCATTCTTCTCGGCCTTATCGGTATTTCGCCGGAGGCTGCCACCTCCCTCTCTCTTGCATGGTTCTTCTCCACATTTGTCGGCAGCCTTCCCGGACTCGTCTTCTACTTTTTTCATGACCGGCAGAAAGGGGCATAACATACATGGGGCTTCAGGAAGATAACAGGCATCTCGAAGATGCTGACAGAAAGCACATCTGGCATCCCTTTACGCAGATGAAGGAGTGGGAAGAGGGCACGCCTCTCATTATTACCGAAGGCCGCGACTCTTTTGTTAAAGACAGCTATGGCAGATGGTATCTCGACGGGGTTTCATCTCTTTGGGTCAATATTTTCGGCCACAGGAAAAAAGAGATCGATGATGCCATAAAGGCGCAGGTCGACAGAATAAGTCACAGCACGCTGCTCGGCCTCAGCAATGAGCCTGCTATCCGATTGGCCGAAAAACTGGTCGGTTTAGTGAAGGGGGCAAGGGGTGAAGGGCAGGCGGCAGATGAAAATGCTTTGGCACTCAGCCGTGTCTTTTATTCAGACAACGGTTCAACTGCGGTTGAGGTTGCCCTTAAAATGGCATTCCAGTACTGGCAGCACCGGGGAGAAAAGCAGAAAACATCGTTCCTGTCCCTTAATAATGCATATCATGGCGACACGCTCGGTGCAGTGAGTGTGGGTGGGGTAGCTATATTCCACGAGGCATTCGGCCCGCTCCTTTTCCCGACCTATAAAGCACCGTCGCCTTACTGCTATCGCTGTGAGCTTGACAGGGAATATCCTGATTGCAGCCTTTTTTGCGCTGATAAGCTGGAGGATCTGATGAAAGACCATCACCATGCGCTGGCAGGCCTGATCATAGAACCCCTGGTCCAGGCAGCAGGCGGGATGATCGTTTCACCTCCCGGATATCTGAAGCGCGTCCGCGAGCTCTGCACAACATACAACATTCTCTTTATCGCTGATGAGGTCGCAACAGGCTTCGGAAGAACAGGCAGGATGTTTGCCTGTGAACATGAGAACGTCATGCCCGACATTATCTGCCTTTCCAAGGGCATCACCGGCGGGTACATGCCCCTTGCAGCAACCCTTGCAACAGAAGAAATCTACCGGGCATTTCTTGGCGAGTTCAGGGAGCTCAAGACATTTTTCCATGGTCATTCCTACACAGGCAATCCCCTTGCATGCGCAGCTGCAGTTGCCTGTCTTGATATATTCAGCAGGGAAGAGACCATAAATAATATGGCACCGAAGATCGAGCTTCTTGATGATTGGCTCAAGGATATGCGTACACTCCCCCATGTGGGTGATGTCCGGAGCAGGGGGCTGATGGCAGGCGTCGAGCTTGTCCTGGACAAGAAGACCAAACAGCCCTATGCCTGGGAAGAGAAGATGGGATGGAAGGTTGCATATCATGCGCGCGACAACGGTGTCATCATCAGGCCGCTCGGCAATATTATAGTGATCATGCCACCACTGAATATCAGCATCGAAAACCTTGGCCAGATGCTCAAGGTCCTCGGGGATGCTATAATCTCTGTAACTACTCTGGTGGATAGTCTGTAGGTGTATAGTGGGAATAACCATGCGAGATCACACAAAGCTCAGGACATTTGAACTGGCCAAGGTGTTAAGGTCCTTGATTCGTTCTTTGCGTAGTCCTAACAGACTACAGTCTAAACAACCTGAGCACTTACTAATCCCAGTAACGTCATGAGCAGAAAAGCGATCATATCCCTCGTTATCATAATCATATCTCCGGTCATTATCTATGCGCTCTGGCCCTCGGACGAGAGCAGGATAAAGAAACTCTTCAGAGAGGGTGTAAATGCCATTGAACAGGAGAAGATCGACGAGGTCATGGCAAAGGTATCGTTCAATTATACGGATGAATACGGGCTAACCTATCTTTTCATCAAGGAAGGCATGACCAGGCTTTTCCAGAACATGGACAACATCAAGGTCGAGTATGAGATCACCCGTATTGAGATAAAGGATAAAACCGCCGCTGCTGAGCTTGATGTCCGGGTATTGGCGACCCGTGGCAGTGACACAGGCTATATTGCCGGAGATATCTCAAAGCCTTTTCATATGAAGTTTTCCCTTGAAAAAGAGCGCACCACTTGGCTGGTTACAAAGACCGAGGGCCTGCCTCTCGCTTTCTGACAAGGGGGCTCTCCAAACGCTAATTACAAAGGCTTCATTGCGATCTTGGATGCAACTCTGCGAAAATTCTTTTTAACATCTGGTATTTGACATCTGGTATTTCATTTGTGAGGCAAGATGTGGTAAAGTATTACATGCGCAAGATATTGACATTGATAGTTATTCTTTTTGCACTCATCTCTATGAGGCCTGAAGCCGTTGCCTCTGCAAAGGGAGATATCCTCAGCAATGAAGAAGCAAAAACTGTTCTGAATGAGCTCATGCCTGATGTAAAGATTATCCATGTAAAGCAAAGCCCCCTGGCCGGACTCTGGGAAATCGGCGTAGATATGAAAGGGAAAAAGGCAATCGTTTACCTTGATCATACAAAGAAATATGTTATCTCCCCGATAACGCGCGGCGAGATCTTTGATATCAAGGCCAAGACCAGCCTTACCCAGGAAAGTTTCCAGAAGATCAATAAGGTTGATGTTTCAAAAATCCCGCTCAAGGATGCCCTTGTCCTCGGTGACAAGACAGCCAAGAATAAGGTCATTGTATTTTCAGACCCGGATTGACCATACTGCGGAAAACTTCATCTGGAGATGAAGAAGGTCATAAAGGACAGGAAAGATATAGCCTTCTATACCATCCTCTTCCCCCTGCCGATGCACAAAGAGGCATACGGTAAATCAAAGGCCATTATTTGTGAGCAATCGCTTGATCTGCTTGATGCTGCCTTTGAGAAGAAGCCGCTGCCGGCACCGAGCTGCGAGACAACAGTAATCGATCAGAATATCAAGCTCGCAGAGAAACTCGGTATCAGCGGAACGCCTGCGGTCATCTTCCCCAATGGGACGAATATCCCAGGAGCTATTGATGCTGCTGAGATCATAAAACAGGTCGACAAAAAGTAATTTCGGCTTCAGCCCTTCTTTTGCCCTTTTCCACAGCGCTCTTTTAGTAAGTCCTCATAGGCTTGTTTTCCCTCCTTTCCTTTGCGAAATAATACGGATTGTGATATAAAAAGAGAGATGCCACGGCGGAAAGTCTAAACAGCCTGAGCAGTTAGAAATAAACATATTGATCAAGGAGAAGAAAGATTATATGAAAAAGATTCTGATTATTGGTTTTTTTATCGCATTGCTTGTGCCGGCGAGGGCCTTTGCTTTTGGCGGGTGTGAGGAGGACTGCATGAAGTGTCATTCTATGAACACTCAGGATGTCCAGCAAATACTCACGAAGTTAGGCGCAGCCGAGGCAAAACCCCTGGACATCAAGCTCAGCCCGGTGAAAGGGCTCTGGGAAGTCATTATAGAGGACAAGGGCACCAGAGGCGTCATGTATATCGGTTTTTCGAAACGGCATGTTGTTGCCGGCCCTATTTTTGAGGTTGATACCGGGACGAACAAGACGCAGGAGACCTTTGAGAAGGTTAACAGGGGGTTGGTCAGATATGTTGATTATGCGAAGATCCCGCTCGATAAGTCCCTGATCATCGGCGAGAAGAATGCCAAATACAGGGTGGCGGTCTTTACTGATCCGGACTGTCCGTACTGTGCAAAGGTCCATGACGAGATAAAAAAAGTTGTTGCTGAGAGAAAAGATATTGCTTTTTATCTCAAGCTGATACCTCTGCCAATGCATCCCGATGCCTTCTGGAAATCCCAGAGCATTCTCTGCAAGAATTCGGTCCAGTTGCTTGAGGATAATTTCGCAAAAAAAGAGATGCCCAAGCCTGACTGTGACAACAAGCAGGAGGTTGAGGCGAATATGATGCTTGCCACTGAACTCGGCATCACCGGAACACCAACCATGGTTTTACCTGACGGCATGGTCGTGATCGGCGGCAAGGATGCAAAGGCGATCATAGACCTTGTGACCAATCCTCCTGTGAAGAAGGAGAGCAAATAATTTAATCTGGTCGCATTGCAGGATGGGGCTAACAGTGATAGAAAGCTTGGCAGGGAGGCGCAAGAATGGGCCATACAATAGAAGTTGATGATCAAATATATGAAGCACTGATCTCTTCAGTCGGGAAAGAACACCTGGAAAAGAGATTAGGGGAATTATTACTTGCGTCAATTGCGGGCATGCTTGAGGATTACACAAGGAAAATACTCAGTTTTGAAGAGAAGTATGGCATTGCATTCCCCGAGTTTGATGATCTATGGGACAGGGGGGCATATACAGACAAGCATGCCTACGAAATGGAATCCGATTACATTGACTGGGAAATGATAGAGATGGAAAAGAAAGAGCTTCTTGCAACCCTTGTTAATTTAAGAAGAATAAGAGATTAGTCTTGCGGGAGGTGGAGGCTTTTCTTGCTGAGCTGAACGCAGTTATGAATAAACATTTCCCCGGCTCTGATATTACGTATCAGTTGAAGACCTCGCAATCATTGAAGATCAGTATCCCGCTGAAGGTTGATCTCTTTATCTCTGTCAGATATAACGCAAGAAATGGAAGAAAAGATTATGCCTTGATCTCTGGCGGGCAAAGAGTTTTTGGGTGTGACAATCTGAAAACATGGCATGTCCATCCTTTTGGTTCCTCCGAAATGCATCTGTCTTGTGTTGAGCCTTTACTCGAGCAGATTTTTATTGAAATAAAGGATATCTGTGCGAGAATTGAAAAAAGAGAAGGAATACAACCATGAAAAAGGAATATCTCATAGGCGGATTGTTAGGCGCAGTCCTCTGCGGACTGATCGCATATGCAGTCATGGCCTTCATAGGAATGCAAGACAATGAGACCGGCCGGCAGTTAGCGCAACAGTTGCCGGCCCAGCCCGTGCCCTTGGAGGTTACTGCTCCTGAGGCCCAGCTGCAGGCGAAAGACCCGCTGTCTGGTCAGGGTAGAGCTGAGAACAGTATACCGGCTTCAGGCCTGTCAGACAGCCGCAAGACAGATGAACGGAAAGCTGCTGCTGAGACTCAGCTGACTGCAGGCACTGCTCCGGAAACCGATAAAAAAGACGAGGGTGGCAAGACTGCTGCCGGCACACCTGCACAACCGGAGGACGGAAAACTCCTCAAGGGTCTAACGCCTGATCAGATAAAACGGCTTGATGAGATCAATGAACGAAAGGCAGTAATGAAGCCTGAGCGGGAAAGACTGATCAAGGAACGTGAGCAGCTGCATGAGGATGTAAAAAATGCCGGAGTTGTCCGTTTCCAGGAGCAGATCGATGCGATTGCAAAGCGCATAACTGACCTTGAAGCAAGAATTAATGGTTTTAATGAAGAGGTGAAAAAGCTGAACGAGGAAGAAAAGGCGATGATAGATTCGTCTGCAGCAAAGTAAATGGATAACGAGAAGTCTTCATCTGACTAAAGGATTTTTCGCTCTGACTTCAGGGAATCTGCTGAAATCCCTGTCAGCGGTCCATAGCTCAGTTACGCCATGCAGCACGCATAATGCCGCCACCCTTGCATCGTGAACCATAGGGCCAGATATCCGGCTATTCATCAGCATAGGTTTTAGCACCGTCCAGTAGTCTTCTGACTCTGCAAGCAGAACAAGACTTGGGGATTCCAGCCATGCTTCAACTTGCTCTATTGCCTTGTCAATCGGCGTTGGAGGAGAATAGATTTTCGGGTGAGTTGCAATTGCAATGAATTCGTGAATACATGGCCATGGGATTGCCCACATCCCCTGTCCTTCAGCCAATCCTGCTATGCAACAATATGCGGCATCATGCCATTCAGCGTCTTCGCGGTGTGCATACACCAGAAGATTCGTATCTACTGCAATCAACTGCCGCGTCCTTCATAGCTGATATCACGGATACGCTCCCAGTTTGCCCCTTCCATATTGGACTGAAGACCATTTCCCTTGAATATGGCGCTACGGAGCTTGAAACTGCCGCGTTGCCTGTGTTCAGCAATAATTTTGCGAAGTCCTTCCTCCATGAGTGCCTTCAGAGTTGTCTGCTCCTCATTTGCAAGTTTGCGTGCCTCGTTAAAAAGGCTATCAGGTATCTGTATGGTTGTCTTCATATGGCTAACCATATCACTTTATATGGCTGCCTGTCAATATTTTATTGCAAAGCTTATCATGTTTCGCCTGGATGGAAAAAATGCCGGAGTTGTCCGTTTCCAGGAGCAGATCGATGCGATTGCAAAGCGCATATCTGACCTTGAAGGAAGAATAAACGGCTTTAATGAAGAAGTGAAGAGACTGAATGAAGAGGAAAAGAAACTTATATCTTCGGCTACGCCCTAATCTGGCCTTCATGCAGGACTGCTTCAATGTTTCCAAATCATCAGGAAGACAGGAATTCCGAGAGATTCTGACAATGTGCCAGATCTGCTATCATCTTTCAGAGATGAGCCCCTTCAATAAACAAGCTCGTTTCCCGGGCAGTCATGTAGTGCATTACATACCTATGTAATGAGTTACCCAATTCAGGCACATGCAATTCCAGAAATAGTGATAAGCATATGATTTTAAACGACAATAATATTTTCTGAGAGTATGTGTTCTGGCTTCTTTCTTGCACATATGCCTGCATGGCAGAGTTAATGGCTATCAAGTTCTATCGCCCCGGTCTTTCTATGGGGCATCTGTTCAGGAGGGTTATATGAAAAAAACGGTGTTTTCACATTATCTTTCACTTCAGGGGATATTCAGCAAAAGGGCTGTTCTGTTTCTATTTTTCGTCTTTCTGACCGCAGGAGCGGCTTTAGCCTATGACCGCGGCCATACCTATATGAACAACGTTGTTATTGAGGAAATAGGCGAGACCGAAACTGTTCTTGTCGGACAGGGTGAAAATTCAAGGCCAGAAACAGTCAAAACACTGAGGATTGACGGTCAGACCTATTTTGTTGATCCAAAATGCGAGGTTGTAATACATCACAAGAGCGGTGATTCGATAATCATGAAGAATGGCAGGTTTTATGACGTGCGGAGAGGGAATACAGTGCATATCAAGAGGACTGGTATGGTAATCCAGGAAATTTCGATAGAGGAGTGGAAAAGATGAGAAGCATAAACTTACATAAAGATACTTTCCTCGTCATATTTTTGGTTCTTCTGCTTTCTTTTTCTGCGTTTCGGCCGGCTGAAGCTGCTACCATGAGCGACTATTGTGTGTCTCCGCCTTTTGTGACTCAGGCGGTCCCGCCCCTTGTGCTGCTTACCATGGGCAGAGATCATAAGTTCTGGTATACAGCATATAACGATGCATATGATCTGGATGGGGACGGACTGATAGATGTGGGGTATAAACATTCCATAGACTATTATGGTTACTTTGATTCAAACCGCTGTTATACGTATCAAAGTGCAGGCAGCCCCAAGGGATTTATCCCGGTGACCGCCTCGGTAGCTACGAATAAATTCTGCGCAGCAGGCCAGTGGTCCGGCAATATTCTGAACTATCTCACCATGTCAAAGATGGATGCAGTCAGAAAGATCTTCTACGGTGGCAACAGGGTCTCTGCATCATCCACTGTTCTTGAAAGGGCCTATATCCCTCAGGATGCACACAGCTGGGGCAAAGAATTCACCGGCAGGCTCTGCATGGGCACAGGACTTTCATGTATAAATGGCTCCGGGGTCGCGACCAATTCAGGCTGTTCAGCTGACTCTGATTGTCCGACCGGCTCAACCTGCGGCAGCACAACCCTGTACACGAACCAGTGTGAAAGCGACATCAACTGTGACACAGCCAATGGATTCAGCTGTGTTGATCAGTCTATTAATCTAATCGGCATTGCGGCCGCAACACCTGGCTCAGATTGCTTTCCCAATGCTGTTTCTAAGGTCTGCTCTGTTGCCGGGACAGCATGCACAGGAGATACGGATTGCCCTGGGGAGCAGTGCGTCTATACCAGAACAGGTCAGATCCTGCTTCTTACGTATCCTCATGCATCATCCAAGACATCAGCAGCCAATGCGAACAATCATGCGAACCTTGTTGCCTCTTATGAGCCGAATCTTATGGTAGCGTCTCCTCAGTATGTGAGCACCATGTCCGTTACTACGGCAGCATTAGATCCGCGCGTGGACCATGGGGCTGACTATAACTATTATCTGATTACTCAGTTCGAGGTTACTCCTGGCAATGCAGGCACCTGGACCTTTGGCCTTGACGCAAACGAGGCTGCAGAGGTCGAGATAGACGGCACGGTCGTAGTTACCAGGTTTGGGGCAAATGTCAGCTGTGCCGCCGCCTGCACTCCGCCGCCTGCAACAGGGACAATAGTTCTTACGCCTGGCTGGCATACCTTTATAGTTCGTCATTTTGAGCAGAACAACTCCGGCTCTGCAGCAGCAAGGCAGGATGGTGTGAGAGTCTGGTTTGACCTGCCCGCAGCTCCGGTCACCTGGACCTATTTTAATTCTACGGCTCTTAATCTGCGGGCGCCGGATATAGATCCCCTGGCATCGGGCAATTACTGCAGCGTAAAGACTAATAACTTTATTGCAACGGGAATCCCTGAAACATCGCCTTACACTGTTGCGTCTCCCAAGCGCCATCTCTTCTGCAATACTTCACTCGGTGACGGTCCGAACTTTCCTCCCCTCCTGCGGCTGGTAACTGACCGAGCAGAGCGGATATGGCTCTGGTCTGCAAAGGAAAGGCCTGTCTGCAACAGTTCCGGTACAGCGGGATATCCATTTACTGCCCCCGCAGCTACGCCTACAGACTATGAGGTCAGGGTGCAGACCTGCACAGCAGCAGAGGCAGCAGCAAAGACCGAGTATTTCAAGAACTACTGCAAAGACTATCCTACAAATTCGAATGCCGGCTGGATGCCTGTCGGACTTCTTCAGAAGTATTCCGAGGGTGATGGCACCAGCGTCTGTTCAAAGCAGTTCACCAAGGCCTGCAATAATAACGCTGACTGCACCCTTGCCACAGAGGGTGAGTGTGTTGCAAAGTCCAAGATGCTGTTCGGTCTGATGACCGGCTCCTATACCAATAACCTGCAGGGCGGTGTGTTAAGGAAGAACATCGGATCCATTCTCGATGAAGTGAACTCCCTTACCGGGTCTATACAAAAATCAGAGAATGCCCGCGGCAATGTTGCAATGTCGATTGATAATATGAGGACAGTCGGCTTTTCGTATTCTTCTTATGCGTATGACACATCTGCCAATGGCGGCACCTGCGGATGGTTAGCAAACGGTCCGATAACCAACGGCCAGTGCCGCAACTGGGGCAATCCGATTGGTGAGATGATGTACGAGGCTAATCGCTATTTCGCCGGCAAGCAGTTGGTGACCACAGAATTTATGTACACGACGAACGATGACGCCGGGCTGACACTCTCAAAACAGGGCTGTACTTCATCCGGATGCCCTAAGCCCTGGATACAGCCTTACAGCCTGTATCCGTCATGTGCCCGCCCCTTTATCCTGACCTTTAGTGATATCAGCCCGAGTTTTGACTCGGACACGATCCCGGGCACCAGTTTTGGTGCTGGTATCAGCACAGATCTTCCCGGGCTGAATGTATCGACACTCGCGGACCAGATCGGCACTGCAGAGGGTCTTGCCAGCACCAGCAAATTTATTGGGCAGAACGGAACTGCTGCAACAGATACTGACTTTCTCTGCACTTCAAAGACAATCGGTAATCTCGGTTCTGTGCGGGGAATATGCCCGGAAGAACCGAACAAGCAGGGCACGTTCTATTCAGCGGCAATGGCATATTATGGTAAAGATAAATTGAAATACTGCACGAATAGCCCGAATACAACCTGTCTGGCTGACACTGACTGCCTATTACCTGCTCCGGCTGGTACCTGTACCAGCAGAAATATCAACACATACAGCATTGCCCTGTCCTCACCGGTGCCGGATATTACGCTGAAGATTGGCGGCAAGTCAGTCACATTCATACCGACCGGGAAGAGTGTAGGCGGCTGTTTTAATCTGGATAACACTGCTGCACAGACGCCGAAGGGGTGTGCATGCACCTTCACCACTGATGCAAACGGACTCCATATGTCCAACTGCCAGGGCTTCTGTCCAACCGCACAGATTGTTGCCTTTTTTATCGACAAGATTAATTACGACTCGAGTGGCAACCTTACCTATGCAAAGTTCAGGGTTAATTTTGAGGACGTGGAGCAGGGCGCTGACCATGATATGGATGCGATTGTTACCTATGAAATTGCCCCGCACCCACTTGACCCTACGAACAGGCTGCGGGTCAATATAACATCTGACTATTCTTCAACCTGCGTTGCAATGGCATTTGGGTTTATTGTAAAGGGAACGACTGAAGATAACGCGTATCTTCCGGTCAAGCTGCTCGGCTCTACAAATGCCAAGGTCAATGCCCTGCCGCTAAACTGGACCAAGACGTTTACCGTGCTTGGAACATCAACACAGACGCTAAAAGACCCTCTCTGGTACGCAGCCAAATGGGGTGGGTTTGAGGATTCCAATGGCAGCCATACGCCTGATCTTGCATCAGAGTGGGACAAGGATGGAGACGGCAATCCGGATAATTACTTCCTTGTCGTCAATCCGCTCAAAATGGAGAAGCAGATCGAAGAATCTTTCCTGAGCATACTGAGAAGGGCCTCCTCAGGTACTGCTGCGTCGGTGCTTGCATCAGGCGAAGGCAGCGGCGCAAACCTTGTGCAGGCGATCTTCTATCCCAAGCGGTTGTTCGACAGGGAGATAGATTGGACTGGCACGCTTAAGAATCTCTGGTATTATCTTGATCCGCGGCTTGGCAACAGCACAATCCGTGAAGATACGGATCTTGATGCGGAGTTGGAACTGGACCGCGACTACATTATCAACATGTTCTTTGACACGGACGAGCAGCGGACCAAGGCGAGCCGCTGGGCAAGCGATGCTGCCGGCGTACCGGGTGCAGCGCAGCCAACCGTATATCTGGAGGAACTCAAGTATCTTTGGGAGTCAGGCAGCCAGCTCCATGCCCGTGCGACTGCCAGGGATATCCGTACAAATTTCCCTGACAACACACTCGCCAGTTTTACTACCGGCCTTGCTGGAGATGCGACATTCAGGACACTTATTCAGGCAGCTGATGCGACTGCCGCTACCAATATTATTAATTATGTGAGGGGCGACAGTGACGGCACCGGCAACAGAAACAGGACTGTTACCGACAGCGCTACCGGCACCACAGGGATCTGGAAGCTGGGCGATATCGTGAACTCAACCCCGAAGATCGTCTCCTGGATACCGATGAACAAATACGACGAGACCTATGCTGATAAAACCTATACTGAGTTTCTGAAATCGAGCACCTATCAGAACAGGGGCACTGTATTTACCGGTGCAAATGACGGCATGCTTCATGCCTTCAAGCTCGGCACCCTCGGCATAGTCAAGGACGGCACCTCCAAGAAGGCTACCCTGACAGGAACAGATCTTGGCAGCGAACAGTGGGCATTCATACCGAAAAACGCACTGCCCTATCTGAAATACCTGATGGACCCTGCGTACTGCCATCTCTATTATATTGATCTGACACCGTCTATCTTTGATGCAAGCATTGAGGCGCCCGGTGTGCATGCAGGCGATTATTGGACACAGAGCAAGGCATCAAGCTCCTGGAGGACAGTCCTGATCGGCGGCATGAAGCTCGGAGGCGCATGCAAGAATGCAAACTACACAGCAGCATTCGCAGCAGATCCATTTGTGAAGACCCCAATAACCACTGCAGGATATACAGAGGTCGGCTATTCTTCGTACTTTGCAATGGATATCACTGATCCTGCGTCGCCGCAGCTCATGTGGGAGTTCGCAAACCCGAGCCTTGGGTTTGCCACGACCGGGCCTTCTATCATGCGGATCAATGCACGGGAGGTTACTGGTTCCACCAGCGTACCCAATAAGAATCTCAATGGTAAATGGTTTGTTGTCCTGGCATCAGGCCCCACAGGCTCTATAGGTACAGACAGAATGTTTAAGGGGTACTCTGACCAGCCTCTCAGCCTTTTCATCCTTGATGCCAAGACCGGTGCTCTTTTAAGGACCATAAACACGGGCGCCGCAGCAGTCGCCGGTGACAGAATCAACTATGCCTTTGGCGGGTCTCTGAACAATGCAAATATTGACTATGATTTTGATTATCAGGACGATGCGCTCTATCTCGGGTACACCAAGTCAGAGCACGCTATCCCGGATGCAACAACGCGCTGGACGAATGGGGGCGTAATCAGACTGGTAACGCGGGAGGACCTGAACGGAACCAATCTTACAACCACAGGCAATACTGCCCTGAACCCTGACAACTGGGCCTGGAGCCATGTGATCAAGGATACCGGACCAGTAACGGCCTCAGTAGGCCACCTGGCACATTACCGGCCTGGCTCGACAAAGCCGGATATTGGATGGCTGTACCTCGGCACAGGCCGGTTCTTTTATCGGGGTGATGATGATAATGCAAGAAATATCGCCGGAGTCAAGGATCTCTGCCTAAGAGATGCGAGCGCCGCTATTCTGCCGATAGGTCTGACCGTTGATTCTGCTTCCCAGTTCTATGCAGAGTGCACAGATGGCACGACCACGCCTCCTGCAAATGCCCAGGTCGCACCAGGTGACCTTGTGGATAAGACCTGCAGCGGATTGACTGGGGCTACGTTAGCCGCCTGTTTTGCCCAGCCATGCGTATCAGGTACGCCGATGGTCGGCAGCAACCTCATTCAGTGCCTGAGCAACCGTACTTATAAAGGCTGGCACATCAGGCTTGACAGTCCGCCGGCCGAGAGGATGATAACAGATCCTCTGGCAACCCCTACGGGAGCGGTTTTCTTCACCACCTTTGCACCGAGCCCTGATGCCTGCAAGTTCGGGGGTTCAAGTTATCTCTGGGCAGTGAACTACGAGACAGGAGGCAGTGTCGGGGACGTTCTGCAGGGGAAGGCTCTGCTGCAGGTTTCGACCGGTGCAATTGAAGAGGTTGACCTGAAGACAAAATTCGTTGAGGAGGGTGGACGAAGGAGCGAGGCAATCGACGGCGTTCCTCCTACCGGACAAGGCCTTGCCATTGTGGTACCACCCAAACCGATCGGTAAGATCATGCATATCAGGAAAGAGTAATGCTGCTATGAGACGATCAGGACATAGGAATACTATAATGATGCATATTATGCAAACAGAGAGTTGCAACAAGCCCTTCTGCAGAAATCAGAAGGGCTTTACCCTGACCGAACTGATGATCGTGGTCGCAATAGTCGCGGTTCTAACGGTTGCCCTTGCGTTTTCGTACCAGGGCTGGATGGGCAGATATAAAGTAGAGAAGACAACAAAAGATCTGTATTCTGACCTGATGACCGCCCGGGTCAGTGCAATGACGAGGCAGCGGATGTTCTTTATCGATTTTCCGACTGCAACAACTTACCGGATGATAGAGGATGCCAATGACAACAATGCCTCGAATCCTGGTGCTGGCGACACGGTGCCCCTGACTTTCCCCAAGAATGTCGAGTATACTATCACAAGTACGGGCGGAGTTCTTTCCTTTGATAAACGCGGTATTATAAATGCGAGTGCCATTGTTCTGTCGCCTACGAATCAGGGATTCATATGTGTAACCGCTGGTTCAGCTGCATCCGATCCAGATTACGACTGCATTGTTGTTGAGCAGACGCGTATTAAGACAGGAAAACTTACAACACAGATCATTGCTGGAGGTGCGTGCGATGCACTTAACTGCGTGGCAAGGTAAGCGCGGCGTCAGTCTCATAGAGGTTCTTATTGCGCTCACGATCCTCCTGATCGTATTTATGGGATTGATACAGGCATCTATTCTTTCGATCCAGAGCAACATGAGAAACCAGCTGAGGGATGAGGCGGTAACAATAGCTTCAGAACAGATCTCACGTCTCAGGTCAGCCAACTATGATGACATGAATAATGATACCGTGACTGACGGTGTTACACTTATTGCCACTGACTTTACTGCAGCACGCGGGTGGCCGCCGACAATTGCCAGGACGTATAGGTCTGCTGCTTCAGTAACGTTCAATATTGCCAGGGTGGTAAATAACCTTGATGCCAATAACAAGCAGATCACGGTCACGCTGACCTGGACTTGGCAGGGTGAGAATTTTCAGCACCAGATAATGACCACGAGGCAGAGATGAAGATACTACGCAAGCAGACAGGACTTACTCTGGTAGAGCTGATGGTCACCATGATCATCTTTGTGCTGGTCATCGTGGCAGCGTCAAATATATTTATCGGCATTCTCGGACAGTACAAGCAGCAGTCCAAGATTGCTGAGACCAGCATAGAGGGACTTGTCGGCCTGCAGATGCTGCGATCTGATATTGAGCAGGCAGGGTACGGCCTGCCCTATGACATCGGCACGGCCAATTATCTTGAGGCTGCGAACGACGCTGCAACAACGCAGGACGACACCTCATTTAACGACGAGGCCGGAGCCACAGATGCCCCTCCCCGTGCAGTCCTGACCGGCACGGTTGCTGCAGGAGGAAACGGGCTGCCCAATACCTATATTTCTGATGTCCTGGTGCTCAAGGCAACAAATATCGTGATGAATGACACGGTAAAAAAATGGGCGTCTGTCAGCAATACTGGTCCGAACAACGTGATTGCCACCTGGACGAATACTGTCACAGGAGGTTCCCTTACAGAGGAGAATCTTTGTTATAATTCTGTGGCGCCCTGCAATGGCTCTGACAATGTGACGGTTATCAGACCTGCTGCCGGCACGCTTCAGAGAGTGCTCGTTAATGATGCCGGTGCGTTTTACCGAACCTTTCTTAATCCTGCGGGAGCAATTCCGACAAGCGGATTTTTCCCTACAGTCGAGAGCTATGAAACATACATTATGTATGGGTTAACTCCCAACGGCACTGTTCCGAGAATGCCTTTTAACCGGGCTGACTTTTATGTGAAAAGACCGGCGACTATGCCAGCGCACTGTGCTCCACAGACCGGCATTCTCTACAAGGCAGCATTGAACCATGCAGACGGGCTTCATACCGAGTATCCGCTCCTTGACTGTGTGGCAGCCATGAAGATCGTGCTTATGGCAGATACTGACACTAATCCTGCTACGGCGATGGTCGCAGGAACCGCTGGTGCATGGCCAGTGCTTACAGGGGTTAATGCAACTTCTGCGGCTGATATCAGGAGTCAGCTCAAGGAAGTGCGAATATATGTTGTAACCCATGAGGGCCAGCGGGATACCAGCTTCACATTTCCAACGGCAAACCTTACTGTTACTGACCCTGATGCCGGGCTGCTGCTCACCTATCCGCTGCCTGACCGCAACTACCGGTGGAAGACTTATACAATGGTGCTGAAGCCATATAATCTGAGGTAATGAATGAAAATGAAACAGATAAAGAATGAAAGAGGAATAGCGCTTGTTTTGGTATTAATCCTTGCCCTGATCGGTCTTGGCATGGTCTCATCGCTCCTGTTCATGCTCACTCAGGGCACACAATTTTCCGGCTCTCAGAAGTTTTACCGGACTGCCGAAGAAGCAGGCTTTGGCGGTGTTGAGCTTACGACCCAATACCTTGCCAGCAGGGGAGCGCTTGATATTGTCAGCCCCGGACTTACGGGATTAAGCTTCACTTCAGGGTGCAACTGTAATGATCCGTATACCTATACTGACAATATTGATCTGATGACCGGTGCGGCTTCCAACCGCTGCGACAAGCTCTGCAATCCGACTGCCAGCTGGCCTGCAGCGCTCGATGAGAATGCTGCTGCCGGCATACAGGTGTCCCTCAATCCCAAAGTAAATGCTGACATGACGTATGTCCTGCCCGGCCTGCTGCCGGTTACTTATACGGTTTATTCGAAATTGGTTGATACAGTGCAGGGCAATTCAGATGTTGGTGGTCTTGTTCTGAGCGGAGAATTAGGCGGAGCCGGTGTTGTTGCTTCGAACAGCGGCCTTGTGTCTCCTCCCCATAATCCATATATCTACCGGCTTGAGGTGCAGGCAGAGGCAACGAACAATCCCCGTGAACACTCCAGGATGTCGGTGCTTTATCTGTATTGACCTTCCGCTCCGAAGGTCAATACAGTCCGGAAAAGACGTTGGTCACGGCTTTGTGCAGACGAAGGATTACAAACCTGCCATTATACGCCACGCTTCTTTCTTGCTGCCTCAAGGTCGAACACAAATTGTTTTACGTGCGTCCGAAAAAAATACCTGACATCTTCCCAGTTTAGCTCCATCCCTTTTCTATAAGCCGGTTCGGGATTAGTGTCAGCGTCCGCAAAATATACGAGCGATTTGCCCATCTGAACAGGGTTGACCCGCTCTATTCCAAACCGCTTTATCATATGCCCCGCGAGTTTGTGAAAAGGGGTCTCCTGCAGAATAGCGTAAAGGTCTACGAAATCCCTTTTTGCCCCACGCTGCATTAGAGCGATCACTTTCATCGCGGCTATATCGAGTATCCCGGCCATGCGTGTCTGATCGAGCTCAACGATACTGTCGAGAAAAGGATATTCATATCTAAAAAAAGACGCTTTGACTCCCTCAATCTCCATGGTTAGGCTGCCCTCTTCCTCGGCCAATATCCGAAAATCCAATGCTGCTTTTTTGATCTCTGAAATGAGCTTATCATTCCTGAAACTGCGCAGAGTGAAAAAGTCGAGGTCGTAAGATATCCGATGCCCTTTTTGCAGGGATAATGCTGTGCCCCCAGCCAGCAAAAATTGATTGGCCTGGATGATACCCCACAATGAAGTCAGGACCCTCCAGCCATTATCGGGAAGGCAGGCTTTATATATTTTCAAAGCCAAACCATAAACTCCAGAAAGTCCTTGATTTACGACTGAGCCCTCTGCTGTCAGCGAGGACTTCCTTTATCTTTTGAAGGGTAACTATCCCCTGGAGCCAGTTCACCGCATCCAGACTGCCCAACTCGAGGACCCTTTCTATTATGTAACGGGAGTTTCTCTTTACGTGGATATCCTCAAGCCGTGCATCCCAGAACAGGGAACAAAACCTTTCCGGTACCGAGGTTGTCTCGCGGAGGGCCGACATTATTTTTTCGACTCTGGGGTCACCAATTGGTCCTATATATCTGTGTTTCACTTTTCCACCCTCACGAGCGGAAAGATATACATAGGATCTCCGGCCGACTACTTTGGTTATCAATGCCATGTCTCTATTATACCACACAATGTGTGATATAAATGCTGTATATCTCTTGAGGCTTGAAGCGTTGATTGTGTTTTTTGAAATGATGGCTGCTGTTGAAAACTGAGGGTCTTTCCCCTGCTGTCTCCCCTGATCACAATCAGAGAACGAAAGCAGAAGTAAAAGGTGCCAAAAGATATCAGAGTATGATTAGGGAAAATAGTGCTTGAAAACAGGATTCCTCGTCAGTAAAATACGAAACGAGGGGGCACGTTGCCTTAGTATTCAACGGAACGGGTTTATTGGAGATCCTGCTATCAGCAAATAGGTTGTTCCTCCTCGTTTATCCATGTCAGTTACAGGGGTTACATATTGGGGGGGGGGAACATGAACAACAGCCGGGGCGTAACATTGGTCGAGCTTCTGATCGTATTCACAATCATAGGCATACTTTGCAGTTCGCTTGCCTATGCCTATTCAGGATGGATGGGCAGATATAAAGTTGAAAAGCAGACAAAAGATATCTATTCCGATATGATGGCTGCACGACTGATGGCTATGGAAAGAAACCGGGTATATTTCTTGGATTTCACAGGCGCTACAACATACAGGATCGTAGAAGATACAAATGACAATAGTGCCATAAATGTAGGGGCCGGAGATACCGTTCTTCCGGCGTTCCCCAAGACCGTTGAGCACGAAAACATTGCTAATGGCTATGGCATTCCGGTCACCTTCAAGTTCAGCCGCAGGGGAACTATTTCGCCGCTGAGGACAATACGGATTGCTCATACCACAGACCCTGATTATGACTGTATCACTATTTCTTCAACGCGGATCAATATGGGCCAGATGTCGGGAGATTCATGCGTTCAAAAATAGTCTGAGACTGCACCGATGGTGGCGAACCAGCAAAGTCAACTACGGTGCGTCAATGGGGTCGATTGCTCTGCCGTAGACCTCTGCAAGTATCTTGTCCGCGCCCTTTGAAAGCAGCTTCTCGCCAAGGGTTATGCCAAGCGTCTCGGCATCTTCTATCTTGCCCTCAAGATGCTCCTTGATGATCCTGTCACCGGTAACACTGCCAACCAGCCCATCCATGATCAGCCTGCCGTCTTTGATCGTGGCATACGCAGCGATCGGCACCTGACAGCCGCCCTGGAGCCTTTTCAGCAAAGCCCGTTCAGCCCTGACACAGATCCATGTTTCTTTATGGTTCAGGGGAGCAATAAGCTGATTGATGAACTCGTCGTTTATCCTGCATTCGATCCCGACCGCACCCTGACCTATTGCCGGAAGACTTGTTTCCGGCTCTATCACCTCAGTAATCCGCTGCTGCCAGCCAAGCCTTTTGACGCCTGCAGTCGCAAGGATCATGGCATCAAACTGTCCTTCATCGAGCTTTCTAAACCGCGTCTCGAGATTTCCCCTAAGCTGGGCAATCTTCAGATCGGGCCTTTTGCTCAATAGCTGGCATGACCGCCTCAGGCTGCTTGTACCAATGGTTGCTCCCTGAGGCAGGTCCTTAAGGCTCTTTGCTCCCTGCTCTTTGCTCTGGGCTATAAACGCATCCCGCGGATCCTCTCTTTCGCAGATCACCGCCAGATAAAGACTCTCAGGAAATTCAGTAGGCACGTCCTTCATGCTATGCACTGCTAAGTCAGCCTCTCCCTTGAGAAGGGCCTCTTCAATCTCCTTAACAAAAAGACCCTTGCCCCCGACCTTTGCAAGCGGCACATCAAGTATCTTGTCACCGGTCGTCTTGATCTTGTTCAGCCCGATCTCCAGTCCAGGATTCAGGCGCTGCAGCTCAGCCTTCACCCATTCTGCCTGCCAGAGCGCAAGCCTGGAGCCGCGTGTGCCGATTACCACTTTATTTTTTTTCATCATCTTCTCCGTTCAGACCATAGAGTCTCTTGATCACTGCTATCATTACGTCCTTGTCTTCAGCATCATCCTTCAGCGCTATGGTTGGCCCATGGATAAGTTTGTTCATGATGGCGCTCGACAGACCCTCTATCGCCTTTCGTTCCTTATCTCCCAGATCAGGGAAACGGTTCAAAAACCGATCGAGCTCTTCTTTTCTGATCGTCTCCGCCTTTTCACGAAGAGCAACGACTGCAGGCACAGAATCAAGCGTGGACAACCATTTCTTGAAGGTCTCGATCTCTTCCTCGACGATTTCCTCTGCCTTCTCCGCCTCTTTCTGGCGCTCCTGCTTGTTTGTATCCACGACATCATTTAAATCATCGACATTATACAGGTACACATTATCCATATCATTAATAGCAGGATCGATATTCCGGGGCACGGATATATCGATAAGAAAAACAGGTTTCTGTTTTCTTGCCTTCATGGCCTTCTGCATATGCTCCTTTAGCAGAACGTATGAAGGAGCTCCAGTGGAGCATATCAGGATATCCGTATCGACCAGTTTCTCAGGAAATTCCTCGAACTTTATAGCCTTGCCATTGAATTCATGCGCAAGTTCGCAGCCGCGGACATAGGTCCTGTTGGCTACAGCAATCTCCTGAATGCCGTTGTTCATCATATGCTTTGCAGCCAGCTCTGCCATCTCGCCGGCGCCAAGGAGCATAAACGATTTGCCTGAAAGATCAGTGAATATCTTCTTGGCAAGCTCAACTGCTGCAAAGCTGATCGAAACTGCGCTTGATGCAATCCTCGTTTCTGTCCTGACCCGTTTGGCAACGGATATTGATTTTTTGAGTAGTCGGTTCAGGAGTGCACCCGTTGTTTTCTTCTCCAGTGCAAAATCAAAGGCATCTTTCAGCTGGCCGAGAATCTGGGGCTCGCCCAGCACCATGGAATCGAGGCTCGAGGCAACCCTGAAGATATGTTTCACTGCCAGCATCTCCTCATGGAGGTACAGGGCGATATCCAGCGAATCGCGTTTGAGATCAAAGAACTGCACAAGAAAATCTTTGAGCGAGGCAAATGCCTGCTGCAGGTCAGCAACTGTCAGATATATTTCTACCCTGTTGCAGGTCGAAAGTATTGCTGCCTCTTTTATGCCCGCAAGAGCCTTTATGCGAAGGAGTCCCTCCTCAAGCTTTGGGCCGCTAAAGGCAAGCTTTTCCCTGAGTTCAACGTCAGCTGTTTTGTGGTTCAGTCCGATAACTGCAATTTTCATCAGAATGCGTGGTATCCCTTAAGAAGCAGATTAACCCCGAAGAATGTGAAGAGGACAACAGAGAAGCCGATAATCGAAATAATGGCTGCTTTCTTCCCCCTCCATCCTTTTGTAAGCCTGAGATGGAGTACGCCGGCATAGATAAACCAGGTAATGAGGGACCATACCTCTTTGGGATCCCATCTCCAAAATCTGCCGAGACTGCTTTCTGCCCAGAGCGCTCCGGTGATGATCGCCAGCGTCAGGAACGGGAAGCCGATCGTGATCAGGCGATAATTCATTTCATCGAGGATCTGAAGGCTCGGCAGTCTTTTGAAGAGACCTCCAAGATGCTTGGACTTGACGTAATGCTCCTGCACCAGATACATGATGCCAACACCGAATGCCATGGCAAAGGCAGCATCGCCGATAAATGCAAACGCCGTATGGATGAAGAGCCAGGAACTCTGAAGAAGCGGGCTCAGGTTCTCGATCTTCCGCGGCAGCATAGAGGAAGCGAGCATAAGGACAAATACCACAGGCATGATAAATGAGCCGAGAAGTCCGACCCGATACCGGTATTCAAGGAAGAAGAAGAGCAGCACAATGCACCAGGAGAAGAAAGAAGAGGCCTCGTGGAGGCTTGCTGTGGGCATGTGACCAGAGATGAAATACCGCGCAAGGATATTGATGGTATGGAGGACAAATCCGGCAACCACAAGCCCGAACATGATGCGCGACGTGGTCTTGGTGCCCTTGAACAGTTCAAGGCCGCATGCTATAGTCGCTGCAAAATAACAGGTAAGCGCGAACTCAAAGAGAAGCGTTTCCATCAGAAGCAGCCTAACTCGCAGCCCTTGATCCTGATGCCGAGGTCATTGGCAGCATCACCAACATCCTTATATGGGAGCTTCAGGTCTTCTGCGATCTTTCTGGCAACGGAACAGGGCAGTTTCCCGTCAGCAGCCTTTTCCATCATTGCTTTCTTCAACTCGTCATTCATCTAATTGTCCGGTTAATCTCTCACTAATAATCTTATGTCCCGCGCCTGAAAGGCTTCGGGGGAAAAGTTTAATGGCCAGAGAATCTGCAGGGAGCTTGTCTTCGGAATCATTCAGGATACTATCAGCTCCGGCTCTGAGCTCTATACGACATCAGGCTTCCAGCGTTTTTTCCCTTGCCAACTATAAATATTACCGTATCGGGCTTTAAAAACTCAATTGCGCACGGTCTTCACCTAAGAGGTGAGGGAGGAGGAGAGCAACAGAACACCGCATATACGAGAATGGCCGCAGCAAGGGTCGTCTTGCCAGAGCCGCTGTGCGGGCGCCGATGCGAAAAAAATCGCGTGTTTCATCAGATCCACTGCCTTGTACTATTTCAGCGTATGAACGACGACAGACTCGCCTCAGCTTGCTGAGGCAGAATCGTTATCTTCTTTATTGACCTCAGCCTTGTGGCCGCATTCCTTGTTAGTGCAGATCTGGGTCACATTGCCGGCCTTGTCCCACTTTTCTGTCAAAAAGGCTGCACCGCACTTGGGGCATGGCACAGGAACCGGCTTATACCAGGAGACAAAGGTGCAGTTGGGATAATTGCCGCATCCCCAGAACTTGCCTCTTTTTGATCTTCGCTCCACAATATCTCCGCCATCAAGCGGGCATTTCATGCCCGTGGAGACCGGCTTTGTTGTCTTGCATTCAGGATATTTTGAGCAGGCTATGAATTTCCCGAACCTGCCTGACCTAATGACCATAGGTGATTCGCACTTCGGGCATTTTTCGTCAGTTGTTTCAGGCTCCCCGGCAGCCTGGCCTTCACCTTCAAGCGGCTTGGTTGTCTTGCATTCGGGAAATCCTGTGCAGGCGTAGAATCTTCCATGTCTTCCCCAGCGGATCACCATGGGCTTGCCGCAGTTCTCGCAGGTCTGCTCAGTCGCAATGTCCTCGGGCTTCACCTTGCCCTTAACCGCTGCAGCCTCGTTCAATTTTGCATGAAAGGGCTTGTAAAAGTCCTTGACGATCTTTGCCCACTTCTTTTTGCCGTCCTCAATATGGTCAAGGTTCTCTTCCATGTTGGCGGTAAAACTGATATCCATCAGTTCACTGAACCGTTCAACGAGAAAGTCGTTCACGACTGTGCCGAGCTCAGTGGGAGAGAACTTGCCCTCTGCCTTCTGCACATATTTTCTGTCCTGTATGGTCGAAAGAATAGCAGCATAGGTGCTCGGCCGGCCAATACCTTTTTCCTCAAGTGTCTTGACAAGCGTTGCCTCGGTATACCGTGGTGGCGGTTGGGTAAAATGCTGCTTCGGCTGAAGTTCAAGAAGTGCGAGTGCTTCGCCCTGATTGAGCAGAGGAAGGAGTGCTTCGCCTTCATCCATTACTTCATCCGTACCTTCTGTGTACAGCGCCATGAACCCCTGGAATTTTACAACACTGCCTGAGGCCCTGAGCACAGGCTCACCCTTGCACGGTTCAGCAGCGCAGGAGATCTCAAAGGTCGTCTGTTCAAGTTCTGCAGGAGACATCTGGCTGGCAATGAAACGGTTCCATATGAGCTTGTACAACGCAAGCTGGTCTTTGGACAGGTACTGCTTTATTGCTTCAGGAACATTGGTCAGATAGGTTGGCCGAACCGCCTCATGGGCATCCTGGGCAGATGCCTTGCTCTTGTAAAAAGGCGGTTTTTCCGGAACAAAATCCTTGCCATAGGTCGCTGAGATATATTCTCTGGCTGCCTGTTGAGCCTCAGCAGAGACCCTGAGGGAATCTGTCCTCATATAAGTAATGAGTCCTACTTCCCCTTCTTCCCCAATTTCAATGCCTTCATAAAGCTGCTGGGCCATCATCATGGTCTTCTTGGCAGTGAAGCGAAGTTTCCGTGAGGCCTCCTGCTGGAGTGTGCTTGTTATAAAAGGCGGGGCCGGGTTCCTCTTCTTTTTCTTCTTGTCTATCTTTGAGAGAACAAACCTGCTGTTCCTGATATCACTGGCAGCAGCCTCGGCCTGTTCTGCATTTCTGATCTCTACTTTCTCTCCGCAATATTTTACGAGCTTTGACCAGAATGTCGGTTTATTCGAGCCTTCGAACTCTGCGTTTATAGACCAGTATTCTTCCTGCTTGAAGGCCTCAATCTCACGCTCCCGGTCAACGATCAGCCTGACCGCTACAGACTGGACTCTGCCCGCACTTAAACCTCTCCGCACTTTTCTCCAGAGCAGAGGACTGAGTTCATATCCGACAAGCCTGTCGAGGATCCGGCGTGCCTGCTGAGCATCAACTTTCTGAAGATTGATCTCGGTCGGGTGATTCATCGCCTCGCGGACTGCAGTCTTGGTTATTTCATTAAAGGTGACACGAAAAACTTTCTTTGCCTTGCCCTTGATCTCCTCAGCAATATGCCAGGCGATCGCCTCACCTTCGCGGTCAGGGTCAGGCGCAAGATATACGGTATCAGCCTCTTTGGCAGCCTTCTTCAGGTCCTTGATCACCGTCTCCTTGCCCGGAATGATGATATACTTGGGAGCAAAGCCGTTCTCTATGTCAATGCCCATCTCCTTGGCAGGAAGGTCTCTGACGTGGCCGACTGAGGCCTTGACCGTAAAATCTTTGCCAAGGATCTTGCTGATCGTCTTGGCCTTTGCCGGCGACTCTACTATAACAAGCGATTTCATTTATTCCTCCAGATACATTCAGACAAACTTATCAACTCCACAGGATCCTTCTGCCGTTGCCGAAGATAAAGGAGAATATGTCCTCTTTCTCGTAGGAACTGTCCCGTATCAATATATAAACAAGAAGTGCTTTCAAAATGTCAAGCTCAACCTCGTCAACCTGCTCCGTGGCTTCAAGTTCATCGAGCTCTTCCCATATCTCGGCAAGGTCCTCTTCTTCATAGTCAACAGACTCGAGAAGCTTCTCTGAATCGATCTCGATATCGTCCCTGTCCGTGGATATCATGCGCAGTATCCTCAGCAGCTTCTGGGTCAGCGTTTCTGTTTCATGCAAGATAGAACCTCTTTCCATCTGACTGTCTTACAACCCCCTTTAACTCCAGGGAAAGGAGTATATCAAGAATCCTGTGAACTGGCAACCTGCTTTCCCTGGATATGACGTCAATATGCTGCGGTTCGCACGTCAAACAAGCACAGAGACCCTTTTCCTCAGCAGAGAGTTCAACCGCTTGCCTTGTCCCGCTCCTGATGAAGCCCTTAAGCACGGGAGCCAGTTCCTCAATAATATCATCCGCCCGGGTCACCATCCGGGCGCCCTGCTTTATCAGCACGTTCGTGCCGGCAGAGGTGGCTGACGTGATATTGCCGGGTACAGCAAAAACTTCCCTGTTCTGTTCAAGTGCGATGGATGCCGTGATGAGCGAACCGCTGCCCTCTGCTGCCTCGATCACCAGCACGCCCATCGAAAGACCGCTTATGAGCCTGTTCCGCCGCGGGAAATTCTCCCTGTTCGGCGCTGTTCCAAGGGGGAACTCGGTCATGACACAGCCAGATGCCGCAATCTTTTCCATGAGCCCCTTGTTCTCTGGCGGATAGAAGACATCAAGCCCTGAGCCTAACACGGCAATAGTTCTGCCCCCCGCGGCCAGAGAGCTCCGGTGAGCAAACGTGTCAATGCCCCGTGCCATGCCGCTGATGACCGTGAACCCTGCAGAGGCAAGTTCTCCGGAGATCTTATGCGTTACTGCCTCGCCATACGGGGAATACTTTCTGGAGCCAACCACGCCAATGCCATACCTGTCTTCAGCCTGATACGTTCCTTTTACGTAAAGAACAATAGGCGCATCGGGTATCTCTTTCAGCGCTGCAGGATATGCCTGATCACCATAACAGACAGCAGAGAGCCCTCTTTTCTCCAGACCTCTCACCTGCTCTTCCACTTCGTCCCAAAGCGAAAATGTTCTGATACTCTCTGCCCGGGCTTTGGCCATGCCATGCATTGAAAGAAGGTCATGCATATCCATTCTGAAGATATGCTCAGGATCCCCTGCATGCGCGATAAGCTGCCTTGCTGTTATCGGTCCGATGTCTGGAACGAGAGAAAGGCCGATCCAGTATCTGATGTCAGACACTACCTGGACCTGAGTGACCTGTTCGCCTTAAGTCTCAATGCATTGAGTTTAATGAACCCTTCAGCATCCTTCTGGTTATACACATCCTCAGCCTCAAAGGTCGCAAGCTTCACATTATATAATGACTTCGGTGCCTTCCTGCCTGCAACAACGCAGTTGCCTTTGTAGAGTTTGATCCGGGCAGTGCCGGTGACAACCTTCTGGGCCTCGTCGATCATGCCCTGAAGTGCCATCCGTTCAGGTGCAAACCAGTATCCGTAGTACACCATCTCCGCATACTTTGGCATGAGAGAATCAAGGAGATGAGTGACCTCACGGTCGAGGGTGATTGACTGCACAGCCCTGCGCGCTGCATGGAGAATGGTTCCTCCGGGGGTCTCGTAAACACCCCGCGACTTGATCCCGACATACCTGTTCTCGACAATATCGACTCTGCCGACGCCATGCCTGCCACCGATCTCGTTCAGTTTTTCGAGGAGTTTGGCAGGCGAAAGTCTTTTGTTATTCACGCTCACCGGGTCTCCCTGCTCGAAGCCGATCTCAACATACTCCGGCTTTGCAGGAGCCTCTTCGATCGGTACGGCCAGAGTGTACATATCCCGGGTAGACTCAAGCCACGGGTCCTCAAGAACCCCGCCCTCATAGCTTATATGAAGGATATTCCTGTCCGTGCTGTATGGCTTGGCTTTTGTGGCTGTGACCGGTATCTTGTGCTTGCCCGCATAATCGATAAGAGATTCCCGCGAGTTGAATGACCATTCCCTCCAGGGAGCGATCACCTTGATATCCGGCTTAAGCGCGTAGTAGGTAAGCTCAAATCGTATCTGGTCATTGCCTTTGCCTGTTGAGCCATGAGCAACGGCATCAGCTTTTTCCTTTATCGCTATCTCTATCTGTTTTTTTGCGATCAGCGGACGCGCAATGGATGTGCCGAGCAGATAGAACCCTTCATACACGGCATTGCCGCGAAGCATCGGGAAGATATAGTCCTTGACGAACTCTTCGCGCAGATCCTCTACATAGACCTTGGAAGCGCCTGTCCTGAGCGCCTTCTGCTTTACGGTCTTCAGCTCTTCCTTCTGGCCAAGGTCAGCGCAGAACGCTATGACCTCTGCGTTATAGGTCTCTTTCAGCCATGCTATGGCAACCGAAGTGTCCAGGCCTCCGGAATATGCAAGCACGATCTTCTTAACCATGGTATGCCTCCGTGATATTAGGGAATTAATGGTAATGAAACTGCAGGGTCAAATTGACCTTATCTAAGAGGATTAAACATAGCATAACAACTGAATATTTGCAAAATATGGGCTCGAAACAGGGGCATTCCGGGAAGCAGACTCAACCGCCCTTCTTCCAATTGCAACTTAATCTCAATTTCAGTTATACTTCTGCTATGGAAAGCAGAACCTTTCAGGACTTCCTTGTTGGCCGCGGACTGAAACTGACCAAGGAGCGCATGGCAGTGGTTGGCGAGATCTTTTCCACGCACGGCCATTTTGAACCTGAGCACCTCTACTTTAAGATCAGGGGGGGAGGCATCAAGGCCTCGCGCGCGTCAGTTTACAGGACTCTGAACCTGCTTGTCGAAAGCGGGCTGGTGGAGCGTATTTCGCGTACCGACAAGGGCAATGTCTATGAACTCACCTTCGGCCACAAGCACCATGACCATATGGTCTGCACTGATTGCGGCGAAGTTATCGAGTTCTATTCCGAAAACCTGGAAGCTATCCAGAACGATATATGCACAAAATACAGTTTCGAAGGAACGAGCCACACTCTCGAGATACGGGGCCAGTGTAAAACATGCAGAAAAAGAAAAAAATAAGAGACGACAGGCACTCATACAGCAGGATCATTCTGGTCGGAAACCCGAATGTCGGCAAAAGCGTCATCTTCGGACTACTGACCGGCAAATACGTCACGGTATCGAACTATCCCGGCACCACGGTCGAGGTTACATCAGGCAACCTGACGCTCAATGACGAAAAGTTCCTCCTTATTGACTCTCCCGGCGTCAACAGCTTCACGCCAATGAGCGAAGACGAGCGGGTAACGCGGGACATTCTCCTTGCTGAACGCTCCAATAATGTGGTGCTTGTTGCTGACTCAAAGAACCTTAAGCGCACGCTCATGCTTCTCATCCAGCTTGCTGAAATGGCTTTGCCCTGCATCCTTGTTTTGAACATGGAAGATGAGGCAAAGGCACGCGGCATTGACATAGACTACCGCAGGCTGGAAGAGATACTGGGCGTCAAGGTCATCGGCACGGTCGCTCCGCAGCGCAAAGGTATTGGCAAGCTCAGGGAATCACTGCTCATGCCGCAGAATTCCATAATCTCCACAGACTATGGCCGGATCATCGAGAAATATATTGAGGCTATTTCATTGCTGCTGCCTGAAGCGCATATCTCGCGGCGTGCTCTCAGTCTTATGATCCTGGCCGGAGATGAAAGCCTGAAAACCTGGTGCATTGCTCACCTCGATCCTGAAACCATCGACAAGGTCGAGGATTTGAGATACAAGGCAGAGACAGAGGCAAAAGAACCGCTCTCTTCCATGATCTCCCGTGCACGCATCGAGGCTGCAGAGAAGGTAGTGCTTGAAGTCCAGACCCGGTATGAACCTGAATCCGGACATATTGCCCGGTGGTTGGGTAAATGGACCATGCATCCTTTTGTTGGCTTATTCTTTGTCTTGTTCGTGCTCTTCTGCTTTTATGAATTTGTCGGCAAGTTTGGGGCCGGTACACTGGTGGACTTTTTTCAGAGCGTGATCTTTCAGGAATATCTGAACCCTGCGATCGAAAAGACCGTCAAAACGCTGATACCATCGCCCTTTATACAAGACTTTTTTGTGGGCCAGTATGGTCTCTTCACCATGGCCCTCACCTATGCAGTGGCCATCATCCTGCCGATCACCGCTACCTTCTTTATTGCCTTTGGCTTTCTCGAAGACAGCGGGTATCTGCCGCGGATTGCTGTTCTTACAAACGGCGCCTTTTCAAAAATAGGCCTTAACGGCAAGGCGGTTCTGCCGATGGTTCTGGGGCTCGGCTGCGGCACCATGGCTACCATGACCACGCGCATACTCGAAACTAAGCGTGAACGGCTCATAGCGACCTTCCTTATTGCATTGGCCATCCCCTGCTCTGCGCAGCTGGGCGTGATCCTCGGCATGCTTGGTCCCTATTCCATTAAGGTTCCTCTCTGGTGGATAGGCACGCTGCTTGTTGTAATCCTCCTTGCAGGAACCATAACGTCCAGGGTGCTGCCCGGAAACAAGGCGGATTTCTTTCTTGAAATACCTCCCATGCGGATGCCCCGCATGGGGAATATTTTCATGAAGACCATCGGCAGGATAGAATGGTACCTGAAAGAGGCAGTGCCTCTTTTTATCCTGGGAACTCTCATCCTTTTCGTGCTCGACAAGACGCATATGCTGAAATGGATAGAGGAAGCAGCTTCGCCTCTTGTGGTCAGATTTCTCGGTCTTCCCCAGGAAGCGACTGCTGTATTCATCCTGGGATTTCTGAGAAGGGATTATGGAGCAGCAGGCCTCTTCGAGCTTTCAAAACAGGGCCTGATGAACGAACATCAGGTGATCGTGAGCATCATAACCCTGTCACTCTTCGTACCCTGCCTTGCAAGTTTCTTTATGATCATCAAGGAGCGCGGCATGAAAACATCGCTGCTGATGTTTTCGCTCATCACGGTCTTTGCCCTGCTCGTCGGCGGCGGAATAAATCTGATATTGTCCCTTCTGTCCTGATCCCTCTTTTGTCGGTCCTTTACAGTCGTTTCATCAGGCGGGTATAATTTACGCTACCGTGAAACCAAAGCTCATTATTATTTTTATCCTGTCTTCCATTCTTATCGGCGGTATTGCAGGTGGCTATGCCGCAATAGCCAAGGGCATTCCCTCCATCGACGAACTCAAGAATTATCAGGCTGGCGGCGGCACGAAGATCTATGCTGATGACGATGTCATGATCGGTGAACTCAAGGCAGAAAAAGGCATCTTTCTTTCAATCAATAACATCCCCAAACAGATGACCAATGCAATAATTGCGGTTGAAGACTCACGCTTTCTCAAGCACAAGGGCATAGATTATATTGCTATTGTGCGGGCGATTGTGAAGGACATCATTCATGTAAGCCTGAAGGAGGGAGGAAGTACCATCACCCAGCAACTTGCCAAGGTTGTATTTCTGTCTTCCGAAAAGACAGCAAAGCGCAAACTTCTCGAAGCGGCACTGGCATTCAAGATAGAAAAAAGTCTGAGCAAGCAGGAGATCCTTGAACTGTATCTTAATAAGGTATATTTTGGGCACGGGGCGTATGGCGTGGAGATGGCTGCGCGCACGTATTTTGGAAAGTCTGCACGGCAGCTTACCCTCTCAGAAGCGGCCATGCTTGCAGGCCTGGTGAAGGCTCCTACCACGTATTCCCCCTTTAATGATCTTACGCGGGCCAAAGAACGGCAAAACATTGTTCTGAGCAGGATGGAAGACGAAGGGTATATCACTAAACAGGAACGGGAAAGCGCTTTCAATCAGCCTCTGTATCTCTCGAGCCTGAAAAAAGGCATTGAGGCAAACAGCTATTTTGTTGAATATATCAGAAAGTATCTTGAAGAGAAATATGGGGAAGCTGCTGTATACAAAACAGGACTCAAGGCCTATACCACGCTGAACAGGGCCATGCAGCTTTCTGCTGTCAATGCCATGCAGAACGGCTTGAGGGAAGTTGACAAGCGCAGAGGATGGCGTGGCGCGATCGAAACGAAGAAGGGTATTGATATAGAGAAGGAGCTTAAAACCCGCGATATGGGAACAACGGTTATGAACAACCCCGGCGATATCTACACCGGCCTTGTGCTGAAAGTCGGTGCTCAGGAGGCAACGATAAAAACCCGGGGACTGTTAGGCAAACTCTCGATCAAGGACGCGCTCTGGGCATCGAGAACACTCAGTAAGTCAGGCAGTGTCAAGGTCTTGAAGGACTTTGGCCTCAATCAGATTCTCAATCCTGGCGATGTTGTCAGGGTCAGCATTAAGAGCATACAGAAAGGCAGTGTCCTGCTTGCGCTTGAGCAGGAACCGGAAGTTGAAGGTGCGCTCGCTGCGGTTGAACCGTATACCGGTTTTATCAGGGCAATGGTTGGCGGGTATGATTTTTCCAGGAGTGACTTTAATCGTGCGGTTATGGCAAAACGCCAGCCTGGGTCATCTTTCAAACCGATCATTTATGCTGCTGCAATGGACCATGGATTCACGCCGGCAAGCCTTGTGGTGGACGAGCCGGTCACCTATTCAGGCGGCCCGAAAGGTGAGTGGACCCCTGAGAACTATGATCACAAGTATTACGGTCCTACGCGCCTGAGAGAAGCGCTGACTTTTTCGCGAAATGTTGTGACGGTCCGGCTTGTGGATACCATGGGAATTGACGCACTTATGAACTTTACAAGGACCATCGGGGTTACCGCAGAGATGCCGAGAAACCTGAGCATTGCGCTTGGTTCATTCAGTATCACGCCTCTTGAGATGGCAATGGCTTACAATGTTTTTGCGAGCAATGGCATGAGGTCAAAACCACTTGCTCTAAAGTATCTGACTGACAGCAAGGGCAGAATTCTCGAGACAAATGAACCTGAACCTGAGCAGGCGATCAGTCCTCAGACAGCATTTCTCATCACCTCCATGATGGAGGATGTAGTAAAATACGGCACAGGCTGGCGGGCCAAGGCTTTGGGAAGACCGGTTGCAGCAAAGACCGGGACAACAAACGATTACAAAGATGCATGGTTCGTCGGGTACGCGTCAAACCTTGTAACATCAGTATGGGTTGGATTTGATAATGCAAAAACCCTGGGGGCGCAGGAGACCGGCGGAAAGGCTGCTGCACCGATCTGGACCATGTTCATGAGCAGCGCAGTTAAAGGAGAATCTGAAGGATTTCAGCAGCCTGAAGGCATTGTTAGCCTCTTTATAGACCCCAAGACCGGGCTTCTTTCCCGAGACGAATCGGGTCTAAAAGAATACTTCAGGGAAGGAACGCAGCCAAAGCAGTATTCACCATCCAGATCCATCTGGGAAATAAAAGATCCGACCCAATTCAATTTTGATTAAGGAAGAAACCATGAAAAAGACTTTCAGTATTATCCTCGTGACCCTTTGCCTTTTTGTCTTTAGCGGATTTGCTTCAGCAGACTATGCTGCAGGATTGGTTGCGTATAACAAACATCAATACAGGGAATGTATCACTCAATTGGAGGCATATACGAATAGAACACCGGACACGGGTGCATACTACCTTATGGGATATGCAAGCTATAAACTAAGAAATTACAGTGAGGCAAAAGAATACTTCAGAAAAGCGTATCTTCTGGATCCGAACTTCAGACCTGCTTCACTTGGACTGAAGCAGCCGAGACAATAAACCTTAGATTTTATTTCTTTCTTGCAGTCTGCTTGGCAATAAAAACAACGCAGTCTTCGCAGATTCGTCCTGATTCCGTATTGCAGATCATCCGGTTCAGTTCCCAGCAGGGCTTGGTCTTGTCGATATAAGCAGAGCACTTACCCTTCCGCTCGTCAGGGCAGCTGGTGATTTCCCAGCAGGGGGCGTAATCAAGAAGCTTTTTGATGCCTTCAATGCTGATTTTCTGATTATGGATAAGGTCCCTGAGGCACCGAAGCCACTTGATGTTATTCTCTGAATAAAACCTATTTTTGTTCCTGCGTGCCGGTTTGATGAGGCCATGCTTCTCATAGAGCCTGAGCGTCTGATCGGTTGTCCCGATCAACTCAGCAACAATACCGATCGGATAAAGAGGAAGGCTCTGTTTCTCTTCATCACTGAGATCTCTCTTTACTTTATCTTTTGCCATTAATATTCCTATTGTCCGTGAAGTTGGAAGGTATTCTGTTAATCACAATTATTAATACACTTTTGAAATAAAAAATGCAAGATTTTTACTTGCATTGTCATTTTTTATGGACTTATTAAACAGTTGCAAATCCTTGACTTCTCCCATTTTCCTTAGGTAATATTACCCTACTTTTCTCCTAAGGAGATTTCTCAATGCACGAAGAAAAACTGTTGTCCGATATTTTTATAAATGTTCACGCTGTTCCTCACTATGTTTCGTATGCCTTCCTTGCATCTCTCATTCTGATAGCCACTGCTTTCCTTGTCAACAGATCCATGAAACTTGTTCCGACCGGTCTGCAGAACTTTATGGAGACAATTGCGGAAGGTGTGCTCAGTCTCTGCGAGGAGAATATTGGCCATCACTGGGCAAAGCATTTCTTTCCCCTCATAGGCACGGTTGCCCTCTATGTTGCTGTCTGCAATTTCATGGGCCTTATTCCAGGGTTCTATTCTCCGACCAGCAATATCAATAACAATGTTGCCCTGGCTATCCCGATCTTTCTTGCAACCCATGTGTATGGTCTCAGGGTTCACGGCATCGGCTATTTCAAGCACTTCCTTGGGCCTATCCGGTCGCTCCCGGCGCTGCCGCTCATGATGCTCATATTCATTATCGAACTGATCGGCCATTTGGTCAGGCCGGTCACCCTTTCAGTCAGGCTCTTCGGCAACATGGTGGCAAAGCATATCATTCTGCTCGTGCTTGCAGGTCTTTCACCCTGGCTGGTTCCGACGCTTATCCTGGCGCTCGGCACGCTTGTCAGCGTTATCCAGGCCTTTGTTTTCACGCTGCTTACGACATTATATCTCGCTGGTGCCGTTGAAGAGGCACATTAAATCAAAGTCTTTAAGAAAGGAGGAAAGAACAACATGAAGAAAATTCTTTCTCTCGCACTGCTCACATTCGCTGTTATCTGTCTGCTCGCTCCTGTAGCTGTTTTTGCTACAGAAGCTGCTGCTCCGGCTGTTGCTCCGGCTGCAGATTCCGGTTCAGGCAAGGGGATGGCCGCACTTGCTGCAGGCATTGCGATCGGCATTGCTGCTCTCGGCACAGGCATTGGCCAGGGTATGGGTCTGAAGGGTGCTACTGAGGGTATCGCAAGAAACCCCGGAGCTTCCGGCAAGATCACCACGACTCTGATCATCGGTCTTGCCATGATCGAGTCTCTTGCGATCTATGCGCTGCTTGTCGCGCTCGGCATCCTGATCAACCAGAAGATGTTCTTTTAAGAGAATCGTTACGCATCATAAATAAAGGCCCCGATCGTATCGGGGCCCTTATTATTTGTGACCGCCCCAAACTTTGTGGTAGTTTACAATATGCCCGGCAAGATGATCTCTCTTCTTATCGACGAAATGAACGGCGCTTGGAAGATCCTGCAAATGACCCCGGCAGGATGGTGAGTCTCCTTTTTTATAGGAATGCTGTACCCCCCGCTCGAATTCTGAAGTGCTGCCCTGTTTTTAATGTATGAAATCAATCTGCATCATAGGCATTGCCGGGTATTCGGGATCAGGCAAGACAACACTTATTCGAAAGATTCTTCCTGAATTAAAGCGGCTGGGGCTTGCTGTCGGTATCCTCAAGCATATCCACCATAAACTAAATGTTGATAGCAAGGGAAAGGACACGGATTGTTTTTATCGTGCAGGTGCTGATTTTGTCTCTGCGCATGATGATGTCCAGGGCTTTACGCGGTACCGAAGCGTTGATATAACTTTGGCTCAACAGATCAGGAGATTTCCTGCTGCACTGGACCTGATAATTGTCGAGGGGTATAAGGATCTCAACATGCCCGGCATCTGGCTGGAGACGAAACCCTCCGGAGGAAAACTCAAGAGATCATCGTCTGGAAACAGAGTAACAATATTCCGAGATGATCCTGAATATTATCTCAAAGTCCTTTTTCATATACAGCGGGCGCTTGAGAGCTTCCATTCGCAACGGTCTGTTAACGCCGGATTGCTCATCGGCGGGAAAAGCGTGCGCATGGGGGCGCCAAAATCACTTCTGAAGATGAAAGGCAGAACACTGTCAGCAAAGTCTTTTGACATGCTTTCTGCAGTTTCAGAAAAAACTGTTTTGCTCGGCTCCGGACAGATCCCGGTGAGTCTGTATGGAGCCGATCGCCTTGCCGATCTGCCTGATGTGCGCGGTCCGCTTTCCGGTATGCTCAGCGCCTTCAGATGGGTACCTGACAGTGCATGGATCATATCCTCTGTTGATATGCCGCTCATGAATAAAGAGGCGTGGAAATGGCTCCTGAGTCAGAGAAAGCCTGGTGTTTGGGCTGTGCTTCCGAAGATAAAAGGGGGCAGGGGAGTGGAGACAACGGGCTCTGTTTATGAGCCGATGATATTTGAGCATGTAGAGACCCTGGCGGCTCAGGGCATAGCGTCACTCCAGGAAATAGCAAAGCACGGGAAAGTTATTACGCCGATGGTTCCTGAAGCCCTCTGCCGTGCCTGGACCAATGTAAATACCCCAGGAGAATGGGAAGAGATCCTTTGTTCGGCAGCAGAGCCCTGATGTAATGCAAAATACTATATTATGCCCTGATAGCAAGTGCCCGCAGGTCACCTAAGGCAAATATCCTCAGCAGGAGCATTAATACTGTATTTATTTCTTGTTCTCTTCTTTGTCAATATCGCGCAGCAGATCAAGGTAGTTTTTCAATATCAGCGCACGCTGTTTCACGATATCCAGCCGCTCACCGACACGCATCGTAATATACATCGTTCCCTGGAGCTTTGAATAAACCGCATCGATCACCTTGTATTCATTGTCCCGAAACTCAAGCCATTTCTTCTGGGACGACTTCAGAACTTCTTTTTCTTCGGGATCCAGTTCTTTCATTAAGGCATTGTAGTTTTTGTTCAGCTCCTTGTCCCACGAGTCTTGCGCTTTATAGGTACAATTCTTCATGCCTGCCGTTGACCAGTCCTTCTCGATACACTCTCCGAGCGCCCTGTCAATCGGATGCTTCTGGTTTTTGTCTGCCGACTGGCGCTCGGTCTTATCTGCTGCAGCGGCAAAAGGCTGCAACAGGAAAAGCATGATTATTAAAATAGATACTCTTTTCACTTCACACCTCCGGAATTTGATATCGCCATCACAATTGTCCTTAGCCAGGACACCAGCCGCAGCCCAGAAGAAATCTGCCTTTCGAAAGAGGAGTGAGCGCGATGGTCCTGGGACAGAGTTCCTCTACTTCACCCCGCTCGAACCGCTTCGGGTCAACTGGAAGCGGATTAACATATTTGCCGATAATAACTGCGGATTTTACTCCGGACGCAACGTCCTGCAGCCTTAGCTCACGAATGACCTGCCCGGCATCACCCTCGAATTCGGCATACACAAAACCGTTGAAGCCTTCGGCAGGAGATGAAAATGACATCATCACAGCGGCTGCCTTTGCACCGGCGATAGAGATACCGCCTTCGACAATAATAACCCCCTGCTCATCTATTCCCCCACCCCACCAACCCCACGAGTATGCAGCAATTCCCTGCGAAAAACCTTTATTGCCTATGCGCAGAGTTTCTCTGAATGTTTTTATCGGATCACCTTTGCACTGGAGTGCAGACGCAAGGTTCTTCTTAACTGATTCATTGTCAAGAGCTGCGCAGGGGGACGCGTAGATTGAGACGAAAACGGCAACTACGAGTAACGTCTTTATCAGCACGATCAAAAACCTCCCGAGGATCCGCCTCCGCCGAAACTCCCGCCTCCACCCTTTGTGCCGCTGCCTGAGGAACTGCTTCTATTGTCAGAGGAACCGCCTCCCAGAATTGCATCAACCGCCATCTCAGCCGCGGCCTTGCCAATATCTTTTGCGACCTCTGTCGCGATTTCACCGCCTGAACGCTTTGAGGCAATTCCTTTCAGTATCTTATCGACTACGAATATGTAGATTAACAGAGGCAGCAGAATTCCAAAGATCGAGGCGAAGAATATCGGGTCAGTGCTGTCGCCGGCCTGAAGCGGGAACCTGCCGTCTGACTTCCGGAAGATCAGCATAAAAATCCCGCATGCAAGCGGAAGCATCGCAAGAATGGAGATAATTCTCCATGAGAATGGAAGCCTGACTTTATCGAGTGATCTGCGCCTTTTCTTATTCTCAGTCATTCTTTCCTCCTTGCGTATTCCATTAATTTATATTTTATACCGCAGACTTTATTCTTTAAAACAGTATCACTGCTGTCTCTTAACCGGACAGCAGTGGCCAGATCTATTTTCCTGTGCCGTGTAGCCATCGGGATTTGTTTGAGTAATCGTCAAGACCAAGTTCCATCTTGAAAGCCTCTCCTACATCACAATACTTCTGTCTGGATTTGAAAGTTTTAATGAGTTCATAGTAGTAGAGCGGATGGCCCGTCTCACCCTCCTTGTTTACGCGAAGAACATATGCGGAAAAGGTGACGATGTCTGTGGCCGCATAACCTTCACCCAGAGGACGTTCTGCAACGATGAGTCGCAGAGGCTGCTTATTGGAATCTCTCAGGAGTCTGAAATCATGAGTAAAGCAGTCTGCACCGCCGACGATAGTCAATTGAAGACGCTCTCTATCACCCGCGAACACCGGAACTATGCTCCATATCGGTTTGTTGCTTTCGCGATCGGTTGTTTTTATATACAGTGAGAGCACATTAAAACCATGGGCATTGAAGTTCTCACGATTCGCCAGGATTGCCATGCCTTCTGATTGCTTACCGGTAATATCAATTCGCGTAATCCCATTCGAAAGATGAACAACTTTACCGGATTCTACGGCCAATTGCCCTGCAGACACATGAGCAAGCGGCATAACCTCAATACAGATGACAATACATATTGTTATCCCTCGATAGAGAAGTTTTATTCTCATAGCTCCTCCTTAATGGTAACGCATGATCACGATTCAGACTACCATGCTGTTGTGTTATTCATCCGCTTTATCTCGATCCAGTAAGGGCTGGTCTTGAGCTGCGTCTTGAATTTAGCAAGAAACGTGTCTTTTCCTGAAACCTTCCCCGGCCAGGATTGATCAAAGAATCTGAAGGCAACATCCGCGTGGCCAGTATATATAAGATCAAGCATCGTCTTCCAGAGCTCAATAGGGGGAACTCCCTCATTCCATATGTCATCTTTCTGAATCACTCTTGCCTTTTCTTCGAGAATGTTGTCAGCAGGCGCAGGCTTGCTCATCAGTCTTCCGGATAGCAGGTATAGACCGTCACGAAAGGCAAAAATGACGTCCGGAGCAGGAGATTCGGCCAAACTGGCGTTCCAGCCTGAAAACGTCGGATCTGCAGTGACAAACGCCAGCTGTCCATTATGATCGAGGTCTTCGAAACGGCCGCCAAAACGGCAACAGGTGTCGAGCTTAGCAACCTGTCGGAATGTCTCCCCGAGCTCAAATACATAGAAAGATGATACACTGCCTATGCTTTCCCATGAGATGACCAGATTAGGAATACCTCTTCCAGTTATGTCTTTGCCGATCAGAATAGTTTCATTGCTTCGCTCTCTGCTGCCGTTGGGATTGCCGATCCTGAACCATCCGGCATCCTCGCTGGCAATATTAAGTTCGATGCTTTCTTTTCTCGATATCAAGACTCTGCTATATCCAGTCTCATCATCCCGGAAGATTTTGATTAGATAATCCTTGAATGTTGTCTTTTCCGTTAGGAATTCATCAGCCAGGGCTGCGCCAGAACATAAGATGAGACATAAAAAAGCGTAACCTGTTAATCGTAATATATGTTTCTTTTGCATAGGAATGCCTGCCGAACTTTCACTATTCAAGTCTGAAGTGCCTGCCTCATTTCGCATAACTCTTAATTCTCCCTCAGCGTCTGTTCCCGTTTAATAGATACGGAGCAATGCGCCGTTTAAATAGATGCGAATCACATTGTATGGGGGCTGTGAATTTCAGGCACTGCGGTTTTTCGGTCAGTTTTAGCGCACCGCCCTGTAACCGGTATTTCATGGTAATAATATGTTCACATGCGGCAGGATCACTTCCTAAGTTCATGTTAATGCAAACACTCCGCCGATCAAAAGGACTCCCCAGGACTCTGATAGCGGCTCCTTATCAGTATGCGTGAGGGTCATATACAGGAAAAAGCCCCCCAGCGCAGTAAGCAGGCCCCCCATAAAATACGTGGTTCATACCTGCCCCCTCCACGGGGTATCGCGTTCAAGCAGCCTGAACTCTTTGGTCATGTTAGAAGTCTTTGCACTTTAGTAATCTCCCGAGGCCCCGCCGCCACCGGATGAACCACCGCCACCCGAACTGCTACTGCTGCTACCGCTGCTACTGCTACTATCGCTCCACCTGCTATTACTACTCCCCCCACCGCTGCCACCGCTTCCCCGCCCCTCGCTGGAGTAAACATAACTTATCAAAGCACCGATTGCTCCGCCTGCAACGATATAAAATAATAGAGCGACCAATGAATTCCCCATGAACGGCGTCCCAATTATAGGATCCCAAATCGTAAAAAAAGCTATAACAGGAAGAGTTGCCGCGCCAACAGCTATGCTGACTTCCAGGCCTTTTCTCTGGAGGAAATTTCTCAATATGTATAGAACTAATAGCATGATAGTCGAGGCAAAGATAAACTCCAGAAGCCTTTCGGCTCGCTGAATAAAAATACTCAGCAGGTTATATACTATTACGGCCATTCTGCTTTCTTTGGAAAGATTTTGATCCTTAGCCTTAAACTCGCCTTTTGTACCAGCGACAAGGGCGTCGATGCCAGCAAGAAAACCACCATTGAAGTCCTCACTCTTGAACCGTGGTTTTATAATATCGTCAATGATTCTGCCGGCTGCCAGATCGGTCAGCTTCCCTTCCAATCCCCTGCCGACCTCGATCCTGACCTTTCGCTCTTTTTGCGCTACGATAAGGATAACGCCATTATCAATACTCTTTTGACCTGCTTTCCATTTATCGAAGACCTTAATCGCGAACTCTTCCAGCACCTCGCCCTCCAGAGATGGCACGGTGAGAACGAAAATCTGAGTGGAGTCGGCTTGCTCAAGGGCTTTTAATTTCTCTTCCATCTGCGATTTCGCATCAGGAGAGATCATCCCCGCATAGTCATTCACATATCCCTGGAGCTCTGGCACGTTACGCATAGCGGGGGAGGGCGTTACATCGGGGACTCTTTCATTAGCCGCATATGCACTAACCAGCAGCAGCCATCCAAGCAAGATGTGGCCCGATACCATTATCAATTTATTGCTGATGGGCTTGATCCTATTCATTACGCGAAGATTATACCAGACTGAATACAGCTTATAACACGTCGATAGCGTCTGCTGCAGAGCCTTCAGATTACACAAATAGTTATTCTGTCGGCAGAGGGAAAGAAAGTTGCTCGACGTGGGCGCAACGATTTGCAAGCAGACAGAAAAAATATGATCCTGATCATGGGAACTTGCCCTAACTTTCTTTAATCTGAAATTAGAGCATATTCCGGAATAACTAAGTGGAAATAGGTGGCAAATTGAAAACGTGTCCCCGATGCGGAAAAAAGTTTAACTTCTGGCAGCGCGCAGTGGGTGAGGACAAGGAACATCTGCGCCTTTGCACAAGCGAGGAAAAGAAGAAGGACCTATCCGGCCTCTCAGCCCATTGCAGGGGATGTCCTGCTGGCTGTTTTGAGAACATTGAACCCTCTGAGAAAGAATAGAGATTATTTTGCTCATTACGTGGGATCTGATGTTTTGTTCACTGCTGATATAAAATGATAGGCATATACAAAAAACTTCCTGGCACGAACTGCGGCAAGTGTGGAGAAGCCACCTGCATGGCATTTGCAATGAAGGTGAAAAAAGCTCAGGCAGGTCTGGGAGAATGTCCTTATGCTGAAGTCGCCACCTCCGTGGAAGCTAATCCTCAGCAGGCAACAACAGGTTTCAGCAATTATGAACAGGTGAGCGATGACCTCGAAAAAGAGGCGGTGAGGGTCGAGTTTAGAGATGCGGCAGAAGCTGTGGGGGGAGAATATGAATCTTGTGACGGCAGAGAAACAATTAGGCTGAAGATGCTCACCAGGGATTACGAGGTCCGTAAGGACGGTCTGTTCACGGCCAACGAATACTGCCGCGATTCATGGACAAAGATCATTATTTATGACTATGTTCGCAGGCAGGGCAGAAAACCGCTTTCAGGAGAATGGATCAGTCTCGGCCATTTCCCTCATACCGCCTCTCACGTCAAGGCCTTTCAGGCCAATGCGGAGAAGAAAGTAACGGAGACCTTCAAAAACGATTTTAATAGCCTAAGGCTGCGATGTGCTGCGTTGGAAGGGGTTGAAATCGAAGGCAGGATTAAGGCAGATTATACCGGCTGTTTTGACCTTCTTCCCCGTGTTCCGCTTTATCTTTCGTTCTGGCAGGCTGATGAAGAATTTGATCCGGACTGCAAAATACAGTTTGACAGCAATGCGGAAGATCATATCGATATCGAATACCTTGCCTATCTGTTGGAGTTGTTTGTAGAGGAATTGACAGGAAATAGAATCTCGTGACGCTTTAGATGCTCGCCCCTATTGAACTCTGCCCTTGATCTCTGCACTATCCTGAGCGCTCAACTGAACTGCCTTTATGACTTATATCCCGTGATTATTTCATTTCTCCTGAAACAATCTATCGAATGATCATTCACCATTCCTGTGGCCTGCATATGCGCATAACATATTGTGGAGCCCACAAATTTGAATCCCCTTCTCTTCAGATCGCGGCTTAACGTATCAGACTCCTCACTTGTTGCTGTATAATCGGTCAGCTTATTTATGGTGTTTATCTTCGGTCTATTGTCCACAAAGCCCCATATATATCTTGAAAAACTGCCGTGCTCCTTCTGAACCTCAAGGAACCTGCGGGCATTGTTCACCGAGGCTTCGATCTTCAGACGATTTCTGATTATTCCCGAAATCTGGATCAGACGTTCAATGTCCGCTGCATTGAATCTTGCCACCTTTTCCGGGTCAAAATCCTTATAGGCCTGGCGATAATTATCTCTCTTGCGCAAGACCGTGTACCAGCTCAATCCGGCCTGTGCTGCCTCTAACGTCAGGAATTCGAAGATGGCCCTGTCGTCATATAGCGGAACACCCCATTCTTCGTCATGGTAAGCGATATAGTCCGGTTTGGACAGATCAACCCACGGACAGCGGCAACGTTTCATATTCGGTTCATTATTCATGCATATCCTCAATGCAATACAGTAATGCCTGCCCGACAAAAATATTCTCAAAATAGTCTTTGTCTTTAGGACGCATAATGTACTATGGCAAAAACATATCCTAAAGTTATTATGCAGTCTGATATAATGCAAGTCAGATTTACTTGAGACGGGCCATGACCAAAATGAAAGATACAAAAAAAGGCCTCAAATTCAGGATCCTCACTGTCGTCGTTTCAATACTGGCGATCGGCATCATTATCGCCGCAATTATGTCAATTTCGATCCAGAAGGCGACTCTCTATAGCATTACCGAGATTAATACCCGCAGAACGGCAAATATCATCCTCTGCAATCTCGAGACAGCTATGATCGAGGGACGCAATGAGATCGTGCTAAAGGTCATTGAAGGCACTGCTGGAGCGGAAGGGATGGAATCTATAGATATTGTTGACTCTGATGGCCATCCGGCTTTCCGTAAAAATGCAGCAGGTTCCGAAGATGCTGCAATGAAACAACTGAAATCCGGAAAAGAGAGCCTGGTATTTAGAGAGCCGAAGCGATTTGTTTACTATCTAACGCTTCGAAACACTCAGGCGTGCCATACTTGTCATGACAAGAGTAAACCTGTATTAGGTGCAGTCCGCATTGCTGTCAACATAGAAAACGAGTATAAAAAAGCAATGTCCTTAATTACTGTTGTTATCATAATCACCGCCTTTGCAGCAATTTCTTTCAGCATGATACTCTGGTTCATGCTCAGGAAGATGGTTATCAGGCCTGTCCAGTCAATTGAAGCCGCGGCGATCAAGATTGCTGCAGGAGATCTCACGTTTCAGATCAACTCGGCAGCAGACGATGAAATTGGAAGGGCCGGCCGGCTTCTTGGAGAATCATTTCAAAGCTTTGAAAAAATTCTCTTAAGAATTAGGGGTCTGTCTCTGCAGATACTAAGGGTAGTTAATGTTGTTGAAAGCCAGATTCAGGAAGTACTTCGTGGCGCGAATAAAGAGGCAGAGGCAACCGAGAGTATATCATCAGCCGTCAAGGACATGAATGCAACGACCGCTATGATTGCATCAAAAACCCATGACCTGGCAGGTTCTGCAGAGCGTTCATCCGGTTCCATTGAACATATGGTGCAGAATATAGGCGAAATCAACGAAAGTATGCAGCAACTGGGGGGCGTTGTCGATACAACGTCAATTGAGGTTGAGCACATTTCCGAATCTGTGATGGAACTGTCGAACCGGTCAACAGATCTTTATGGGGCATCTGAAGAGACGGCCGCTGCGATTACTGAAATAGCACAGATCTCAAAGGATATCGAGATAGAATCACGTGAATCAGCCATTATTTCAGCTCAGGTAACAACAGAGGCTGGCGCCCTTGGTATGTCCTCCATAGCAAAGACCCTGCATGGCATGAAGGAAATAGACTCGTCTGTCAGGCTTACCGGACAGCGCATCGAGGCTCTCCTGACAAGATCGCGCGAAATCGAGAAAGTGCTTCACGTTATTCAGAATGTTAACAGCGAGATAAATCTGCTGTCCCTGAATGCCGCGATTCTGTCATCCCAGGCAGGTGTTCATGGCAAAGGCTTCTCGGTTGTGGCTTTTGAAATGAAGGAACTGTCTGACCGGACAGAAATGTCGACGAAAGAGATCGCAGCGCTGATCCATGACATACAGGAAGATGTGCGCAATGCCAATCTGTCCATGAAAAATGGCATTAGTGCGGTCGATGATGGCATGAAACTCGCCCATGAAACTGAAAAGGCATTTGGCACAGTTTTGAGCAGTTCTACTCGATCATCCGAAATGACGCTGTCTATAAAGAAGTCAGCCGAGAACCAGACGATGGCAGCTGAAAGGGTTCTTGAAACGACACGGCGGGTTCAGGAGATGGTCGGTATTATTGTCCAGGCCATTTTAGATCAGGCTGAAGGCGTATTCCGACTGAAGGACGCAGCTCAGCACCTGAAAACCCTTTCCGGGGAAGTCAGTCGTGCTGCGAATGAACAGGCCTCAAGCAGTCGTGAGATCACCAGAACCACCAGACTTGTATCTGAAAGCAGTCAGGAGATCTCTGATTCGCTTATGGCACATAACAAAGGAACAGAAAAAATATATCAGAGCATTGAGTTGATCAAGGACATTCCGGTCGAAAGCCGTGAACTCGCCATGCAGGTTGTATCTACGATCAATAATCTCAACAAGGATGCAGAACTTCTTCTGGAGGAGATCAAAAGGTTCCATTTTTCATCTGACAAAGAGAAATAGCGTTTTTGACAATATAATACTCTTAAATTCAAGAGGGTATGAACAGCAGGCCTGCCTACAATATTTCCGTATTATTTGCATTATTCTGTGGTAAATTTAGGGTTAATGATAGCTAATATGTCAGATTTCGAACAGCTTCTTGAAGAATCCGGAAGGATCCACGGACACCTCTGTCCAGGCCAGGTGCTGGGGGTAAAGATGTCCATGCTTGGCCTGAGGAGTATCGGCATTGAAGACCCGAGGGGAAAAGACCGGAAAAGCATCATTGTCTTTGTCGAGATGGACCGGTGTGCAACCGATGCAGTTCAGTCTGTGACCGGCTGCAGTCTCGGCCATCGCACCATGAAGTTCATGGATTACGGCAAGATGGCAGCAACATTTGTAAATCTCAAGACAGGCAGGGCAGTAAGAGTTCTTGCAAAAGAGGAATCCCGCCAGAAAGCAAAAGACCTTTTCCCTGCATTCGAAAATATATATGCTGCTCAACTTGAGGCATATAAAGTCATTTCTGACGAGGAGCTTTTCGAGGTGAATGAAGTAAACGTGACAATCAAACCTGAGGACATGCCGGGGCGGCCGCTCAGCCGGGTCACCTGTGATGCTTGCAAAGAGCAGGTACAGGATATGCGGGAAGTTCCTGTTGATGGCAAGGTGCTCTGCCGGCCCTGTGCTATGGGCTGCTATTACGAGATTATTCATGGAGACCGTTATGCAGAAAAAGCATAACGACATTGATATCCGTTCCAAGATCTGGATCGAGGTGGATGGAGATCCTGTGTTCGGCCGCGGGAGGAGATATTTACTGGAAGCAATTGATTCCTATGGGTCGATCAATCAGGCGGCAAAAGAGATACATATCTCTTACCGCAAGGCATGGAGCTACATAAAGAATATGGAAGAGCGGCTTGGCATCAAACTTGTTGAGAGGCAGAAAGGCGGCAAGAACGGGGGCGGTGCTCTGCTGACTGCTGAAGCACGGGATTTTTTGGAGAAATACCGCTCCCTTGAAGAGGGTATTAACGAGTTTGTGGACAAACGGTTCAGGACATTTTTTCAAGGAGGCAGGCATGTGTGACACCCTGAATGAACATACCCCTATCAACGGCAAGACCATTCCCCTTGAAAAGGCTATCGGTACAATCCTTGCGCATGACATAACAGAGATACGCCAGGGAGCGTTCAAGGGCACGGCTTTCAGAAAAGGCCATGTGATCCAAAAGGAGGACGTCTGCCATCTTCAGCGGCTTGGCAAGGAGAACCTTTTCGTGCTCGAGATCGCGGAAGATGAGATGCACGAAGATGATGCTGCCTATGCCATTGCTCAGGCGCTCATGGGTGCAGGCGTGGGTATAAAGGGAGAGTCGAGGGAAGGCAAGATCACGCTTATCGCAGAGAGGGACGGTCTTCTTTCCATAGACCGCGAAGCCCTGCTTCAGTTTAATATGCTTGGCGATGTGATGTGCGCCACGCTCCATGACAGGACTGTCGTGAAGAAGGGGCAGGAGATCGCAGGCACACGGGCTATACCGCTGGTGATCAAGAAGACGGTTGTGGAAGAGGCAATCAGAGTAATAAAGGGTTCAAGGGGCCATGGGTTCAAGGGTTCAGGTGATCATACCCCCGAACCCCCGAATCCCCGAACCTCTGAACCCTGCTGTTCTGGTGTTATTGCCGTAAAAGAGATGCGGAAACCGAAGGTCGGTGTTGTGGTCACCGGCAATGAGGTGTATCACGGAAGGATACCGGATGCCTTCGGATCTATCGTGAAGTCAAAGATCGAGGCATTTGGCGGCGAGGTGGTTGCAGTTTACTTTGCGCCTGACAATGCCTCGTTCATAGAAGCCCGACTGCGTGAACTGATCGATGCAGGCTGCGACCTGCTGATCACAACAGGCGGAATGTCCGTTGACCCTGATGATGTAACGCGTTTTGCCATCCGGAACCTCGGCGCAACAGATATAACGTATGGCTCAGCAGTATTACCCGGAGCGATGTTCCTTGTGGCCTATATACATCAGGGGCAAGGGGCAAGAGGCAAGGGGCAAGAAAGAAATGTTTCCCGTGACCCTGGGCCCATGACCCTAGACCCTTCTATTATTCCCGTCTTAGGGATTCCTGCCTGCGGTATGTATCATAAGACCACGATCTTCGATCTGGTGCTGCCACGGGTGCTCACAGGAGAAAGGCTCGGCAGAAAGGAGCTGGCAGAACTCGGCCACGGCGGCCTCTGCATGAACTGTGAGGTCTGCCGGTACCCTGTCTGCCCCTTTGGAAAGGGATAGCCAACCCGTTACAGACCATAGCGGTCCAACTTCCCTTCATAAGGTGATATACTGTTAGTTAAGGGCGACCAGAAGATGGAGAGCAAACACACAGGTCAGCTCATAAAAAGATCGGTCAGGCTGGCTGAATGCCGGTAATATTTCGTTGAATATAGGAGGCATTATGACAAGCAGAAATATTCCTGGAAGTTTATTAATCCTCGGGGTGTTCGTAGCATCCGGACTCTTCCTTGGTATTTCAACTGCGCAGGCAGCAGAAACAAAATGCAAGATGCATTTCAGCCTTCGCGGCTGGTCGGCCATTTATCAGACTGCCTCTGGATCAGCCACTATCACCTGCGATAATGGTCAGTCCGCAAACGTATTGCTCGACACAAAGGGCGGAGGGCTCACTGCCGGGAAATCGAGAATCCAAGGCACTGGCACGTTCTCCGGAGTGTCTGATATCTCTGAACTCTACGGAGCATATGTGAAGGCAGAAGCCCATGCAGGTGCTGTGAAGTCTGCTGGTGCACAGGCACTTACCAAGGGAGAGGTCTCGCTTGCTCTTGCCGGAACAGGTAAAGGTTTTGATCTTGGCATATCGTTCGGCAGGTTTACGATCAAACCAGCCGGGAAAAAGAAGGGCACAAAATAGGGATGAATGGCAAGACTGTAAAGGAAACGAGTGTAACCATGGCGCAGGTGATGCTGCCTCAGGACGCAAACCCTGCAGGCAATGTGCATGGAGGCGTGATCATGAAGCTCATAGACACAGCCGCAGCGGTCGTGGCAAGCAGGCATGCTCGTTCAAATACGGTCACCGCATCTCTTGACCGTCTTGATTTCCACCATCCTGTCTTTGTGGGCGACCTGGTTTTTTTGAAGGCGAGCATCAACATGGCCGGCAGAACTTCCATGGAGATTGGCGTGCGGGTGGAGGCGGAAAACTTCATAACCGGTGAGGTGAGGCATACCTCATCAGCCTATCTGACCTTTGTGGCCCTTGATGAAAAAGGCAGGCCCAGGCCAGTGCCTCCACTTGTTTTTGAAACAGACGATGAGAGCAGGAGAAACCAGGAGGCGCTCATGCGGAAGAAGCTGCGGCTCGATCAGAAGGCCCAAGAGGACAGATGTCAGAAAGACGGCATCTGTAAGCTATAGCAGCCTTTTCTATTGCTTTGCGGCCGGAAGCCCTTTTCGACTTTTCTGCCTGTCACTGCTTGTTGGTTTTGCCATGATCCTCAGACCTTGGAAGATGTCCGCTGATTTTGATAAAATAGCCCATGAGCAAGGTTATTGCATATAAGAACACAGCCCAGCATTGTTTTAGCCAGATCCGGTTTGACAGCAAAGAGCGGATCCTTATTTCAGTGGCAAATACCCCGGTGCATAGCATTAAAGTGATAAAACTCCTTGCTGGTATCATTCCCTATAAGACGGTTTGGGAATTCAGCCTGCCAGAGGGAGAAAGGGATGCCCATGGCAAACTGATCTCATTGTTTGCGCATCAATCAGCTAAGAAGGTTGATCATCCCCTTGATGCGATTACAACAAGACTCGTAACCTGCAGATCCTGCAATGAAGCTGTCTTGGTTTTGCAACAGGCAGAGAGAAGCTGACACCAGCAGTAAATTCAGAATAAGAATTATTAGCTGCAGGCCTGTTTTAGTTCAAGGAAGGACTTTCTCCAGGAGGCGGAGAGAGCAGCAACAGAAAGCACGCGCTCAATACCGTCGCAGTCAGTATTCCGATGATAGTAAATATTGTTTGCAAAGGCTATGGTCACGCCGATCTTGTCTGTTTCTTTCAACTTCAGCTGATCTCCTTTTTTAACGTTGCCTGTTCTTAGCACCCTGAAGTAAAAGCCGGTAAGCCCTGAATCCCTCACAAGAGTTATCATATCATCTCTGCCGAACACTAATGATAGTGTCCCACATGGCTGGCGGGGCTGGCTCACCTGCAGCAGTGTGGTCCCGGCTTCATAGATATCGCCGATGCAGACTTCATCTTCGAGCAGTCCTGAAACAGTAAGGTTTTCGCCGAATGCAGCCTCAGGCAGTTTTATTCCGAGCAGTGCCTCCCAGTAGGGGTAATGATCCCTGCTGTACACGCAGACAGCCTTGTCCAGACCGCCATGGTAGTTCAGGTTTCCAACGCCATCGTCTTCAAACCCAACTACAGTCAGATTGAGCGGGCCGGATACCGGACACTTACAGATGCCAGTGATTAATTCTCTGCCATGAAATGTCTCATATTTAGGAAGGCCGATGTTAAGGGATTCTATGATCACGGCTACAGCCAGAACTCCGGGTATCTTCTGTTCTTTGGTATATTATTCACTAGCAGAGCGATGATCAGCATGATCAGCACGCCTCCGCCAACCGGAAACAATGCATACATGAATCCGAGATTATGGATTTTTTCTCCTCCGATGACCGCAATGAGTGCGGTTGCACCGCCTGGGGGATGGAGTGTCCGCGTTGCATGCATGACCGCTATTGCCGTGGCAACTCCGACCGCAGCAGCAAACCAGAGATGACCATGAAAGACCTGATAGGATGCCACGCCTGCGATCGCTGAAAAGAGGTGGCCGCCTATGAGGTTCCTTGGCTGTGCAAGCGGGCTTTTGATCGCTCCGTAGATCAGCACCGCTGAGGCGCCGAAGGACCCTACGATCATCAGCAGATCTATCTTCTCAAAAATATGGTAATTTGCAAATGAGATGAAACCAATGCCGAGGAATGCTCCAATCCATGACCAGGCGATCTCGGTCAAACTGACGCGGGGAGGGCTTTTGGTCGTGCCCATCATCTTTGCAAAATAAGCCTGCATCCCGCTACCCCTGGTTGACCAGTTGGGCGCGCAGGAGATCAGCGCGCGAAACAATGCCCATGAGCGTGCCTGAACTGTCAACGACCGGCACCCGATTGATATTCTTTTTGTTCAAGATGTCTCTGATCTCAAAGGCTGAAGTTTCCCCTTGTATGGTAATGGCAGGCGATGCCATGATGTCCGACGCTATGGCGCTCTGGGTCGGCATTGTCAGGCATGCTTTTCCTTCCAGGCTTGCAGCGATGATAGCCATAACATGCGTCTTGCCTGATGCGCCCAGGCGGGACAGGAAGTCTTTTTCGGAAATAACCCCAACTACCCTGCCAGCATCATCGAGAACCGGCAATCCTGAGATTCCCTTTTCTGCCATCAGTTCTGCGACATCTTTCAGGGGCGTGTCCATTCTAACAGCATGGACATCTGTTGTCATGATCTCTTTTGCTTTGACAGAAATGGCCATGCGATTCAAGGCATGACGGAAAGCGTGTCGGTACACCTCTTTCAGGTCTGAAGCTGTGATATCAAGATATCCCTGGATATCTGTCATTGCATCATAGATATCGCTGTCAGAGACTTCTAAAGGGAATAAGGCATCTTTATTCTCCAACGCTCTTTTTTCAGGTTTCATTGTCTCTATGCCTCACGTTGTTTTTACGGCAGATCTCTTATATATACGCTACCTGCTAACCAGTGATATGAATATGATTAGCATCATACCAGCATGTGATGCTGCCTGCTATGGTAAAAGCAGAAAAAACAAAGGAGGTGTTCCTCATGAGCAACAAAGCAGCAAGAAATCTCTTCATTCTCGGCAGTCTCTTTTTCTTTGCGATCTTTCTTGGGCTTACCTATGACACCATGGGTAAACTGGACGGCAGAGCGCCGGAGATTACGGCGCAGATAGATGCCGGTAAAAAGGTCTGGCACAAGTATGACTGCATCGGCTGCCATACGATCTTTGGCAACGGATCGTATTTTGCACCTGATCTGACCAAGACGACCGTGAACAAACCCAAGAGCTATCTCAAGCAGTTCCTGATGGATCCGAAGTCTGCAAATCCGAACGCAGCCATGCCAAAGCTCGGCATCAGATCAGAGGAGGCAGACGATCTCATCGAATTCCTTGACTGGACATCCAAGGTCGATACCAACGGATGGCCGCCAAAACCGATCCTTGCAGTAGCAGGAGCCGCAGGCAAGGAACTGACAGAAGGCCAGAGAGTCTATCAGTCCCAGGGTTGCTCTGCCTGCCATACGATCAATGGCATTGGAGGCACAACAGGACCTGAGCTTACTAAGGTCGGTGCAAAGCATGACCGGGCTTGGCTTATCGGCCACTTCAAGGATCCTGCAGCCTATGTCAAAAACTCAGCCATGCCGAAGGTCGAGGCGCCAGAGTCTGATATCGAAAAATTAACCGATTACATGCTCACATTGAAATAGGAGGTGGTGAAATGAGCGTTAAATATCAAAGTCAAAAGATAGCTGAATACTTTTATACCTTTGCAGTTGTTCTGTTCCTGGTCCAGGTGTTGGTAGGGATCATCGCAGCTCTCCAGTTTATCTGGCCAAGTTTCTTTATCCTGAATTTCAACACCATCAGGACGCTGCATATCAATGCCCTGATTGTCTGGATCCTTGCCGGCATGATGGGAGCTACATATTATGTAGTACCTGAAGAGTCAGAGACAGAACTCTGGAGTCTGCCGCTTGCAAAACTCCAGTTCTGGGCAACGGTCGGGGCGATTACTGCTGTTGTGCTTGGCTATATCTGGATGGGTCTTAATCCCCAGGCAAACAGTCCAATTATGGGCATTAACCCGCTGAATGAGGGACGGGAATATATCGAGGCCCCACGCTGGGCAGATGCGCTGATCGTGATTTCTGTTCTCCTCTTCCTGTTCATTAATTTCATGACCATGCTGAAGACTAAGAAATGGACCGGTATACAGGGTACACTCCTTGGAGGTCTTCTCGTTCTGGCGCTGATGTATCTGCCGGGCATGTTCTACTCCAAGAGTATGGTAAAAGACCAGTTCTGGTGGTGGTGGGTTGTGCATCTTTGGGTCGAAGGCGCATGGGAAGTTATAGCAGGCGCGCTCCTTGCCTTTATGCTGATGAAGGTTGTCGGCGCAAAGAGAGAGGTTGTCGAAAAGTGGATGTATATAGAGGTGGGACTTGTTATGTTTACCGGCATACTCGGCACAGGCCATCACTACTACTGGATCGGAACTCCGAGTTACTGGATGTGGATAGGCGGTATCTTCAGTTCTCTTGAACCTGTCCCCCTTCTCTTCATGGTATGGGATGCTTTCAGGACAACGAGAGAGGCAAGGAATGTTGAGAATAAGGCAGGCCTTTACTATACGGTTGCCCATGCGATCTTTAACTTTGTGGGTGCAGGTTTGTGGGGAATTATCCATACGCTTCCTCAGATCAACAAGTGGACGCATGGCACCCAGATCACGACTGCACACGGCCATCTTGCATTCTACGGTGCATATGTCCTGCTTGTGCTTGCCATGATTTATATAACACTGCCGGCTATACGCGGAGTGAAATCATTTGACGCATCCCGGGCATTCCAGTCATTCTGGTGGATGACGATCTCGATGGTAATGATCGTGCTGACAATTACCGGTGCTGGCATGGTCCAAGTTTACATGCAAAGGCTTATGGGGCTTGACTTTGTGGCTGTGAAGGCCAATTACAACCTCTGGTTCTGGATATTCAGGGCTATTTTTGGTGTGGGCTTCCTGATCGGAGTCGGCATCTTTGTGATCGACTTCTTCACGCTCGGCAAAGGGCCTACTGCAGCAACATCAGCCACTGAACGAGCATAACCTCACAGCAAGGGGGGCGGTTGCAACCGCCCCCTGTATCATTTATCATAGCAACATGAAGAAACTTGCGTTGCTCCTTCTGTTGCTCTCTATCCTCCCAACTACTACTTTTTCATCTGCCACTACTGAGTACGCCCGGCAAACCGGATTTGAGTGCAAAGTCTGTCATGTTGATGCCATAGGCGGCGGCAAACTCACCAGAGCAGGCGAGCAGTTCGTTGAGGAGATGAAGCTCAAAGGGCTGTACCGGCCGCTTAAAACCCCGCAGAAGATCATCAGGTTCATTATCGGCTACATACACCTCCTTACTGCTATAGCCTGGTTCGGCACGATCCTCTATGTCCATGTTCTTCTTAAGCCTGCGTACGCTGCTAAAGGTCTTCCAAAAGGAGAACTCATCCTTGGCTGGATGTCCATGATCATCATGTCTGTGACCGGAACAATGCTCAGCATTGCCAGGGTCCCGGCATGGGACGTGCTCTTCACTACAAAGTTCGGGATACTACTGAGCATCAAGGTACTGCTTTTCCTTATTATGATGGGCACAGCCTTTTTCGTAACGGTTTTCATAGGGCCGAAGATGAAGAAAAAAATGAAGGCGATGCCTTCATCTGACAATCTGAAGGACAGGCAAGAGCTCACCCTTGAAGAGCTCCATAATTTTGATGGAAAAGAGGGACGACCTGCTTATGTAGCACTCAACGACAATATCTACGATGTGACGAACAGCAGGCTCTGGAAGGAAGGCAGTCACGCGCGTAAACACCTGGCTGGGAATGACCTTACGGATGCGCTCAAGATAGCTCCCCATAACGAAGAGAAGGTGCTTGCTATGAGGCATGTCGGAAAGCTGATCATTAGCGAAGTAAAAGCTGTAAGGCCTTTCCATGAAAGGATATTTTACTTCTTTGCGTACATGAACCTGGTCTTTGTTTTTCTGATTGTCTTTGTTATAGCACTGATGCGCTGGTCATAAATATATTAAGAAAATGTGATCTGCCTCATATCCTCTTTTAAAAAAGCATAATACCATATATAATATTTCTTTGTCCCCAGAGGCTGCCCCTGTCCCCTCCAATAAACCGGGGCAGCCTCCCCCTTTCCCCCTTTTTTGTTCTGTATGACGTAAATCATGGCAGCGATTCAACTTCAGTGATAGGCTTACAGTATGACTATTACCGCATACAGAAGGACTACCCAGATAGCCTTTATCCTGCTCGTTTTCCTCATGCCAGTACTGAATATATTCAGGTATGACACTGCCACAAAAGAACTGATCATTCTTGGTCAGGTCTGGGGTCTGGGCTTAAAAGAGGCGTTCTATGCTGACCACAGCATGCGCGCATCAGGCCAGGTAGCCCTGCAGTTTTTTCTCAGGGCTATCCTGCCCTGGATCGTGTTTCTTGCGATCTTTCCTCTCTTGGGGTTTCTGACCGGCAGGTTCTTCTGCGGCTGGTTCTGTCCTGAAGGAACGCTCTTTGAACTGGCTGACAACCTCACGCTCAAGTTTCTCGGTCGGAGAAGTCTTTTTAGCAAGAAACCACATGATCCAGAGGTCCCTAACGGCAATAAACTGGTCTATGTGCTGATTACTCTCCTAAGTCTTGTTGTGTTGCCGCTCCTTGGAGGCATTGCGCTTACCGGATATCTTGTTGCGCCAAAGACCATCTGGGTCCAGATCATGAACTGGAACTTTACCTTCGGCGTAAAGGCAGGCATTATCGGTGTTTCGATCTATATGCTGGTTACGTCGATCCTGGTCCGCCATTCGCTCTGTAAATATATCTGTGCTGCAGGCCTGATGCAGATGCTCTTCGGCTGGGTCAGCCCTGTTTCCCTGAGGGTGAGAATGAACATGGGCCGGGCTGACGAATGCACGAACTGCAGGGGCTGTGAAAAGGCCTGCTTTATGGATGTTCTTCCAAGGATGAACAAGCGTGATATCTCCTGCGTGAACTGCGCAGCCTGCATTGCTGCATGTAACAAGGAACTTGGTAAGGGCAAAGGGCTCTTTCGTTTCCAGTCTGGCGAGAAGAAATTAGCTGATGATTGCCGAGAGTCTCGGGAAAGCTGCGCTTCCAAGCATTACAATAAGAGCACATCACCATTTCAGACCTGAATCTACACTGGAAGCAAGAGCTTTGGGCCTGCGTCATAGAATGGGGTATTAGGCGGCCCGGTTTTCCCAGAAGTCTTCA
>CAYWRK010000013.1:0-64036 GCA_964461065.1 uncultured Nitrospiraceae bacterium
GTTATCGTCCCGGTCAACGGCGCAAGACTGACTGTCGGCGCTACCCGGTTGCAGGGTCCGGAAGGAGTGTAATAGACCGTTATCGTAATACTATCTATGGATGCTGTCTCCGTTCCTGACGATCCTACACCTTTTGCGGATATTGCCACACCAAAATTCGGGTCATTGATATCCGCAACTGTCCATGTTGTGCCCCAGAGGTCTGCGCCCGAACCATAGTTGGCTATGACCTCTGTGTTTCCCCACGCTGCTGTTCCAGCATGTTCTGTCCCGGTTATGACCCCGCCCTTTACAAGTTTTACACTGTTGTCATAGATGGCCATAAAGGTGAATGTCGTTCCCTCTTTCCTCTCTACTGCAACAGTTATACCGTCGATTGTTGAGCCAGCAGGTATTGCAAAATTAAATCCTGATGCAACCAAATAGTTGGATATTACGCTCTTTCCCAATGCTGCTGTTGCATACACATTATCCGACGCATATACATTTCCAGGGTTTGTCCAGGCTACTGTGCCCACACCAGCGTTGTTAGCAGCGCCTGTCGCGCTATTCGGACCTAATGTCGCGGCATTTACAGAGGTTGAAGCTACAAGCGCAACGGCAAAGATAATGGAAATTACCGCCATGAGTGTTATCCCAAAATGAGAGGACTGTCCATGCTGACGCTGATTATCGGCCCCTATTCTCTTCTGAGCTTCCTTTTCATATAGTCCTGTCATGTCAGCCCTCACCTCTCTTCCGATCATCGAAGTATTTTGTCTCATTTCAGCTTTCATCCCGCCAATTAGCCTGTATCTGCGCACGTTCATAGTTCCCCCCACCTTATGGCAAACTCGTATGGCACGAGTTACAGGTTATATTTATGGCGCCCCACGTCACCGGGTTTCCATTATGACATGCCACGGAACTACATGACTTGCTAGCCGGATTGTACGATGCTGTGGTCCTGGATCCGTCGGAGGATGTACTGCCTCCCTTATAACCGTTATTTCGGAGCCAACTGCTGTTCAGTTCCGGCACTGATGCTATATCATCTCTGACCTGTGCCTTTGAATTAATAGTTCCCGCGGCAAACACAACATCAGGAGTTCCATTTATATGCATTGTTGAGGAAACAGCAATCGTCATAGTGCCTTTCGTTGACACTGAATGGCAGGTGTTGCAGACATTGTTAAGATCATTGCCACTCATCGTGACCGTGGAACTGTGGCAGGTCTGGCAGTTAATCGTGGTTGATGTAGAGGCAGTTCCATGGGCATTCTGCCGATTGCTCCCGTCTTTGGTCAATCCGGTTGTGCCGGTAAAGATGTTTTTGTAATGGATTCCGACAAAGTGTCCGCCAACAACACCCATTCCCATATAATTTGGGTTGTAATGCGAGAGTGATCCTGCCTTGCCACCGCTATTTGGCGAATTTCCATGGCAGTTAGCACACTTATCTCCGCTAAAGTTTCCACCATACCAATCAGGAGTTGTCTGATACACATATCCGGTTCCGTCGTTATACCCGTTACTATGGCAGTATACACTGGAGCAGATCACACTGGTGCCGGCATTCTGGGTGTAGTTGGCCGGAGATCCATTCTTGGCCTTAAGTGTACCGGCTGCACCGGTATCATTTGGGGCAAAATTAAGATTTCGCGTACCATTCATGTGAGTTGCACTGTCCTGAGGATGGCAGTAACCGCATCCCATCGTAGCGACTCCACCGATATTGCTGTATGAATACCACCAAACAAGATTTCCGTAATCGGACGTCGACAGCTTCTTGCCGGCGAGAACAGCATCGGGATTAGTATGGATCATATGGCGAGCACTCAGACTTGCGTTGCTATGACAGCCATTACAGTCATCCCCACCCGTAGCCTGAACCGTGCCGTCAACATGCGTTGTGGGATCTATAAATCCTGTACCACTGTCATTAACTCCAGGATGGCAGTTCTTACAGGTAGAAGGTGTTGCTCCTGGATGGCCTCCGCCAGGCGGGTAACCATGACACTGTGCGCAGTCATTTGCTGCAACACCGGTCAGGTATGCGGCATCTCCCCATGCAGGCGTTTTATTATTGCCGCCGGGCCAGTTGTTCTTGATACCTATACCATGGCAATACGTTGTAGAACAGGTGCCAGCCGCGTACCCGCGAGAGACATTCACCTCAGCAGGCAGAGCTGTATCGATATGTCCTGCTGCGGTAACGCCTACTGGAACACTATGACACTGAGAACATGCGACATCACTCGTATAATTATGTGATGATGCAAGATGCGCTACGTGTGCACCAACTCGTGCACCCGAAGTATTTCCGGCAGTATCCTTGAAATTACCGACTGCTGCTGTTGCAGCTGAACCATGACACTTTTCGCAGGTTGCAACACCAGTCATGTCAGCTCCCCATTGCGGCGACGTTGTTCCGTGACAGTGCACCGTCGAGCACGTGCCGTACCCATTGCCGGGAGCGCCGGCCTGTGAGTAAGATCCGGCACTGCCGGCCTGAGCCGCACTAAATTCCGTATCAATGCTCCCGTCAGCGTGTTTTGCTGTGCCTGTCCCAGCGTTCGTATGACATGTAGCACAATTATAGCCTGCGACATTCAGATGTTGGGTATGACTACCTGATGCCATAACCGCGTCGTGACAGCTGCCACATACTGCTGTGCCGCCCCATGCAGGCGACTTATAATCCGATGTGCCTGAAATAAGTGAGGTTCCGCCGTTACGCTGACCGATACTATGACAGTATACCGTTGCACATGTTCCGTATCCGTTTCCAGGCGTATTTGGCGTCTGACTATATGATGAAGAATTACTGAACGGATCAGAGTTAAATGCCACTTCGATAACAGCATTAGCATGCTTCGCCGTGCCTTCCCCTGCACTCTTGTGACATTCAGAACAGGTTTTTGAAAGAGGTGCACTGATATGAGTCGTGTGGCTGCCTGAATCCATAACTGCTTTATGGCAGTCGCCGCAAACAACGCTTCCGGTCCAGGTCGGTGTCTTATAATCACCTGACGTAAGAGCGCCTCCATTGGTGCCCTGCCCTGTGCTATGACAATAAACATTACTACACTGGAGCGTGCCAGAATTTGTTACTGATGTCGAAGGAGTAGTTACTGTAACGTTATAGTCAGCGGATGACTGTCCGTCGTAACTTCCTCCCTGGACAGCACTGCTTACATAAAAGCCCATAGTAATGGCCTGAACTGTTCCGTCATTATGCGTTGCACCGGTGCCCTTGCTATTATAATGGCACACAGAACAATCAATGCCGAGACCGGTGACATGAGCACTATGCTTTCCGGCATAAAGCGATCCTGTCGGAGCAGGATCAATTACCAACCCATTTGGACCACCCGAGGCAACATCCGTTATTGGAGGGTATCCGTGGCAGGTATTACAGCCGGCAGCCTTAAAGCCTTCCTCATGCGGATGACAGGTGACGCAGTTAGCTCCATTCTGCCCTGAATGAACCCCGATACCTGCCAGTGTACCATCTAATCTCCAATGCAGGGTTTGCGTATGACATACCTGACAAATACCGTCTGGTGTCGGGTCTGTCCCGGTGCCGCTTTCATCATGAGCAAAAGAATTGGCACCCGTATTATTAATAAATTTACTTACACGGCCGCCAGCTGCTGTTGAAATCTGTTGACCATAAACAATCGCAAATGAGCTGCCGACAGCAACAGCTCCAGGATATCCGCGCAAAGTAATACTTGTTGCTGTGGCTGAGATAATCTCGGCACTTAGCGTTGTATTGGCCAGATTCGGAAAGAGAATCAGGCCACGCTCGTTGCCTGACGATTTATTTGCGGACTTATTGCCCCACTTCGTATAGTCAGCCCATTCTGCCTTTTGAGCTGTCATATTATTGTATGTGTAGGTCGTTGTATTCTGCGGAATATTCCTTGACCCCCCTGTTATGGTCCCGGTGACCAAATATGAGTCTGTACCATAAATATGGAACTGCCGCTGATCATGGGGCTGATGACAATCCTTACAGAGTTGTGACCATGTTCCGTATTTCCCGCTGGTGTTTGCGCTTGAATGCGTCAACACCTTAGGTGCGGACAACTTACTGTATCCGCCGCCAGTATCATTAATATGGCAGGAAAGACAGGCATCATCCACGGGGAAACTGCCGTAATTATGGCAATCACTGCAGACGATGGCATTTGTCACCTGGTGCGGAGCATCTGTTTTGGCTACAGCTGAGGCCGCAATAGCAAGGATCAGAATCCCTATCAGTAGTAAACTTTTTCTCATAATGCCCCCCTAATTTCCTGATCCGCCGGAGGTGACCCCAGCTCCCGAGTTGCCCGTTATGGCAAACAGATAAATACTGTGATTATCGCTTGAAGAAACATAGATAATTCCGTCAGGTGAAATTGCCAGAGAAACAGCGGTATTAATTCTGCCCTCCAGACTCTGTATCTCACCGAGAAGCGTTCCTGTCTCATCAATAAGGACAACAGCATTCGTGGCAGCATCTGTTACATACAGTATACCATCAGCAGCAGCTATATCCGTAGGGCGAAAGATCTGTGATTTTCCATAATCATGAATTGATCCGATAAGGCTGTAATTTTTATCAAAAATAGATATCCTCGATGCGGTTGTAAATGAATTCTGATCCTTAACAACCGGTGCATCAATAATATAAATTGCATCAGAGGTGACCTCTATTGCAATCGGCATATTCACACCCTCGATCATATTTATATAGCGGCCTGACCCATCAAATATCTTTACCGCATTACCAACATTGTCCACAACATAAATAAGGCCTGTTGAGGCGTCATGGGCAATATCACGGATCGAGCGGAATTCATTGCTGCCGCTTCCAAGATAGCCAACAACCTTTCCGTTCTTAACAACTGAGACAGCATAATCCTGATGAGATCCGATATAAAGGGTGCCATTGGGGGAAACAGCAATAGCAGATACCCGGGGGAAAGAAATATCGCCGATATAAGAGCCGCCTTGGTCAAACTTCAGAATATGATTCTTATAAGAATCCACAACATACAGTGTTCCGTCTGATCCCACGGCCAGCCTTCCAGGAGACCACAGAACAGACTTGTCCATGCTGATGCCGTTCAGTTGTTCAACAGCGGGTAAATTCGCCGCCTGCACTCCTATTGGCAGAAGCACTGCAAGCATACAGCAGAATATTGTCGCTTTTAACACATCGCTTATAGCTGCCTTACCTATCATAATATTTTGCCCCCTTTATTATAGCCTTTTTATTCATATGAATGTATAAATTTTATCATTTCGCTAGGATTCCTATAACTAACAAGCATTTTTCATGCCTTATTCAAGAAATCCTCCAAAAATAGACTTATATGCATTAAATGTTGCTTCAGAAACGCATTAAAATAGTGTTATTTCTCTCAACGTGCGTATTTTCCACAAACAGGTCGGGGAATAATTTCAACATCAGCCACGAATTAGCCTGATCACCGAGCGAGTCATGAGCCGCACGATACCGCCTGTTTTCTCTTCACTTCTTCCCTCTTCGGACCTATTAGCATTCTCTCGGCCTTTCTGTATGAACCACAGGCGTCTGACATCCGCCGATCAGCATAATACAGATCTGCAAGTGCAGTCAAAGCGCTTACATTATATTCATTCACCGCGATCGATTTCGCCAGATACTTCTCTGCATGCTCTCTGCTGCCCATCTTCGCCAGCCTTACGCCGGCACGATAGTACAGATCGCTATGGCTGACAATATGTTGAGATGCTGCATCCACTCTACGCAGTATATTGAATAATTCTGTATTATTAGGATTATCCAGTGCCATGTCAAGCGCTGCATCAAGAAGGTCCAGATCCTCATAATAAGGGGACAAGTTTGCAGATTGGTAATCCATGGCCTGCTGCAGAGAAGAGCTGTGATCAGGATTTCTTCGGTCAAGCCCCATAATCCGGCTCGATAGATATGTGGCCCCCTGGGAAGAGAGTGAACGCAGCCACAAATCGTTGATCGGGATGCCAAGTTTCACGTAGTTCAGGCATTTCCTGAACAGATATTCCTGACGCTGATTCTCAGCAGCACCGAACCCCCTGATCTCCGGGATGGTCATAGAGTCAGCCAAAAGCTCATTATTTTTTCTCTCGGTTGCGCTGTATAAGGAAAATGGGGCCTCAAATTCAAGCAGTGGCAGGTTGTCAGTATTCACTGCTGCATTGCCGGATAACTTATCCACTCCCTGCCTTCCTGTAACGAAGTAGGAGAGAAAATCGAGAGGATCAAATATATGGAGATAGGCTCTCATATCGGATATGTTGGTCTGCGAGAGTCGTTTTGACATCTCAAGGTAGTCTAATTCAATAGGCATTTCGCTCGAGCCGATCAGCAGGATATCAGCAGGATTGCTCTGCCAGATGGTCGTCTCAGGGAAGACAGAGCTGAAGGTCCTTATTATCATCTTCAGCACCTCAGGGTCAAGCCCGTAAAGCTGCACCCATTGACAGTATAGTCCACCTTTGTTCAGTCTGGCACGGGACGCCTCGTAAAATTCGCGGGAAAAAAGGTTTCCAATACCACTGATCCAGGGATTTGAAGGTTCTGAAATGATCAGATCATATCTTCTTTTTGATGCCACAATGTGACTTCTTGCGTCATCGACATAGAGCTTAACCTTGGGATCCCGGAGCGCGCCACGGCTGGCCTGATCAAAAAAGTGCGCGGCTTTTATGACGTTAGGCTCTATTTCAATGGTCTCGATATTCTCGACGCCGACAAAATCAGATGCTGCCCTGACCGTGACGCCTGTTCCATATCCAATAATGAGCAGATTAACCGGATTCTTGTGAAGAAGCAACGGAAAGTACGCAGAGGCCAGCTGCGTACTCATATCAGCACCGGTACTGCCATCTGCCTTTCCGTTTGTGCTGAGAGCAATGGAACCGTCATCATTCGTAGTTACGGCTATCGTAGCATTCAGCCCCTCCTCCAGATAGAGAAATACCTGTGTATCTGAGGTCAGCGTAAAGCCCGGCCGCTTGCCATAAACCGCCACACCACTCACCAGCGCCTCGTCAGATATTCTGACAGGCAGAAGGGGAATGATAAGCAGACCTGCTGCAATAAACATGAGACGAAACCGTCTCATAATTGCAAATCCGGCAATTCCTATAAGGATATTAACCAGCGAAGCAAATTTTATTGAAACCGTAGCTCCTGCAACAGGAATGAGATAGAATGCTGTCAAAGAGGAACCGAAGATGGCTCCAAAGGTATTGGCTGCATAAATAGTTCCTATTTGGGTCCCCCTGCGGGTCTGCCCGCTGCTGTATATCGCCGCGAGAATCGGGAATGTCGCTCCGAATAGGGTTGTCGGAATCAGCAGATAACCCAGAACAAGCAGCATATTGATTGCCATAACAGCAACGTAAGAATTGCCGGTCATCTGGAGACCTTTAAGCATCAGGGGAGGCAGAAGATAGAAAAGCAGCAGGGTTAGGAAACAACAGATTCCAATTGCAATCTGGAGGGCAGAAAAGTGCACCAGCCCCAAAAGATTCTTCGCCGAATATCGGGAAACCAGAAAACTGCCGAGACCGATACCGAAAAGAAAACCTATCAGAATGATGCTGAATGCATACGTGGTGCTGCCGATGATACCGATCAGTAGTCGGCTCCAGGCTATCTCGTACACCATAGCAGTAAATCCGGACAGAAAAAAGGCCCCCAGGGCAAAGGTATAGGCGGACTTCTTTATCCCTTCATCAAGTGCCTGTTGGGCTTCTATTTCCGAATCTGACTCCTGCATGCCGAGATAATATGCAATGCTGCCGATGATTATATTCACTGCCGCCGTGATCCTGAGGGTCATGTTGATTCCAACAAAGCGGATAAGGATAAAGCCCACCAGAAATGTGCCGAACACGCCTCCCATGGTATTGAGCGAATAGAGCTGACTGAGTCTTCTCCCGAGATCAGCTTCAGAGCGTATAAAATAACGGCTTAGCACCGGCAGTGTTCCACCCATGAGCGTTGTCGGGAGCAACAGAACGACGAAGCTGAGAAGATAGCGGATGATCGATACGGCCCAAAGCGGCATGGTCGTTATCGAAAGGGAAAGGTAAATCCCGCTAATCCTGTCAAGAAGCAGAGGCGAGATGAGGGCTGAAACAGCGATTCCCCATTCAAGGATACCGTAACCCTTAAGCAGGTTCCGGTCCTTGTCAGCCCATCTCCCGATCAAGAGACTTCCCAATGACAGGCCGCTCATAAATGAAGTGAGCACAATACCAACAGCAAAGACAGTATTCCCGAAGGTCAGGGCAAGAAGCCTGACCCAAACCACCTCATAAATGAGAGCAGTAGCCCCTGAGAGAAAAAAACAGACATAAAGAGCAGCAACATTCATGGAAACACTGGTGAGTTAATGTTAAGAAATTACCATTGATTAAGCAGACGGGTATTAATGGTATAGATCAGGTTCTTGTCAAGCTTATGTTCATAAATCTGTCCATTCACATGACAGGAAAGATAGCATCTCGGCCTGCCACCGCTCATGGACTGAAACGTCATCTCACCGCGGGAATTAGGGAATACCGTGGTCGTATCAAATCTGACCAGAGAAGGATAAAATCTGCTTCCATGAGAATCGTGGCACTGTGCACATGAAATCCTGTTAAATACTATATGGATCTTGTGAGCTTTAAAGCTTTCATCGCCAAGGATGCTCGATCTCTCATGGCAGGAATAACAGAGTTCGTATGAGCGAGGACTCTCGGATCCACCGGTTTTAACATACTCATATTTCAAGATAGGAGCAAAACGAGATCCATGAGGACCCTTTGGCCCAACCGGATTATCATTGCCATGGCAATCGGTGCAGTCGATCATGCTTGATAACCCGCTGTTCCTGATGCTCGGCAGAGAAGAGTGCTTTCCAAAGGCCTCAACCGGATGAAAAGAAGGGTTAGAAGAGTCAAAGGCCAGCGAAATATTCAGTGCCTGATTACGCAGGTTGGCACTGTCAGAGTGGCAATTGTAGCAAAGTTCATACTGTCGGGTTGTCTGTTTAGAGCTGAAGCCCTTGCCGGAATACCCCCTAAGTCCCTTCAGGAGACGATTCTTTTCAGACTTATGCACATTGTGGCAGTCATAACAGGACACATGTCTTGGTACTGAAGGATCTTTTTCCGGAAGCTCCTCGCCCGGCACATGATAGCGTGATGTTTCCAGAATCTTATGATTTGATGGTTTGGTCAGTTCACTGTAGATGTCAGAGGCCTTAACAGAATCAGAAGGCTTGCCAGTGGCGCTATCGAGTGGTGGTGTACCAACACCATGACACTTGAAACAGAGGTCATCCTTGGATCCCGATAGATTTATTGTGCCCTTTTTGCCATGACCTTTGTGACAGCCACTGCACTCAGTCTTGACCTTGGTCTTGTCAAGATGGGTTGGGGCTGCTTCAGAAGAAGACAAAAATAAAGCAGCAATAAAGAATAATAACGTCAGGGGGAAAAAGAGTAGGCTTATTAACAGGTTGCATCGCCGGAAATTATTTTTCAACTGTTTCTCCTTCATTGCATTAGCCCAACTCTTCTCACTCACGGACAGGCTGCCAGACAGTCTGCAATATGACAAGTAGTGCACATCCCACTCTGATTATCTTTATTGCCCATACGAAGGAATACTGTTGAGCCCGGAACAGGATCCTCGTGAGGATCATGGCAGGTGCTGCACTGAACGCCAACACCTGTGGCCGCTCCCCCGCTGAAACGGTTATTGGTCTTTACCAGCCGGATAGGTGAACCGGGAGGCGGGTTGCAGATCTTAAACATTACCTTGCCATCATTACATTGCTGAGCCTTCTGAGTAATAAGCGCTGCGTTGATTTCTATGGATATGGGATGGTCACCGCTCAGATCCGTCCCAACAACGTTCACACCAGCCGGCATTTCACCGCTGGCTCCAACACCCTGCATGCTTATAGAACTGAGTGTCGTTCCGGTATTGACAACAGAACCCATGGCAACTGTTCCGTCGTGGCAACTGAGACAGAGTCGGGAGCTGCCGTCGGGCTGTACAGCAGGGCTTGTCGGACTTAAGAGCGTGCCGCTGCTGAAGAGCTGATATGAGGCATTACTCAGTGTATGGTTCCAGAGCGGGACACTCACGCCAGCCACATTAGCTATGGCATGATGCGGTGTATGACAGAAAATACAGAGTCTGTTCTCTGTAGTAGCCTTCACTGTGCCTGGGCCTGTTCTGGAAAGATTATGCTTTGTCGTTGCAATACCAGCATGGACAAGCGACTTATCCACAGAGGCACAAATAATAAGAGCAACAAATAAGCCTGCCAATACTATTTTAATAATTCTGCTCATCTTCATTAACCTCATTTAACCCCAATGTATCTGAATACTTGTACCCTGCTATTGTAAGTATCCGCCACAAAAAGACGATCATGACTGTCTATAAATATACCAGAAGGAAGATAGAACTCTCCATAATTCGTACCCTGCCTCCCAAAAAAGAGCAGCAGGGCGCCTGCAGGGCTGAAGATCTTGATTGTATCTTTTATGGAATCAACTACGTAAACATTGCCGTCGCTGTCTGTGGCAATGCCTTTTGGCTTATCGAGATCGCCATGGGAGTCACCCAGCATGCCAAACGTATTTTGAAAAACACCGTCAACCGAAAAACGCTGAATTCTGAAATTAAGCGTATCAGTTACATACAGACTTCCGCTTTTGTCAACCCAGATATGCGCAGGAAAATGAAATTCACCCTCACCCGCGCCACCCTTGCCGATGCTGCCAAGTCTCTTGCCTTCCGGGTTATACTGGTATATTGTATCTGCCTGCGTATCAGCAACATAGATACGTTTTCTCGCAGTATCAAGAGCCATTCCAGTAGGTCGCTCAAACAGACCTTCAAATATTCCGGTAAATTTTCCTTCCTTATCAAACATGAATACTTTTTTTTGTAACGAATCACTGATATAGATCCTCTCCTGAAAGACGACAATGCCGATGGGATAGAGGAATTCATCACTGCCGGCATTGACCAGATATCGGATATCTCCATCTTTCGGGTTTATTATGGTAACTCTCACAGCTCCGGGATCAGTTATATAGAGAAAGTCCTGATCATCAACGAAAAGGCCATACGGTCTCAATAATCTGCTTGAGGATCGGGGATCAGTGGGCCCTTCACTTCCTGCCAAAAAATGATAGGCACGCTCTCCCGGATCGCTGGAACCGGTTGTTATGCTCCACAGATACGATATTCGAGGTTTTTCGGGCAACCCTGGCCAGTATATCTTATCCATTGCATTCTGATCGATAAAGGCCTTCTGAGATGCACAGGAGGTCAACAAAAGGATTATGAGAATCGTCAGATACCGAAGCCGGGGGTAGATCAGACTCAGAGAGGGGCTATGGCCAATACAATGGAGCCGCTGAATGAGGATTTTTGGGCTGTGGCTGCTCTTTGCTACATTATGATACATGCATTAAAAGAACGGCTTAAGAGGAGAGTCAATCTGTCTCGATACCCTCAAAAAGACCCGATGGTCAACCTGAGAATTGCCATACATGTTCATGGTATATCTTGCAGTAAGTGTAACACGGCGCCATTGCCAGTTTAATATCGGTGAAACAACAAAACTGTATGGGTCGCGATTCATCTTTTGATAGTATGCATAGACGGTCAGGGAGAGATTTCTTTGCAACTGGGTCGAAAGATTGGCACCAAATGTAGTAACCTTTGTCTTGGTGTCACCTTTGTGGATCAGCCCCGTGTTCATCCCACTGAGCGTTGTATCAAGATACGACGCACTCAGTGAAATATTATACCGGGAGAAACGCCAAAAGAGATCAGCTGCCAACGATAACCTCTGTTCCCTCACCGGATCAATGGAATTGCTGTCCTCGCTTATCATGTAAGAGTTGCGCGAGAAGAAGGCCATCTGCCGCCAGATCGGCCCGGAGAGATTCAGACTGAACGTATGAGTCGTTTTTTGGGCTCCCTCAAATTCCGTAAAGTAAAAATCATAGGCCGGACTCAGCGCTATAATAGTTGATATATGAAGACCGGCAGTCAGTCCGTAGGAATTACCATTTGAACTGCTGCTGATACGCGCGCTATTGGTCAGCGTAATATTCTGCGAAACCCTATACTGCATGCTGTTCGTAACAGTTTCAGAATTCACCGTCTCGGTATCCGCATTGTTGTACATAACTTCTGCTGATGCGTAATTGTTAAGACGCTCTGAAAAAAGCTTATTATATGCTGTATTCAGTGTAAGGGAATAATCAGATTTATCTTCCCGTGATAAATACCGCACTCCGCCACCGACCATCAGCGTATCTCTCAGATTTGGTCCAAAATGGCGCATCCAGACCGTATGGTCGGAAAACGATACGGTCTTCCGGCCGCCAAAATCCTCTACATAAAAAGTGTTAAGACTATCCAGTTGACTTGATGTCTCTTTCCAGTAGTAGTGCAGTTCGGCCTGAAGGTGCAGATAGTGTCCGTCTGTCGTTGATACACCATCGTCATTCCTTTCATAGCGATATTCAGCAGTATAGAGTCCATGTTTACTGTGCGAAAGGGCCCTGAGACTCAATCGGTCATACACGCGTGAGGTGTCATCAGTAATTCTTTCGTATCTATTGTAATCGAAGAAAAGATTGGGAAGCGTAAAAGGCAAAAGGGTATATTTTTTTTTCTGATCACTGTTCTGGTTACTGTTCTGATCGCTGTTCTGGTTACTGTTCTGATCGCTGTTCTGGTTACTGTTCTGATCGCTGTTGCCTATATTCCTATTTATATTGCTGCTCGGCAAGATCTTCCTGGATATAATTTTGTCAAGATGATACTCCATACTAAGGCCATAATTCTGTATCTTATGAACATCATCAACACTATAGCCATAGCGCAACTCAATCGGCTGCGGAACATATCGAAGAAAACCCCGTATCGGCAGCTCATTAAGAAAGCGAAGCTTCGCGAAAACACCCTCAACCGTATTGGTATCCCTGTTAGATACTACTGATTGAGAAAAAATCCCCTGCAGCTGGAATGTCATAAACCTTGGATCAACCACAAAACCGGTAAGTCCGAGATTTAAGCCATAGGTAAAGGTATCGACTGATTCTTTTTTTGATCCCCATAGCCTGTCATAGGTAAGGGTCAGGTCGCCAGAAAGCCTGAAACTTTTATTGTACCGTTGCCGATATTCAGCCTGAGACAACTCTGGCAGAAAAAGCAGAGTTGACCATATCAGGAGACTTGCAGCAGCAACACGATAAGCATACTTTAGATAGCTACTTGCCATCCGGCATTCCACTTATGGAAGACGATATGGTTACAGGATATTCCTTTCTGAGACTATCGAGCAGAACGCGTTTCTTCTCCTCAAAACGATCTTTTTCTATTTCTTTCTTCAGTTTGTCCTTCATTTCATCAAATGTCTTTAACTCGCCGGTCAGTCTTTCCCCAGCCTTCAGGATATGAAAACCATGAATCGTCCTTATCACGCTGCTAATCTCATTTTTTGCAAGACCAAAGGCCGCATCTTCAAGCTCCTGCGGAGTAAGTCTGCCCCTATGGATAAACCCAAGTTCTCCACTTTTATATCTGTAGGGATCTTCAGAATATTCATAGGCTGTTTTGCCAAAATCAGCTCCGGACCGTAACTGTTCAAGGAGCTGCTCCGCATGCTTCTGTTTTTCCTTCCATACCTCATCTGTAGCAGTAGGCTCAACTTTTATCAGAATATGATAAAGAAAAATTGCATCGGGTTTTCTGTATTTTGATTGGTTCTCTTCATAATGCTTTTTTACTTCTTCATCGGTAGGCCTGCTGTCGGCAGCCAGATTTTTGAGTAGGATATTAACCATCTCATACTTCCTGATTTTCTGCTTCAGCATCGCGACGGTGAGGCCCAGCGATTCGAGCGCCTTACTCATCTTTTCCTCTGATCCGAAACGTTTGATATTGAACTGAAGCACTGCTTCGACAGTCTCATCTGAAACGTTGATATCTCTCTTGTCTGCCTCACGCGATAACAGCTCCCGCTCAATAATATCATCAAGAGCCGCTTTTCTGTATTCATTCTTCGAGGATCTGTCTATCCCTGTATGATAGACGCCAACAGGTATGTACTGCTCGAGGGCCTGCTGCAGGTCTGACTCGGTTATGACAATGTTGCCAATCTCTGCAATCATTTTGTCCGCAGCCTCTGCAGCAGAAAAAAGAGTAAGCAAAACGCAGAGTAAGATAACAAAAAAATAGTTTCGGCAACTATATACATACAACTTTTTCGGTAATGATATCATCCTTCTCCGTTGTGTCAATTGACACTTTATCACATCTAAGGTAAGGTTATAATTATATCTTCTCATATCAATTTATATCAATAATATTTCCGCTTTCTCCTCCCTGCCATAAAAACAAGAAAATAGCAAAAAAAAAGTGGGATAAACCCACTTTTTTTTGTAAAACAATTACATTAACATAAGCTATTTTGTATCGTGACAATCCTGACAGATACCTGCATTGGGGCTTCTTAAGAACTTGGTCTGTGTCGCAGTATCCTGAAGATGTGGATCATGACAGGTTGCGCACTCGAACCTATCGGTCAACCCGGTGTACTGAAAGAGCGGATACGAGGCACCAGAAGCTCCTGTATCCAAAGCAGCTCCTGCAGTGCCACTGCCATTAACAAGAAGGGAGATACCAGGGGTACCACCGTTAACGCCGTAGCCGAGTACAGGGAAGGTGAAGCCAACCGGGTGGTCATTCTGGAGATCTGTGCCGATGTATGGCGAGTAGCCATTTGTAGGATCAATTTGGGTATTCTGGAACGCGCCATTTGCGGTCAGCGCTCCAAGCGTCGTTGTCATATTAAAGGTCTTATTTACGCCATTTTTCGTTATTGTGCCAAGGCCGATCGTTCCGTCATGACAGCTCAGGCAGGTAAGAGAAAAGGTTCCGGGCTGTCCGACAGGAGTGGCAGAGAGAGTGAAGCCAGCTCCATACATCAAATATGAAGGAGCCGCAGGAATCGCTCTTGCCCAGAGAGGAAGCTGGGCAACTGCAGTACTTCCGCCGTGAGGAATATGGCAGAAGCCGCAGAGGGTTGCTGAGGGATCGGTTGTTTTCGTAAAACCGCCGCCTGTGGTGAGGTTATGCTTTGTGGCTGAGATAGTTGCAAAAGCAGTTGTTGCAAATGCAAGAAGTGCTACTACCAAAATGATCATTAAAGCCTTTTTCATTGTTGCTCTCCTTTTTCATTAAAATATTAACATTTATACATTTCCGTCAGACCCCATCCATATCAGACCCCGTAAACCAATCGATTAACATAACCTCCTTTACTTATATATTTATCGGTAATCACCGATGATCCTGCCAAAATAGTGCAATAATTATGCCATTAAGTCAATAATAGCGAAATAAAATTAAACATTTGATATGAAGATAAAATTTATATATAAATGAACTGACAATAATCAAAAAAATGTTGTCATGCGCTATATCACGCATTACTTCTGGCCGCTCAGCAAAATCACACTCTCTCGCATCCCCAAAAGGCCGCATTGCAGAAATCTACTGCGGTCTAACCTTCTTCTTATATTTTTCACCGAGATACTGAAATATCTGGATCGAACCTGGCACTTGATCAACAACATAAATCTTGTCATCCTGGTCAAGGGTTATGCCTGCCGGAAGCATAAACTTACCGGGCGGCTGCCCCCCCGATCCAACAAAGAGCAATAATTGACCCTGCTGATCAAAAATCTGAAAATTCTGAAAGGCTGCATCAATAACGTAGATATGCCCTTCAGAATCGATAGCTATGCCTTTAGGCCGCGCAAATGAGCCTGCGGTATCACCAATCTTACCAAATGCACTTACAAACTTACCCGAGAGATCAAAGATCTGAACCCTGTTATTTCCTGTATCAACAACATAGAGTTTACCTTCCCTGTCAAGGGCAATGTTCGTAGGAAAGTTGAATTTGCCGTCAGCTGTTCCACGCTCCCCTATCTTTTTGACCAGACGATAGTCATCAAGTGAATAAACAAGAATGTAATGTTTTTTGGAATCAGAAACATAGATCAATCTTCTCTGCTCATCAAGTGCAACGCCGCTTGGGCTTTCCATTTCCCCTGATGAGCCGAATGCATTTGCATACTTGCCGTTCTTATATACATACACCCTGTCGGCAGCGGTATCTCCGACAAAAATTCTTCCATCCGATGCTATTGCAATGCCGATAGGAATTCTGAGCTGCCCAATACCGGGTTCAGTGCCAAGAACTGAATAGTCCTTCTTTTTGAGATCAAATACCACGATTCTTCCAACATCCGTGATATAAATACTGCCCTCCCTGTCCACAGCAACTCCATACGGTTTCACAAATGCCTCTATGCGCTCTTCCCCGAAAAGCGTATCAGCAATTCCCGTCTTCTTTCCAAGATCAAGCGAACTATAGAAGAAATCGACGAATTTAACCCTTGGCTCATCAGGAGGAAGAGGCCAGACAAGATCAAACTGAGGTTTCTCGGGTGCGGATGCACAGGAAATGAACAGAGAAGTTATGGCAAACATAAAAATAATACGTGCCGTATACTTACCGGAAATAGACCCCGACTCTTTATATATCCATGTCATATTCATGCGTTTCACCTATTGAATTATCTTTGCTAAATGATAACAATAATAAATAATTTCAGTCAAAAATTTATGGCAAATCAAGAAGCAACTATTTCTTGTGGCAGTTAATACAGAGTTCGAAGACAGAATCTGCCTTGTATCTCATCAGCCGCTTTGCGTCTGAACTATGCGGATTGTGACAACTCCCACAGTAGAACTCCTTCCCTGCCCGCGCCGGATCCTTAATAAATTTACCTTTTTTTGAAGCTGAACCGATCGGATGCCCTCTGCCCTCGGCAATAACATGTTTCTTCTTGGCAATATCAGAGTGGCAATCGAGACATACTGAATCAGGTCTTTTCATAAGAAGTGCCACTTCATTCGTCACGTGAGGACCGTGGCAGCTCAGACACATGCCGCCCGCAACCGGTGAATGCACATTCTTCTTCGAAAAAATAGTTTTATCGTGGCAATTAAAGCAGAGATCAGGCACTTCAGACAGCAGGAGTTTTGCATTATCAGAGCTGTGAGGATTGTGACAACTCGTACACATACCGCCCATTACAGGAGGATGTATCGTTTTGCCCTCGAATTTCTTCTTGTCATGGCAGCCGAAGCACAACCCCGGCATATCAGATACCAGAAGTTTCTGAGCATCTGCAGAATGAGGATTGTGGCATGTTGTGCAGCCCATCATAAGCGCTGCATGAACATTTTTCTTTAAAAAAATGCTTTTATCATGACAGCCATAACAGATATCAGGCTGGGCTGCAGAGAGACCCTTTGGAATCTTGCCGGTCACTTTGTGCGGCACATCAGCCACATTAAGGCTGGCATGACAGGTTACACAACCCATGCCGATTGCAGCATGTACAGTTTTCTTCTTGTCCAGATCAGGATGACACATGCTGCAGTCAACAGACTCTGCAAATAATGGCTGAACGCCGCAACAGAATAAAAAGATAACGCATGCTGCCGACTGAATTAATTTCGCCTGAATTGGCCATAACTTTTTCATTGATTGCATTATAAGAGAAGCCGCCCTATTTTTCAACATTTTTCATCTTCATCATCAAGAATCAGGCTTACGTTACAGGTATTTCTGCTTAACACCAGCCAATCTGAAAAGCTGTTAAGAAACTCCCTATTTCCCTTCAGCAGGACTTTGTATATTCTCTCGATAAGCCTTCAATGCACGTTCCACATCTCCTCCCCGAAGAGCAGGCCTTCTTTGAAGCGCATCCTCAAGGCCCTTCATGGCGCTCAAGGGACGTCCCATATACATGTTTGCCTGCGCAACGGTAAGATAGGGGAAAGGGACATCCGGGTTCACATTCATAACCTCAAGAGCATTCATAATTGCAAGGTTATAGCTCAAGGTCTTGTCAAAGGTCGGCATGATCTGATCCCGCGAAAAGACAAGGGAATTCCTGCCGATATAAACAAGATTCCATTCAGGATCATTTACCAGGATATTCAGGATAGGGTACATGTTGCCGGTCATATAAACAGTCTGGATTACCATATGCCTGACTGCGTAAGAATTCAGCAATTCCCGGTACTGAAGTTTTCCGCCATACCTGCCCTGCTCGGCATTGATAATTGCATTTGAGATACGATATATTTGAGTACTGATCCCCCGTCCATCAGTAAATACAAACGGCTCAGGGTAAAACTCCCAGATAAGATATCCGCCCCAATCATAGGAATTGAAAAAACGGCCTTTCATCTCTTTCCCTTTGATAAACTGCACAGCATCATCCGGGAAAAATGGATCAATCGGAGGCCTTTTCAGCACCGTGGATGCATATGAGCCGGATATCCATCCAAATAATAATGCAATGATTAGCAGTTCAGGGACAAAATACCTTGAAAATTTCTGCTGCATAGCCTGAAACTTTCCGGAGAAAAGAGAAGATATCATCGGAGAGGTCACGAGTACAAAAAGCGGGATATACCGGATTGCAGTAAATGATAATGCAGTTAGGAATAAGAATACCATTAGTTTATCAAAATTTTGCAGTATTAATTCCCTCAAACCATCGGTCCCTGAATACATTCGCGATGTAAAATACAATCCTGCAAGAACGAGGGGGATTCCAAGCACCCATAAAAAAAGGTATTCACCAATCCTTGCGTAGGCCAATGGGGTAATCGCCTCTGTTACATTAGCATTGTAGTATGCCGAGGATTCGTAAAGCATACTATAAAGAATATTATATCCGTTGGGATTCACAAAGCCTGCGACAAAGGTGATCAGCAGCACACCAGCAAACTTCCTGTCGAGAGCATACCCGCGCAGGAATATCTTCTTTAATACCTCAGCAACCCCCATGAATAGAGCAACAGCAACTCCAAGCATGAACCCTCCGTGAACGTTAGCCCAGATCAAGAGGACTAAGGGAAGCAGATATCCCTTTTTCTCGCCTCGCTTTAACGCATCGGCAAGGAACATGAAGAGCGCTGCAAAAAAATACGTCATTTGATTAGGACGGTCTCCCTGATACATAGACAATACCAAAGAAAGCGGAAGAAGTAATAGAATCGAGGATATCGCATTCAGTCCCTTCTTCCGCATATGCAGGGCAAGGATCAGAAGCGTCAAGAGTATAATTATTACCCTTAGGACAATTATTCCGTAATAACCTCCTAATAAAAAAACACTATACTGCAGAAGATTCGCCAGCCAATATTGAGTCAGCAGTATTTTCGCCCGGAAAAAATCTTCCTGCGCCTTCAGCGATGTCGTATAGGCAAAGGGGTCAGTAATTGGAAGTTCTCTGTGCTCAACTATCCATCTGCCTGTTGCAAGATGCCAGAAAAAATCATTGTCACGTATCGGAGTCAGGAGTGAAATACTTACAGCACAAAAGAACAATATTACGATAGCAACTTTCTTGATATTTGAGAATGTCATTGCCTACGCCTCTGTGCCGTGATCACCAAATGCTAATACCATATAACTGACCCATCTTTCATTTTCACCGGGACTTTTCGCATTGTCAGGTGCTTTTCCCATAACTGCCTGTTATCAACATACCATCTGATCGTATTCTCCAGCCCCTCTTCAAATATAATGCTCGTCCTGAAACCGAGGACCTCCCCGGCTTTTGCTGTAGAAGAAATATGTCTCTGAACCTGTCCATACCGCTCATGGATAAAGTCAAGGCTCTCCTTTGAGCTGAATGCAGCGGAGACGATCCTGGCGATTTCGATTACAGATATATCTCTGCCGGTGCCCACATTAAAGACTTCGCCTTTGACCTTTTCAAGCGGCGCATGGATTGCAAGATCGATCGCCTTGGCCGTATCTATCGCATTCACCCAGTCCCTCGAAGCAGAACCGTCACCATGGATCGTCAGCGGTTCTCCAAGAATACAGCTTGTAATAAACCGCGGCACGACCTTTTCCAGATGCTGTCTTGGGCCAAAATTATTGAACGGTCTGATGATCACCCCCGGGATATCATGCGTCACCACATATGAGTACACGAGCCGGTCAGCACCGGCCTTTGCAGCCGCATAGGGGCTGGTCGGGTTCAGGGGGTGAAGCTCATCCATCGGCTCATATTCAGCAGTGCCATACACTTCGGAAGTGGATATGTGGATAAATCTTTCGATTCGTTCTGCATGCTTCAGAACTGCATTGGCTACGGACTGAGTTCCGAGCACATCCGTAACAAAAAATACCCGCTGAGAATAGAGGGAGCGTGCCACATGGGTCTCTGCTGCAAAATGCACAACAATATCCGCCCGTGCAACAAGGTCGCTGACCAGATCAAGGTTATTGATATCGCCGTACCAAAACTCAAACCGGTCTGCATTGCGGATATCGGAAGGGATATTCTCAATGTCACCGGCATAGGTAAGCATATCCAATACAATGAGATGATAATCAGGATATTTCCTGAAAATGAAATCAACAAAATTACTGCCGATAAAACCGGCGCCGCCTGTCACTAACATGGTTTTCATGCTCATCCTCGCCTCAACATTACGTCATTCTTTTCTGCTATTGCAAGCAGTGATGTGCCTATGGGTAAGGATATCATTCCGGAGACACGTCTTTCCATATCAAACCAGCATTTCAATATCCTGTTAACCGCAGGATTAATCTCAAAGGAAGAACGGAGATCCACCGGTTTCCTCCGCAGCATCTTCATCGGCAGATAGAGCGCCATAAACATATATTCGATACTGCGAGGGACAAAATGCGCATCGCGCAGAGCAGCGGCCAGCCTCTCTTTGGAATATCGTCTCTTGTGAAATGCATGCTCATCCACAGAACTCCAGAGTTCTTCGCATGCAGGAACCGTTACCGCCACTATCCCTCCCTGCCTTAACACCCTGAAGGCCTCTCTTAATGGCTCAGTATCATCTTCAATATGTTCGATCACGTCAAAAAGACCGACCACATCAAAGCTTCCGTCCTGAAAGGGGAGGTTTGATGCATCACCCTGCACCTTCCTGAACCCCGGCCAGGCTAATGTCAAAGCCTCTTCGTAGTATTCGCAGCCGGTCACGTCATAGCTCTTCTGAGCCAAATAACTGCTCACATTCCCTGTGCCGCAGCCGACTTCAAGGACCTTTGCAGGAGGCAGGATAACCCTGCTGATCCTGTCATATATCCATTTACGCCTGATCTCAAACCAGAAATGGGTCTTCTCCGCCTCTCTCAGTTCTTCGAAAAACATCGGGGAAAAACTCTCCCGGTTATCAGCCATTTTTCATGCCTCCAAAAATAATGGGGCAGTATTCCTGTATCAGAGCACTATCACCATATTGCATGTCAGGTGAGACGCAATCTCTTTTTCAGTGTCCTCATCGGATATCCAATCACTGAGGCATCGTCAGCCACATCTTCAGTAACCACAGTGCCAACGCCAATGATTGCATTTGTTCCTATCCTTACACCATTGGCTATAACAGCGCCTGCACCAATAAAAGCATTTTCTCCAATCTCAACATAGCCGCAGACAGTTACGCCGGGAGCGAGGTAACAGCAGTCATGTACAATCGTGTCATGGGAGACAATTACAGAGTTGTTCAGGACAACTCCCCTGCCCACAACAGCTCTGTCGCCAATGTTGCACATTGGATACACAATGCTGCCCTCGCCGATCTTAGCTGCAGACTCAACGAAGCAGGTTTTATGGATATGTGATGGAAGGTGTCTCTTTTTTCTCATCAGGGCGTCTATAATCCCTTTTTTCTTCTGGGAATGCTTGTATCCCAGGCACACATAAAAATCGTAATCACTATATTCATCATTCAGGCAATCGATCAGATGATGGGCATTGGGATGCCTGTCATTGCAGAGCGCATCATCAAAAATGATAACCCCTGCGCCATCCTCCGGCAGGGAAAACATGCATCTAATCTGCCGTGCAAGATCTCCAAAACCTATATAGGCAACACCGCCTGCACTGTTTTTGGATCTTCCGCGGTTAATCTTCATGACTGCTCACCTGAGTCGGCCAATGTTGCTTCGCCTGCCTTATCAGAAATAAGATCCATTCTATTCTTCCTGTTATTAGTCATCCTCGTAAGAATACTGCGCGCCTCATCATCGAACCCGAGCTCTCCGGTCTTTTGCAGGATAGTGTCTGTCTCATACACCACCCTTCTGATCTCTGCCTCCCTGCGCCCGACATCAAGTATGGCATAAGACGCTGCAGGGTTGTAATCACGCGGCTGGCCGCACGAACCCGGATTAATGATCAGAGTATCTCCAATTCTCTTCACCATAGGATGGTGCGTGTGGCCCAATATAATAAAATCTGCTTCGATAAGGCCAAACCTCTCGAAATATCCATAATCAGGATATATATACTCGCGGAGGTGGTCCCACGGGCTGCCGTGGAATACTCTGATGAAACTGCCGGAAAGCTCATATTCAAGAGACTCGGGCAGGGCTGTCAGCCATTCTCTATTTTCTCCGGAAATCTCATTCAGCGAATAATCCAGGGCATAGGCCTTTCTTTTTTCTTCAGGCACTGCAAGCCTGCCCGTTATAAAGGCATCATGGTTTCCCTTTACTGCCAATGCTGCGTGGCGTCTGATCAGACTGCAGACCTCGTTGATGTAAGGATAATATCCCGCTGCATCCCCGGCAAAGATTATAAGGTCAACACCCTGTCGCGCAATATCTCGTAATACCGCATCAACAGCAGGCAAATTTGCATGCGCATCAGCAAGCAGGGCTGCCTTCATCAAGCAACTCCCAGGGATTCAAGATACCTGAGGAGCCCTGCCTCCAGCGAAGTCTGAGGGGAAAACCCTGAACATTTCTTCAGCTTAACCATGCTGTATCTGGCAGGCAATCCTTCATGAGGGTCACCGACCCCGGACAATACTATCTGAGAACTTGAGGCAGGGAGTGAGGAAATAACCTTTTCTGCAAGCTCACGCATTGTTACGGCAACGCCTGAACACAGGTTAAAAACCCCTGTGCACCGGTTTTCTAAGGCGAGGACAAAGGCATCAGTAATGTCGTCGATATATATAAAATCCTGGCAGCGGCCGCCGCTGCCCATAAGTGAAAGCGGCTCTGACTTAATCGCTTTTTCGCAGAAAATTCTGATTACCGTATTTCTCCTATATCCCGGTCCGTATGGGGAGGATATCCTGAAGATCGTTACAGGCAGTTTAGGAGCTTCGAGTCCGCAGAGCAGTTCTCCCGCATACTTTGACAATGCGTAGTAGTTGTCAGGAAGAGGGGCTGACGCTTCCGTGATCGGACTTTGCGGGTTCTTTCCATAAACAGCAATTGTCGAAGCAAAAAAAAGATGGCACTCTTTCTGAGCGAGAGACAGGTCAAGTGCGTTCTTTACAGACTGGATGTTCGGGAGAAAACATAACGATGGATTTTCCTGTTCAATCGTCCCCGGAATGGCAGCCGCAATATGGAAAATAGCCTTGTAGGATCTGCCCTGTGCATATCTGAAAAGACTCTCTGCCGAAGTGAGGTCAACAGCAGCCACCTTCTCGCCGTCAACTACGCCCCCATGCAGGGAAAGTCCCTCGACATTGCAGCCAGAGGACCTCAACCTCCTGAAGAGGGCCGAGCCGATAAAACCTGTTGCACCGGTGACCAAAACCCGCTTATTATTCATATCTTCTACACTTTGTGCTTTTTTCCGCCGCCCGCACTCTTGTAGGCTCGCCGAACGTTGTGCAGCGAGGAACGTAGAGGGCCTGATCAGAACAGTGGCAGAATATCAGATGGCGCCTTTTCGAGTGAGCCGTCACGCTGCAGTGCAGCAAGAGATTCGGCAGAGGCATAAACCTCCTCCCAGTATCTCATGACTATCCCTGCAGTTGGTTTCAGTTCCGGGACCTCCTCGCCGAAGAGGAAATGGCGCACTGCCATTTCAGGTTCATTAACATTGAATTTGGCCCGGAATACTGTTGTCCCTGAAAATCTTGGATTTATTTCAAGCGTATATGTTCGGCCTTCAAAATGCCTGGTCTGTATGTTCATGGGACCCAAAGCCCCATCCTTTGACAGTGCTGCTACAACCCTCAGCACCTCACTTTTCACCTCAGGAAAGTCATCTATTACTGCCCGATAGGTCGTCCCGAACTGCAGATCCCGCTTCATAGTAATCACGCCCTTCACGCTCGATCTTTTGTCAAAAAAAACACCGCTGGTAAATTCATCACCTGCAATATATTCCTGGATAAGCGAATCTTTGACAAAACAGAGTGCGCATTCGAGCTCCCTGCCGTTCCTAACAATAAAGACGTCCCTGGATCCAGCCCCCTTCCGCGGCTTCACAACCATTGGGAATTTCAATCTGGACATTATTTCTTCCGGCTGCAAGGACAGGCCGAGAAAGCTCACGGGACAATTCAGGCCGTATCGTTTCAGGAATTGAGCAGTCTCCCATTTGTCGTCCGTTGCCTTAACAACATCTTCATTCGACACAAGAACAAGGCACCCGGCCTCTCTTTCAATCTTGTCGCGACTCGCAGCAAAGAAGGGAATTTCAGTATCTGAACCGGCAAAAACAATATCAACTTTTTCGGTGCTGCATATCTCGATAATCCTGTCAAGCCACTCCGGAGAATCGGCTCGCGGGACCAAGTAACCCTTGTCGCTCCTGAAAAGCCCGGCAGACATCGCAACTATGTCAGTGCCAATGATCCTTGGGCCAAGTCCTGACATCCTGAGCGCCTTTACGATCCCCTGACCTATATTTGAACCAACGCCGGTCACCATGACGGTCGGACCGGAACCAGTACAACTCATATTTAACCCTTCCCTCATCCTGCTATCACAGCACATCCTTCAGGATATAGAGCGGCCTTTGCTGCATCGCCTGGTATGTCCTGCCGAGATACTCTCCGATGACTCCGAGCAGCAGCATCTGCACCCCGCCGACAAAGAATATCGAAACTACGATAGAGGAGTATCCTACAGGGATGTTATACATAAGCTTTCTGACTATGAGTAGAATTCCTATTAAGAAGCTAATTAAAGAACTTGCGAAGCCAATATACATGGCAAACCTCAGCGGAAGCACAGAAAAGGACGTAATTGCATGAAGCGCGAGACTGATGAGGCGGTATACATTATATTTACTTTTCCCCTTCATTCTCGGACTATGCCTGACCTCTATTACCGCAGTGTTAAAACCAACCCAGGCCATCATGCCGTGGACAAAGCGGGCATACTCCCTCATCTCCTTCAGGGCATCTACCAGCCTTCGGCTGAGCATGCGCATCATTGTCTGCCCTGTCGGGATATCAACCCCGGAGAAGATCCTCAAGACCTTCCAAAAAAGATGTGAGAACAGTTTTTTCAAAAAAGAATCCTGACGCTCGATCCGTCTGCCATAGACAATGTCAACCCCGCTTCTGAGCTTCTCATAAAAGTTCGAGATCTCCTCGGGAGGGTCCTGAAGGTCGCCGTCCATGAGAACTACTGCCATTCCCTTTGCGTGGTCAAGCCCGGCTGTAATGGCGATATGGTGTCCAAAATTGCGCGAAAAACTGAGCCCCTTTAGCCTTGGGTCTTTCCCATGTAAGTCACTGATCAGCTCCCAGGACCTGTCCCGGCTGCCGTCATCCACCATGATGATTTCGTAATCGCCCAAAGACTTCCCTGCCTGGACACAAAGCGATTCCATTGCAGCAGTGAGGCGCTGGTAGAGCTCAGGAATATTCTCCTCTTCATTGTATATCGGAATAACTACAGAGAATGCAGTCTGGGCCTGTAACGCTATTTCTGAGGTTTCGTTCATAATAACCTCGGCCTCTTCTGCTCGTTACAGACCGGACACACCATTATTATTTGCTGTCTCACAGTTATAGAGAGCATATCTCTTTTTTAATACAGCAGCTCATATGCAAGCCTCAGCCAGAATCTGGCGGACAGATTTGACTACTGTTGCGACTTCTTCGTCTTTTAGCCTGGGATAAAGCGGCAATGATATTGTCCTTTTACCAATATCCTCAGCTGCAGGAAAGTCATCTTCCCTATACCCAAAAGTCTTCCGATAATAGGAAAGCAGATGTATCGGACGATAATTGACCGCAACGCCAATACCACGATCCTGAAGTTTCAGGAGAATATCATCCCGGCTATCCGGTGCAGCGAGAATGGTAAAAAGATGACGTGCGTGGCGTGAGCCAGGTACTGTTACTGGAAGTTCAATACCGGCGATTTCGGAAAGCCCCTCCTCAAATCTGCGCCAGATACGATCTCTTCTTTCCCACCGTTCGTCGATCCGCTGAATCTGACCGAGCAAGAGCGAAGCATGGATATTATCCATATTATATTTCCATCCGAGCATAGGCATATCCCAGTGTTGGTATTTCTTTGTATAACGGTCTGCTGCAGATCGGTCAATGCCATGAGATCTCAGCATGCAAAGCGTTTCGGCCTGCTCCGGGTCAGAAACACAGACAGCACCACCCTCTCCGGACGTAATATTCTTTGTGGCATAAAAGCTGAAGCAGGAAGCATCAGCAAGATGACCAACTCGTATGCCGTCCCGTTCTGCCTCAATTGCATGCGCCGCATCTTCAATGATAACAAGGTTGTATTTATCAGCAATCGACCGAATCTTCTTCATGTCACACATCTGGCCATAAAGATGAACTGGCAGAATAGCCCGGGTCCTTTCAGTTACGGCCGCTTCAATGAGTTCAGCATTGATATTACCCGTCTCCCTTTCAACATCAACAAATACCGGCTTGGCACCTGCATGAAGAATTGCATTGGCTGTGGCGCAAAAACTCATCGGTGTTGTTATGACTTCATCGCCGATGCCAATACCAAACGCCAAAAGGCTCAGGTGCAGCGCAGCGGTGCAGCTGGTAAGTCCGACCGTTTGATTCAACCCCGTATAACGAGAAAAGTCTCTCTCGAATTCCTTAACTTCCTGTCCGGTGGTAAGAAAAACAGACCGCAGCACCGCGTTGGCACGATTAATATCAGCCTCTTCAATGTTATGGCGGAAAAACTCAATGGTATCGTTATGCATAGGGCTATTTTAATGCAATATGAACCGGCATTGTCAAAGAGTTCCCTAATAGGAACCCGGCATTGCTTAGGGATTCTCCTTGTGTACCCTCATCAGTGCAAGTTCCTGCGAAAGTCTTTTCACCTGATCAGTCAGCGTTGACAATTTAATGGACAGATGAAGGCAGATGAGCAGCAGGGTGAGCATCCCAAAGAAAAAGAGCAGCGCTGAAGGCAGAATGCCACCGAGAAGCTTGCCAAGAAAGACGAGCAGACCATACCAGAGTGAAAGGACAACGATCATCATGCCCGTCAGCATCCAAAACCAAGCATACTCCTCTCTCAGCCTCTTCTTTCTCACCAGTTCTATGATGTAGAGAAAAAGCGTTACGCCGATAACAGCAGCCACAATCTTCAGTTGTGTTGTCATAGTTCTCTCCTGAACTCATTTTTCCTCAATAATGTAACAACGATGGAAAGCATCATTTTGAATAAATAATAGACCGGCACAAGGCCGCTGTGCATGGTCTTCTTCTTGGTATTGGGGTTCATCTTAACCGGCACCTCCACAAATCTGAGTCCCTGCCGGTGCAGCATGATAAGCACATCGGCATCCGGAAAATCGACGGGATAGGCCTCGCTGGCATAAAATTCCATGGCTTTTCTGTTTATGCCCTGAAAACCTGAGGTAGGATCAGTGACCGTCTGACGTGTCAGGAGAGAAGCGAGACCTCTGAAAAACAGCACGCCGGCTTTTCTGGTTACGGAAAGGTGATAGACCCCTTGCCCAAGGAACCGGGATCCTATGGCAACGTCAGCCGTTCCTGTCTGCACCTCCTCCATCAGAGCAGGTATGAAGGCTGGGTCATGCTGGCCATCGGCGTCCATCTGGATGGCGAAATCATATCCCCGCTTCAGGGCATACTGATAACCGGTCTGGAGAGCAGCACCATAGCCGAGGTTAAAGGGGAGTTCGATCACAACAGAACCCGTTTCCCGGACCTTAGTTGCAGTGCTGTCCGAAGAGCCGTCGCTGATGACCACGATCTCGGCTGAACAACAGTCCCTGATCCCGGCAATGGTAGCGGCTATCCTGTCCGCCTCATTGTATGCCGGTATCAGAACCGCAAAATTATTATTTCTGTTCATCTCGTGTCATCGCATTGAAATTTATTTTTGTCTAAAAGGTGAGAGAATATCAATTAACAGATAGGCAACACCCATGCCGACAGCATGGAGATAATGTAACACATTGATAAAGGCAGAGCCGGAATATTTCCGGGATACTGCACATTCCTGCTGAATCACCCGAAAGCGGTTGATAGACGTTTTTGACTTTGGATGAACTCTGAATGCAGCCAGATTTTCGTCCACAATCGCCGGGTCATACCTTTTTCCGATCCTGAGCCAGTAGTCATAGTCCATGACCAACGACTCGCCTGGATCAAATAAACCGATCTCTTTAACTACCTCTTTTTTCCAAAATGTCGCCGGCTGACTTACAGGATTCGCAATCTGTAGGAGCTTATAATGGTAGTGATCCAGAAGAACGTTTTTGTACTTCGTTATCACGGATCTGACCTCGCGATCGTTTTCATCAATGATCCTGCATCTTCCTGTCAACCATATTACAGATGGCTCTGCCATGAATCGTGCTGCAACAGAAGTCAGCGCTCCGGGTTCATATATATCGTCGGAGTTGAGATAGGCAAGGATATCACCGGTCGCCATACGCATACCTTTATTAATAGCGTCCGATTGGCCGGAATCTTTTTCTGATATCCACGTAAGCTGTTTTTCATAGCGCTTAAGAATTTCTAATGTCTCATCGCTGGATCCGCCATCAATTATCAAATATTCAAGTTTTGGATATCCCTGTCCCAGAACGCTTTTGATCGTGCGTTCGATATATCTCCCCTGGTTAAAAGAAGGGGTAATGACAGAGATCCGGGGAAGGTCTTGCATAGGTTATATATGTAATTGTTTGCTTATCCGGCAAGATAGCATGTTATTGACTCGGAGACGCATCCTCACTGCAATGTATTGACGATGCATTGTTACAGGGCAGTCAATTGATAATTAGTCATGCTGAAACCGGCCCGACGCGTTCCCAATTTAAGATCGAGTGGCCCGACCTCGCATGTTTTGTCACAGACGAGTTCGACTTTTATCGGAATCGTTCCGCTCCGGATATCTGCTGACAAGCAGAACTCCTCCCCAGGAGAAAGCCGTTCGGTCTTCAAGTCTATTCCGTCTGTGCGAAGAGTAACCAACTGGCCAGAGATTGCAAGGTTCCGTCCCCTAATCTCCAGTCGACAGGGCCGACCATCCGACGGTATCCAGAGTATTCCGTTCCTGCCGACAAGGCCATCTTGCCAGACACATTGGACGTTCTGCAACCACTTTCTCAAGCTATTTTCGATTGTCCTGATCACCGGGGCACCCACTCTTTGGAAAGACTCAGGCAAGGAATTCGTCATTATATCTGATGTAATCAGCTCCTTGTTCCGGTATATCCCCCGTATGAGAGTTATTATTGTATGTGCCACAGCAGCAGGCGAAAAGAGTGTTCCATTATGGCTCTTCAGCATCTGTATGATTTCCCGCAACCGTCTGTATCCTCCGGTAGCGGTCTTGGTCTCACCGTAAATCCGGCTGGCCGCCAAAACATCATTATAGTAAATAAAGGGAAAGCGTTTTCCTATGCGGATCCAAAGGTCCCAGTCAAGTCCCCAGTGGAGTCCTTCATCCAATAAACCGCAGGCGAAAAGAGCCTCGCGCCGAAAAAATACAGTCGGCTGAAGAATATAATCAGAGTGATTCGAAAGCCGCCATAAATTAAAAGGAACCGTTTCCGGAAATCGCCATATGACCTCGCCGGATTCGGACACTAAGTTGCCCTCACCATAAAGAAGTGCTGAGCCTGAATCACTTTGCAGCGCCTCAACTGCCTTGGAAATCGCACCGGGATAATAAAAATCGTCTGAGTTAAGCCACGCAACAATTTCTCCACGGCATTTGTTAAGACCCTTGTTGATCGCATTGCACTGGCCACCATCCGGTCCGCTAAAATACATGATCTGATCACCATAGCTCTTTAAAATATCAACTGATCCGTCAGTACTTCCGCCATCCATGACCAAAACTTCCAAAGGCCGATAATCCTGACTAAGAATGCTGTCAATAGCAGCCCGGAGAAATCTGGCCTGTTGAAAAGATGGGACGACAATACTTACCAAAGGTTTCATCTAAATTCTCTCGCTGTTTTTTGAAAGAATATTCCATCAAGCTGCAATAACCTGCCGCTTTTCATATCAGTGAATCCGGGGACAACAGCGTACAACTCAAACCCCAGTTTGTCCAAGTTTTCGAGCATGTCTCGAAAAAGAGTCTCACCTTCGTACAGAGACACCAGGGAAAGCTCTATTTGAATTCCCTTGATAAATCGCAAACTTTGAGATGCCCCTTCGAGCACTTGCCTTTCCAGTCCCTGCACATCGATTTTGAGATATGTGGAATGAACGTTCTTGTCCATATAGGCTGAAGCAATCGTATCCAACTTAACTATTTTTACTGTTTCCGAAGCACAATACTCAGACTCCGGCGCAACGCTCCTATGTGATGCAAGCATCTGCAAAACAGAACTGCTGACAGAGTTTCTTGAGATGTTAATCGTTATTTCTCCGTCTCTGTCACCTATCGCTGCGCGCGGCGCTATCTCCCAAAGCGGGTCTTTCTTGCTGACAGCCATCAAATGGTCATGTGCACTTGAAAGAGGTTCAAATGAAATAATTTTCCCTGCATAGCCTATTTCTCGAAGGTAATTGGCATATTGGCCAACATTCGCACCAACATCAAGTATGAGATCGACCTCGTGATGGCATAAAATCCTCTGCATTCGCGCGGCATCCGAGCACTCAGGTAAGAACCTCTGGACTTCAAAACCGATTTTTCGTAACGCTTTTTTAAAATATTTTTTCATGGAGTCCTCTTCTATGACGAGGCCCAAAGAGACTTTGTTTTCCAGTCTACTGCAGGCAGCTTTGCCCTCCCAGCACTGTTCGATCATCCCAGGGTCTACCGGCCAATTAATACAGCCTTGTAGAGATCAAGATATTTCTGAGCCAAGAGATTGATATCAAACTCTTTTTCCGCTTTCAGCCGTGCCTCACGAGACAATGCCCCACGTATTATTTCATCAGACAACATCCACTCAATCCCGCTTGCAAGGTCTTCCGGTTCATATGCTTTTGCCAGATAGCCATTCTTTTTATGCTCGATCATGTCCGGCATGCCACCAATATCAAAAGCAACGACCGGCGTTCCGCATGCAAGAGATTCAAGGACCGTATTCGGCAGGTTATCTTCCAGCGATGGGGCCACAAAAATATCGCATGCTGAAAACAGAAGTGATAGAGATGGTTCATCATACAGATGTCCAAAAACATGCATAGGAGCACTCCATCCTTTGATCACTGGACGGTTCCAGGAGCCAAAAAGCACCAGGTGCGGCAAGGAATTTGCCTTTAGCCTGCCAGTCAGGATCTCAAGCGCCGACTCAAGTTGATTTCTGCCCTTGCGCGGATCATTCATTGCATCAGATGCTCCAAATAGAATCAGGGGAACGTCTAACGGAAGATTTAACGTTAATCTCGCTAATTTCTTATCAATAGGTTTAAAAATATTCAGATCTACCCCAGTTGAAATAATCTCAATTTTTTGATTGCGAAACAACGAACTCCGTTGAGCACAATCCGCAATCCATCGGCTGGGGCAAACAATGGTCATCGAGTAATCCTTCCACCACGCATGCTTACGGTTCCAGACCCAACGAGAAAGATCATATTCATGACTGCTTCGCAACTGAGGACAATGTCCGCACGTTTCCTCGTAACGAGTACATTGACCAGAATAATGGCAGCCGCCGGTAAATGGCCACATATCTGAAAGTCGCCATAATACCGGCTTATTGAGACGCAGAAGCTTGCCAATCGCTTTTGATGACAGAAACCCTCCGCATACCCAAAAAAGGGTAATAATGTCAGCAGCAAGGACATCTTCGTGTCTGTTGACACGAAATAAATCTATCCACCCCGGCGACCAAACTCTTTCACGGGGGTCATGATTCCAGAGCTGAGCAGGCAGATTGTCGATGCTGCCAGAGCCCTTTGCCATCACCTTCTGACGGAAGTTCTCCGCAACAGAACGAACAGAAGGGGAGTCCGTTACGCGATGCAATACTACCAGGTGTCCATCAACCCCCGCCCTTCTTAACTCGTTATGAAGACGAAATACGGCTCGAGTCCCGCCCTTATTGTCCCAGGTACTGAGATGAACTGATCTAATGTTCTGGTTAGTTAGCATATCGCTGCCTACTGTTTTCGTTTCCAGCTTCTTATAACCATGCGAAGCTGATTCGCCAAGAGTTTCAACCTATACTTCATTTTTCCATGCCATCCCATATTCATTTCATCAGCAAATGCATAACCGGCTGCCGCATCACGGCTATCTGAAGGACTCTCTAAGGCATAGCTGGTCTTTTTCCCCTCAAGGAGATCCTTCCAAAGCCTCACATGCTGCAGCGTATAATTCTTCCAGGTCAGCTCCGCTACTGTATTAACCAACTGCCGCTTCTTTCCGGCAATACCATCCAGCACCTGTACGATATCTTCTACGGAATGAATCGGATAAGCAATACCATCTTTCACATCCAGATGATACCCCTGCGGAGTGACAATTGTCGGCACACCTGCGGATAGAGCATCGATAAAACCCATAGAACCTTCATCTTCACTAAAATAGAGATAATAGTCCAGCGAAGATATCATATCTGCATATGTTGCATAATCGAATGCACGATAATATGCAATACTAAAACCTCGGCAGCGCATAGCCTCCACAATAGCGTCCCAGCCTTCTCCCATAATTTTGAATGAGAACTCCTGAGGATCTATGTTCTTTGATAGTTCCAACAGCATACCTTCCTTCTTCCGGCCATCATCATAAACCCTGCTTGTTATGCCTATTACGATAGGGCGTGGTTTTATCACGCCATCATGTGCCGGATTAACGAAGCAGAGTTTGCTGCTTTCTATCCCATCACGCATCAGCATCATCATGGATTGCCTTGACATACATATCCCCAAGTCAGCCGTTGCCAGGTTTTTCTTCAGCACGTGAAGCTTTTCCAGAGTATCAATATGGGTAATCATTAACGTATCAATAGTTGTTTTTGTACTATTGTCATAGGCAAGATAAATGATGTAATGGTTTACATCCGCACTGTTGTCACGAATAGTGCTTATATTTGCTTCGATATTCAATGCGGTCAATTCCTCGCACATCTTACTGGCGAACTTTCCCAATATCCAGGAGTTGACATCTTCGCAACAGACTATATTAACTTTCATTTTGTCTGAACCTCTTTAATCTCATCATAACTAATACGCTCCGGCCTCCCGCCTCAAGGTCTGCTTCTTTACAGGTGAAGCACTCCTGTGCACCTTCCTCGCCATAACCAAATATGCCGACGGGAAATCATAAACACTGTTATCAATACTGATCAGGTCGACAATGGTGTATGATTCTTTCAGCATGTGCTTTATGCCGAATTCGGTAAATCTCCAGAAGTCCTGCGGGGCCATATGAAGAGCCTGACGAAAAGGCAACCCGAGGATAAGGAACCCATCGTCCTTCAGTATACGAGTTATTTCCCTGAGTCCCTTCCCGTAGTCATCCACATGCTCCAGGACTCCAGAACAAAAAATACAATCGTATGACTCATCTTTGATTTGAGGCATCGACCGGAGATCAATGCATAAATTGCATGAACTGTCTTCAAGAACATCTGATGTTGTATATGATGATGCACTCGTAAAGTAGTTCCTGTAGAAATCGCCCTGATTATCGGCATCGCTTCCGCTTCCGATCGACAATATCCTGCCCTGAATACCTGAGCAGTGATGGCGCAGCCACTTATTGCCTTCTCTTCTGGCACGCGATGGACGGGCAATTATCCTGTTCAACAAGATAACCATGAAATCAGGAAGAATGCTTTTTATTGCTTTTCTCAATGACATTGGCGCAGTCTTCTGAAAAATTGAACGCAGGGTAAGGATATCAATCAGTGCATCTCTTCTTTTTCACAGCTATAAAGCAGACCCCCCAGCTATCGAAGCCGGGTTCTTTTCCTGTCATCCATTCTTCGCATTGAATCAATGTTAACCCAGCATGATCCAGCATCATCTCAATCTCAGGTTTAAACAAATAGCGCATACGGTGGGTTTCTCTCAGTTCTTCGACAATGCCGGTTGATTCATCTTTTGCAGTAATAGTGTAATGTACGTCAACGATATTTTCATTTGGATGCATCGTTGGATGAGCGCACCGTACAATGCTCAATGAACTATCCTCAATCTTCTTTTCTCGGTCACCCGGTCTATCGCTCAAGACACCCGGCCCATACCAGCAATCAAAAAGAAATGCGCCTCCTCCTCGTAAGTGCCTATGAACATTACGAAATGTATTGAGAAGCATATCATTCGTGGTCTGATAGCTGATAACACCAAACAGCGATAAAACGACATCAAAGGTTGCCGGTAATCTAATGGTCTGGATATTCCCCTGAGTGAACTGAAGGGTTGAAGGCTGAAGGTTCAGAGTTGAAAGCCGAGAATTGACCTCTGCGAGCATTTCTTCAGATATATCAACACCAGTGACGGAATACCCCTTCTCTGATAGAAGGAAATCATGACGCCCGGTGCCGCATCCAAGGTCGAGGATGCTCTTTGCCCCGGGACTGTATTTTTGGATGAGATTATGGACATACTCCACCTCTCCAGCGTAATCCTTATCTTTGTACAGAAGATTGTAATATTTCGAATAATTGCCAAATATGCTCATGTTCTCTCCAGCTCCTCAGTGACAACAGCTACAACGCTGTCTATATCTTTTTCCGTGAGCGTCAGTCCGCTTGGCAGATATAAACCGTATTGGCAGGCCAGGTCAGCTGCAGGATACTGCTCCCCGTTGAACAGGCCCATATCCCTGAGAACAGGCTGGTCATGGAGACCTCTAAAAAAAGGCCGGGTACCGATGCCACGGCTGTTCAGCCGGCTCATCATATCTTCGGCCGTAATTCCCAAGGCAGCGTCAAGTTCTACCCCGTACATCCAGTAGACCGACTTCGCATATTCTTTAATTGGCATGAACCTGATTCCTCTCACGCCGTCAAACCTCTCTCTGTAATACGCACCACGCATGATCTTTATTTCGATAAATCTTTCTATCTGCTCGACCTGTGCCAGACCGACAGCCGCCTGCAGATTCGTCATTCTGAAATTGTATCCGAGCTCCGTGTGATAAAATCTCTTCCCCGCCTTAAAACAGAGATTGCGGTATGATCTCGCTCTTTCCGCACAGTTATCACTATCGGTCAAAACCATTCCCCCCTCACCGGTAGTGATGATTTTATTTGCGTAAAAGCTCGTTGCCGCCACATCTCCCATAGCTCCGCATTTCAGCCATTTTCCGCCCCTGTATCGACTGAAATATTCAGCCCCGTGCGCCTCAGCAGCATCTTCAAGGATCTTCAGACCGTATTTTTCTGACAACCTGAATATTTCATCCATCTGCACAGGATGTCCGTAAATATGTACCGGCATGATCACTTTCGTTTTGGCGGTTATTCTTGACTCTATCTGCGAAACGTCCATCGTCCATGTCTCCGGCTCTATATCTACGAGTACCGGCTTTGCGCCAAGCCGAATACACGCAACAGCGCATGAAATAATCGTAAAGGATGGCATGATCACCTCATCTCCTTTACTGATACCGAGAGCAAATAGAGCCGTTTCAAGAGCAGCAGTCCCATTGCATACTGCCACACCGTTTCGAACGCTCATAGAGGCAGCAAACGACTCTTCAAACCTTTGCACAAAAGGTCCTTCACTTGAAATCCAGCCGGTGTCAATGCACTCGTTGAGATATTTTTTCTCGTTTCCATCCAGCAATGGCTCGTTGACTGGAATACATTTCATTTGATGATCTCTAAAATAAAATGACAATAGACATCAGCAGCAATATCCTTTTTATTTCGAAGCACCAGGATTCTATATTTCATTCCCGCCGCAAAGATAACATCAAGAACCCTCTTCGTCAGTTGCTGCACATTATACTTTCGACTTGAATGGACACCACAACTTTTCCAATTAATATATTCTCTTGCACCGGCAGCAGAAAAACCCTTGCCAAAGAATTCCGGGCTGGCATAACTGCAATAGTGTGTATGCATATAAAGTGGCAGTATGATGGCCTTTCCCCCGGGCTGCAGTATCCGACCTAACTCCTTGAGAAGATCAATATCATCGTTGCCCTCAAACACTTCATAAGCACAATGGAGTGAAATCCCCCGGACAGATGAATCCTGGAATGATGTCTTCACAGCATTTTCAGGACGATAATATTGAAGGCGATCATAGGGGGGTCTGAGATTGACATCAAGGGCAAATGATTGAACGCCGGCATTGAGCCTTAACAGCATTGCCCACGGAGATCCCCCAGCAGCAATATCTGCATAAATATCATTCTGATTAAATTCCGCAAGCGCCAGAAGCTTATATGATATATAGTGCTCCAGGATTTTCTCATTCCATGCCCCCCCTCCTCTGCCACCGTGATAATCTGCAGGGAAAGGCATTTTTTCCTGAAAACATTTATAGTCGTTCAAGTCTATGGTAATCTCACTTAGAGTAATTCCCTCGTGTACGAGCATTTCTTCAATCCGAACGAGTTCATCATCAGTAGGACCAAAATACTGTTCAGCATTTCGATGTTTGATCCTGCGATAGTATGATCCAAGCGGCCTGAATGCGAGACCGCCTAATAGCTGCAGGGTCTTCTTAAATCCATGCCTCATCAATACGCTCATGGGATTCACATCCATACTTGCTCCTGCCAACGCCGATGTAGCAATTTTATCTTCATGAAGACAGCGGCTCTACTCAAATCTCACTTTATCTGCATCTCCCAAATATGGCCCCTGCTTGATTTCTATGATTTCAGTCTCATCAAGCATCTCAAATCCATGTCCGCCAGACGCCAGAAGAATAACATCTCCGGTTTGGAGAATATATGAACTAATTTGCACGTGATCATCGTCATAGAAGTTGATTCTAACCTTGCCCCTTCTGATCAGTAATACTTCCTGCGTATAACATACCTCACGAGGCAGATTATTATGGATATGCGGCGCAATGGTATATCCAGCCGGACGCTTCATATAGGCCAGTTGCTGGGAAAATGTATTTGGCGTAAAAAATTCAATGCCGTCCCTGGAATAATGCGATCGAATGATAATCGCCAGAAGCCGATTGTGATGAAGAATTTTTTCCAGCGCACAGTCTGCTTGCATTTTGTCGTCCCTCACCTTCAGATGATTTTAAATTTCCGCATGACCTGATACATCAGCGCCAGGGTGGAATAACCTGCACCGCCACTACACAGCCTGCTCAGGATCTTCATCCCCACGTTTTCCTCTTTCTGCAACATATTCAGCGCGGCAACTGTGAAGCCCCAGTTGACCGCATTCAGAGCATTAACTGCTACATGAGAGCGGTAAACACTCTGCCCGCAGCATCGAATTATCTCGGTTTTGAACTTATGAGTAATATATCGATATCCTTCAATATTTCTCAGCCTGTCTTTTGATATCGTATCTCCTCCATGGAGATGGTATATAAACAGCGGCTCCCTCACATGGATAAAATAGCATATCCGCGCAAGTCTTATGGCCGTATCCCATTCCTGGTGAGACGGCACGCATTCATCCAACAAACCGATTTGGTGTAAGGCGATTCTTGACGTCAGTATCGCAGGGAACAACGGACCGGATGATGCCAGCAATCGAGCGAAGGGCCGATCTCCTTCAATAAGGGGAAGTCTGCGCATCCTTTTGCTGTTTGAAGTTTCATCGTACTGCAGACAGTCACCATGCACAACAGTCATCGGCGCATACTTGCGTTCTTTCAGGACTTCAACCTGTTTCTCCAGTTTGTTCGCCATCCACAGGTCATCAGAATCCAGAAATGCTATCCAATCACCCGAGGCTTCAAGAATACCTCTGTTTCGTGCAGCCTGCGCTCCGCCATGGCTATTCTGTTTGATACAGCGAATCCTATTGTCAGAATAACTCTTAACAGTTTCAACAGAATTGTCATCAGAACAATCATCAACAACAATAATCTCAAAAGCGGAAAAAGTCTGGCACAAAATTGAGTCGATGCAGTATCTGATCGTATGCGCCCGATTACACATTGGAATTACAACCGATATTAATGGCAGGGGCAAAGGCTCATTCTCAAGATTGTTCTCAGTATGATCAGTAGTGCTTTGTGTCATTCAGCTCAGCAAACACCCCAAACAAGGCGCCGTCATAAAGATCTCGCGACAAATCTTTTCAGCCGCCTATAAATGCCTTTCTTCTGCAGCGTTCCGTTCACAAACTCCCAATCTGCATCATCAAGGATATAGGTATTGCCCTTATTGACGTATACCAGATTCTGCGCTGCTTCAGGCCCAAAATAGCTCAAGCCCTCTCCCTGCGGCACGTGACTGTAGTCATGATTCTGATGAACAACAGTTATGGCCTCCGATCCATCAATTACGGGAATCTTTGATACCCGTGCATGGTGGATAAGCCAATTGTCCCATCCAGGCCTTCCCACTACAAACGGCGGCATTACTCCAATAGTGTTTTTCTTATAGACAAAATAATCACTTCCGACGCGCGGATGTAATACTCCCTCATTGATTAACCGAGCTCGGAGATCTTCTCTCCATCGCGTGTTCATGATGTTCAAGGTCTCATCAATATGCAGGTCCCAACGCTGACCAATAACGAGATATTTACTTAATGCAATTTTGTCTAACACCATCTCTATATCACTGAGCATGATCACATCCGCGTTGATATAGCACAACGTGCCGTTTTTTGATATGACTTCGGCTCTTTTGAAAATTGAATCAAGAAATGGTGTTCCATATTCATTTTTTATTACTCGTGGCTCATGTCTTATTTGATATCTTGAGGCAGTCTCCTCAACACCTTCCTCATCGCCAAACAAGATAATTTCCGAATTAGGAAATTGCAGCCAGCTTCGAATGGCATTATTCTGAATGCTGCCAATATGAAATCGAAACGGCTTTGGTATGCTGAAAAAGGTGATCATTGTGTTAAATCGAAATGGTCAGTAAGGCTTCACAAGAAAATAGAGCACATTATCCCCAATCTGCAACCTGTCAAGGATTCTCGTAATTATGTGGGTTATCTTCAGGCGATGCAAAAGGGTCAGAACAATCTTTGGCATCTTTTGGTACAAATGCAGTTTGCCCGTAGGCGACCAAAAAACAGAAGGGTTTCCAGGTTTAGGATAGGTGAGCAGGTGTATCCACTGCCAGTATAACCAGTCAGAACTTGTTATTACTTTGTGCTGTTTAACACTCAAACCAGCCTTTTCGGCAGCGACCCTCATTGATCTAACCGAAAAGTGCTGCAGGTGATAGGGTGCATGCCAGTGAAGCCATCGATTACCAAACCTCTTTGTCCCCCACCCATCGGCATTAGGTGTGCTCAGGATAGCTATGCCACCCGGCTTCAGCACACGGGCAATCCCCTTCAGTGTCTCCACCGGATTGCCCATATGCTCGATCACCTGATCCATTGTCACGTAATCAAAATAATCAGGCTCATAAACGTCAGGATCAAAAAGTCCGACGTGCACTTTGAAACCGTATCTTTCTGCAACACGCCTTATATTTTCATCAACTTCCACTCCGTATACATCGCATCCTCTCGCAGCGTGGTATCCAAGCGTCTCACCAAAACCGCAGCCGATGTCAAGCACCCTCACATTTCCGGGCACCCATCTAAATGCAGATCGATAAGCACCATCAAGCCAAGCTTTAATGCCAGCAGCTTCATGATATGGCTTGTAATCCCTCTGGTTAAGAGATGAGCGGGGATAAAAATTGGTATAGAGTTCGGAAAGTTGTTCGGGAGACATCCTGCAGTCGAGATATCTATGCCCGCAACTACTGCATCTTAACAGATGAAATTGTCCGGGATAGCCATAGCGGTCGTCGTAAACGTTCAAAAAATGGCCGGCCGTATCAGAATCGCATACGGTGCACGTCAGCATTTTTCTAATACTGCCAAAGCATGATCAGGACCGAGCGACGGCAAGCCTTCATACTTCCCCATAAGAGTAGACATCATTACTTCCTTACACATACTGATTAAAGAATGCTTATAGCCAGCTGAAGCATAAGTTGGCATCCACCGGCTCATCTTAAATCCCGAATAAGTATGAATAAAATATTTTGATGGGAATACTATATGTTCGGGGTAACGCAGATACCACCATTTCGATTGTGTCGATCTTGCACTAATTGATCTGATGTTGCCTGTCAACATTGCAAACCTGCCCGAGGGAGTCAAAAGCGTTCGGCAAACATCAAAGAAATCAGCTATGTGGTAAAGGTGTTCCACCAGATCGAAAGCGGTAATCACATCAAAGTCTTCCTTTACTTCACTGAGCGATGAATAGGCAATATGGCCCTTCTTGCGCAATACAAGCCCGCTGGCACGAGAGAAATCGACGCCTGACGTATGGCAACCTCTGGCTTTTGCAAAGTCCAACAAAGAACCTGTATTGCACCCGATATCTAAAATCCGCGCTCCTGCTTGAAAAAGGGTGCCCAGTTCTTTTATGACGTCGGGCGTTTTAGAATCTTCAACGGCCGTGTCCGACCATCGTTCACCGCTGGCACCGTCGGAATAATACCTGGTGGCCAATTCTTCAGGAAATATATTCTGAACAAAATACGAACTGCAACGCCTGCATACCCATAATTCTGGTGGCACCTCGATCACGACTTCCCGGTTGGAAAATAAAACTGGCGAATGATAGGGAATCACACCCTTGTATTCAATATTCTTCGACCGGCATAAGGGACATCTGTCATGTCTGTAAGTATTCATATAGCAAAATCAACTATCACTTAGACATAATTCGCTTTACCTCACCGATAAGTCGGTTCAGCAAAGCCTGCCTCGACGGCGGATAAAGGCGATGAAAACACTGTTTATACTGATGAAAGGCCTCGTCTGATTCTCGAAGAGGGATACATGATATCTTTATAGGGTCAGGACTAAGCTCCACATCAAAATTATGTGTGTCTCCGCAGTGCACACCTGTCCCATCGAATCCGATATTTTTTACCAGCACTTTTTTCGGAAACAATGCAAGAGCTTCATTCAGGAAAACAGTCGCGTACCAGAAGACAAACCAGGTATTCAGCCGGCCATCACGGTTCAGTTCCAATTGCGCCCAGAACGGATTCGTTCCATCAAAGTTGAATCGCGAAATCATGTTGCTATTGAACTGCTGCATGATGTCAACATTTCTCTCAAACTTGTCCCAGGCCCGTTTCCATGTCCCCCACCCCCAGCACAAGGGAATGCGGAGAAAGTACGTATCATTATCCCCGCAATATTCTCCGACCGGATACGTCCCGGCAGACACGTGCATAACTCTTTTTTCATCACAGTAAAGCTCAAGGGCCTCATTCATATACCTCAGAAAATAGGGAGAGGTTACAAGGTCATCCTCCAGCACAATAACCCTACCGAATCTATTTACGATTTCGGTAACACCGGTAATAATGGACGACGCAAGGCCGAGATTCTTGTCTCTTTCCAGAATAGTCACTTTCTTAAACCCGCGAATCGTTCTTATGAACTCTCTCACTTCCTGCACAGCTGCCTTCCCCTCGTTGTTGAGGGCAGCATCTGAAAAGACAAATAGATCGCTTTCAGCGGCAAGCTCGTTCTTCTGCAGTGCCTCAACAGTCAGTCGGGTATGATACGGTCTGTTATAGACAAGCAATACTATAGGTGCAAGCACAAGTTATTCCTGTCCAGAAAAAGGAGTTATTTTGTTGCCTCGACATAAATTGACTGAAAGTCTCGAGATTCCAGATCCAATTCTTTGTCAGCATTTCTCAATTTTGCATTTCTATATCCAGTTTTTCTTAGAACTTCCAGTACATTATCCTCATCAAACATATATTTGTGATGACCATCCATGTAGGCTATGTAATTAACATAGTCGATTTTGGAATTATAATGATAAGCCGGTTTGTACGGGCAGTATATAGCTGGATTAAAGCGATCCGGATCATGATAAGAATCAAGGAATATTCTGGCATTAGGCACTGCTGCGCTGAATGAACCTCCGGGTTTCAAAATGCGCAGACATTCCGCAAGAAAGCTCATCAGCTCTGGATACGTAAAGTGTTCCAGCAGATGTGACGAATAAATGATGTCGACACTGTTATCGGGGAAAGCTAAAGGCTGAGAGAGGTCCATTAAGAGGTCGCACTGACCATTGGTATCGATATAGGTCCAGCCGGGAATACCTCGATTGCAGCCTGCCCCCATTTCAAGTTTTATTGGTACGGAGCCTTGCAGAAGTGAATCTATCATACTTCGGTTTTTTTGGGCAATATCGGCGGCACTTCTCTCAGACTCCCTGAATCGCCTCAAATAATTAACGTTTTCTATCATCCAAAAAGGAGCTATTTTCTTAAGGATTCTCTTAATCATTAAAATAAATAAGGGTACCAGGAATTTGTGAGCAGTAATTCATTTTATTGCAGATCACAACTATATATATTATTTATGTCACGCGCTTATTCGATAAGATTGACAACATTATATTTATCCAATAGTTTATTTATCTGCATATCATTGAGATTATTCTCTATTGTGTTGTTAATTCGCCAAAGTGCATCATCTTGCGTTCTTGGAATTAAAGGGAACAGCGTCGACACTGATTTGACCATGACGGTTGGAGTATTATTTAATAACCCCATGAACTTAAACCACACATCATCTGCCGTAGGTGATAGATCCATAAATACCCCGCTATTAAAAACCTCATCATTAAGTGATCCGGGGGGATAAAGAACACCGCCTACACCAGTTGGGAACAAATTATAGGAAGGACCGCATATCTCAGCAGGTGGCCAACTAAGATAGGGAGCAAGTCCACTTGCAGTTTTCGTAATGTATGAACAACGATACGCAACAATAGCACCAGGATATTTTCTCGATGTCTTCCATAAACCCTCGACAAACCGATAGGGATAAAAAACATCATCATCGCAAGTTATAATATCACATGCCTTATATTGACATAACGCATAAATAAGTTTTTTATAAGAATAAATGTTTTCTGAGACAACCTCTATCCGAAGTCCTCTTCTTTGTAGTCGCAATAACTTCTGTGGAAGCTTATTGCCTTTCAAATCATGACTTGATATCCATAATATTATCGCATCTGGCTTAACACTTTGATGCATCAAAGTCTCGATTGCAAGATTTACTGTTGACAATCTCCTGTGATACGTTGTTAAGCTTACAATTAACTTACGGTCTCTAGAGCCCTTATTTATTGCTGATCCTCTTAATATATTAAATTTCATTCGATTCAATATAATTCTCAGATATTGCTTTCTTATTTCTGACATATATTTTACGCAACTCTCAGGACACAAAGTAATATTACATCCAAAATTGCATAACATAATTTTGAATCGATTTTACTCATTGCACAAATGTATCTCGCGATTTAGCTCCTGCATATTATCCTGCTTGACTACTCATAGTTCGCGCCTGAGATCTTCCATCATACACCGCAATCAAACTTCCGAGTGAGCTGCCCACTTTGATTTTGATCATAAAAAGTAATGCTCATGACTGTGTTAACTATCTGCGTGGAAAACAGTAGACATTAAAAACTGTTTCATTATCGGGGCGTCCGTCCCAATCTTCCAGACGGAGCTTTTTGAGATGGCCCCAGTAAGTATAACGATCATACTCATAACAATCTAAAAGTTCATCCAATGCTTCGATGGATGTGCCAGCGCGCTTGAGCGATTCCCGATTGTACTCAATTACAATTTTTGGGCGGAATCGTTCAATTGTGTGTTGCGCACCTTGCAAAGCTGCCACTTCTGCACCTTCGATATCTATTTTGACCACATCCAATCGATCTACGTTCGTCTCCTCTGCATACAAATCGAGTGTTGTAGTTGGAACTTGGATTGTGCCAGCTGATATTTCGTCAGTAAGGTAGCCTACCCCTGCACAGTCTTCAAGAAAGCTAACGTAATGTGTTACCTCGTCAGAAGGTGGAACAAAACAATCTGTGCCGACCTTGTTGCTAATCGCAACATTATTCGCATTAATCCAGTTGTAACTATTTAAAGTAATGTTTCTCTGCAATTTGTCGAAGTTAGGTGGAAAAGCTTCGAAAGCATCTGTCCGCCCGGCCGACCCGGCAAGACGCCCCATTAGCAAGGTAAACCATCCCGCTGCAGCCCCCACATCCCAACTTGTCGCCCCCTCAGGGATATGTGTGTTCATCCATTGGGTCATGTAAAAATCGTAATAACCAAAGAAATAGATTTGATAGGTCATATAGTTGTGTGGTGATACCTGCATTTGAAATCCTTCGGCTGTCCAGATTTGCAGGTCGTCTGTCACACACCATTTTCGAAAGTGATCACGAAGGAGTCTCTGATTCGCAGAAGTAGGAAATCGGCGGAACCAGCGTCTCCCGAGTTTTGTTAAAAGTAGCTTTGGTGTAATCATCTTTTCACTCCAAGAACACAAAGAACAGCAGGAATTTGAGGTTCGTGCTGCCTACGGTTCTCCAAAAGCCAGATTGTCAAATTAGTTAGCAAATGCGCTAACTTTCTGCACCTTCTCCACGCGCCGCGGTAGTCGACACTCATTACCAATAATTGAAGCGCCGCAGAATATTCATTGAGAATACAATCGACATGACCAACGCCAAAGCCAGCTTTCCCCAGTTGATCAATTAGACCGTCCTTAGTCCAACGATGGTAGTCGCCAGGCGTTGGGTGATACGGCCAGACGCCATGTGTCATCAGGAATAATTTTCCGCCTGGTTTCAAAACGCGATATGCTTCAGTTAAATAATCATGAGGTATAGGTACATGTTCCAAAACTTGGAAACTCATAACATAATCAAAACTATCATTAACGATTGGCAGACTGCCTTCATCTGATATCCTGATTTGAGCAATCTTATTTGGCCCAATATCTGCGCCAATCAGCTCTGCTGCAGCTAATGCAAATGCACTAGAATAAGGCATGATGCCACAGCCATAATCAAGAACCCGTGCGCCTCGGAGCGCATCCCACTCAGAAATAACGAACTTCAGCACAGCATTAGTCAGGCCCTTGACCACTAGTGCGCGTGGCCCCCAAAACGGTTCAAAGAGTCTGTCCCTACGTTCAGGGTCTAATTCCGTTCTCGCTATGAATTGGCGAAATTGACCAATTGTTGGCGGTCCAGCAGTAGGCATACTCTGCAATCGTTTTGTATGGTCTTGGTGAATCATTCGTGTCCTCCGCAATAAATGGCAGCACATCGTTTACAACGTCTACCGGAAAAAGATTATCCGTATGAACTGCCAGTACCCAGCTATAGTTTCCTGCGCATAGCGGCAGGCTTGGAATTGTAAGTTGAACCAAATAGCGCCCATGGAGAACCCCTAGGTTGAGGCCAGGTGTGTCATGATGTGACAAATGAAGAATTCTCAAGCCAGCGTCAGCTATAGCAGTTGCCGAGAAATGTAGCACATGATGACTATTGCTTTCTACAATGAACTCAACCGTCATCTGATGGGTACGATGCACTACGGTTGTTATAACTGCATTCTCATCCCTCAAGCAAGCATGCACGATTCGGGCTTCTCCGTTCCCACGCCTATTCGGCCAGTTCCTCAGATCCATCTCACCCGAGAAATCTTTTATTCCGAAATTGGATAGATAGTTATAAATAACTTCTGACGGTCCACTTTTAAGATGAATAGTTCCTTCCTTGATCCAGATGCACTCCGAGCACAAGTTTTGAACTGCCGCCATGTTATGACTGACAAACAGCACTGTTCTTCCTTCTTTGCTAACATCCCCCATTTTCCCCAAACACTTCTTTTGAAACGATGCATCGCCAACGGCGAGCACTTCATCAATGATGAGAATTTCCGGTTCCAGGTGGGCGGCCACAGAAAAGGCGAGGCGCACATACATGCCGGACGAATAACGCTTCACCGGTGTATCGATGAATTTTTCGACCTCGGCAAAAGCGACGATCTCGTCGAACTTATAGGCGATCTCTTGTTTGGACATTCCCAATATGGCGCCGTTCAGATAAATATTCTCGCGGCCGGTCAGCTCAGGATGAAATCCGGTCCCTACTTCCAAAAGACTTGCCACCCTGCCCTTTATTTTCACCTGACCCTTTGTAGGGGACGTCACCTCTGAAAGTATCTTCAGCAGCGTTGATTTACCTGCTCCGTTTTTGCCAATGATCCCAAGAACCTCACCACGCTTTACTTCGAAAGAAACATTATTAAGGGCAAGCATGTGAGGGTTTTCAGAACCCGTGAAGCGTGAGAAGTGAGGCGTAAAAGACTGAGGGGAAGCAATGATGGAGTTTGGATCTTCTTTGCCGCGCATCCGAGACCACCAGCTCTGAAGATCTTTATACAGCGTGCCGTGGTTGATGGTGCCAAGGCGGTATTCCTTGTAGAGGTTCTCAACTTTAATAACTACGTTGTTAGACATGGATATACGTGAATCGTGAGTCGTGAGACGTAATTCGTGGATAACCTTCCGTATCTCACCGATTATCTCCCCTTGCCTTTCAAGTATTTTATAAGTCCAAGAATCATTTGCTTAAGAGAGGATATTCGTTCAAAAAGGCTTTCGGTCTGACCGATATATCCAAGTTTTTCAGCTATAATAAGTTGCGTTTCGGCTTCTGCAAGTGAGCCTAATGCTATATAGAGAAACTGTATAAACTCTTTATCGCCGTTTCTTGCTGCACCTTCAGCTATGTTTGAAGCAATTGAAGTTCCCGCTCTTCTAAGTTGACTCGTTAAGTTATAAGACTCCTCTTTCGGCAACTGTTTTGTTGCTTCGTAAAGCAGCACAGCAAAGTCTATGCTTGCCTTCCAAACGTCAAGGTCTTTGTGATTCATTTGGTCCTATTTCACGATTCACGTTTCACGACTCACCGTCTTCATACCGTATCCAAAAAAGTCTTCTCTATCCTGCTGAAAAGGACTATACCTGTTAGCAAAATAATCACGGTCACGGCGAAACTTATACACAGATTCCATGGTCGAACGGATCCGGCCCCAAGAAATGCGAAGCGGGCTGTCTCAACAATGGCAGCCATCGGATTCAAAGCATACAGCCCTTGCCATCTCTCCGGTATCTGAGACATGGGATACACAATAGGCGTTGCATACATCCAGAGCTGGACACCAAAGCCGACCACAAATTTTAGGTCCCGGTATTTGGTGGTCAGGGAAGAAACAAGGATGCCGAGACCAAGGCCAAGGGCTGCCATCTGGAGCAGCAACAGGGGGATCAGCAGGCTCCAGAGCGTTGGTTTAATCGCAGCACCGCCCATATAAAAATAGAGCCAGAATGCCAGAAAAAGGGCAAACTGGATAGCAAATGTCATGAGGTTTGTTATGACGATCGAAACCGGCACGGTAAGTCTCGGGAAATAGACCTTGCCGAAGATACCTGCGTTGGCAACAAAGGTGTCAGACGTCTTGTTCAGGCAGTCGCTAAAATAGTTCCAGATGACGATGCCGCTCATATAAAAAAGAATCTGCGGCAGGCCATCGGTCGGGATCTTCGCGATCTTTCCGAATATGATCGTAAAAACAACCGTAGTGACAAGAGGCTGAAGCAGAAACCAGAGCGGCCCCAGAATAGTCTGCTTGTAAAATGTAACAAAGTCTCTTTTCACAAAGAGCACTATCAGATCTCTATAGTTCCAGAGATTCAGCAGGTTCAGATCAAACCAGCCTTTTCTCGGGCTGATAACTTTTGTCCACTGTGTTTCCTGCAATGTCTCTCTCTCTTCACTCACTGCAGCGTCTCTCATGCGGGCAGGCTACCGCCGACCAGGTTGGGGAAACCCGCATTTTCGTGCTCACTCATCTTCATTCCTGACATAAAACATCCAGCCGAAAGATACTGCTCTACAGACTTAAGACGACTATTTATTCAAAGGCTTTACAGCATTCTCCTTGATCACGGTCTCAAGGGGATAGATAGAGAATATCCTCTCCTGTGCAATCCCCTGCTCGAGAAGTTTTTTATGAACAGTCGTTCTCTTCAAATACGTTGTAAGAATAATGATGCTGCCATCTGAGTCACTAAGGTCGTGGAGCGGAGTCACGGCTGTCTTAAAAAAAATCTTCCCTTTTTTGTCATCATCATAAACGCTCTGGAGCTCTATATCTGCTTCCTGGAGGGACAGATAGGCAATCTCTGTAACCTCATCAACTCCGGCAAAGGATACAGAGCCTACTCCCTGCTTCTGGAGAGCGTCGAAAAGTTTTCTGAAGTCGCGCCTGGCATTCCGATAGATGTTGGTATAGTCCTGAAGAAGATGATAGGTAAGTCGTGTCTTCTCAGCAAAGCCGGTTGGCGTCAGGTAATATGCATACCTTTTTGCCGGGATCTGACTTATCGTGACATAGCCTTTGGACACAAGATTCTTGAGGTATGAGTTCACCAGACCCAGGGCAATGTTGAGCCTTTTGCTCAGATCTCTCTGTGACAAAGACTCACACTTTGAGATCTCGTCAAGCAGGAGCAGAGACTTGTAACTATCCTGATTCTCTGCATTTTTTCCGTTCAAATTCTGAACGTTCATGTTTTGAACATACCATGAGCAGAGGCTTAAGTCAAGAAAATATCTAACATATGTACTTGACTTGAGATAGATGCAGAACGGATATTAGACTATGGACAGAACCATGAAAGTCGCCCTGGTCACAGGCGGAGCCCGCGGCCTCGGCAGGCATATCAGCCATGCGTTCCTTGAGCAGGGGTATCATGTTGCAATCAACTACCTGAACTCGAAAATAAATGCTGCGGAGATTATTTCCCAGGCGAATGCTCACGCAATCGCACTAAGGGCAGATGTCGGCAACTCATCGCAGGTCAGGGAAATGATCGATCGCATTGAACAGAGATTCGGAAGGCTCGATCTTCTGGTCAATAACGCAGGCATCTCAAGAGACAGCCTCCTGATCAGACAGACCGAAGCGGACTGGGATGCGGTTATCAGAACAAACCTCACTGGCTGTTTCAACCTTCTGAGTGCTGCAGCGCCTCTCATGATCAAGTCAGGCGGCGGCCATATCATAAATATCTCTTCCCATTCGGGCGTAAAAGGAAAGGCGGGACAGGCAGCTTACAGCGCATCCAAGGCAGGGCTTATCGGCCTGACAATCTCTGCAGCGCATGAGCTCGCCGAACACAATATCAGGGTAAATGCCGCGGTGCCTGGGTATATGGGTACGGAGATGGGCGCAACAGCAGAAGCGGCTATGGATCAGGCAAAAGAGGAGAGTCTCCTGAAGGCACTTTCAGAACCTTCTGAGGTCGCTCGCTCCATTGTCTTGATTGCCGGCATGGACTATATCACAGGTCAGATACTCAGCCTTGACAGCAGGATTCATTAGTGCAATACTTCAACTTAAGGTTGCAGCTTTTTCAGGAGGAACAATGTTCAAGGGCTTCTTCATAACCGGCACGGACACGGGCGTAGGGAAAACTGTTATTGCCGGCGCCGTGATAAAGGTAATGCAGTCCTTTGGAGTAAAGGCCTGCGCCATGAAGCCTATCGAGTCAGGATGCGGAAAAGAGGGCGACACGCTTATCCCCTATGACGGGACCTTCCTCAAGCAGGCAGCGCATATGGATGAACCGATTAAGCAGGTGACTCCCTTCTGTTTTGAAAGTCCGCTCTGCCCCCTTGCAGCATCAGAAATTGAAACACGGAAGATCAGCATTGACGAGATCAAGAAGGCATATTACAAGCTCTATAAGTCATATGAAGCTATCGTTGTTGAAGGTGTTGGCGGCCTCCTGGTGCCGATCAAAAGAGACTACTTCATCCTGGACCTTGCCAAGGAGTTTTCTCTTCCGCTGCTAATCGTCACCAAACCGGGCCTCGGCGCGATCAATCACACAATGCTCACCGTGAACTATGCGCTTGAGGCAGGGCTTGAAGTGGCAGGGCTTATCATCAATTACAGCAGGCCGCCCGAAAACAGCCTTGCGGAGAAAACAAACCCTCAAATATTAAAAGAGATCTGCCCGGTGCCGGTCATCGGAACTTTTCCGTATCTGAAAAGCATGGGCGAGGATGTACTCGAAAAAACCGCCATGCGAAACCTCGATCTTGAGGTTTTGAAGAAGTATATCCTGTGATGGGGCAAGATCGTCAGGCGTAAAGCGTTAAACGTAAGGTGTCAGGCGCTTAAGAAACTAAGGGCCGAAAGATTTTCCATTTCTTTCGGCCCCCTGTTATTATGGCTTGCTCTTTACGTCTTACACTTCACGCTTTACGGTCTTACTTAACCAGTTTCATTCCCTTTAACACGCCCTTGAGCTTGTCGCGGTTAGCCTTGGACATCTCACAGAGCGGAAGCCTGAATTCTTCCTTGATCTTGCCCATTAGGGCAAGCGCTGTCTTGGCCGGTATCGGGTTCGTCTCTATGAACATGGCATTATTTAGCGGTTCGAGCTGGAAGTGTATCTTTCTGGCCTCATCGTATCTGCCCTGCTCCCAGTGCGCACACATCTGCGCAACAAGCTTGGGCGCCACATTGGCAGAGACCGAGATCACACCCTTGCCGCCCAATGCCATAAGCGGGATGGTAGTGAAATCATCCCCGGAGATAACAGCCAGCTTGTCTCCGCAGAGCCTGATCACCTCGCTCACCTGCTTCATGTCACCGGTCGCTTCCTTGATCGCAACAATGTTCTTTATCTCAGCAAGCCGGGCCACGGTTGTCGGCAGCATATTCACAGCAGTCCTGCCCGGAACATTGTAAAGCACGATCGGGATCTTCACCGCATCAGCCACAGCCTTGTAATGGCGGTACAGGCCCTCTTGGGTCGGCTTGTTGTAGTAAGGACTGACAAGGAGTGCCGCATCAGCGCCTGACTTCTTCGCCTCTTTTGTGATCATGATCGTCTCGTCAGTGGCATTAGCGCCTGTGCCTGCGATGACAGGAACGCGCTTATTCACCACATCGACCGTGAACTTGATAACGCGGAAATGCTCCTTATAGTCAAGGGTGGCTGACTCGCCGGTTGTGCCGCAGGGCACGATAGCATCAGTCCCTTCCTTTATGTGCCACTCGATAAGATTACCAAGTGCCTTTTCATCTACCTTGCCGTTCCTGAATGGTGTGACGATTGCAACGATTGATCCTCTAAACATGATTCCCTCCTAATTATCCGAATAGATAAATTCCGACACGATGTGTCTCTGCTGACTTTTCCACCCATTTCACCACAGCAGGAACGTGGACATCCTCACTCTTCTTAATGCGTATCACATGGCCTGGCTCAAGAGGGTAATCGGTACAAAAACCTATGCCGCGGCCATGCCTGCAAATGTCCGTACCAATCCCTTCTGCCTCGACCAAACGCGGAGCGAAGTAGTCAGGAACCGACAGCACATATTTGATTGATGCGTCATAACTTTTTCTCTCACACTGTCTGTTATCTTCAGCTCTTTTCATATATTATTCTGCACCCTCTCTCTAAACATTTACGCAGCCTTCAAAAACCTCAACTGCAGGACCGGTCATAGAGACATGTCCGTTCTTCTGCATATCTATCATCAAATCGCCGCCCATCAGCCTAACCTTCACCTTCTTCCCTGTACGTCCGGTCAGGTTTGAAGCAACCACAGCAGCAGAGGCACCAGTTCCGCAGGCAAGCGTCTCGCCTGAACCTCTTTCCCATACACGCATCCGGACTGTCCTCTGACTTATAACCTGGATAAATTCCACATTCACTTTCTTAGGGAAGAGTTCGTGGTTCTCGATAACAGGCCCATACTTGGCAACATCAAAACCGGCGACATCATCAACAAATATAACCGCATGAGGATTGCCCATCGAGACGCAGGTAATTTTAAATCTTTTATCCAAGACTTTTAAAGGGAATTCCAGAATTACGCCATCGAGCCTGATCGGAATCTCCCTGCCTTCAAGAATGGGCACCCCCATGTCCACCTTCACCATATCTCCTGCCTTCTCAGGTCTCATAATGCCGGCAAGAGTCTCAACATCGAGCAACTTCTTTCTGGAAAGCTTCCTGTCCCAGATATATTTCGCAAAACAGCGGATGCCATTGCCGCACATCTCGACCTCGCTGCCGTCAGCGTTAAAGATGCTCATCCTGAAATCTGCCTTGTCTGAATTCTGCAGGAGCAGGATCTGGTCAGCGCCAATACCGAACCGCCGGTCACAAAGTCTTTTGCTGAGTTTGCTAAGGGCTAAGAGCTGAGAGCTGAGAGCTGTTTCCCGGCAGTCAATAACAATAAAGTCATTACCAATACCATGCATCTTGACAAAAGGTATTTTCATTTCAAAAATCCCGGGATCACTTCATTCTGAACAAGATCATCGTACGTGTCGCGCCTTGCAACAAGGGCATGCGCCTTGCCGTTCACCATGACCTCTGCTGCTTTTGGTCTGCTGTTGTATGTGGAGCTCATGGACATGCCGTACGCGCCTGCACTCATGACAGCAAGGAACTCCCCTCTGTTCACCTTGCCGATCTTTCTCCCTTTTGCGAGAAAATCACCGGACTCGCAGATAGGGCCGACAACATCTGCCTTGATCTCAGATCGTCTGTTCTTCTTAACTGGAAGAATATGATGGTATGCGTCATAAAGAGATGGCCTCATCAGGTCATTCATGCCTGCATCGACAATAACAAAGGTCTTGCCGTCGCCTTTTTTCAGATAGAGCGTTTTCGTGACCAGAATACCTGCATTGCCGACAATCGACCTGCCCGGCTCCATCACAAGCGTAATGTCGCGTCCCTTCAACAGGGGCAGGAGCCTCTTCGAAATATCAGCAGGCATCGGCGGCTTTTCACACAGATAGGTGATGCCGAGCCCTCCGCCAATATCAAGATATTGGATCGGCAGCTTCAGCCGCTTAAGTTCATCAAGCAGCAGCAGAATGCGCTTCATCGCATCAACAAACGGCGTTATCTTCGTTATCTGGGAGCCGATATGCTTCTGCACGCCCACAACCTCTACGTTCCTGAGCCTCGCTGCAATGCGGTAATGTTCAACAGCATGGTCAATGGATATGCCGAACTTGTGCTCCTTCATGCCGGTCGATATATAGGGATGCGTCCGGGCGTCAATATCAGGATTGATCCTGAGGGCAACAGGAGCCTTTGTCTTCATGAGGCCGGCAACTCTGTCAATCTCCCGAAGCTCATCCTCTGATTCGACATTGAACATGAGGACCTTTGCCTTGAGCGCAGCACGGATCTCTGTTTCTGTCTTCCCAACACCTGCATAAACGATCTTATTCGGCGATATGCCTGCCTTTAATGCACGGAAGAGCTCGCCCCCGGAAACAATATCAGCACCGCAGCCCTGTTTTGAAAGCAGCTTCAGGATAGCGCCGTTCGTATTAGCCTTCAGCGCATAACAGATAATATGAGGGAATGCTTGATAGGCGTCTTCATACGCTTTAAAATGCCTGACAAGCGTTGTGTAACTGTATATATAGAGCGGCGTGCCATACGTTTCCGCAAGCTCTTTTATAGGCACATCCTCTGCATACAGTTCATTGCCGCGGTACTGAAAAAAATGCATGTTTTCTCTCCGAAATATTATTTCTGCTTGATTTTTCTCTGTATTTTTACATAATAAAAATGGCAAAGTCAAAATACGTCTTCGACGCATCACGCTAAATTCCCCTCACAAAAAGAGGTATTCATGGGCAGAAACATTGTCGAAAAGATATTCGAAGCACATCGTGCATCAGGAGAACTGAAGGAAGGTTCTCCGATCGGGCTGAAGGTTGACCAGGTCTATACCCAGGATGCGACAGGCACTATGGCATGGCTGCAGTTCGAAGCAATGGGACTTGACCGTGTAAAAGTCCCTCTTGCCGTTTCTTATGTTGACCACAACATGCTCCAGCAGGACTACATGAACCCTGACGACCATCTCTTCCTCCAGACCGCTGCCGCAAAGTACGGCGCATATTTCTCCCGTCCCGGAAACGGCATCTGTCATCAGGTGCACCTTGAGCAGTTCGCAGCATCCGGCAAGATCGCTCTCGGCACAGACAGTCATACGCCCACGGGCGGCGGCATGGGCATGATCGCAATCGGCGTCGGCGGTCTTGATGCAGCAACGGTCATGGGCGGCGCTGCTTTTGAATTGAATATGCCGAAGGTCGTGAAAATTCAGCTTCTTGGCAAACTGAAGCGGCCATATGTGACTGCCATGGACGTCATCCTTGAGATCTTGCGTAAGCTCACGGTAAAAGGCGGGGTCAACAAAATTCTTGAATACGGCGGTCCTGGCGTCAAGGACCTGAATGTTACGGAGCGGGCCACCATTACCAATATGGGGGCAGAACTCGGCGCAACGACTTCGATCTTCCCCAGTGATGAACGGACAAAATACTATCTTGAAGCAGTAGGCAGAGGTTCTGACTGGACTGAACTCACTGCAGATGAGGATGCCTCTTATGCAGGGGTTGTCAAGATCAATCTCAGCAAGGTCGAGCCCTTGATCGCACAGCCTCATAGTCCTGATAATGTGGTCACGGTCAAGAGCCTTACAGGAACAAAGGTGAACCAGGTCTGCATCGGAAGCTGTACAAACGCGTCATACCAGTCGATGAAGTCTGTTGCTGCCATACTGAAAGGTAATATCGTCAGCGAAGAGGTGAACCTCCTGATCAATCCAGGCTCAAAGCAGGTGTACGAGATGATCTCAAAGGAAGGCCTTGTCACTGACATCATAGCGGCCGGTGCGAGACTGCTCGAATCTTCCTGCGGGCCCTGCATTGGCATGGGCAGTGCTCCTGGCAGCGGCCAGGTTTCGGTCCGCTCATACAATAGAAACTTCAAGGGCAGGAGCGGCACAAAGGATGCACTGGTTTATCTTGCAAGTCCGGTCTCCTGCGCTGTCTTTGCGCTCAAGGGTGAGATGATTGATCCGCGTGAGGCAGACATCACGATAAAGAAGTTCAAGGAACCTGCAAAGTATCTGATCAACAGGAACTTTCTCATTGCGCCCAAGGCCAATGCGTCTGATGTCATGGTCATCAAAGGCCCGAACATCAAGGAGGTCTCAGTCAAGGGACCGCTTACGGACAAGATCGAAACAGAATTACTGCTCAAGCTAGGCGACAATATAACGACCGATGACATCATGCCGGCAGGCTCCGCAGTCCTTCCGTTCAGATCAAATATTCCTGCCATCTCCAAATTCGTCTTCATCAATCTGGACAATACCTTCAGCACAAGGGCAATGGAGGCAAAAGAGCAGGGCGGAGGCATTATCGTTGGCGGAGAGAATTACGGCCAGGGTTCATCAAGGGAGCATGCAGCCATAGCGCCGATGTTCCTCGGCGTTCAGGCTGTCATCACAAAGTCCTTTGCTAGAATACACCGTTCGAACTTGATCAATTTCGGCATCCTGCCCCTGCTGTTCGAAAATGCCGCTGACTATGAGAAGATCGAAAAAGGCGACCAGCTGCAGATCAATGATATCCTGAGCACCATCAGCGGATCACAGATCTATAAGGTTGAAAACACAACAAAGGGCTATACCTTCACGGTCAAGTCTACGCTGAACGAACGGGAAAGGGATGTTGTCATAAAAGGCGGTCTTCTGTCTTATACCAGAGAGCGCTCAGTATAGCCCTGAACACAGCTCCCTGAATTGACAACAGGGGTTATTTCAGTGTATTTTATTACTTCTTTAGTGCCAGGGCCGCTAGCTCAGTTGGTAGAGCAACGCCCTTTTAAGGCGTGGGTCGTTGGTTCGAGTCCAACGCGGCTCACCAGATGTCCCCATCGTCTAGCCTGGCCTAGGACATCGCCCTTTCAAGGCGGTAACGCGGGTTCGAATCCCGCTGGGGACGCCAACAATTATAAGGGGTTGCCTTCATTGCAACCCCTTTTGATTTTCATCGCTGTGACCCCTTTTCGAGATGAAATTCAGACAAGTGAGAATTATTATTATTCTCTTGAATAAACATACAATATAGAGGAGAATCAGATGGCTTTAAGTATCGGTATCGTCGGTCTTCCAAATGTCGGCAAGTCGACACTTTTTAATGCACTTACAAAAGATCAGAATGCCATGGCTGCAAATTATCCGTTCTGCACCATAGAACCGAACAAGGCGATCGTGCCGGTTCCTGATAAACGCCTGGCCCAGCTTTCTGATATAGTCAAACCGCAGAGGATACAGAGCGCGATTGTTGAGTTTACGGACATCGCTGGCCTCGTTAAGGGCGCCTCAAAGGGCGAAGGGCTTGGCAATCAATTCCTTTCCCATATAAGGGAGACCTCTGCGATTGTGCATGTTGTGAGATGCTTTGAAGACGATACGATCATACATGTTGACGACAGCATCAATCCTCTGCGCGATATCGACGTTATTAACACGGAACTTGTGCTTGCAGATATTCAAACGCTTGAAAATAGAATCATGCGTCTTGAGAAGCAGGCAAAAGGCGATAAGAAACTTCAGCCAGTGCTTGATTCGTCCAGAAAGCTGCTCGACCATCTTAACACAGGGGCACCGGCAATCCTTTTCAGCGAAAAGGATTCAGACGCCTTTCTGGAATTCACCAAAGAGACCAGGTTGATAACCCTGAAGCCAGTCATATACGCAGCGAATGTGGACGAGGCCGGACTGACTGAGGACAATGATCTCGTAAAGGCAGTTCACGCATTTGCAGCAGAGCACAATGCCGAATCAGTAAAGATCTGTGCGAAGATCGAGGAAGAGATGGCTGGACTGAGTGATGAGGAGCGGGATGAATTTCTCGTATCTCTTGGGCAATCTGAGAGCGGACTTGATCAGATAATTCACCATGGGTACCATGCACTTGGACTGATAAGTTATTTCACTGCCGGTGTTAAAGAGGTCCGAGCCTGGACCATTGAACGCGGATGGAAAGCTCCGAAAGCTGCAGCAGTTATTCATGATGATTTTGAACGAGGCTTTATCAGGGCAGAGGTGATCGCTTTTGATGACTTTATTGCGAACAGGGGAGAAGCAGGCGCGCGTGTTGTAGGCAAACTTCGCACAGAGGGTAAGGAGTATGTGGTAAACGATGGCGATGTGATGCATTTCCTCTTTAACGTCTGATTTGATATCGTATCAGGCAAGCAGAGACCAAAAGAAGGAGCGTTGACTTAATTGTTTATTTGATTCTATGATCTATTTCGAAAGCAGGCATGGGTTATTATGAAGAGCAATATTCTGATTATCAGCGGACTAATCGTTGTTATATCTGTCCTTATTATCCTTAATATTTTCTTTCAGAAATCCCTTCAGATGGAAATTGCAGAGCAGTTTAACCTGCAGCAGGCCCTCCTCTCCAAGACAATCGCTGAAAATATAAAGTCTTCACTATCGTTCATGAAAGAGGAAGTAATCGAGATAGCCCATGAACTGTCAGAGAAGAAGAGCGTAACCAAAGATGATTTCGATTCTCATTCAGAAGAGGAATTGAAGCATAAGGCGATGCTAACCGCCAACCTTGGCCTAATCTCATCAAAGGGAGATCTTCTTTTTTTGAAGAGTAATGGAGATCAGACAACATCGACATTAGATAACGATCAGATAAAGCCGATAGCAGATGATATGACCAAAAGAGCAGCAGGCATAAAAGAAGGTGAGGGAGAGATATTGGTGACTCACGACAGAGTTACCACATTCGCTCCAATATACAAGAATCATAAGCTCGAGCAGGTAGTTTTTCTTTCGGTAATGATATCAGACATAGGAGATCGTTTTTTTAAGACTATCAAGTCACTCGGCAAGGGATATGCCTGGATGATCGACAAGGGCGGGAACCTTCTGTACCACCCTACACAACCCGGAATGATCGGCAATAATCTCTATCGGGCAGATACAACCTGCTTTAGGTGCCATCTGAACTTTGATCTCGAGAAGAGGATCATTGAAGGCAGGGCCGGCAATATCGGAAGGTATATCTCCGCATTGGGAGAGGACAAGATTATCGCATATTCAGATGTTGATGTCAGTGATATAGCCTGGATAGTAGCGGTATCATCGCCGTATTCCGAAGTTACCAGCGCCACAAAGAACAGCATGAAACTCTATTCCTATCTGATCATATCAATTTTTATAGCAACAAGCCTAGTGTCTGCTGTTTTGATTGTATTTAACAGAAAAAGGATACAGGCGGCAGAAACAGCAAAACGAAAAGAAGAGCTCGAAAAATACACAGGTGAACTCGAAAAAAAGGTGACGATAAGAACTTCGGAGCTCGCAAGCGAAAAAGAGAAGTTAAATACCATCGTAAGCGCAATTGGTGGAGGGATAGTCCTCATTGATCAAAACCGTAACATACAGTGGTCGAACGCAATGATAAGAGCTATGACAGGTATGGACGTGGTTGGCAGGTCGTGGGAAGATGTATGCCCGGACTGCCCACTCTCGGAAATATATCCTGGCGAAAGTATCAAGACGATAACGCTCTCGAATCTGTTCGGACAGAAGGGTAAGTTTTTTCAGATTACAACAGCGCCGGTCAAGGGAGAGAACGAGGAAATTAATGGACATATTGGACTTGTCCAGGATGTGACCGAGATGAAGAATATGGAGGATCAGATCATCCATTCAGAGAAATTGGCCTCCATAGGACGGCTTGCTGCAGGGATTGCACACGAAATAGGCAATCCCCTCACCTCGATATTCTCATTTGTGCAGATATTAAGAGAGATGGAAGAGGAGGCTTTTAAGAAGGAGAGTCTTGACACCATGTATTTTCACATAAAGAGAATTTCTGACATTCTGAAACAGCTTTCAGGCTTTTCGAAGATGCCTGCCGGAGAGCACAAGGCAGGCAATGTAAATGAATTTATCGAAGCGTCCCTTAATCTTATTCAGTATGACAAAAAGGCAAAAGATGTTTCAGTAGTGAAGGAGCTTTCACCTGATCTGCCCGAGGTTATAATGGATGGCAACCAGCTTGCGCAGGTTATCGTGAATCTCACGCTAAATGCCATAGATGCCATGCCAGATGGCGGAACAATAACAATCAGGAGTTTCACCAGAATCAATGATGTTGTCATCCAGATTGAGGATACGGGAATAGGAATTCCAAGGGAAGAGGTGACAAAGATATTTGATCCATTCTATACCACAAAAGAAAAAGGAACCGGTCTTGGACTTGCAGTAAGCTATGATATAATAAAAAAGATGAGGGGAACTCTGAGCGTCGAGAGCGAGACAGGCAAAGGGACCGTATTTACGATTACAATGCCTTCCAATAATCCCCCGATACAATGATAACGCGGAATATATCTGCACAAATAATTCCTGAATGCAAACAATAATATAATCTATGAAACCGAAGATACTCATTGCTGACGACGAACCTGATATCTGCAGGGCTCTTGAGTTCCTGTTGAAGAGGGAAGATTACGATGTCATCACGGTCAATAGCGGAGAAGATGCTGTCATCAAACTTAAAGAAGATACCTTCGATATTGTTATTACTGACCTAAAAATGGGAAAGATGGATGGGATAGCTGTTATCGAAAAGACAAAGGAGCTCAGCCCCGAGACAGATCTGATACTCATGACTGCCTTTGCATCTATTGAATCTGCTATTGATGCTATGAAGAAAGGCGCAGTAGATTATATTGTCAAGCCCTTTCTGAATGAAGAAATAAAGATGACGATAAAAAAGATACTCGATCAGAAGAAGATCATGATCGAGAATGTTGCCCTTAAACAGCAGGTAAGTCAGCATATGGCATGCAGGGATTTTGTGGCAAACTCAGATTCCATGATGCAGATTATCGAAACTCTCGAAAAAGTGATCCCCACAAAGAGCAATATATTTATACTCGGCGAAAGCGGCACAGGAAAAGGCCTGATAGCAGAATTGATTCATTGCAACAGCCCTCGCAGGGATAAACCGTTCATTTCCATCAACTGTTCTGCTGTGCCTGAAGGACTCCTTGAATCCGAGCTGTTTGGCTATAAGAAGGGGGCTTTCACCGGAGCTAATACAGACAAACTCGGACTTATAACGCTTGCACATCAGGGAACTTTTTTCCTCGATGAGATAGGCGATATGCCGCCTAATCTGCAGGCAAAACTGCTGAAAGTTCTCGAAACGGGAGAAGTATTTCCGCTCGGCGATACAAAGCCGAAGATTGTTGATATCAGGCTCGTGTCCGCAACCAATGTGGATATCGAAAACAGACTCAAAGACGGCAGGTTCAGGGAAGACCTCTACTGGCGGCTTAATGTTATAGAAATTCAGATACCACCGCTCAGGGACAGAAAAGATGATGTCGAGATGCTTTCTAAACACTTCATCAGTAAGTATGCGGCTGAACATAAGAAGAAGATCCTGGGGCTCGACAAAGGAGCTCTTTCACTGTTGATCGATTATCACTGGCCCGGAAATGTGCGAGAACTCAGGAATGTATTGGAGAGAGCTGTGGTCCTTGCTGACGGCGAGTATCTTGTTTCGGATAATTTGCCTGGCAAATTAAGAAAGACAGAGGCGCACCCAGAAACCTCTACGCTCAAGACATACTTGGGTGATTATGAGAGGAATCTGCTTCTGAAAATATATGAACTGCATAATCGGAATAAGGAAAATACCGCAAAAGCCCTTGGAATAGACCTTGCGACTCTTTACAGAAAAATCAAAAAACACGGCATCGAAACGGAATGAAAAAGGTTTTTTATAGCGGTCTTATTGTTGGGGGTATTTTGGGTATTGTGATTGCCCTCAGCATGGACCTGGTTATTGGTAAAAGCCTCGGGGGCGGATGGAGTGAAGCTGTAGCTAATGATATCAATAAGCTCTTTCATGCTAATTTGCCGCAGAACCATATCATTGTTATATTTGGCGTGATTGTAGTGCTTGGTATTATTGGAGCATTCGGAGCCTTTATCGGTGGTGTCTCGTTCATAACAGTTGCCCGTTTGATTATGTCACTTTCAAAAGAACGGTAAAAAAGGCAGGGGCTTAACTGAACCCCTGCCCGTAATAATTCTGACTTTCCCCTACTTATGACATTTTGTGCAGTCAGTAGCAGGTGACGCGATATTGCCGTTATGGCAGGCGCCACAGAATTTTCCCTCATTTATCTTGTCCATGGTCATTCTGCCACCAGTCTTCTTCATGCTGAAATGCTTGGGATGGCAGTCATTGCAGGTGAATGCGGACGTGTGGAACTTATGGCTAAAAGTAACATTACCCAAGCCTTCAATCTTATACGTAAGTTCTTTGTCAAATTCCCGCATGGTATGACACTTTGTGCATTCAGAGGACGAGAATGCTTTTTTGCCATTATGGCACTCACCACAGAATGCGCCTGCATATATATCTTTCATCGTTATCGTTGCGGTGCCGGTCTTCATAACAAAAACCTTTGGATGGCATTCCCTGCACCCCGCCTTCTTTGCATGTGCTTCATGATTGAATTTTGAAGGCATGCTTGATTTTTTTAATACCACTTCCTTTATATTGTGGCAGGTGTTGCATGTGCTTCTATTGATGATCACATGTTTATGGCCCTGAATATCATGGCACTGATTGCAGTGGAATCCTGTATTAATATGTATCTGATGAGAGAAGATCCCTTTTTGAGGAGCAGAAGAAAATTTCTGATATGAGTGGCACTTAAAACAGGGGAGGTTGCCAACAGCCTCATCGCTCGAAATCACCTTATCCTGTTCATTCTCGGTCTTAGCTTTTTCCTGCTTTTGCGAGCATCCCGAAATAAGCGCGAACATAATAAGAACAACGATCGGCCATCTCATTTATCAGTCCCTTTATCCTTTCCGAACTCGATCTCATACTCAAGCGGATGTTCATGCTTCATCTGCTCTATCGTTATCTTCCCCGTAATCCATGTCATGCTCATGGGAAATTTGTCATATCGCAGGTGTTCATTATAAAAATGCCAGAACAGTATAAAAACAATTGCCAGAAGCGCTTCGTCGCTATGCATTATGGATATTACTTCCCAAATCCAATTAATCGTCCACATAGGGAACAGGTAAGAAGCTTGAACAGGAAATGCGAGAAACAGACCTGACAAACCGATAATTCCCATACCCCAGAAGACAGCCCAGTAGTCAAATTTATGTATATAGCTAAATCTGCCGAATTTGGGTTTTTCTTTGCTCAGGCCGACAAAATACATCATATTTTTTATTGCATCGACAACATCCTTGGGCATGGGAAGTATTGTTGTGTTTGCCCTGAGCTTCATTTTGCCTGTTGCGAGCATGTACGCGAGATAGACAACATGCCAGGCGAAATCGATTAGCATGGTAACTCCTGCTATACGATGTATCAGACCTGCTGTTTTAGCGCCGCCCCACATACTTATCCACCAGCTCTGATGTTCAACCGTCACTTCAGGATATTTAATCACCCAGCCGGTGAAGGTGAGCAGCAGAAATGTCGTAAAAAGAAGCACATGCTGAATTCTCTCAACAACATTGAATCTCAAATATTCTTTTGGAGTCTCATTATTCATGGTGCTCCTCCTTGCCTTTTCTTAATACTTTGTCCCGGATCTCTGAAATAGCCTCAAGAATCACATGTCCGGTAATAAATGCAAAAACAGAAAGCAGCAGAACGATCAATATCTTCTCAAACCAATAGGGAATTGGATCATCCTTCCCCATCTTCTTATGGGTAATGGCTGCGACAAATTTCTTGGTCGCACCTGTATGGCACTTGCCGCAGGTAATCGTTCGATTATCCCAGGCAACCGGCGACTTGGGATCATCCCACTTAAGGACATTGTGTGAATTATGGCAATTTATACAGGAAGGCGCATTGGGGTGGCCAACAGCATATTTCTTTCCGTGGAAACTCTCATGATATCTCTCAAGAAGATGGGTGCCCCATTTATAGGTCGTTGCTAATTCCTCCCTCTCATGACACTCCCCGCAGGTCTTGACTATATTACCTCTGTAGACTGAAGATGTTGCCGTATCCTTTTTCGTTATGTAATGAGGAGAGCCATGACAGTCTGTGCATATAGGACCATCTGTCTTTTTGTCGGTAATGATATTCCGGCCGTGCACACTGCCGCGCCATGCTTTATAGGTCTCTTCGTGACATTCAACGCATGCTGCCACTGCAACCGGATCAACTTTCGCCTTAAGAGATAGTTCGCCTGCAAGTGCAGCAATATTTTGAGGAATGTTCGAAGTCTTGGTTTCTGCATGAGGATTTGCGGAAAACTGCTTATGGCACATCAGGCAGTCGAATCCACCATGGACAGAAGCAGCATATCTTTCGCTGTCCAGATTCACATTGATCAAAGCTCCCGTCTTGGTCTTGATTTTACCTTTCATGGCGCTATGGCAGGCAAGACAGGCAAAGGTTTCAGCGCTTGCAACAGATGCAACGCATGACATAAAGAGCATCAGGAAAACCGATACATAAACCCTTCTCATGAGTCCTCCTATTAGGTGTGGAGAGATATTTCTAATCAAAATTAGCTCAAATGGTAAACAAATTATCCTATCTTTTGCAAGTTAAATATTAATTACAGTTTTTAGCTTGTCTTATACACACAGAGAAAGAGGAGACGATCTGTCTCCTCTTTCTCTGTGTGTGTGCTCTATCTTCTGCTTTTCAGGTCTTAATTCGTTTTGGCAACTGCCTCTGATGTCTCCTTTACTTCTGCAGATGCT
>CAYWRK010000014.1:0-63493 GCA_964461065.1 uncultured Nitrospiraceae bacterium
TGCAGTTATGCGAAGATTTGAGGCCGAATTCAGGTCTAATAGATGAAAAGTCGGGCAGACGAAAAGTCCTGGTTGAAAAAAAGGGGGTGAAAGATTATCATTAGCAAGGAAAAACAGACTATCCAGGGGGAACAATGAAGAAAATAACGCTTCTCTTGCTCGCATCTATTCTGCTTGTTTCTTGCAGCGGCAAAAAAGAGATAAAACAGGTTAGCCAGGAATCGAAAACAGCTACCGAAGCCTTTGGCATTGCAGAGATGATTAAAAATGCCTTTGTAAAAAAGGATTCGACAACAATACAGAGACATACCACTGATGCCGGGTTCAGAGATATTATGGCTGGCAGCAAAGTCTTTGACAGTGTTGATATAACCTTCACGCCCAGATGGGTTGAGATAGAAGGAGATCAGATGCTGGTTAATATATCCTGGAAGAGCACATGGATATTATCAGGCAGAAAGACGGACGAGCGCGGAATGGCGGTTTTTGTTATGGAAGGCAACCCTCTAAGAGTAACCAAGATCCTCAGGGCGAATCCTTTTACTTCTCAAGAATAGCCGCCCCCTCAGCTCTTTACTTGCAGGAACTGCAGGAGCCTTTATTACAGGAATTGCATCCTGCCGAAGATGATCCGGTAAAAGGTTTGTCTACACCGCTCATGCCAAAGGCAGACATCTTTTTCCTCACATCTCCGGCTGAACACTTGGGGCAGATAACTTCCGGGGTGCCAAAGACAATCTTCTCAAAATCCTCTTCGCAAACGTTGCATCTGTATTCATAGATCGGCATAACGAATAAACCTCTATCTCGGTTTCGTCGTTTTCTTCGGAACTTTTTCCCAGTCTTTCAGAAACTTCTCAAGTCCGATCTCGGTCAGGGGATGCTTAATGAGCTGGGTTATTACGGAGTATGGGATCGTCGCGATATGTGCTCCCATGCGCGCGGCATCAAGCACATGGAGAGGGTTCCGCACCGATGCTACGATCACTTCAGTTTCAAAAAGATAGTTTGCATAGATGTCAAGAATCTCCTCAACAATGTCCATGCCATGGTGACTGATGTCATCGAGGCGGCCGACAAAAGGGCTTACATAGGATGCTCCTGCCTTTGCCGCAAGAAGGGCCTGATTGGCCGAAAAAATGAGAGTGACATTAGTCTTAATACCCATCGAAGAAAGCTTCTTGACTGCTTTGAGCCCCTCCTCTATCATCGGTATCTTGATGACAATGTTTTTATGGATCTTCGCAAGTTCCTTGGCCTCTTTGATCATTACATCAGCGGTGATGCCAATGACTTCGCCGTTTACCGGCCCCTTCACTATGCCGCAGATGGCCTTCAGGATCTGAACCGGGTCTTTGCCTTCTTTGGCAATGAGAGAAGGATTCGTGGTGACACCGTCAATAACGCCAAGTTCCCAGGCCTTTTTGATCTCGTCGATATTTGCTGTGTCTATAAAGAATTTCATTGAGCACCTCTATGTAATAAGATAACTTATTATAACGAAAAGGAATTACTTTTTGTCTTCATTGACAGTAGGTTGATATTTAATCTTTCTGTTATACTTATTATAGTAAGGAAACAGATGATACCTCTCATACGAACATCAGGAGGCCTAAATGATACCTAAGAAACGTATTTACTTATATATCCTTCTTGTCTGCATCAGTATATTGTCAATGCCTCGGGTAAGTCGCGCAGTCCCTGCTGCTCCAGCAGTCCATACCCTTAAGCAGGCTGACGGCTCCCATATCAATGCCCGCCAATGGGGAGACGAAAACCTCCACGGATGGGAAACAGAAGAGGGGCTTTCGATCGTTTTCGATGATGCGGTAAAAAGCTGGGCTTATGCTTCGCATTCAGTTGACGGCGATCTTGTCAGTTCTTCAAAGATCGTGGGCAGAGATTCTCCTGCCGGCATCTCTCAATATCTGAGGCCAAAAGGAGAGGCATTGAACCGTATTTACAGAAGAGAGCCTTCAAAAGTAATTAAGGCAAGGAGTTCTGCTGCGTTAACAGGCCTTGCTCCTGAAGTGGGACCGGCCAAGGTCGTTCCGCCGACCGGCACGGCAAATATACCTGTAATACTCGTAAATTTCAGTAATACCTCAACGACCTATTCAAATGCTAATTTCAATAGTCTGCTTTTTGGTACAGGAAACTTCAGCATGAAGGACTATTACCAGGAAGTTTCATATGGGACTTTCTCGGTCTCGCCAGGCCCCTGGTTAGGTGTTGCCGGGTGGTATCAGGCATCAAAGGCCCATGATTATTACGGAGCGGATTCGCAAGGCAGTGATGCATGGCCCGGGGATCTGGTGTACGAAGCGGTCAGAGCAGCAGACCTGGCCGGCCTTAATTTTGCTGCATATGATCAGGACGGCGATTGTTATGTTGACGTGGTCAATATCGTGCATCAGGGGACAGGGCAGGAAGCAGGCGGGCCGGCAACAGACATATGGTCGCATAGCTGGAGCCTGTCAGGAGCTTTATTCTGGGGCAACAGCAACTTCGGCACGTACACGACCAATGACCCCTGTCCGAGCAATCCCAGCACCTTTATCAAGGTAGACGATTATGTTGTTCAGCCTGAGGTCTTAGGGACGATCCAGCATACCATGGGCGTCTTTGCTCATGAATACGGACATGCGCTCGGTCTGCCCGATCTTTATGATACTGACTATACATCAAGCGGGGTAGGGAGTTGGAGCCTCATGGCAGGCGGGTCGTGGAATGGGATCGTGAATTCCGGCGACCGTCCGGCACACATGGATGCCTGGTCAAAATACTTTCTTGGATGGATAACCCCCCTGCAGGTCTCAGGGACAATGGTAAATGAAGCAGTTACACAGGCCGCCACTGCAGCCGACGTTTACCAGCTGCTACCGGGCAGCCCTTCCGGAGGAGGGGAGTATTTCCTTGTCGAAAACAGACAGAAGACCGGCTTTGATGCAGGCCTGCCTGGTGCCGGCCTGCTGATATGGCATATCGATGAGAGCAAAAACTCAAATAACAATGAATGCTATCCCGGCGGCCCTTCCTGCGCAGCACAGCATTATCATGTTGCCCTTGTTCAGGCAGATAATCTTTGGGAACTCGAAAAGGGTCTTGACTCGGGCGATACAGGAGACCCCTTCCCCGGGTCTACGACAAAGACCACCTTTAATATCACCTCATCACCAAACAGTAATCTCCATAACGGAAGCCCCAGCAATGTCAGTGTCACGAGCATCGGTGCATCAGCATCCACAATGACTGCAACATTTACCGCACCGTCGAACGATCCGACAGCCCCTGTGCCAGGGACAGTGACCCCTTCCAATACTCAGTTCGGCAGCTTTGTTGACAGCCCCTTTGATCTGACAACAAACTTTACTGACAACGAGACTAATGTCACCTCGTGTGAATATACAGTTAATGGAAGCACGTGGCTTTCTGCTGTTGTATCAGGGGCCAGCCCTGTATTTACCTGCACAAAAACGGGCATTGCCGCGACAAACGGTCAGATACTGACACTCAATATGAGGGCAGTCAGCGGAGGCGGCACAGGAACCGCAGCACCAGTGACAAGAACCGTTGATTCAACGGCACCGGTGACTTCAATCAATACGACATCCGCGTGGCTGAATATAAGCCCCGTATCAGTAATTCTGACTCCTTCGGACAGTGCAGGATCAGGCGTCTCGTCCACCAGGTATTGTCTTGATGCGACCAATACCTGCACCCCGGCTTCCTCAGGCACATCGGTAAGTGTCATTTGCGGAGCAGGATCTTCGTGCACACAATATGTGCGCTATTTCTCATCAGACAATGTCGGAAACACGGAGACGGTCAAGTCCGGCCAGATACGGCAGGATCTTGCGGCTCCGACTGGCGGAACGCTTACAGCCGTCGGCTTTAACAGGGAAGTGCTATTGAGCTGGACGGGTTTTGCAGATACCGGCAGCGGTCTGAATGGGACAAACGCCTATTCCCTGGTCAGAAATACCGGCACTTATCCAAACAACCAGTGTTCAAATGGCACGCAGATCTATTTGGGCAACGGCACGAACGTAACAGACAGCGGCTTGTCCAACGGAGTCACTTATTACTATCGTGTCTGTGCAAGAGACACTGCAGGGAATATTTCAGCAGGCTCTACGGCAGCAGCAACGCCTGACACTTCAACGTGGCAGAGAGCTCGCAACAGCTACTATTTGTTGCCTGAAAGATGGCTACTTTCAGCCTTCTCAGCCGGCAGCGGACCATATTCGATTATGCTCATGGTGATAGATGAAACAACCGGGAATCTGATTTCGCCAGACCAGATCCAGGGTCCTTCACTAAACCCGTTGCTGATAACTTCTGCAGCGCAGGATCGTAACATAACACTCGTTTTTGACGATATCTTGCGAACAGCGTATCTGTTTCACGATAATGCCGGCGCTCCTGTATTAACTGACGTGGCTGACATAAAGGCTGTCATAACCGGCACCCCGGTCCTCTCGGCCCCTGCATCGCTGCTCTTCGGCACTGTCTCGGTAAATACTACAAAGGACCTGACCGCAGTAGTCTCCAACACGGGAACAGCGCCACTCCGTATAACCTCTGTGTCTTCACCTTCAGCGCCCTTTACAAAGGCAACAGACGGCTGTAATGGAGTGACCGTAGCTCCATCAGGAACATGCAGTATTGTGATCCGGTTTGCGCCGGCAGCGGCAGCAATCTATAACAGCAGTTTCAGTATCAGTTCTGACGGCGGAAATGCCGCAGTCCAGCTGCAGGGCACTGGAACAAGCTCTTCAGGTCCGGGTTTCTAACCGATAGAGTGCATCTGACAGCGTCAGCAAATCTGACGCTGCTCTGGCGATCATCAGCTCGGAGATGGAATCCTGTTCCATACAATGCACAGCTTTGTCATTAGGCAGCCGATTAACTCCCGTATTTTTTTGCTTTGAGAGGTTAAATCAAGTAATTATCAGTCGTTGACAGCCACCTATTTCACGCCTATATTACATGAATTATGCCTAATGTTTGCCTCTGCAAACCCGCAGACCTCTTGATTTTACGTTCATTTCTCCTGTTTGACTTATCGCTCATAAATCAATAATACTATATAACTTCTACGGCAACCGCTCGGAAGTTATCTCAGAAGTTATCTCAACTGTCTCATATCGTTAGGGAGAATCGTGGAAACAGAAACATTACAGCGGCTTCTTATCTCTGCGCTGCCTATTCTTATTGCGATCACCTTCCATGAGGTGGCACACGGGTACGTTGCGTTCAGGCTTGGCGATCCGACCGCAAAGCTTCTAGGCCGCCTGACACTGAACCCTCTTGCGCATATAGACCTTTTCGGCACAATCATTATGCCGATCATGCTCTTTGTTCTGACAGAAGGCCGTTTTGTGTTCGGGTACGCAAAGCCCGTCCCGATCAATCCCTCGAATTTTAGAAATCCGAGAAAGGGTATGGCCTTATCGGCAATTGCCGGACCAGCCACAAATATCGCTCTCGCCCTGGCAAGTGTAATCCTTCTCAATCTCGTAATTGCGCCCATTGCCAGTCTTTCCCCTGACGTAATAAAAGAGACTTTAATGAAACCACTTCTCATGATCGTCTCTGCAAGTGTGATAGTGAATGTAGTTCTTGCGTCATTTAACTTGATCCCTATCCCACCGCTCGATGGGGGGAGGGTTTTGACAGGTCTTCTTCCATCAAAACAGGCCATGTCGTTCAGTAAGATCGAACCCTTCGGTTTTATTATAGTTCTCGTACTGATCTATACCGGTATCGCAAACCTGTTTATAATGCCATTCATTACATTTTTTCTGAAAATATTCGGAATGCTGTAACAAATACGCATACCAACAATTAAGAGAAGAAAACGAGGAGGTAGTAATGAACATTGAAGTAACAAACAAGAAACTTAATGCCTGGATTTCGGAGATTAAGGCAATGTGCCAGCCAGACGCTATTTATATATGTGATGGTTCCAAACAGGAATATGACAGCATGATGCAGAAGCTGATCGACAGCGGCAGCGCTACGCCTTTAAAGAAGCGGAAGAACAGCTTTCTGTTCAGGTCTGATCCGAGCGACGTAGCCCGCGTTGAAGACCGCACATACATTTCGACAACCTCTCAGGACGAAGCAGGGCCTACAAACAACTGGATGGCGCCCACCGAACTAAAGGGAATCATGAAGGATCTCTATAAGGGCTGCATGAAAGGCAGGACCATGTATGTAATCCCATTCTCCATGGGACCTATCGGTTCGCCCATCTCCAAAATTGGTATCGAAATCAGCGACAGCCCCTATGTTGTCGTGAACATGCATATCATGACCAAGGTCAGCTCCAAAGTTCTGGATCTTCTTGGCACTGATGGTGATTTCATCCCCTGCCTTCATTCGATCGGCGCACCGCTTGAGCCTGGACAGAAGGATGTGCAGTGGCCATGCGCGCCGATAGAGAGCAAATATATCAGCCACTTCCCGGAAGAAAACCTGATCTGGTCCTATGGATCGGGGTACGGCGGCAATGCACTGTTAGGCAAAAAATGTCTGGCACTCCGCATTGCCTCTGCCATGGCTCGAAGAGAGGGATGGCTTGCAGAGCATATGCTTATCCTGAGGCTCACCAGTCCTGAGGGCAAGCAGTACCATATTGCAGCAGCCTTCCCCTCGGCCTGCGGCAAGACCAATCTGGCCATGATGCAGCCTTCGCTCAAGGGCTGGAAATGCGAGTGCATCGGTGATGACATCGCATGGATGAAGGTCGGTCCGGATGGACGGCTGCATGCCATTAATCCCGAAAGCGGGTTCTTTGGTGTTGCTCCGGGAACATCCTATGACACCAACCCTATGGCAATGGATACGATAAGGGAAAATACCATCTTCACGAACTGCGCACTGACCGATGACGGCGATGTCTGGTGGGAGGGCATGAATGATGACCTGCCAGCACATCTTGTTGACTGGAAAGGAAAGGACTGGACGCCTGCAAGTAAGGCTGACGCTGCACATGCAAATGCACGTTTCACTGCGCATGCTTCACAATGCCCGGTCATCTGTAAGGATTGGGAGAATCCGGCAGGCGTGCCTATCGATATCGTCATATTCGGTGGCCGCCGCACCAGCGTTGTTCCGCTCGTGTCTGAGGCCTTCTCCTGGGAACATGGCGTTTTCCTTGGGGCCACTGCTGCATCAGAGACCACGGCCGCTAATATCGGAGCTGTAGGCAACCTGAGAAGGGACCCCTTTGCCATGAAACCCTTCTGCGGATATAACATGGGCGACTATTTCGAACACTGGTTCAGCATGGGCGAGAAGCTCGGCAGCAAAGCGCCGAAGATCTTTTATGTGAACTGGTTCAGGAAAAGCCAGGACGGCAAATTCCTCTGGCCTGGTTTCAGTGACAACAGCAGAGTGCTCAAATGGATCTGCGAGCGCGTTGATAGCAAGATCGGAGCTAATAGTTCTGCGGTCGGTCTGCTGCCAAAGGAAGGAGACCTTGACCTATCAGGTCTCACCCTGGCGCCCGAAAGCTTTAAGGAACTGATGAGCGTACATGGTGCTGAATGGAAAGCAGAGATACCTGACATTGAGGCGCATTTCACAACCTTTGGAAAGCGTCTTCCTCAAAAACTGAGGGATCAGCTCGAAGAGCTCAGAAAACGTCTTGGATAAGACAGGTCTGATCAGGCCCTTCAGTATATTGTAAATATCTCGACATGGTAGTCTCGAAAAAAAACCTGGTCAATGTACTGGGCGTTGTGTACGCCCATACCAAGACCAGTGATGGCGGCGACCTGTATCTCACCCGTTTTGCCGAAAGCCGTCATAAACATTTTGAGATAGAGAACTGGTATGAAACAGCCTGGTTCAATAAGCACAAATTGCGGCTTTTGGGGACAAGTTCCGTGTACAAGGTTCCCACAAAGGAGGTTGACGGCTTAAGTCTTGATCTGGTTGTCAAGAACTGCCGCGTTGGAGAAGATGTGCCTCTTGACACCCATACCCTGCAGGAGTTCTGTGATGCAGAATTCAACAGCCCCTGGGAAGAATTTGCCCTGGTCATGGAACTGATGGACAACCTGTACGGACCGAAAGAGACAAAGATACATACCCAACTCCCCATGGCGATATATGTTCCGCCTGAAGTAATGCAGGCATGGCAGAGCGGGAGATCAGGGGCCAGGATCAACCGTATCCGGGCAAAACATCCGGGCATTGATCTTGATATCCTGAAGCAGTACAAGCTGATCTATGAATGGATAACAGGCCTGAACATCAAAGAGATTTTCGAGTACATCGATATCAACACCGACGAGATGATCAAACATCTCAAGATTCTTGATGCCGCGGCACATAAAGATCTTAACAAAAAAGGTTACCTGGTGGCTGATATGAAGCCGGAGCACATCATTATCAGCGAGGCAGAGGTCGAAAACATTAAAGAAATAGGCCTCAGAGAGAAGAAAAACTCTGAAAAAGATCAGGTGAATTATCTTTATCAGCTGATCAGTAACGGCAACTATTCGATCATTGATTATGAACTGCTATTGCGCACACCGGAACATGAGGAGGCAGTAAAGAATTCAAGAAGGTATTCGTACCTTGATGATCAGAGACACCGTTTTGAACCAACCTCATTGCCTTCCCATCTTTCTTCTGCCGAGATCTTTGGCGTGCCCTATTTATACGGGCATGCAGAAAGCACAGGCGGCCGCCTTTGGGTTGTGGGACGGAATCCGCACCTGTTTGACTATTTCCTCCCTGAGCGTTGGAGAAAGACGCCCTCAATTAAATTATCGGAAACCAAGGAAGTCTTTTATACGATAACAAAGGACAACATTCATCTTGTCTGGGAAACTTCCAGAGTAGGGGAAATGCCTGTTGGTGATGAAGAGGGTTCCCGTGATCCAAAGGTCCGTCAGTTTGGCATAAACAGCCCGTTTGAGGAATTCGCCATGGCCCATACCTTGAACCGTCTTGGCATCCCCACGGTCTATGTGAGGGCCATCTATATGACAGGAAGCAAGAAGATAGAGACCTCGACCGATGTAAGAAAATATGGATCTCACAAGGATCTCCTGGACCCTGAAGGAAGTCCTGTGCTCCAGGAAAATCACAATTATATTACGATTCGGGGCTATTACAACGGTCCAGACCAGTGGGTCGCTGAAAACCGTGATGCCCTTTATATTCCGGTTGACCTATCTAAGGCAGTCGAAAGGGGAATAATTGATCAGGCACAGTGTCGGTTATTCCTGGATACGGTAAAAGCAAAATTACATGTACACGGCTTTGATGGTTCATCCCTCAAAGCCAATGATCTTCTTCTGGCTGTGGATGACAATGGAGAGATCATGAAAAACAGGTCTGAAGAACCGCAGGTTATTATCTGCAACTTCGAGTTGATATGGAAGATAGATAAGGTAATATAATACGACGAGCAGACATTAATTAAACAATTATTATAGGTGGAGGTACATTGTGGATAGAGTTTTAAGCGGCATGCAGTCAAGCGGGAAAGTCCATCTCGGCAATTATGTAGGCGCTCTTCAAAATTGGGTTAAGCTTCAGGATAAATACGACTGCTATTACTTTGTTGCTGACTGGCATGCCCTCACAACAGGATATACCAACCCTTCAGTGCTGCACGAATCGGTCACCGATCTGCTGGTGAATTTCATTGCTGCAGGACTCGATCCTGATAAATGCACCATCTTCATTCAGTCCAAGATCCTGGAACATGCTGAGCTTCATCTCCTTCTGTCCATGATCACACCCCTTGGCTGGCTTGAGCGCGTGCCGACATACAAGGAAAAACAGACAGAGCTGAGCGAGCGTGACCTGTCCACGTACGGCTTTCTCGGGTATCCGCTTCTACAGACAGCAGACATCATCATGTATAGGGCAAAGCATGTGCCTGTGGGCATAGACCAGGTGCCTCATCTTGAGATATCGCGTGAGATCGCACGCAGATTCAATAACCTTTACGGCGAAGTATTCCCTGAGCCTGACGCACTCCTGACCCCCTTCCCCAAAGTCCCTGGTGTTGACGGCAGAAAGATGTCGAAAAGCTATGGCAATGCGATATATCTATCAGACAGTGCAAAGGAAGTGGAGCAGAAGATCAGGACCATGACCACAGACCCTGCCCGTATTCGCAGAACAGACAAGGGCGATCCGGAGCAGTCTCCTGTCTTTCAGCTGCACAAGGTCTTTTCTACAAAAGAAGAGCAGGCGGAAGTTACTGAGGGTTGCAAGACTGCCGGCATCGGCTGCATAGACTGCAAGAAGGTGCTGATCAAAAACGTCTTTTCTGTTCTTGAGCCGATCTGGCAGAAAAGGGAAGCGCTTCTTAATGATCCTGATCAACTGCATGCAATCGCAGAGAAGGGAAACGAAAAGGCAAGAAAGGTTGCTCAGGAAACCATGCAGCTTGTGCGTAAGGCAATGGGACTTTATTAGTCTGTTAGACCTATCCCCGTGCCACCCATACCGACCGCAATGCTGCAAGGAACGACAGGCTCTGGGTTACAGCGGTGGGCAGCACCCCGGACAGCATTTGTGGGTTTTCCAGAAGTCGTCCGGCAAAGGAAAAGATGGATCCGCTCTGGACAAAGGCAATGCCGAGTGAAGATGCCATCACAATGCGGGACATCCATCCCCTCTTGTTGCCGGCAAGCAGGCCGCTGACAAGGCTCATTACAGCAAGTCCTCCGCGCAGGTAAGCAGATTGACGCGAGACAGGATTACCCGAGGCATATGCAGTAACAAGGTCCGTGGCAGTTGTAATTGCCACTGTCCATACGGTTTTTGAAAGCGGAGCGCCTGTCTTCTGTGTTCCTATAGGTAATGTACTGAACACCCCCCCTGCAGGCATCCCGGATACAGCCATTAACTCAGGCAATTTGTCTCCCACAAAAACCTGCCAACTGCCCGGTGAGGATTGCGCTGCTGGTTGAGGAGAGACAGAAGCGGCTCCTGCCTCATTCTGAGTTGCAAACGACTTGCCGCAGCTACCGCAGAAGCGGCTCTCGGGCTTTCGTGGCACGCCGCACTCAGGACAGAACTTTTTTTCCACATTCACCTCCTAAAACCTGCTGCCGCATTGGCCGCAAAATCGCGCAACATAAGGCAATCTGTATCCTTCAATCTCAAGCCGAACGATCCCACCATCCAGCAGCACTAAGTCTCTCGTCCTGGATTTCTTTATCATGATAAAGCAGCGCTTTCCAGAAGAGCGCTAATCTTTCGGAAGCGTTTTCAGCCATTTATTCAGTTTTTGTCTTAGCGCAGGCGGCATTTGCTTTTGACCGGATTCCAGAATTCCTGACATCTTACTTGCAATGCTCTGTGGAGTCTCGCCGATATGATTTAGAGCAGCTTCAGCATCTGCAACTGTAAAGCCGTCCTTCCCGACCCTTTTCATAATATCAACCCCTGTCCTCACATTATCCGGTATCTTTGCAACAGGCGGATATGGACTGCCAGATAATTCATTGTATTTTTCGACAACCTTTTCGAGTTGATTATCAAACTGCTTGGTGAGTTGCCGCATGCCTTCTTCCTTAAATTCAGCCTGCTTGATAGGATCTGCAGTGTGGTCGGCTTTGTTATACCATTCCTTTACCTTAAATTCCATCGTTTTTGCAGTAGCTGCAACATCTTTGTATGGCTTTCCCTTCATGTCTCCACGAGTTGCCGGGCCAATATCTTCCTTCCCGCCCCCGTATGCATCTGGATGAAAACGATCGGTAATCGTCTGATCACAATGCTCGGCGTATTCATTACACTTGCCCTGATCAATAACTGACTTTCCATCTTTGTCTTTAATAATCTGTCCATTCTGGTCCTTCTGGTAGGGATAATCGCCATGGCGTTCTTTGTAGAACTCCTGATTATAGATGTCTTTTGCACCAGTGCCCGCCTTTTCAATCGGTCCTTTAACAACTTTTACAAATGGTCTTCCGTCCTTATCCAACATAGTGGTTGTCTTTACATCCAACGCATTGGTAGTCCTAAGATCGTCTGTCTCGCACTCGTAATCCCGGGGCATTTTCGGATTCTCGATAGGTTTGCCTGTCTTAGGATCAAGTTTCACGATAGGTTTGCCTGTCTTAGGATCAAGTTTCACGATAGGGTTACCTGTCTTAGGATCAAGTATTAGAATAGGCTCATGCGTAATAGGATCGCGTTTCGTTTTCCGGAATGTGGCATCCCGGTCAAATGTAGATTTGACGCTCTCCTGCTCCGGCGTCGGCTTCTGTGAGTCTTTAACGTTGGTAATTTTTGCCACTTCAATATCAGCAGCTGTATACGGTGTTTCTCCAGGTTTGAGGTTTCTGTTCAGTTCTTCTGCAATGCGCTCTTTTACCCGGTTGTCTGTATTTTCGTAAGTCTGCTTCCAGTGCTCATTGAAGTCCTGTCTGAGGGAACTGGGCTTTCCTGGATTAATATCATTAAGAACATGCATGGCATGTTTGTCTTGCTGTACCTTCTCGCATGCATCAGTGAATACCTTCTTTGCATTCTTATCATCCGGGTTCTTCCGAAGATCTTCAGCCGCCTTTTCCAGCGCCTTTACCTTTTCTTCTCCCTGTCTTCTTCCATCCTCAAAAGCTTTTTTATCCGCATCGTTTACATTCTTTTTTGATGCTTCTATAATCTTTGTCGCTTCAATGTTGGCCTTTGTCTTATCAAATTCCTTTCGAATATTATCAAGCTTTATTGTGTTTTCTTTTGTCTTGTTTTTCTCATAATCAGCTTTAGACTTCTCAAGATCAGATCTTACTTCATCCAATTTATCGCCAGGAACACCATCCTTGGGCTTTCCTTCATCGGGTTTGGTACCCGTCTTCTTCTTACCCTCTCCCTCGGGGTCATCACTGGGCTTCTTCTTGATCTCACCGTCTGAGTCATCACTGGGCTTTTTCTTGGTCTCAGCCTTGGAGTCATCCTTGGGCTTGATTGAATCCTCGTCATTAGGTTTTGGTTTCGTCGCCGTTTCATCCTTTGTTTTCGTCCCAGTCTTATCTTTCGCCTGCTCCGGTTTTTTATCTTTGGGAGCTGGTTCAGCAGTGGCACCTGACTGTTCACCGTGTTTATTCTTCCAGTTTTTCACAAGAACACTCACTATAATCTGATCCCGCAAAAGCTTTGTAGCTTCCCAGGCAGCCTCTGGAAGAGAGTAAGGGTCATCATTAGATTTTTTCTTGTACGCGCCAAACTGCAACAATGCAGTGATCCAAACAATTAAACAGGCATATCTCAATGCACGAAGCTTCCCTTCCAGGGTGTTCGGGAAGTGCGGCTCCAGTTTTTCGTATATTGTGTCGAAGTTGATGAATTGGCCGATGCCCATATCAAGACCTATCTCGAGCGCACCATCTTTCAGCTTTTTCTTGTACTGCTCGCAAAAGACGCCGATAGGAGTACCGTCGTTAAATGCCGCTGCACAGTATTCATTGATAAAGGACCGCATTTGATCCATGAGGGCAGGCAGAACCAACGAAAGCGGAAAAGGCAATGGGGCCGTAAGAATCGACTCAGCCGCCTGCCAGGCCATATCATTAAGCCATTGTGACCACTCAAGCACAAAGACAATCCGATCGTTATAATTCGCCTCCTCCAGGTAGTTCTGGGACTCTCTAATGAGATAACCGCGTGCCTCCTCCCAGATCTCATGACGCATCTTATACAATCCCTTTGCTCCAAGCAGAGCCGCGTCTCTGACAAGAATTTTGCTCTCCCACTTGGCCCTTTGGGCCTCCGGCAGGTAAGAGATCATTCTTCTGCAATTATTGATCTCTTTTGCCAGCAACAGGTCACCTGCAAGCAATGGATCTATCGGAAATTGAATGTTCTGCCTCTTCATAAACTTATCCGGGGAAGAGTCTCCGCTCTCAGCGCTTATCTCCCACTTCGCATCAATCGGGCTCGCATCACATGGCACAGGCACCTTCGGTTTGATCTCATAAACAGCTATTTCATCTAACCCGCTGCCGCTCAAATGCTTAAATTGTGCGTAAACACCCGCTCCTTTAAAAATGCTTTCACCTTTTCGATAATTGCCCGGGTAGAAATCATTAAATGAAATGCCTCTCTGCATGGCTATGCGATCGAGAATGATTCTCTTTTCCTCTTTATTCCGCCTGAACACCTGGAGTTTAAGAAGGCCAGGATTAACTGCCCTGGGGTCAGGGTTGACGATCACTGGGTCGGTGAGCAGAACAAGTCCCTCGTCCTTAATAATCACGTTCACATTTACAGGCCCAAGTGTTCTGTGTTTCGAAGCTGCGGTTATCTCCAGAGTCCCTTTCTCTCCACTTGAATCCTCAGGCAGAGATTTCGGCGTCAACAGCATATGAACCTTGTTCTTTCCATCCGGATCCGGTCCGCTCATGTCTATAAAACTGCTGTTTTTAAGTTCAGCTCTTATTTCCCATTCCTCATTCCCTGGGAATTTCACCTCAGCATACACACCCACAGGTTCGTCTTCAGGGAGAAAAAATACTTCTTTTGGAGTAACATTGAGATTGGGTGAGCCGGCAAATAATTTAATATGTCGTTCAAGAGGGGCCAGGGAACCAGACTTCGCGATAATTATTAAAACTGCCATTGAGTTCGGATCGGCGTTAGGTCGCAATTTAGCATGCTCGACCGAGATCTCGACAGTGGCTTCAAAACCTCCTTTGTCCGGGATAATATTAACAAGCAAGCCTACCGGGACCTTATCTTTGTCCTCGAATTTAAAACTGAAGTTCCACGGATCTGTTCCACCGTTCTCTATCCATACCCTTATGCTCTCCTTGCCCGGCGCACCGCAGAGCATTTCAACCAAATCCGGCCTTGCGTCAATCACCGGTTCTGCCGGGACATCGAAGCTCACCAGTTGTAGTAATTTCTGCCCCCGGAATTCACCCTGAACCGAGATGTCAATCCTGGAAGGACGCGGATTCGATAGAGGATGGAGTGGGTCAGGGTTGGACGCCCCCACAGCTCGACATCTCCACCCATCTTTTGTTAACAGATCGCCCATATCGATCCACTTATTGACGGGATCTTGTGGTGCAATAGTGATATTATTTGTGGCAGTCTGTGCCTCCTGCACGGACTGGGCATCAGGAGGATTGATTCGTGCATAGATACCTGCACTATCCTTGCCGACCGGATAGATGCTGGTCTTTCCCTCAGGAGTGACCTGTATTTCCAAAAGTGTGCTGGCAACAACCAGCACAACCTGGGCCTGATATTGGCTGCCGCCTGCCTGTGCAGTGACTGTCAAAGTATGGTTTCCGGGCTGCAAATCCGGCAATGCAGTAATATTCGCCTCCATACGGGTCTGCCCGGATGAAGGGCTGACCTGCACTCCGGCCGGCGGCTGCATCTGGATACTCGCTCCTGCTGCCAATGTGGTGCCGCCCTTATAGTCGACTGCCCATACTGAAACTGACAGCTTGACTGTCTGTTTAGGCTGGAGTTCAAACCGGTCCTGGCTGATCTGAAGTACGTATCCCACCGGCCCATCAGGCGGTTTGTCGCTCTTGTCACCTTTCTCACGGCGGCGCTTCCAGTAATCAGCTGCCAACTTTGCGGCTGCAAATGACAAGGCTGCTGGGCCAACCCAAAGAATCCAATTCCTGCCGGAGGATGGTTCATCGTCGGGTGGAGGGGGGTTATTGAGAGATGCTTCATTCGGGGTTTGGGATATGTTATTTGTGGGCGCGCTATTACTTCCCACCGGATAAAACTTAAAGGTATCCATAATACCTTTAAGTCTACCCATCATACTGTCGCCAGCCTCTGTATAGCCAGCTGTCAATTTAATAGTAGCCCAAGCCCCATCTTCTTCACTCAGTCTAGAACTAAAATCTAAGTACTCTACGCACGGAACATTTGTTATAGGGGTTAACCCTAAATACTCATAAGTCTCATAGAAAGATTGATAATAAGTTTTGAAGCCTTTCCATAAAATCTCACCATTAACATAAGACTTAAAGTAACCATATCGACGGTCATGGTTATGTACCTCCTCGTCCTGCGTATATGGATTTGTTTTTGAGCTAGATTTTCTCTGCGCGCCAACGACTATAGTATCATCGGGCCTCCTCCCATCATCAATTCTATTATTATACGGATTAATATTTGGTACTCTCGGGCATCGAACAACAATATTTAATATAAATGGGGGTTTTGGTATTATCTCTTTCCCTTCTGACGGTTTGCCACCTCCCACGTTCGTTTCTACTCGGCATTCCCCTGGTACCGGGCCCCATTCAAAAATCCATTCAGTCTCTTCGGCAAATGATGTAGTTGCACCGCCAAATAAAACAAAAATAATCACTGACATTACACAGAAAAATAATAAGCCCATTTTATTCATTGTGTCTATTTTTTGATGTATATTTATTTCTTCACTATTTCTCACTGTTTTCTCTACCTATTTCCCGCTACGACAGCATCTAGTCTTTTTTTAGCATCATTGTAAGCCGCAACTGCATCCTTGTATTCTTGGAGGGCTGATTCAACATCACTTTTCGGATGAGTAGTAACTATGTTTGCGTAATGTTCATAGGCACTTTTGTATCGGGCTTCGGCTTTATCATATTCTAATTGTAATTGTGCCTTTAAGACAGCATTGTCCTGCGAAGTGTCTTCGGGCTTGCGTATATCCGGTGCGGAAGTTACGGACTGAGAAGTAACGGGAGCATTAGTCCTATGTGGGCGAGCCAATATAAGATATGCGATGACCAACAGCACAATAACACCGGCAACAATCCCAAAAATCAACAGGCGGTTTTGCTTTGGTGGTGAGGTGTTAGGCATGTCAGGTTGAGGAATGGGTGGTGCTGAAAATTGTTGCTGTGATATTGAGGCAGAGGCGTTAGACTTTGCCTGAGGAAGCGGCGGAATCGGTGGAGGTGCAACTCCCTGCACAGGGGCTGTTGTTACAGACGCATCAGCAACTGCTGCTCCGCAGGATTCGCAGAAACGAACTCCGGGCGCAAGTGGCTTCCCGCACTGCTCGCAAAATTTCTGTCCTATCATAAGCGCCGACGGGCCCCACAACCCGACATAAACCTACCTCCGGAATTAAACTAACAAGAATGAGTATATTTATCAAGGCAAAAAAGTTCTGCCCGCAAACCGGCAACTGTTCGAGTAGGGTTCAAGAAGATCATTTCCAGGACATATCACAACTGATGACATGATTCTATCTGTCCAGTGTTTTGTTGGTCATAATGTCTTGTGCAATTGGACAAGCAATATGATAAGATTCAAAAAACTGTTATAGTCTGTTTAATCATCTTAACTTCGCCTTTATTTTTAGAAGACAGGGAGGGTTAATTTGTTTAAGAAATTCCGGCTGTGTTCTGTTGTCTACTTTATTATCGTATTTATTCATTCAACTCCTGCCTCTTCGCAAAACAACAACGGAGGAGATTCTCACACGAGGAATTCCAATTCCTCCATAATCTTTATTAGCGATACGCAGTCGCCCATGAAGGTCGAAACGCTCTGGCTGAAATATACTGACAATGATATTGCGACTGACAAGCTCTTTTCTGCAGTAGCGCTTGAGAAAAATGCGGCGGCGGTTTTTCATCTTGGTGATATTACTGCAATAGGATCAGACATCGGACAGTGGAGAGACTTTGAAAAGCAATTGGCAAAACTGCGCCAGGCAAGGCTTCCCTTTTATCCAATTCCGGGCAATCATGAATATATGCTCACTGCGAAAAAAGGAATGGAGAATTTTCACAAGATCTTCCCTGAAGTAAAACAGACATGGTATGAAGTCAGAATTGCTTCGATCTCCATCATCCTGCTTAATTCTAATTTCTCCGAATTGAACGATAAAGAACTTTCTCAACAGAGACAGTGGCTTGAAGAACAACTCACCAGGCTCGACAAAGATTCATCTGTAAGCACTATTATTGTCGCTACGCATCATTCTCCATACACTAACAGCAAGGTTGTCCAGACATCATCAGAAGTGCAAAAGGAGTTTGTGCCATTGTTTATAAAACACCGCAAATGCAGACTCTTTATAAGCGGCCACTCCCATGCCTTTGAGCACTTTCGGCAGCAGGGCAAAGACTTTCTTGTTATCGGTGGTGGAGGAGGCCTGCTTCACACATTGCGAACAGGTTATGACCAGAAATGGAAAGATCTGTTCCCGGAAAAAACAGGCCGGCGTTTCTTCCATTATATTACTTGTGAAATTCAGGCTGAAGGTATTATGGTGAGTGTAAGAAGGCTAAAGCCTGACAATTCCGGATTTGAAACTGCTTATATTTTTCTGATTCCTCAGGAGAAGAAATGATCAGATATTGGCTTCTAATAATTTTACTATTGTTTGCTGTAGCGGTTTCATCGGCAGTTGCAAATGACAATAAACAGCTCGACGAAATATCCGCTAAGGTAACACAGCTGGCAGAGATGCTTTCTGACGGTTATGCGGAAGAAGTGAAAGAGAATCGAGGGATCCAGATATTCTCTCCTAAAGGGTTTGCTGAGCTGGCTGTGGCGATCTTTACTGTTGGTGGTTTTGCCATGGGCAATAATGCGACACAATATATGGCAGTATTTACTGTCCTCAGTGAGGAATCTCAGGGGCATCCCCAAAGGTTCAGTTTGCTCGATGTTATGGCAGTAGGAGGAAAGGGATGGCGCAGCGTCGACCATAAAAAGGTCAAGCTGATAAAGGAAAAAGACAGGATTGTTGTCTCTCTGAACACTTTTGAATACAGCCCAAAAGATGCAATCTGCTGCCCAAGCAGAAAGTCAACGGCTAAATATTCCATCACCACTACAACAGGAGGAAGACTGAAGGAATTGAGGAATAAATGAAGACAAAGAAACTGAAATATCTGCTGATTATCCCGGTTTTATTATATCTGTTTTTTGGAGTTTACCTTCCTGCGAAAGAGAAGAAAATAATGGCAGAAGGCCCAAAACTTGTCGCTTTATTGGAAGATTACAAAGTGAAGAACAAGCACTATCCGGAAACGCTTGAACAGCTAAAGGCAGATTACAGTTATTCACCTGTGTATATTTATGATAAATCCGAGGACCATTACCTGGTTTCGTATAGCATATTTGTTTTTACCAGGCAGGTCTATAGTTCCAGGGACAAGACCTGGAAAACTATAGATTAATTCAAGACGGGGTACAAAGTTGACCAGTTCGGTTTTGAAATATCGCCAGCATCGTAAGCCCTCAGGACAATAAATCAAGTCTCCGGGGCAGGGGTAATTATTTACATGGGATTGCTGTGAATAACAGACTATTCTGGAATGGAGTAGCGACAAGGACCGACAGTAAATGAGATATCTCGTTCTTATAATTATATCTGAAAGGGAGATTTAATGAAAAAAGGAATAAGTATAATCCTGATGTTCGTTGTTTGTTTATTGCTGACCAATGCGAAGGGTTGGGCCAGCAGGCCGGTAATGCACAAGAGTCAGGGATGTGTCATTAACGGCAAGGTCTACTCCATTTATAAAGCTAAAAAAGCATATCGCTATGAACTCCCGCAGTCCTTTAATCTGGAGCCGTACGAAGGGAAGAAGGTGAAACTGGAAGGCATGCTCTCACAGGGTGATCACTTTGTCCCCAAAAAGGAAACCCTTAGAGTGCTCGGCCCGTGCGATTTGGCAACGAAAAAACTTATCAAACGTAGTTTAAGCTGGAATGAGTCAAAATGAGTCAAAATGAAACAGGGCTATTGCCAGAGCAATGGCAGAAGACATTCTGGCGCAGTTCTACTGATAGACTTCTTGATCTCATAGACAATCGTCAATAATGATAAGATCGCTCTTAAGAATGATGCATTGATGAAAATACATCTCACAGTTACGGGATTTATACTTACTCTGTTTATGTTTATTCAGTCATCTGCGTTCGCAACGATGGCTGTGATCGAGGAGGAATATGTAAGGTTCGATGATTTTATTGTTATCGTGGAGCATACGCTCTCTGCTGAATCTGCCAATGGGTTAAGAAAGCAATTTAAGGATGTCCCTTATGTAGATTTTCGAGAAGCAGTATATAACGCCTCAAATTTCCATGAAAAACAGTTTTCCGGCAAATACACTTTGCAAAGTCTTTACGAAGCGCTCCGTGGGGATGATGTCCCTATCAAGGGCCAAACAGTTGCTGATCTTAACGAACTAATAAAGGAAACCGGTCTTTATGAACTTGTAAGGAGAAGGCATTTGAACAAGGTTGAATCTGGGAATTTCAGCACTCTCAAACAGGCCTTTGAGATTTTGAAATGTGAGATAGATTCGGCCCGGACGAGTAACGGTGCCTCCATCAAAAGCATTTCTTATACAGCACAATGTGAAGCCGGTCTGAAGAAGTTTAACCGGGCCATGTTAGAGGAGTTTTACCCTCTGGAGTGCCCGAAATTGCCCAAGAAAGAGTTCCTCTCAGTCAGTGAGTTCTTCTTCAATGATTCACTCAAGCCTTATTTGGAAAATAATGAGATCGAAAAAATACAACAGTTTCTCCAGGCCCTGAACGATAAAAAGGTTGTCTACGGATTCCGGTCTTTTGCAAGGGATAATAGCGGTTGCTATGTCCTGGATTATTCTCTTGAAACGAACACTGATGCTTCAGTTGCCGGGGGAATTTTTATTGTTGCAGCAAAGAAACCTTACAAAGACGGCATCTGCAGAGGAAATAGTTCGAGCAATCCGGTGACATATAGAATGAGGGTCAGGTGAGCATGCAGTTAAAATGCATTGAATTTATTGAGAAATGCCGGTAGAAATATAGGAGTGAGTGAGCAATTATAATTTGGGCGTGCAGTACTTCCGGCAGGTCGGAAACAATAGGAGAGGAGGATATGAAGAGAGATGAGGAGATGCAATGGAAAACATAAACACCAACATAAGCGTTACCATAAACAGATATGATGTAGCTTCGTATATAATGGTTGGCATTGGCCTGCTGATGGTCATGACACTGCATCTTCTGCCTGCCTTTATCGCCGGGTTCCTGGTTTATGAACTTGTCCACACTTTAGCCTTTGTTCTCCGGGCGTCGAAATTAGCCAATGTTCGTGCCAAGCTTACCGCTGTGGCTCTTCTCGCAATGGTCGTAATAGCGCTACTGGGGCTTAGCATATGGGGTCTGATAATCTTTCTCCACAGTGGGGCTGGGAGTATCCCGGTATTGATGCAAAAGATGGCGGAAATTATAGATCGTTCGAGAGATACATTGCCTCTCTGGCTGTCTGATTATCTGCCACACGATACCGAAGGAACAAAGGTTGGTATCACTCATTGGCTGCGCACTCACGCAAATGAGCTGCAGGTCGTCGGGAAGGAGGCCGGCCGAGCGATCGCGCATTCATTGGTCGGCATGATAATGGGTGCCCTCGTTTCCCTGCAAGAAGTGAGTTCTGCTCACGAATACCGTCCGTTGACACAGGCTTTGGTGGCACGCGCAGTCGGTCTGAGTGGAGCTTTCCGGGCCATTGTTTTTGCTCAAGTCCGCATAGCCGCACTGAATAGTATTTTCACAGCATTATATTTGGGGCTTGTCCTCCCGATAGCCGGCATTCACCTGCCGCTGGTGAAGACCATGGTGGCGCTGACATTTATCGCAGGGCTGCTGCCGGTTATCGGCAATCTCTTTTCTAACACAGTGGTCGTAGTCGTCAGCCTCAGCCATTCGCCTGCTATTGCGGTTGCGTCTCTCGGTTTTCTGATTGTTATACATAAGCTTGAGTATTTTCTGAATGCCCGTATAGTGGGTAATCAAATTCATGCACGCACGTGGGAAATACTGCTGTCGATGCTGCTTATGGAAGCTGTCTTCGGTTTGCCTGGAGTGGTCGCCGCCCCCATCTATTACGCCTATGTAAAGGGAGAGCTATCTGAGCGCGGTGTGGTCTGATAATGGATGGGGCATGAAGATCTATCTCTACATTTGGATGGTTCTATCGCTTGTAAACTTGGTATTACTGATAAGAGACCGGTACGCTTTCGGACTGTTGAAACGATCCTATTACAAGTTTCTTTTCAAACCGTGGAAGATTGTAACTTTTATCATGGCCGGGGCAGCGATGACTTTTGCAGCCCCCTATTCAGGAGATTATACCTGGGACTATGCCGATGCCTCTGTAATGTCAGTCCTGACCTTTATTACCGCACCATGGACAACCGGCACTCTGTACAGGTTTTATAAGCAGAAGATTTCTCTGACCCATGCCTATGTGGCCTTCTGCACTGCAATGTTCTCATTCAGTTGGTTTTACGACGGCTATATACTTCTGAGAGATGGCTTATATCCCCCAACCTGGTACTATAATATCGTGCTTTCATCCATTCTCTATTTTTCTGCTGGAGCGCTCTGGAGTCTTGAAACTCCCCCAGGACAAAAGGCAGGCTTTGCGTTTCAGCGGGATACATGGCCAGATCTTGATGTCACTTCAGACATTGGCAAGGTCCTCTGGTTTGCGCTTCCGCTGGTACTCCTTGGCGGAGGGATTATAGTAATCTTTGTGATAAATTATGCTTGCAGAATTTTTCGGTAGTTTCCCAAAAGAAGAAGGATCTCCTTGAATTGTATGAAAAAACAGAGAGCTGTAGCCTGCAGAGCCGCAATAAATATGTAGCTTCTTCGGTTTCGCAGTTGGTATAGTATTTGCAAAATAGCTGTTGAACTTCTCAGCATCTTCATAATAGGGCAAATGGCCGAGATTGATATAAATAGCGATTCATCAGCACCTGACGAGGAGAAAAGCTTAATAACCTGGGATACCAGGATTAAAATGCTTTGCAATCCTATCCTTTGGGGAAACTTCCTTCTTGTCTTCGGCCTTCCGATATCCACCCTGAGTCTTTTCATTGTCTTAATATCTGATATTAAGACGACCTCAATGTTTATAGCTGGTGCGGGAGTATTCATCTTCTTTGGGGTTATCTGGGCTATTGTTGGGCTTTTCATCGATCTTGGAGGAGGATTTCATGCCACATATCAGCTAACCTCAAAGGGGATATATTTTTCATCCGGTAGGACTGCAAAGAAGACGGCGAATGCTATTGCAATTATTGGTGCGTTGATCAGATCAGCTTCTGTGGCAGGGGCTGGACTTCTCGCGAGATCTGAACAGGACCAGTTTATCAGATGGAATGAGATAAAGAAGGTAAAGGTCCGCAGAGGGAGTCGCTACATCTTTGTCCGAAAAGGCTTTGGATCAAAGCCTGTCGGGCTTTACTGTACAGAGGAGAATTTCAACAATGTCCTAAAGCTGATTCAAGATAGGTGTCACTATATGTCTGTAACACCATAAATAGAGCTGGGACAACCCAAGTGAGCAGACTTATTAAGAAATAGTCACGCAGTATCATTATTTGTTGTAAGGAGAATAGAGAATGGATAGTGCTCCACAATCAGCTCCCAGATCCAAGAAGAAATGCTTCATATATCTTGGATTGACCATTGTCATCATCCTTGCTGCATTGATTATTATTCCATACTTTCTGACAGATATTTCCAAGGGAAAGCCAGCTAACTCCAAAAAGCTGAACTCCGATACCTCATTCCCAAAAGCTGAAACATCAGCTCCAGCAACTCCTTTGAAGGACAACACTCCTGCGCACTCAGCACCGGTTATTTCCAAAGATGAGGCGAGGATTTCATTTGAGGCCGGCATGGACTATTACAAGCGATCGAGGCATGAGGACGCAATTGTACAGTTTACAAGGGCTATTGAGGGCAGGCCTGATGATTACAAGGCATACTTTTACCGCGGGAGTGTGTTCCTTGATCAAAAAGAATATGACCGTTCAGTTCAGGATTTCACAAAGGCAATAGAACTCAAGCCTGATTATGAAAAATCGTATCTGTACCGCGGCATGGCTTATGACGGCAAGCAAGTCTTTGACCTCTCAATCAAGGATTATACAAAGGTAATAAGTCTGAAACCAAAGAACGAGGATGCATATTGTTACCGCGGCTCGGCCAGGGAAAATAGTGGTGATTATAACGGTGCAAAGCAAGACTATGAACGTGCGCTTCAGATCAATCCCAAATACCGGACACCAGGAGAGAAGCTTGAAGAATTGAAAAATAGGCAAGTGCTCGGAGGTGAACATGATAAAAAGGACTAAGTTGCGTGCAGCACTGATAGTCTGTTTTTTTGCTTTGAGTGCATACCAGTATTCAGCCTTTGCCCTTGATCAGCCTTCTGACCTGAAAATACCTGATGAGAAGTCAACTGCAAAAACAAAAGAATATTTCAAGCAGGGAGATTCTCTTTTGCAGGCAGGTGATTTTAAAAAAGCTGTGACAGAGTTCTCAAAAGCCCTTGAGTTTAACCCTCAATATGCCGATGCCTATCTGGGCCGCGGAGACGCCTATGCCGGAATGGAAAAGGCAGAGGAGGCAATAAAGGATTACAGCAGGTATCTGGAACTGAGACCAAAGGATACCTTCGGGTACTTAAAGCGCGCTTCTGCCTATAGTTTTGGCGGAAATTGTCAGAAGGCGATTGAGGACTATGACAAGGTCATTAAGGAATTTCCAAAAGAGGCGAATCTGTATTTCTCCCGCGGGACCTGTTACGAATTGCTAAACAAAAAAGAGCAGGCAGTCGAGGACTACAAGACCGCTGCAGAGCTGGGGTATGGACCTGCACAGGAAGTCTTGCAGGAAATGGGAGTGAAGTAGATGAACTCGCAGCCGCTGTTTTTGTATATACCGATTATGAGGCTGATTCTCATGTCCGTCGTTTCCTTCAGCGCATATGAGTTTTATTGGATATACAGAAACTGGCGCTACCTGAAAGAGAGAGAAAGACTGGATATCCAGCCATTCTGGCGCGGCTGGTTCGGGATCCTCTATTGCTACAGTCTATTGCGCCATATTCATGAAGACAAGGAAGCGCGCGAGGTCAAGGTGCCGACGTTCTCGCCGGGTGGTCTTACCACGGGTTGGATCATACTCATCATCCTCGCAAACGCAATCATTATTCAACCCGGCATTGCCGCCGGCATCATCGCGGCAGTCATTCCATCCTGCCTCTGTCTTGTCCCCGTGCAGATCTACGTTAATGCGGTGACAAGGCAGAAGCAGGCAGACCAGCGCTACTACCCCTGGTCCATCGGACACTTTGTCTGCCTATTTTTCGGGTTGATCGTCTGGTATGTTATTCTGACCGGGAACTAATGCAGGAGGATCCTATGGCGCCTATCAGATCACTACAAAGGGGATATACTTCTCTTCCGGCAGGACCGCAAAGAACCGATGAAACGAGCCTATGGGTCAGACTTGCTTATTGACATTCGCCCTCATTGCCCCCGGTAATTCTTGAGCTCGCTGTAGCAAATTACGACTTCAGGTTATTCCGTAAAGGGCCTTTCCCGAGTGGCCGCTGGATATCACATTCTGTGATATCCAGCTTATCTCGTCTATGTTCTGAATATAAAATAGACCGCGCCCATGAGGCAGATGCCTGCCCAGAGGTAATCGAGCTTGAGCGGTTGGTCCATGTACAGGACTACAAGCGGAACAAAGACCGAAAGCGTAATCACCTCCTGAAGGATCTTGAGCTGGGGCAGACTCAGGGAAGTTGCACCGATCCTGTTTGCCGGGACCTGCAGCAGGTATTCAAAAAGTGCAATGCTCCAGCTCACTAATGCCGCAATATACCAGGCCTTGTTATTCAGGTTCTTCAGGTGGCCATACCACGCAAACGTCATAAAAATATTAGTAAGCACCAAAAGACCTGCTGTCTTAATAAATATCGTCATGTTCCAGCCGAACGAGTATCCTATGCTTTCAGCTGCAGCTTCAGGCGATCCACCACAGCGTCGATAAACTCTTCGGTCTTTGCATACGTTGTCACCTTGGGCTCGGCAATAAGCATAAGGTCCTTGGTCATAACGCCGCTTTCGACAGTCGCAATCACGGTCTGTTCTATGGCTTGGGCAAATTTCACCACCTCAGGGGTATTATCGAGCTCACCTCTCTTTGCAATTGCGCCTGTCCAGGCAAAGATAGATGCAATGGAGTTCGTGGAGGTCGTGTTGCCCTTCAGATGCCCATAATAATGGCGCGTGACCGTGCCATGCGCTGCCTCGAATTCAAACTTGCCGTCAGGAGAGACCAGCACTGAAGTCATAAGACCGAGGCTGCCGAAGCCTGAGGCAACCATATCAGACATAACATCGCCATCATAGTTCATACATGCCCAGAGCATTCCGCCTTCTGATTTCATGATCTGGGCAACAGCGTCATCAATCAGCATGTAACGATAGGCAACCCCAGCCTTCTGAAGAGCGTCCTTTACCTTCTCGACCTCTTCGGCAAAGACATCCCTGAAAAAGCCATGGTACAGCTTTGATATGGTATCCTTTGCGCCGAACCAGAGGTCCACCTTCTCGCTCAGGGCATACTGGATGCAGGCCTTCGCAAAGCTCCTGATCGAAGGTTCAATGTTATGGGTGCCCATGATCACACCGGCACTTTTGAAATCATGAATCTTGAGGACCTTCTTCTCCCCTCCCCCTGCAGGGGAAAAGACCAGTTCAGCAGTGCCCGGCCCATCAACAACGATCTCGGTGCTTTTATAGATATCTCCGTATGCATGGCGGCCGATGATGATAGGCTTTTTCCATGACCGCACCATGGGCGGGATGTTCTTCACAATAATCGGCTTTCTGATGACCGTGCCGTCGAGTATGGAGCGGATCGTACCGTTGGGACTTTTCCACATCTGCTTAAGATTGTATTCCTTTACTCTCGCAGCATTCGGCGTGATCGTGGCACATTTAACGCCGACCCCGAATTCTTTAATCGCATTGGCCGCATCTATGGTCACCTGATCGTCAGTATCATCCCTGTGCTTCATGCCAAGGTCATAGTATTTTAGGTCAATATCGAGGAAAGGGGATATGAGCTTGTCCTTGATGAACTGCCAGATGATCCTTGTCATCTCATCGCCATCCATCTCGACAATCGGGTTCTTTACGGGTATTTTATTAGCCAAAGCAGCCTCCTGAAAGTAGTGTAAGGGTAATTTATAGACTCTCCCATGGAGATGTCAACCGGCCTTAAATCAATGCTGCAATCAGCTCCGCATGTCACTGCGGACAACAGACAATGGAGCGCTCCCTGAGATTTCTTGATTTTCATTCTTGCCAACCAATAGAATGAAAGACAATGGAAATAAAGATACTCAACGGTAAGACTCTTACATCAGAACCCGGCAAAAGCGTATACCAGACACTGCGAGATAACGGGGTCTATCTCGTTGCATCCTGTGGTGGCAAAGGCGTTTGCGGCAAATGCCGTGTAAAAGTTCTCGAGGGCAAATACCGGACTGAATCTGCGACAAAGCTGAAGAAAAAGGAGATTGGGGGCAAGGTAGTCCTGGCATGCACGACCTTCCCTGAAGAAAACATCCATATTGAAATTCCTGAGGACTCCAGGCTTGTTATCGGCGACAAGATTGCTGTCTCAAAATCAAAAAGCTTTCTCGATTTCCTCAAGTCAGAGGAACCAACGCTTACACCGCCTGTCAGAAAGATCATGCTAATGCTCTTGCCCCCTTCTATTGAGGACAATATCAGCGACTTAGAACGGGTAAAAAGATCTCTTTCTGAGCACAGCATCGAGGAGATGCGTTTTTCTCATGGTTTTGTGCAGTCCATGGCAAAGGCCCTGCGGCAGCATAATTGGAGCGCACATCTTACATACACCGAATATTTTGAGGCAATATCAATCGTCTCGCCTGAAAGGGTCAAACACTATGGCCTTGCTGTTGATATCGGGACTACGACCGTTGTCGTCTATCTGGTTGACTGCACTGACGGCACACTACTGGATACAGGCGTTACCTACAATTCACAGATGCGTCACGGTGATGATGTTATTACCAGAATTGTTCATGCAACGGAAGGCGGTGCTCTTCAGGAACTAAGGAATGCAGTGGTGAACGATATCAACGGGCTGCTTAATCTGATGATGGAGCGGAACCATATAAGCCGCGACGATATCGACTGTGCGGTAATCTCTGGCAATACCACGATGGTGCAGCTTTTCTGGGGCCTTGATCCTTCGTCGATACGCGAGGAGCCATACATCCCTACTGTAAATGCATATCCCTTATGGCGTGCCGGTACAGCAAAACTTCTTATCAACCATCAGGCACCGGTTTATACCGTGCCCTGTGTCGGCAGTTATGTGGGTGGCGATATCACTGCAGGCCTTCTTGCATCAAAGATGCACAGAAATCCGGAAGTTGCCCTCTTCATGGACATAGGCACAAACGGAGAAATCGTTGTCGGCAACAACGAATGGCTCATTACCGCTGCCACCTCGGCTGGTCCCTGCTTTGAGGGGAGCGGTATCAGACATGGCATGCGGGCAACAGATGGAGCCATTGAGTCAGTGAAGATAGACCCCACGACCTTTGACGTTACGCTTGGCGTGATCGGCAATACGCAGCCTACGGGCATATGCGGCTCGGGCATGATCGATGCAATATCAGAATTCTTTTTTGCCGGCATCATTGATCAGAAGGGTAAATTCTCACGGGATTTGAATACTGACAGAATCCGGTATGAGGAGGAGGGACCGGAGTTTGTTCTGCATCATGGAGAAATAAAAGACATTGTGCTTTCTGAGGTCGATATTGAGAATATCCTGCGCGCAAAGGCAGCAATCTATGCCGGCATGTCCGTGCTCCTGAAAGAAGTGGGTCTTTCCCTTGATACAGTTGAGCGCATATACATTGCAGGTGGATTCGGCAACTACCTCAATGTTGAAAGGGCGATCATGATCGGCATGCTCCCTGACATGCCAAAGGAGAAGTTCTCCTTTATCGGCAATACTTCAATTGCCGGCGCGTATCTCTGCCTGCTGTCTGAGAAAATGCGGCGCGAGGCAGAGGACATTGCAATGAAAATGACCTATATCGAACTTTCGGTCTCGCACGGCTTTATGGATGAGTATATGTCAGCACTTTTTCTTCCCCACACCAACATGGACCTTTTCCCAACCATCAAGACAAGGTATAATAAGCTTGTTTAAAACAGGCCGCGCCAGGAGAAACCGGAACAATGAACCAGCTTGACTCGAATGCCATACTCTTTGCAAATGACAATCCGTCGTTCCTCATGTATGTCGGCATTCTTGTAAAGCGACTGGGATACAGGGTCTATCTGGCCCTTGATGGTATGGAGGCTGTACGGGTGGCCAAGGAAAGAAAGCCGACCATCATCGTAATGGACTATACCCTGCCCAAGATCGACGGTGTTTCGTGTCTTAATCTCATCCGCAATGATGCATATCTGCGTGACATCCCGGTAATCATGCTCGGACCTGAGGATGACAGCCCGTCGAAGACGACAATTGACAAGATGGACATCCAGGTCTACCTGAAAAAACCGCTGAATGTAACCGACTTTTATCTTGCCATCCAGAAATGCCTTCGCCATTCCGTAAAACGAAGATATATCAGGGCACCGCTCAGCATTACCGTCAGCATGAACTGCAAGGGAAAGCAGCAGGATCTCCAGGCATCTAATCTTTCTGTTGAAGGAATATTTCTGAAAACTGCTGAGCCCTATTCTGTAGGCACAGAGATGGATATCGTGCTTACGGTTGATGACGAGGATCCGATTGAACTGCATGGCATGGTCGTGTCTGCCAAGAAGATATCTGCCGATATCCAGCCAGAATCAGGCATGGGCATAAAATTCATGGAGATTCCCGAAGACGTCCGATACCGACTCCACTATGTTGTTATGAAGGAATTGACCAGAGACATCAGCGTCGGCGATACCGGAGAGACCTGGCTTGACGAAGCGCTTAATGCTGATTAAACGGTCACAAGCATATTGTCAATAAGCCGCGTTCCGGTCATCCTTACCGCCACGGCAAGCAGCACGTCTCCCTGAAGATTTTCAATCTCCTCAAGCGTATCAGGATGATAAACCGAGACATACTCAATGCTCGTGATCTGATTCTCTTTTGTAAGCTGGGATTTCATGGTTTGCCGTATCTTCTCTCCTGATCGTATGCCTGACCGTATGGCATCAGCTGCCTCGTTAAGGCAACGGTACAGCTCACTTGCAGCCCTCCGCTGTTGGGGCTCAAGGTAGGCATTACGCGAGCTTAACGCAAGGCCGTCCTCTTCCCTGACGGTAGGGCAGACAACAACCTCGACATCATAATTCAGGTCCTTTGCCATTCTCCTGATGATCACGGTCTGTTGAAAGTCCTTCTGGCCGAAGTACGCGCGAGTCGGTCTCACCATAGAAAAGAGCTTTGCTACTATAGTTGCCACACCCTTGAAATGGCCCGGCCTGAAATGACCGCACATCCTTTCAGAAAGACCCTTCACTTCGATCTCAGTCGAAAATCCAGTCGGGTACATAAGAGAATCATCAGGGAGAAAGAGAATATCAACAGCTTCTTCCCTGAGCCTCTCAATATCAGCTTCAAGCTGCCTCGGATACTTGGTAAAGTCCTCGGAGGGGCCAAACTGGGTCGGGTTCACATAGATACTTGCCGCGGTTACGTTATTTTCTTCCCTGGACATTCTCACAAGGCTCAAATGTCCTTCATGGAGAGCGCCCATAGTAGGCACAAAGCCAATGGTCCTGCTGCGAAGAAGATGGCCTAACGAAGTATCCTGCATGATCCTCGGGATTCTGATAATCTCCATCCCCTTCTACTTCGCTCCTTTGTTGATCTCACTCATCAATTCGCAGAGAAGATCCTTTTCCTTAACAGTCTTTACAACCTTGCCCTTCCGAAAAAGAATACCGCTACCCTTTCCTCCGGCTATACCGATATCAGCCTCACGAGCCTCTCCAGGGCCGTTTACAACACAGCCCATAACTGCAACGGTCACCTGCTTTTCGATGTCCTTGAGTTCAGACTCAACCTTGGCAGCAAGCCCCCTGATGTCGATCTGGCATCGGCCGCAGGTAGGACAGGAAATAATTGTTGCGCCCTTCTGCCTGAGGCTGAGGGACTTGAGTATCTCATAAGCAACGCGTACTTCCTGGACAGGATCAGCTGACAGTGAAACTCTCATCGTATCGCCTATCCCATCGGCAAGGAGAATGCCGAGTCCTACAGAACTTTTTATAATACCGGTAAAAGAAGGCCCTGCCTCTGATATGCCTACATGGAGTGGATATTTGAACTTCTTTGCAAAAAGGCGGTATGCATCAACAGTTGTGGGAACATTAGAGGCCTTAAGTGATACCTTTATATCCCTGAAGTCCAGGCCTTCCAGAATATTGATATGTTCTGCTGCGCTTTGCACCAGAGCCTCAGGAGTGGGATGTCCATATTCTTTGAGCAGGGCCTTTTCAAGAGAGCCGGCATTTACCCCAATACGTATAGGAATGCCCTTATCTTTGGAGGCTTCTACAACTTGAGCAACCTTCCAGCGCGCACCTATATTCCCGGGGTTGACCCTCAGGCCATCGACGCCCTGACGTATCGCTTCAAGTGCAAGCCTCCAGTCAAAGTGGATGTCAGCGATCAGGGGGATGGGTATTGCCTTTCTGATCTTCCCTAATGCCTGGGCAGCTTCCATGTCTGGGACAGCCACCCTGATAATCTCACAGCCTGCCTTGGCAAGCCTGCGTATCTGCCGCGCTGTTGCAGCAGCATCTCTGGTATCAGTCTTTGACATGGACTGAACAGATATAGGGCTTCCCCCGCCTACAGGAACATTCCCTACGTGGAGTTTTCTTGTCCTGCTACGATGGGCCGCCATTGCTGCCTTCCTTTGCTGTATTCTTTTTCTCCTGCTTTATCATGCGGTAGCGTTTTACCGCATCTGTATGCTGCGCTGCAGTCTCGGAGAACCGATGCGAGCGGTCATCCTGAGCAACGAAATAAATATAGGGCACATTCTCCGGATAGAGGGCTGCTGTGATCGACTTGATGCTCGGAGAGGCAATGGGACCAGGAGGAAGCCCTTTATTAACATAGGTATTATAGGGGGTCTTGCGCTTGAGATCAGACAGGGTAATCCTCTCCTTCGAGCTTTTCACCCCATAGATCGCAGTGGGGTCTGCCTGCAGAAGCATGTTCTTCCTGAGTCTGTTGTGATACACAGCAGAGATAAGTCCGCGCTCACTGTCAATAACCGCCTCCTTTTCTATGATCGAGGCAAGCGTTAGGACCATATTCTCGGTCATGCCAAGCTCCTGAGTTCGCGCATTCAACTTATCCGTGAGCTTTTCGCGCATTTTAGAAATCATGATATCAAGGGCCTCTTCAGCCTTCATGCCCTTGGGTATGAAATAGGTGTCAGGATAAATATATCCTTCTATGCTCGGAGCCTTAATATCATAGGCTGACAGAAGATCGCTATCTCTTGCAAGTTCCATGAATTCATCCGGTGATGCCATCTCCATTTTTGCAAAGGCAGCTGTAATCTCCAGCAGGGAATCACCTTCGAGCACCTTAACCTCGTATTCAACGATCTTGCCCTTGCGAAGAACCTTCAGAATCTCAAGGGGGTTCATGCCGGTCCAGAGGGAGTAGAACCCTGCTCTGATACGCCTATCAACACCTGAAAGCCTGCCGGTGACAAGAAAAATCCTCTTATCCCTGATCAGGTTCTGACCGTGTAGTATCTCAACAGTCTGCCTGAAGGTGGATCCCTTCGGGACCTCAATTTCCATGTTTTTGTTGCTGGTCTGAACAGGAAGAAAAAGCTCTATTGCAGCATAGAGCACGAAAAGCAGAACTGTTGCAAAAAACATGAAAAGAATGTTCTTTTTCATAAAGAGTTAGGATGCCAGAAAAGGTGGGCAAAGTAAAGCAGATGAAAAAAAAGGCGGGGCAATTGCCCCGCCTTCGAAGTTAGGTTCTGTAATAAACTGTATCTTAGTACATGCCGCCCATACCGCCGCCAGGAGGCATTGCCGGCATCTCAGGCTTCTCCTCAGGCAGATCACTGATCATGACAGAGGTGGTGAGCATGAGAGATGCAACAGATGCTGCATTCTGAAGGGCACACCTCGTGACCTTTGTCGGGTCAACAATTCCGGCCTTCAGCATGTCAACATATTCTTCTGATCCTGCATCAAAACCGTAATTGGCATCCTTTGAGCTCTTGACCTTCTCCACAATAACAGACGGCTCAAGCTCGGTATTGTTGATGATCTGACGGATAGGCTCCTCAAGTGCCCTCTTGATAATGTCAACACCTACCTGCTGGTCATGGTTGTCGACCTTGATCCCTTTAAGTGCGCTGACGCAACGAAGAAGTGCAACGCCGCCGCCAGGTACAATACCTTCTTCAACAGCTGCACGGGTAGCATGGAGCGCATCCTCGACCCTTGCCTTCTTTTCCTTCATCTCGGTCTCGGTAGCTGCACCGACATTGATGACAGCAACGCCGCCAACGATCTTTGCAAGCCTCTCCTGGAGTTTTTCCTTGTCATAGTCAGAGGTGGTCTCATCGATCTGCGCCTTGATCTGCTTTACCCTGCCCTCGATCTTCTTGGGATCGCCTGCGCCCTCGATAATAGTGGTATTCTCCTTGTCAACACTAATCTTCTTGGCCCTTCCAAGATCAGTCAGCTTAACGGTTTCGAGCTTTATTCCGAGGTCCTCGGAAATAACGGTTCCACCGGTGAGAATAGCGAGATCCTCAAGCATTGCCTTTCTCCTGTCGCCAAATCCCGGAGCCTTGACAGCACAGACCTGGATAGTGCCCCTGAGTTTGTTCACAACAAGGGTGGCAAGGGCTTCTCCCTCAACCTCTTCAGCAATAATCATGAGCGGCTTGCCCATTTTTGCTGTCTGTTCGAGAATCGGAAGCAGATCCTTCATAGAGGAGATCTTCTTCTCATTGATAAGGATGAATGCATCATCAATGTTGCATTCCATCCTCTCCGGATCGGTCACGAAATAGGGTGAGCTGTACCCCCTGTCAAACTGCATTCCCTCAACAACATCAAGAGACGTTGTCATGCTTTTTGCCTCTTCAACCGTAATAACGCCATCTTTACCGACCTTGTCCATAGCGTCTGCGATAAGTTCGCCGATCGTAGAGTCATTGTTGGCAGAGATGGTGCCTACCTGGGCAATCTCTTTCTTGTCCTGTACGGGCCTGCTGATCTTCTTGAGTTCTCCGACGATTGATTCGACAGCCTTCTCAATACCCCTCTTGATATCCATGGGGTTTGAACCTGCAACGACGTGCTTAATGCCGCCACTGTAGATTGCATATGCGAGGACTGTTGCTGTGGTTGTGCCATCGCCTGCCACATCTGAGGTCTTGCTGGCCACCTCACGAACGAGCTGTGCTCCCATATTCTCAAAAGGATCTTTGAGCTCAATCTCTTTAGCAACTGTGACGCCGTCCTTGGTAATGGTCGGTGCGCCATATTTCTTGTCAATTACAACGTTCTTGCCCTTGGGGCCGAGTGTTGCCTTTACTGCATCCGTAAGCTGAGTGATGCCTTTCAGCATCGATCTCCTTGCTGCCTCATCAAAAAGAAGCTGTTTTGCCATATGTCATTTCCTCCTGAAAAATTGTTGGTTGGATTTTGGTTATTCTACGATGCCGAGTATGTCTTCTTCTTTTACGATCAGATAGTCAGTTCCATCAATGTTTACTTTGGAGCCTGAATATTTGTCAAAAAGGATTATGTTGCCGACTTTCAGTTCCTTAACTTCTGAACCGATAGCCTCAACTTTGCCCTTCTGCGGCTTTTCTTTAGCAGAATCAGGGATATAGATTCCACCTGCTGTTTTTTCTCCTTCTTCAGAGTAGGATACAAATACCCTTTCCTTCAATGGCCTAAATTTCATTAGCATTTCTCCTTTCTTCAATAATAGATTTGGGGGTTATTAGCACTCAATGCTGGTGAGTGCTAATATAACTGGATTTACTGGATAATAGCAAGGTCACTTGAGGGAGGAAAAAGCTACAAAATACGTTTTATCTCTTATTTCCTCTCAAAATCTTCTTTTTTTAGTAGATTACTGCGAAAGTGATTTTTTCTTCGCAACCAGAAAGTTATCTATGGCTTCCCGGTAAAAATCAGCCTTTTTTCTTGTCTCCTGAGGTATCCTGTTTTCATAAAGCTTAAAGCCTTCTTTTACCTCAGAGCCGAAAACAGCATAGAAATCACCACGCCTGACCGCCTCATCAACTTTAGCCGAATTGTAAAGATAGATATCATTAATAATCGTACGAGAAAGCCTTCGCGCCTTTTCTATCGACTCATCACTTTTCACATCTGCAGCTACCGGCCTCGGAGCAGGCGATACAGGATCCTGACTGATCGGTGCCTCAACAGGCATTTCTGCTGGCCTATGTTCAGGCGCTTTTGGCGCTGCTGGTTGGGGCTGTATTGCTGTTTTTTCTGATTCGGCAGGAACTCCGCTCTTTATCCGATTGATTGACTCGATAAGTCTTATTGAAAGATCATGCTCCTCAATGTAATCGTCAGCACCATAAAGAGATACCGGCTCTCTTCTGTATTTTGTCTTGTCATATATTGAGGGCACAAGAATCAGCTTCATCTCCTTAGTTTCAGGCCGCGACTTCAGTTTCTTGCAGACCTCGAACCCATAGATCTTGGGCAGTGCAACCTCTATGATACCGAATGCCGGCAGTTCCTTTATGGCCTTAACCATGGCATCTATGCCATCAACAGAAGTAACGACCGCATATCCTTCCCCAGCAAGGAGATTCTTTATATTCTCGACTACCGAAGCATTGGAATGAGCAAGAAGAATCTTCCTGTGGTCTAATGACTTCTTTTCCTGGACAGCAGGCTTCTTGATAGCTAGGACTGTGCTGCACTTAGGGCACTTGAACCTCGAACCCTGAGGAGAAAGCTTTGTTTCGTCAACCTTCAGCCGTGTCTTGCATTTTGGACATACAACTACCACGTGTTGGACCTCCTTGGCTGCCACAGTTTAATGGTGATAAGACCAGCAAGGAATCCGCCTGCATGTGCAAACCAGGCAATACCTCCCTGGCTCCCCATTCCCTGCGTTATCAAGCCATTTACAACCTGTATAATAGCCCAAAACCCTATAACTATCAAGGCTGGAATCTGCACGGACTGCACAAAAAACCAAAGAAAGATGATCGTATGTATTCTTGCCATCGGGAAAAGGAGGAGGTACGCTCCAAGTACACCCGAAACTGCCCCGCTTGCACCTATCATAGGCACGTCAGAACCGGTTGCAGTCATAGTATGAGACAGGGCAGCTACGATCCCGCAAAACAGATAAAACAGGATGAACCTGAAGTGGCCAAGCCTGTCCTCGATATTGTTGCCGAAGATCCAAAGGTAGAGCATATTACCGAAGATATGGAAAATCCCGCCGTGCATAAACATGGATGTGAATATGGTAAGAATCGGATGTATGGGCTGGGTAGATTCAAAGGAAACAATGTTGTGCGGAATCGCACCATAAGCATAGACAATGCGCTTGCCGTCAACGTCTGACACAAGCTGAAGCAGGAAAACGAGAATATTCAGTCCAATAATGCCGATGGTGACAAACGGAAATGTATTGGTAGGATTGTCATCTTTATAGGGGAACATTCAGATTAATCCTGCAGGTAAACATGCCCTGCGCGATAATATTCATGACATATTGTGCCTCTCTTGGGCAAAGCTGTCCATAACAGATCATGCATATCTCTTTAAATAAGCACCGGTATACGAACTCATATCTTTAATGAGATTATCAGGAGTGCCCTCAAACACAATCATACCGCCTTGATCGCCGCCTTCAGGGCCTATGTCAACTACCCAGTCAGCAGCCCTGATAATATCGAGATTATGCTCAATCACAACAACCGTGTTTCCTGACTCGACAAGCCTGTTCAGGATATTAAGCAGAGACTTCACATCATCAAAGTGAAGCCCTACAGTCGGCTCGTCAAGGATATACAAATATCCTCCCTTTGATGTCGTTCCCATCTCTGAGCAGATCTTTAATCTCTGAGCCTCTCCGCCTGAGAGCGTTGTGGCAGGCTGTCCAAGCCGGAGATACCCAAGCCCTGTTTCTATGAGCAAGGAAAGCTTTACCTTTATGGCAGGGTAGTCAGTGAACAGCACTATCGCCTCCTCTACCGTGAGGTTCAGAATGTCATAGATGTTTTTCCCCCTGAACGTCACGAGAAGTGCCTCTGGCCTGTACCGCTTGCCAGAGCACTTCTCACAGGTTATAAAGAGATCCTCGAAAAAGAACATCTCCATGAGCTGATATCCACCACCCTTGCATGTCTCACATCTTCCACCTGTGACATTAAAGGAAAAGAACCCTGGCTCATATCCATGCGCCTTGGCCTCTTTTTGCTGGGCAAATATTCTTCTGATATGATCAAAGACCTTGAGATAGGTTGCGGGATTTGAACGCGGACTCTTGCCGATCGGAGATTGATCAATGAGCCTTACCCCTTTTAAATGCTCTTCACCTTTAAGACTATGAAACGGAAGGGGCTGCTCATTGCCGATCCTGAAATGGCGGGCGAGGCCACGGTACAAGGTCTCGACAATAAGACTGCTCTTACCAGAGCCTGAAACACCGGTAACTGCAATCAACCTTTTCAGGGGGATACTCAGATTGAGATCTCTGAGATTATTGCCGCTAGCACCGGAAAGCATCAACACATCCCCTGAAAAGAGCCTTCTCTTTGACGGAATCTGAACTCTCTCCTGGCCGCGCAGATACCTTGCGGTAAGTGTGTCAGCCTTAAGAAAATCATGCAAAGGGCCATTGAAGACTACATTGCCTCCCCTGTGTCCTCCGCCAGGACCAAGATCAACAATCCATTCAGACGCTTCGATAATACTTCTGTCATGCTCAACAACAATAACCGTGTTCCCCAATTCTGCGAGCTGTTTCAATATGCCTGCGATCCTGTCAGTGTCTCTTGCATGAAGACCGATGGTAGGTTCATCAAGCACATAGAGTGTTCCTGTAAGAACTGACGCAAGCTGATTCGAAAGATTGATGCGCTGGTACTCACCACCGGAGAGGGTCTTTCCATAACGGCTGAGCGTGAGATATCCAAGCCCTACCTTTTCGAGATATTCGATCTTCATGCCAATCTGCCGCAGCAATTCCTTTGCCATCTCGCGTTTGAAAGGAGAGAGGTCGATATCAGTGAAAAAATCGGCAAGCATATTGATTGGCATGGCAGACAGTTCGGCTATGTCAAGACCGGCAATTTTGTATGCAAGCACCTCTTTCTTTAATCGCTTTCCTCCGCAGGCATGACAGGTGTTTGAACTTCGGTATCGCGAGAGAAATACCCGCACATGGAGCTTATACCGCCAACCCTCAAGTTCATCAAAGAAAGCATCAATCCCATGAAATCCCTTGGCTCCTTTATAAAGAATAGCCTTTTCTTCAGGCAGCAGGTCAGCATACGATTTGTTAAGGTCAAGGCCTGCTTTTTTCCCCTTTTCAAGAAGCTGTTTTCTCCACCACTTAGTCGCAGGCTTGTTCCAGGGATCCACTGCACCTTTTGCAAGGGAAAGGCTCCTGTCTGGAACAATGAGATTCTCATCATACTGGAGCGTATCGCCAAAGCCTTTGCAGACAGGGCATGCTCCAATCGGATGGTTAAAAGAGAATAACAGAGGCGACGGTTCCGACAAGACGATGCCGCAGTCCTCGCAGGCATGCTCAGATGAAAAGGCAAGTGTGATATTTTGTGTTATCTCTTCTGTTTCCCGCTTCTGACTTCTGGCTCCTGACTCCTGACTCCTGACTGCAGCCTTCTTTGGCTGACTGCTGATCGCTGATCGCTGATCGCTGACTGCTGTTTCCTGGCTGCTTATTATCAGCACCTTCATGCTGCCTTTGCCTTCTCTCCATGCAGTTTCTATGGAATCGGAAAGTCGTGGCTCGTCCTTAATAATGAGCCGGTCAAGTACCATGGTGAGATTGCCGTTAACCTGCAGATCAGGTCCAAGTTCTGCTATCTCCCCGTCTTTCCACGCTCTGAAGAAGCCCTGTCTTCTCATCTCTTCAGGCGGCTCTGTCGTATCAAAAAGGATGAACGCCTTCTGTCCGGAATATTTTTCTACAAGCTCTGCAGATATCTGCGATGGATCCCATTTTCGTATTTCCCTGCCGCACTCAGGGCAGTACGGGGTTGAGACCTTTGCATAGAGAACTCTGAAGAAATCATACAACTCTGTAAGCGTACCTACTGTCGAGCGCGAACCACGTATAGAGTTCTTCTGCTCAAGCGCAATGGCAGGCCGTATATTCAAAATAGCATCAACATCAGGTCTGTCAAGCTTTTCGAGGAATAGCCTGGCATAGGAGGAGAGGGATTCTATAAACCTCCATTGGCCTTCGGCAAAGATCGTATCAAAGGCAAGCGAGGATTTGCCTGAGCCGGAGACTCCGGTGACGGCAATGACCTTGTTGTGGGGGATACGAAGGGTTATGTTTCTAAGATTGTTCTGTCGAGCGCCTTCAATGATCAGTTCCTGCCTGGACATCTTGGTATTTTAGCACAGTCCTGAGCGGGCAAGAGAATGCTGAGGATAACTGCGGGATACTATTGCTGTTTTGCTCTTTTTATCTCCCGGACTTTTTCAGACATCATAATTCTTTTCGTCTCATCGCCCTTGCCAGCATAGGCATTGGCAAGATTCAAGTATATATAATCTTCACTGGGCGCATATACCAAGGCCTGCTCAAGTGTACCTATGGCCTCATCATAGCGCTCGGCTTTTATATACTGTACTGCCAAATTGTTTCTGAAAACAGGAGATAACGGGTAGATCGCAATAGCCTTTTGAAAGCTGTCAATTGCCTGCTCCTTCCGACCCATTGCACCGTATGTTCGCCCTATCTTGTTCAGAATATCAACATGAAGAAGTCTGTCTTTCGTTCCCTTCATGGCTGTATCGAGATATTCGAGGGCTTTCTCATAATTGCCCAGCCCATATTGTACGTCTCCAAGATTATAATAAACTGCAGTATAGTTCTTATCAGCCACAAGCGCCTTCTCAAAAAGCTCGTTGGCTTTTTCGTATAACTTCTGTTCCTTGTACACTAAGCCGAGGTTATTATAAGCCCTCGCATTGTTCGGCGCCTTTGAGATAACGTCACTCCATAAACTTCCGGGCGTCTGCCAGACACGGTTCCTGTTTATCGTCCCGACAGCAAGAAAGACGACAACCATAACTATCAGGCCTATCTTGGCCCTCTGGTGCTGTACGACCCTGTCAACAGCAGCCATTGATGCGATGCATAAACCTATTGACGGCAGATACATCCTGTGCTCATTAATGACATCACGTATGGGTATCACACTTGACTCCACCAGAAGCGCAACAAAAAACCATGCAATGCCAAACGACACAAGCCTCACTTTTTTATAGGCAGCGACCGCAATAAAAACAAGGAGTCCAAGGACGCCAAGCGGCAGGATAATATCCGGTGAGAATAATGTGGTTAGTACGGGATAATCATAATCCAGATTCTGGTTCATTGGAAGGATCATGAGTCTGAGGTACGTAGTGACAACTTTGAACTGAGTCAGGAGATATTCGCTCCTTGAAATCTGCACTGTTTCCCGCGAAAGCGAATCAAGTGAGACTGCCATATCAGCGAGTGATCTCTTGGAAATAAGCGCCCCTGCCAATAGCAGGCCAATGGGCAAGACAATAAGAAGTAGTGGAAAAATGAAGCGCCCCTTCTTATTTTTTTTATCCGCCGAACTGAACAGATATATTTCGCACAATACAATCATGATCGGAAGCGTAAATGCTATCTCCTTTGTCTTCATGGCCAGAACAGCCGAAAGAAGCGAGACAGAAAAAAAACCAATTATTCTTAAAAAGCTCTTTTCCTCAGCACCTGTCTGGCAGAGTCTTGCTTTAACATAAAAGAACAATGAAGTGAGGTAGAACAGAGCGGCAAGAGAAGCAAAACGTTGGGAAATATACGAAACCGCCTGGGTCTGTATTGGGTGCACAAGAAAAATGAATACAGTAGAAAATATAAGAAAAGTTGTTGAGGAATGCCTATTCTGAACCCCCGGAGTGGAACAAAAAAGACGAATGAGAAGAAACAAAATCATGGCATTGGCAAGGTGGATGACGATATTTATCAGGTGATATCCCTGAACAGCAAGACCGCCATAAGAGTAATTCAGCGCAAAACTCAGATACCCGACATACCGACTGTTCGAGAAATTCCGTAGCACCAACGGCAGGCTTTTCATCGTCTGGTTCTCGGTAATGACGTGCCTGTCATCAAAGATAAAGGGGGCCTGTACTATGCTGCTATAGATAAGAAATCCGAGAAGCAGAATCCCGACAACCCCAATTATCGCAGAGCCGGAAAACCGGCTCTGCTCAGGGGGTAATGAAACATCCATCAGAAGTTTCTGTTGTTATTACAGTCAATCGTAAACGTTTCGCCCGCTACCCGTGGGACAGCACCTGTAGCTGTCGCAGTAAAACAGGTAGCAGTCGCACCGGTCGTAGCTAGCGAATAGGTGAACTGCGGGCTTGTTCCTGGTCTGAATCTCGGGAGCAATACCTGAATAGCTGCTATATTCGCGTACGCCGTGGGACCAACACATGCTCCGGCAACCCTGGAATAACAACCATTTTCTGCGAAGTACTGCTCTTCAAGCAGCCGCAAGTTCTCCAGGTTCGTATATGCCTCTGTCCTCGCTGCTCTCGCCTGCATTCCCAAATAACCAGGGATTGCGATAGCCGCAAGAATGCCGATAATCGCTACTACAATCAAAAGCTCGATCAGAGTGAAACCTTTCTTGTCCATTTCATATCCTCCTGAAACTCGTCACAATAAGAAGCTGAGTTTTATTTTCAAACAAAATGACCTATCAGTCAATAACTATTTGTCTTCTGCAGCCAGAAAAGTACATGCTTATTGCTCTGCCTGTCTTCCATTATAGACCTTAGTGACCCGATACACAACATATTCTGCGTTCTTCAGAACCGGTTGCAGCATCAGTTCCTTGTCAAATCTCTGCGCATAAGATAACGGCGCATAAACATGCGTCACATGGTATTTCTCTAAGATCAATGGCCGACTATTGATGCCACTTTCACTGAAGAATATTTCGATATCCTTCAGGCGCAGTGCCGATTCTGCCTGGCCTGCAGAATGCATTACAAATGACTGATAGATGCTTATTACTGTTTGCCGACCGGCAAGGTTTGCAGATAGTGAAGCAGTATTCATGTTAGGAGGATGAAGAATAACTGCATCTGGTGGAATGGTTTCAAGAAAAGAGACGACCTCCAGCGCATTGGGGCTGAAGACATCATAGTTCTTGATTTGCCTTAGAGATAGAAACTCCATGGTCCCCGGCAGTGACAATATCAGAACAAAACTGATAGCCTGCCAGAATTTATCCGGCTCTTTTTCAAGTCGTACCAACCCATAGGACATCAATAACCATGCTGCAATCAAGGCCTCAAAGGAAAACCACATTGCATTATTCGTCCGCATGCCTGTTGGTACATTCGGCCCGAAAAAAATCAATTCTGACAACACATAGCCTGTCGCGACAAAGAAAAAGATAAATATTATCGTTGCGTTGAATGAGCTTTTCCGAAAGCTTTCAATTACAACCGGGATAAATATTACTCTTGCCCCTAAAATCGCAACAACTGAAATAGGCAAGGCCAACAGAAGAAAAGTAATTGACTGATATTTGAAGCCAAGCAGGTCAAGCGATTCCCTGAAACGATCAAACAGTGAAAAACTGGCAATCTGGGTTCCTGCCCCCCCCCTTAATGCCACGATATCTATAGCCATTGCCAGCACTGATATCACTGAAAATATAATAACCATCTTTCCTTTTTGCCGCTCGTTACGAAGAAGTAGAAGGCTTCCAGTGAGGCATGCAGCAGCCATTATATGGGGACCGATTGAGCTTTTGAAGCCGTATCCAGCGAATCCAAGCACTGCAAAAATAAGCAGGTGCTTAGTTTTGCCTTCAGCAAAATACTCCCTCAGGTGAAGAATGCAGAGAAACATAACAATCATTGCAGGCAAAAAACCGTTCAGCGTTAAAAGGGGCCAGGTAGTTGAGTTAAAAAGGTTGTTCCAGGGTCCTTCCTTTGGCAACATCCCGAAAATACCGGGAAGAAACGACAGGTCAGATCCAAAGATCAGGAGACCGGTCACCACACCGACTAATCTTGATCCCAAATATCTTCTGACAAAAAGATAGGGGAGATAAACGAGAAGAGAAAAATAGAGAAGCGGAAAATAAAAGTACGCAAGCCTTATCGTATCTATCTGAAATAAACGGCTGAACATCTCTATCTCAAGATGCATATTAAGATGATAGTGTCCGATAATTACACCACTGGCGTAAGGGAAAAATGGAGGATATACATTTTTCAGCGTATTGATAATGCCCAGATGAAAGATGGACTCATTCAGATTGGTATGCCGCATGAGCAAATCACGCCCCTCATAAACAACATCGGTAAAATTGCTCAGGTGAAGCAGGGCGAGGACGAACACCCCTAAGACGAATATTACCAATAGCTCAAGTGCGCTTGTTTGAGGTTTATCTCTTCGATGCCAGTCACGAATTGTGATTATGGACCAAATGATAAGCAGTCCTCCAATAAAAATATAAAGCAGCCAGGGCAGAGACAATATTCGAAAGAAAGTGTAGACCACTGGCACAAGGGCAACACCAAGAGCGATGGAATGAGCAATTGTTCCAAGGTATTCCTGCTCCTTCCATTTCAACAATCCCAGGAGAAGGTTGCCGGGCGCATAAAAACAGATAAAAACACCGACAAACCAGACCAGAGAACTGGCAAGCGGAAGCATGTAGACAGCTTTCAGAAAAACCGCGATCACCCCAAGGGTTAAAATAGTAATAAACAGCGCCTTATTCCCGCTGATCGAATAATCCTGCCTTACCATAGGAGTTCTTTACGATCCTGTATGTGAGCTAACGCCTGAATCCCTGAACCATGAGATAGTTCTATCCAATCCCTGATCAATGCCGATCTTAGGACTCCAGCCAAGAATTTCGTTGGCTTTTTTGTTGCAGCAGAAGAAATGATCTGCCTCCCCCTGACGTTTCTCCCTCGCGCCAATGCTAAGCCGTATTGGATTGCCCATTTTTTGAAGTATCTTTTCAGCAATATCCCTGATGCGATATTCGACCCCACTGCCGATGTTGATGACCTCTCCGATAGCTGAGCTACTGAGAGCAGCCCGCAGGTAGGCGTCAACGATGTCATCGATATACACAAAGTCCCTTGTCTGGTCGCCTGAGGTCATTCTGAAGTCCTTCTTCTCCAGGCAGTGCCTGATCAAAGACGGAACAAACATGTCAGTATCCTGCCCAGGCCCGAACGCAAGGAAAGGTCTGAGCGTAACAAGAGGTATAGCAAGGCTTTTGTGCACCATCTGGGCGAGATGCGTTGAAGCCACCTTGCTGGCAGAATAGGGGGAAACCGGCATTTCCCTCTGCGATTCAACAAAGGGAGTCTGACCCTTGCCATACTCCTCAGAGCTGCCTGTGTTAACTATGCACGAAGGAGATATCCCTGCTTCCTGGACTGCCCTCAAAAGATTGAGCGTTCCTGATAAATTAATAGAAAACATGGGATCAAGGAGTCGGATATCTCTTGTTACGTCACGAACTGCAGCAAGATGAAAAATAATCTTCGGTTTTGCATTGGCAAGACAGCGGAGAACCGAGCTATAGTCAGTAATGTCTCCATGCCAGACAGTCAGCCGGTCTTCTCTATCACGAATCCGAGATCTATCGCTGCTTTCTCTCACAAAAACATGGACATCGGCATTAAGGTTGACCAGATACCGACTCAGATGGGAACCGATAAAACCATTCGCACCGGTCACCAGGACAGGTATGCCGGCAAACTCCTTACTATGCGTCATTCCATACTTTCCAGGGAGCATCTCCGCTTTCACAAAGACGGTTCAGAAAGTCCATATCACGGAGCGTATCCATGCACTGCCAGAATCCTGAATGGTGGTAAACCATGAGATTACGGTCCTTCGCAAGTCTTTCGAGCGGCTCTTTCTCAAACACGCAATCATCATCAGAGGACAAATATTTGAAGACGCCTTTGCTCAAAACAAAAAACCCGCCATTGATCACACCATCACCGGTCTGAGGCTTTTCCCCGAATTCTGCAACGCGATCGCCCTCGATAACCAGCTCCCCGAACCGTGAAGGGGGTCTGACGCCAGTTACCGTTGCCACTTTGCCATGTGCGAGGTGAAAATCAACAGCTTTGTTCACATCAACATCAGAAACGCCATCGCCATAGGTCAGAAGGAACAGGTCAGCGTTGATGTATTTTTCAACGTTCTTTATGCGGGCTCCGGTCATTGCCTTAAGCCCGGTGTCTGCAAGGGTAATTTCCCAGTCATCTTGAGCACCTGAATTGTGAAAAACAATACTCTCCTCTTTGGCAAGATTGATAGTAAAATCATGGGTCCTCATCCGATAATTGAAAAAATATTCCTTGATAACCTCGCCTTTATAGCCCAGACAGATGATGAAACGCCTGAACCCGTGATGGGCATATAACTTCATAATATGCCAGAGTATCGGCTTTCCCCCTACAGGGACCATCGGCTTGGGTATGAACTCTGTCTGTTCTCTCAACCTCGTTCCGAAACCTCCTGCCAGGATCACTACGGGAATCTCGTCTCTTTTCATACGACATCTCCTCTGCTCTTTTCTGTCCCGTCAGCCCCGCAAGAGTGTGAAAATTCCTCGCGTACAACGAACAGGGGCCGCTGCTTCACCTCGACATAGAGTCTGCCAATATACTCTCCTATTATGCCAAGAGCAAATAACTGGAGGCCTCCCACAGCCAAAACAGGCAAAAGTATAGAGGCCCATCCGGGTATAAATTTGTCAGTAAACAACTTGATGTACAGCACCCAGAAACTCCCGGCGGCAGCAATAAAAGCTGATGCTATGCCAGCAATAGATGCAAATCGGAGGGGGATATACGTAAATGAAACTATGCCGTCAAGACTGAGCGAGAAGAGGGAACTGATAGTGAACTTGGATTCTCCTGCCATCCTCTTCTCCCGTTCATACGAGACGACAGCATACCGGGATTCCAACTGCAGTATCATCGCCCTGATAAGCCGATTTCTCTCAGGAAGGGCATTGAACTCAGCCAGAAGTGATCTTGACATGAGCCTGAAGTCACCGTGATTATATACAATATTCACACCGAGGACCTTGAGAAGCCGGTAATAGCTCTCGGCAAAGAACCTTTTGAAAAAAGAGTCTGTTTCCCGGGATTTTCTGACGCCAAGTACGAGGTCGTGCCCCTGCTCATAATGGCCGATCATCTCCTCTATCTTCTCCGGCGGATCCTGAAGATCAGCATCTATGGTTACAACAGCATCACCCTTTGCATGATAGAGTCCGGCGGAGAGTGATCCCTGAAACCCGAAGTTTCTTCTGAGTGATATGATTCTCAAGCGCGGATCCTGAGCAAAGAGGGCCTTCAATTCGTAGAGTGTCCTGTCAGTAGATCCATTATCAACAAATACAAGTTCGTACCCTGATATTATCCCGCGCGAAAGCATGCCAGCCATAATATCAGACAGCCTTTTATGTGTTCCGCGGACGATCTCTTCTTCATTGTGGCAGGGGATAACAACTGATAAGAGGCCTATTCTTCTCATGGCTTCCTTGCAACCGTAAACAGACTGAGACCAAGGGGGAAGTTCAGCCCAGTTGCCAGCATACTATTTTCAATCTTGAGCACGCTTTCAAGAATTCGGTTCATAATTTTACCTGATGCAGCCAGGTCACCTCCCTCATTTTCTCCTTGCTGCCTGCTGAACATCCCTCGCATGGTGCGAACGAGCAACACAGGAAAGAAAAGGCAGAAGTTCCAGTATGCTGTGCGTTCAATACAAAACCCGGCCTGTTTCAGAAGGGCTGCTGCCTCCTGTTTTGTGTAGCGCCGGTAATGGCGATTAACCTCGTCATGCCTGCTCCAGAGAAATTGAAATGCAGGCACAAACATAAGCAGGATGCCCTTCGGCTTCAGTATTCTCGACCATTCAGTCAGTCCCTGGACAGGGTCCTCAATATGTTCAAGCACATCCGAAGCAATCACAATATCAAATTGTTCGTCGCTGAACCCTGTAGCGCGTCCGTCAGCTACCTTCACCGTGGTCTGCCCAAGGTTCCTGCATAGCTCAATAGAGCATTCATTAATATCGATCCCGGCAACCTTTGCAAACCCATTCCTCTGGAGCAGCCGCATAAGGGGCCCTCCAGAACAACCAACCTCCAGAATCGACAGGTTTCTGTCAAGATCTTTAAGAAGCCTCCATACCATATCACGCCGGCCGACAAACCACCAATGCGACTCCTCCAGTGCGTGATAGAGAGAAACATAGTCCTTATCCATTGCTATTTTGTTGAGCTGAAAAAAGCCTTATACCAATCAACCGTTTCTGCAAGCCCCTTCTGAAGAGAAAAGGATGGGGACCAGTGAAGCATGGTGCGCGCTTTCTCTGACGAAAGATACTGTTTGTGAATTTCACTGTTCGCCTGATTAAGCACCAATGGAGCCAAGCCTGCGGTATCCATAGCCGCAAGGATCTCCTTCACGATTTCCAGGACCGTTATCGGCTCGTCATTGCCAAAGTTAAATGCATGCCCCCAGAGCCCGGAATCGTCCATCTGCTCTGCAAGAAGTATATAGGCCTTGGCTGCATCTCTCACATAAAAATAATCCCGCACAAAACTTCCGTCGCTCCTGATAACCGGCTGCTCGCCAAACAGAACTGACCGTATGGTGCCCGGAACTATTCGGTTGAAGTTAAGGTCGCCGCCGCCGAAAAGATTTCCGCATCGCGTGACACAGACCGGCAAACCATAGGAATGAAAATACATCTGGGAAATGAGATCTGCACAGCTCTTGGATACATCATAGGGATTCCTTCCCCTGAGCGGCATATCTTCATTGTAGGGAAGATGCTCCTGGTCGCCGTAGGCCTTGTCGCTCGATGCTACAACGATCTTTTTGACCCGTCGATTACGCCTGCAGGCTTCGAGCAAAATCCAGGTTCCCCTGATGTTTGACTCGAACGTAGAAAGAGGATTATTGTTAGCGATCGGAACGATCGTCTGTGCTCCAAGGTGGAACACTGTATCAATTTCGTATTCATTTAACGCACGCTCAACAAGCGCCGTGTCCTCAAGGCATCCCACCACTGCAGAGATTTTTTCTAAAAGCCCTTCCCTGTTCACCCGTGACTGAGGCACATGGTCTCTCACCAGCGCCACCACATTAGCTCCCTGGCCGAGAAGTTCCTCAGAAAGCCAGGAGCCAAGAAGCCCTGTGCATCCTGTTACAAGGACATTTTTATTGAGCCATGCTTTTTTCATTATTTCGTTTTTTGAGGGCTGCGACTCTCCTTGCCGCCTGCCGCTTTCTGCTCAGCGATTATAGCATCCGTCTCTTCAATTTTCTTCATTAAATCCGGATGCGGCATACGGTCAGCAGCAAGACGATATGCTTTCAATGCATCCTCATAGCGGCCGACCTTTGAAAAAAGCCTTCCGAGCGAATATAAATAACGCGGATTGATACGGTCTGCCTGTGTCATGGATGCGAGTTTGTATATGAGAACATTATACACATATTCATCGGCCATCTTATACTTCGAAATGACCTCTCTGTTTGCAGGTATGTCTTTGACAAAAATGATACTCATCTTATCAATATAAACAGGCACCCACTTCTCACTTGTTGCAAGTTCAAGAATAACAGGAAACAGGTTGCCATAAATGTCCGTGATCGACAAAAACATATAACTGATCTTGTAGTGATTCAGGATTCCTTCCCATAGCGGTGTCTTTTCATTAGCTGTCCTGATACCGTCGATTTTTTCTATAGCATCAGTAACCCAGGAATATTCATTCGTGACTGTAAGATTCAGGGTCCTGCTGTCGATAAAGGTCTTTCTGGGATAGAGCCTCCAGGCTAGATACCCGCCGTAACCGTAGTCATTGAAAATATTTCCCCGCAGGTTGTTCTTTTCAATAAAATCGACTGCCTTCTCAGGCACGCTCCACTGCCGGGCCACGCCCAGTCTCGGTCTCCCGGATGATGACAGTCCTAACACAAAAATAGCTGTTGAAACAACTGCAGCCAGTGCAAATCCAGCCTGTATCTTTTGATAAGTTTCAGCAGATAGTCTTTTTTCTATGAAGCCGGTAACGAGAGGACCAATTTCCTTGCCCAGCAGCATGGAACCAACAATGCCGTAAAAAAAGGTAAACCTGCCTGCCTTTGCGCTCATGGCAAAGAAACCTAGCAGCACAAGAAAATGGGCAAGGCCCATCTTCCTGTTTCTGAGGATCACGACAAGCGGAAACAGAGCTGCTATTGCCACATAGTTGTAGTCAAGAGTGCCGATCTTTTCCCTATAAACAACCCAGGGCGATACATATTCCTGAATACCCTTCTGAAATATCTCATATTTTGGATGCAGGGACATAGAAAAAGCATCCCATCCGCAGGGATTAATATACGTAACAAGAACTGCCATGAGGGTGGCTGAAAAGAAGACTACAGCATCCTTTTGTGTCAGCTCAGACCGCCGGAACCCGAATTTCAAGGCCTCACTCAACACATAGAGAGAAATAACTATGATGCCGAGGACAAAAGCCCCGTGCATATTCGCCCAGACAAGCATCAGCGGTGCAAGCAGGTACAACAACAGCCCTTTCCTCTCTCTGAACTCCTCGAGAAGAAATATGACAAGAGCCGTGAAAAGCATGGAGAAGAGCACAGGCCTCTCTCCGAGCGCTCTGAGACTGAGCATAAACAGCAAAAAAGTGAACACAAAATTAATATAAAAACTAACGCCATCTCGCCATAGCCGCCAGGATACCGTAAAAACGGTCATAAGGAGCAGGAGAGAGCGGATAATTACCATGCCGGATGATCCAAATAGCGAATAAATGAAATAGAATATGGTCTGGGCAAGCCAGTACTGCTTCAGGAAAAAAGCTTCCCGCTCAGGAAAGATATTCTTGTTTTCTTCCATAACAGAGGTATATGAAAACGGATCTAATTGAGGCAGGTGCCCCTCGGTTACAATATATCTGCCTGTTGAGATATGCCACCAGAAATCATAGTCCCACAGCGGCGTAAGTAAATAGCAGTAGAGAAAAGAGGAAAACAATAAGAGAAATAGCAGGGCTTTAAGGAACTTGAGTTTGCTATGCATCATAAAAAAATCAGGTTAGGGGGGAGCCCCCCTAACCTGATTGCTTCCTTTCGGAGAGGACTAATCAGAATAGACCACTTTGGTATGTATCGTATTACCGAATGAATCCTGAGCAGTAATGCGAGCTGCAGTACCTTGTACACTGCAGGAAATCTTGCCGCTCGCAGCAGCTCCCGCAACCCACAGAGTTCCTGTTGTTGATGCCCATGGTGACATTTCACCCTGAAGATTCCACTTGGAAGAGGAATAAGTAGAACACAGGGTTCCTGCAGCAAGCCAGTTGCCTATTTGCGAGTTGTTTGCGTCTGTGAGAGAGTTGACAACGCCATCTCCAGTAGTGTCAACCTCGACAAGCTGACCTGCAGGTCCTGTTCCAGCCGCAAGGCCCTTGCCTGCTGCCAAAAGCCAACCCTGAAGATCCGGCTCTGCTGCTGCTGCTGACCTTGTGACTGCTCCCTTCCTTGATCTTTCCTGCATACCGAGATAGCCCGGTATGGCAATTGCCGCGAGAATACCGATGATTGCGACAACGATCAGAAGTTCGATGAGGGTAAAGCCTTTTTGATTCTTGACATTGCTCATTGCCTGGTACATGATGCTTCCTCCTTGTACTTTGAGATTAAGAATTATGCGACAAAATGTCACACTACCAAAAGCCTGATTCAGTTGCTGCTATCGTAATAATATGCAAATGCTATGCCAGCGAATGACAATCAAACCTGCTGTTTTATAAAGCAAATAACGATACCAATGATAACAATTCAGAGTCAAGTGACATTAAATGTCAGTGTATATTCTTTTGTGTCAATTATTAGATGAGAATATGAATAAAATATATCGCATATCAATTCTATGTCAGCCATTCCTACCTGCTAAGGAGAACAGCTCTTACTAAGCATGTCTCTGTCAGCCTGGGAAAAGCTCATATCTAACAAATCCTTATGGTATAATGCAACAAAAAAGCCTTCAAAATTATGAAATATATCGGCCTTGACGCGGGATCTGTAGCAGTTAAGATTATTATCCTTAATGATAGGGGAATCATTCTCGACAGCGCCTATCTGCGTCATAAGGGAAGGCCGCTTCATGCCTCGCTCGAACTGCTAAAGACTACAATGCGTAAGTCGCCATGCGTCGCGAGTGGCACCTCACTGTCTCTCACTGGTTCTGCCGGAAGATTAATCGGAACTATTCTCAACATTCCCCCGGTCAATGAAGTTGTTGCCCATACCTATGCAACACGAAAGCTCTATCCCGGGATAAAAACGATCATTGAACTTGGCGGTGAAGATTCAAAACTTATCTTCCTTGACAAGGATACATGCGCAGCAAAAGACTTTGCGATGAACTCGGTCTGCGCAGCTGGCACCGGCTCATTCCTTGACCAGCAGGCAGAACGACTCAACCTCTCGATCGAGGAGTTCAGCAGGCTTAGTCTTGAGTCACGAAATCCGCCCAGGATTGCGGGAAGATGCAGCGTCTTTGCCAAGTCTGATATGATCCATCTGCAGCAGATCGCAACTCCAATAGCAGATATTGCCGCCGGACTCTGTTTTGCCGTAGCCCGCAACTTCAAAGGCTCTATCGCAAAAGGCCGCATTCTTGAAAAACCTGTCTCTTTCCAGGGTGGCGTTGCAGCAAATCAGGGCATGGTAAGGGCCTTCAGTGAGATATTCGCTATTGACAACTTGTTCATCCCAAAGGAATTCGCTCTCATGGGCGCAATCGGCGCAGCATGGAAAGACCTGGATTCTGGAAGATTTCATGCCTTTGACCTGTCTTTGCTGGAAGATTTCATAACTAATGAGAAGCCGCAGGAAAAAGGATATTCGCCTCTCATTACGCCAGGAACTGACTTCACGGAAAGACACCTTAGAGACGGTAATGGGTTGCGGGTAATGGGTAATGGGTCAAAATGTAAAGAACTCTTAAAGTCTGAACAGAACTCATCACCGTCTTCAGACTCATCACAGATCACGCATCACAGATCACGCATCACGGCCTTTCTGGGTGTTGATATCGGATCGATCAGCACAAACCTCGCAATTATAGATGAAGACTGCAATGTTATTGCCAAACGCTACCTCATGACAGCAGGCAGGCCTATTGAAGCAGTAAAGCAGGGGCTTGAGGATATATGCAGAGAAGTCGGCGAAAGAATTGCGATTGCCGGAGTGGGCACCACCGGTTCAGGCAGGTACATGATCGCAGATTATATAGGCGCAGACATCGTAAAAAACGAGATAACAGCTCAGGCAACAGCTGCGGCCTTTATTGATAAAGATGTTGACACCATCTTTGAAATTGGCGGTCAGGACTCGAAATATATAGCACTAAAGAACGGCGTTATTGTCGACTTCGAGATGAACAAGGCATGCGCTGCTGGAACAGGTTCGTTTATAGAAGAACAGGCCGAGAAACTGAACATTTCAGTCAAGGCTGAATTTCAGGAGATTGCATTGTGTGCAAAGAATCCCTGCAGGCTGGGTGAACGCTGCACCGTCTTCATGGAAAACTCCCTTATGATTAACCTCCAGAGAGGTTTGCCGAAAGAAGACCTTCTTTCAGGGCTCGCCTATTCTATAGTTCAAAACTACATAAACCGTGTCGTCGGGAAGCGTCCCATCGGAAACAAGATATTCTTTCAGGGCGGAGTCGCCTTTAATAAAGCAGTGGTTGCGGCCTTCGAAAATTATCTTGGCAAGAAGGTCATTGTGCCGGAACATCATGACGTTACCGGCGCCATCGGTATGGCATTAATAGCAAGGGAACACATGAAAAACTGGGGCAAGGGGCAAGGGGCAAGAGTCACGACAAAGCCTTCCGGAGAACTTACGCCTCACGCCTCACGCCTTACGGCCTTCAAAGGCTTTGAGGCCTCACAGCGCCCATACGAGATAATGTCTTTTGCATGCAAAGGCTGTTCTAACATCTGCGAGATCAACCGTATAAACGTGCAAGGTGAAAAGGACCATCTCTATTACGGCGGCAGGTGCGAAAAATATGATGTGAGAAAGAGACCGATCCGCGCTGACCTGACTGACCTCTTCGCATTCAGGGATGAGAGGCTCTGGCAGGCGCATAACGACCGTAAAGCGTTATTCGTAAAGCGAAACAAGTTGACAAATGAAAACGCTTCACGCTTCACGCTTCACGCTTCACGAGGGAAGCTCGGCATTCCCTTTATCTTCTATTTCCATGATTTTCTGCCCTATTGGGCAACTCTCTTCTGGGAGCTCGGCTTCGAGGTTGTAGTTTCTCCCCCGGCAGAAAGGAGCATAATTGACCTTGGCAATGAGACCATCCTTGCAGAGACATGTTTCCCTGTTAAGGTAGCTCATGGCCACATCGCTCATCTTTTACAGGAAAAGGTAGATGCTGTTCTTGTTCCAAGTTTTATAGATCTAAATGCTGATACTGATACTGTGATGGCCGGCCTTGCCTGTCCATATACTCAAGCCATGCCTTACATGGCAAAGACTGCATTCCCAGACACAACCTTTATCATGCCTGCGGTCAGTCTGTCCAGGGGAAGGGATAACCTTAAGAAAGAACTCCGGCGATGCCTGAAGCAGTTCAAGATATCCTCTGCCGAGATATCGTCAGCCATGGCTGCCGCAGACAAGATGCAGAAAGCCTTCGTTCAGGCTATAAAACAAAAAGGAAGAGACGTCCTTTCATTACTGAACGAAAAGGCCGTTGTTATTGTCGGGAGAGCATACAACTCCTTTGATAAGGGCATGAATCTTGACATCCCTAAAAAGATCAACAATCTTGGCGTCCTGACCATCCCGATGGATTTTCTGCCGCTGGAGCAGGAGGGAATAAGAAAAGACTGGCCCAATATGTATTGGAGAGCAGGGCAGCGGATCCTCAGCGCAGCCCGAATAATAGCCTCAAACCCTCTCCTTGATGCAGTCTATATCGGCAACTTTTCCTGCGGCCCTGACTCCTTCATTTTAAAATTCTTTGAAGAAGAGCTTGCAGGAAAATCCTACCTCCATCTTGAACTTGATGCACACAGTGCGGATGCCGGGGCAATAACGCGTTGCGAGGCCTTTCTCGACAGCATCAATAACCGTAATGAGTTATGCGCAATGGGTGACGGGATAAAGCGTAAAAACAGGTCACGCATCATGCATCATGCGTCGCCGTCTTCAGACCCATCACGCATAAAGCATGATACTTCCCGTACCGTCTATATCCCTCATATGTCTGATCATGCCTTTGCGATAGCAGCAGCCTTCTCATATTGCGGCACAGCTGCAGAAGTGCTCCCGGAATCGAGTCAGGAGTCTGTTGATCTGGGCAGGAGGTTCGTATCAGGGAAGGAATGCTATCCCTGCGCAGTCACAACAGGGGATATGGTAAAAAAGGCTCTGGAACCCGGATTTGATCCGGGGAAGTCCGCTTTTTTTATGCCATCGGGAACAGGTCCCTGCAGGTTCGGTCAATATAATATCTTCCAGCGGCAGGTGATACGTGATCTTGGCATGGAAGAGCTTCCGGTCTTTTCACCTAGCCAGGATGAAAATTTCTATAAACACCTTGGTCTTGTCGGTAAAGGATATGCAATGAGGGTCTGGGAGGGAGTAGTTTCCATCAGCCTTCTCAGAAAATGTCTTCTGGAGACAAGGCCCTATGAAAAGGAAAAGGGAGCAACTGACCGTCTCTATCAAAAACATCTGCAGACGCTATACAGAACACTAAGCGCAAAAAACGGAAATATTGAAGAAATACTGAAAAAAGCGCGGAACGAATTTGAGTGTATCCCCGTGCAGAAGGAAGGAAAACCCCTCATCGGCATTGTGGGTGAGATTTTTGTCCGCTCTAACAGGTTCTCCAATGAAAATCTTGTGAGGAAGGTTGAGATCCTCGGCGGAGAGGCATATCTCACCCCAGTTGATGAATGGATCAGCTATGTCAGTCTCATGGGTATTCGCAAGGTCTTGATTAAAAAAGACCTGTCTGGTATGATTACTCTTCTATTGACGAGGTTCTTTCAAAAGAGGGTAGAGCATAGATTGGGAAGGCTTTTTGACGGCTTTTTACGCACACTGCATGAACCTGATACACTTGCGGTCATGCGGAATGCACGCCCCTATATCCACCCGACCCTTGAAGGCGAGGCAATCCTGAGCATAGGCAAGAGTATTGACCTTGTCAGAAGAGGGGCCTCAGGTATTATCAATGCCATGCCTTTTGGCTGTATGCCTGGTACTATAGTCAATGCACTTCTGCGGGGAGTCAAGAATAACCATAGCATCCCGTTTTTGAGCATCTCTTACGACGGGACAGAGTCCCTGACAACCGATATACAGCTTGAAGCATTTATTGACCAGGCAAAAGAATTCAAGAGACTAACCGGCGGCAATCAGCATGCAGCAAAGGGATAGATTCAGAGTGTTTTAGACCCTTACTGCTGACTATAGTATATTGAACCAATAAAAAAAGGAGGTGAGTCTGTGGGAAGCGTTGTTAAGTGGCGTAAGAAGAAGATGAGCAAGCATAAACATAAGAAACTGCTCAGGAAAACCAAGCATCAGAGGAGGAACAAATAATTAGACCTGTCTGTTCCAAGAGGCTATATCGCAACTGGACAGTGCATGCTTATTCCAGACGGGATACTCTTATCCCGGCAAATGACATCCCGGTGCAATATTCCGATAAAGGGATTTTCCTTACGGTTCCTCCTCTGTTTTTTCTGCCAAAGGCACTCACAAGATAGGTCGTTTCTGCTTCGATCTTTATCACGCCGATATGCCCGATAATCTCTCCTGAGACCCTTTTTTTCGGGTCCTTGACAAAGAAAACAAGGTCACCGTTCTGGAGTCTGCTCTGCATGTTCGGGATATCGTGTTTCCGTATCATCGTAACACGTTCGCGGCCTCGCGCACCCTTTATCATCACGGTTTCTCCAAGCTCTGAGGTGATTTCCCTGCCCCATTTTCCGCTTTCGATCATGTCCTCGCCATACCTGAACCTATCTGCATAGTTGCTGACCTTTCCGTTCTCAACAAGGCCCTTGCCATGAAAGCGCTTATCAAGGGCAACGGTTAACGAGTCATCAGGATTTTTCCCCAGGGCAAGCTCAACAGATCTGAATGCATGGTACATGCAGTCCACCCGTTCATCAGCAACAAGAACGCTGTTTCTCACATATTCTCCCAGAGGATCAGGATCATACGGTGTGTTAATAAACTGCTCTGCCCAGAAGGCTATCCTCTCTCCTGTTGACCAGCCAGCTGAGGTCCGCTGAAGGACCGCAACCTCATCGTCAGGGATAAAGGCTGCTGATAAAGATGGAAAGAGAAACAGAATAAAGAGAAGTTTCTTCATGTTTCATTATACTATTTTCAGGAAAAAGACTTTGAAAGGATTGTCTCTTATAGAGTATCATTCATGGATGTTAAAGCCATCTATGACAACAGGGATCGGAAGCCTTCCTCACCGCAGCGCTATTGATGGCTGCAGGCTCGTGCTCAGTTCTTTTGATATACCGTTTTGGCCCCAATTTCCGAAGATATCCTTTAAAGAGTTCATGATACCCCAGTTCTCCGAGGGCATGCCGTTTCTAAAGCTTGATCCGGACAAAGAACTGGTATGGATCGAAAAAAATACCTCCGATGAACTGGAGCGCTTTTACGAGAGCTGTACACCGGAAAGCAGAATTGCCATATCCGAGGATTATGCCCAGGGCCTGCATGCCTTTCTCCGGATGATCAAGGGCAGACGGTTCAGCATCCTTAAGGGACATGTTACCGGACCGCTCACCTTCACGCTCGGGCTTAAAGATAATACAGGCAAAGCCGCATACTTTGATGAAGAGTTCCGCGAGATCTCACTCATGCTCCTTCAGGCAAAGACCCGCTGGCAGATAGATATGCTGAAACAGCACGCTGAGAGCGTCATCATTTTTATTGACGAACCGATTCTTTCTGCCCTCGGGAGCTCAAGCTATCTCGGCGTAAGCACCGATGAGGCTCTCAGGCTGCTCCAGGAAATGGTCAAGACGATCAAGGCTGAAGGAGGGATTGCCGGCATCCACTCATGCGGAAATGCTGACTGGCCAATGGTAATGAAAAGCGGGGCAGATATCGTGAATTTCGATGCCTATGACTACCTTGAAACCCTTGCCCTGTACCATGAGGAATGCAGGAACTTTCTTGAAAAGGGCGGGTACTTTGCATGGGGCATTGTGCCGACATCAGATGCTATCCAGGATGAGAATCCTGACTCTATCCGCGAAAGATTTCAAGTTGGCCTGCGCACGCTTTCAGAGCATATTCCACAGGAGCTCATTCGATCCCGTATGCTCATAACCCCTTCGTGCGGAACAGGATCGAGGACTATACAAGAGGCAGTCAAGATCTTTCAGCTTCTCATACGATTGAAAGAAGACATAGCATGAAAGGTCTCTTCATTTCTCTCGAAGGCATTGAGGGCACAGGAAAATCAACACAGACAAAACTGCTGGCTGAATATCTGCAGCAGCGTGGACAGGTCGCAGTGCGTACAGCAGAGCCTGGCGGCACAGCCATAAGTCAGAAGATACGTGAGCTCCTTCTTTCTCTTGACAGTAAAGAAATGGACTCCGTAACCGAACTCCTTCTCTATAATGCAGCCCGGGTGCAGCATATCAGAGAGGTCATTGCTCCCGCACTGGCAAGGGGAGAGATTGTTGTTACCGACAGGTTCAGTGATTCCACGCTCGCGTACCAGGGATATGGAAGAGGCATAGACCGTAAAATAATAGATGACCTTGATGCAATCGCTACAAAAGGCATGCGACCTGATCTGACCCTTCTGCTTGATATAGATGTTGAAACAGGCCTGCAGAGAAACAGGGAGATTAACAAGCGTGACAGACTCGAACTCGAGGATATTGCATTCCATGAGAAGGTGCGAAAAGGCTTCCTCGAGATTGCGGCTCAGGAGCCGGATAGGATACGGGTCATCTCCTGTGATGGGAGTGTAGAAACTGTTCATGAAAAAATTAAATATATTGTTGCTTCATTTTTGCAGAGCATGACTTCTTGACATACTCCTATTAATGACGACTTACAATTGTAAAATCCCTCCTGCCCTCCCTTTGTCAAAGGGCGGTATATTACCCCTCTTTGATAAAAAAGGGTTAGGGGAGATTTGTGAAATTAGACAGGCACGGAAAATCATATGGCATTGAATGATATCATAGGGCAGAACAAGGCGGTCAGCATGCTTCAGGGCATTCTTAAGAGAAACCGGCTTGCTGGCGCATATCTCTTCTGCGGGGAATCCGGCATCGGCAAGAAAACCACTGCTATCAACTTTGCAAAGGCCATAAATTGCATGAATGACCGTAATGAGTTATGCGTTATGAGTAATGGGCTAAAGGACAAAGACGTATCACTCATCACCCATCACCCATCACCCATCACTGATTTTGACGCTTGCGAAGTCTGCGACTCCTGCCGCAAGATCAATGCTGGCACCCACCCTGATGTCGTGACGATCGCACCGGAAGAGCGCATCATTAAAATAGAGGAGATCCGGGCCATAGAAGAAGCCCTGTCCTTCAGGCCCTTTGAAGGAATTAAGAAGACAGTCATTGTAGATGATGCAGACAGCATGAATTCCTCTGCTGCAAATGCCTTTCTTAAGACCCTTGAAGAACCTCCAGAAGACAGTCTTATTATCCTGATCACATCGCGGCCCGACCGTCTTCCTGCGACTATACGGTCACGATGCTCGAAGATCTCATTCCATACGCATTCGCTTCAATCATGCAGAGAGATCCTTAAGGCAAAGATGGGCGATGACAAAGTAGCGCTTGCATTGAGGCTTTCTTTCGGAAGACCGGGGATTGCCCTATCGTCAGACGTCAAGGAAGATCGTGATTGGTTCATGGACCTGTTTAACTCAATGACTCGGGCCGAGAAGGACGGCTGGGCCTCGCGTGAAGAGATGGAGAAATGGTTTGATCTTGCACTGACGTTTGTCCGCGATCTTGCGGTGCATAGAATAACCGGAAAAGCCTCTCATCTCATAAACGAAGACCTTGCCGAAACTATAGGGAAGTTGGGAAAATCTGTTGAGATACAGGGTATAATAGATATATATAAGGAACTGAGCTTCATAAAGACCATGCTGCTGTTCAATCTGAACAAATCGCTAACATGGAACTACACTGCATCCCTGCTGAGAAAGGAACTATATTCAGAGCATGCCTGACATTGTCGGTATACGATTTAAAAGCTGTGGAAAGATCTACGAGTTCGATACGAACAATCTTGATCTCCGGAAAGGGGATAAGGTCGTTATTGATTCAGAATTCGGTCTGAGCATCGGAGCAGTTGTTGAGCCTCCGCATCCCCTTGAAAGTTCTCAGAAGGATCTGAAAAAGGTGCTTCGCGTGGCCTCACCCGAGGACTTCAAGCAGAAGACCGACAATGAGAAATTCGAGCAGGAGGCGAAAAGCTTCTGCTATGAGCGGGTCATGGCGCGGGGATTGCCTATGAAAATGGTCCGGGCCGAAGCAACACTTGACCGAAAAAGGATTGTTCTTTACTTCACTGCTGACGGGAGGATAGATTTCAGGGAGCTTGTCAAAGACCTCGCAGCCAGATTCAAGACGCGCATTGAGATGCGCCAGATTGGTGTAAGGGACAAGGCAAAACTGGTCGGAGGCTTTGGCCTCTGCGGCCAGGAGCTCTGCTGCAAAGCCTTTCTTTCCAATTTTGAACCTATCTCAATCAAAATGGCAAAGCAACAGGATCTTACGCTCAACACCGGAAAACTTTCAGGCGCCTGCGGCAGGCTTATGTGCTGTCTGGGGTATGAATATCATGAAGGACAGGCTCCATTGACCGCCGAAGAGCGGCGAAGAAAAAAGGCACCCGCGCCTGAGCCCGCGGAAGCGATCGAAGAGGCCCTGCCTCCTGAAGATCAGACAGAACCCGCTGCAGCGGATTCTGCGGAAGAAGCAGCGACTCCTGTTGCAGGGCAAAAGAGCGAACAGCAGCCTGGAACTCCTCAGAAAAGAAGGCGTAGAAGACGCAGCAAGAAGAGACCTCAAAAGCCAGAAGCAGGTACCTAAGACAAGTGAGCAAGAAATTCTACGTAACAACGCCGATCTATTATGTAAACGATATCCCCCATATCGGGCATGCATACACGACCATTGCAGCTGATATCCTTGCTCGTTATCACAGACTAAAAGGCCATGAGGTCTTCTTCCTCACCGGTACAGATGAGCATGGACAGAAGGTGGAAAAGGCTGCTGCAGAAAAGGGCCGATCTCCCAAAGATCATGCGGACCTCCTTGTCGATAATTTCAAGGCCATATGGAAGAAACTGAATATCACAAACGATGCCTTTATCAGGACAACTGATGCTAATCATGTCAAAACCGTGCAGAGTCTCCTCCAGATTTTGTGGGACCGGGGAGAGATCGAGAAGCGTTCCTACTCCGGATGGTACTGCACTCCTGATGAGCGGTTCTGGACAGAGAAGGATCTTGTAAGCGGAAACTGTCCTGACTGCGGCAGACCTGTTGAGCAGATCCAGGAAGAGAACTACTTCTTCTTCATGTCAAAATACCGTGACAGACTTGTTGCCTATATTGACGAACATCCCGACTATATACTTCCGGAGACAAGGCGGAATGAAGTGCTTGGATTCCTGAATAATAACACCCTCGGGGACCTCTGCATATCAAGGCCGAAACAGCGGCTCTCGTGGGGCATACCGCTTCCCTTTGATGACAGGTTCGTCACCTATGTCTGGTTCGATGCACTCGTGAACTATTTTTCTGCAACGCGCTATCTTGCAAAAGACCGTAATGAGTTAAGCGTAATGGGTAATGGGTTAAAAGATAAAGACAGATCACGCATCACACATCATGCATCACTTGACTGGTGGCCTGCAGAGCACCACCTTGTTGGCAAAGACATTCTCACTACCCATGCTGTGTACTGGTCAACCATGCTTATGGCACTTGGCTTTCCTCTGCCACACAATCTCTTTGCTCATGGCTGGTGGACAATAGAGGGGAAAAAGATGTCCAAGTCAGTCGGCAATGTTGTTGACCCCCATGCCATGGCTGACCGATACGGGGTAGATGCCTTCAGATATTTTCTCTTCAGGGAAGTGCCCTTCGGCCTTGATGGTGATTTCTCGGAACAGGCCCTGGTGAACCGCATCAATACGGATCTTGCAAACGATCTGGGCAATCTTCTGAGCAGGTTCATCACCATGGCAGAAAAATACTTTGGCAGTGCTATTGAAAAGCCTTTGCCTTTCGGCAGGGCGGGCAGTGATTACGGACGGCAATGCGTTGATGCCTTCCTCTCAGCGCACGATGAACGGCTTTGGTCTCGCTGCCAGTTTAATAGTATTCTCGATCATATCTGGGATCTGGTGAGGGCGGCCAACAACCATATTGCCCAGACTGAACCCTGGAAGCTGGCCAAGACCGATCCTTCCAGGCTCAAAGAGGTGATGTTCGACCTTTGGAACACACTCAGGCTGATTGCCATGTCGATCTATCCCTTCATGCCGGCAACAGCAGAGAAGATATGGCAGCAACTCGGACTGGAATCCCTGACCGGCGAGACGGGCCAAAGCAGAACAGAAACAGGTGAGTTTCCAGCCATCTACAATCCGGAATGGATGCCGGGATATACCATAAAGACAGCAAAGGGAGAGCAGCTTTTCCCGAGAATAGAAAAGGAAAAGAAGATGACAGAAGAGATAAAGACAGTAGCACCGCAGGAAGATAAGAAAGAAGAAACAAACCTCATCACCATACAGGATGTCGCAAAGGTCGAGCTCAGGATCGGCAAGGTAGTAAGCGCCGAGAGAGTGAAAAAATCAGACAAGCTTCTCTGTCTTCAGGTTGACACTGGAGGCATGCGGCAGATCGTGGCAGGCATTGGAAAGGCTTATGCTCCTGAAGACCTTGTAGGCAGAAAGATCGTCGTGGTAACAAATCTCCAGCCCGCAAAGCTGATGGGCGTTGAATCACAGGGAATGCTCCTTGCCGCAACGGGCGCTGATGGCGTGCCGATCATCCTCATGCCTGAGAAAGATGTTGAAGAAGGGGCAAAGATCAGGTAGCGGCCTCGCTCGCCCGGTGATTCCCGGCTGCTGATACAAGGTTCAGAGTATCAATATTGTAAACTGTAGAGCAATGAAACATCTTACTGCCGCCACGTTATAAGTCGCTCCCTATATTTATCTTTGACCTATATTGAGCCATGTCCTAAATTCATTCCACGACAAGGTGTTCAGCTTTGAAATCGCCGATCACTACAGTAACCCTCTTGCCTTTCTGCACGTACCGCCCCGGATTGGCAAACAAGATGAAATAGTTGCGGTCCGGCTGGGGCTTCCGTGTATTTCGGAGCGCCCCCACTTTCGGCGGTTCTGGTACGGCCAATACCGCACCAGTGGCTTCGTCAACCAGGTAAGGCTTGATCTTTCGGTCAAAGAGGGGCGCAGCTTTTTCCGGATCAAGCACCCGGTAGCGAAAGTCAAGCATATAGCCTTCTGCTGACAGGTGGATCGGCAGGACCTTTACACCCCACTGCATTTCCATGGCAGACCGAACATCCTCAGCCGCCAGACTATTCCCGCTGCCGGTAAGAAGCAGGGACAGAAGAAGCCACCATATGAGATAACTCATACGGCGACCCTTCATCTGCGCAGAAACGTTCTCTCTTCGTCTTGTATTCATGCCCTGTCCGTCATCCACACGATTGATTTAAACCCCTAACGCACGTTTTCTCCATGGCTATGGCCCTACTGTCACTATGATGCTCAGAGCCTTTGTTGTAGTGCCACTGCTATCTGTTACCCTTACCGTGAAGTTGAAGGTCCCCGATACTGTCGGCGTACCGGTGATTATCCCACCTGCGCTCAGCGTCAAGCCGCCAGGTAGCGCTCCACCAGACCCGCCAGGGCCGCCGCCCGCTACTACGGACCAGGTCTTTGCACCAAAGCCACCCGTTGCCGTCAGGGTCGTTGCAGGGTATGCTGTGCCCACTACCCCAGACGGTAAACTGCTTGTCGTTATACTCAGCGGCAGCGATGATGCTGTTACTATGATGCTCAGAGCCTTTGTTGTTGTGCCGCTGGCATCTGTTACCCTTACCGTGAAGTTGAAGGTCCCCGATACTGTCGGGGTTCCAGTGATAACTCCCGCTGCGCTCAGCGTCAAGCCGCCAGGTAGCGCTCCGGCCGATATGGACCAGGTCTT